>CAZNZC010000003.1:55209-247706 GCA_964577425.1 uncultured Phycisphaeraceae bacterium
CCCCCCTCCCCTCCCCCAGTCCCAAGCGGCCGGTCCCTTCTCAGCCGCTTCCCATCAACACCCGCGGCTCCGACGCCGCGCTCGAACCGTGACGCCCGCGCCAGACTCCCCGGTTGCGGCCGTCGAACCCACTCGCGGCCCGCGCACATCACGCCCGAGATACCGCCCCGCCCGCCGCGGCCACACCGCCGACCACATCCTGACCGCTTCCTCGCGCTCGTACCGCCCCCCGCATTCCGGACATTCGGCTTCTGAAAGGCTTGGGTCCATGAGATACCCGCAATGCACACACGCGGTTCCCCCCTGGCGGAGCACGGGGTCTGCAATCCGTCCGGCCCTGTATAAGGCCAGCAGCATCCAGGCAAAGTACAGCGCACCGTACACGGCCTGTAGATGCAGGATGAAATCACCGGCGCTCGAGAACGAGAACCATTCGACTCTTGACCCGGATTCGCTTGTGACGAACAAGGCCACGAGCAGCACGAATAATCCTGCAAAGTACCAGGAAAGGCTGAAGGGCGCCAGCCGGCGGATCACCGGCGGGAAGTTCTTTGGGAATAGCGATGTTCTCCACGGCGCTTTCATTGGCGGCGCTCCGATCGGGCGGTTGCGGGATGGAACGGCTCTCTGATTGCAAGCGCTGAACTCGTCATGGCTTCTTCCCTGAATCACGCCGAAGATGCCGCCCCCGCCCGCCAACAACGATACCAACCACAACCCCGAAGATCCCACCGCGCCCGCGAAGCCGATCCCGTTGCGGCCCTCACGGCGATCCAGATGCTCTTTCCTCCCAATCCCTGATCCCCCCAACATCCCCCTCCGTGCGCCACCTGCGCAACCTCCAAACAAACCCCTTCCCACCCCCGCCCCCCGCCGGTATCCTCCGGCCATGAACACCGACCAATACCAGCGTCCCCGCTCGCAACGCCTCCACGCCGCCATCGCCGAGAGCGTCAACTTCCAGGACAAGCCCCCGGGCTGGAAGCCGCCCAACGAGGACGCCGCCCTCGACCCCGACCACCCCCTCGCCCACCTCGACCCGATCCAGCACCAGGTCCTCTTCAACGGCCTGCTCGAGGACTGGGACAACCCCGTCTTCACCGAACTCGGCCTCTGCCGCGCCCACGGCATCAACCTCGAACAACTCATCGCCGTGGCCGAGCTGCCCGCCTTCCAGAAGTACCTGGCCGTCATCCGCAAGGTCCACGCGATGCGCCGCCCGCAGATCGAGTCCGCCGCCGCCAACACCACGCTCGAACGCCTGCTCTACATCACCCAGTGCAACCTCGACTCCGCCTCGGCCATGAAGGAGTGCCGCCTGGCCATCAAGCAGATCATCGCCATCCTCAACCCCGACCCCTCTTCTACAAGCCGCGCCCGCAAGGAAGCGGCCGGGCCAGCCTCGGAAGATCACGCCCCCGAACAACCCGACGCACCCCAAAGCTCCACCTCCCCAAGCCAATCAACCCCAACCACGCCCACCTCCGCAAGAGGGAGTGCGGGGGAGACCTCCCCCGCATCCGTAACGCCCGACATTTCACCCGATCCCGACGCGCCGACTCCGCAACAGACCCGCCCCCCACCGATACCATCACCCCATGCAACACCGATCGATCACCCTGATCCCGGCCTGTCTCCCGCTCCTCCTGCTCACGGCCTGTCAGACCACCCCGCAAACGACCGAAACGGTGCCGCCACCCGGACCACGCGCGATCAGTGAGGACCGCAATCTCGAACGCGCGCTGCTCGATGCCGAGTTCCGCAACCTGCTCGAGATCCAGGACTCCTACCGCATCATGTTGAACATGGGGAACAGCACCATCTTTGAAGAGCAAAAACTCACATGGACGGACGAGCAGACCCGTGTGGGCAACCAACTCTTCACCGACATCCTGAGTCTGCTGTCGAGATACACCGGCGAGATCACCGTCCGGGCGAACGATCCCGTCCCGATGGACCCGGTCCTCTTCGGCCGGGAGGTCGAGAAGCTCGGCCAGCGCCGCTCGGCCCTCTGGCTCAGCCTGGTCGAGTCCAACGCCCTGCCCGACTCAGCCCGCTCGATCTTCCATCACGGGATGTATCCCAAGCGGTGATCGCTCCCTCACGCACCGTTCAAGCCCGGGCATCGCCGCGGGCTTTTCTTCAATCGTGTCCCGCCCCCCTCCCCCCGCGCCCCTTCCTCTCCCTGCATAAACTCCCCCGATGTCCCCCGCCCCCGACACCACCCCGAAGCACCCCCTCTGGGACCAGGTCGCGTTCGTGATCGAGCGCATCCGCCCCGCCGTCCAGGCCGACGGCGGCGACATCGAACTCGTGGAAATCACCCAGTCCAACGCCGTCCGCATCCGCATGCACGGCGCCTGCGTCGGCTGCCCCTCCGCCTCCATGACCCTGCGCATGGGCATCGAGCGGAACCTGCAAGACCGCGTCCCCGGCATCGCCGGCGTCGAAGCCGTGGACTGACCCCCTACTCCCCCCCGCCCCGGCCACCCCTCCGGTGGACGGAGGGCAGGATGCCCTCCGCTCCGGGGTTCACGCCCGGTAATCGGACCTCGTGCGCAATTCCTGCCACTACACCGGTTTGCGTCAAAAACAATGCTTGGATCTCAGCCCCTCGCACCGTATACTGTCACGAGCGGCTGAGGATCGGCCCCCCATTCACGATCGCGGCGGCAGGGAGCAAGCGATGCTGGTGATCACACGGAGAGAAGGCGAAGAAGTCGTCATCGGCGACCCCCGAAACCCCATCGGGATCGTGCGGATCGCCTCCGTCAAGGGCGAGCGCGTCCGCGTCGCCTTCGACTTCCCGCGCGATGTCGAGATCCACCGGCGCGAGATCGCCGACCAGATCGTCGCCGAGCCGGCCGCCGAATCGGCCCCCTCCGTCATCGGCTCCATCAAGCCCGCGGCCTCGGTCTGAGGCACCCCCACCCCCCCGACCCAAAAGAAAAAACGCCGGCCGAGAGGGAAGGCCGGCGTTCTTCTTTTTGCCGTGTGGCGGGGATGGCCGACTGGAAGTCGGCCCCACGGGGGGCCCGCATCACTCGGGGGAGCCGCCGGCCATGTCGTAGACCCAGGCGTTGATCGCGCGGTTGTAGTCCAGGATCTCGCCGTCCTTGAAGAACAGGCCGAGTTCCTTGGCCGCGGCCTCCGGGCTGTCCGAGCCGTGGATCAGGTTGAAGCTGTTGGAGACGCCGAAGTCGCCGCGGATGGTGCCCGGCTCGGCCTTGGACCCGAAGGTCGCGCCCATCATCTTGCGGGCGACGGTGATGGCCCCCACGCCGCGGACGGCCAGCACCACCACCGGGCTGGCGGTCATGAACCCGACCAGCCCGTTGTAGAAAGGCTTGCCCTTGTGCGCGCCGTAGTGGGTCTCGGCCAGCTCGGGCGAGATCTTCATGAGTTTCATGCCGACGACCTGGAGGCCCTTGTCCTCGAAGCGGGTCAGGATCTTGCCGGTCAGGCCCCGCTGGACGGCGTCGGGCTTGAAGATGATCAGGGTGGTTTCCATGGGTCTTTCCTCGTTCTTTTGATTGGTTAGGGGCCGCAAGCCTAGGCGCGAGCCGGGCCGCCTTCATCCATGCTTTCTCGCCGCCCGCTCCCCCGATCCGCTGCCGAACCCCGCCCCGATCCGCCCGTCGGCCCGGCGAATCCCGCCGATCCCCGCTATCCTCTCCACTCAGCCCAGAACCCCCCCACCACGCCAAGGAGGGCATGGATGGCCAAGAAAGCCGCTTCCAAGCCGCGCGCCACCGCCGAGACGATGGCGGCCAAGCAGCGCGAGATCTCCGTTTCCGAGTTTTTCGCCAAGAACCGGCACCTGCTCGGCTTTGACAATCCTCGCAAGGCTTTGCTGACGACGGTGAAGGAGGCCGTGGACAACTCGCTGGATGCCTGCGAGGAGGCCGGGATTCTGCCTGATATCACGGTGGTGATCGAGGATCTCCAGCCGGATCGGGCCGCGAGCGCCAAGTCGTCCAAGTACCGTGTGACCATCGCGGACAACGGGCCGGGGATCGTCCGCAAGCAGGTCGAGCACATCTTCGGACGGCTGTTGTACGGTTCCAAGTTTCACCGGCTGAAGATGTCCCGCGGCCAGCAGGGCATCGGGATCTCGGCCGCGGGGATGTACGGGCTGCTGACCACCGGCAAGCCGATGGTCATCCACACCCGCACCAGCCCCAGGGCCAAGGCTCACCACATCGAGCTGGCCATGAACACCAAGACCAACCGGGCGGAGGTCACCGTTGACAACGAGACGGATGATTTTCCGCCCGCCCGCTTCCGGGAACTGACACCCGGGACGCGCGAGCTGGCGCTCGGCGGCGAGTTTCTGCCCGTTTCGATCTACGCCACGGGCACCAGTGTGACCGTCGAGCTGGAGGGCCAGTACCGGCGCGGGCGGGGGTCGGTGGATGAGTTTCTGGAGCTGACGGCCATCGCCAACCCGCACGCGCGCATCGTGTTCGTGGCGCCGACGAAGTCCTCGGGCGCGGACGATGAGGACGGGCCGACGCTGACGCCCGGTGCGTCCGGGTCCGGCGGGGGGGGGGCGAAGCCGGATTCGGCGGTGGCGCCGTCGCACCTGGAGGCGCTGGCCGCGGTCAACACCACCGAGCACAAGGGCGTGGTGATCTACCCGCGCGGGACGGACGAGATGCCGCCCGAGACCGAGGAGATCATGCCCCACCCCAAGGGGATCGAGCTGGGCATGCTGCTCCAGATGCTCAAGGACGCCGAGCACGAGCAGAAGAACCCGAGCATCGTGTCGTTCCTGTCCGAGCGTTTCTCCAAGGTGTCGCCCTCCACCGCATCGGCCTTGTGCAAGACGGCCGGGGTCTCGGTCCGCACCAAGGTGGGCGACATCGACCACGCGCGGGCCGAGGCGTTGTTCAAGGCCATGCAGGAGGCCAAGCTTCCCAACCCGCCCACCAACTGCCTGGCTCCGATCGGCGTGAAGCAGATGCTGGCGGGCATGGTCAAGGGCGTGCAGGCGGAGTTCTACACCGCCTCGACGCGCACGGCGACGGTGTATCGCGGGCGGCCGTTCCTGATCGAGGCCGCCATCGCGTTCGGGGGGAATCTGCCGGGCGATGAATCGGCGCGTGTCATCCGGTTCGCCAACCGCGTGCCGCTGCTGTACCAGCAGTCCGCGTGCTCGGCCTTCAAGGCCGTCACCGAGACGGCGTGGAAGAACTACGGGCTTTCGCAGCCGCGTGGATCGGCCCCGGTGGGCGCGCTGGTGGTGATGATCCACATGGCCTCGGTGTGGGTGCCGTTCACCAGCGAGTCGAAGGAGGCCATCGCCGACTACGACGAGATCCGCAAGGAGATGAAGCTGGCGCTGCAGGAGTGCGGGCGGAAACTCGGCCAGTATGTCCGCCGGCGCCAGCGCATGAAGCGCGAGGGCGAGAAGCGCGATGTGTTCGAGCGCTACATCGGCGAGATCGCCAAGGCGTGCCACGCCATCACAGGATCGGAGATCGAGCAGGTCTACAACGCGCTGCTGGAACAGGCCCGCGCCCGCACCGAGATCGCCGACGCCCAGCTGGACGAGGAGGGCCGGTTCATCAAGGACGAGCACGGACGGCTGGCCAAGGACGATGATGTGGTCATCATCGGGGAGAACGGAAAGCCGGTGATTGCGGCTCCGTTGGTCCCCGCCGCCTCGGAAGCCGAGGCCAAGCCGGGCAAGCCCGCCCCCAACAAGCCGCGCCCGCAAGGAAGCGGCCGCGGGAGCGTCACCCCCCCCACCAAGGCCGATCCCGGCGCACCAGCACCAAAGAAGAAGGTCGTCAAGAAGATCGCCAAGAAGCGACCCGGCAAAGCCGTCACGGCCGCGCTTTTTGGAGACGAATGACCAAGCATCCGTCCAACCTGAAGGATGACTACCGATACGCGGAGGAAGTCGTCCAACGCAAACTTGGCATCACCATCGGCCCGGATGCCCAAGAGGGTCTGGCCGAGTACGCCACCGCCGCCGATCTCGAGCGCTTCGCTCGCTTCTACCTGAATCACCGCCAAGCTCTCAACGATGTGTTCATGTCCACCGTGGTGGATGCCGTGCTCGTGGCCATTCTGCATCACGAGAACGAAGCAATCAGCCCTTCTCATCTCGAACTCACCCGCCAGGTCATCGGGGCCGCATCCGAAGATATGTGGGCTTGCAGCGTGCTCAGACACTACCTGGAACCAACCGGCGACTGGCCGCACGAAGAACTAATCGAACGCTTGATCCGCGAATGTGTCTCGGTCGAAGACATCGAACGGCGCGTGGCCCAGATCACGGAGGAAAACCCGTGAACCTGACCGCCCTGCTCGATTCCACTCCCGCAGACTGCCCCCACTCCCCCACCTCTCCCCGATTGGTGGCACAGGCGTCCCGCCTGTGCTCCTGACTTTGAGTTGAATGCGCACAGGCGGGACGCCTGTGCCACCAAGACAACGAGTCGGCCCCCCCCCCGAGTCGGGCCTTGCTTCAAATGTAGCCTTGGCTACAATACGCCATGCACCGTCCCTTCCTCGCGCTCATCGCGGCGTTGTTCCTGCTCCTGCCCTCCTGCCGCGAGGCCCCCGACAGCCCGGGGGCCGACGCTCCCCGCCTGCGGGTCGTGGCGACCACGGCCATGATCGCCGACCCCGCCCGGGAGATCGCCGGTGCCGGCGTGACGGTCACCGCCCTGATGGGCGAGGGGGTCGATCCGCACCTGTTCAAGCCCGCCCGGGCCGACATGGCCGCGCTGCTCGGGGCCGATCTGGTGCTCGCCAACGGCCACCACCTCGAAGGGCGCATGGACGACGCCTTCCGGCGCGTGGCCGCCCGGGGCACGCCCGTCGTCCGCGTGGGCGAGGCCGTCGCCCCGGACCTGCTCATCGAAGACCCCGAGTATCCCGGGCAGGCCGACCCGCACCTGTGGATGGACCCGCTGGCGTGGCTGGAAGTGACCGAGGCCATCACCGAGGCGCTCGTTGCCGCCGACCCGGACCACGCGGAGACCTACCGCGCCAACGCCGCGAGCTATCAGAGCAAGCTCCGGCGCCTGCACGGGCACGCCGAACGGGCGGTGGCGACCATCCCCGAGTCCCGGCGCGTGCTGGTCACGGCGCACGACGCCTTCAACTACTTCGCTCGGCGCTACGGCATCGAGGTCCACGCCATCCAGGGGCTTTCGACCGAGTCCGAGGCGGGCGTGCGGGACATCGAGAATCTCGTGGCCCTGCTGGTGAGCCGCCGCATCCCGGCGGTGTTCACGGAGTCGTCCGTCTCCGACCGCAACATCCGCGCCCTGATCGCCGGCGCCCAGGCCCGGGGCCACGCGGTGGCCCTCGGGGGCAGCCTCTACTCCGACGCGATGGGTCCGGCCGATACGAAGGAAGGAACCTACCTCGGCATGATCGAGCACAATGTCCGCACCATCGTCACCGCCCTGGGGGGCGCGATGCCAGAGCCGCGGGAACACTCCGAAGAAGCCCCATGACCGCCGCATCCCAAAGTCAATCCCGGCTCGATCCCCTGCCCGAGCATTCGGCGGACAACCCGCTGTCGGTCCACGCCCTGACCGTCGCCTACCAGCGCAAGCCCGTTCTCTGGTCCATCGACTTTGACGCGCCGCCCGGCTCGCTGACCGCCATCGTCGGCCCGAACGGGGCGGGCAAGTCCACGCTCATCAAGGCGTGCCTGGGCCTGCTGCCCAAGGCCACGGGCATCGTGGAGTTCTGGGGCCGGCCGCTGCGCAAGGCCCGCGACCGCATCGCCTATGTCCCCCAGCGCGAGTCGGTGGACTGGGACTTCCCCGTCTCCGCCCTCGATGTCGTGGCGATGGGGCGCTACCGCAAGATCGGCTGGTGCCTGCCCGTGTCCGGATCGCACAAGCGGGCGGCACGCGAGGCCCTCGCACAGGTCGGCATGGCCGACCTCGCCGACCGCCAGATCGCCCAGCTCTCCGGCGGCCAGCAGCAGCGCGTGTTCCTGGCCCGCGCCCTCACCCAGCAGGCGGACGTGTACTTCATGGACGAGCCGTTCGCCGGCGTGGACGCCGCCACGGAGCGCACCATCGTCGAACTGCTCAAGAACCTCCGCGATCAGGGCAAGACCGTCGTCTGCGTTCACCACGACCTGACCACCGTCCGCTCGTACTTCGACCGCTGCCTGCTGCTCAACACCCGCGTCATCGCGCAGGGTTCGGTCGGGGAAACCTTCACCGACGAGAACATCCGGCGCACCTACGCCGGCAAGCTCACCCTGCTGTCCGAAGCCGCCGACCTCGTGGGGCCGAGTTCCGCTCGGCCATCCTCCTGATTTGGTGGCCCGGCTCGCCGAGCCGGGTCTTCCCTGAGTGGCACAGGCGTCCCACCTGTGCGAAAAATCCATGCAACTTCCTGCCCTCCCAACCGACCCGACCTTCCTCCAGGATCTCTGGACGGTCCTGACGCTTCGCGCCGGATTCAACACCACCACCGTCATTCTCGGCGTCACCCTGCTCGGCCTGGCCTCCGGCGTGGTCGGCTCCTTCGCGCTGCTCCGCAAGCGCTCGCTCACCTCCGACGCCATCGCCCACGCGATGCTGCCCGGCGTGGCCGCGGCCTACCTCGCCGCCGCCGCCCTGGGCGTGACCGGCAAGTCCCTGCCCATCCTGCTGCTCGGCGCGGCGGCCGCGGGCGTGCTGGGGGCGCTGATGATGCACGCCATCAACCGGCTCACGAGGCTGGAGGAAGATGCCGCCATCGGCATCACCCTGTCTGTCACCTTCGGCCTGGGCGTGGTGCTGCTGTCCTACATCCAGCGCGGGCCGCAGGGGTCGGCGGCGGGGCTGCACCACTTCATCTTCGGGCAGACCGCCGCCATGCTCCCGGGCGACGCTCGGCTGATGGGCGCGCTGGCCGTCGGCGCGCTGATCCTCGGCACGCTGCTGTTCAAGGAACTCCGGCTGCTCGCCTTCAACGCCCCGTTCGCTCAGTCCATCGGCCTGCCGGTCCAGGCCCTCGACCTGGCGCTGCTGACGCTGATCGTGCTGGTGACGGTGGCGGGGATCCAGGCCGTCGGCATCGTGCTGGTGATCGCGTTGCTCATCATCCCGCCCGCCGCCGCGCGGTTCTGGACCGACCGTTCCGCCCGCATGGTGGTTCTGGGGGCTTTCATCGGCGCGCTCAGCGGCTACCTCGGCGCGTCGATCTCCGCCCTCGCGCCCGACACCCCCGCCGGCGCGTCCATCGTGCTCACCGCCGGGGCGATCTTCTTCGTCTCCATGCTCTTCGCGCCGCGGCGCGGCGCGCTGGCGACCACCACCCGGGCCGCATGGCACCGCTTCCGCATCGCGACGGACCACGCGCTCGAAAACCTCTACCTCACCCACGCACACGACGCCACCCACCCGCCCCTCTCTCCGCGCCGCCGGATCATCTCCCGACCCGTGGCTGTCTATCTGCAGGCCGCCCGCCTGATCGAACGCCGTGACAAGTCCCTCACCCCCACCAAGGCCGGCCTGGCCCTGGGCGCGCAGCTCCGGCGCAACCACCTCCTCTGGGAGGAGTACCTCGTCACCTTCGCCGACATCGCCCGCACCCACACCGACTGGCCCACCGACCAGGTCGAGCACATCCTTGACGACAGCATGATCCAACGCCTCGAAACCGCGCTCCAGCAGCGGGGCATCACACTTCCTCCCTTCGCATCTCCTCCTCCCTTCGTCGCTCCGTCGCTCCGTCGCTTCTCCTCCCCCCCCCCATGACCTTCCTCACCCTCGATCTCGCCCCCCTTCTGGCCGCCACGCTGGCCGCGTGCGCCTGCGCCCTCGTCGGCAACTTCCTGGTCCTGCGGCGTCAGGCCCTGATGGGAGACGCCATCGCCCACGCGGTTCTTCCCGGCATCGCCGCCGCCTTCATCCTCACCGCGTCCCGCGAGCCGCTGCCCATGCTGCTCGGGGCGGCCGCGGCGGGGCTGGCCACGGTCGGACTGACGGCCCTCATCCAATCCCTCGGCAGGGTTGAACGCGGGGCGGCCATGGGCGTGGCGTTCACCACCCTCTTCGCTTTGGGCGTGATCCTCATCGAGCGCGTGCCCCCGACGATCGACCTCGACGCGGATTGCGTCCTCCACGGCAATCTCGAGGCCCTCCTCTGGTTCCCACCAGACCGGATCACCCTGTCCTCCCTCGCCACGCTCCCCCGCCAGGTCCACACGCTCGCCTTCGTCATGCTCGGCGCGATCGTCTTCACGCTGGTCTTCTACAAGGAACTCCGCCTGACCTCCTTCGACCCCGCCCTCGCGGGGGCGCTCGGCTTCCGCCCCGGTCTGATGAACACGCTGCTGATGACCGTCGCCGCGGCGGCCGTGGTCGCCTCGTTCGAGGCCGTCGGCTCGATCCTGGTCATCGCCATGCTCATCTGCCCCCCGGCCGCCGCCCGCATGTTGACCAACCGGCTGGGCACGCAGATTCTGCTCAGCCAGTTGATCGCCCTGCTGACGGCCGTCACCGGTTACTTCGCCGCCACGCGCCTGCCCGCCCTGTTTGACCCGGCCCTCACCCTCAACGCCGCCGGGATGATCGCCACCGTCAGCGGCGTCTTCGTGCTCGCCGCCGCCTGCACCGCCCGGCTCCGCAACCGCAGCCGGACCGACCCCACCACACCAGCCCCCTCCATCTGACGGAACACCCCGCCCCCGCTTCCCGTATCCTGTTCCGATGCCCGACCCTGCCCAGCCCGCCCCCCCCGCCCCCTCCGCCTTCCGCCTCCTCCTCACCTACCTCCTCGGCTCCCGCGACGCCATCCTGCGGATCGCCGCCTCAAGGTCCGCCACGCTCGCTTCGTTGGTGCTCGTCCTCTCCGCCGGCTTCGCCCGCGAGTACGACGGCGAGAACCTCATCGCTGAACCCTGGCACGCCCTCCGCCCGCTCGCGGCCTCGACCGTCACCGGCACCGTCCTCTTCCTGCTCATTCACACCGTCACCGGCGCGTGGCGATGGCCCGCCGGCTATGGACCACGATCCGCCGAGGCCTACCGCCGCTTCATGACCTGCTACTGGATGACAGCCCCGCTCGCGTGGCTCTACGCCATTCCCTTCGAGCGTTTCATGGACCCCATCGACGCGATCCACGCCAACCTCTGGCTCCTCGCCCTCGTCGCCGGTTGGCGCGTCGCCCTCATCACCCGCGTCATCACCGTTCTGTACGGGACGCGCCCGCTCCCCACCACCCTCATCGTCCTCCTGTTCGGAAACGCGGTGGCCGTCGCGGCCGTCATCATCGCCCCCACGCCCGTCATCGATGTCATGGGCGGATTGCGCCACAACGCCCGCGACCAGCTCGTCCTCAACATCACCACCAGCATCATTTTCTTCAGCGTCGCCACCATCCCCGCCCTCCTCATCGCTTCCGCCGTGACCTGCTCCGGCCTCATGCCAAGCCCGCCCGAACTGACCTCCCCCAACCCCGCGACCCGCTGGCGGTACCTCGTCCTCGCCTCTCTCGCGGTCTGGATCGTCCCCCTCGCCCTCGCCCAGCCCGAGCAGATCAACCGCCACCATGCCGAGCGGCTCCTCACCGCCGGACGCATCGACGAAGCCATCGCCCAGATGACCGCCCGCGGCCAGTCCGCCTACCCGCCCCACTGGGACCCGCCACCCCACACGAGCTACCGCGATCCGACCCCCGACCTCAACGCCGTCATCCACGCCATCCGGACCGCCCCCACCGAAGTCCCCGCCTGGATCACCGCCCCCTACGCCGACAAACTCCGCATCGCCGTCCTCCGCGATCTCACCTACTTCGCAAGAACATGGGCTTATGCACGCGAGATCCTGATCGATCGGAATCCACGCCGGATCATCGATGATGTCGAGCATGGCAGCATCACCGCAGCCCACCTCGACCAGCTCGCCTTCGTCCAGGCCCACGACCCCACCCTCACCCCCGAAGACCACGCCGCGATCGACGCCATCGCTGCCGCCATCCGCGAGGCCCTGGCCGCCCAAGCCCCGGACGACCCCGCCCCCCCTCCCCCCTGATCCCCAGTCCCTTCCCCCCCTAAACTCTTCCCGCACAACCCCATCCGTCACCCAGGCCAGTCCAGAGGGAGGACCGACCATGACCACCGCCGACAACCGACTTGCCAAGGGCCCCGCCCCCACCCCCAACAACATCGACCCCCACGCCGTCACCATCTCCGGCATCGTCCTCAACCCGTCCTACACGCCCGAAACGCCCCCCGAATCCCTCAAGAATATCGGCCGCGACATCGCCGCCCCGGGCGCCTTCCCCTACACCCGCGGCCTCTTCCCCGAGGGCTACCGCACCCGCCTCTGGACCATGCGCCAGTTCGCCGGCTTCGGCTCCGCCGACGACACCAACAGACGCTTCAAGTACATCCTCGCCGCGGGCAAGACGACCAAGACCAAGGCCAACACCGGCCTCTCCACCGCCTTCGACCTGCCCACACTCATGGGGCGCGACTCGGACGACACGCTCTCCCTCGGCGAGGTCGGGCGCTGCGGCGTCGCCATCGACACCATCGAGGACATGCACCGCCTCTACGCCGACATCCCCGTCGACCAGGTGACCGTCAGCCAGACCATCAACGGCCCCGCCGCCGTCATCTGGGCCATGTACCTTGCCATGGCCAAACAACGCGGCATCGCCTGGAACACCCTCGGCGGCACGCTCCAGAACGACATCCTCAAGGAGTTCCACTCCCAGAACGAGTTCATCTACCCGCCCGAGGCCTCCACCAAGCTCGTCGTGGACACCATCGAGTTCCAGTCCCAGCACCTCCCGAAGTGGAACTCCGTCTCCATCTCCGGCTACCACATCCGCGAGGCCGGCTCCTCCGCCACCCAGGAACTCGCCTTCACCCTCCGCGACGGCATGGAGTATGTCGAGGCCTGCCTCATCCGCGGCCTCGACATCGAGCAGTTCGCCCCCCGCCTCTCCTTCTTCTTCAACGCCCACAACGAGTTCTTCGAGGAGATCGCCAAGCTCCGCGCCGCCCGCCGCATCTGGGCCAGGATGATGCGCGACCGCTACGGCGCGAAGAACGAACGCTCCTGGTTCATGAAGACCCATGTCCAGACCGCCGGCTGCTCCCTCACCGAGCAGCAGCCCCTGAACAACATCGTCCGCGTGGCGTACCAGGCGATGGCCGCCGTCCTCGGCGGCTGCCAGTCCCTCCACACCGACTCCATGGACGAGACCCTCGGCCTGCCCACCGAGCAGGCCGTCACCGTCGCCCTGCGCACCCAGCAGATCCTCGCCCACGAGACCGGCGTCACCCGCACCGCCGACCCCCTCGGCGGCTCCTGGTTCGTCGAGTCCCTCACCGACACCGTCGAATCCGAGGCCCTCGACTACATCGCCGAGATCGACGCCATGGGCCGCGGCCCGTGGAAGCCCGAGCACGCCGCCACCTCCGCCATCGACGACGGCGGCGTCGTCCGCGGCATCCACAAGGGCTACTTCCGCCGCCAGATCGCCGAAGCCTCCTACCGCTTCAGCGAGGAATGCGAAAACCACGACCGCATCATCGTCGGCGTCAACGAATACACCGACAAGGACGAAGGCCGCCCCATCGAGATCCTCCAGATCGGCCACGAGGTCGAATCCGACCAGATCGCCCAACTCACCGACTTCAAGAACCGCCGCGACAAGGACGGCGTGAACCGCGCCCTCGACACCATCCGCGAATCTGCCCGCAACAACGAAAACGTCATGCCCGCCCTGGTCGAAGGCGCCCTCGCCAACTGCACCCTCGGCGAAATGGTCCAAGCCATGGCCGATGTCTACGGCCGCTACACCGGCGGCCCGGAGTGGTAGGCGTTAGATTCCGGCGGCCGACATTTCTTTGTCGGTATATTCTTCCTCACCGTTCGCTATTCCTTCCTTGGCACGCTCATAATCCGCTTTCGTCGTCGGGTAGTCAGAAGCGATCTTAACGACATCCCCGTATCTAGTGGTCATCCTACCTATCTTCGTCACTATTGACTTCGGATCCAACACTTCGTCATCAATCGCCGCGAGTAATGTTCTGCATTCCTCGCACAGACTGGTGTATGCAGCACAGCATGTAGCATGCCCGTCGCCTCGGCGGGCATCGTCAAGCACCGTTATCAACACAGCGCATACTGCGGTTATGAGTCCGATAATCGCCAAGATCGCGCCAAAGCCGTCCCAAAGCCCAGAAACATACCCCGAGAAATACGAGGCCGTCACTACAGTTGAGCAAGCCACAAAACCGGTCATCACACGGTGTCGCAGCCTCGCTCTTGACAAAGCGCTCGCATGCTTCTTTTTTCCATATGAACAATTGACAAAGAGCATATGTACTCTTTTGCGGCAGGCTGGCACCTTTTCGTTCATCAAAACTCCCAGAATTTATGGCACAAGCGTTTGCACAAATTGCCGTTCATCGTTCAGCAACTGTAAGACAGAATCACGCGCGGTCTGCTTAATCTTTTTGATGTCGTCAACAGAAAGACTGCTGGTCAGTGGGGCGGACAAGCCCAAAGGATCAGGGCATGCGCCTAGCAACTGTGTCTCGGACAATCCAGACAAACTGGTGACTACGGCTCTGGCCAAGCTTGGAGACGGCGGAGCGTTAGCAAAAATTTCTCTCATGATGGATTCAAGGTGATACGACCTTGGACTTCGGATCTTTCGCCTCTTCGCCCACCACTTCACTAGGCGGATAGCTGGCCTAACATGTCCACCATGACGAGCGTCGATTCCATTCAGGAACTTGGCGTCATTCAGAGGATTTGTGGGCTTCCATCCGTGACCGCCCGCGCCCTCCGGAATTACATAATGATCCTTATTGACGATCCAGAACGCAGGCACAACATCAAATCCAATCCCATATGTGTCAAGATAAACATTCACGACTTCGCCCGACCTGGACACCTCGCTCCTTGAGTACCGCTCTGCCAATACACTCCGGAATGAATTGATTACCTGTCGCGATGAAATATTTCCTTCCGCCGTCTCTTTGCTGCTATACTTGGTGGTATCAAGGCTACAAAACTCAACTTCATAGGCAGCATTTGGATTGTTTATTACTGCACGCGCAGTGCCTATGGTGTATACGATATCGACATCGTCAAGGGGCAAAATCTTTGTTCCACGTGGTAGTGAACCGATCAAGAACGGGGCTTCAACCGAGTGCGGAATCAAGCCATTATCTGATTTCGACCGCAAGACATCCACCAAAGTGGATGCCGATCGATCTGCTATCTCTAGGTCTGCTTGTGCAGGCGAGATATGTTTGTCTAAATCAATCAGAGTGGCCATGTTTGTTCCTAATCTGACTCTGAGAAACACAGTTCAATCTTCACGACGGACAATCTTCTTCCTCGCCACAACACCCCGCCACGGCGGCTAGATCATACCCCCGCCCCCACTTCACCCGCACCACCCGCACCACCCGCACCCCCGCGGCCTCCAACGCCCCATCCACAAACCCGTCCCGCTCCTTCACCTTCGCCCGCTGGTGCGACGAGTCATCCAACTCCACCGCCGCCACCACCCCGAAGTCGCTCGCCCGCACCACCACAAAGTCCACATGCTTCTGATTCGCCCGGTTCCGCAGCGTCGTCGAACGCGACCGGTCCAACCCCCGCCGCGGCTTCACCAAGTCCCCCAGCCGCACCTTGCACATGACCAAGCACGCCTCCGGCCCAGCCTTCGCCGCCTCGGCCAGCACCGGGTAAAACGCGGCCTCCGCCGGCGTCAATAAAGGCCCGCACGCCTCATACTCCAACGCGACCGGCTTCTTTCCCTTCCCTTTGGGGATGAACCATTCAAGGGCTATGAGCGCGCCAATCAGAATCCCAAGGACGACAATCAGCGCGGTCCAACCCAAAGCGGCCTCCATTCCTTTGCCAACGCCATCCTACCAGATTCACCGGCCCCCCTGCAAACACCCCCAGCCCGCGCCCCGCGCTCACGCTTGGGGCTGGTGGAAGACCCTGTCGCTGATGCTCCAGGCTCGTTATGGGGGAGCGGGGGACGCACAGGCGGGGACGCCTGTGCCACCGGCAGAATGAAGACCCGGCTCGGCCCCCCCGAGCCGGGCCACCGGGAGGGGGGGAGTGGCCGACTGGAAGTCGGCCCCACGGGAGGGGGAACCCCACGATTCGAGGACTCATCGTGGGCGTGAACTGGGACACGGCTCGGCGAGCCGGGCCACGGGAGGGGAGGATGGCAGACGGGGAGTCGGCGCCACGGGTTCGGGCTGCGCCCGAACGGGGGGCAGGATGCCCCCCGCTCCGGGGATGGGGCATCACGCCGCGCGCTGCTGCTCCGCCGCCAGGCGCTCGTCATACCGCGCCCGCAGGTCGCGGTCGCGCAAGATCGCGTAGGCCTTGTTCAGCTCCGCGAACTTCGTGTCGGCGTCCGGGTCGGGCGAGCGGTCGGGGTGCAGTTCCTTCGCCAGCCGGTGGTAGGCCTGGCGCAGGTCCTCCTGCGAGGCGTACACCGACACGCCGAACATCTTGTACAGGTCCGGGAAGCCGACGCGCACCCGGTCCTTCGCCGCGTCCGCGAGCGGCCCCGCGTCGCCGTTGACCGCCAGCCGGCGCAGGGCATCCCGCTTCGCCGGCGTCAGCCCCACGAACTCGATGCCGATCTCGGCCCGCCGGCCCAGCCGCCCCGCCGGGCGCACCCAGCGCACCGTGCCCATCAGCCCGACTTCTTCGGCGCCCTCGCCGAATGTGTAGGTGGCCACATCCCCCACCCGCGGGGCTTCCTTCCAGGCCATGCTCAGGCGCATCCCCCCGCCGGAGAGATCCAGCACCCGCCCCTCGCGGCACAGCAGCCCGTCCGTATCCAGCCGCGCCTCGCCCCGCTGCGTGCCGCCCGCCCCCCCGCCTGCCATCCCCCCCGCCCCGGCCTGCGTTTGTTGTTCTGACATACCCAGCCCATCGGACACCCACGCCGAAGGCTTGACCGAACGGGGAGTTCGCCCCTATTCAACCAAGCCCCGCCCCCGCACGACCGGCCCGGGTTTGCCCTGTTTCGCCCTACAATGGCCCGATGAGCACCGCCGCCGATCGAACCAGGTCCGAGAGCCTTTCAGCCCACGCCCCCCCCCGCCTGGACCTCCGCTCCACCACGGGCGGCGGCATCCTCGAATACGCCCCCGCCCCCGAGTCCGTCCGCCCCCTCATCGCCGACCGCTATGGCCTGTTCATCAACGGCCGCTTCACCGACCCCACCAGCTCCAAACGGTTCACCACGATCAACCCCGCCACCGAGCAGACCCTGGCCGAGATCGCCGAGGCCAACGAGCAGGATGTGGACGCCGCCGTCCGCGCCGCCCGGGCCGCCCTGCCCGCCTGGGCGGGCCTGCCCGGCAAGGAACGGGCCAAGTATCTCTACCGCATCGCCCGGCGCATCCAGGAGCGCGCCCGCGAGCTGGCCGTGCTCGAAACGCTGGACGGCGGCAAGCCGATCAAGGAATCCCGCGACATCGACATCCCTCTGGCCGCGGCCCACTTCTTCCACCACGCGGGATGGGCCGACAAGCTCCAATACGCCTTCCCGGGGCGCGAGGCCAAGCCCGTCGGCGTGTGCGGCCAGATCATCCCGTGGAACTTCCCGCTGCTGATGGCCGCCTGGAAGATCGCCCCGGCCCTGGCCTGCGGCAACACCGTCGTCCTCAAGCCCGCCGAGACCACGCCCCTGACCGCCCTGCGCCTGGCGGAGATCTGCAACGAGATCGGCCTGCCCCCGGGCGTGGTCAACATCATCACCGGCGCGGGCGCGACCGGGGCGGCCCTGGTCAATCACCCCGGCGTCGACAAGATCGCCTTCACCGGCTCGACCGAGGTGGGCAAAATTATCGCCAAAGCCGTCGCCCCGACGAACAAGCGGCTGACGCTGGAGCTGGGCGGCAAGAGCGCCAACATCATCTTCGAGGACGCGAGCATCGATCAGGCGGTCGAGGGCATCGTCGAGGGGATCTACTTCAATCAGGGCCATGTGTGCTGCGCCGGCTCGCGGCTGTTCGTGCAGGAGTCCATCCTCGACACCGTCATTGCCAAGCTCCGCGACCGGATGTGTACTCTGCGCGTCGGCGACCCGCTGGACAAGAACACCGATGTCGGCGCGATCAACTCCAAGGCCCAGTTGGCCACCATCCAGAAGTATCTCGAACAAGGCACGGCCGAGGGCGCGGAACGCCACGACTGCGGCACAAGCAACCTGCCGTCCAAGGGCTACTTCTGCCGCCCGTGCTTCTTCACCGGCGTGCAGCCGAGCCATTCGATCGCCCGCGAGGAGATCTTCGGCCCGGTGCTGGCGGTGATGAGCTTCCGCACGCCGGAGGAGGCGATCGGCCGGGCGAACAACACGCCCTACGGCCTGGCCGCGGGGGTGTGGACGGACAAGGGATCCAAGATCTTCGACGCCGCCCGCCGGCTGGACGCCGGGGTGGTGTGGCTGAACACCTACAACAAGTTCGACCCGACCAGCCCGTTCGGCGGGTTCAAGGAATCCGGCTTCGGCCGCGAGGGCGGGCGCCACGGCCTGCTCGCGTATCTGGCCTGATCGACGACCGATCGGCCCACAAGGAGGGATCGCATGACCGGCATCGAGGAACAAATCGCCCCCGTCCCGCTGACCCCGGGCGAGTTCACCGTGCGGGAGATCACGGAGGCCGACCGGCCCTTCGTGCAGAGCGTGCTGCGCCGGTACTGGGCCTCGCTGATCCAGGTCAGCAAGGGGCGCAGGCACCAGGCCGACGAGCTGCCCGGCTTTCTGGCCATGCGCGACGACGAGATCGTCGGGATGCTGACCTATGACATCCGCGGCGACGAGTGCGAGATCGTCACACACAACTCGCTGGCCGGGCACGGCGGGATCGGCTCGTGCCTGATGGCCGCCGTGCGCGCCAAGGCCCGCGAGTCGGGCTGCAAGCGGCTCTGGCTGGTGACCACCAACGACAACACCTCGGCGATCCGCTTCTACCAGCGGCGCGACTTCAACCTGGCGGCCGTCCACCGCGACGCCGTCAAACTCGCCCGCACGCTCAAGCCCGAGATCCCGGACATCGGGATGGACGGGATCCCGATCCGGCACGAGATTGAACTCGAATACATCCTCTGATCCGGTGACACAGGCGTCCCGCCTGTGCGGAGCAACCCCATGCCCGAACGACTCAGCGTCACAAAGACCTACAAGCTCTTTATCGGGGGGAAGTTTCCGCGCACCGAGTCCGGGCGGACGCTGGTTGTCACCGACCCGTCGAACGCGCTGGCGGCCCATGTGTGCCACGCCTCGCGCAAGGATCTGCGGGACGCCGTGGAAGCGGCAACCAAGGCGCAGGACGGATGGGCCAACACCACGGCGTACCTGCGGTCCCAGATCATCTACCGGCTCGCCGAGATGATGGAGGGCAAGCGGGCGGAACTGGCCGCGGCCGTGGGCGAGGGAGGCGAGGCCGAGACCGACGCCGCCATCGACCGCGTGGTCCACTTCGCGGGCTGGTGCGACAAGTTCTCGATGATCGCCGGCGGGGCCAACCCCGTCGCCGGGCCGTACCACAACTTCACCGTGCCCGGCCCCGTGGGCGTCACCGGCGTGCTCTGCCCCGATGCGCACCCGCTGCTGGCCCTCGTCACACTGGCCGCTCCCGTCCTCGCGATGGGCAACGCCTGCGTGGCGCTGGCCTCCGAGACCAACCCCATCCCCGCGATGGTCCTCGCCGAAGCGCTGGCCGTCAGCGACCTGCCCGCCGGCGTGGTCAACATCCTGACCGGCCGACGCGATGAACTGGCCCCCCACTTCGCCGGCCACCGCGGCATCACCGCCGTCCACGCCGCGGGCGTGTCCGACGCCCAGCGAACCGCCCTGCGCCTGGGAGCCGCCGAGAACCTCAAGCGGGTGACCATCCGCGACGGGGTGGACTTCACCGACGACGCCGCCTGCGAAGGCCCGGCGTGGTGCGAGCCGTTCGTGGAGTTCAAGACGATCTGGCATCCGAGCGCGGTGTGACTTGGTAGGTCGGCACTCCGTGCCGACTCTTTGTATTGGTGGCACAGGCGTCCCGCCTGTGCGGGCTGGCTTTGCACAAGCGGGACGGCTGTGCCAGCAAAGACCGGGCTTCGGGCTGTGCCCGAACGGGGGGGCAGGATGCCCCCCGCTCCGGGATACGGAAAGCGGCACAGGCAGGTGCCTGTGCCGCCGGAGGAGAAGCAAAGAGAAGGCCCGGCTCGCCCCCCCCGTCGAGCCGGGCCGCCAAGGCCGTGTGGGCGTTCCGCAAAAACGGAACTCCCATACCCCTTCGTGCGTCTGAGAGGCCCCAACCCCGCCACGATCTTGGAGATTTTTTGCTGGTGGCGTCAATAAGCCGGGTTTGTTCGGGTGGGTTTTGGTGGTTTTAGCTTTGGTGGCCCGGCTCGTGGGGCCGACTTCCAATCGGCCTCGGGGGGCAGGATGGCCCCCGCTCAGGGGATGGGGGGAGGGAGGGGATGGCCGACTGCAAGTCGGCCCCACGGGGGGCGGGGAACCCCACGATTCGGGGACTCATCGTGGGCGTGACCTTGGAATCCGCATCACTGGAGCCTGCGGAGCAGGAGCTTGTCCGCCCGCAACCACGCCAGGGCGATGCCCGCTCCGACCAGCCCGACGGCGGCCTCGGTGACGGAGACGAGCAGGATGCCGGTCAGCAGCGCGTCCCGCTGGGTCTCGGCCGAGGCCAGCCCCGCCCCGACGGCCATGCCCAACGCCCCGGCCTCGCGCGTGCCGACGGTGCCGAAGGGGCTGACGACCCCGACCACGAAGAACGCCATGCCGATCAGGACGGCCTCCTCGCCCGTGAGCGGGACGCCGAGGATGCGGGCGGCGATCCAGAAGCGCAGGCCGAAGCCGAGGATGTCAAGGATGCGGGCGATGGTGGTGGACCAGACGGCGTGGGTGTCGCCGCCCATCGAGGCCCCGCCGTGGAGGCGTTGGAACCACTCGCGCCCGGCGATGGGATCGGGCAGGCCGAGGCGTTTCATGCGTTCGAGGCCGCGGGGGCCGCGGACGAGGCGCGCGGTCTGCCAGGCGACGGCGTGGGCGGCGGCGATG
Source organism: uncultured Phycisphaeraceae bacterium (assembly GCA_964577425.1). Classification (GTDB taxonomy): domain Bacteria; phylum Planctomycetota; class Phycisphaerae; order Phycisphaerales; family UBA1924; genus UBA6054. The sequence goes on from CAZNZC010000003.1 coordinate 76,267, forward strand.
GCGCACGCGATGACGAACCACCACCAGCGCCCCGCTCCCTCGGGCCGGGCGAAAGCCAGCCACATGGGCGCGATCGTGACCACGGTGAGCACGGCCACGACGATGAACCACGCGCCGATGGTCAGCGTGTGGACGCCGTCACGCCGGTTGTGGATCAGCCAGCGGGTCAGGACGCTGATCTTGAACGGAAGATAGCTGAGAAAGGTGGCCAGCGCATTGACGGCCACCGTGTCGGACAGGCGCAGCCGGTGCAGGGGCCGGATGGCCGACCAGAAGATGAAGCCGTTGAGGAAGATACTCGCCGCCGCCAGGCCGAGCAACGCGAGGATCTGCCCCGCCCCGGCCTGCTGCACCTTCTCCAGCGCGGCCTTGTTCTCGTCCGACATGACCACGCGGACGCACCAGACGAGCAGCGCGATCCCGATGCCGAAGCCGAGGAGTTGGACGGCGATGCGCACGCCGCCGCGCGCCGGCCGCGGCGCGGGGGGGGCCGCGGGAGGCGTTTGCGGCCCGGTCTCCTGGATGTCGGGAATGGGGTCGTTCAGGGGTTGCTCCGGAGTCGGAAGAGGGCGCGTCCCTGGTCGGGCCACACGCGGACCGGATGACCGAGGGTATCCGTCCAAGCGGCGACGGCGTCGGGGGTCAGCGCGGGATCGTTCCAGCCCGAAGCGGCCAGACGGTCCAGCTCGGGGAAGGAGACCAGCGCCCAGCGCAGGCCGCGGGCGTGGAGTTCGGCGGTCCAGGCGGCGGGTTCGTTCGGGCGGACCCGCATGGCGTCGGCCAGCGGGTGCGTGTCCCAGACGGTGGCGTACACGACGGGGCGGCGGAGGTAGATGGGCGTTGCGTCGCCGACGAGCAGGAGCGGTTCGGAGGCGGGGGCGGTTTCGTTGACACCCGCCGAGATCACCATGCCGCCCAGGTTCTCGATCGGCAGGTCGCCGGTGAACACGCCGGGGCCGAGGGTGAGCAGGGCATGGGGGTCGGCGTTGCGTTGGGAGGCGAGGTTGGCGACGGACCAGACGGCGGAGGCGGCCAGGGCGAGGGGGGGGAGGAAGCGACGGAGGAACGAAGCGACGGAACGACGGAGAGAGGGAGGGGGGGAGGGGAGGAGAGGCCGAGTGGAACTCGGCTCTGCTTCCTCGTGGGGCCGAGTGGAAGTCGGCCCGATCAGCCCCACCGTCGCCGCCATCAGCGGGAGCAGCGGGATCAGGAAGCGGCTCTGGAGGTGGGTGAAGGCGTACCACGCCAGCAGGCCCGCGCCCAGGGCCATTGTCAGGGCGACGGCGATCGGTCGGAACGGCCGTCGCGCAAAGAGCAGCGGCAGCGCGATCAGCGTGAGCAACGGCGTGAGCGCCCACTGCGGGTTGGTCAAACCCCGCCACCGGACCACCGCCGGAGCGCCCGGCTCGGCGGCGGGCAGGATCAGGGTGGCAAGGCGTTGCGCGAGCGTGCCGTCGAAGGCGTGGCCCGCCGCGTAGCGGGCGGACTGGTCGGGCGTCCAGTGGGCGTGGGTGAGCAGCGCGTTGGCGTGCGGGAACACCGGGTTGCCCGAGAACGCGGCGTTGCGGACCAGCCAGGGGGCGAGCGTCAGCAGGCCGACCGCGGCCCCGACGGAGAACATGACGGCCCAGGCACGGGCCGGGGTGGACATCGCCATGAACACGCCCGCGCCCGGGGCGAGGAACAGGATCGCCGTGGGTTTGCAGCCCGCGGCCGCGCCGATCAGCAACGCGACCAGCGTCGCCCGGCGGACGGGACCGAGGCCGGGGACCGCCGCCGCGAGCAGGCCCGCCGCGCCCAGCGCCAGCACGCCCGGCTCGTTGTAGGCAAGCGACCCGACCACCTGGGTCCACGGTGTCAGCAGCACGATCGCGCCGGCGAGGAAGGCCGCGGATGTGGACCCGGCGGTATCGATCCCGGCGCGGGCGGCCAGCACGCCCGCGAACGCGCCGGTCCACCACGCGGCCAGCAGCGTCAGCCCGAAGGCCAGCAGGTGCGCGCCCATCAGCGGCGCGGCGTGGCCCGCGAGCAGGCCGGACAGGCCGCGGTCGGTCAGCGCCGGGGCGTTGGCGAGGTGGGCCAGGTGGAGGACGGCCGCTTCGTAATAGCCGGGCAGGAACGAATAGACATTGTGCTCCAGCGGGGTGATGCGCCCGACCTCGAGCCATTCGGCGGGGAGTTGGAGGTGGTAGCTCAGGCTGTCGTACCCGCCGAACTCGGAATCCCACAGCGCGCCCGGGGGAGACACGGCCGCTACGAGCATGACCGCGACGCCGACCGAGGCGAGCGCGGCGATGGTCCGGTTCAGCGGGGTGAGGGCGAGGCCGGGGAGGGATGGTTTCCAACGCCGGTTGGCGAGGACGAGCAGGGCGAGGCCGCCGCCGGTGATGGTCCAGGCGGTGGCGGTGTTCAGCAGGCCGAGCGCGCCGAGGGCGTGGGTGGCGGTCAGCGTCAGGGCGAGGCCGACGGCGGCGTTGAGGGCGTTTGCGTGCGGCAGGGAGCGGGTCCAGGGGCGGGCGATCACACCCCAGCCGATCGCGCCGAGCAGGTAGGCGGCCGGCATCCAGCCCGCGCCGAGGGCGGTGGTGAACAGGGCGATCAGGCGGGAGGCGAGCGGCTCGGGCTGGCCGAGGGAGACCGTCACGAGCAAGGCGGCGGCGAACACAGCCGGGATCACCCAGCCGACGACGGAGCGGGCGGCGGGGAGGGGAGGGGGGTTGGCTGGGGACGCGTCGGGCACGCCGGGATTCTAACGGGGGCGGGCGGGGGCCGTAGAATACGCCATGGCGCTGCAACCCACCGACCCGGCAATGACCGGTGACATCATCGAGCCGCTGTGCGCCGTATTCCGCCGGTCGCTGAAGGATGTCGGCCTCAAGTACACGCCCGAGCGGGCGCAGATCCTCGACACCATCATCGAGCTGGACGGGCTGTTCGAGGCCGACCAGTTGCTCGAAGAGGTCAAGGGCAAGGGGTTCCGGGTGTCGAAGGCCACGGTCTACCGCACGCTCAAGCTGCTGGAGGAGTCGGGCATCATCCAGCGGGTGCTGTTCGACCGCGAGCAGTCGCACTACCAGCTCGCCTACGGACGCAAGGGCAACACGCTGCTGGTGCGGGTGGACACCGGCGAGGTCGAGGTGCTGGAACTGCCGGAACTGGTCGCCCTCCGCGACAAAATCTGCAAAGCCCGCGGCCTGCGCCCCGAGGGACACCGCCTCCAGATCTTCGCGACGAAGTGAGGATTTTTTGAACGCGGAGGGCGCAAAGGTCACGCGGAGGACGCGGAGACAGGAAAAGAGGTTTCAACGCGAAGATCCGAAGATCGCGAAGAAACGCCTTGGACGAATGGTCGATGAACCATCAGACGCTTGTGTGCTCGGTTCAGGTTTGAATTGAATCGGTGATGGATCGCTTCGCGATCTTCGGATCTTCGTGTTCAAAGTCCTCTCCGCGTCCTCCGCGTGACCTTTGCGTGCTCTGCGTTCAATCCCCCGTTCGGCCTTACCGCAGCCGCACCTCCGCCCCCGCCGCGACCAGCGCGGCGTGCAGCCGGACCACCTCCGCATAAGGAGCCGTGTCGGCCGGTTCGATCTCCACCACCAGGCCCTTCGCCACGCTCGGGTCCATCGCGCCGATCGAAGCGATCGCGTCGTCCAGCGGGCGTTCTGGCCCGATGCCCCGCACCAGTGTGACACCGTCGCGGATGAACACCTCGGCGCGGAGGATCGGGCTGGGCAGGGCCAGGGGGGCGGGGGGGGTGGGCGGTGCTGGCTCGGGCAGCCCGGCGCGCAGGAACCACTCCGGCCCGGTGATGGTGGCCGAGGCCATGAAGAAGATCAGGATCACCAGCGTCACATCCACCATCGGCGTCATGTTGGGCACGCCCATGCCGGGGGCTCGATCGAGCACACTGCGCCGATGGAAGGTGCGCTGGCTCATCCTCCCCCCCCCCCACGCTGCGTGACGAGTTCCAGTTCGCGCACGCCCGCGCCCCGCGCGGCATCGAGCGCGGGGCGCACGGCCGAGTACGGCGCGGCCTCGTCGGCCCGCACCTCGACCCGGGCGTCCGGGTTGCGTGCCAGACGCCCGCTCAGCTCGCCGCGCAACCGGGCTGGCTCGATGGCCAGGCCGTCGAGCAGCAGTTCGCCATTGTCGCGCACGCCCAGCACGATCGGATCCGCCGGGGGGTTGATCCCGCGTGCGCCCTGGGGTGTCTCGGGGATGTCGATCCCCGCCGCCCGGTTGATCGCCAGCTGGCCCACCATCAGATAGAACACGATCAGGCACATGACCACATCGATCATGGGCACCACATTGACGCGCACACCGGCGTCAGCGCGGTCAAGAACGCTCCGCCGGTTCACGCCGCTTCCTCGGGCAGGCGTTCGACCAGCTCCGCGGCCTCGGCCATCGCCCTGTTGCACAACCGATCGAGACGCGCGCGGAAGATGCTCGACGCCAGCACGCACGGGATGGCCAGCAGCAGCCCGAGCAGCGTGTGGAACAGCGCCTTGGAGATGCCCAGCGACAGGTCGGTCGGCCCCGCGCTGCCCCCCGTCTCGCCGAGCGTGACGAACGCCAGGATCATCCCCCACACCGTGCCCGCCAGCCCGACGAGCGGCCCCAGTTCGCCGATCGTCCGCAGGATGTCCACCGGCCGCGTCCACCGCCCGCAGGCGTTGGACGCGGCGATCTCCGCCGCCTCGCGCATCGCCGCACGCCCCTTGTCCCGCGCCCGCCACGCCGCCCGCACGGCCGAGGCCACGATCCCGTCGTCCGTCCCCAGCACCTTCTCGATGCGGCCCGGCTCGTTGTCGAGTTGGTCGCGGATCTTCCGCCCCGGCGCCTCCGGCGCGACCACCCCCGCCCTGGTCTCCATCGCCAGCCGGGCGATCAGCGTTACGGCCACGAACGACCCGAGCACCAGCGTGATGGTGAACAGGTCGAAGCTCTCGCGGAAGAGCCAGAGAACGCCGCCGGTGGACTGCTGTGCGAGGGTTGGCATGGGGGAGTTTAGGAAGAGACGGAGAGACGAGAGACGCAGAGACGAAGTTCGGGGAGAGGCGGAATGCGGTCACTCCTCGTCCAGATCCCGCTCCTCCATCGGCCGGGTGATCGTGTATTTCTCGCTGATCCACCCGTGCAGGTCCGCCATCCGCGCCCGCTCGTCCGCGAACGGCCAGGTCGGGCTGTCCCCCGGCACCGCCCTCCCGGTGATCGGGCACACCGTATCCGGCGGCATCTCCAGCCCGGGAAAGCCCGCCCGCCCCTCCCAAGCCTCGGGCACCTCGATCGTGAACAACCGGGCGTGCTCATTGATCGGCTCGATCCGGACCCGTGCGGCCGATCCAGGCAAAGCCTTCTCAACCCGCTCCGCCCACTCGATCAGGATGATGGTCTCCCCATCCGTGATCTGGTCCCACCCCAGCGCATCGAGATCGTCCTCACCGGTCAGCCGGTAGCAGTCGAGGTGGGCGATCGGAGCGCCCTCCGCCGGTGCGTAAATGTTCATCAACACATAAGTCGGGCTGGACACCGCGTCGGGATGGACCCCCCGCGCCTGGGCGATGGCCCGCACCAGCGTGGTCTTGCCCGCCCCCATCTCGCCCTCCAGCCGCACGATATCCCCCGCCCGCAGCACCGCCGCAATGTCCGCGGCCAGCCGGGCCGTGGATTCCAGACTGTGGCAAGGCCGGGCAAGAGTCAGCATGAACAAGGATAGAGCGGGTCTTCCTCACGGAGCGGGGGGCATCCTGCCCCCCGTTCGGGCGCAGCCCGAAGCCACTTACGGAGGAGATTGGGATCTTGTCCCCTCATAAAGATCAAAGCTCAACAACCGACACTCGATGCTGCCGTTGAGAAACGCCCGCCGCCGCCCGGGCTTCAGCCCGATCCGCTTGGCCAGATGCGGACTCCCTGTGAACACATGCCCGGTCCACCCCGCGCACTCCCGCTTGAAGAAGTCCCCGATGGCGGCATAGGTCGCTTCCAGTTCGGCCGCATCGCCCATCCGCTCGCCGTACTCGGGATTCAGGATGATGTGCCCCGTAGGTCGGCACTCCGTGCCGACTCTTTCTTTCTCCGACACGGAGTGCCGCTCTCCAACAGTCGGCACGGAGTGCCGACCTACCGGCAGCGGTGTCTTTCGAAAATCACACTCAACAAACCGGATCAGATGCTCCACCCCCGCGGCCTGAGCGTTCTTCCTCGCGGCATGAATCGCCCCCGGATCGTGGTCGCTGGCGACAATGGTAGGTCGGCACTCCGTGCCGACTCCTCTTGGTACATCGGCACTCCGTGCCGATTCTTCTCCCGATTGTCGCTCCGATTGCCGCTGCTTCGAAGATGTCGGCACGGAGTGCCGACCTACCCTGCGGCGAACGCCCTGCCACAACTCCCCCACATCCCAGTTTGTTTTCGTGATCGCATAGTCCGACCGCAGCAACCCCGGCGCCCGCCCTGCCGCGATCAACGCCGCCTCGATCGCCAGCGTCCCCGCCCCGCACATCGGATTCACCAGCGGCGTGGTTCCATCAAATCCCGCCGCCAGCAGCACCGCCGCCGCCAGCGTCTCCCGCATCGGCGCCGCATGGGGCAGATGCCGATACCCCCGGTTGGACAAAGACTGCGCATTGATATTCAAAAACACCGCGGCCCGGTCATCCTTCCAATACAGACTCAGCACCACCCCCCGCCGCTCCGGCCCGGCGTCGGGCCGAGCGCCGGTCTTCCTGACCATCCGATCGCAGATCGCGTCCTTGACGACCAGGGCCGGATACATCTGGTTGTCGATCGTGGGCGTGTCGGAGGACGCCCGGATGGTGATGTAGCCGCCTTGGGAGGGGATGAGATCCTCCCACGGATACGCCGCGATCTCTTTGTAGAGCGCCTTGGGCGACGGGCAGCGGAAGCGGGCCAACTGCCACATGACATGGGTGGCGGTGCGCAGCCGCAGGGCCAGCTCCATCGCCTGCTCCAGCGTGGCCCCGACCTGGAGGTAGGTCGGGTGCTCCTCCTGGAACTCGGTCCCTTCCCGCCCCCAGCCGAACGCTTCCAACTCGGCCCGGAGAATGGGCGCGGTATGCGGAGCGCAGGTGATGCGGGTGGACGAGCGTTTGGTGGGGGGAGGGGGCACGGGTAGGGAAGGATAGGGATCGGCCATCAGGATGGGGGGGGCAATCGGGAATGGGGTGCCGCCAGAACTCCCGAAGTTGGCGGCGGGGTGGCGGTGATGTAGTCCAGGCAGGCCCGGATTTGAAGGCGGGCGGCGATTTCGGTCATGGGGAGGCGGTCGAGGTGTTCGGACACCACGCGGATGTAGATCTCAAGCATGGCTTGCTCGTTGAGTACATGAAGAAGATAGCCGATGCCGCAGAGATGGCGGGGAAGTGTCGGCACTGGTCGCGTGTGGTAGGTCTTGCCATTCTGTTTCCAAGTTTGGCGGGGTATGCACCGGCCGATGACGGCGAGCATGCCTTCGTGGGTCCGCTTCGGTTCGATCTCGGCCTTCCAGAACCGGGCCGCGAGATCAGCGATTTCGCGGGCGGCGTGGAGACAGGATGCCTCGTCCGTGAGCGGCCAGGCCTGCATGCAATCTGGGTACGGGCAGATGATGCGTCCGTCGAACGGGCAGGAGGAAGCACAGTACTGGTCGTCCCAAGAGGCTTCAAACAGAAACTGATCAAGATAAAGGGACCGCACAGCGATTTCGACATAGCGGAGCGTGAGATCGGCCGTCGAGTAGCGGTTTCCCCGCAGGCGGAGGTAGGCGAGGGAGATGTTATCTTCGACGACGAGATGCCCGTACTTTGGTTTCAGAAGCACGCCGCGGGCGACCATCTCCTCATGGAGTCGGGCCATCAGGAGTTTGACGCGGTCCTTGGGGAGCATGGGCGGATTATTGGGCGACCCCGGTTCATACGGATCGCCCCTGAATCTCGGGAGTGGCCAGACCGACAAGCCGCGCCCGCAAGGAAGCGGCCGAACTCGCGCGGGGGGCGGGAGAGCCGGGGTAGCCCGCCTCACCGAACTTGCCCCACGACGAGCCCGGAGCGTCAGCGACGGGGTCTTCTACAAGCCCCGAGCTTGAGCGAGGGGGAGGGAGGGGAGGAAGGGAGGGATCGAGGACTCATCATGGGCATGGCCTGAACGACAAGCCGCGACCGCAAGGGAGCGGCCGAGTGACGCACGCGATCGTTTCGCCCGGCAAACGACAGCGAGCCGGAAAACCCGCTCCCTTTCGACGAATGTTTGGTGGGGGGAGGAGTGGGTACGGAAGGGAAGGATAGGATCGGCCATCAGGGATCAGGGCCGCATCGCCCGGCTCACCGTCCTCGGGCTGACGCGGCGGCCTTGGTTGTCAAGAAACAGCCTTTGATTCGGGAACAGCCATTGAAGCCCGACATCGATATCGATGCCGTCCATCAGGCGTTCATAGATCAGGTTGTAGACCGTGCGTCGGGTCACGCGGGTGTAGGGGCCGACAAAGTGGTCGCCACCGTCATACCTGGGCTCGACCACCACGCGGCCCGTGGCGTCGATGTAGCCCGAGCGAAGCCGGTCTGCGTACGGGCCGGTGCCGCGTTCCGTGCGGACATGGGCCATGCCGTTGACGAACGGCTCGACATAGGGATACACCGCCTCAAATGCCAGCGATCCATCGGCGCGAATGTAGCCGCGCGTGCCATCGGCGTGGCCGGTGAAGGCGAACCCCTCGGTGAACTCCTTCTGGGCGGTGCGATAGACGGCGGGGAGGACGATCTCGCCGACGCTGTTCTTGTAGCCCTGCATGTGTGAGGTGAAGCCGTGGGTGGTGCGGAACGGCTGGGATTCGTCGAAGAAATGGATCAGGTCAATGGGATCAGCGACCGGGCGGGTTGGGATGCCGGTCGCGTGGGCGTGGCCGAGGTAGCGGCCCCACACGCGGTCATGGGCGGCGTTGCTCAGGTGAATGGAGGCGACATGGATCGCGTAGAGGCTGGGGAGGAAGGCGACCCCCAGGACCACCCAGATCCAGCGACGGCGAGGTTTGGGGGTGGGTGCGGGCATTGGGGAGAATAGGGATCGGGGATCAGCCATCAAGATAAGCCAGTTGCAACGGTCGTACGAGATGTCATTCTGGATGATGGCGTACTCCGCTATCGAACAGGTCTCGGAGGCATTGTGGGCCTTGGTGGAGGTAGCGGTGGAGGCGGCGGTGGGGTAAAAAGGGGAGGCCCCTTAGGTGTAATTGGGGTTCTGGGGCTCGGTCGAGCGGGCGGCGGCGGCGGAGGGTTCTGGAGTGGAGGCCATTCTGCTAACATTTAGGCTGCTCCCGTGGATGGTTACTGCGGAGGATCTTGCAAGCGCGCTTAGGACAATCAGTACGATCCCGAGAATGAACGCAAAAAAACAAATAGAATTTAATTTGCTTGTCAATGTATCATGCTGTGGGAGCATCGATTCGGACATTCGGCGATGCTCAACATCGAAAGCTCTCGGGAACTCCTGCCAGATACTATCTGTTTGTAACGAAAATTCTTTAGATTTGTTATAGGCGAGCGCCTTGGAAAGGAGCGCTACTATGATTGCTGTCGCAAAGCTTGCCGCGGCCCAGACCGCGATTGGTGATGGCTTGCCCGTACCAAAAACGACTGATCCGGTTGCAAAGGCAACCCCTGCGCCCGACAGAGACAAGAGCCATTTATCTAGATTTTCGTATATGTAACGAGTCTGTTGAAAAGCTTGCTGTCGTGCTTCTAAAAAATACTGGTACTGTCTCTCTAGTACCGCGTAATCCTCATCGTCTACGGATCGGAGTGCTTCGGCCAGCGACTCGCTAGTTTCAGTTTCGTACTTGACCGGTTCGTCATCCATTAATCCAACCAATCCTCAGCCTTCAACCGCGCCGGCACATACTCCTCCGTTACATAGGAGATGTCCTTCGTGATGAGGGATTCTACCTCCATCTTGAACCCGTTGTCAAGCATCCGCTTGATCTCCTTCTGCCAGCCCTTGTGGTCCTTGAACCACGGGTAGGCCGCGATCTGCTTCGCCCGCTGGATGTCGCGGTCGTTCAGGTCGATCTTCACATCGTCGGAGAGTTCGCAGCGGTCGTAGTCCATCGCGCGGATGCCCATGAACTTCGCGTCGGGGATGGCCAGGCGTTCGGACTCGAAGGCCAGCGAGATCGAGCCTTGCTTGATGACCGAGTAGATGTAGTGCCCCCACGGGTCGCAGTCGAGCAGGCAGTAGATGGGCAGGCCGTGCTCCTTGTTCAGCCGGTGGAGCAGGCGGCGGACGCCGCGGGGGGGCTGGCCGGAGCCTTCGGTCAGGATGCAGTTGTGCTTCTCCCAGAAGCGGTCCTCGTTGAAGCGCTGCCAGACGGTGTCCTTCTCGACATGCAGGACGAAGTCGGCCTGGACATTCTTGAACTGGAGGATGTCCGGCTCGCAGATGGACGGGATGCCGTAGCCGCCGGTGCCCATGCGCCGGCAGTTGATCTCGTCGCCGTTGTCGATGACGGTGATGTTGCCGACCATCGTGCCCCGCTTCTTGGCGAAGACATGGAGTTCTTCACGCAGCGAGCCGAGCGTCACCTCGAGGTCTTCGAGCACCGAGTCGGACTCGGTCTGGTCGTCGAAGGTCTTCTCCTTGGTGCCCTCGATGGTGTGCAGCCCGGCGTAGAACATGCCGCGGAGGCTGGAGGTCTTGTTCTGCCCGATGAGGTTGATGATCCCGTTGGAGTGGATCAGCGTCTGCATGAACTTGCGGGCCTGGCCGAGGTTGAACAACTGCCGGGTGTTCGAGGCGTCGCCCATGCGGAGAATGCCGGCCTTCTTGTCCCACTTCGTGTTCGATGCGGCCCGGGTGGGGACCTCGAAGGCAGGCTCGACATTCGACAACGCCGCCGACACCACGCCCTCCGCCAACTGGTTGATGCGCCCGGCCGTGTGCTCGTCGCGGGCGGCGCGGTGGGCTGTCTTGGGCCGTGCCGGAGCCTTGGTGCCAATCCCTCCGCCCGTGGCCTTCTTGGAAGCCTTCTTGCCGGAGGAGGGGGAGGTCTTGGTGGATTTGGTGGTGGTCTTCTTGGCCATGCGTGGACTTCTTCTCTGTTGGTGGCACAGGCATCCCGCCTGTGCAGAAGGGTATCGCGCCGCGGACGATCGGGGGGCAGGACACCCCCGCCCCCCGCTCCATCCAGGAAGAAGTCAGTCCCCCCCGTGCCGACCTGCCAAAGTTACACCGGGCCGGTCTTGGCTTGCAGGCCCTCGTCCATCACCAGACGCGGCTGGCCCTCCTTGGGCTGGCGGCTCCATTCGACCTCCAGGCGGATGTCGAAGAGGCGGGCGATGGCGTGGAGCTGGCGTTCGATGGCGTCGCGGGCCTGGGCGATGTAGCGGGGGTCGTTCTTCTCGAACAGTTCGGCGGCCTGGGTCTGGGCGGTGCGCATCAGTTCGGCCTGGCGCTCGGCGTTCATGTTGATCACATCGAGCAGGCCCAGCACGCGGCCCTGCTGGATGTCGTACGGCTCGACATCCATCAATCGCAGCGACCCGGCCACCGGCGGGAGGGTGACGCGGAAGCGGCCGTCGCCGAGATCCTTCACATCCCCCTCGGAGAGCGTGCCGAGTTCGACCGAGTACTGCTTCTCGAACTGGAAGATCATGGCGATCTTGGCCTGGCTGAGGAGGATGGGCGGCAGCCAGTTCCAGCCGCGGGTGGCGGTGGCGATCTCCTTGGCGTGGACCTCCAGGCCGACCAAGCGTCCGACGGCCCGCACGCGCTCGGTGAGCATGCGCAGTTCCATGCGGTCGATGCCGGGGCCGTGGCGGCCGCGTTTGAGGGCGCTCAGACCCCAGACCGTGCCGCCGGCAATGAGGACAGCCAGCAGGGCGAGGATCACGATCGTCAGGACGAGTTCGTTCACGGTGGATTGTTGGCGGGCGGGGGACGGGGATTTTGCGGGGAATGGGAGAAGCCCGGAAGATCCCGGGGGAGGGTGCCGAACGGAAGGTCCGGGAATCAGGGCTTGGCGGGGGAAGGGGGCGGCGCGTCGGGGCGGTCGGCGGGGGCGCGGCCGAGTTCGTAGGCGCGGATGAGCAGGTGGCCGCCGACGGAGATCAGGCCGATCAGGACCAGGCCGCCGAGGCAGAGCATGAGGATGCGGGCGGCCTCCGCGCCGGGGGTGGCCCGGGCGGCTCCGAGGAAGCCCCCACCCCCGCTCCCACCGCTGACGCCGAGCCAGGCCAGCACCGCCGCGGCCGGGGCCAGCACGATCATTGCCTTGACCAGTGCCCGCCAGCACGCCGGGTTGCGGCTGAACACGGCCAGCGAGGCCAGCCCGGCGAAGCCCGCGGCCAGGGCCAGACGGAAGCCCAGGTACGGCTTCATCAGGCCCGCGTATGAAGGATGGCTGTTGAAGTTGGCCCGGAGTTCAACGAAGGCGAAGACAGCGCAGACGAGGGTGGTCCCGGCGACGCAGGCGAGGGAGAGCGCCCAGCCGTCGCGGAAACGCCCGGTCGCGGCGAGCACGCCGATGGCGGCCGCGGCGAGCGTGAGCAGTTCAAAGATCGTGGAGAACCAGAGCGTCGATTCGCCGGCGAAGAGGGTCAGCCAGAGGCCGGCCAGAGCGGAAACCCCAAGCACGGCGGAAAGGGCCATCGCGCCCCACCGGGCGATGGCGGGCGGCGGGGGGAGCTGGGTGGCCTCGGGAGGGATGGCGGGGGGGGGCTGGGTCATGGTTGCTGCTGGATGGGCGCTGGTCATTCCTTCGTCCGATTGTTGCCCGATGTTCAGGGCGGCGCGGGGATGGGCTGAAAACCGTGGCGGGGGGGGAGGAAGCGACGGAGCGACGAAGGGGGGGGAGGATAAGGAGGGGGGAGGGAAGGGGGAAGGGGGCGGCAGGGACTGCGCGGATGGGGCCGATCCCGCCGAACCGGGGCGCGGATCGTGCCGATGTCCTGACGGCACGGCGGGTTGCGCCGCTCCGGTTCGACCCGGGGCGGGCGTCCGGCCGATAGCCAGGCAGGGAACGGATTCCCCGAGGAGGCGGCCATGGGCGGCATCACCAGCGGCATCGGGCTTTTCAGCGGCATCAACACCAGCCAGCTCATCGAGCAGCTGATCGCGTCGCAGTCGCGCCCGAAGGTGCTGGCGCAGACCCGGCTGATCCAGCTCCAGGGCCAGCAGGCGGCGTACCTGGACATCAACAGCCGCCTGAACGCCTTCAAGACCGCGGCGGCGGACTTCCGGGTCAACAAGATCTTCGACGCGAAACTGGCGGCCAGCTCGGACGACTCGGTGCTGACGGCCACGGCGGGCAACTCGGCGGTGAACGGCACCTACAACTTCATCGTCGATCGGCTGGTGACGACGCAGCAGATGCTGTCGCGGGGGTTCTCGAACCGCGGCGACACGCCGCTGGGGCTGCCCTCGATCACCTTTGAAAGCCCCGCGGCCCGGCTGGACCGGGACACCGACCTGAACACGCTGAACAACAACGAGGGCGTCAACCGCGGCACGATCGTGGTGAACGGGAAGGATGTGGACCTGTCCCGGGTGGCCACGGTGGGCGAGCTGCTCGACGCGATCAACGGCGCGGACACGGGCGCGACGGCGAGCGTGTCGAACGGGTCGTTCGTGCTCACCGGGGTGACGGGCCTGACGAACAAGACCGGCTCGGATGTGCTGGCGAGCCTGGGGCTGTCGGCGCCGAGCGTCGACGGGAACATCTACACCGGCTCACAGGTGTACGGCCTGGGGACGAACACCGCGCTGACCTCGCTGAACGACGGGCGGGGTGTGGGGATGCGGAGCACTTCGGGCGTGGGGGTGAGCGACTTCACGATCCGGATCGGCGACGGCGAGGCGATCGGCGTGCGAATCGGGCAGATCGAGGAGATGGTGGACGACCGGCTCCAGGTGACGGCCGGGGCGGTCTCGACGATGGGCGGGGTGGTCGGACGGATCAACGACGCGCTGGCCGCGGCGGGGCAGACGGGGGTGTCGGCCTCGATCGATCAGGCGACCGGCTCGATCCGGTTCACGAACACGACCGGCGAGAGCATCACGATCGCCAACACGCAGGTCGCGGGCAACGACGCCTCGACGACGGCGGCCGACCTGGGCATCGCGGGCGTCTTCGCCCCGGGCGGCTTCTCCGGGGCTCGCGTGCTGGCGGGGATGAACACGACGCTGGTGTCCAGCCTGAACGGCGGGCGCGGGCTGGCCGGCACGGACGGGCAGGTGACCTTCGCCACGCGCAGCGGGGCGAGCTTCACCGTCGATGTGTCCGGGGCGACGACCACGGCGGACCTGATCGACCTGATCAACAACAACGCGGGCAACGCGGGGCGTGTCACGGTGTCGCTGGACCGCACCGGGCGCGGGCTGACGGTGACGGACAACACGAACGGCGGGAACACGCTGACGATCAGCGGCACCGTGGGCGTGGACGCGGCGGCGGCGCTGGGCATCGCGGGCGGTTTCCAGTCCGGCACGGCGTCGGGATCGAACCTGCAGATGGCGTACCTGGGGCGCTCGACGATGCTCTCGACCCTGAACCGCGGGGAGGGGATCGGCGTGGGCAGGTTCGAGATCGTCGATTCCCTGTCCGGGAGCGCGACGATCAACATCACCGCCAACGACAAGACGCTCGGCGATGTGATCGACCAGATCAACGGGGCCGGGCTGGCGGTCCGGGCGAGGATCAACGACACCGGCGACGGCATCGTGATCGAGGAGGCCTCCGATCCGCCCGGCGGGGGCAAGATCCGCATCACGGACAGCGACGGATCGGTGGCGCGCAAGTTGCGCATCGCGGGCGAAGCGGCCGGAACGGGCGACGACAACAGGATCAACGGCTCGTTCGAGCAGACCATCGAGTTCGCGCCCAACGCCACCCTCAACGATGTGATCGCCGCGATCAACAACGCCGGGGCCGGGGTCCGCGCCACGGTCATCAACGACGGCAGCGGCGTGAACCCGTACCGGATCAGCCTCGTGTCGGAGTTCTCCGGGCGCGACGGGCGGTTCCTGGTGGACACCGGGGATTTCGACCTGGGGCTGAACCAGATCGAGGCCGGCCAGAACGCTCGGCTGTTCTACGGGTCCTCGGACCCCGCCAGGGCGATCCTGGTGTCCAGCTCGTCCAACACCATCTCGGGGGTCATCGACGGTGTGTCGATCAGCCTGAAGAGGACCAGCGACACCCCGGTGAACCTCTCGATCACGACGAACACGGACGAGGTCGAGGCCAAGATCAACGCGATGGTCGAGGCGTTCAACAGCGTGATCTCGCGGATCGACTACCAGACCCGCTACAACAGCGAGACCAAGGAGAAGGGTCCGCTGCTGGGCGACGGCACCTTGCTGACGCTGCGCGGGCGCATGTTCGACTCGCTGCGTTCGAGCAACAACGGCTTCACGGACACATTCGACCGCCTGGCCCAGGTGGGGATCTCGGCCGGCGCGGGCGGGAAGATGGTCTTCGACGCGGGCAAGTTCCGGGATGCGTACGCGCAGGACCCCCGGGCGGTCGAGGCCCTGTTCACGCGCCGCGACATCCGCCCGGCCGACACCACGCCCGACGAGAACGGCGTGGTCGTCAACGATCCCGACCGGCCCACCGAGTTCGACGCCCTGGGCGTGGTGGCCCAGCTCGAGCAGTTGGCCGAGTCGTATGTCTCCACCATCGGCGGCACGCTGCAGAACCGCAGCAACGCGCTGAACAGCCAGATCACGCTCCAGCAGGACCGGATCGCGTCCATCGACAAGAACCTCGCCGTCCGCCGGGAGATCCTCCAGCGTCAGTTCCTGGCGATGGAGCAGGCCATCGCGGCGTTCCAGACCCAGTCCAGCGCGCTCGGGCAGATCAGTCTGATCGGGTGATCCACGCTCAAGACCATCCTCCGAAGGGCCGATAGTTCCGCCGATGAGCCACGCCGACACCACCACCGCGTATCTGCGTTCCAAGGTCATGAGCGCTTCCCCGGAGGAGCTGCGCCTGATGCTGCTCGACGGCGCGCTGCGCTTCGCGCACCAGGCCCGCAACGGGCTGGAAACGAAGAACTTCGAGATGAGCTACTCGGGTTTCAGCCAGTGCCGGGCCATCATCGTCGAGCTGATGACCTCGATCAACGACGCGCCCAACCCCGAACTGGCCGAGCGCGTCAAGAGCCTCTACGGGTTCTTCTTCGCCGAGCTGATCGCGGCGAGCCATGAGAAGGACATCGAGCGGCTCGACAAGGTGATCGGGCTGCTCGAGTACGAACGCGAGACCTGGTCCATGCTGATGGACAAGCTGGCCGCCGAGCGGGCGCAGGCACGCGGCGCGGAGAAGCCGGCCAAGATCAGCCTGAGCGCGTGATCCCTCCCCCCCCGCCCCCCGGTGGCACAGGCGTCCCGCCTGTGCGGGCACTTCTAAGAAGCACAGGCGGGACGCCTGTGCCACCATTTGCACCATACCCTGACTTCAGGCGTGATCCGCATTACTTCTGTGACAGCCCCGCCGCGAGGTGGTCGAAGACCAGCTTGAGGTTGACATTCGCGTCGATCTCGCGCTGGGCGCGCCCGATCATCTCGACGGCGCGGATCGCCGACGGCGCGCGGCGCGGGTCGGCCAGGCCCGTGCGGACGCTGTCGCCCACCAGGCCCAGCATCCGGCGGGCGCCCAACCGGTTGGCGGCGTCCTTCGAGCGGTTCTCGCCCTTGGGGTCGCCCTCCTTGACCCAGGCGGCCGCCCACTGATCGACCAGTTGGGCCATCGTCGCGCCCAGGCCGATCGGATGAATCCCGCGCTCGGCCTCGCCCAGCAGCGGCGCGACCGCCCGGTACCAGGCGTACATGCCGGACCCGTGCATGGACTTGAGGCGCCCGGGCGAGCCATCGGCGGCCCGCAGCAGCCAGTCCCGCTCCTCCCCCGTCACGCCCAGCCCCGAGCCGGCCAGCCAGACCCGCATCGCCTCGTCCGGCAGGGGCGAGAAGGCGATCCGCTGGCAGCGGCTGCGGATGGTGGGCAGCAGGCGATCCTCGCTCGAAGTCACCAGGATGATGACGGTGCCGGGGGCCGGCTCTTCCAGGGTTTTGAGGATGGCGTTCTGGGTGGTGGCGTTGGACTCGAAGCGGTCCATCAGCTCCGCCTCGTCCACGATGAAGACCTTGCCCGCCATCGAGCCGGTGCGCATGACCGGGGCGAGGGAGGCGGGGCGGATCAGGTGGGTGTCCACCACATCCTTGGCGATGGTGGTCAGCTTGGAGCCGCGAACGCTGGCCTCGGACGAGAAGCGGGCCAGTTCCTTGACGATCACATGCAGGTCCGGGTGGGTACCGCTGGCGAGGAGGGTTTGCGTCTGGGAATCAGGGTCCGGGGCGTAGCGGCCGGAGAGATCCTTGGCGGTGGTCGGGTCGAGCAGCATGGCCGCCCAGGACAGGGCGGTGGTGAACTTCCCGACCCCCTCCGGGCCGTGGAAGATCCAGGCGTGGTGCAGGCGGCCGGAGGCCATCGCGTCCTGCAACTGCCCGATGGCGCGGTCCTGCCCGATGAGCGAGCCGAGCGGCACGGGGGCGGGCAGGTCGAGGACGGCACGCTCCTCGGGCGGCCCGCCCATGACCTTGGCCTTGGTGGGTTTCTTGGCGGCGGATTTTTTGGCAACCTTTTTCGCCATGCTCCGGTGAGGATACCCGTGCGGACGGCCCGGAGAGCCGTTCGCGTGGCGGGCGACCCGATAGGATCATGCTGAACCCCCTTCCTCCTCACCCCCGCCCCCCGCCCCTTCCGGGATATCCCACCCATGCCGCAGAGCGAGCCTTCCGTCATGCCCAGCAGCCCCCCCACTTCCCCCCCTCCCGGCAAGTCGGCGGCCGAGGTGCGGGCCGCGTTCATCCGGTTCTTCGAGGAGCGGGGCCACACCTTCGTGCCCTCCTCGACCTCGTGCCCGATGAACGACCCCTCGCTGCGGGACACCTTCGCCAACGCGGGAATGAACCAGTTCAAGCCGATCTTTCAGGGCGTGCTGCCCCCCGGCTCGCCGCTGGCGGGGCTGAAGCGGGCGGTGAACAGCCAGAAGTGCATCCGGGCGGGCGGCAAGCACAACGACCTGGACGATGTGGGCAAGGACACCTACCACCACACCTTCTTCGAGATGCTGGGCAACTGGTCCTTCGGCGACTACTTCAAGGAAGAGGCCATCGGCTGGTCGTTCGAGCTGCTGACCAGGGTGTGGGGGATCGACCGGTCCCGCCTCTACGCCACCTACTTCGAGGGCAACCCCGCCCAGGGCCTGCCCGCCGACGAGGAGACCCGGTCCATCTGGCGCAAGTACCTGCCCGACGATCACATCCTCCCCGGCAACATGAAGGACAACTTCTGGGAGATGGGCGACACCGGCCCCTGCGGCCCCTGCACCGAGATCCACTACGACCGCATCGGCGGGCGTAACGCGGCCCACCTGGTCAACAAGGACGACCCCAATGTTCTGGAAGTCTGGAACAATGTGTTCATCCAGTTCGACCGGGTGGAGGGCGGCACGCTCAACCCGCTGCCGGACAAGCATGTGGATACCGGCATGGGCCTGGAGCGCATCGTCTCCGTGCTTCAGGACAAACTGAGCAACTACGACACCGATGTGTTCGGGCCGATCTTCGAGGCGATCCGCAAGATCACCGGCGCGCGCCCGTACGCCGGGAAACTCGGCACCGAGGATGCCGACGGCGTGGACGAGGCCTACCGCGTCATCGCCGACCACATCCGCACGCTGACCATCGCCATCACCGACGGGCAGATGCCCAGCAACGAGAGCCGCGGGTATGTGCTGCGCCGCATCCTGCGTCGGGCGGTGCGCTACGGGCGGCAGAAGCTGGGTGCGCCGGAGGGTTTCCTGGCGGGGCTGGTGCCCACCGTGGTCGCGTCGCTGGGCGATGCGTTCCCGGAGTTGAAGAAAGACCCGGAAAAGGTGCGCGGGATCATCGCGGAGGAGGAGGCGAGCTTCGGGCGGACGCTGGACCGCGGGATCGGCCTGTTTAATGACTTGGCAAATCAAGCCAGCATCGATTTCGCAAGGCGTGACAAGTTCGCAAGCACTTGGGCGTCCGAACAGCACAACGCTATTCACAGCAATGCCGGAACTCTTCATGGCTTCGCATTCGTCACGGACTGGCGGAGCTACCCGACACCCGCGCGGCCGACGATTGCTGGTGCCGACGCCTTCAAGCTCTACGACACCTACGGCTTCCCCTTCGACCTCACCGAGATCATGGCCCACGAGCGCGGCCTGACCGTCGACAAGGCCGGTTTCGACCGCGCCATGGAAGAGCAGAAAGAACGCTCCCGCCAGGGCGGACGCAAGGACGGGGGCGACCGGCTGGAGTTCCGCGCCGAGCACACCGCCTCGCTGGCCAAGCTCAATGTCAGGCCCACCGACGAGTCGTCCAAGTTCACCGCCCGCGAGATCCGCGCCTCCGTCCGCGCCATCTTCAACGGCCAGAACTTCGACCAGCACGCCAACGCCTCGACCATCGGCCGGCGCGTCGGCATCGTGCTCGACAAAACCAACTTCTACGCCGAGATGGGCGGCCAGGTGGGCGACCAGGGCGACCTGACCGTCACCCGCGACCACAACCGCAACGGCGGCGGGAACTTCAAGGTCGAGGACACCCAGGCCTTCGGCGGCTATGTCGTCCACATCGGCCATGTCACCAAGGGCCAGCTCTCCGTGGGCGACGATGTCGCCTGCGTGGTCGATCACGCCCGGCGCGACCGCACCGCCGCGAACCACACCGCCACGCACCTGCTGAACCTCGCGCTGCGACGAGTGATCGGGGGCGAGGTGGACCAGCGCGGCTCGCTGGTGGACCCCGACCGCCTGCGCTTCGACTTCACCCACAACCAGCCCGTCACGCCCGAGGAGCTGGGCCGGGTCGAGACCATCGTCCGCAACGCCATCTCCGCCGACCTGGGCGTGTTCGCCGAGGTCGCCCCGCTCGACGCGGCGAAGGGCGTCAACGGCCTGCGGGCCGTGTTCGGCGAGGCCTACCCCGACCCCGTCCGCGTGGTCTCGATCGGCGCGCCCGTCGCCGACCTGCTGGCCGACCCCGGCTCGGAACGCTGGCCGACCCTGTCCATCGAGTTCTGCGGCGGCACCCACCTGGAATCCACCGGGCAGGCCAGGGCCTTCGCCCTGACCAGCGAGGAGGGCATCGCCAAGGGGGTGCGGCGCATCTCGGCCCTGACCGGCGTGCCCGCCATGGCGGCCGAGCAGGCCGCGGACAGCCTCAACGCCGAGATCGACGCCCTGGCCCGCGTGCCGGACGCCGATCTGGCCAAGGCCGCCCAGGAAATTTCCGCCCGGATCGACCAGATGACCCTGCCGGCCGTGCGCAAGGCCGGCCTGCGGACCAAGCTGGGGGGGGTGCAGGAGCGGGTCAAGCAGGCCGGGAAGGCGGCGGCGGCGGCCAAGGCGGCCGAGGCCCAGAAGGCCGCCGCGGGCATCGCGGCCTCTTCGAGCGGCTCGCCCGAGCCGGTGGTCGTGGCGGTGCTGGACTTGGGGTCCGACCGGGCCGCCTTAGAGGCCGCGATCAACACCGTCCGCCAGGCCTGCCCGACGAAGGCCGTCATGATCCTGTCGCCGGACGAGCAGGCCGGGCGGGTTTCCGTGGTCGGCGTCGTGCCCAAGCCGTTGATCGACAAGGGCTTGAAGGCGGGCGACTGGGTCCGGAGCGTCGCCGAGATCCTCGGCGGCAAGGGCGGCGGACGCCCCGACGCCGCCCAAGGCTCGGGCACCGACCTGACCAAACTCAAGGAGGCGGCGACGGAGGCACGCCGGATCGCAATGCGGGTGGTGATATGACCGCCGAGGAACCCGCCGATCAACGCCCGAGACGGGATCCGCGTCTGGAGATCCCCCAGGTGCTGCGTGAGCCTGTTCAGCACCCTTCTCTGGAGCCGAAAAAGCCGTCCGTGATGAGCGGATCGATCGGGGAGGCGGGCAAGGCCCTGGCCATCGGCATCGACTTTCTGGTGGTCATCGCCGCCGGGGGGGGATTGGGCTGGCTGGCGGATCGCCAGTTCGGCTGGACGCCGGTGGGCCTCGTGATCGGGCTGTGCCTGGGGATGGTCGTCGGTCTGGTGCGACTGATCCACCGGCTCTCGAAGGAGGATCGCGCGGCTGGTTCAAGCCCCTCCAAAGCCCCCGGGGCGGGCGCCAAGAAATAGCGTCCCGACTCGCCCCCGCCGGACGACCCCCCTACCATCGCTCCCCACCACGGGCGGTCTCGGGGCCGGGTGGGTTCGTCGGTTTTTCGCGCAGACCGGGCACCGTTTCGGAGTCGCAGTTGACCCTTCCTGTCGCCCCCATCCGCCGTCGCCGTTTCGCCCTGATCATGGGCGTGGCGACCCTGTGTGCGCTGAGCATCGGCCTGGGTCTGGCGGCTCGGTCGGGGGCCGAGGGGTTCGCGCTGGCGAGCCTCGGCATGGTGATCGTGGTGGGCGGACTGCTGAGCGTGCCGGCCATGCTCGGGCCGTGGCTGCTGAAGGATGAGGTCTGGGGTCTGGGCGTGCTGGGCATCACCGGCGCGCGGACCCTGCTGGGCATGGTGGGCATGTTGGTGCTGATCGAGGTGCTGGGCCTGCCCCGCCGGCCCGTGGTCCACGCCCTGCTGTCCGCGATGATGATCCTGACCACCGCCGAGGCGTGCGTGGCGGTCTGGCAGCTCCAAGCCCGGGAGCGCACGATCAAACCCGAACTTTCCGAATCCACTTCGCCCCGGAGCGGTGCTGCCACGCCCGCTCGGAGGAGCCTCTGATGCTGTCGAGTCCGCTTTCGAGCCTGTTCACGATGGCCGCGTCAAGCCCCGCGGACCATGTGTACAACCACAAGTTCTGGGTGTCCGAGTCGGGCTACTGGCTGTGGTCGGGCAACCAGGGCAACCTGGTGCTCAGCCTGGTCATCATCGTGGTGGTCGGTCTGTGGTTCTCCCGCCAGGTGGCCACCGGCCCGGCGAGCGAGGGCGCCGAGGCTTATGTCACCAAGAACCGCTTCGCCCACGCCCTGGAAGTCATCTGCGTCTATCTGCGTGAAGAGTTCGCCCGCCCGCTGCTGGGCGCCCGGACGGACAAGCTCATGCCGTTCCTGTGGACCATCTTCTGGTTCATCCTGGTCAACAACATGCTGGGGCTGGTGCCCATCCTCGACCTGCTCCACCTGGTCAACAGCGACTGGAGGGCGAACCACGCGACCCCGTTCGGCGGGACGGCCACCCAGAACATCTGGGTGACCGGCGTGCTGGCGGTGATCGCGATGGTGTTCTTCAACCTGATGGCGATCCGCCACCTGGGGGTCGTGGGCTTCTTCAAGCACATGACCGCGGGGGCGCCGTTCCCGGCGTCGATCGTGGTCTTCGTGCTCGAACTGCTCGGGCAGTTCATCATCAAGCCGTTCGCCCTGGCGCTGCGTCTGTTCGCGAACATGACCGCGGGCCACATCCTGCTGGCGACGCTGATCGGCTTCGCGGGCATGGTGGTGGGCAAGGGCCTGCTTCTTCAGGGTCCGGTGACGCTGATCGCGGTGGCGGGAGGATTCGCGATCTTCCTGCTGGAGGTGTTCGTGGCCTTCATGCAGGCGTTCATCTTCATGTTCCTCGTCACCGTGTTCATCGCCCTGATGGACCACGACCACGACGAGCACCACGATCACGCGCACGACCATCACGGCCACGCGGCGCACGCCTGACACGCCGTCACGCGTCCCGGAACGGGCGCGTCGAAACCCGCTTCTCGTATGACGATTCAGTCAACAGGTAAGGAAGGAACGAACGAATGTCCCTGATCAGCAAGCTTCTCCCCGTCGGCGTCCTGGCCGCTCTCCCCGCCACCGCCATGGCCCAGGATGCCGTGGTCTCCGGCCCGAGCACGGGCAAGGGCCTCGCGGTCATCGGCGGCGGCCTGGCCGTCCTCGGCGCGGGCATCGGCATCGGCCTGATCGGCAAGGGCGCGACCGAGTCGATGGCCCGCCAGCCCGAGATGGCCGGCAAGATCCAGATCGCCGCGATCATTCTCGCGGTGTTCATCGAAGGCGCGACGCTCTTCGCCGTCGCCGCCGGCTTCCTCGCCGCCTGATCCAGACGATCCACCGCCGGGCCCGCCGGAAGGCGCGCCCGGCGGTTTGCCAACCTCGAACCACGGCCCCGGCCGTGCAGGAGCAACCCGATATGAGCATCCACCCTCGCGCTCTCGCGATCACCGTTCTGACCCTTGCCTGCACCGCCGCCTCCGCCGCGGAGGAGGTCGGGGCCGTCCCGAGCAAGGCCCAGGGCATCGCCACCGGCGTCACCGCCCTGATCGTCTTCGCCCTCGCCGCGGCCTTCCTCGGCGTGGTGGTGTGGCCCAAGGTCACCGGCGCCCTCGACGAGCGGGCCGCCAAGATCCGCAGCGAGATCGAGTCCGCCGAGCAGGCCCGCAAGCAGGCGCGGGAGGCCCTCGACGAGTACGAGCGCAACCTGGCCGAGGCCCGCGCCGAGGCCCAGAAGATGCTCGAGGCCACCCGCTCGCAGCAGAACGCCATGGCCGCCGAACTCAAGGCCAGGGCCGACGCGGACCTGAACGCGATGCGCGAGAAGGCCAAGGCCGACATCGAGGCCGCCAAGAAGCAGGCACTGGCCGAGATCTATTCCGAGTCCGTCCTCATCGCGACCGCCATGGCCGGCAAGATCCTCCAGCGGGAGGTCTCCGCCGGCGACCAGCAGCGTCTGATGGATGAGTCGCTGGCCGAACTCAAGGCCGCCAACGCCTGATCCGTTTTCTTGTGGGGCCGAGTTGCACTCGGCCTTCTGACGGAAGAGGCCGAGTGCAACTCGGCCCTACGGAACTACCGGAGACGACGATGCCCCTGCTTGAGACCGCCCCCGACGCCCTGGCCAATG
Organism: uncultured Phycisphaeraceae bacterium; assembly: GCA_964577425.1. Taxonomy (GTDB): domain Bacteria; phylum Planctomycetota; class Phycisphaerae; order Phycisphaerales; family UBA1924; genus UBA6054. The sequence continues at coordinate 100,162 of CAZNZC010000003.1, forward strand.
TCTACGCCCGCGCGATGTTCGAAGCCGCGGAGAAGACCGGCACCACCGAGTCGGTCCTCGGCGAACTCGAGGACATCCTGGAGATGTCCCGGGCCGACAAGGACCTGTCCGAGGTGCTCGCCTCCCGCCTGATCGACGCCGGCAAGCGGGACGCGTTCCTCGCCAGGGTCTTCCAGGGCAAGATCTCCGACCAGACCCTCTCGTTCCTCCGTCTGCTCAACCGCAAGGAGCGGCTGGCCCACCTGGCGCCCATCACCACCGCGCTGGACATGCTGGTGCAGGACCGCTTCGGACGCATCGAGGTCGATGTGTTCACCGCGGCCCCGATCGGCCAGGGTGAGCTGGACTCGATCAAACGCCGTCTGGCCGAGGCCCTGCACAAGGAAGTCGTCATCCACCCGTACACCGACGCCTCGATGATCGGCGGCATCAAGATCCGCATGGGCGACCAGTTGATCGACGCCTCCGTCCGCGCCGAACTCAACCGCCTGCGTGACCGGCTGCTGTCGCAGACCGGCGCCGTCCGGGCCAAGTCCCGCGACATCCTCGGCCAGAACTGACCCCCCCCCTCCCCCCCCGCGGCCGAGCCACATCCCCCAAGCACGCCGCCCGGCCGCGGCCGACAACGGCTCCGCCGGGCACGACCCAGGAGCCGACCCATGCCCAAGAACTCCATCGCCGCCGTCGATGTCACCGGCAAGCGCGTGTTCATCCGCGTGGACTTCAATGTTCCGCTCAAGGACGGCCGGATCACCGACGACCGTCGCATCCGGGCCGCCATCCCCACCATCAGGTCCGTCATTGACCGCGGCGGGCGCGCCGTCCTCGCCAGCCACCTCGGACGCCCGGACGGCACGGGATACCAGGCCGGGGACAGCCTCCGCCCCGTCGCCGAGCGCCTGGGCGAGCTGCTGGGCAAGCCGATCCATTTCCCCTCGCAGGACTGCACCGATCAGGCCGCCGCCGACGCCGTGGCCAGGCTCAACAACGGCGAGGCGCTGCTGCTGGAGAACCTCCGCTTCCACAAGGGCGAGAAGAAGGGCGACCCCGCCTTCGCCGCCAAACTCGCGGCCTACGCGGATGTCTATGTGAACGACGCCTTCGGCACCTGCCACCGCCCCGACGCCTCGATGGTGGCCCTGCCGCAGGCGATGTCGGGCAAGCCCCGCGTGTCCGGCTTCCTGGTCGAGAAGGAGATCAAGTACCTCTCCGAGGCGCTGGCCAACCCCGCCAAGCCCTTCACGGTGGTGCTGGGCGGCGCGAAGGTCTCCGACAAGCTGCCCGCCATCGAGCACCTGCTGCCCAAGGCCGACAACATCATCGTCGGCGGGGCGATGGCCTACACCTTCCTCAAGGCCCTGGGGCGCGAGGTGGGCGCCTCCCGCGTCGAGGAGGACCGCCTCGACGACGCCAAGCGCATCCTTGATCTGGCGGGCGAGTCCAGGACCGACCTGTTCCTGCCGACCGACCATGTGTGCTCGACCGTGTTCTCCGAGAGCGTCGGCGACATCAGCGAGTTCGAGGACCGCATCCCCGAGGGCTTCATGGGCCTGGACATCGGCCCCAAGACCCGGCACCAGTTCAGCCAGGTCATCAAGAGTTCCAGGACCATCGTCTGGAACGGCCCGATGGGCGTGTTCGAGTGGCGCCCGTTCCGCGTGGGCACCCGTGTGGTGGCCGAGGCCATCGCGGAGGCCACCGCAGCCGGGGCGGTCTCGATCGTCGGCGGCGGAGACTCCGCGGCCGCGGCCGAGGTCTTCGGCGTGGCCGACAGGCTCACCCATGTCTCCACCGGCGGCGGGGCCTCGCTGGAGATGCTCGAGGGCAAGCCCTTCCAGGCCGTCGCGCTGCTGGACAACGCCTGACCGCCCACCACGCACCACCACCCCCACCGTGAGCACCACCGAGCCGAGTTCGAAGTTCGGCATCACCACGGGGCGCGTCCTCGCGGGCAAGTATCGCGTGGACGGTTTCATCGGCTCGGGCTGGGAGGGCGAGGTCTACCTCGTCACCGAACGCCTGACCGGCGCGCCCCGCGCCGCCAAGCTGTTCTTCCCCGAGCGCAACGAGAAGGACAAGGCGGCCGTCTACTACGCCCGCAAGCTCGAACGCCTGCGCGACTGCCCCATCGTCATCCAGTACCACCACGCCGAGACCGTGCGCCTCCAGGGCCGCCCCGTCACGGTGCTGATCTCCGAGTTCGTCGAGGGACGCCTGCTGCCCGACTATGTCGCCGACGCGCCGGGAAAGCGTCTCTCCGTCTTCGAGGCCCTGCACCTGCTCTACGCCGTCTCCAGCGGCCTGGCCCTCATGCACGAGCGCAAGGAGTACCACGGCGACCTGCACGCGGGCAATGTCCTCGTCCGCCGCCGCGGCATCCACTTCGAGGTCAAGCTCGTCGATCTGTACGACCGTGGCAAGGTTGCCGGCTGGAACATCCGCGAGGATGTCGTCGATCTCGTCCGCATCTTCTACGACGCCGTCGGAGGGAAAAAAACCTACGCGGGCCAGCCGCCGATCGTCAAGTCGATCTGCTGCGGGCTGAAGCGCTCGCTGATCCACCAGCGTTTCCCAACCGCCTGGCACCTCTGCCGCCACCTCGACACCGTGGAGTGGTGACCGCCCGACACGATCGGACGCGGAACCCCCGTTCGGGGGGTTCCCATGTTTTTTCCGATTCATCCCGGACTCACGCCGGCTGCATCCCGGCATGGGAAGGTATGTCATCGCCGGTGGCATTCCGCCGCCGGCCCAAGACCCGGGAGGTTTTCATGAGCAAGGTACTGACCGCGATCTTCGAGACGCACCCCGACGCGGCGCGAGCCCTGGAGTCCCTCGTGGCGGCCGGCTTCGAGGCGTCCAAGATCAGCTTCATCGCGTCCGACGACTTCGACGCCGACAGCTTCGGCGTCCAGTCGGGCAACAAGATGGCCGAGGGCGTCGCCATCGGCGCGGGCGCCGGCGGTGCCATCGGCGCGGTGGTGGCCGGGCTGACCCTGGTCGGCGCGGTGGCCACCGGCGGCGCGGGCCTGGTCGTCGCCGGGCCACTGATCGCGGCCCTGGCCGGCGCGGGCGCCGGCGCCGCGGGCGGCTCGGTGCTCGGCGGGCTGATCGGCCTGGCCATCCCCGAGCACGAGATCAAGCACTACGAGGACGCCATCGAACGCGGCAGCGTGCTCGTCGGCGTCGAGTGCGAGAACGCGGACGAGCGCAAGTCCGCCCGGGATGTCTTCGAGCGCCACAACGCCCAGAAAGTCTCCCACGCCTGATCCCGGTTCCGGAGGTCGGCCGTCGGGCCGCTTGTCGGCCCGGCGTCCGCCTCCGCACGCAAGAAAGGAATCACCCCATGTCGGTCAAGCTCGATGATCTCCACAAAGTCTTCGTCTCCCAGCTCAAGGACATCTACAGCGCGGAGAACCAGCTCATCCAGGCCCTGCCGAAGATGGAGGCCGGGGCGACCAACCCCGAACTCAAGAAGGCCATCCGCGACCACCTCAAGCAGACCCGCGCCCACGCGACGCGGATCGAGACGATCTTCGGCACGCTGGACTACCGCCCCGGCGGGCACCGCTGCAAGGCGATGGAAGGCCTGATCGAGGAAGGGTCCGAGATCCTCAAGGAAGAGGGCGAGCCCGACGCCCGCGACGCCGCGATCATCTGCGCGGCCCAGAAGGTCGAGCACTACGAGATCGCCACCTACGGCACCCTCCGCGCCTACGCCAAGCTGCTCGGCATGGATGACGCCCACGCCCTCCTCACCCAGACGCTGGAAGAGGAGCGGCAGACCGACACCGATCTGACCAGGCTGGCCGAGTCCTCCATCAACCAGCTCGCCATGCACGCGGGCTGACCCCCCCGTCCCCTCCCAACAACCACGGGCGCACGCTCGGCCCGTGTTTTCCAGAACGGCGTCGCGCCCACGCAGCGCGACGCCGTTTCTCGTGCGCGGAGGTTGGGACGCGGGGGGTGCGGGAGGCAGCGTCGGGTCCGGCCTCAGCGCCGGTCGAACAGGCGTTCCAGCTCGGCGATGGTCAGGCGCACGGTGGTGGCCCGGCCGTGCGGGCAACTGCCGGATCGCTCCACGGTCTCGCGCAGGCGCATCAGCTCGTCCATCTCGTCGTCGCTGAGCCGGTCGCCAGCCTTGACGGCGGCCTTGCAGGCCATCATGTCCAACACCTCGTGCAGAGCCTCCTCGCTGTCGGGTGTGAAGCCCTCCTCAACGGCCCTGTCCAGAAGTTCTTCGACAAACGCGCCGGGTTCCACGCCGCGGGAGACCAGGAACGAAGGCACCGCCCGCACGCCGACCGAGCGTGGCCCAAGCGCCGCGATCTCGAAGCCGAGCCGATCGAACAGCGGCGTGAGTTCCTCCAACGCGCCGACCGTGTCCCGGTTCGACTCGATCACGATGGGCGTGAGGAGTTGCTGGCGTTCCAGCCCCCCCGCCCCCCCGCCCCCCCCGGAGCCGGTCACGCGGGCCAGCAGTTTTTCGAACATCACGCGCTCGTGCAGGGCGTGCTGGTCGATGATGACCACGCCGTGCGCGTCCTGGGTGATGAGATAACTGGAGTGAACCTGCAAGACCCGATCGGCCGGACGGACACGCGGCATCTCGCCGGTCGGCACCCCGTGCCGACGCTCTTCCTCACCCCACTCACCCCACCCCCCCCCCGCGAGCGCGCCCGGCACCGGCTCGTCCAGCACGCGGCGGATCTCCTCGCGCAGGCGTTCCGGCTCCTCGGTCTCCGGCGTCTCCGGCGTGGGCCGCGCCCGGAGAAACTCGACCAGCCGGTCCACCTGCTGCTCCACCGGCACGGGCGGGCGGGCGGCCCCGGGATACGACGGCGGCAGGATCGCCGTTCCCCCACCCCCCCCACCACTCCCAAAGCCGGACCCCAGCCCCGGCAGGCGCTGCAACGCCGTCGGCGTGACATCGGCCTTGCGGAGCGCATCGCGCACGCCGTGGTAGATCGCCCGGTGGACCATCGACTGGTCGCGGAACCGGACCTCCAGCTTGGCCGGGTGGACATTGACATCCACCGCGCCGGGCGACATCTCGATCATCAGCACGGCCGTGGGGTGCCGCCCCGGCTCGATCAGCCCGCGGTAGGCCTCGCGCAGGGCGTGCTGGACCGTGCGGTCCCGGATGGTGCGCCCGTTGAGGAACAGGTGCTGGGCCTTGGCCGTGGCGCGGGCGATGGACGGCAGGCCGACAAGCCCCCAGACCAGCACGCCGCGGTCGTCGCCCATCCGATCGACGGACACTTCCAGCAACTGCCCGTCGAGTTCCTTGCCGAGGATCGCCAGGGCGCGATCGCGGGGGGTCTGGTCCGGCGGAAGATCCAGCCGGGCCGTGCCGTCGCACACGCAGCGGACGGCCAGCGCGGGGTGGGCCATCGCCAGGTCCTTGATCCAGTCGAGGCAGCGGGTCTGCTCGGTGCCGGGCGTGCGGAGGAACTTGCGCCGCGCCGGGGTGTTGAAGAAGAGATTGCGAACCTCGACCGTAGTGCCCACCGCCCGCGCGGCCGGGCGCGGCTCGGCGGCGTGGTCGCCCTCCACCGAAATCTCCCGTCCCTCCGCCTCGCCCCGGGCACGCGACAGGATGCGCAGGCGGGACACCGAGGCGATCGACGCCAACGCCTCCCCCCGGAATCCCATCGTGCCGATCCGGTCGAGGTCGTCGGCCGCTTGGATCTTGCTGGTGGCGTGCGGGGCCACGGCCAGGGGCATCTGGTCCGGAGGAATGCCGTGGCCGTCGTCCGAGACGCGGATCAGTTCGACCCCCCCGCCCTCCAGGTCCACCACGATGCGGGTCGCGCCGGCGTCGATGGCGTTCTCCACGACCTCCTTGACCACGGAGGCCGGGCGCTCGATCACCTCACCCGCGGCGATCTGATTCACCAGCAGGGTGGGCAGCCGCCGGATAACGGCGCGCGGCGGCGCATCGGTCGGGGCGGACGCCGGGATGGTCCCCTCCGTGGGCATGGACGATTCTACGCACCCCTTCACTTCCCGCCCCCTCGGCCCGGAACCGGGGCCGCTCCCCCACTACGATGGGCCATGACTGACTCCATCTTCTCGAAAATCATCCGCAACGAAGTCCCCGCCCACAAGATCTACGAGGACGACCATGTCATCGCCATCCTCGACATCAACCCCCTGAGCGAGGGCCACGCGCTGGTCATCCCCAAGGAGCCGGCCGAGACCATCGACACGCTGTCCGACGAGTACGCGGCGGCCGTGGGCAGGGTTCTGCCCCGCATCGTGCGCGCCCTCAGGAAGATCACCGGGGCCGAATCCGTCAACATCCTCCAGAACAACGGGGCCGACGCCGGCCAGGCCGTGCCCCATGTCCACTTCCATGTCATCCCCCGCTTCAAGGGCCGCGGCATCCCCGTGCAGGGCAAGCCGGACAAGGAGAACGGACCCGGCCTGGAGTTCCAGTGGCGTCCCGGCACGCTGACGCAGGAAGAGGCGGTGGAGATCGGCAAGCACATCAAGCGGCTGCTGTGACCGCGTTTCTCGCATTTCCGTGTTCACGGGCAAGCTTTAGGTATCACTTGATCATGAGCGACACACGCTTCATTTTGCCCGAAACGATGCGTCCCTCTTGGCTGACCTACCCGAGATCATTCTGTCGGCTGGTCGAACAAGGGATTATTCACCTCACGCCTTGGCATCTCATGGAAGGTGAACAAGCGCTGGAAGACGCCCGGGGCTTGGCGCGCAGGTACACGGATCGCCAACTCTTTCCGTTCGCTTTCAGGCAGGACTGCGACGATGTCGCCTGCTGGGAAAAGGGTCATGGAGAGAAAGTGTTCATCGTGCATGACTTCGCCTCCCCCGGCTGGGAACAGCGTGAGACATTCGACGATGTGTGGTCCTGGTTCCGGATGGCGGTGGGAGAAACAATCGATTGGGACTGATCCACATCAAAGCCCCGAAGGGGCGAGCGTGAGTAGCCACGGGTGGAGCGCAGCGCAACCCGTGGAACGCATGACGAGCCCGGAGCGTCAGCGACGGGGTGTTCTACAAGCCCCGAGCGTCAGCGAGCGGGGGAGGAGAACCCCACGATTCGAGGACTCATCGCGGGCGTGACCTTGTCATCCAAGCCACGCCCGGGATTCAAGTGCGATCCGTATCATCCCCTGCCGTGGTCGTCCGATCGACCGGCAAGGCACGCTCGCCCACGGTGATCGAGTCGAGCGGATCAATCGCCGTCACCACGCCCTCGACCCGCTCCCCCCCCACCACGAACGCCCGGCGCGTGCCGACCATCGCGTCGTGCGCGGCCCAGTGTTCCCGCACCGCCTCATCATCCGCCGCCAGCCAGCGGCTCATGGCCGCGACCAGGTCGATCGTGAGCATGAGGCGGTTGGTCTTGCCGCCGAGCATGGCGAGCGAGCACGCGCCGGGCAGCCCGTGCTCCGCCAGTTCCCCGGCTGTCTGCGACACATTGACGCCAACGCCCACGATGGCCGCGCCGTCGCGCCGTTCGATCAGCACGCCCGCGAGCTTGCGGTCGCCGGATGCGTCCCGTGCCACGATGTCGTTGGGCCACTTGATGCGGATGTCCGCGCCCCCCCCGGGGGCGGCCAGTCGGCAGGCGTCCAGCGCGGCCAGCCCGGCGCGGGCCGAGAGGGCGACATCGGTGAGGTCGGTGCACAGCGCGAACGACACGGGCAGTGTTCTCGCGTCGCCGTCCTGCCAGCGACGCCCACGCTGGCCGCGGCCGTCGGTCTGGATCGAGGCGACCACGACCACGCCGCCGGCTTCCGGGGTCTGGGGTCGGTGCCGCCACGCGGCGTCCTGCGTGCTGCCGGTCTTGGCGTAGACAACGACGCGCGACACGCAGCAGCGGTCGATGCCGGGCAACGCCGATTCGATGGCCGTCGCCCAGCCGGTCAGATCCTCGGGGTGGCCATGCTGCCCGTTCATGCGGATCCCGCTTGATTTTCGGGTGTGGTTCCTGTCCATCCACCAGCCGCGACCGCAAAGGAACAGGCTTTCACTCCGCTGTCGTTTGCACGCCGCGACGGCCGTGTTGCGTCGAGCGGCCGCTCCCTTGCAGTCGCGGCTTGTCGTCCGGACCACGCCCGGGATTCAAGGGGGAGTCGGTTCACACCGCGTCCAGACCGAGGTCGAGCGACACCGCCTGGTGGGTCAGGCCGCCGACGGAGATGCGGTCCACGCCGGTCTCGGCGATGGCGCGGACGGTGTCCATCGTCACGCCGCCGGAGGCTTCCAGGATCAGGCGCGGCGCTTGCGCGTCACGCCGCCGGACGGCCTCGCGCAGCATCTCGGGTGTCATGTTGTCCAGCAGCGCCATGTCGATCAGCCCGGCGGGGAGGCCCAGCACATGGTCGAACTGCTCCAGCGTGTCCGTCTCGACCTGCACGAAGCGGAGCATCCCGCCGCCGCTCCTGGCCTTCGCCGCGACATCGGCGAGCATCGCAGCCAGACGCTCCGGGGCCACGCCCGCGATGTGGTTGTCCTTGACCAGCACGGCGTCGTGCAGGCCCAGCCGGTGGCACACGCCGCCGCCGCAGCGCACGGCGTACTTCTCCAGCAGGCGCATGCCCGGCGTGGTCTTGCGGGTGTCGCAGATGCAAGCCCTGGTGCCGTCAATCGCCCGGACGAACGCGGCGGTGCGCGTGGCCACGCCGCAGAGCCGGGCGGTCAGGTTCAGCAGCGTCCGCTCGATGCGGACGATGGCCCGGGCGCTGCCCTCCAGCTCGGCCAGCGTGTCGCCGGGGCGGATCGGCTCGGCGTCGTGGCGCAGGCCCCGGAACGCGATCGGCTCCCCGGCCTCCGCGAAGATCGAGATGATCTTGGGGAGAAACGCCAGACCCGCGGCCACGCCGGGCGAGCGGGCGACCAGACGCACCCGCCGGCGGTCGTCCCGGGAGAAGGTCAGCTCCCCCGTCAGGTCGCGCGGGGGCACGCCCAGGTCCTCATCGCGGGCCAGTTCGAGCAGGCGGCGGACATACCCCGTGCGTGAAACCGCCGCCGCCAGATCGGACAGCGGGACCGCGTTGGGATCGATGGTGTCGATCGTGAGCATCGGGCGATGCTACGCGGGCCGGTTTCCTATGATGCCCGTGGCCCGGTGGCCCGGCTCGCCGAGCCGGGTCTCTTGATCCGGGAAAGAAGAACCGGCTCGGAGAGCCGGTCTACCTAAGGAGTCGGCATGGGTCTTCTGGACGGCAAGCAGGGTCTGATCGTCGGGGTCGCCAACGACCGGTCGTACGCATTCCACATCGCCCAGGCCCTGACCGAGCACGGCGCGACCTGCGCCTACGCCCACATCCCCGGCGAGAAGAACGAGCGGCGGACCGGCAAGGCGGTCGAGAAGATCGCCCCCAACCCCTGGCTGTGCCCCTGCGACGCAGGCAAGGACGATGATCTCGACGCCCTCTTCGAGCGGTACAAGAAGGATTTTCCCCGTCTGGACTTCCTGGTTCATTCCATCGCCTTCGCCGACCGGGAATGGCTCCAGCCGGGCAAGTTCTGCCACACGCCGCGGAAGGCGTACCTCGACGCGGTGGACATCTCGGCCTACACCCTCTCGGCCATGGCCGGGCGGGCGAAGGAGCAGATGGCCGCGGGCGGGGGCGGGTCCATCATGGCGATGAGCTACTACGGGGCGGAAAAAGTGGTCCCCGGTTACAATGTGATGGGCGTGGCCAAGGCCGCTTTGGAGGCCACCAGCCGCTACCTGGCGTTCGAGCTGGGCGAGTACGGCATCCGGGTCAACACGATCTCCGGTGGATACCTCAGGACCCTGGCCAGCTCGGCCGTGGGCGGCGTGGACATGATGGACGAGATGGCCCGCACCAAAGGCCCCCTCCGGCGCGGCGTGGAAGGATCGGATGTGGGCAAGACCGCCGTCTACCTGGCCAGCGACCTCGCCAGCGGCGTGACCGGCGAGAACATCTATGTGGACTGCGGGATGAATACGCTGGGGATCTGACCCATTTCCCCTCCTCCCCCGCACGAATCTCAAGCAAGCACCCTCCGCGGACCCTCCCTTTGGAGGGTTCGTGTCTGCCCGGGGGCAAGCGTGAGCACGACGCTCTGGGGAACATGGAGAAATGGGAGGATTTCTGCTGACTTGGCTGGCACATGCGTTTTTATGGGGCACATTCCTTCCACACCAGAACCCGCCACATCCGGCGGCACTGACCACATGGGAGTGTGCGATGAGAGATGCAAAGATTCTGACGGCAGTGAGCGCCGTCGCGCTGATCGCAGGCGCGGCCGCGGCCGGCTTCAGCGGCGGACCTTACAAGATCGCCGACTCGTTCGAGGATTTCAACGGCAACCAGGGTGAGAACGGCTGGACTTACGGGTACTACGACGGCAATGTCGATGCCGCGTACACCCCGGCCGACTTCGAGGTGATGACCAACTGGGATGCTTCCCTGGGTCGTTGGTGGGTGGACAACACCCCTGGGGGTCCGCTGACCCTGATCGACTCGGTGTTCATGCACCCCTGGGCGTACGCGGTCGAAGGCGAGGGCACTGACCACTGGGCCGTCCGCCGGTGGACCAGCAACATGTCCGGCCCGGTCGAGATCGCCATCGACATGCTCCGCGGCCCTTCCCACAACCTCGGTGACGGCGTGCGTCTGCATGTCTTCGTCGATGGGGTCAAGCAGCTCATCGCCGATCTGAACCCCGATAACTCGGCCGGCCTGTCCCTGATGCTCTTCCAGAACATCAGCATCGGCTCAGTGATCGACTTCGCGATCGACCCGATCGACAGCGCCCATTTCGACGGCACGCGGTTCAACGCCGTGATCACCAGCAGCGTTCCCAGCCCCTCCTCCATGGCCTTGGTGGGCCTGGGCGTGCTGGCGATGGGCAAGCGCCGCCGATAACCTACGGCATCCCCCTGCAAAATCACCCGCGTCGGCTGGCCCGGCGCGGGTTTCTTTGTCGATACTGTGGGTGATGCTGGATCCGATCACCAACCAGATCGCGGCACAGGCCGCTCATCGGGCCGCCGTGAGCAGAAGGCCGGAGGAAGCCAGGGCGAAGTCGTCGGGCAAGGGCCGAGCCGCGGAATCGGATCGGTTCGAGACCATCCTGGGCGAAGTTGAGGCTCTCGGACCTGTCCGGGCGCTGGCGGACGCGGACCAGGAAGAGGCGCGGGAGGATCGGATCGAGCACCGGTCTGGCGCGACGGATCAGCGGGGCCACGAAGACCGGCCCGGGGGCGTGCTGGATCTGACGGCCTGACCGCCCCCCCCGCTCCTCCCCGTTCCCACAAATGGGGCGTTGGGACCAGGCCGCAGCGCTTGAGACAAACTTCTAAGTCTTGGCGCTCAAGGACTTCCGAGTGAAGTATTTTTTGCGCTTTGGGTTGCCCCCCCGATCCGGTGTGGCATCTTCTCCGTATCGGATCGGTCGGTTCGCTCGTCATGCGTATCAGGCCGGACGAGCCCCGGCGGGCCAAACCCGTCGTGTGCCAAAGGAGGAGAAGATATGGACATGGCCAAAAAGGTCTGCGCGGTTGTAGCGCTCGCGGGGATCTGCGGGGGGGCTTTGGCGAACCCGGTACTGATCGCCGACTCGGTCGCCGACTACAACGGCGCACAGGGCGAGAACGGCTGGCATTACGGCTACTACAACCTCGAGGACATCAACACCTCCGGCGGGGTGTCGGTGGCGATCTCGGAGTTCCGCCAGCTCTCGTCGTACGACTCGACCACCGGCTGGTGGGCGATCAACTCCGAGGCCGCGTCGGGCAATCCCGCGAACGGCAGCGTTCCCGGCTCGTACGCGGTCATCACCCGCAGCCGCATGCACCCCAACGCCCCCTGGTCCAGCGCGAATGTGGTGGCGGAGGAGCAGTGGGCTTCGCGTCGCTGGGTGAGCACCGTGAGCGGCGAGGTGACGCTGAGCGGCCTGATCGCCCATCACGAGTACTTCGGGCTGAACATGGTCGGCGACGGCACCGAGGCGCACATCCTCGTCGATGGCGAGGCGGTGTTCAGCTACGATGTCGGCCTGATGGACTTCCAGGGCATCTCGTACTCGCTGTCGCTCGATGTGGTCGAGGGCAGCGTGATCGAGATGGTGATCGGCGCGAAGGACAACCCGCTCTATGACGCGACGATCTTCACGATGCGGGTCACGCAGGTGCCCGCCCCCGGCGCGATGGCTCTGCTGGGCCTGGGCGGGATCATGGTCGGCGGGCGTCGCCGGCGCTGAGTTTTCCGGGCCGATCATCCCATTCGCAACATATCCACCCCCACCACCACGCCCCCGTCGTGCCTGCGACGGGGGCGGTTGGATTTTTGGTAGGTCGGCGCTCCGTGCCGGCTCTTTCTCTGACGCTTTGGGCCTGCTTCGGGGGAAAGGGAATCCGCCGATTTCATCGGCGGCGTCACGGAGGCGAACCGCTGGTCGCCCCGCGGGGCGAACACAGGCGGGACGCCTGTGCCACCACAGCTCTAGCGGCCTTTGAAGAAGCGGGTGAAGGCGTGGACGGTGGTTCCGCGTCCGATGGCGGCGATGGACTCGGTCAGGGGGATGCCCTTGGGGCAGACCTTGACGCAGTTCTGGGCGTTGCCGCACTCGGAAACGCCGCCGGGGCCCATCAGGGCTTCCAGGCGGTCGGGCTTGAGGCGCTTGCCGGTCTCGTGCTCGTTGAAGAGGCGGGCCTGGCTGAGGGCGGCGGCCCCGATGAAGGCGTTGTTCCAGTCGGCGGGGTCCTCTTCCTTGAGGTACTGGGGGCAGGCTTCGAGGCAGCAGCCGCAGGTCATGCACTCGGAGAGGGCGTAGCGCATCTGGTGCTGTTCGGGGGTTTCCTTGGGGCCGGCGCCGAGGTTGTAGGTGCCGTCGATGGGGACCCAGGCGCGGACGCGCTTGAGGGAATCGAACATGCGTTCACGATCGACCCAGAGGTCGCGGATGACCGGGAACTTGCTCATGGGTTCGAGGGTGAGGGTGTCGCCCTCCTCGGGGGCGTACTCGTCGATGAGGCAGGAGCAGGACTGGCGGACGCGGCCGTTGATGACCATCGTGCATGCGCCGCAGACCTCTTCCAGGCAGCCGGAATCCCAGACGACGGGGGTGGTCCTTTTGCCGTCGGTGGTGACGGGGTTGGCCGCGATCCACTTGAGGCAGGAGATGACATTGGAGCCGGACTCGGTGGGAACCTTGAAGGACTCCCAGCGGTCGGGCTTGCCGGGGCCGTCGCAGCGCCTGATTTTGAGGACGACCGAGCGGCCGGGCTTGGCGCGTTCGCGGTTGGCTTTGCGGATCTCTGCGTCGAAGGCGTGGGCTGGGGCGCCGGTCATGATGGGTGCCTTTCGGGATTACGAGGCGGCCGCGGCGGGCTGGGGCTTGGGATCGGATTTGGCGTCGGTCTTTCCGTAGGTGCGGGACCGGGGCTGGACGAGCGGACCCTTGACGGGGACGAACTCGATGTCGGACGAGTTGGTGCCGGGGTTGAAGCGGGCGACGGAGGTTTTGTAGAAGTTCACATCGTCGCGGTCGGGGTAGTCCTTGCGGTAGTGCGCGCCGCGGGACTCCTTGCGGAGCAGGCCGGCCTTGAGGATGGCCTCGGCCATGATGAGCATGTCGCCGATGGCGCGGGCGTAGGAGAGGGACTGGTTGGTCCAGCCGGCGGCGTCGTCGAGTTCGGCCTTGGCGTAGCGTTCGCGGAGTTGGGCGAGCTTGGCCAGGGCGCGTTCGAGGCGTTCCCCGGTCTTGACGACGGTGGAGGCGGCGGTCATCTCGTCGCCGAGTTCCTTGCCGATCTGGTAGGGGTTGAAGGCCGGGTTTCCGGTGCCGCCGGAGGCGGAGGCGACGAGGCGGTCGTGCTTGGCCTGCTCCTGCCTGACGACGCGGTCGTACACGCCCTGGTCCAGGGCATCGACGCCGGGCAGGCCCGAGTCGCGGATGTAGTTGACGACGGACACGCCGTTGCACAGGCCGTCGAAGATGCAGGAGAGCAGGGCGTTGGCGCCGAGGCGGTTCGCGCCGTGGTAGGCGAAGTTGACCTCGCCGAAGGCGTAGAGACCCTGGATGTTGGTCATCATGTTGCCGGGCGCGCCGATGGTCAGGCCGTGGCCGGGCTGCTGATCGACGGGGATGGGGGCGCCGGACTTGTGGGCGGGCAGGGGGGCGGCGGGGGTGTAATCGCCGGGGGTGTAGTCGGTCCAGAGGCCGCCCATCGAGTAGTGGACGGCGGGGAAGATGCGCATGGGGGTGAAGCGGGGGTTCTCGCCGACGAACTTCTCGTAGATATCGAGGATGCCGCCGAGCTTCATGGTGAGGTAGTCGGGGTCGCGGTGGGTCAGGTCGAGGTAGACCTCGTTCCGGCCGCCGACGCCGAGGCCCTCGTTGACGCAGATGTCGAAGATCTCGCGGGTGGCGATGTCGCGGGGGACGATGTTGCCGTACTTGGGGTAGCGTTCCTCGAGGAAGTAGTAGCGTTCGGACTCGGGGATGTCCTTGGGGCGGCGGGCGTCGCCCTTGGTGCGGGGCACCCAGACGCGCCCGCCCTCGCCGCGGGCGGACTCGGACATGAGACGGAGCTTGTCCGCGCCCGGGATGGCGGTCGGGTGGACCTGGACCATCTCGGGGTTGCCGTACCACGCGCCTTCCTGGTAGCAGCGGGAGGCCGCGCCGCCGGTGCAGATGACCGAGTTGGTGGACTTGCCGAAGACGAGGCCGTTGCCGCCGGTGGCCATGACCACGGCCGCGCCGCGGAAGGCGCGGATCTGCATGGTGCGCATGTCCTGGGCGACGATGCCGACGCAGCGCTTGTCCGAGCCTTCACCCGTGGTCACGGGCCAGAGGAACTCCCAGAACTCGTACTTCTTGACCTTGCCCTCGGCTTCGTAGCGGCGGGTCTGCTCGTCCAGGGCGTAGAGGAGCTGCTGGCCGGTGGTGGCGCCGGAGAAGTGGGTGCGTTTGAAGAGCGAGCCGCCGAACAGGCGGAGGTCGCGGAAGCCCTCGGCGGTGCGGTTGAAGGGCACGCCCATGCGGTCGAGCAGGTCGATGATCTTGGGCGCCCAGTTGGCCATCTCGAGGACGGGGTGCTGGTCGGCCAGGAAGTCGCCGCCGTAGATGGTCTCGTCGAAGTGCTCGTACTCGGAGTAGCCCTGCTGGCGGGCGACCTCGTTGCAGGCGTTGATGCCGCCCTGGGCGCACACGGAGTGGGAGCGTTTGACGGGGACCATGCTGAAGAGGTCCACGGGGACGCCCGCCTCGGCGATGCGGACGGACGCCGCCAGGCCCGCAAGCCCGCCACCGACCACGATCACACGCTGTTCAGCCATACTGCGAACCTCGATTCTTGCGGGCCGGCCGTTCATCGGGGCCGGCCGGGGCGTTGTGAACAGGCATCGTTCAGGGCTGGGAGTCCGGATCGACCGCGGCCCGGACGGTTTGTGTGTCGAGCACATGAGGCTCGGTGTGATGGACTCCCCCGAGGCGCTCTTCGATGGATTTGGCCTTGTTGTAGTCACCGACGAAGGCGGCGCCGAGGGCGGACCACGCGGCGGCCATCAGGCCGATGCCGACCATCGTGCAGACCGCGCCCCACCGCTTCTGGGCCTGGGCGGAGACGGTCAGGCCCCAGGTGATGGCCGCGGTCCACAGCCCGTTGGCGAAGTGGAAGACCAGCAGCGACACCCCGATGAAGTAGCCGAGGGAGACGGCGAGGCCCGCGGCGGTCCAGCCCTCGGTCGAGCCTTGCAGGGCGGCGACGAGGGTGGAGGCGGAGAAATCGTGGGACCATCTGGTGCCGCCGGGGACCAGGAAGGTCCAGCCCCAGCGCAGGGTGGCGACATGGTAGAAGATGAAGAGGATGCCGATGTAGCCGGAGATGCGCTGGAGGGTGTAGCGCCGGTTGTCCTGGTAGGGGTAGCGGGCGGTGTTGGACTTGCCGGTGCGGGCGTAGTAGAAACCGAAGATGGAGTGGAAACCGATGGAGACCCAGAGGGTGATCTCGATCAGCAGCAGGTGCGGGACCTCGGTGTTGATCCAGGAGACTTCCTTCTGGAAGTACTCGTAACCGCCGTCCTGGATGCCCATGCCCGCGCCGTCGGCACGCAGGCCGAGCTTGCCCCAGGCGAGGGACGAGTTGGTGACCAGGTGGGCGATCAGGAAGACACCGATGGGCACGATGCCGGTGAGCGAGTGCAGGCGTCGGATCAGGAAGTGGTGTTTTTCGAGGAACCCTGGGTGGTCGGTCACGGGTGGCGGCTCCGGATTGTCGGCGTCGTCCGCCCCCAAACCCGAGACAGCCCGCGGGGAGGACGGCGGAACGGCGTGTTTGCTCTATCGGCCCATCGGGGGCTGGCCCGGCATCGGGCCGGGGCTGAAACCTCTGGCGACCTGCTGGGCGCTGATCTTGCCCTCGGCCTGGGCCTGCATGACGGCCTCGTAGACCTCGACGAAGATGGCGCGGAGTTCGGCCAGGGTGCCCTTGAGCAGGGTGGTCTCGTCCTCGGTCAGGTTGCCCCTGGTCTTCTCTTCGAGCACGCCGAGCAGGTCGATCTGCATCTTGGCGATGTCGAGGGCGACCACCCCGCGTCCGGACTGATCCGGAATTTGCCCCATATACATCAGGCCCTGGGAGGCGAGCAGGCTGACCAGGTGCTCCAGGGAGGGCTGGTCGGGCATGGCGTCGTCGTCGGGGGCCTGGCGGGCGGTCTCGGTCTGGGCCAGCTTTTCCTTCTCGGCCCGGGCCGCCGACTTCCAGTCGTCATCGACGATAATCTTGGGCTGCTGGTTGTCCGCCACGGGGCCTCCTCGGTTGGGATGAAACAGGTCATGGTAGGCCGAAAATGGGTCCGGACCGGGGCCGAGCGAAGGGAATGAACATGCTCGAACGACTGACGGCGGCTTTGGCGGTGGCGGGAATGCTGGCCGTGGCGGGGTGTGGCATGGTCGGCGGCGGGGATGGGAGAGGGGCCGCGGGCGAAGGGACGCGCCGGGTCAGCCCGGAGGCGTTCGCCGGCGTGCCCGGTTCTTCGGGGACAGCCGGGGTGAACCAGGCTCCGGGAGAACAGGGGGGCGCGGGGCGGGGCGACATCGGGGCGGTCGCGGCGGATGCGGCCGATATCGGCGCGCCGCCGCGAGCGACGGGGCGTACACGGGCCGATGATCCGGGGGGGGCGTTCGGGGCCGAGCCGGTGGTGGTGCGGGGCATGGCACCGGTGTCCGCGGCCCCGCAAGCGCCGGTGCGCAGGGCGGCGGGGCTGGAGCTGGTCGATGCGAAGGTCGGGGACATCAACGGGCGGCCGATCTTCGCGAGCAGCTTCTTCGAGCCGATCGAGGCGCGTCTGATCGCCGAGGCGGCGCGGCTGGACCGCAACGCCTGGATCAAGCTGGCCGCGGAGGATGTGATCGTCCCGCGTCTGGACGGGCTGATCGCCGATGAGCTGCTGCGGGCGGAAGCGCTGTCCGCG
This sequence comes from uncultured Phycisphaeraceae bacterium, assembly GCA_964577425.1. GTDB lineage: Bacteria > Planctomycetota > Phycisphaerae > Phycisphaerales > UBA1924 > UBA6054. Next base: position 117,594 of record CAZNZC010000003.1, read on the forward strand.
CTGTCTCCCGCGCAGCGGCAGGGGCTGCGCTCGTTCCTGGTGGGGTTCCGGCGCGACCTGCTCAGCGAGAACATGGGATCGGAGCAGCTCGCGCGGCGGCGCCTGGAGGAGGGCACCGGGCAGTCGTTGGACGACACGCTGCGGGCGAAGGAGACGGACACGCTGATCCGGCTGGCGCTGGCGCAGCAGATCAACCGGCGGATCAATGTGTCGTGGCGGGACATCCGGCAGCGGTACGAGCGGGACCAGCACATCTACAACCCGCCGCCGACGGCGCGGTTCCGCATGATCCGCGTGCCGACGGCGCGGGCGGAGGATGTGGCCCGGATCAACGAACGGCTGGCGGCGGGCGAGCCGTTCGAGGTCGTGGCGACGGACCCGGCGAACGGGTACGAGCGCGAGCAGGGCGGGCTGTACGAGCGGGCCTTCACGGGGGAGTTCTCCCAGGCCGAGTTCTTCGGGGCGGCCGCGTTGAACGAGCGGGCGCGGGCTCTCTCGCCGGGGGAGTCCAGCGGGGCGTTCCAGGTGGGCAACAGCACGACCTGGCTGTATCTGGACGATATCACGCGGACCGGCATTTCGCTGTACGACGCGCAGCTCCGCATCAACCAGGAACTGACGCTGGAACGGCGGCGGCGCGAGCAGCAACTCTACATGAACCGGCTGATCGAGCGGGCGCGCATGAGCACCCGCGACGAGATGCTGCTGCGCCTGCTGGCGATCGCCGAGGAACGCTACGGGCCGCGGGGATGAGGCTGTGGCCGGGGCCGCGGGAGGACCAGCGGGGCGTGTGGGCTCGCGGCGAGCGGGCCGCGGCGCGGGCGATGCGCCGGGCGGGCTGCCGCGTGCTGGCGCGGAACCTGGTGCTCGGGCCGGGGGAGATCGACCTGCTGTGCTTCGACAGGCGGGCGGGAGAGTTCGTGGTGGTCGAGGTCAAGGCGCGGATCGACCACGCCGACGGGCGGCGCCCGGAGGACGCGATCACGGCGGCCAAGAAGAGGAAACTGGTGCAGCTGGTCCGGGCGTTGCAGCGGGAAGAACGGGTGCGCGGGCGGCCGATCCGGGTGGATGTGGTGGCGGTGGTGTTCGCGCCGGGGCGGCGCCGGGCGGTGGAGGTGCGGCGGTACGAGCGGGCGGTGCGGGATGAGACGGGGATGGGGCGGGTGCAAACCCCGCGGTCAATCCGTTGATCGGGGCAGCAGGTCGAGAAGTTCGTCGATCGTCTGCGGCTGTCCTTCGAGCGGCAGTGCCGCACGGGAGAGGGCATCCCGTGTTGCTGACCAATCCACCATGCCCGTCCGAATCAATCGGGTGATGCGATCGGCAACCTCCGCTTTCACTTCCCCCGTCGCGTTCATGCGTTCGAGGTTCAGACCGATCAAGCGGACAGGCTCCAGCTCCGGCCGGGTCGCAGCAGCCGGCGGAGTGAACGAACCAAGGACGGCGATCCAGCGGCCCTGATCGCCCGGAACCCCGGGGGTGATCCATGTGTCATGCTCGGTGGATTTCAGAACAATGCCGAACCAGACATGGGAACGACGCTCACGGATTCGTTCCGGGTCGATCTCCACTCGGTTCGGGCTGTAGGGGAACAACAACAGTCCCGCCAGCACGATGACAACGCCGCAGGCCGTCGGAATCATGCGCCATGGGAGATTCATCAAATCACCCGTGAACCATGCAGCGCCAGGCGGTCAGCGGCGGTGACCTCGACCTGCACGATCGTGCCGAGCATCCGCTTCGCCCGCGCGCTGGGGGCATCGAAGAAGACGATCAGGTCAGAATCGGTGCGGCCGGAGAGCTGGACGGTTTCCTCGGTGTCAGGAAGTTCGAGGGTTGCGGCGGCGGCGGGGTCGCGGCCGCCGACGGTGATGCCGACCATGCCGCTGCCGGGCTTGATATCGGTGCCGCGTTTCTTCATCTCGCTGCGGCTGACGCCCTCGACGAAGACCTCGAACCGCCGGCCGACCTGCTCGCGGCTGATCGCGTCGGAGACCTCGGTCTGCAACGCGAGGAGTTCGTTGTTGCGACGACGCTTGACGCTGTCGGGCACATCGTCCGGGATGCGGTCGTAGGCCGCCGTGCCGGGGCGGGGGGAGTACTTGAAGATGAACTGGTTCTTGCAGCGGGAGCGGACAAGCATGTCCTTCGTCGCTCGGTGGTCCTCCTCGGTCTCGGTGGGGAAGCCGACGATGATGTCGCCCGAGAGCATCAGCGGGCGGCCGATCTCGGGCTGGTCGAGGATGGAGCGGGCGCGGGCGATGAACTCGTCGTACTCGGCGATGGTGTAGCCGCGGTTCATCATCTTGAGGATGCGGTCGCTGCCGGACTGGGCGGGGACATGCAGGTAGCGGCAGATGCGGGGGTGGTCGCGGATGACCTCCAGCACATCGTCGCCGAAGTCACGGGGGTAGCTGGTGACGAAGCGGAGTCGCCGGACGGCGGGGACTTCGTCGTGGATGCGGCGGAGCAGGTCGGCGAAGGTGGTGGCGCCGGCCCCGGCGAAGGCGTCGCGATGATGGCTGCCCTTGTAGGTCCGGCCCTTCTGCGGCTGGGTGACGCCGTCGATCAGCACGGCCGCGCCGTGCTCGAAGCGGTAGTGGTTGACGGTCTGGCCGAGCAGGGTGATCTCGATCACGCCGGCGTCGGCGAGTTTCTTGCACTCGTCGATGATGTGGTCGGGCGGGCGGTGGATCTCCGCGCCGCGGGTGTGGGGGACGACGCAGTAGGTGCAGAACTTGTTGCAGCCGCGGGTGATGCGGACATAGGCCGAACGCTTCGAGTCCGCGTCGGTCGGGGACACGGCCCGGGAGAGGTCAAGCATCTCCAGCTGGTCCTCGGCGGCGGCCAGCGTGGAGGAACGGCGCGACGCCGAGCCTTGCAGGGCGGCGACCTTCGCCGAACGGACGGCGGCCAGGGAGGGGTCGTCCGAGATGAGCGCGGCGCGGGTGCGGACGGCGTTGTCGAGCAGGGCGGGGAGTTTGTCGAGTTCGGCGGGGCCACACATGAGATCGACCACCGGCATGCGCTTCATCAGGTCCGTGCCGTCGCGTTCGGCCATGCAGCCGAGGACGCCGACCACCAGGCCGGGGCGGTCGGCCTTCTCGGCCTTGAGCGCGCCCAGGCGGCTCCAGACCTTCTGCTCGGCCCGCTCGCGGACGGAGCAGGTGTTGTAGAGGACGATGTCGGCCTGGTCGGAATCGGTGGTGAAGGAGTAGCCCAGGGCCGCGAGCTGGCCCGCGACCAGTTCGGAATCCAGCTCGTTCATCTGGCAGCCGAAGGTTTCGAGATAGACGCGCTTGAGGGCCATGGGAGGCGATTGTAGGGGGCGAAGGGACGGGGGTTTACGGGCAGCCGGCGTTGAACAGGGTCATGAACAGGCTGACATCGAAGAAGTTGATGAGGCCGTCGTTGTTGAGGTCGGCGGCGGGGTCTTGGTCCGTGTACAGGGTCAGGTAGGCCGCGACATCGAAGAAGTTGAGCACGCCGAAGGGGGGGGCCAGGTCGGGCACGCAGACCTGGCCGCCGACCGCGCCGGTCAGGCGGAGGGTCAGGGTCTGGGCGGGGCCGGGCTGGGCGAAGAGCCCGCGGTCGTTGTACGCGGCGAAGGTGAAGACGGCCTCGAAGTCGCCCTCGGCGGCGTCGGACAGGGCGGCGGTGAACAGTTCGCCCTGGCCCGCGGGCAGGGACAGCACCGGGGCGAAGTCGATGCTGATCGCGCCCGTGTCGCCGGTCGCGGAAAGCAGCTCGATGTCCATCGGCGCGCCGAAGGCGTCGGGCGCGATGTTGAACAGGCCCAGGGCCAGCACCGCGTCGCCCGAGCCGAGGTCGATCACGCCGAAGTCCAGCAGGACATCGGACAGCGGCTGGTCGGCGGTGAAGGAGGCCACGGCCGGCTCGTAGACATGGATCGAGATGTTCATCACATCGTCCGCGTCCTGTGCGCCCATGCCCGGGCCGGCGCCGGTGGTGACATCCAGGTTGTCCACCACGATCGTGGCGGCGTGGAAGCCGGCGGCCAGCGCGGGGTCGGGGGTGATCTGGATCGGGCGGACATCGGGGCCGCCGATGGGGAAGGCGTTGTGGCGGCCGGTGAGGGACGAGGTCACGGGGCCGTCCACGGTGACGGAGAAGTAGGCGCCGTCCTGGCCGTCCTTGTTCAGGGTGACGATCGTGGAGGGGAGCGTCTGGCCGACCAGGGCGTTGATGGACAGGCCGATCACCGAGCCGCCGTCGGCGTCCGGGGTGGCGGGCGCGTTGCCGAGCCAGAGGGTGGTGTCGTTGTTCTGACCGACGAAAACGGACCAGACGGTCTCGGGCAGGTCTACGAAGGCGTTGCGGTTGTTGGTGTAGTAAGCGGGATTGATCTGCTGGCTGAAGATGTGGTGGTTGCGCCGGCGCTCGAAAGCGTCCGGCGGGTCGAGGTAATGCCAGGCGACGAGGGCGGAGAGCTGGCCCATCTGGTTGCCGGACGGGAGCGTGTCCACCAGCAGCAGGCCGGTGGAGCCGTAGCGGGTTTCCGAGTAGAAGAGGCTGCGGGCGATGTCGCCCTTGTCGCTGTCGCCGGGGAAGTAGTAGGTTCCGAGGCTGCCGAAGGAGCCGGTGGTGTCGGCGAAGCCGAAGGGCTTGTTGCCGCGCGAGGAGTTGATGGAGGGGTTGGCGGGGCGCAGGGCGTGGGGGTCGCCCAGGCTGCCGCGGGTGGTGTTGGAGACGCTGCCGGGCTGGCGGGACTCGGGCCAGACATGCTCGCGGTTCCAGGTGATGCCGGCGTCCCAGGCAGCAAGGACGGAGGCGCGGTTGTAGACGAGCAGGATGCGGGTGGGGTCGTTGGGGTCGGTGTCGGTGATGAGCGCGGCGTAGCGGTAGTCGCCGTAGGTGCGCTGGACATGCCCGGCGGACATGGCCGCGCCGAGCTGGGTCTGGAGCAGCAAGCCCGTGCCGGTGACACCCGCGTAGTACCCCTCCGGGGGTGCGTACGGGTCGGACCGGGCCGAGGCGAGGCCGACGGTCAGGGCGAGGGCAAGGGGCAGCATCACGACGGCGGCTTGGTCACGCATCCGCTCCACCTCATACGGGGTCTTTGGGCCGGCCAGAAGGCTCATCGTAGTCGCGGGCGGGGGGGAACTTCGGCGGATTCGCGGGACTTTGCGGGATTTTCATGCTTCCGAGGGGGGAAGAGACGGAGAGACGATGGGGAGATGGGGGGTGGAGGGGCGGGGGGGCTGAGCCAGGCTCAATCCACGCGCGGGGAAGCCTTTCCCTAAACTGGTGCCGCGTGAGCCGCATTGAAGATATCCGGGCCTGGTTTTCGGAGCTGTCGCTTGCGACCAAGTGCCTGCTGCTGTTCGGCGCAGCCTCGGCGGGGATCATCGCCATCGCGCTGACCCCGACGCTGGTGCGGATGAACGGGCTGGTGGGGGCTTCCGAGCTGGAGGTGGCCCGGACGGTGTACGCCTCGTGGGTCCGTCTGGAGGAAACCCAGGGCACGCAAGCCGGCTTCGCGGGGGCGAACATCCGCACGCTGACCCCGCAGCAGGCCCGGCAAGAGTCCGAGAACGCACGGTTCCTCCGCCGGGCGCTGGAGGCGATGGGCGAGGGCGAGGAGGCGGGGACGGGGGGGACGGGGGGGGGAGGGGGGCGGCTGGAGTTCTTCGATGCGGACTGGTCGGGGTGGAACCGGGTCTTCCGGTACGCCCGGGCCAGGCGGGGGCCGGACGGGATGATGCGCGACATGGTGCTGATCGAGCACCGCACGGACGGCGCGGCCCGGACGCTGCTGGTGAACTTTCTGTCCGTGCTGGCCGCGGGGGCGGTCGTGCTGGCGGTGGCGCTGGTGGTCTTCGCGGCGTTGACCAGCCGGCTGATCCTGCGGCCCGTGCTCAGCCTGCAGCGGACGGCCGAGCGGGTGCGCGAGGGCCACCTGGACACGCGGTCGCACATCGACACGGGGGACGAGTTCCAGGAGCTGGCCGAGACGATCAACCTGATGCTGGCGGGGCTGGAACGCCAGCAGGATCAGCTCCGGTCCGCGAACATCGCGATGGACTCGCGTGTGAACGAGCTGATCGAGGCGAACAGCGCGCTGGCGGAATCCTCACGGTTGAAGGGAGAGTTCCTGGCCAGCGTGTCGCACGAGCTGCGCACGCCGCTGAACGCGATCATCGGGTTCGCGGAGCTGCTGCTGGAGATCGCAAGATCGGACATCGCCACGATCGCGGGGGGGCGGCCGATCGTGCCCGGGCCGGACGCGCTGGCCAAGCGGGAGCGCTACCTGGTGAACATCGTCAGCGCGGGGCGGACGCTGCTGGAGATGATCGAGACGCTGCTGGAGATGGCCAAGATCGAGGCCGGGCGGGTGGAGATCCACCCCGGCGTGGTGCAGGTGGGCGAGGCGTGCCAGGCGCTGGCGGGGCTGATCCACCCGCTGGCCCGCAAGAAGGATGTGGAAGTGACCCTGGACCTGCCGGCCGACCCGCCGGTGATCGTGACCGATCCCAAGAAGTTCAACCAGGTCGTCTTCAACCTGCTGTCCAACGCGGTCAAGTTCTCGGGCGGGACGGAGCTGGGACGCCCGGGCAAGGTGGTGGTGCGTGTCGAGCGGCTGGCGGGCACGGGGGGAGGGGACGGGGAGGACGGGGAGAAGGTCCGCGTCTCGGTCATTGACAACGGACCCGGCATCGCGCCCGAGGACCAGAAGCGGATCTTCGACAAGTTCCAGCAGGTGGACAGCTCGCACACACGCGCGCACGCGGGCACGGGGCTGGGGCTGGCGATCGTGTCCGAGCTGGTCCGGCTCCTGCAGGGCGAGGTGCAGCTCGAGTCCGAGCTGGGGCAGGGGTCGATGTTCTCGGTCATCATGCCCGTGCGCCTGGACATGCAGGCGGTCGAGGAGGCGAAGCTGGAGGGCAAGCTCCGCGGCGCGCTGGCGCCGGTGGCGCGGGAGGGGTCTCGGGGCTGAGGCTTGTGCGGACCACCTTTGGATCTCGGGCGCGGCCGCATCGACAAGCCGCGACTGCAAGGGAGCGGCCGAGACCGCCAAACGACGACCTGATGCCGGACGATCGGCCACGACCGATCAATCGGCATACTCCACTGCGCACGCAACCGCGGCCGCTCCCTTGCAGTCGCGGCTTGTCGCCCAAGATTCAAGGAGAATCCGTATCATTCCTCGAAGCGTTTGCGGGCGCGGCGTTTGGCGGCGAGGAGGCCGCTCTCGTCGGCTTCGGGCGCGTCGGTGGATGGAGGGGCATCCGCCCCCCCCACCCCCGCGGCGGAAGCGGCGGGGCGGGCCTGGTCGCGCAGTTCGGCGATGCGGCGCTGGTGGCGCTCGCGTTCGATCCGCAGGCGTTCGGCGTTGGCGTCGGTCTCGATGACGGGGCCGGAAGCGGCCGCGCTCGGGCGCCGCTCGCGGAGTTGCGACAAGGAGCCGGGGTCGGCGGCGCGGGTGGCGGCGATGGTTCCCTCGCGGGCGTCCTGCACCCAGCGGTCCCAGGCGAGCCGGCGCATGGCGACATCGAGCAGGAACAGCGCCAGCGCGACCGCCAGCAGGGCGGGCCAGAGCGCGGTGCGGAGCACGCGGGGGCGGTCGCGCCGCTCGAACAGCGACGCGGGATCGGACCAGTCGAGGACGCGGCCGCCGGTGCGGGCGGCGAGGCGCACCAGCCCGGCCTCGTCGCTGGTCAGGTGCTGGTCCTCGGCCCCGGCGCGCACGGCGATGCCCGCGATGGCCGGGGGCAGCGATTCGCCGGCCCGCTCGGCCCTGGCCGCGGCGACGATGACCCCCGCGGGCAGGTTGCGGGACTGGCCCTCGTACCGGCCCGGGCCGGTCTGGCGGAGTTCGACCGCGCGGGAGGAGCCGTCGGGCAGGTACAGGTTGGCGGTGACGCGCATGGCGTCGAGCGGCTCGCCGGATTCGGACTGGGCCTCGTAGACCAGGTCGGCGGCGTCGCCGCGGGCGAGCAGGCGGAGGTCGCCGGGCGTGTCGTCCACGGCGCGGGCGGTCCAGGCGGTCAGGTTGGTCCAGAAGCGTGCGAAGCCGGGGGTGTCGGCCCAGCGGGCGGACCATTCGTGTGCGTCGGTGGTGACGACGGCGGTGCGTCCGAGTTCGACGGGCCAGTGGGCGACGACCGGCTCGTCGTCGGGCGTGACGACCGGGGTGGCGGCGCGGTCGCGCCGGGTGGAGAGCACCACGCCGCCGAGCGTGGGCAGCGGGCCGACGCCGGACATGGCGGGCGAGTCCGGGTCGAGCACGATGGGCGTGAAGGGCGTGTCGCGGATGGCCGGCTCGCGCATCAGGCGGATGGCGCGGATGAAGACCTGGGGCAGGACCGCCGGGTTCACCACGCGGTAGAACACGCCGCCGCCCTGCTCGGCCACGGTGCGGAGGGTGTTGAAGTCCGCATCGTCGCCGATGGCGATGGTGGAGACCTTCGCGCCGGCATCGCGGAGTTGCGCGGCAAGGCCCGGCAGGCGTTCCGGCTCAAGGCTCATGCCGTCGGACAGGACGATGACATGGCGGGTGCGGGTCTGCACGGTCTGGAACTGGGTGATGGCGGCCTGCAACGCCAGGGCGAGGTTGGTGCCGCCGGAGGGGGCGATGCCCAGGACGGCGTTCTTCGTGGCCTCGGGGTTGTCGTTCGGGCCGAGGGGGACGATGATGGATGGGGTGTTGGAGAAGGCGATCACGCCCACCTGGTCGCCGGGATCGAGCGTCTCGATGGCGCCGACCGCCGCCCGGTTGGCGATCTCCTGCTGCGACCGCGAGGAGCCGAGCACCGGGCGAGACATGGAGCCGGAGCGGTCGAGCACGAAGATCACCGCGGCCTCGGGCATGACGACGCGGTCGGGGATCTCCAGACGGACGGGCAGAGCGTCCTCAATGGCCGAGCCTCGCCAGCCGCCGGCGGTCAGGGCGTTGCGTCCGCCGACGAAGATCACGCCGCCGCCGAAGTCACGGGTGTAGGCGTTGAGGCGCTCGGCCGAGCCGTTGGGCAGCGCGTCGAAGGGGACATCGTCGAGCAGCACCAGGTCGAAGCCTTCCAGGTCGAGCAGGTCCGGGGGGAAGGCGGACGGCACGACCAGTTCGACCTGCCGCCCCGCGGCGCGGAGCGTGCGGGCCAGCACGCCCTGCTCGCCCCGGCCCGTCGCATCGACCAGCAGCACCGCGCCGGGGGCGCGGGAGATGGTGAACGCCTCGGCCCGGTTGTTGCTGACGGAGGTGTCGCCGAAGAGCAGCGTGCCCGCGTCGGTCACGGCCCGGTCCGGCTCAAAAACCGCCTCGTACCGGTGCACGCGCCCGTCGGGCAGGGGGAAGCGGACGGGGACGACATGGCGACCGCTCGCGTCGGTCTCGACGCGGACGCCGACGCCGTCCGCGTCGGGGCTGAGGTCGATCGGGCGTCCGTCGCGGAGGACGGTGACGACGCCGCGGACGGGGCCGGTGGAGCGGAGGACGACGCGGCCCTCGACCTCGGCGTTGGCCGCGGCACGGGAGGGCAGGTCGAAGGACTCGACGATGGTCTCGCGCTCCACGCGGTAGATGATGGGGGCCACATCGACGGGCACATCCATCGTGATGTCGTCCAGGGTGGCGCGGGTGGAGCGGCCGTCGGAGATCAGGACGATGCGGCCCTCGGCGTCGGCCGGGAGCATGGCGCGGGCCAGACGAAGGGCCGCGAGCGTGTCCGTGCCGTCGGCGGGGGTGTAAGAGGGCGAGCGGGCGAGCGGGTCGTCCACGGTGGGCGTGGCCAGGGCGACCGGGCGAGCGTCGAAGGCGATCAGGCCGAACGGGTCGTCCGGCCTGCGCCCCTCGGCCGCGCGGGCGAGCAGATCCCACGCGGCCTCCTGCGCGGAGATGATGCGACCCTCCGCGTCGCGCCCGAAATCAGCGAAGGCCAGCACCGACCCCGAGAGGTCCACCACGCCGACCACCGCGACACGATCCGAGCGCCGATCCGCGTGCAGACCGGCCAGCGCCAGGGCGCACGCCGCGGCGAGCAGCACACGGGCCAGCACGGCCGGGGCGCGCCGGATGCGCGGCACCGCGCGCAGCCATCGCCACCCGAGCACGGCACACACGACGCCCACCACAACGAGCAGCAGCCAACGCGGATCGTCCACGGACCAGTTCATGGGGCAGCGTCCCGGCCCTGGGGCGCGACGGAGCCAACCTCGTCGGCCCGGCGTTCGACCCGCTCGAAGACGCGCTGCACGAGGTCACGGTACCGCCGGGGCACCTGCTGGTTCTCCACCGCGTCGCGGGCGCGCCGGGCGGCCTGACGCATCTCGCCCGCGGCGGCCTGGCGCTCGCCGGGCGGCAGTTCGGTGCGGTCGGGATCGAACCACTCCCCCACCACGCGGCCGGGGTCGTCGCCGGCGGGCCGGCCGCGGGTGGCGTCGACCGGCTCGAAGTGTGCGGGGTCGTCGGTGAGGGGGCGGCGGGCGATGGGCGCGTCCGGGTCCGCGCTGCCCGCGCCGGTGGTGTCGCGGGGCTGGTGGTCGGGGTCGATCAGGCTCTGGGCACGGTCACGGAGCGATTCGGCCACCTGCTGGTTCTGCCGGCGGGCCTGCTGCTGGTTCTGCATCTCCTGCACCGCCCGCTCGACCGGGCCGGGCGGCGGACTCTCCGGCTGGCCCTCGCCCGGGGCTTGTTCCTGGGCTTGCGCCCGGCCCGGCTGGGATTGTTGATCCGGTGTGGTTTGCTGGCCCGGCTGCGGCTGTTGGCCTGGCTGAGGCTCGACCTGTTGTGGTTGGTCGCCCGGTTGGGGTTGTTCGCCGGGCTGCGGTTGCTGGCCCCGTGGTTCCGGTTGCGGCTCCTGGCCGGGTTGGGGCTGCTCACTTGATTGAGGCTGCTCGCCGGGTTCGCCTTGCGGAGACTCGGCGGGCTGTGACGGCCGGTTCGGATCACGCGGCTGGTTGGAGTCGGGGGATTGGTTCGGGTCGGGACGCGGCTCGTTGCGGAGTTGTTCGGCGCGTTCGCGCAGGGCATCGGGGACCGAGCGAGCGCCTTCCTTGCCCTCGTCGCCTTGTTCGTTGCCGGGCTGTTCGCGGGATTGGTCGCCGGGTCGGTCGCCCGTTTCTTCGGGTTGCGCCGTCGGCTGGGTGGATGGATCCTGCCCCGGCCGCTCGCCGGGTTGTTGCTCGGGCTGGTCGGTGGGCTGGTCGGGCTGGTTGCCGGGTTCCGGAGTGTCGGGGTCGGGGCGCGGCTGATCGGAGGGCTGGTCGGCGGGTTGGTCCGCCGGTTGGTCCGCCGGTTGGTCGCGTGGTTGATCGGGGCTTGGAGCGGGTTGGTCGCGCGACTGATCCGGGGGAGTTTGATCCGGCTGGGGCTGCTCGGGGCGTGGGGGCGCGGGATCGTGCGGGTCGAGTGTGGAGGCGAGGTCTTCCAAGGCGTCGGACAAGGCCCGGAGTTCCTCATCAGTCATGGATTCGGCGGCACGGTCGATCTCGCGGGCGGCCTCCTGCGCGCGGAGCAGGTCGTTGCGGGCCAGCGCGTCGGCCAGGCGTTGGGAGAGTTCGGCGGCCCGCGTCCGTTCGGGAGGGGAGGAAGCAGGCTCGAAGGAAGCGGCACGATCGCGCAGTTCCTGCTCTGCGCGGGCGGCGAGTTCGGACTGGCGGTCGAGTTCCTCGGCCGTCTCGTTGAGCGCGGCGGCGGTGCGGGCGGGTGCGTCCTCGCCCGCGTCGCCGCGACGGAGTTCCTCCTCCAGGGCCTCCAGCTCCGCCTTGGCACGCGACCACGCCCGAGGCTCGGGCAGGGCGGATTCGTTGACGGCTTCGGCCTCGGCCTGGGCCGTGGTGACCGCTTCGGCGGCACGCTGGACGAGCGGAGAGGGATCGGGGCGGGACCGGACACGGTTCCAGTCGGCCTGCGGAATCAAAAGACCGGCGGCCAGGCACGCGCCCGCCGCGCCCAAGGCCCACCACCAGCCATCGACCCGCGCCGGGCGAACCGCGCGGGCGGCGTCCGCACTCGCCGCGACGGACTCGCCCCGGGCGCGGGCCAGGGCGACGAAGACAGGCTCGCCGTCCGCGTCGCCGATCTCCAACGCGGTGCGGAGCGCGCCCTCGGTGGCGTTGGCGCGATCGACCTCTCCGGCGGCGTGTGGGATCGACCAGCGCCGGGACCAGACCAAGACGGCCGTGATCGCGCCGGCCGCGCCAGCCAGCACGGCGGGAACCGCCCACCACCACGGCGCGCCGGACCAGAGACGCACACCGATCACGCCGAGCAGGGAAGCGCCCAACGCGCCCGCCACCGACCACCCGGCCAATGTCACGAGCCGGTTCCGGGCGTGGAGGGCACGAGCGGCCGCGGCGACGCGCGCCACGCCAACGCTCTGAGCGCGAACGGGCGTGCGGGTTGGATCGCGGGCGGGCATCCCCTCATCGTACAGGCACGGCACGGGCGGGGTTCGTCGGCACGGAGATGGGGCGGGGGACTACCCTCTGCCATGCCCGAAAACGCCATCCCGATCGAAGAGACGCTCGCCCGGCTGGCCGCGGGCGGGACGCTGGACGAGGCCGCCAGCGAGGCGGTCTTCGGGTGGCTGCTGGCCGGTGAGATGGACCCGGCCCAGATCGCCGCGCTGCTCTCCATGCTCCAGGCCCGCCCGGGCGGCGTGACGCCGGACGAGCTGACCGGCGCGGCGCGGGTGATGCGTGCCAGGGTTGAGCGGGTGCCCTATGCAGCGCCCGCCGGCACCGTGGTGGTGGACACCTGCGGCACCGGGGGCGCGCCCAAGACCTTCAATGTCTCGACCGCCGCCGCGTTCGTGGTGGCGGGGGCCAGGCCGGAATCCGGGAGCGGCGTGGAGCGTGTCGTGGTGGCCAAGCACGGCAACCGGTCGCGCACGGGGCGGGGCTCGGCCGAGGTGCTGGCGCGGCTTGGCGTGAACATCGACGCCTCGCCCGCGACGCAGGCGGCGTGTCTGGACGCGGCAGGCGTGTGCTTCTGCTTCGCGATCCATCATCACCCGGCGATGAAGCACGCCGCGCCTGTGCGCCGGGCGCTGGGCTTCCCGACCGTGTTCAACCTGCTCGGGCCGCTGACGAACCCGTGCGGCGCGCGCCGCCAGCTCATCGGCGTGTACCGCCCGGAGTTCGTCGGGCTGGTGTCCGAGACGCTGCGCCGGCTGGGGGCCGAGCACGCGATGGTGGCGCACTCGGACGACGGGCTGGACGAACTGACCGTGACCGCGCCAGCCACGATCGGCGTGGTCGAGGCGGGGCGGGTGCGCACCGAGCGGGTCGATCCGGCGGCGCTGGGACTGCACGCCGCCACGATCGAATCGCTTCGGGCCAGGGACGAGGCTCACGCGGCGGAGATGGTGCGGGGCGCGCTCGCGGGCGAGGCCGGGCCCGCGCTGGACATGGTGCTGCTCACGGCCGGGGCCGCGCTGGTCGTGGCCGGGGCCGCGCCCACGATCGCGTCGGGCATCGAGCTGGCGCGGGAGGCGGTTGCGTCGGGGCGGGCGGCAGGAGCGTTGGAGGCGTTGGCGCGGGTTTCGCGGGGTTGATCGACAAGCCGCGACTGCAAGGGAGCGGCCGCGGCTCTTGGTAGGTCGGCACTCCGTGCCGACTCTTCCCCCAGTGACCGGCTCACCACGCAAACCCGGCCGCTCCCTTGCAGTCGCGGCTTGTCGATCAGGGGGCGTAGCCGTTGCCCGCCAGCACGCGGACGAACTGCTCGGGCGCGTGCTTCCACCCCAGGCGGGTGAAGAACCGGTCGGTCACCAGCACGGCCCTTGGCTCGGCTCCGCCATCGGGATCGGGGGCAATGAACAGCACGCCGTCGAACGGCCCCCCCTCACCCCCGCCCAGCCAGGCGCGGGCGCGCACGGGCAGCTCGTCGGAGTCGATCGGCACGCTGCCGCGGTCGCGGCGGAGGGCGGCGATGAGTTCGATCATGCCCGCGTCGTCCGAGCCGGTCAGGTCGCCGAACAGCTCCGCGCCGCTGCGCTCGATGCGCGACAGGCCGTCGAGCACGCCGGCGCGGGTCTCCGCGGAGAGCGGCAGCGTCAGGTCCGACACGACCAGCAGGGTGGCCTGGACCGTGCGGCTCTCACCGGCCGCGAAGGAAGGGGCCGGGGGGAACGGCGGGAGCGGGCGATCCGGGGCGGCGAGCGATCCCGTGTCCGGGAAGATGGTCGTGCCCGGGAACGGGGACGAGCCTTCGGGCAGGGCCGCGTGCGGCGGCTCGATCCCGCCCGGGCCGTCCTTGAGCTGGCCCTTCGAGACGAGCACAAACGCGACGATCCCCAGAGCGAAGACCACCGCCAGCCCGAGGAAACCCGCGAGCACCACGCCCGCCCCGGGGGAGTTGCTGTAGCTCGGGTGCGTGCCGCGCCGTCCGGCGATGCGTTCGTGGGCGGACATGCGCCGGGCGCGGGCGCGCGCCCGGGCCTCGCGGACCTGGTCGGCCGCGCTGCGCCGGCCTTCGACAGGGGTCAGCGGGCGGCGCCGGAACGCCGGCGCGGGCGGAACCGGCGCCCGTCTCCCCCCCGCGGGCTGCGGGCGGCCCGCGACGCTGTACCGCCCCGACCACCAGTCGGACACCGTCAGACGGGGACGGCCCGCCGGAACGGGCGGCGGAGGCGGGATCGGGGTGCCGCGCGGCGTGGGCGCGCCGATGGGATCGAAGGGCTGCGGGGCGGGCGGGGGGGCGGGGTCGAATCCGGCGGAGCCGCCGCCGACGGAGGGCAGGTCCACGGGCTTGAGGCGGAAAGGGTCGGGCGCATTGCGCACGACGCGCAGGTCGGCGAGCATCTCGGCCGCGCTTGCGTAGCGCCGGTCGTAGTCCGTCATGGCGCGGCGGACGATCCAGCGCAGGGCCTCGGGGCATCGCTTGGTCGTCTGGCTGAGACCGCCGTGGGCGGGGAAGGAGTTCTCGATCACGGAGAACAGGACCGCGCCGGCGGCGTAGATGTCGAACCGGGAGCCGTCGATCTGGTGGACCTTCACGCCCCGCAGCGCCTGACGGACCAGCTCGGGATCGCGGAAGTATTCGGTGCCGTGGGTGGTCAGCGTCATGGCCGACCGCAGCGGCGTGACCAGACCGAAATCGACGAGGTGTGCCCTGTGGTCGTGCGCGTCCACGATGATGTTGTCCGGCTTGACATCCTTGTGCCACAGGCCGGCGCGGTGGTAGGCGTCCAGCGAGGCGACGAGGTCGCAGGCGTAGCCCAGCGCGGCGGACAGACGCCGGCCGTCCAGGCCCTCGGCAGGAGATTCGGCGTGCAGACGCTGCGTCACCACGGCCAGCGAATCGCCGGGCACATACCGCATGACATAGAAGAACCGTTCGGGCGTCAGCTCGTGCTCAAGCACCAGGCCGAGCTTCTTCGCGGCGTCGAGCGCACGGGACTCACGCACGATCTGCGGCAGGCTGGACCCGTCCTTGAGGCTGAAGACCTTGATGACCACGCGGTCCACATCGGCCAGACCCTGCCGGGCGAAGCCCGCCCGCTTGATCGCGTCCGGCTCGGCGATGTACAGGCGGCTGCCGGACCCCCCGCCCTGCAACGACCCGACGATCGAGTAGCCGTCGAACTGCCCGGCGCGCCCGGCGGGCTTGTCCCTGCCCGGGGCGGCGGCCAAGGCCTGCGGCACGCGCTGCTCAATGCCCTCGAGCGCGGTGCCCAGCCCGAACAGGCGGGCCGGGTTGCCCACGAACACGCGGTACGCCGCCGTCCCGGCCGCGGTCATCTCGGACCAGAACGCGCCGGCGAAGTGGCGCGAGGCCGACCACCGCCCGATCACGATGTTCAACAGCACCAGCGGCGCGAACAGCAGCCCCGACAGCACCGCCCCCACGAACCGCAGCGTGTCCCCGATCTCCGACCCGATGAACCGGAAGATGTTGCCCAGAACCCGCCAGCCCAGCCCGAAGAGCTTGGCGAACAGAAAGATGAACGCGGCCAGCAGGAAGGGGATGGCCAGGACCCCCAGGATCATCAGCGGCACTGTGACGACGCCGTTCATCGCGGCCCCTCTCCGTTCAACAGCCGGACGCCAGATCCCGGTCGTCGGCCCGCAACTGCATCTGCCGGTGGTAGATCTCCGCGATCGCCTCGTCGAACGCCAGATCCGCGGAGCGGTCGGCAGGCCCGGCCGGCCCGTCCGATCCGACAGCGGTATTGGGGTTCAGGGTCAGGCCGTTTCGCTCGGCCTCCTCCAGCTCCTCCTTTGTGAAGGAATAAGTGGTCACGACCTCCCGCAGGCGAACCCGCAGCAGATCCCGGACCTTGGCCAGGCGGCGGGACACGGTCGGCTCGGACACCCCCACCGCCTCGGCGACCTCCTTGCCCGGCTGGCCGTCGAAGACCCTCATGCGGTAGATCGCAAAGTCGGTAAAGTCGCACTCGCCCTCCACCGCCCGGATGGCGGCCTCGACCTTGGCCCGGAAGACGGCCGCCTCGTAGGCCGCGTCGGCCCCCGGGCCGTTGCTGGCGACCATCCACGACTCGTCGAAGGCGGCGTTGGACTTGCCGCCCCCCCTTTTCATGGCCATGCGACGGTCGATCTCGTCCCCCAGCACATGCTTGGCGATCGCCAGCAGCCAGGTGCTGAACCGCGCCCCGCGGCTGGGGTCGTACCGGTCGATCGAGTTGGACAGGGCGGCCAGCGTTTCCTGGGACAGATCCCGGACGGTCTCCACGCCCACCCGTCCCTTGCCCCACTTCATGAGCTGGGCGCGGATGACCGGGCCGAAGGTCTCCCACAGCTCGAACCACGCCGCTTCGTCGTTCGCGCGGAGCCGCTGGATGAACCCGGTGGTCATGTTGCTGAGCATCGGTGTCGGTTCCCGTGTGGGTGGGTTCCGGGGCCTCAAATCGGCCCGGGGAGGTGGGGGGTGTTCATGGGGGTCCGGGACGGTGGGTTTCGGCCCGGATTTGGGGGTTTGCCTGTCGGGATGGCCCCATGAGCATACCCGCCCGGGGCCGGATCCCGAGCCGCGGAAGCCTTGGGAGCGCGAAATCCGCGCGGACGCTGAAATCCCGCCGGGCGGACTCCCACCAACGGCTTGACGGTCCCCCAAGTCGGGCCGCCCGAGAAACCAAAGCCCGGCCCCCGCCGGGAGAAGCCAACGCCGGGCCTCGGCCCGGGAATGCGGAAGGAGTTCGTCATGGGATGCATTGGCAAGACGGTGGTCCGGGGCGTGGTGATCACGGCGCTGGCCGGCGGCGTTCTGGTGGCGGTCGCCGGGCCGCAGCGGGTGGGCGCGCTGGTGACCCAGACCCGCGGCGGGATCCAGGCCGTGATCGACTCGAACATCCAGGACCCGGTGCTGCTCCGCACCCAGATCCGCCAGTTGGAGAGCCAGTACCCGAAGAAGATCGCCGAGGTCCGCACCGACCTGGGCGAAGTCCGCTCCCAGGTCTCCCAGCTCGAACGCGAGCGCCAGGTGGCCGAGAAGGTCGTCCAGCTCGCCACGCTGGACCTGGAGCAGGTGGACACCCAGCTCGAACAGGCCCGGGCCACCCAGCTGGCCAACCCGGGTGCCATCGTCCGGGTCGCCTTCGACGGCAGCCGGGCGATCAACCTGGACGATGCCTACGGGCGTCGCCAGCAGATCGAGCAGACCCGCGACCTCTACGCCGGGCGGGCGCGTGACCTGGCCACCGACCTGACCTACCTCGTCGATCAGGAGGCCCAGCTGGCCGACCTGCTGGCCCGGCTGGAGACCGAGCGGTCGGAGTTCCAGGCCAAACTGTTCCAGCTCGACGCCCAGATCGACACCATCGCCCGCAACGAGCGGATGATCACCATGATGGAGGGGCGTCAGGCCACCATCGACGAGCACAGCCGCTTCCAGGCCAACTCCCTCGACCAGCTCAACGGGCGTCTGTCCCAGATCCGCAACGAGCAGCGTTCGCGTCTCGAATCCATCTCCCGCAAGGAGAAGGGGCGCGACTATGTGAACGAGGCGGAGTTCCTCATCCAGCGCGACGGCGCGGCGGTCGAGTCCCGCAAGGCCCTGCCCAGCCCCCTCCCCGTGATCGAGACCGCGCCGAGGGTGATCGAGGTCCGCCCGGAAACCCCCTCGGGCAAGGCTCAGGCGTCCAACAGCCTCTGACCCCCCCCCACCCCTACCCCGGCAGCCCGGGACCACGATCCGGGCCGCCGACTGATTCTCTCCCGCGTGCCCGCCGGAACGCCCGGCGGGCACGCGATTTTTGCGCTCCCCGGCCTCGCCCCCCCGGAACAGCGTGCCCGCGTGCGATTTCCGGCGATTTACGGTATGGTCTGCGCTAGGATTCACCCAATGCGTCCCCGGACCGCACGGCCCGCACGCACCCCGACCTTTTTCGCACGGAGATCCTCCCCCCAGTGTGGTACGAACGCCTCCTCGGAGCCTTCAGCGTCGACATGGGCATCGACCTGGGCACCTGCAACACACTCGTTGCGGTGCGCGGGCAGGGCATCGTGCTCAACGAGCCTTCGGTGGTCGCCGTGAAGAAGGGCACCAACCAGGTGCTCAAGAACGGCCAGGCCGTGGGCTGGGTCGCCAAGGAGATGCTGGGCAAGACCCCCGGCTCCATCACCGCCATCCGCCCGCTCAAGGACGGCGTGATCTCCGACTTTGAGATCACCGAGGCGATGCTCAACTACTTCATCACGAAGGTCACGGGGAGGGCGCGGTTCCTGGCCCCGCGGGTGGTCATCTCGATCCCCTCGGGCATCACGGCCGTGGAGAAGCGGGCCGTGTTCGACTCGGCCGAGCGGGCCGGCGCGCGGCGCACCTACCTGCTGGAAGAGCCGATCGCGGCCGCCATCGGCGCCGGCCTGCCCTTCGCCGAGCCGACGGCCTCCATGATCGTGGACATCGGCGGCGGCACCACCGAGGTCGCCATCATGTCCCTGGCCGACATCGCCACCTGCGAGTCCGTCCGCGTCGCCGGCGACGACATGGACGAGGCCATCATGAGCTACATGAAGCGGACCTACAACCTGATGATCGGCGAGCAGACCGCCGAGCGCATCAAGATCCAGATCGGCTCGGCCGCCCCCATCGGCGAGGAGACCGAGATGGAGGTCCGCGGGCGCGACATGGTCTCCGGCCTGCCCCGCAAGACCGGCATCACCAGCGCCGAGATCCGCGAGGCGCTTCAGGAACCCGTCACCGCCATCATCGAGGCCGTCACCCGCACGCTCGAACGGGCCGAGCCTGAACTCTCCGCCGACCTTGTCGAGAACGGCATCACCCTGGCCGGCGGCGGCTCGCTGCTCCGGGGCCTGCCCGCCCGCGTCCAGCAGGCCACCGGCCTGGAGGTCACGCTCGCCGAGGACCCGCTCACCTGTGTGGCCCGCGGCACCGCGATCTACCTCGAGAACATCGAGCTGTGGAAGGACACGCTCGAGAACAACCTGGAGACCTGACCTCCCCGCCCCCCCGGTCGTTCCCACCGGCGTCGGCGGCGCACGCCCCAGACCGATGGCCAGACCCCCCCACGCACACCCGCTCGCACGATGGTCCCTGCCGCTGGCGGTCGGGACGCTCCTCGTGACGGCGGTGCTGCCGATCCGCTGGCTGGGGTGGGCTGGCTGGTTCTCCGCCCAGGCCTTCGTCGTCGTCTCTCCCATCGCGCACCCCATCACCCGCGCCGTCGATCTGCTCATCCCCGCGTCCCGCGCGGGGACCGAAGCCACCGACCGCGAACGCACCCTCCGCGACGAGCTCGAACGGGTCCGCGTCCGCCTGCTCCAGTCCGAGCAGCGCGTCGCCGAGATGGAGGGCCTGGTCGAGCAGCTCAGCCGCGGATCGCTGCTGCACCCGGATGTCGAGGTCAGCCAGTTGCCCCGCAGCATCGTGTCCCAGGCCGGCGAGATGCTGGTGGTCCGCACGGGCACGCACGAGGGGGTCTATCGCGGCGCGGTCATCACCGCCCAGTCCGTCCAGCTCATCGGGCGGGTGGCCGAGGCCCACGACCGCACCGTGCTCGTCCAGCCGATCACGGCCCGCGGCGCGCTCAAGCTGCTGGGCGTGGTGATCCTCGACGAGCAGTCCGGCCGGCGCGCCACCTGCGTGCTCGACCCCGCCGGTGACGGCACACTGGTCGGCGAGGTCTCACCCCCCGAGGACGGCCGGGCCGAGGAGATCCAGGTCGGCCAGACCGTCCGCCTCTTCGACGAGCAGTGGCCCCGCCACGCCCAGATGCTGGTCATCGGCGAGGTGGTGCGCGTCGAGCCGAGCGCCATGCAGCCCCTGCGCCGGCGCATCACCGTGCAGCCCCGCGTCAACCCGCGTCGTGCCGGTGAGGTCATCGTCCGCCTGCCCGCCCCCCCCACCCCGGCGAAATCGGGGGGGACGCCATGAACATCTTCCTCTTCGCCCTGCTCGCCTGGGTGGCCGCCGGCCTGGAGATCGCCCTGCCCCCCGTGCTCGATGCCGGCGGCAGCGGCGTGCAGCCCAGCTTCCTGATCCCCCTCGTCGTCTTCGTCGCGCTGCACGCCGACACGCGCCCCGCCCTGTGGTCCGCCCTGATCCTCGGCCTGGTCGTGGACCTGATCCAGCCCGTGGCGCTCGTGGACGGCGGGGCCACCACCATCCCCGGGCCGCACGCGCTGGGGTTCCTGCTGGCCGCCCAGATGACCCTGTCCCTGCGCGGCATGGTCATCCGGCGCAACCCGCTGACGCTGGTGGTGCTCTCCATCCTGGGCGCGGCCGTCGCATCGCTGGTCGTCATCGCCTTCACGACCGTGCGGGGGCTGTTTGATCCGTCGCTGGCGTGGCGCGGGGCCGCGGAGCTGGCACCCGGGGTTCTGTCCGCCCTCTACACCGGCCTGACCGCGTTGGTCATGAGCTTCCCCCTGTTCGCCCTGACGCCGTTCTTCGGGTTCCCCAGCCTTCAGGCTTCGCGTTTCTCGCGTCGAGACTAGCAAACCCCTCGGTGTGGAAGGGGGCGCCATCCCCTCACTTGCGTTCGAGGGGAACTTGGTAAGACGCTTCCGGATACACCCATGCCCCCCCCGCCCACCCCCGCCATCTTCTTCGACGACGCCAAGGGCCTGCTCGGCCCGCTCAACGACCTGCGCGCCTCCTACGAGATCCGCACCGGCGCGCTCACCACCGCCGAGCGGATGCTCAACGCCTTCGACCTGACACCCGTGGGCGTGATGGTGCCCCGCCCGCTGGCCGAGCTGATCGCGGACACCACGCCGGTCCCGGTCAACCGGCCGCCCACGCCCGAGCAACTCCCCGATGATGCCGAAGTCCTGCTCATCAACGGGCGTTGCCCGCTGCCCCTGGACGCCATCGCGCACCTGGAGCCGGGCGAGGTCGCCGTCGAGCAACGATCCCAGGACATGGTCGCCCTGCGCCTGACCGGCGCGGCCGCCCGCGTGATGCTCACCGGCGGCGACCCCGGCCTACGCACGGTCGCGCTCGACGACACCGTGCTGATGGACCGCCCGTGGTCTTGGCGTACCTTCCGCGACCGCTGCATCGCCTGGGATCTGGAGCACCTGGTCGCCACCATGACCACCGGCCAACCCGCCGACGGCGTGGCGCTGCTCGGCAAGCATCCCATCGCGGTCCACCCCAGCGCGGAGGTCTCCCCCACCGCCGTGCTCAACGCCGAGTCCGGCCCGATCGTGATCGACGAGAACGCGGTGGTCCGCCCGCTGGCGGTGATCACCGGCCCGGCCTACATCGGCCCCGGCTCGACCGTGATGGAGCACGCCCACATCAAGCCGAACACCGCGATCGGCCCGGTGTGCAAGGCCGCGGGCGAGATCGGCGGCACGGTCTTCCAGGGCTACGCCAACAAGGGCCACGCCGGGCACCTGGGCGACTCGTGGGTCGGCGAGTGGGCCAACCTGGGCGCGGACACGACCAACTCCAACCTGCTCAACACCTACGCCGAGGTGACGGCCCGCGCTGCGCCGGACTCCAGGATGGAGAAGACCGGCCATGTCTTCCTGGGCGCGACCATCGGCGACCATGTGAAGACCGCCATCGGCACCCGGATCATGACCGGGGCCGTCATCGGCACCGGCGCGATGCACGCCGCCGTCGCTCCCATCTCCGGTACCGTCCCCGCCTTCGCCTGGACCACCGACGCGGGCGTCAAGCCCTACCGCCTTGGCAAGTTCATCGAGGTGGCGATGACCGCCATGCAGCGCCGCGGCGTGGCCCAGACCCAGGCGTACAGCCGCAGGCTGACCATCCTGCACGAGACGGTCACGGGGCAGGCGTCGTTCGACTGGCCGGGGAAGGACACGAGCCATCTTCACCGCGACGAATAGCCCAAATCCTCGTGACACGACCCGCCGGTTCACGCCATGAAGCCGATCAAGAAGCGGATTCTCCATCTTGCCGTCCTCTGCTTCCTCCTGCTCGCATCCGTTGCGGCATTCCTCTACGCCTTCAATATGTGCCTCTACCACGCATGGTTGACCGCGGCGCCGCCTGAAGCCAACCACGCCCGGTCTCAGCACCTTTCGATCGTGTGGTTCTGGGTCTCGGTCGGGATCGGCATCCTCGCCTGCATCCTGGTCACACGAATCTTCGCCAGCAGTCGGAAGCTCCGCGCCCTCCGACGGCCGCCCGGGACCTGCCCCGTTTGCGGGTACGATCGGAACGAATCCCCCGGCATCTGCCCAGAATGCGGCACGGAAAACCCTCCCCGCCCCTGATGCCGACGGTCCCGCTATCCTGCCCCAATCCCTGATCCCCGATCCCCAGTCCCTTCCCCCCATGAAAACCCTCTACCTCATCGACGGCTACGCCCAGTTCTTCCGGGCCTACCACGCCATCCGGACGCGGATGTCATCCCCCGTCACCGGCGAGCCGACCAACATGACCTTCGGGTTCGTCGGGATGCTCCTCAAGCTCCTGCGGCGCGACGCCGAGCAACTCAAGGGAGACGGCGACCCCGCCTACCTGGCCGTGGCGCTCGACATCGGCGGCGACCACGGCACCTTCCGCAGCACGCTCTACCCCGCCTACAAGGCCACCCGAGACGCCCCACCGGAGGATCTCGCCCCCCAGGTCGAGCGGGCGCTGCGCATCCTCGGCGCGATCGGCGTGCCGGTGATCGGGGCCGCCGGGTTCGAGGCGGACGATGTGATCGCCACGATCGCCAGCGCCTACTCGCTGCGCCACCCGGACATCCGCGTCCGGATCATCAGCAAGGACAAGGATCTCAAGCAACTCCTCGGCGAGGGCTCGCCTCGCACCCAGATGTACGACATCCACACCGATGTCCTCATCACCGAGCAAACCCTGAAGGATGAACTCGGCATCACGCCAGCCCAGGTCGTCGACATGCTGACCCTGATGGGCGACACGGCGGACAATGTGCCCGGCGTCGCCGGGATCGGCCCCAAGACCGCGGCGCAGCTCATCGCCGAGTATGGCACGCTGGACGCTGTCATTGCGGCGGCCGAGGCGGGCGCGATCAAGGGCAAGAAGGGCGAGAACATCCTCGCCGCCCGCGCCAATCTCCCCCTGTCCAAACAGCTCGTCAGCCTGCGCCACGATGTCCCGATCGACCTCGACCTGGAGACCGCCCGCACCGACCGGCTGAAACTCGGCGAACTCATGCCCATCCTGCGCGAGCTGGGATTCAATCGGTATCAGGACGAACTCAAGGCGCTGCTGGGACAGACCGCAGCGCCCGAACCTGCCGGCATTCCCACATCCAAAGGCCAGGGATTGAAATCCCTGGGCTTTGGGTTTGGGACGCTCTTCGAGCAGCACGCGGAGGAAGCGGTCCGCGCGGTCGATGGAAACTACCGCCTCGTCACCACCAGGCCCGACCTCGACGCGCTCATCGAGCGCATGAGGAAGGCCCCCGTGGTCGCCATCGACACCGAGACCACCCACATCCGCCCCATGCTCGCGCAGCTCGCGGGCGTATGCGTCAGCGTCCAGACCGGCGAGGGCTTCTACATCCCCGTC
Source organism: uncultured Phycisphaeraceae bacterium (assembly GCA_964577425.1). Taxonomy (GTDB): domain Bacteria; phylum Planctomycetota; class Phycisphaerae; order Phycisphaerales; family UBA1924; genus UBA6054. The sequence continues at coordinate 141,496 of CAZNZC010000003.1, forward strand.
CGCTCGCCCGATCCGTCGTCGCACCTGGACGAGGCGACCGTCATTGCCGCCCTGCGCCCCGTGCTCGAAGACCCGTCCGTCCCCAAAGTCGGCCACAACCTCAAGTTCGACCTCAATGTCCTGCGCAACGCCGGTATCCGCCTCGCGGGCGACCTGCCGACACCGGACCACCCGCTCGCGGGCGACACCATGATCGCCAGCTATGTGCTCGATCCCTCGCGTTCATCCCACTCGATGGACGCGCTGGCGATGGCCCTGCTCGGGCGCGCCAACATCTCCATCAAGGACCTGATCGGCACGGGCAGGGACCAGAAGCGGTTCGACGAGGTGTCCCTTGACCGGGCCGGGCCGTACTCGGCCGAGGACGCCGATGTCACGCTGCAACTCGACCACGCGCTCGCGCAACAACTCGCCGCCGAGCCGTCCCTGCAAACCCTCTACCGTGCCGTCGAGATGCCCCTGGTCCCCGTGCTGGCGGAACTCGAGTACAACGGCGTGCTCGTGGACCCGGCCGAACTCGACCGCCAGCGCGAGCGCTTGCAATCCCGCATCGACGACCTCGCCAGGTCCATCGACACCGCCGCCATCGACGCGCTCGACCGCACATTCGACCACAACAGCCCCAAGCAGCTCGCCGAGGCCCTCTTCAACAAGCCCGACCACCCCGACAAGCCCGGCCTGGGCCTCAAGCCGATCAAAAAAACCAAGACCGGCTTCTCCACCGACGCGGAAGTGCTCGACAAACTCGCCGCCGACGACACCATCGCCTCCCGCACGCCCATCCCGGGCCTGATCCTCGAATACCGCCAGCTGACCAAACTCGTCAGCACCTACCTCGCCGCCCTCAAGGACGAGATCCACCCCGTCACCCGGCGCATCCACGCGAGTTTCAACCAGACCGTCGCCGTCACCGGACGGCTGAGTTCCTCCGATCCCAACCTCCAGAACATCCCCATCCGCACCGACATCGGACGCGACATCCGCAAGGCCTTCATCGCCCCGCCCGGGCGCGTGCTCATCACCGCCGACTACTCGCAGATCGAGCTGCGGGTGCTGGCCCACCTCTCGCGCGACCCCGCCCTCATCGCCGCCTTCCTGGGCGGCGAGGACATCCACACCGCCGTCGCCGCCCAGATCCACCGCGTGCCGCTCGACCAGGTCACCCGCGAGCAGCGTTCCGGCGCGAAGATGGTCAACTTCGGCATCGTCTACGGCGTCACGCCCTACGGCCTGGCCCGGCGCCTGGGCGTGTCCAACACGGAGGCCGCCGAGATCATCGACGGCTACAAGGCCCGCTTCGGCAACATCGCCACCTTCCTGGCCGAGTGCATCCAGCAGGCGACCGACCGCGGCTTCGTCGAGACCATGCTCGGGCGGCGGCGCCCCATCCCCGAGATCGAGTCCAACAACCCCCAGCGCCGGGCGCTGGCCGAGCGCACGGCCATCAACACGGTGGTCCAAGGCTCGGCCGCGGACCTCATCAAGCTGGCCATGATCGACCTGCACGCCCGCATCAACGCGGCCGCGCCCGCCGACGCGCTGGCCGGCACAAAGATGATCCTCCAGATCCACGACGAGCTGGTCTTCGAGACGCCCGAGGACCGGGCCGCCGCCGTCATGCCGGTCATTATTGAACGCATGGAGGCCGCGATGAGCCTCTCCGTGCCACTGAAAGTGGACGCCCACGCGGGAGCGAACTGGTTCGAGGGCAAGTAATACGGATCTCCCACGAGCTTTGTCGTGGCCTGATCGACAAGCCGCGACCGCAAGGGAGCGGCCACGGTTGCGCCCGCGGTAGACTGTGCCGATCGATCGGTCGTTGCTGATCGTTTGGCGTCGGGTCGCCGGTTGGCGGTCCCGGCCGCTCCCTTGCGGTCGCGGCTTGTATGGTCGCGGATCGCATCCGGCCCGCCCGATACACTCCCCACGATGACCCAGGCCCCGGCCGAATCCTGGACCACCCGCAAGCTCCTCGCCTGGATGACCCAGGCCTTCGAGGGCAAGGGCCTCGACGCGCCGCGCCGCCAGGCGGAGATGCTCCTGGCCCATGTCCTCGGCACCGAGCGCCTGCGCCTCTACATGGACCCCGACCGCCCGACCGCCCCGCTCGAGCGAGACACCCTCCGCGGCCTGGTCAAGCGCGCTCTCAACGACGAGCCGATCCAGTACCTCATCGGGGAGGAACACTTCTTCGGCATGAGGTTCAAGGTGGACAATCGCGTCCTCATCCCCCGCCCCAGCACCCAGACCATCGTCGAGGCCGTGCTCCAGCACGCCCGCAAGAACCCCGATTCCGGCTCCGTCCGCGACTCCGACGCCGGCAGCGGCATCCTGATCGCCGACATCTGCACCGGCTCGGGCTGCATCGCCGCCGCGCTGGCCAGGCACCTGCCCGGGGCGCGCGTGGTCGCCACCGACATCTCCCCCGACGCGCTCGCCGTGGCGAAGGAGAACATCGAAACTCACCAAGTCACCGACCGCGTCGATCTCCTGCAAGGCCACCTGCTCGACGCACTCCGCCGGCACCCGGTCGCGGGCAAGGTCGCGTCGCTCCGCTACCTCTGCTCCAACCCGCCCTACATCCCCGACGACGAGTGGACCGCCGTCGAACCCAATGTCAGGGACCACGAGCCGACCCTCGCCCTCCGCGCCGGCCCCGACGGCCTGGAGTTCGTCCGCCCCCTGATCGCCAACGGCCCGGAACACCTCGAACCCGGCGGCGTCATGCTCATCGAGGTCGCCGCCTCCCGCGCCGGTCAGGCCCTCGCCCTGGCCGAGTCGCACCCGGACCTGACCAACGCCCGGATCCTCAAGGATTCCGACGGCCTGCCCCGGGTGATCGCAGCCACGAAAAAACCCCGCTGACACGGGGCGGGTGCTCAAAGAAAAACCGGATCAACGCCGGCGGCGCGCCGCGACCAGGCCGCCGAGGGCGATCAGGGCCGCGCCCGAAGGGGCGGGGATGTTGAACACGATCAGGTCCGTGTCCGCCGCGGTCTCGTACGCCCACGCGACCATGCGGTAGTCAAGCCCGCCTTCCTTCTGGAACTGAAAGAAGCCGTAGTTGTACGCGAAGCGGTCCTCGTCGGCCAGATAGGTGCCGATGCGGAAACCGATGTAGACGGGGCCGCCGACCTGGCCGATGGTCTCGTAGACCGGCTGTGAAAAGTCGTCGTACCACACCGAACCAATGGGAACGCCCGATCCGGGCGAGGCCGAGCCCGAATACGCCATGAGGCCGTCGCCCTCCTCGAAGGCTTGCGCCAGATAACCCGGGCTGCGGACAAGATAGTCAAAGCCCACCGCCCCGAGACTGAACCAGTCCGCCCCGCCGTGCGTGTAGCCTTCCGCGATGAACGCGATGCCCAGCGCGGGAATCTGGTACGAGATGTAGTTGAAGTCCATCAGCCCGCCCGAGAGCGGCCCGGTCATGATGTCCGCCTGGGCGACCGAACCGATCGCCGCGGCAACAGCCGCACAGCACGCACGGTATTTCATGGCTCCTCCTCCGCGCAGCCCCGGCATATGGGACGGGCGACGCTCCCACTATACAGGCCCGCGCGACGCACGCAACATGCTTCGGCATAAATCTTGTCAGGAAACCGATACGGGGAAAATCCCCGCCAACACGAGGCGCAGAACACCTGCCACAACCGCTCAGTGCCGGCGACGCGACGCGACAAGCCCGGCCAGCCCGAGCAAGGCACCCGCAGACGGTGCGGGCACGAGATTGAATGTCACAATGGACGCATCGGCGCTCGTCTCGTACGCCCACCCGACATACTCGTACTGCAGTTCGCTCCGCTTGACGGCCTGGATGAACCCGTACCGGTACGCAAACCGGTCCTCGTCCGCGAGGTACTCGCTCGTGCGGAACCCGAGGTACACCGACTGGCCGATCTCACCGATCGTGTCGTGCACATAGAACCCGCCGTCGTCGAAGATGTATGTCGAGGTGCCGATGCGGAGCATCGGGTTGGTTGAGAACGCGTCCGACAACACCGCGCCCTCCAGGAAGGCCTTCCCGATCCCCAGCCCGTGCCCGTCGGGATTCTCAAGAAACTCTCCGCCCTCCATCCACCACTCGTGGTACGAGGTATCGTTGTGCGACCAGCCGTCCGCCGTGAACGCGACGCCCAGCCCGGTCAGCACGGCCGGGTGCCCGTACGGATCGGAGAACAAGCCGGTGATGACCGACGCCTGCGCGAGTCCAACCCCGCAGACCATGACTGAAACGACCGCTGCATTCAACACATCAACTCCTTCCAACATATGGCGACCCGTCCAGTATACCTGACGATTCCCTGATCCCCCACCGGGATCTGGTCAAAGCCGGGAAAAACTGCTGCCGCACCGCAACATTTCCCTAATATTTTTTGTTGGCCCCAAGCGCTTCCCGCACCTGGTTGATGAGCAGCTCGATCTCGAACGGCTTGAACAGCACGCCCGACAGCCCCTCCTGGCTGGCCCGCACGATCGAGTGGTGCGGGTCGTACCCGAACCCCGTCATCAGGATCACCGGCGCTTCCGGGCAGTACCTGCGGGCCGCCGCGAAGACCTCGTAGCCGTTGCGGTCGGGCATCTGGATGTCCGACACGATCAGGTCGAAGCCCGGGCGCCCGTCCGCGCAGGCTTTGAGCCGCTCGATCGCGTGGCTGCCATCCGAGAACTGCTCCGTCACCGCCCCGCGGTGCCCGAGCACATCCCCGATCACCTTGCGGATCTTGGGCACATCGTCGGCGATCAGCACCCGCCGCCCCGCCAGCAGCGGGTCCTTCTCCCGCGTCCGCATCGCCTCATCGACGCCCAGCAGCGTCTGCGGGCCGGACGACACCGTCTTCACACGCCGCCGGATCGATTCCACATCCGTCAGGATTCGCTCGATGTGCCGGCGCACCTCGGGGTCCGCGTCGGGGCGCGAGGTCAGCCAGTCCACCTCGTGCATGATGTCTTCCAGCGGCTCGCGCAGCTCGCCCTCGAAACGGTCGGTCACATGCTCGTTCACCGTGCTCCGCTCGGTCACCAGCAGCTGCAGCATGTGCAGCGCCATCGCGATGTACCGCCCGAAGATCTCCGCGAACTGCCGGTCCTGGTCGTCGAACGCCCCCGGCTGCTGGCTCTCGATGTCCATGATCCCGATCACGCGGTCGTGAACGCACAGCGGCACCGTCAGGCTCGACCGCGCCCCGCTCAGCCCGGGCAGGAACTTCTCGTCCAGCGAGGTGTCGTGGCAGATGTAGCTCCGCCCCGTGCTGGCCACGAACCCCGAGATGCCCGACCCCTCCTGCTCCGAGAACAGGTCCAGGTCCTGGATCTCCGGCGGCAGCCCCGACTGCATCACCAGCTCAAGCTTGTTGCGTCGCTGATCGATCAGGAAGATCGCGAAGTGGTCGAAGTGCAGCAGCTCCTTCGAGTACGCCACGATCCGCCGCTCCAGCAGCTGGATCCGCTCGTAGGAGTTCATCTTCCGCAGCTCTTCGGTGTCCATCCGCACCAGCTCGAAGCCGGCCCGGTCGATCGCGTCCATCTTCTGCTGCGCCCGGCGCGCGATGGTGACATCCCGCACCACCGCCGCCACCTTCCGCTCCCCGTGCTCGTCCGGGGCCAGGCTGGTGACATACACATCGTAAACCTGCCGCCCGTCCTCGGACTCGATCTCGTGCTTGCCCGTCACCGCCCCCGAGATGCCCGCGTCCGCCCGCAGCGCGGCGTCGCAAAGACCCGAGACCAGCCGGCGCGTCCGCTCGTCCAGCGCGTCGAAGTACTGGTTCGACCACGCCGGCTCGCCCTCGCCCCCCCCCCCCGAGATCAGCACCCCCTCGCCCAGGGCCCGCAGCACCGCCGCCAGCGTCGGCTCGTCCGGCTGGCGGACGACCTCGTACCGATCGCCCAGCAACGCCAACAACTCCGCCGCCGTCCGCGCGTCCGCTCCCACCAGCACCAGCTTCGGCTGCGTCTCCACCATGCTGCCCCACGGACCGGCCCGGCGCTTTGAAATGACCCCGGAAACCGGTTCCACGCCCGTATTGTTCGCACCCCGCCCGCTCGCGGGTGCATCCGCCGCTTCCGATCGGCCGATGGGAGTATCGTCCATCGGCCCGAGAACCCCGCAGCACTCCACCCTTCCCCCCATGATCGCCGTCCACGAAATCACGAAAGCCTACGGGTCGTTCCTCGCGGTGGACCGGGTGTCCTTCGAGCTGCCCACCGGCCAGATCGCCGGCCTGCTCGGCCCCAACGGCGCGGGCAAGAGCACCACCATCCGCATGATCACCGGCTCGCTCGCCCCCGACCGCGGCCGGGTCACCATCGCGGGCATCGACCCGCGCGAGAACCCCGGCGCCGCCCGCGCCGCCATTGGGTACTTGCCCGAATCAGCCCCCCTTTATCCGGAAATGTCCGTCGAGGGATACCTTCTCTACCGCGCCAGGCTCTGGGGCTTCTCAAAGGACGACCGCGCCCGCGCCGTCGGGCGCGCGATGGAACGCACCCGCGTCTCCGATGTCGCCCGCCGGCGCATCGGGCACCTCTCCAAGGGCTACCGCCAGCGCGTCGGCCTGGCCGCCGCCCTGGTGCATAACCCCCCCGTCCTCATCCTCGACGAGCCGACCAACGGCCTGGACCCTTCCCAGATCCGCACCGCCCGCTCCCTCATCCAGGAACTGGCCGAGGACAAGACCATGCTCCTCTGCTCCCACATCCTGCCCGAGGTCGAGCGCACCTGCGCCCGGGTGCTGGTGATGGCGGGCGGACGCATCCGGGCCGACGGCACCCCCGAGTCCCTGATCGCCTCCGCCCCCGGGCCTGTTCGCTACACCGTGGAACTCCGCACCAATCCGGCGTCCGGGCCGGAGCACGCCATCCACACGCTCGCCGGCCTGGACGGGGCCGCCTCCGCCGCCCTGGGCGACCAGCAGCCCGAGGACCACGCCCGCGGCTGGGCCAGGGTGGTCGTCCACGCCGCCCCCGGCGCGCCCGACCTGCGCGAGCCCATCGCGGGCGCGCTGGAGGACCGTGGCCTCTTCGTGCGCGAACTCACCCGCGTCACCCCCTCCCTCGAAGCCCTGTTCATCCACCTGACCGACGCCTCTCCCCCTCCCACCGCCGACCCGGCGGAGCACGCGCTGTGATCCGCGCCGCCTGGACCATCGCGGCCCGCGAGGTCGCCAGCCTCTTCCGGCTGCCGGTCGGCTGGATCGTTGTCGCCCTCTACGCCTTTCTCAGCGCCATCGTCTTCGTCCAGACAACCCTGGTCCCCGGCGCGCCGGCGACCATGCGCTACTTCTTCGCCGCCGCCGTGTGGATGATGGTCCCCATCGCCCCGGCCATCTCCATGCGACTCTTCTCGGAAGAGGCCCGCAGCGGCACCATCGAGATGCTCCGCACCGCGCCCGTGGGCGACTTCGCGGTCTCGCTGGGCAAGTTCCTCGGCGCGTGGCTCTTCCTGGCGCTCACGCTGGCCCCCACCCTCGTCCTGCCGATCACGCTGGCCTTCGTTTCCGACCCCCGCCCGGACCCCGGCCCCATCCTGCTCGGCTACCTGACGCTCTTCCTGGTCGGCGGGCTGTACCTGGGCATCGGCCTGGTCGCGTCGGCCCTGACCTCCTCGCAGACCCTCGCCTTTCTCGGGACGATGATGGCCATCATCGTGCTGATGATGGTCACCAGCCTGGCGGGGCCGCTCCAGGTGCTGGCCGGGCCGCGCGCCCAGGAACTCGCCGGCGCGTTCTCCCTCACCGCCCGCGTCGATGAACTGGCCAAGGGCGTGTTTGACACCGCCGCTGTCGCTTTCTTCCTGATCGGCGCGGGCTGGGCCGTCGTGATCGCCGCCGGTGTGCTCGAATCCCGGCGCCTCTCCCGCCCCCGCCCCCTGGCGGCCGGGCTGTGGGCCGGCTTCCTGGGCGCGACCGGCGCCAGCGCCCTGCTGCTGGGCGTGCTCTCCCACGACCTCCGCGCCCGGGTCGATGTCACCTCCACCGGCGCGCACCGGCTCAGCCCCCGGGCCGAGCGCATGGTGGGGCTGCTGGATGGGCCGACCGAACTGGTCTTCGCCATCGACCTCTCCGGCGCGGACCGGCGCGCCGTGGACCTTGTCACCGATGTGCTCAAGGCCTACGACCGGGCCAGCGACCTGCTGAGCCTGCGCGTCATCGACCTCGGATCACCCGCCGGCATCGAGCAGACCGACGAACTGCTGAGCGTGCTGGCGGCCCGGGAATCCGACCGCGCCGGCCGCGTCACGGACGCCCTCCGCGCCGCGGCCGGTGCCATGCGGGCCGCCGCCGCCGAGTCCGACGCGCTCGCCCGCGACCTGGACGGCGTGCGCGACGCCATCGCCCCCGCCGACCCCGGCGGGCAAACCAACCGCGCCTTCTTCGACCAGCGTGCCGGACTGCTGCGCCTGGGGGCGCGCACGCTCACCGAGCAGGCCGACGCCGTCGCCGGCGCGCTGGACACCCCCGCCGGACCCGCCGGGCTGGCCGAGACCGACCGCCTGCCGCCCCAGGCGGCCGCCCTCTGGACCGCCCAGCGCACGCAACTGAGCGAGCTGACCGAGCAGACCCGCGCCTTCGCCCAGTCCGAGATCGCCAACCCCAACGCGGGCGCGCTCGCCCGCGCCGCCGCCCAGCGGGCCGAACGCCTGCGCGACGCCGCCGCCGTGGGCGCGGAAACCCTCGAACGCCTCCCGCGCCTCGACACCCTCCGCGTCGCCCGCGCGCTGGAGACCGGCGAGTCGCTGCTCATCATCGGCCCGCCGAACCGGGGCATCGCCGCCGTCGATCTCGAAGCGCTCCTCCCGCCCACCGAGGTGCTGGAACGCGCCGGGCTTTCCGCCGCGGGCGTCATCGGCCCGCGCGCCCAGGAACTCGTCGCCTCCGCCATCGGCCGGCTCGTCCGGCCCGACCGCCCCATCGTCGTCTTCACCCACGCCGAGAACCCCGGCGTGCTGCTGGGCGAGGGCGGCTTCTTCACCGGCGTGCGCGAACGCCTCCGCGAGCGCGAGATCGACAGCCTCGAATGGGCCGCGCTCGCCCAGGCCGAGCCGCCGGACCTGGCCCGCCTCGACCCCGCCGGGCTTCGCCCCGTCGTCTTCGTCGTCGTCAGCCCCGACTCGACCACCGGCAGCGCCGGCGGCCGGCTCACCGGAGCGCAACGCGCCACGGAACTGGCCGCCGTCGTCCAACGCCTCATCGACGCGGGCGAGCCTGTCCTGCTCAACCTCAACCCCTCCGTCTTCCCGACCTACGGCGACCCGGACCCCCTCGCCCGCCTCGCCGAGCCGTTCGGCATCGCCCCGCGCACCGGGCTGGCCATGCTCCGTTCCACGCCCGGCGGCGCGTCCGGCAGCGTCTTCGACCCGTTCCTCTCCGTCGTCCCGGACCCCGCGGGGGACACCCCTCACCCCCCCCACCCCGCCGCCGACGCCGCCCGCGGCCTGCGCACGCTCATGCCCTGGGCCACCCCCATCGACCTGATCGACGCGCCCCGCGCCGCCGCCGAACCGCTGGTCGAACTCTCCGGGGAGGCCGCGGCCGGAGTCTGGGCCGAGTCGCGCTGGCTCCGCCTGCGCAGCCTCACCAACACCCAGCGCGCCATGCTGACCGATCAGCCCGTGTTCAACGCCGGCGAGGACGAGCAGCGCCCGCGCTGGGTTCTGGCCGCCGCGGGCGAACGCACCACGGCCCTGGGCGTGTCCCGCCTGATCGTGGTCGGGTCCAACGGCTGGGCCTCCGACGGCGCGGTGGTGGGCGCCACGCAGCTCATCGACGGGCGGATCACCACCCGCTTCCCGGGCAACTCGGTGCTCCTGGACGCCTCCATCCACTGGCTCGCCGGACTCGATGACCTGATCGCGCCCGGCGCGCAGGACCGCTCCGTGGCCACCGTCCGCGCCCTCGGCCCGTCCCAGCTCTCAACGCTGCGATGGCTGCTGCTCGGCGCGGTCCCCGGGCTGATCCTGCTCGCGGGCGCCGCGTTCCGCGGCGTCCGCGGCTGACCCCGCCCGCGCGAAGTCCGCCGCACGCAGGTCGGCCCGCTCCACCCCGCTGCGCCGGTGCAACGCCCGCGGGGGGTCGGTCGGCGCGCCGCACTCCGGGCACGATGCCGCCGGCGCATCCAGCCCGGCCAGGTTGTACCCGCACCGCCCGCAGCACCCCGCCGGGTGCGTCCGCGGCAGCGACGCGATGAAGAACGCCACCGCCCCCACGCCCACCGTGTACGGGTACAGCAGGATCTGCATGTTCTGGATCATCAGCTCCGGGTTCATCCGTCCGATCATCAGGTGGCCCCAGCCCAACGCCACCAGCACGGCCACCCCCGCCAGCGCGCACGCAAAGGCCAGCGCCGTCCGTCGATACCGGGCCGCCAGATACCACACGAACAACGCGTAGCCGACGAACAGCGGGATCACCCGACCCCCCCTTCACCCTTCGCACCCGTCCCGCCGCCGGCCCGGAAGCGGGCCAGCCGCCGCGCCACCACCGCCCCCGAGAGCAGCCCGACCGGCACCACCAGCAGCGTCTCCGCCGCCCGGTTGATGAGATCACCCGCTAGAGCGGCATCGAACGCCTGTGCCAGCGAGCCGGCCGTCAGGCCCACCAGCCACTCGCGCAGGCCCATGCCGCCGCCGGCGATCGGGACCAGCTGCGCCGCCTGGCTCACGCCCGTCACCAGCACGATCTGCACCGGCGTCAGTTCCGCGCCCATCACCCAGAACACCACGGCGTACCGCACGGCCCACACCGCCATATCCGCGTAGCGGGTGGCGAGCGCGCCCAGCATCCACGCCGCCCGGGCCACCCCTCCCGTCTCATCCCCCGCCAGCAGGCGCGCGCCGATCGCCAGACCGGACAACGCCACCACTGGCCCGGCGAGCGCCGCCGCCATCGTCCAATGCCCCGAACCCGTCGGCATCAGGAACGCCAGCGACAGCCCCATCGCCCCGGCTGCGCCCGCCAGACCGAGGGACCACAGCGTGGACTCCACCGCGTCGCGCACGCGGATGCCGTTGACCATCTTGTGATAGCTCACCCGTCCGATCAGGCCCGGGCGCATCGGCAGGTGGTTGAGCAGCCACGCGCTGCCGACCAGCGCGTTCATCTCGCCCAGCCCGATCCGCCCGTGCCGGCGCAGCAGCATCCACAGGCAGGCCGAGACCAGCAGCCAGTTCAGCAGCGGGCCGGTGAAGATCAGCGCCACCGCCCACGCGGGGGCCTCGCGCAGCCTTTCAAACAACTCCGTGAACCGCCACGGCTCCGAGAAGGCCACCGCCCCGGCCCCGCCCAGCAGCAGCAAGCCCAGCACGAACCCCGCCCAGCCGACCCATCGGGGGCGTGCCGCCCCGCCCGCTTGGCCAGGCTCCCGCGCCGGACCGGTTTCGGGCGGCGCGTCGTTCACGACCCGAAGCCCATCGGTCCCGCGCCCGGCGGGGCCAGCCCGGCCGCGCCCGGGCGGGCGGTGGCGAAGGCGGGTTCACCCGTCATCAGCCGCGCCCGCAGGCGTTCGCCCAGGCGGCGCACCCGCGGATCGTCCGACCGGGCCGCCAGCTCGAACACCGCGTTCTCCGGATCGTCGATGCGGGTCAGGAGGGTGGCGGCCAGCAAGCCGGGATCGACCAGGCCCGACTCGGCCGCATCGGCCAGCACCGTGTCCACCGCCACGATATCGAACGCGCGCATCTCCGGCACCTGGCGCGCGTGGGGCAGCCGGAGCAGCATCAGGGTCCGCTCCGGAACCCCGGCGTCCGCGAACCGCTCGGCCCACGCCCGAGCCAGCGACGCGCGCTGCGCGGGTTCCAGTTCCAGGCCTTCGCCCGGCTGGATCGTCCGCGCCACCGTGGCGATCAACGCCGACCGGAGGTCGTCCGGGTCCGTCGATGCCACGGCCCGCTCGATCGCCTCGGCGTTCTCGCGCGCCAGCCCCAGCGTGACCCGCTGGACGATGCCCGATTCGGACACCAGGGCCAGCGGGGCGTTGATCAGCCCGCCCCGCGGGCTGGGCTGGAAGCTCTGCACCACGCGGTAGCGGTCCCGCAGCGAGACATGGGCGTTGACCTCACGCAGCCAGCTCGTGTAGGGGGAGTCCGCCTCGACCACCACATCGAGTTCCTGGAGCGGCTCCAGACGCAGCCGCCGGTCCAGCTCGAGCACCTTGGGCGCGGGCGAGCCGGCGAAGTCCGCCACCCGGGAGATCGGACGCGGCCCGATCAGGATGCGCGAGCCGATCGGGCGCGACGCGCCCAGGCCCAGCGGGATCGAGCCGGCGTTGCGCAGACGCACGCGGATCAGCGTCGGCTCGTCCGGGCTGACCGTGCCCGAAGGCGTCTCGCTCTGGAGCAGCATGAACACCCGCGGGTCCATCGTCATCCGGTCAAGCCATTCCGGCACCTTCGACAGCGCGGACGCGAGCTGCCGCCCGGGCTGCGTGAGCACGCCCGCCTCCCGGCCCATCGCCCGCAGGCGCGCCCGCGCCAACCCGCCGTAGGCGGTGGTCGCCTGCAAGCGCGCGTACTGCTCATAGATCGGCGCGGCGCGATCGAGGTCGCCCAGACGCTCGCTGGCCAACGCCAGCAGCAGGTCGTCGTTGGTGCCGGGACGCGGCTCACCGAGCAGGTCCAGGGCGCGGATGGGATCGCCCTCGGCGTACGCGACCCACGCCCTCAGCGGCGACAGCGCCGCCAGCATGGCCGGGTTCTGCCCGAACAACGCCTCCATCTGGGGCACGGTGTGCTCATGGTCCCGCCCCACGATCGCGCGAACGATCTGAAAATCGCTGAAGACCCGGACCAGTTCGGTGAAGAGCTGGTTCTGGTCCACATCCGAGCGTCCCACCAGCTCCAGCAGACGCCGGAAGACCTGCGAGGATTCAGCCCCCAGGTCCGCCAGCACCGAGACCACCGTCTCGTCGTCACCCACCGAGTGAGCCGTGAACAGCAGCACCCGGTTGATGCCGTCGGTGAAACGGATCTCCTCGGGCGTGCGCAGGTCGCTGATCGGCTCGCCCGCCTCGCGTCGCCTCTGGATCAGGCGGGCGGCCTGCTCGCGGGCATCTCGGATCTGGGGGTTCAGCCCCGCGATCACCGCCGCCGCGCCCTCCCGCTGCCACTGGAACGCGATCTGGATCTCCAACAGCTCGCCCGGAGTCTCGTTCGAGTTGACGCGGAACAGGCGGACGGCGTTCTCAAGAAACCGATGGGCCGGCTCGACCGCTCCCTGCAGCGCGCAGATCCGCGCCAGGGTCAGGTGGACATGCGGGTCCAGCGGGTCGGCGTTGAGGAGCCGCACCTGCCAGGCCGCGATCTCCGCCACCGGGGCGTCGTCGGTCGTGAAGACCCGCGTGGCCATCGACACCGCGTCCTTGTTGGTCGGGTCCAGATCGACTGCCTCGCGCAGGCGGCGCTCGAAGGCCGCCGTGTCGCCCGTCTCCCGCAGCAGCAGCGCGTGATCCAGCGCGAGACGCGACCGCACCGAGGCGTCGAGCGTGCGCCCCGCCGGACCCAGGAAGCGGTCGAACGCCTCCAGCCGGGCCTCGGTCGTCTGACGGCTGTTGATGTTCGCGCTGATCAGCCGGAGCTGGGCCACGGTGTCCGCCGGGTCCAGACGCACGATGGCGCGGGTCGCTTCCATCAGCAGCTCGCGGTCGCCGGCCGACCAGGCCGCCGCGGCCATCAGGCGGGCCAGTTCCGCATCATGGGGGCGCAGGGCCGCGGCCGTCCGCAGCAGCGTGCCCGCGGCGTCGTAGTCCTGCGCGTTGGGGCTGACGCGCACCCCCAGGTCCAGCATCGCGGCGCGGGCGAGGGCCGAGCCGACCTCTTCGTCCGTGATCGGGCCGGCGGTCGCCGCGGAGGTCCAGGCCGGTTGCCCCAGGCAGGCCGCCAGCCCGATCAACACCGATTTCGCCGCGTGCCATCGCATCATGCCGATCCTCCGTGCCACAACAGACCGCCCGACGCCGCCAGCAGCCCGCCGACGAACGCCAGGGTCATCAGACCTTCCGCGGGCACCGTGATCCGCCGATCCGCCCTGGGAAACACCCGCCCCGAAACGCACACAAAGAACACCAGTTGCCCCCCCGCCAGCGCGGCGCACCCCACCCCGCCCGCCACCCACGCCAAGCCCAGCGGCCCGGATGCCGGCGGGGAGAACAACGCCCACAGGCCCACGATGGTCAGCGCCGCGCTCCACGGCAACGCCGCGAGCAGCAGCAGACCCAGGCTGACCCATCGTCGTCTCGGCATCGGCGCCACTCCCACAGGCCCGGCATCGGCCGCCCGCACCGCTCCCTACCGCCCCGGCCCGGCCCCGGTTCGGGGGTTCCGGCCCGTGGGGGGGAGGAAAGGCGGGGGCATGTCAGCCCATCGCCATCGACAGCAGGAACTCGGCGTTGGTCTTGTGCTTGCCCAGGCGGCTCTTGAGCAGCTCCATCGCCTCCACCACATTCATATCGGCCAGCACCTTGCGCAGCCGGTACACCAGCTCCAGCTCCTTGGGGTCCATGAGCAGCTCCTCGCGCCGCGTGCCGGAGGCGGCCACATCGATCGCGGGGTACACCCGCTTCTCGACCAGGCGCCGGTCCAGGTGCAGCTCGGAGTTGCCCGTGCCCTTGAACTCCTCGAAGATCACCTCGTCCATCTTCGAGCCGGTGTCCACCAGGGCGGTGCCGATGATGGTCAGGCTTCCGCCCCGCTCGATGGCACGGGCCGCGCCGAAGAACTTCTTGGGGCGCTGCAGCGCGTTCGAGTCCAGGCCGCCGGTCATGATCTTGCCCGAGTGCGGGATCTCGTTGTTGTACGCCCGCGCCAGGCGCGTGATCGAGTCGAGCAGGATGACCACATCGTCCCCGAACTCCACCATCCGCTTGGCCTTCTCGATCACCACCTCGGCGATGGCGACATGGCGCCCGCCCTGCTCGTCGAAGGTCGAGGCCACGACCTCGACATTCTTGCCCGAGCAGTTGCGCTTGAAGTCCGTCACCTCTTCGGGGCGCTCGTCCACCAGCAGCACGAAGATCTTGCAGTCCGGGTAGTTCTTGTTGATGGCCTTGGTCATCCGCTGCATCAGCACCGTCTTGCCCGTGCGCGGCGGGGCCACGATCAGGGCGCGCTGGCCCTTGCCGATCGGCGCCACCAGGTCCACGATCCGCATCTCGATCTGGTCCGGGGTCGTCTCCAGCAGGAAGCGCTCCTCCGGGTGCATCGGGGTCAGGTCCTCGAAGTTCACCAGGTCGTGGATCGCCCTGGGGTCGCGCCCGTTCACGCTGTCCACCCGCAGCAGCGCGAAGTAGCGCTCGCTCTCCTTGGGGGGGCGGATCGCCCCGCGCACGCTCATCCCGCGGCGCAGGCCGAACCGCCGGATCTGGCTGGGCGAGATGTAGATGTCGTCCGGCCCGTTCAGATAGCTCAGCTCCGGGCTGCGCAGGAAGCCGAACCCGTCGGGCATGATCTGCAGCGTGCCCTCGCCGAACATGATCCCCTGCTTGGCCGCGCGGGCCTTGAGGATCTTGAAGATCAGCTCCTGCTTGGGAACCTGGTGGAAGTCCTCCAGGCCCTCCTTCTCCGCCACGCCGAAGATCTGGTCGATGTCCATCCGCTGCAGGTCGGTGATGGTCAGGCCGTCGTCGACCATCTTCCCGCCCGAGGCGGCCACGACCCGCTCCAGCTCCTCCGCCTCGCGCTCCAGCTCCTCGTCGCTGGGCAGGTGGTCCCAGTTGCCCGAGCGGTGGAAGTCCCCCCCGCCCCCCCCACCCCCGCCGCCCATGCCCGGGCCGCCCGACTTGTTGCGCCGCTTCTTGCGCCGCCGCTTGCCGTCGCGGTCGCCGTTCATCCCCGCGCCGCCCCCGCTGCCCGCGTTCTGTCCCGCGAACCCGCTCCCCCCCGGCCTGTCGTTGCGATCGCCACGATCGGCGCGGTCGCCCCGCTCCGGCCGATCCGCGCGCTCCTCGGAACGCCCTTCCTTGCGCGCGTCCGACTCCGCGCGGGCCTCGGCCTTCGGCTCGACGCGCGCTTCCGGCTTCGGCTCCGGTCTCGACTCCTGCTTCGGCTCCGGCTTCGCCTCCACGCTCGCCTCCGCGCCCTTCGGCGCATCGGGCTTGTGCTTGGCGAGTCGCTTGACCGTCCGCTTCTTCTTGACGGTGGCGTCGTGGTCGGCGACCTCGGAAGACTTGGGCATCGGATGTTCCTTGCTGGTCCGCCGCGGCCCGGGCGCTCCACGCCCGACACCGCCGGCAATCCTCTGACAGAAGTTGTTGGGTTGTGTGAATGGAACGGTGCGGAAGCTGAATCCGTGTTCGATCGGCCGAAGATCGGTCGCGGACGACCATCCCCGGACTGGCCCGCCTCCCCCCGCCCCCCTCTCCGGCGGTCCGGAACGGCAGGGCGGGTGGTCAGGCCCGATCTCGACAATGCTTGCGGATGGCGCCCAGAACTTTGGGCACCCGGGATTCTAGCTCCTCCACCGTCCCGTTGTTGAGCAGCACATGGTCCGCCCGCCGCCGCTTCTCATCCAACGGCATCTGGGCCTGTTCCCGCCGGTCCAGCTCCGCCGCGTCCCAACCCCGATGCTCCCGAACACGCCCCAACCGAACCTCCCGCGTCGCCTCGACGAACACCACCGCGTCGCACTCGGCGTCCACCCCCGCCTCGAACAGCAGGGGCGCATCCACGACCACCCCCGCGGCCCCCGTCGCCCTGGCCCGCTCGATCAACGCGGCCCGGCTCTCCCGCACCTTGGGGTGGACCAACGCCTCCAGCCGCCGGCGCTCGAACGGCTGCTTGAACACCAGGTCCGCCACCTTCCTGCGGTCCACCTTCTTTTCCGAATCCAGGATCCCCTCGCCCCACCAGCCGACCAGCGTGTCCACAACCTCCGGGCGCAGCAGCACTTCCCGCACCGCCTTGTCCGAGTCCGACACCACGCATCCGAGTTTGGCGAACGCCGCCGCCACCGTCGATTTGCCCGACCCCACCCCGCCCACCAGCCCGATCACCGGCACCGGCTCTCCCCCCCCATCACCCCTCCCGGCCACCTCGTCCACCCGCCGGCGCACCATCGCCAGGGCTTCATCCGGCCGGGCCACCGACCGCCAGACGATCTCGTGCGCATCCGTCCCCGCCGACGCCGCGGCGACCGTCCCCACCCCGAACACCCGTTCCAACAAGGACTTCGTCACCGCCAAGTGCTGCACCCGCCGGTGCGGCAGGTCGAACCGCACCGTCCGGACCACGCCCCGCAACGCCACCAGCCTCGCATCCGTCATCACATACCGCCGACAGAACCAGTCCAGCCCCGCCCAGACCAGGCGCGCCACGCAATAGAAGGCCAACCCCACCAGCAGCCGCCCCAGCCACAGGTCGATCGCCGCCGCCAGATTCCGATCCAGCATCCCCGCGCTCACCACCGTCAACTCCCGCAGCAGCCACACCATCACCCCGAGCACCACCGCCGGCACGCAGTCGGGGATGCCGCGCACCAGGATGTACCACACGCTCGGGCGCGCGTCATGCACCACCCGCTCCCCCGGCGGCACCAGCGGATGCCCGCTCTCCCCCTGATCCCTTCGTGCCCTGGCCGCGCTCATCCCCGCCGCTCCGCCGCGTCCAGCACGCTCTTGGACAGCACCGCGATCTCCGGGTGGTTGCGGTAGTACCCGTCGTAGTCCAGCCCGTAGCCCACCACGAACTCGTCCGGGATCTCGAAGCCGACATAATCCACGGGAACCTCACGCACCCGCTTGGTCTTCTTGTCCAGCAGCACCGCGATCCGCAGGCTGGCGGGGTGCTGCGCCCCCACCGCCTCGCGCACCAGGGCCAGCGTCTGGCCGGAATCGAGGATGTCGTCGATCACCAGCACATGCTTGCCCGCCAGATTCCCCGGCAACGCCGACGCGAGCTGCGCCCCTTTGCTGGCCACCGACTGACCGGGATAACTCGACACCGTCACCAGCCCGATCGCCAGCTTGACCGGCATCTCCCGGATCAGGTCGGCCGCGAAGATCATCGCCCCCGTCATGACCGGGATCAGCACCACCCGGTCCTCGTCCAAGGCCGTGTGCCCGTCCCGCCCTAGGTCCGCCCCGAGATCCCGCGCGATGTCCCGCGCCATCTCCCCCACACGGGCGGCGATCTGCTCACGGGTCACGAGTGTCCGTTCGATCTCGGGGAACATGCGACCAGTCTAGCGAACCCCGGCCGGCTCCACCAACCGCCCCCCCACCCGCCCCGCGGCTTACAGATCCCCCGCCCGGCGCGCCTCCGAGTACCGCTCCAGCGCCTCATCAATGATCTCGAACGCCCGGCTGGCCGGCTGGATCTCGTCCACCTCCACCGCCTTGCCCTCCAGGTGCTTGTAGTCCTCGAAGAACCGCTTGAGCATCTTGAAGGTGTGCTTGGGAAAGTCCGTCGCCTCCCGGTAGTCCGCGAACTCCGGGTCGTTGATCAGGGTCGCCACGATCTTGTGGTCCGGGAAGCCGTCGTCCACCATCGTCATCACGCCCAGGGCCCGCGCCTCGCAGATGCACAACGCCGGCACCTTCTCCGTGCAGAACACCAGCACATCCAGCGGGTCGTTGTCCTCCGCCAGCGTCTGCGGCACGAACCCGTAGTTCGCCGGGTAGTACACCGCGCTGCTCAGCACCCGGTCCAGACGCAGCATCCCCGTCTGCTTGTCCAGCTCGTACTTGTTGCTCGACGACTTCGGGATCTCGATGATCGCCTTGAAGTGCGCGGGCAGGGGCAGGTTCTTCATGCCGGGTCGGACATCGTGCCAGGGGTGGAACATGCAGGGAGGGTAGGACCGCCATCCCCCGAGTCCACGCCGCCCCCCCCCCCCCCCCCCCCCCCCCCCCCCCCCCCCCCCCCCCCCCCCCCCGCTCCCCGCCCCGTCGCAACCGATCCCCGGCTTCCGCTCCGTTGTGGTACCATCCCCACCCGCCGCTTTCCCGTCCCCCGCCCATCCCGCTTTCCCGTCCCAGGACCACCCATGCTCACGATCGACTACGCCAACTGCCTCTCCACCCGCGTTGGCTCCCACGGCCTGGACCCTGCGCGCCTCCACCCCGATTCCGAAACCGCCCGCGGCATGGCTGCCCTGACCGACCGCCTCGCCGCCTCCCGCGGCTCGGGCTGGGAGCGCTGGCGCGAACTCTGGAACGAGCCGATGCGCTCCGAGCACCTCAACGCCGTCACCGCCACCGCCAACGAGCTCGAGGGCCGCTTCGAGAACATGGTCGTCCTGGGCATCGGCGGCTCCGCCCTGGGCAACATCGCCCTCCAGGCAGCCCTCAACCCCCCCACCCACAACCTCCTCCCCCCCGACAAGCGCTCGGGCCCGCGCCTGTTCGTCGTGGACAATGTGGACCCCGCCAACCTCAAGGCCGTCCTCAACCTCTGCGACCCCAAGACCACCCTTTTCAATGTCGTCTCCAAATCCGGCGAAACCGCCGAGACCGCCGCCCAGTTCATGATCGTCCGCGACCGCCTCAGGCAGGCCCTCGGCGGGCGCTGGTCCGAGCATGTGGTCGCCATCACCGATCCGGCCGCGGGCACCATGCGCCAGATCTGCGACGATGCCGGCATCGTCACCCTGCCCGTGCCCGAGGGCGTGGGTGGTCGGTTCAGCGTCCTCAGCCCCGTCGGCCTGTTCTCCGCCGCCATGTGCGGCATCGACGCCGCCGCCCTGCTCGACGGCGCCAAGGCGATGGACGACCGCTGCTCGCGCCCCACGCTTACCCAGAACCCCGCCGCCATGCTGGCGTTCCTCCTCGTCGAACTCGGCACCCGCAAGGGCAAGCCCAACCATGTCCTGATGCCCTACGCCAACGGGCTGTACCTCCTCGCCGACTGGTACCGCCAGCTCTGGGCGGAATCGCTGGGCAAAAAGACCGACCTCCGCGGCGACGAGGTCTACGCCGGCTTCACCCCCATCAAGGCCCTGGGCACCACCGACCAGCACAGCCAGGTCCAGTTGTACCGCGAAGGCCCCAACGACAAGGTCATCGGCTTTGTCGAGGTCGAGTCCTTCGGCGACGACGACCTGACCATCCCCACCGGCATGGGCGTCGATGCCGTCGCCTACCTCGAAGGCCGGTCCATGACCGCCCTGCTCAACGCCGAGAAGCGCGCCACCGAGTACGCCCTGATCGCCAGCGCACGCCCCAACTACACCATCCGCTTCCCGAGGATCGACGCGCACCATGTCGGCGAGTTCATCGCCCTCTGGGAGATCGCCACCGCCTACGCGGGCCTGATGCTCAACATCGACGCCTACGACCAGCCCGCCGTCGAGACCGGCAAGAAGGCCACCTTCGGCCTGATGGGCCGCGACGGATATCAGGACTGGCTCAGGAAGGTGGACGAGATCCTCAGCCCGACCGAGCACACCGTGTAAGACGGATCCCGCCGCAATGGTGGCACGCTCGGGATTCATGGGGGCATCCGCATCAGAACGCGAACAGCGCGTCCAGCACCTCGGTGATGAACCCCTTCTTCGCCGCGTCGCGCACCTGGCCCTCGTGGTGCGAGGTGATGTCCAGGTTCGCCATCTGCGACGAAAGCACCGTGTTCTGCCGGGTGATGTCCTCCTCGCGCACCACGCCGGAGAGCACGATGGTCTGGATCTCCGTGTCCTTGGCGATGCGCTTGCTCGCCTCCAGCACCAGCGTGCCGTTGGGCTTGACCTCCAGCACCGTGGCCGTGATCCTTGCCGAGAACCGGTCCTTGCGCTCGTAGTCGCCCTCGCCGGTGAAGTTCCGGCGCCCGTTGAAGTCGATCAGGCTGACATTCCGGGTGTCCGCCTGCTGCAAGCGCAGCTCCAGCAGGTTCATCAGGTCCACGATCGAGTTCAGGCTCGCCCGCGTCCGCGAGTCCCGCTCGGTCTCCAGCGTCTGCGAACTCGTCTGCGTCGAGACCTCGTCGATCACGATCGTGATGATGTCGTGCTTCTGGAACACCCGCGGCTCCGGCTCGGGCACCCACAGCAGGCTCGCCTGCGACGCGGCGATCACCGGCCGGCTCACGCCCGGCGCTTCCGCCGCCCGATGGTCATGCACCAGGAAAAGGCTCTGCCCCGACGCCCACTGCCCCGCGACCGCCATCACCGCCGCGGCCGCCGTCATCCGAATTCCCGTGCTCATGGGGTCGCCTCCGTTGTCGTTTCCTCGTGCCCGTCGATCATCACCGCGCGCCCGTGCCCCGCCGCCCGGGCGTAGAACCTCCCGCCGGATCGGTCGCGGGGTTCCAGTTCAAACATCTCCCCCTCCGCCGCGTCCTGCCGCGCCCGCGCCATCGAGTTGACCACCACCGACCCGCGCACCGTCCGCACCGACACCGTGTCCCCGCGCCGGATCACCACCGGCGGCTCGATGTGCCCCACCCGCAGCGTCTCCCCCGCGTTCAGATCCCGGCGCACCGACTGCCCCACCACCGCCGCCGGGTCGATGGGCGCGTCGACGGGATCGGTCCACACCGGGCGGACCTCGAAGGCATCAGCCGTCACCCGCGCCCCCCGGCGCAGCGGCTGGACCAGCACCGGCGCACGCACCAGAACCTCCATCCCGAACCGTACCGATTCGCTCAGCACGATCCGGTCGCCCTCGTACACGGTCACGCGCACCGCCGGACGGGCCGAGCTGCCGATCGGGTTGACCGCCGCCACGCGCCCGGCCATCGGGGTGCCCAGCACCGCGCGGTCCCGTTCATCGAACGCCACGCGGATGTCCTCGGCCCGCGCCCCGTGCCGCGTCCGCAGCCAGGACTCCAGATGCGTCCGCAGCGTGTCCACCGCCGGCGCTGGAATCGCCGCGACAGCACCCGGGGCTTCCGCACGCCGCGCCGCCGACCGCATCAGGTTGACCCTGGCCCCCTCCACCACCACCGAGCCGCACCGCGCCGCGGAGGACTCGATCAGCGCACGCACCTGCGCCGCCTCGATCACCACCCACCCCTGTCCACCGGCCCCATCCAGCGCCAGGCTTTCCAGCACCGCTCGCTGCTCCCCGTGAATCTCCGCGATGGCCCCCAGCGTGGCGGCCTGGTCCGGCTCCAGCCGCACGGTGCCGCGCAGCGACACCGTCGTGACCCCCGCCCCCCCCGCCAACCCCACCGAGGCGCACAGCCCCGTCATCAGCACCAGCATCAGGCGTGTCAGTCGATCCATGGTCGATCTCCATCGTTCCCGTTCACCACGCCAGGCTCCGCCCGACGCTTGCACCACCCGACTCAATCACTGCCGGAGCTGCGACACCGTCCGCAGCGTCTCGTCTGCCGCGCGGATCGACTGCGAGTTCATCTCGAACGCCCGCTGCGTGCGGATCAGCTCGATCAGTTCGCGCGCCGGGTCCACATTCGACCCCTCCAGCATGTTGCCCTGGATCTGCCCGAAGTTCTCTTGCGCGGGTTCTCCGGTGATGGGCGGTCCCGACGCGGCCGACTCCACCCACAGGTTCTCCCCGATCTGCTTCAGCCCCGCCGGGTTCACGAACACCGCCAGCTCGATCTGCCCGATCTCCTGAGCCTCGGCGTCCCCCGGCTGCATCACCCACACCCGCCCGGAGGCGTCGATCCCGATCGAGGTCGTGTCCGCCGGGACCTGGATGCCCGGCTCCAGCCTCCGCCCGTTCGAGTTGGCCAGCACGATCTCGCCCTCGGAGTTGAGCGTGAAGTTGCCCGCCCGCGTGTAGGCGATGCCGCCGGCGCCGAGGTCGTCCTGCACCGCCACCTGGAAGAACCCCTTGCCGTCGATCATCAGGTCCAGCGGGTTCTCCGACGGGATGGGCGCCCCCTGCGTGAAGTCCTGCTGCGTCCCGGACACCTTCACGCCCAGGCCCACATACAGCCCCGTCGGCCGCTGGTCCCCGTTGTTGTTCTCGATCCCGGGCTGCGCGCGCTCGATGTACAGCAAGTCCTCGAAGTTCGCACGGCTGGCCTTGAAGCCCTCCGTGTTCACATTCGCGAGGTTGTTCGCGATCACATCCAGGCGCGTGTTCAACGCCTTCAGACCCGTCGAAGCCGATTGCATCGCGATCACACCCATCACAACTCCAATCTCAAAAATCCTCAGCCCCTAATCCCTAGTGGCTATTGGCTAATTCCTTCCCCCCACCCCTCACGCCAACCGCGCAAAGGTGTTGATCAGCCGGTCCTGCATCTTGTTCTGCATGTCGATCATCCCGATGTTCGACTGCGCCGCGCGGGAGGCGTTCTGGATCTGCATCAGGGCGTCGATCTCGTCCACGCCGGACCCTTCCACCGCTCCCTGCCGCACCATCCCCGCCGCGTCGATCAGCGTGAGCGGCCGCCCGTCCAGCCCGGCGAACAGGCCCGCCCCCACCTTCATCAGCACATCCCGGTCCGGCACATCGGCCACCCGGATGCGACCCACCGCCGCCCCGTTCTGGCTCACCACCCCGTCCGTGGCGATCTGCACCGGGCCGGCCGCGGGATCGACCCGTACCGCGCGCCCGTCCGTGCCCAGCACCGGCAGGCCGGAGCCGGCCAGCACCAGCGTCCCGTCCGCCCGCATCGTCATCCGCCCGTCCCGCGTCAGCGACGGGTTGGCGGGATCACCCACCACAAAGAACCCCTCCCCCTGAATGGCGATGTCCAAGGCCTGGTCCGTGATCTCCAGCGGCCCCTGCGCGAAGTCGATCATCACCGGCGCGGACAGCACCCCCCCGCCCAGCCGCTCCAGCAGGGCGTCGCTGTCCCAGTTGGTCAGCCCGTCCTCCAGCCGCGCCGACTCGCGGTGCATCGCGCCGGCCAGCACGGGCTTGAAGCCCACCGTGTTCAGGTTCGCGAGGTTGGCCGTCAGCGCGTCCTGCCGGTGCATAGCCGCCAACGCCCCCGACGCCGAGATCTTGATCCCATAGGACATGAAGAAGGCTCCAAACTGCGGGCGGGCGTCCCTCCGTGGACCGCCCCGCCCATTGGACCAACGCGAATCCCATGCCAAGAGGAAGGGACTGGCCATTTGGGACTGGCCACTAGAGGGGATCAGGGATCAGCCATCAGAAAGTATAAAAAGAACGCCCGCAGGGCGCTCCTCCCCTAATGGCTAATCCCTGATCCCTGATCCCTCTCTTCCTTGGCACCCCATTCGCGTACCTCCCCCGCCGCCACCGGCCGGAAGGGAGTCCGCCGCATGACCCGTGCCCTCGTCGCCATCCTACTTCTCTGCCTGACGGCCCACGAGGCCGCCGCCTCCCGCACCCTGCGCGAGGTCGCCCGCCTCCGCGGCCAGGGCGCCTCCACCGTCCAGGGCCTCGGCCTCGTCGTCGGCCTGCCCGGCACCGGGGACTCCACCGCCGAACTCGCCGTGGCCCGCCCACTCGCCGAGGCCCTCCGCAAGCTGGGCAATCCCATCGCCGTGGACGAGATGGGCTCCACCAAGTCCGTCGCGCTCGTCCTGGTCACCTGCGAGATCCCCCGCGAGGGCGGCATGACCGACGACCGCCTCGAAGTCACCATCTCCGTCCTCAACAGCGCCAAGTCCCTCAAGGGCGGCACCCTGCTCGTCTGCCCCATGACCGCCGGCCCCGGCGCGCCCGTCTACGCCTTCGCCCGCGGCGAACTCACCATCCCCGACTCCGCGACCCCCACCTCCGCGCGGATCCCGCGCGGAGCGCAGTTGGTGCGCGATGTCAACACCACCTCCGCCATCACCACGGGCTTCGACCTTATCATCGACCAGAACTTCGCCCTCGGCGGCTCGGCCGCCCGCATCGCCTCCGAGATCAACCAGCAGTACCTCCTTACCGCCGACCGCCTGGAGGCCCCCGTCGCCGCCGCCGTGGACGCCCGCACCATCCGCGTCACGGTGCCCCCCGCCGAACGCGCCGACCCCCAGGCCTTCTACGGCGATGTCATGCGGACCGACATCACCAGCGCGCTCCGCGAACTCCCCGCCCGCGTCATCTGCGACACCCGCTCCGGCGTCATCGTCATCACCGGCGATGTGCTCGTCTCCCCGGCCGTCATCACCCACCGCGACCTGACCTTCAACACGGTTATCCCCCCGCCCCCGGCCAACCAGCCCCGCGTGGTGCAGCGCGAGTTCGCCGCGGTCGAAACCCGGGCCGACCCCGTCGATCTGGCCCGCCTCGAAGACCTCATCGCCGCCTTCGACCAGCTCCGGGTTCCCCCCGTCGAGCAGATCCGCATCCTCCAGATGCTCCGCCAGGCCGGAAAACTGCACGCCCGCCTCATCGTGGACGGCCAGGAATGACCGGCGCCGCCCCCATCACGGCCGCCCCCGCCTTCCGCCCCCTCCCGGGGGCCATGCGCCTCCGCTCCCTCGGCACGCCGGAGGCCGCCGTTCGTTTCGGCCCCGCCTTCCCCGAGGCCGCCCCGGCCCGGCTCTCCGCGCTCCAGGCCGACACCGCGTCCTTCTCGACCAACGCTACGGCCCGGCCCTCCGCCGCCGGCGCATCCGGCTTTGTCGCCCCCTCCTTCGGCAAGGGCCTGGAAGCCCAGCGGTCCTTCTCCGAATCCCTGGGCGCGCTCGCCCGCGCCGCCGGGGCCGAGTCCCGCCTGAAGCGCACCGAGACCGACCGCGCCCGCGAGGCCGCCGAGAAACTCGTCTCCACCACGCTGGTGGAGCCGATCCTCAAGCAGCTCCGCGAGACCAACAACGCCGCGCCCCCCTTCGGCGCGACCCCCGCCGAGAAGCAGTTCGGCGCGCTCCTCGACCACCGCCTCGCCCAGGACATCGTCCAGTCCGCCAACCTGCCCATCGTGGACCGAGTGGCACGCGATCTGCTGAGAAACCGCGGAGACTCGGCATGACCACCTTCGCCACCCCACCACGACCTCGGCCCGCGCCCACCGCCGCGCCCTGCCCCCCCGACGCCGACCGCCTCGACACCCTCCTCTCCACGCTCATCGACGAGCACCGCGCCCTGCTGGCCCTGGCCCACGACCACCGCGACGCCCTGGGCCAGGCCGACGCCCGGCGCCTCCAGGCCGTGGTCGAGCAGACGGGCGAGGTGCTCGAACGCATCCGCACCGTCGAGGACGAGCGCCGCCGGCTGGTCGCCCGTCCCGACGGCCGCCCCAACACCATCGACGAACTGCTCCAGGTCGTCGGCGAGGCCGACCGCCACCGCCTCTCCGGCCGCGCCGCCACCCTCCGCGACCTGATCCAGACCGTCCAGCGCGAGCACGAGACCGTCCGCCTCGCCTCCGAGGCCCTGGCCACCCACATGAAGGGCCTCATGCAGCAGGTCGCCGCCAAGCTCTCCCACGCCGGCACCTACGGCCGCGCCGGCCGCGTCGTCCCCGTGGGAACCGTCGTCAGCGGCGTGGACATCGGCGCCTGAAAGGAGCGATCCCCGTGAGCATCAACTCAGCCCTCCAGATCGCCAACTCCTCGCTCATCGCCTCCCAGATCGGCCTGCAGGTCGCGTCGAACAACCTCGCCAACGCCATGACGCCCGGCTACACCCGCCAGGTCGCCATGCTCCAGGCCCTGCGCGGGCGCATCACCGACCCCAACATGATCGGCTCGGGCGTGGCCGTCGCCCAGGTTCGCCGCCAGATCGACCAGGCCCTGCAGGAACGCCTCTGGACCGGCGTCTCCGACCAGAACGCCGCCGTCCAGAAGCTCACCGTCTTCAACCAGCTCGAATCCATCCTCAACGAGGGCACCAACTTCGACACCTCCTCCCAGCTCTCCTCCTTCTTCAACGCATGGTCCGAGGCCACCACGCTGCTCGACACCCAGTCCACCCTGGTCAACCAGGGCAAGACCCTCACCGGCTTCATCCGCTCGATGCGCTCCGAACTCATGTCGCAGCGCCGCCAGATCGAGGACCAGATCGACGCCCAGACCACCCAGGCCGACGCCCTCCTCCAGGAGATCGCCGACCTCAACCGCACCATCTCCGAACGCGAGATCGGCCAGAGCCAGGCCAGCGCGCTCCGCGACCGGCGCGACCAGATCGTCACCCAGCTCTCCCAGCTCATGGATGTCTCCGTCAACGAGAACCCCGAAGGCCTCTACGACATCTTCGTCGGCTCCACCCCCGTCGTCCTCGGCACCCGCAGCCGCGGCCTCGAAATCCACCGCGAGACCGTCAACGGCCTGACCAGCGTCACCCCCCGCCTCAAGGACAACGGCGCGCCGCTCAATGTCCGGTCCGGCAGCCTCGGCGGCCTCCTCCAGTCCCGCGCCGGGGCCGTGGACGCCACCGTCGAGAAGCTCGACCAACTCGCCTCCCAGCTCATCTTCGAGATCAACAAGCTCCACGCCACCGGCACCAACGCCACCGGCCTCACCTCCGCCTCCGCCACCCTCGCCATCGCCGCCACCGACCGCAACCGCCCCATCTCCGACCCCAACAACGCCTCCTTCGCCAACCTCCCCTTCTCCGCCTCCACCGGCGGCTTCTTCGTCGAGATCCGCAACGAGGCTACCGGAACCTCCGACCGCGTCTGGATCGAGATCGACGCCGACGGCATCACCTCCGCCGGCCTCCCCGGGACAGGCGACGACACCACGCCCGAGGACATCCGCGCCGCCCTCGACGCCATCGACGGCCTGACCGCCACATTCACCCCCGACGGACGCCTCGACATCCGGGCCTCCCCCGGCTTCTCGTTCTCCTTCGACGACGACTCCTCCTCCGTCCTGGCCGTCATGGGCGTCAACAGCTTCTTCACCGGCACCACCGCCCAGAACATCGATGTCCGCGAGGGTGTCGAGGTCATGCTCGGACGCATCATCGACGGCCAGTTCGTCGAGAACGCCAACGCCAAGAGCATCGGCGAACTCGCCGAGAAATCGCTCTCCGCCCTCGGCGGGCAGACCATCGGCAAGTTCTGGTCCCTCCACGCCCAGGATGTCGCCACCCAGTCCCGCGGCGCCCGCGTCGGGGCCGACGCCTCCACCATCGTCCTCGAAAGCCTCGAAGCCCAGCGCGCCGGCGTCTCCGGCGTCTCCATCGACGAGGAGGCCATGAACCTCCTCACTTTCCAGCGCCAGTACCAGGCCGCGGGCCAGGTCGTCCAGGTCGCCCAGACCATGTTCGACACCCTGC
Organism: uncultured Phycisphaeraceae bacterium; assembly: GCA_964577425.1. GTDB lineage: Bacteria > Planctomycetota > Phycisphaerae > Phycisphaerales > UBA1924 > UBA6054. The sequence goes on from CAZNZC010000003.1 coordinate 169,522, forward strand.
TCTCCCTCGTCTGACGAAAGGAGCCGGACCGTGACATCCTTCCCCACATCCTTCGGCCGCTCCCCCAACTTCCTGCTCACCCAGGCGTCCATGAGCGCCATCAACCGCACCAACTACCAGCTCATCCGCGTCAACACCCAGCTCGCCAGCGGCCTCGACCTGCTCGCCCCCTCCGACGACCCCGTCCGCAGCGCGATCGTCTCCACCCTCGACTCCCGCCTCGAACGCAACGCCCAGATCCTCAAGAACCTCGGCTTCGCCTCCGACTCCCTCGACACCCTCGACATCGCCCTCCGCGACGCCAAGGACCTCATCGACGAGGCGATGGGCATCGCCCTCGAGCAGTCCTCCACCCCCACAGACGGGGCCACCCGCTCCAGCCAGGCGAGCATCATCGACTCGCTCGTCCGCTCGTTCTACACCATCGCCAACCGGGAGTCCGTCGTCGGCCACATCTTCGGCGGCACCATCCCCGGACGCGCTCCCGTCGAACTCTTCGGCAACGCCTACCGCTTCGTCGGCGGGCGCGGCGGCATGACCGCCGACCTCGGCGGCATCTCCGACATCCCCATCACCATGGGCGCGAACAACGCCATCGGGGCCGTCTCCGCCCGCGTCGAGGGCACCGTCGATCTCAACCCCGCCCTGACCCGCGCCACCCGCCTGGCCGACCTCAACGGGGCCAGGTCCACCGGCGTCCACACCGGCGAGATCCAGATGCGTTTCAACGCAGGCCCCGCCATCACCATCGACCTCTCCTCCGCCGTCACCGCCGGCAACGCCGCCGACACCATCACCGCCGCCATCCGCCGGTACGAGACCGACCACGGCGTCTCCATCCTCGGCCCCGGCGGCGTCTCCGTCTCCGGCGGCGGCTTCTCCATCGATGTCCCCGCGGGCGACCTCGCCTTCACCGACCTCCAAGGCTCCTTCACCGCCGCCGACCTCGGCCTGACCGACGCCGCCGGCGCGGTCTTCAACGCGGGCAGCCCCAACGGCGCGGACCTCGACCCCCGCCTCTCCTGGACCACCCCCGTCTCCGCCCTGCAGGGCCTGACCGGGCCGCTCGGCCAGGTCAGCCTCACCACCGGCGGGCGCGAGTACACCATCGACCTCTCCGGCGCGCAGACCCTCGCCGATATCCGCTCGGCCTTTGAAGCGGGCGGCACCGGCGTCGTCGTCGAACTCTCCGAGGACGGCCGCTCCATCAATGTCAAAACCGCCGTCGCCGGCGCCCGCGCCCAGGCCATGACCATCGCCGAGACCGCCACCGGCGGCAACACCGCCACCCTGCTCGGCGTCCGCACCCTCTCCGCCGACACCCCCCTCGCCCACTTCAACGACGGGCGCGGCGTGTCCATCAACCCCACCGACCCCGACTTCACCATCACCCTCGGCGACGGCTTCGAGATCACCATCGACCTGACCGCCCAGGACACCGGCACCGTCCAGGATCTGCTCAACGCCGTCAACACCCAGGCCCAGGCCCAGCTCTCGGCCGCGGGGCGTCCCGCCACCGATTTCGTCGCCCAGCTCGCCTTCCCCGGCAACGGCATCGTCTTCGAGCAGGACGCGGCCCTGAACGCCACGGGCAAAGTCAGCGTCACCCGGCTCAACAACTCCCCGGCCGCCGAGCAGCTCGGCCTGCTCAACGGCACCGTGGACGCCGGCGGCGGACGCCTGACCAGCCAGGACCGCACCAGCGTCCGGGTGGACAACATGTTCACCCACCTGCTGGACCTCGCCGAGGCCCTGCGCAGCAACGACACGATTGGCATCGAACTTGCGTATGAGAAACTGCAAGCCGGCGTGGACCGGCTCACCCAGGCCCGCTCGGTCAACGGCGGGTACGCGAGACGGGTCTCCGACGAGGTGATCCGCCAGGAGGACCGCAAGGTGCTGGATGAATCGATGCGGAGCCAGCTCAGGGATGTGGACTACGCCGCCGCGTCCACCCGCTTCGCGCAGCTCCAGCTCCAGCTCCAGGCGGGATTGGCCGTCGCCGCGCAATCCCAGCAGCTCACGCTGCTCAGCTACCTGGGCTGAACGCAATACGGGGCCGGCCGACGCCGACCCCACGGATTGGATCGATGGACCCCGGGGAGCTCGGCCGCTCCGGGGGCCGCAGGCAGGATGTCGACCGGCGCCGGAGCGCCGGGAGTCGATCCCCGACAGGCTCGGCCGAGCAGGAATGGAGCGCACACATGGAGGTGCGGACGACCCGATTCGGCGTGATCGACATCGCGGAGGACCGCGTGATCACCTTCCCCCAGGGCATCCTCGGATTCCCCGGACTCACGCGCTACTGCCTGCTCCAGCCGGGCGACGATGCGTGCTTCTTCTGGCTCCAGTCGGTCGAGGACGAGAATCTCGCCTTCGTCGTCACCGACCCCGCCTTCTTCGAGAAGGACTACTCGGTGCCCATCCGGCAGGAGCAGATGGAGTCGCTCGACCTCGACAGGCTCGAGGACGCGCAGGTCTTCATCATCGTCAACAAGATCGACGACCAGCTCACCGGGAACTTCCAGGGGCCGCTGATCATCAACACCGTCAACAAGACCGCCGAGCAGATGGTCCTCGCCGAGAAGCGGTGGACCACCCGCCAGACCCTCATGCGGGTCGCCGCGGGCGAACGCCAGGCCGCCACGGCCTGATCAGTCTCTCGGGGACCAACCACCCGGGCGTGCACCGGCCCACCCGCCGGCGCGATCCCCACGCCCACCATCGGGACGGACGGACCCGTCCCTTGTGCAAGCCACCCCCCCGCACGGGCGTCCGCCCGCGCGGGCTGAGAGCCCAAGGAGTCCACGAATGCTGGTGCTCTCCCGGCAACGCGACGAAACCATCATGATCGGCGACGAGATCGAAATCTCCGTCGTCGATATCCGGGGCGACAAGGTCCGCCTCGGCATCTCCGCCCCCACCAGGATCGCGGTACACCGAAAGGAAGTGTACGAGGCGATCAAGAAGGAGAACGCCCAGGCCGCCCGCCTCGGCGCGTCCGACCTCGGCTCCTTCGCCCAGACCGTCCGGCCCGGCCCGGCGAGAAGGGCGACCAACGACAACCCCGCGGCCCGCGCGCTCGGCGCGACCACCATACGCCCCGCCGCCGCCGAATCGCACGAAAAAAGCTCAGCGTAACCGTACTCACCAGTTCCGCCGCCGGACCGGGCCCGGCGACCTTGAAACGCCCGGACGCAATCACGGAGGATTGCCATGACACGCATCAACACCAATGTCCCCAGCCTGATCGCACAGCAACGCCTCAACCGATCCGGGTCCGAGCTGCAAGTCCGCCTCGAGCGCTTGTCCACCGGCATCCGCATCAACCGCGGCAAGGACGACCCCGCGGGCCTCATCATCTCGGAGCGCATCGCCACCGACATCAAGGGCATCGAGCAGGCCATCAAGAACGGCGAGCGGGCCTCCGCCGTCATCTCCACCACGGAGTCGGCCCTGGCCGAGATCACCGACCTGCTCAACTCCATCAAGTCCCTCGCCGTCGAAGCGGCCAACACCGGCGCGGTCTCCGACGAGGAACGCAACGCCAACCAGCTCCAGATCAACTCCGCCATCCAGTCCATCACCCGCATCAGCAACACCGCCACCTTCGGCGGCCTCAAGCTGCTGGACGGATCGCTCGACTACACCACCAGCGGCCTGACCACCTCCACCATCAAGAAGGCCGAGATCTACGGCGCGTCCTTCATCGGAGCCTCCAGCATCGACACCACCGTCGATGTCATCGCCTCCGCCCAGAAGGGCAGCCTCTACCTCAGCGGCGACAACTCCCCGGACCCCAACGGCCAGCTCCTCTCCGGCGTCACCCTCCGCATCAAGGGCAAGGACGGCGTCCGCGAACTCTCCTTCCTCGCCAGCGCGTCCTACGCCTCCATCGTCGCCGCCGTCAACCAGAACTCCGCCATCACCGGCGTCGAGGCCGCCCTCATCAACGGGAACGCCAACTCCGGCCTCGTCTTCCGCTCCACCGACTACGGCTCCAAGTCATTCGTCACCGTCGAACGCATCGACCAGCCCGACGAGAGCCTCAACAACTTCAAACTCTTCATGTTCGACGCCAACGCCGACTTCCCCGGCGGCGCGCCCTTCCCCTGGGCCAACCCCGCCCTCGTCCCCTCCAAGCACGATAGCGGGCGCGATGTCTCCGCCCTCATCAACGGCATCCTCGCCACCGGCGACGGCCTCAATGTCTCCATCAACTCCCCCAACCTCTCCCTCAAACTCCTCCTCGACGAGCAGTTCGCCATCGGCCCCGCCCTGACCCCCAAAACCTTCCAGATCACCGGCGGCGGCGCGCTCTTCCAGCTCGGGCCGGACATCAACGCCCTCCAGCAGACCAACATCGGCATCCAGTCCACCGCCGGCGAGAACCTCGGCGGAACCCTCATCAACGGCACCATCCAGTTCCTCTCCAGCCTCCAGACCGGCAAGGGCAACTCCCTCGACGAAGCCAACACCCGCAAGGACTTCACCCCCCTCGAGAAGATCGTCGAGCAGGCCATCGACGAGGTCTCCTTCATCCGCGGCCGCCTCGGCGCCTTCGAACGCAATGTCCTCGACACCTCCACCCGCTCCATGCAAGCCGCGTTCGAGAACCTCACCGCCAGCCGCAGCATCATCCGCGATGCCGACTTCGCCGCCGAGTCCTCCCAGCTCACCCGCGCCCAGATCCTCCAGTCCGCCGGCACCACCGTCCTGGCCCTGGCCAACCAGTCGGCCCAGAACATTCTCCAGCTCCTCGGATAACACCCTAACAAACCGGCATCCATCCCACGACCCTCAGCCCCCGGAAACGGGGGTTTTTTTTGCGCACCCCACCCGCCCATTCCAGCCCCCGGTGTCCGGATAACGCACACCCCTCCAAAATCTCAGCCCACTCGCCATCCTCCGCTTCACCCGCCCCCCGCGCCGGTCGATCGACCCTCCTGCACCCGGGCGTGTTGCCCCGGTCACGCGCCCGGAACGGAACCGGGCCACGCCAGACGAGTGTCCGGCAACCCCCGGGAGTGGGCATCTCCCCGGTAACTGCACGGAGGACATCAGCCAATGTCTCGCATCAACACCAATGTCTCGTCCATCATCGGCCAGCGCGTGCTCGGCCAGAACAACCAGAGCCTGGGCGTCTCGCTCGAGCGTCTCTCCACCGGCCTGCGCATCAGCCGCGGCAAGGACGACCCCGCCGGCCTGATCGCCAGCGAGAATCTCCGCTCGGAGAAGTCCGCCCTGTCCGCCGCCATCGGCAACGCCGAGCGCGCCGACCAGGTCATGAACATCGCCGAGGGCGGCCTGCAGGAAATCTCCTCGCTCCTCACCGAGCTCCAGGGCCTGCTGACCAGCTCCTCCAACACCGCGGGCCTCTCCGAGTCCGAGCGCAAGGCCAACCAGCTCCAGATCGACTCCATCCTCCAGACCATCGACCGCGTCGCCGGCGCCACCAACTTCCAGGGTTCCAAGCTGCTCAACGGCAACATGGACTACCAGGTCACCGGCGTCGCCTCGTCCGTCACCGACTTCCAGGTCCGCGGCGCCAAGTTCAGCGGCGCGTCCCAGGGCGTCGACGCCATCATCACCCAGTCCGCCCAGCAGGCCGGCTTCCTGATGTCCTTCGGCGCGACCTCCATCGACCTGGCCTCCGGCGGCAAGTTCGTCATCGAGATCGGCGGCTCGCAGGGCAAGCGCGAACTCCAGTTCACCTCCGGCCAGACCCTTTCCGCTATCGCCAACGCCATCAACAATGTCAACAGCGTCACCGGCGTCAAGGCCGTCTACACGGCCAGCAGCACCAGCATCCGCCTCGTCTCGAACGACTACGGTTCCTCCGAGTTCGTCTCCGTCAAGGTCACCGACGCCGGAGGCATCGCCGCCGGCAACGGCATCTACGCCATGAGCGCCAGCAACTTCAATGTCGCCGACACCGGCAATGTCACCGCTTTCAGCGCCGCCAACAATGTCATCCGCGACATGGGCCAGGACATCGGCGGTTCCATCAACGGCATGCTCGCCGTCGGCCGCGGCAAGGAACTGAGCATCAACAGCGACTTCCTCGATGTCGCCTTCACCCTCAACGCCACGGCCGCACAGGGCCTCGGCTCGGTCAGCGCCTTCACCATCAACGGCGGCGGGGCCGACTTCCAGCTCTCCTCGCAGGTCAACCTCGGCGGCAAGGTCTCCATCGGCATCAGCGACATCTCCACCCGCAAGCTGGGCACCTCCGACCTGGGCTTCCTCAGCGACCTCGGCTCCGGCCGTGACTTCAATGTCGTCACCAGCACCGACTACTCCTCCGCTCAGGAGATCGTCGCCAAGGCCATCGAGGATGTCTCCTCCACCCGCGGCCGACTCGGCGCCTTCCAGAAGAATGTCGTCGGCGCCACCATCCGCTCGCTCAATGTCGCCTTCGAGAACACCACCGCCGCCGAGTCCGTCATCCGCGACGCCGACTTCGCCAGCGAGACCGCTTCTCTCACCCGCAACCAGATCCTGGTCCAGGCCTCCACCAACATCCTGGCCATGGCCAACCAGACCCCCCAGAATGTTCTGGCCCTCCTCGGCTAAGACCGTCCTGGCAGGGTAAAGGCTGAACCCTCCGCACCCCGGGTCCGACGATCCGGGGTGTTTTCATGCGCCGGCCCCCCCCCCGCCGATCTCTCCACCGTGCCCAACGCCCAGCCCAACGCGGAGCAACAACGCATCCAGCGACTCAACGAGCACCACCAGCTCCTCCGCCGCGGGTTCCTCATCTTCCTCCGCGTCGAGTGCGGCCTCATGCCCGCCACCCTCGAAGCCTACAGCCGCGATCTCGACCACCTCCTCCTCGACCTCCAGGCCGCCGGCCTCGAAAATCCCGCGATCCCACCATCCATCACCCCCCCGCTGCTCATCGCCCATGTCCGCGGCCTGTCCCGCGACCGTAGCTACGCCCCCGCCACCGTCTCGCGCCACATCGCCACCATCAAGGTTCTCTGCCGCTGGATGCACGCCACCGGCAAGCTCCCGGACAACCCCGCCGATTTCCTCGACCAGCCCGCCAAGTGGAAGAACCTCCCCGGCGTGATGACCCCCAACCAGGTCAGACGCCTCCTCAACGCGCCCGCCCCTCTCCAGGACGCCAAACCAAACGCCATCCCCCTCTGGGTCCGCGACCGCGCCATCCTCGAACTCATGTATGCCAGCGGCCTGCGCGCCTCGGAGGTCGGCACGGTCTCCCTCTCCGATGTCATGGAGAAGCACGCCATCGTCCGCATCCTCGGCAAGGGCGACAAGCAGCGCCTGGTCCCGATGGGAAGGCCCGCGATGGACGCGATGGCCGCGTACCTGCGCGACTGCCGCAGCCGCCTCGTCACCGCTGAATCCGCCGGCGAACGGCGCGACCAGGGCAAACTCTTCCTGACCAGATCCGGCCGCCCCATCGAGCGCGTGCGGGTCTGGCAGATCGTCACGCACTGGGCGAAGGCCGCCGGGCTGCGGGATGTCCACCCCCACACCCTGCGCCACTCCTTCGCCACACACCTGCTGATGGGCGGGGCGGACCTGCGGATCGTCCAGGCCCTGCTCGGCCACGCCGACATCACCACCACGCAGATCTACACGCATGTGGACCGCACCCAGCTCACCAAGGTCATCCGGACGATGCACCCACGCGGCTGACCCTCTCTCCCCCGACCGGGCCGGTCGAAACCTGCCGGTGGCGGACACCACGAGCACACGCTATCCTTTTCAGGATTCCTTGAAAGTACGGCCCCTGTGAGCCTGCCATGCCCACCATCTATCAGCCCCTGCCCGAGTTCGCCCACCTCGACGCACGCGATCCCGGCCTGCTCGCGGCCGTCTCACGCGGCGAGGCCCGTCTGACCCCCGAGCAGGGCCTCGCGCTCCTGACCGGCGCGCCCCTGCACGAGCTGGGTCGCTACGCCGACGCGCGCTGCCGCGGCATCCACGGCGACACCTTCCGCACCTATGTGATCGACCGCAACATCAACTACACCAACATCTGCACCGCCAAGTGCATCTTCTGCGCCTTCAAACGCACCGCGAAGGACCACGACTCCTACACGCTCGAGCACGAACAACTCTACCAGAAGATCGCCGAACTGGCCGCCATCGGCGGCACGCAGATCCTGATGCAGGGCGGCATGAACCCCGACCTGCCGCTGGACTGGTACCTCACCCTGCTGGCCGGGATCAAGGAGCGGTTCCCGCACATCCATGTCCACGCCTTCAGCCCGCCGGAGATGATCGAGTTCGTCAACTTCTTCGGCCCGCCCGGGAATGACCTGGTCGAGAAGACGCGCTGGGTTCTGGCCCGCCTGAAAGACGCGGGCATGGACTCCCTCCCCGGCGGCGGCGGCGAGATCTTCGCCCCGGCCGTGCGGAGCAAGATCGGCCTGGGCAAATGCACGGCCGACGCCTGGCTGCAAACGATGTACGCAGCGCACTCGCTGGGCATGTACACCAGCGCGACGATGATGTTCGGCCACATCGAGGGGCACGCCGACCGAATCCACCACATGCGCCTGATCCGCGCGTGGCAGGACAAGGCCGTCCGCGACTTCGGCACCGGAGAAGTCCCGGCGGATGTGGCCGGTGATCCGACCGTGAAGAAGCAGACGACGGGCGGACACTACACCGCCTTCATCTCCTGGCCCTTCCAGCCGGACAACACCGCGCTGGGGCGCGTGCGTGAATGGCCGGCCGAGGGCGATATCGGGGCGCACGGCCCGACCTTCCCCGGCGACGCCGTGGCGCGGTTGGACGGCGGCGGGACCAAGGACATGCACCCGGAGTTCGGCCGGCGCCTGCGCTACGCCGGCGCGACGGAGTACCTGCGCACGCAGGCGACCAGCCGCCTGTTCCTGGACAACATCTACTCGATCGGTTCGAGCTGGGTGACGATGGGACCGCATGTGGGACAGGTGGGGCTGTGCTACGGGGCGAACGACATGGGCAGCGTGATGATGGAGGAGAATGTCGTGTCCTCCGCCGGCACGACCTACTGCCTCGACGAGGCGGTGCTGTGCCGTCTGATCCGCGACGCGGGGTTTGTGCCCGCGCAGCGGAACAATGTGTACGACATCCTCACGGTGCATGACGGCCCCAACGCCCCGGACCGCCGCGTGACCGACTGGTCGGCCCACCGCGCCCAACGCCTGCACGCGCAGGCGGAGAAACCGCTGGTGGCGCAGGTGACGGTGGGCGGCGAGCCGAGTTCACGCCCGCGATGAGTCCGAAGGTGGCACAGGCGGAACGCCTGTGCCACCAAACAAGGAGAAAACCCGGCACGGCGAGCCGGGCCACCGAGAGAAGAGTCGGCACGGAGTGCCGACCTACCAGAATGCAACAGGCGGGGACTTGAAGTCCCCGCCCGGCGGTTTGTGCAGGAGCATGATGCGATCGGATCACGCCCGGCGGCGGGATGCGAAGAACAGACCGGCACCCGCGAGAGCGATGCAGCCCGGGGCCGGAACGATCTGGCCGCGGACTTCGCCGCCAGGGAAGGTCGTGGTGTGGAAGTTGATGTAGAGGTTGCCGGCGAACAGAGCGTTCACATGATCCTGGCTGAGACCGGACCAGACGGCCTCCCCGTTCAAGGCCCAGGAACCGTCGGGGTCCGAGAAACCGAAGACGATCGGCCCGTTCGAGCCGGCGGGGGCGTTGTGGATGTGAGCGCCGGGGGAGGCCGGGACGCCGATCAGATTGTCGGTGATGACCCAGCTGAACGAAAAGGTGTTGGCCGCATCGTCGTAGACGCCGGCCATGAAGCCGAGCGCGGGCGAGTTGTTGGCGGGCGCCTCGTTGAGACCGCTGATGTAGGCGTGGAACACGAACTCGGCGGCCGAGGCGGCCCCGGCGACGGAAACGACTGCCGCGAACGCGGCGGCGCGGGCGGATCCTTGCATGATGTATCTCCTCTCCGATTTGGAAACCTGCGCGGCGGGGACTCCGGGTCCTTCGGGGTCCTCTTCTTGCAGGGTTCAAAGTACATCCGGATCCGCGGGCGGGCCGCGCATTCCCGAGAATGAATCAGCCGGAGATCAATCTTGACACGGAAGGCACCCGACCAAGGGGGCCTGTTCCGGGGGGGGAGATGGAGAGTGAGCGTCAGCCGTCTTTGAGTTCGTTGTACACGGCGGAAATGGCGCGGGGCCGCACCTGCTCGAATCCCAGACCCTCCATGAAGGGCCAGGACTCTTTGATGCAGTCATCATGGGAAACGCCCGCGTCAATGTCCTTGCGCACGGCGTCAACAAGGCGGCTGAGGTAGTCGCGCTGGGCGTCGATGAGGGAGACATCACCCTTGCCGCGCTGGCCGTGACCGGGAATGACGCGGGTTTTCGCGGTGCAGAGCTTGCGGAGTTCTTCAAGCACGCCGATCCAGCCGACGGCGGAGACGCCGCCGGTGGGATCGAAGTACGGGTGCAGACCGGCGAACACGAGGTCGCCGGTGTGCAGGACATCGGCGTCGGGCAGGTGGACCACGGTGTCGTTGTCGGTGTGGCCGGCGCGCCCGAAGTGCCGGAGCCGCGCGGTGCGCCCGCCGAAAGAAAGTTCCATCTCGTCCCCGGTCATCAGCAGCGTCGGCCCCCAGTCGGTCTCGTCGGCATGGCGGAGGGCGTCGGCGAGCCGGCCCGCTTCATCCAGCACGGTTTCCTGGGTGGGGCGGCGGAGCGCCCCGACCGAGCGCGGGCCGGCGGCGGTCTGCTGGATGTACTGCTCGCGGTTGGCCAGGATGCGCGGCTCGGCCTTGGGGTGCGCAACCACCTCCACGCCCGCCGCGGTGAACGCGATGTTGCCGCCGGTGTGGTCGCCGTGGTGGTGGGTGTTGACGGCGTACCGCAGCCTGGGGCCGAGCGATTGGGCCTCCCGGAGCAGGGCGCGCCCGAGGTAGGCAAACTTGGTATCGACCAGCAGGGCCTGGTCGGAGCCGACGGCGAGCAGGCAGTTGCCGCCGGTCTCGGGGTCGATGACGGTCCACAGGCCGTCGCCGAGGTCGGCCCAGGGAAAGAAACGGGCGGGCTGGGGATCGGTCGCCGGATCGTCGGGCCGGAAACCGGCTCCACGCCGGGCGAGGGCGGCCGGGGCGAAGGCCATCCCCGCGGCCAGGCCGAGGCCGGTGGCGAGTGCGTCGCGTCGGGTCATCATGGCGGTGTCCTCCTGAGTGCTCCGTGGATAGCATACCGCCCTATTTCTCCTGACAGAAACCGTGTTCCCCCCCATCCCCCCCACCGCCCCTGCCAGATGCGAGCGATAGCGATGAGAGCGAACGATCTGAAACCGGGCGTGGCGCTGGACCTGAACGGCAAGCTCTATGTGGTCATGAAGACCGACCATGTGAAGCCCGGGAAAGGCCCCGCCTACATCCAGGCGAAGATGCGGGCGGTGGACGGCTCGGGGACCACGGAAAAGCGCTTCAGCGGGTCCGACCCCATCGACGCGACGATCCTGGACAAGCGCGACCTGGAGTTCCTGTACCCGGACGGCGCGGGCGGCGGCACCTTCATGGACACCGAATCCTTCGACCAGACGGACCTGACCCCCGGGGTGCTGGGGGACGCGCTGCTGTACCTGGCCCCGAACACGACCTGCACGGTCCTGTTCCACAACGATGCGCCGCTGCTCGTCGAACTGCCCGCGGCGGTGGAAGTGACGGTGGCGGACACCACGCCGGGCATCAAGGGCGCGACCGCGACGAATCAACTCAAGGACGCGGTGTGCGACACCGGCCTCAAGACCCGCGTGCCCCCCTTCATCTCCATCGGCGAGCGGATCAAAGTGTCCACGGACGACGGGTCGTACATTTCCCGCGTGTGAACGAACGAGTTTCCTTCGGCATCCCGGCCCCCACCCCCCACCCCCCCGGCCGGGCGAACCTTCCAGACCAAACCCCGAGCATGAGCGAGAGCATCCGATGAAAGCAGGCGACCTGAGGCCCGGCAACGCGATCCGGATTGACGGCAAGGTGTATGTGCTCCACTCGATCGAGCACCGCACGCCGGGCAACCTGCGGGCGTTCGTGCAGATCAAGATCAAGGACATCATCGCCGGCAACCTGCTGGAGCGGCGCATGAACCCGGCCGAGGATGTCGAGGGCGTGGCCCTCGACCGGCGGACGATGGAGTACCTCTTCTCCGACTCCGACGGGGCGACCTTCATGGACACCGACGACTACGACCAGGTGATCCTGCCCAAGGCCGTGCTGGGCGACGCGCTGCTCTACCTGGCCCCCAACTCGAGCACCACGGTGCTGATGCTCGAGGGCAACCCCGTGCTGGTTGAGCTGCCGCCGTCGGTGGAGGTGACCATCGCCGACACCGCCCCCGGCATCAAGGGCGCGACGGCGACCAACCAGCTCAAGGACGCGGTGTGCGACACAGGCCTGAAGACGCGGGTGCCGCCGTTCATCTCGATCGGGGAGCGGGTCAAGGTGTCCACCGCCGACGGGTCCTACATCTCGCGGGTGTAAACCGGAGCGGGAAGTCCCTTTCGACGCGGCTCCTTCCGAATGAACCCGGCCCGGAGGCCGGGTTTTTCGTCGCCCCAAGCGAGATGGGCAAGGGGTGCAACCCGCGCCGGGGCCGGACCCGTACCATTGCGCATGCGCAAACTGCTGGTTCTTCTGGGCGTGCTGTTCGTGCTGCTGGTCATCGCGGGGGCGGCGATCACCGCCGTGGTGCTGCTCAGCCCCGGCAAGGTCCGCCAGGTCTTCGGCGGCGAGACGCGCCTGCTGGATTACCTCGGGGCGCAGGTCGTGGGCATCGCCAACAGCCACCTGGTGCCGGATCTCTCGTTCCAGACCATCCGCTATGACCCGCCGTACACGCTGTCGCTCGGCGGGGTGCGCCTGACCGCGCCGGACTCCACGCGGGTGCTCGACCTGGGGCGGATGGACATCACCCTGGCGGAGACGCCGCGGATGGGCCAGCCGATCCGGATCGCCCGGCTGGAACTGCGCAACGGGGCCGTCAACCTCATCAACGACCCCGCGGCCAACGGGGGCGAGGGCGGCCTGCGGGGCCTCAGTCCGCTGGTGACGCCGAGGCCGGAGCGGGAGAGGACCGACGCCGAGAAGCCCGAGTTCAGCCTGAGCAATGTGCTGGTGCTCAGCAAGATCGTGATCGACGGCATCGACCTGGTGTACGACGCCGGGGACGGATCATCGCCCATGCGGCTGGATGCGCTGGCGGCGGACCTGGACATCGTGCCGATCTCGGACACGGGGCTGGAGGGGACCGGGTGGTATGAACTGAAGCTCGCGTCCGGGCGCAAGCCGGGGTTGGAACTGGACCTGGACGGGCGGATCAACATCGAGTCGTTCGAGCTCGCGCTCAACCGCGTGACGGCGGAGGTGGACCTGGACGACCAGACGGCGACGACGCTGCCGCCGCGGTTGGCCGCGGTGGTGAACCGGCACCAGTTGCGCGGATTGATGCGGGCGGTGGTCAGCGGGCGGGTGCCGCTGATGGACCCGGGGAAAGCGGAACTGGATTTGCACGCTGGGCTGACGAATGGACGCGGGGTGTTCGGGGAGTACCAGATCCCGCTGGACTCGGTGGAGCTGAGGGCGGGGATGGCCTCCGGCGTGGTGGACCTGCGGACGCTGGGCGTGCAGGCGCTGGGCGGGACGATGACCGCCGAGGGACGCGTCGTGCTGGACGGGGACGCGCGGCTGTCGTGGAACTTGCAGGGGATGGACCTGCGGGCGTTGCTGGCGACGGGTGGGGGGCAGACGCCGAGGATGGCGGGGAAGGTCACCTCGACGGGCGGCGTGCGCGCGCCGATGGCGGACCCGATGGCGGGCTTGTCCGGCGCGGGCCAGATCGATGTGCGCGAAGGGCGGCTGGTGAATGTGCCGATCCTGTCGGACCTCGTGTCGGTCATGCAGGTGACGGGGCTGACGGGCAACACGCTGCGGGACACATTCTCCAGCCCGTTCACGATCACGCCGACGGCGGTGCGCCTGGACAACTTCGACTTCCGCACGCCGGCGATCGCGGCACGGGGCAGCGGCACGATCGGGTTTGACGGGACGCTGAATCTCTCGGTCAACGGCGGGCCGCTGGAGTCGATCCAGAACAAGCTCGGGCCGATCGGCGGGATTCTCGGGAAGATCACGGACCAGTTCGTCACCTACCGCGTGCGGGGGACGACGGCGGACCCGAGAGTGTCGGTGCAGCCCCTGGGGATCGGCGGGTGAGCGCCGCGACGGTCATCGTGCTGATGGGCCTGCGCGGCAGCGGCAAGTCCACGCTGGGACGCACACTGGCGGAGCGTCTGGGACGCCGGTTCGTCGATCTGGACGACCGGACGGCGACCGCGCTGGGGTGCGCTGCGCCGGGCGATGCCCTGCGCACGCACGGCGAGCCTGCGTTCCGTGCGGCGGAGGCGGACGCCCTGCGCGGCGCGCTGGACGAGTCCGGCATCGTCCTGGCCCTGGGCGGGGGCACCCCCACCGCGCCCGGTGCGGCGGACCTGCTGCGCGAGCGCAGCGCGGACGGACGCGCGGTGGTGCTGTACCTGCGCGCCTCGGCCGCGACGCTGGCCGAGCGGCTGGCGGCCGAGACGGAACGGGGGGGACCGGAAAGACCGGCGTTGGTCGGGGATGATCCGATCGGCGAGATCGGCACGCTGCTGGAACGCCGGGACGGGCTGTACCGCGACCTCGCGGGGAGCGTGCTGCACCTGGACGGGGTGAGCGAAGAAAGCACGCTGGCGATGGTGGTGGCGTGGGGGCGCGGGGTGTAAGGGAAGATGATTCCCCCCGTCCCCCGGTGGCACAGGCGTCCCGCCTGTGCCACCAAAGACAAAGGAAAGCCGACTGGAAGTCGGCCCCACGGAAGATCAGAGAGCGGCGTCGGCTTCGCGGACGGCGCGGATGAAGGCGGCGATTTTTTCGGGGTCTTTGGTGCCGGGTTCGGATTCGACACCGCTGGAGACATCCACGGCCCACGGACGAACCGCGTGGATGGCCCGGGCGACATTGTCCGGGTTCAGGCCGCCGGCGAGGATGATGAGCTTTTCGGAGTCATCGCCCAGGTGGGCGGCCAGGGCGTTCCAGTCGAAAGCCTCGCCCGCGCCGCCGTCGGAGCCGTCGATGAGCAGGGCGTCCACGGCATCGACCTTCGCCCAGCGGTCGAGCTGGGAGCGGATGGTGGCGGGGTCATATTTGAAGGCTTTGATGCAGGGGCCGCAGGCGGCGACGGTCTTCTCGTTCTCCTTGCCGTGGAGCTGCATGACGGGGCAGGGGCAGCGGTATTCGAGTTCGGAAAAGGCGTCGATGTCAAGGTCGCGGGTGACGCCCACGCCGGTGACGAAGGGGGGCAGGGCATCGAGGATGGCGGCGGCGTCCTCGGGAGCGATATAGCGGGGGGAATCCTCAACGAAGATGAAGCCGATGGCGTCCGCGCCGAGTTCGACGGCGGTGGCGGCGTCCTCGGGGTTGGTGATGCCGCAGATTTTCACGCGGGTGCGGCCGAAACGGTGTGTGGGGGTGGGCACGGGGAGGCTCCGCGTGGTTGGTTATGGTGCGGCGGGGATGGACGCGAGTTCCTCGGCGGCGAGGGCACGAAGGGCCTCATCGGAAGATTGGGCGGCGATGGGCTCGAGCAGCGCGCGGGCGCGGGCGGGATCACCCAGGTCGTGGGCGCTGAGACGCGCGAGGAGGATGGCCAGTGGCTCACGCTCAGGATCGGCGGGGTAGGCGTTCAGGAATGCTTCGAGGGCGCGGGCGGCCAGGCGTCGGTCGGCCTGGAGTTGATGGGCCACGAGCCTGAGGTGGGCGTCGCGGGAGAGCGCACCGGCGTGGGGGCGGTGGGCGTAGGCGTCGATCAGATCGCGGTATGCGGCGGCGGCCCGGTCGAGATCGTCCCGGGCGATCAGGGCGGCGACCTCGGCCCGGCCGCGGGCGAGTTCATCGGCCTCCGGATCGGGCTTGGCGAGCTTGCGGGCGCGGTCCGCGGCCTGGGCGTTGACGGCGGCGCGGATCGTGGCCCGGCGCTGCCGGGCCTTGAGCACGGTGAACAGGTCGTACGGCTCGCGCCGGAGCACGCCCGTCCAGAGCAGGGCGAAGGCGACGCCCATGCCGAACCCGTAGCCGCCGAGGTGGGCGATGGTGGCGATGTCGTTGCGGACGCCCAGGGTCTGACTGAGCAGGTCGAAGGCGATGCGCAGGCCGATGAGGAACCAGGCGGGGACCATGACCACGCCGATGATGATGAAGAACATCAGGCACTTGACGCGGGTGGCGGGGAAGAGAACGAGGAAGGCCCCGGTGACGCCGGCGATGGCCCCGGAAGCGCCGATGGCCGGGGCTTTTTCGAGCAGGGCGTGGGCCAGGCCGGAGGCCGCGCCGGCGGCGAGATAGAACGCAAGGAACCAGGCCCGTCCGAAGCGGTCCTCGACCGGGGGGCCGAAGACCCAGAGGGTGATGAGGTTGCCGAGGATGTGCAGGATGCCCGCGTGGAGGAACGCGCTGGTAAAGAGGGTGTACCAGACCAGACGCCCGCCGCCGACCTGCCCGGCGCGCCAGAACTGCTCGGTGGTGCCGACACCCATCAGGGGGAGCAGCAGCATGGCGATGAAGACGCCCAGGTTGACGGCGACCAGGGCCTGCGTGACGACGGGTGTTCGCCGGTTGGGCCGGTCGGTGGTCAGGGGGATCAGCACGGGCGATGGTACCCCGACGCCGGGCTAGCGCCGGAGCGGGAGGGATGCGCAAGAGGGGCGGGGTGGGGGGGTGGATCTGGGTATTCCTGCTGAAACAGGCCGGGGATGGGGTTGTCGGCTAGAATCGGCCCCTGCGCGGAACGCTGACGCCGCCCGGGATCTGTTGAGGGACGGACCCCACCCCCCGCTCCCCCCCGCACGACCATCCAACCGCACCGCCATGCCCGGGGCCAGCCCCGCGGGCCAGGATAGAGGACCCGATCCGATGACCACCGCGCCGAGCACATTTGTGAAGGGACTCGAGGGGATTGTCGCCGCCCAGACCGAGATGAGCTACATCGACGGCGTGGCGGGGGTGCTGGAGTATGTCGGGATCCCGATCGGCGAGCTGGCCAAGCACTCGACCTTCGAGGAGACGGTGTTCCTGCTGTGGAACAAGCGCCTGCCCAAGAAGGCCGAGTTGGAGGCGTTCTCGAAGGAGCTGCGGGCGAACTACGCCCTGCCGGAGGGCATGATCGAACGCATCCGGTCGGTGCCGAAGAGCGCCGAGCCGATGCACATGCTGCGGACGATGGTGTCGGCCCTGGCGATGCACGACCCCAGCCCGAACGAGAACTCGGTGCCCGCGGCCCGGGCCAAGTCGCTGAGGATCCTCGGCTGCACGCCGGCGATCGTGGCGGTGTTCGACCGGCACCGGCGCGGGCTGGAGCCGGTGGCGCCGGACGCGAACCTGTCGTTCTCGGCCAACTTCCTGTACATGCTCAACGGCGAGAGGCCGACCGAGGCCATGACGCGGGCGTTCGACATCTGCATGATCACGCACGCGGACCACGGGCTGAACAACTCGACCTTCACGGCGCGGGTGGTGATCTCGACGCTGTCGGACATGTACTCGGCCATGACGGCGGCCATCGGCTCGCTGCGCGGCCCGCTGCACGGCGGGGCCAACGAGGGCGTCATGAAGATGCTCAACGAGATCCCGTCGGTCAACGACGCCGAGAAGTATGTGATGGACATGATCGGACGCAAGGAGCGGATCATGGGCTTCGGGCACCGCGTCTACAAGGCCAAGGACCCCCGCGCGGCCGAGCTGATGACCCTGGCCGAGCAGCTCGCGCGCGACACCGGCAACATGGACCTGTACGAGAAGTCGCACAAGATCGAACAGATCATGGAGCGCGAGTACGCGGCCAAGGGCATCTACCCGAATGTCGATTTCTACTCGGCCACCACCTACCACTGCATCGGCCTGAGGCTCGACCTGTTCACGCCGATGTTCGCCCTGTCGCGCATCGCGGGCTGGGCGGGGCATGTGATCGAGCAGTTGGAGGACAACCGGCTGTTCCGCCCCAAGGCGGAGTATGTCGGCCCGCACGACGCGCCGTACACGCCGATGGACAAGCGGTAAAAAAGGGATGGGGGATCAGGAATCAGGGGCGGTAGGTCGGCACTCCGTGCCGACTCTTCCGTTCACGCCCACGATGAGTCCTCCGATCGTGGGGTTGTCACCCCCTCGCTCCTGGCTCGTTGTGCGGGAAACCGATCCGGGTCATACGGATCCCACTTGAAAATCGGGCGTGGCCCGATCGACAAGCCGCCACTGCAAGGGAGCGGCCGAGCGACGCACATACCCTTCGCGGCCGGCAAACCACGGCGAGCCGGAAGCCCGCTCCTTTGCAGCGGAGGCTGGTACTGGCTCGGCGGCCAACGGATCACGCCCGGAAATCAAGTGGGATCCGTATCAGAGCGGTTCGATGCCGTCAAGCCACTTGCGCATGTCGAGGTCGCCCAGGTGCAGCGCGCCGTACCACTCGGCAAAGGCCTCGCGGAGCACGGGGTCGAGGCGTTCGAGTTCGGGCTGTGGCTCGGGCGCCTGCATGTCGATGCGGAGGGGGGAGCCGAAGGCGGCGGGAGCGGGCGGGGCTTGCTTTGAGGGTTTGGGGGCCGGGTTGGGCGGCGCGGGGGCGGGCGGAGGATCGCGGAGGATCGGCTCGTACCCGAACTCGCGCATCCAGCGGGCCACGGCGTGCTTGTCGAGGGGAGCGCCGTGGTCAAGATCCGGCGTGCGGGCGGCGGACTCGGCCCGGTCCGCGTCCGCGTTGAGCATGCGCAGGAAGGAGCCGTTGCCGATCTGCTCCGCCCCGGCCGCGCGGGCGGCGGCGACGAGGCGCCGGTCGGAACTGACCACGGTGATGGCCAGACCCTCGCCGCGCCGGAGGATCTCCTCGATCAGGTCGTCGGCCTCGAGTTCACGCCCGGAGAAGACGACCTCGGCGCGCCCGACGCGGGTCCAGGCGTGCCCGGCGAGGGTGTCGAACACGCCGTGGCGGAGCCATTGCGGGCCGGGGCGACCGTCCACGACGACGCGGAGACGACGCGATGCGAAGCGCGAAAGGGCGATGAGGTGGATCAGCCCGTGGATGTCGATGCCGCGCCGGGCGGGCGGCAGCACCCAGTGGGCGCGAACGACATTGTACGCATCGACGAGCAACATTCGGGGACAATACCCGATGTTTCCCGGCGGCACAGCATCGGGCGCGTCGGATACTGTGTGCATGATGCAAACGGTCCCAGCCCAGGCCGCGAGCCAGCCCCCCGGCGGCGCCCCCGAGCCAACGCCCGATCCGTTCTTCGTGGTGGGCACGGGGCGGTGCGGCTCAACCCTCTTGCAGACCATGCTGATGTCGCACCCGGCCATCCGAATGCCGGCGGAGACGCAGTATTTCCAGTTCATGGACCCCGCGGAACTGGGCCTGCCGGACCCCCTGCCCGACGGCATGGTGGAAACCTACCTGGACCGCGTGCGCGCCGATCTCGGCTGGAAAATCCTCAACTCCTGCCCCGGCCTGGGCGATGCGTACACCGCGGCCGTGCGGGCAGGGCTGCGGGGAGCGCGCGAGCAGTTCCTGTGGATCAGCGAAGCCATGACGACCGACCAGCAGGGAAAACTGCTGGGAGAAAAGACCCCGCAGCACTGGTCCCGGCTGGAGCGGATTCTGTCCCTGTACCCGAGCGCCCGGGTGGTCCACATCTGCCGCGACCCGCGGGATGTGACGGCGGCGCTGATGTCCATGCCCTGGTGGGGAGGACGCTCCGTGCGACGCACGGCCCGGCACTGGCGCAAGGCCCTGCTCGCGGCCGAAGCGTGGGACCGGCGCTTAGGCCCGACCCGGCACCGGATCGTGCGCTATGAAGACCTGGTGGCGGACCCGGAGGCCGTGCTGCGTGACATCGGCACGCTGCTGGGCACCGGCTTCGACCCGGCGATGCTCGACCGGCGAGAGGCCGTCGAACGGGCCTACCGACCGGGCGAGGAGGGGCACAAGGGCCTGACCAGGGCCGAGGTACAGACCGACCGGCACGGCCGGTACCGCAAAAAACTCAGCCCGTTCCAGGTCCGGGTGGTGGAGGCCGCGGTGGGGCACGACCTGATGGCCCGGCACGGGTATCACCCCGATCCGGCGATCCCCCGCCCGGCCTGGTCGGTGCTGGACCCGGTGGTGGCCCGGGTGGCCGAGAATCTCGGGCTGGCGGCGGGGTGCCGGGTCCGGGGCTGATGCCGGTATCGGCTTTGGGGTTGACCTTGGCGGGTGGGCGGCCTTCGATACAGGCCCGGCCCACCCCTTTGACTTTGGCCGGCCCACGAAGCAGCAAGGAGTTGGCATGGCGATCCGGATCAAATCCCGCGGCGGCGAGAGCGTCGATCAGCTGATGCGGCGTTTCAAGAAGCTCTGCGAGAAGGAAGGCCTGACGAAGGACATCAAAAAGAAGGAGTTCTACGAGAAGCCTTCCGAGCGCCGCCGCCGCGCCGTCCGCAAGTCGGCCCCCCGGCGTCCGATCTGACCTGGCCGCCCCGGTTCGCTCAAGGGCATCCCCACTCTTGTGCATCCCATGTGACCGTCTTTCCGCCACCGGCGATCGGCCTGTGGTTTTTTTGCGTCCACTCGGACCGATCCGGGAGAGGCGGCGGAGGGGCTTGGGGGAGCGAAAGCGGTTTTCCTATTCCGTTTCCCCCACCGTTTTCCCCAACCCCCCGTCACCGGCTTGACGAATCCCCCCGGACACCGGACAATCTCCGCTCAACGCGCACGGGGCGGACCAGTGGCCGCCGGCGGGTTGCATCTCAGTCGGGAGTCGCTTGTGAACAACTTCTTGAGTCGGTGCATGAACCTGATGGCGTTGATGACGAACGCCGCGGGAAAGTCTCTCTTTGCGGCATCGGGCACGGCGACCGCCCGCGCTCTGACGGTGGCGACGATGGCGGTGTTGTGCTCCGTGTCGCCCGCGTTCGGCGCGTCGCAGGACGGGCTTGCCGGCGCGGCCGCTGCGGCCCACACCGGGCACGCGCCCGGCGGCGAGGCGAACCTCACGCTGCCGGATGTCGGCACGGTCAAGTTCTTCGGCGGGAGCATCGACGGGCACACGCTGCTGCTGGGCGGCATCGTGGTCTGCGTGCTCGGGATGCTGTTCGGGCTGCGGATCTACCTGCAGCTGCGGGCGATGGCCGTCCACCGCTCGATGCTGGAGGTGTCCGAACTGATCTACACGACCTGCAAGGAGTACATGATCCAGCAGGGCAAGTTCCTGATGATTCTGTTCGCGTTCATCGGCGCGATCATGGTCTTCTACTTCGGGTTCCTGATCCCGACGACGGACGAGACCGGGGCGGTCACGAAGGGGTTCACGCCGGGCAAGGTGGCGATCGTGCTGGCGTTCGCGTTGCTGGGGATCGCCGGCTCGTACGGGGTGGCGTGGTTCGGCATCCGGGTGAACACCTTCGCCAACAGCCGGGCCGCGTTCGCCTCCCTGCGGGGCAAGCCGTTCCCGTGCTACGCGATCCCGCTGAAGGCGGGCATGTCGATCGGCATGGCGTTGATCTCGGTCGAGCTGCTCATCATGCTGGGCATCCTGCTGTTCCTGCCGGGGTCGGTGGCGGGAGCGTGCCTGATCGGGTTCGCCATCGGCGAGTCGCTGGGCGCGTCGGCCCTGCGCATCGCGGGCGGCATCTTCACGAAGATCGCCGACATCGGCTCCGACCTCATGAAGATCGTCTTCAAGATCAAGGAGGACGACGCCCGCAACCCCGGCGTGATCGCCGACTGCGTGGGCGACAACGCCGGTGACTCGGTCGGCCCCTCGGCGGACGGATTCGAGACCTACGGCGTCACCGGCGTGGCGCTGATCGCCTTCGTGCTGCTGGCGATCAACGAGGCGACCGCGGGTCCGGACTACGCCGCGCTCCAGGTCCAGCTGCTGGTGTGGCTGTTCATGATGCGGATCATCATGGTGATCGCGTCGGCCCTGTCGTACTTCATCAACGACGCGATGGCCCGCAAGAAGTACGCCCAGGCCGACAAGATGAACTTCGAGAAGCCGCTGACCAGCCTGGTGTTCATCACCTCCGGCGTCTCCGTCGCCCTGACCTACATCACCTCGTACTTCCTGATCCCGGACCTGCACGGGAATAGCTCGCTGTGGTGGATACTCTCCTCGATCATCACCTGCGGCACGCTCGCGGGCGCGATCATCCCGGAACTGGTCAAGGCGTTCACCTCGACCGAGTCCCGCCATGTCCGCGAGGTGGTCACCAGCTCGGAGCAGGGCGGCGCATCGCTGAACATCCTGTCCGGGCTGGTCGCGGGCAACTTCTCCGCGTACTGGCTGGGCATGGCGATCGTCGGGCTGATGACGGCGGCGTACTTCATCAGCGGGATGGGCCTGGGGGCGATGATGATGGCCCCGGCCGTGTTCGCCTTCGGCCTGGTCGCCTTCGGCTTCCTGGGCATGGGACCGGTCACGATCGCCGTGGACTCGTACGGCCCGGTGACGGACAACGCCCAGTCGGTCTTCGAGCTGTCCACCATCGAGACGATCCCCGGCATCAAGCAGGAGATCGAGCAGGCCTACGGCTTCACCCCCGACTTCGAGAAGGGCAAGGAGTTCCTGGAGGAGAACGACGGCGCGGGCAACACCTTCAAGGCCACCGCCAAGCCGGTGCTGATCGGCACCGCGGTGGTGGGCGCCACCACCATGATCTTCTCGATCATCGTCGGCCTGACGCACGGCCTGCAGCCCGAACTCATCATGAACCTGTCCATCCTGCACCCGCCCTTCCTGCTCGGGCTGATCACGGGCGGCGCGGTGATCTACTGGTTCACCGGGGCTTCGATCCAGGCCGTTTCCACCGGCGCGTACCGGGCGGTGGAGTTCATCCGGCGGAACATCAAGCTGGACGGCTCGGCCAAGGCCAGCGTGGAGGACAGCCGCCGCGTGGTCGCCATCTGCACGCAGTACGCCCAGAAGGGCATGTTCAACATCTTCCTGGGCGTGTTCTTCTCCACCCTCGCCTTCGCGTTCTATGAGTCGTACTTCTTCATCGGGTACCTGGTGTCCATCGCGGTCGTCGGGCTGTACCAGGCGATCTTCATGGCCAACGCGGGCGGCGCGTGGGACAACGCCAAGAAGATCGTCGAGACCGAGATGAAGGCCAAGGGCACCCCGCTTCATGACGCCACCGTCGTGGGCGACACCGTCGGCGACCCGTTCAAGGACACCTCCTCGGTGGCCATGAACCCGATCATCAAGTTCACCACGCTCTTCGGCCTGCTGGCGGTGGAACTGGCCGTGAGCCTGAAGACCGGCCACGGCGGGCACACCGGCCTGACCGCGGGCCTGACCGCCGCGTTCTTCGCCGTGTCGGTCTTCTTCGTCTGGAGGTCGTTCTACGGGATGCAGATCTACGACAAGCACGCGCAACCCGGGGGGCACTGAGACCCCATCCTCTCACGCGCGTTCGGGGCTAACTGAAGATCCTCTCAACCGCACACACGGCCCGACGACCTATCGTCGGGCTGTGCGCGTTGATGTCCTGACCACTTTCCCGGAGCTGTTCGGGGCCGAACCGCCCGCGGCGATGGCCGTGTCCATCCCCGGTCGGGCCAGGCGCGCGGGCCTGCTGGACCTGCACGCCGTCAACATCCGTGACTTCGCCACGGACAGGCACCAGAAGACGGACGACCGCCCCTTCGGCGGCGGGCCGGGCATGGTCATGATGTGCCAGCCCGTGTGGGACGCGGTGATGCACGCCGAATCGCTGGACCCGCGCCCGGCGCGCCGGGTGCTGCTCACGCCGCAGGGGCGCCGGCTGGACCAGGCGCTCGTGGCGGACCTGGCCGCAAGCCCGCGCCTGCTGCTCATCGCCGGGCACTACGAGGGCATCGACGAGCGGGTGATCGAGCGCCTCGCGCCGGAGGAGGTCTCGGTCGGCGACTTCGTGCTGTCCGGGGGCGAGCTGGCGGCAATGGTGCTGATCGACGCGGTGGCCCGGCTGATCCCCGGCGTGCTGGGGGACGAGGAATCGGCCGTGCGGGACAGTTTCTCGCCCGTTCCGACCACCGATGCCGTCGGTGCGCCGCTGCCCAAGCGGGTGCTCCGCGAGCTGGGGCTGGCGGAGGGGACTCGGCTGCTCGACTGCCCGCAGTACACCCGGCCGCGCGAGTGGATGGGCATGGAGGTGCCCGAGGCCCTGCTGAGCGGGGACCACGGGCAGGTGGCCCGCTGGCGGCTGGAGCGGATGCTCGAGCGGACCAAAGCCCGGCGCCCCGACCTGCTCGCCCCCCCACGCTCCCCGCCGACCCCATCACCCGACGCGGGAAGTCAGCCCGGCGACGGGTGAAACCGCGTTCGCCGAGTGTTTTTCCGTGCTCCGGATGACCCCGCCGGGCGGGGAACCTACCCTTGCACCCCTTCCCGCCCTGCGGCACAAGCGATTCCGGCGCCGTCCGTGTTCAGACCCATGAGCACGACGACCCGAACGGAATCGGTCTAAAGGATACAAGGAGCACAGATGACAGCCGTGACGACGCTCGCCAATCTGTCGGACATCCACCCTGCCTCCTACCTCGCCCCGGCGGGCGCGGCGGTGGCGCTGGTGATGGCCAAGGTCTTCCACGGGATGGTGATGAGCCGCTCGGAGGGCGAGCCGGAGATGATCCGGATCGCCGAGGCCGTGCGCCAGGGGGCGATGGCGTACCTGACCCGCCAGTACAAGGTGGTGGGCGCCGTGTTCGCGGTCGTGGTGCTGTTCCTGGCCCTGATGTGGCTGCTGGGCCTCCAGAGCGTGTGGACCATCATCGGCGTGCCGGTGGCGGGCGTGTTCTCCGGCCTGTGCGGGTGGTTCGGCATGAGGACCGCCACGAGCGCGTCGGCGCGGACGGCCTTCGCCGCCAAGCAATCCCTCAACGAGGGGCTGACGGTGGCGTTCCGCGCGGGGGCCGTGATGGGCCTGGTGGTCGTGGGCCTGGGCCTGCTGGACATCTCCTTCTGGTTCTTCGTCTTCGCGGTCACCGGGCTGGCGGGCGACATCCAGCACCTGACCGTCGTCATGCTCAGCTACGGCATGGGCGTGTCGATCCAGGCGTTGTTCGCCCGCGTGGGCGGGGGCATCTACACCAAGGCCGCCGATGTGGGCGCGGACCTGGTCGGCAAGGTCGAGGCGGGCATCCCCGAGGACGACCCCCGCAACCCCGCCACCATCGCGGACAATGTGGGCGACAATGTGGGCGATGTGGCCGGCATGGGCGCGGACCTGTACGAGTCGTACTACGGCTCGATCCTGGCGACGATCGCGCTGGGTGCGGCGGCGGCCTTCACCATCCCCCACCTGACCGGCGACCAGGCCACGGCGTTCGCCTTCAAGCTGGCGGCCGCCCCTATGGCCCTGGCGGGCCTGGGCGTGCTGTGCTCGGTCGTGGGCATCTTCACGGTCAAGGCCGCGGAGCACGCGACATTCGCCCAGCTCCTCAAGGGCCTGCACAAGGGCGTGTATGTGGCCTCGGGCCTGGTGACGGTCGCCGCGTTCGGCCTGCTGTACGCCCTGTTCCACGACGAGACCGCGCTGCGGGGCGTCACGACCTGGCTGGGGCTGAGCATGTCCATCCTCTCGGGCCTGCTCGCCGGCCTGGTGATCGCCTACGCCACCGAGCACTACACCAGTTATGAGCACCGGCCCACCCAGCGCATCGCCGAGCAGGCCCTGACCGGCCCGGCCACCGTCATCATCGCCGGCATCGCCGAGGGCATGAAGTCCACCTGGGCCACGCTGCTGACCATCGTGGTGACCATCCTCGCGGCGTTCTGCTTCGCGGGCGGGGGCGAGAGCTTCCTGATGGGCCTCTACGGGGTGTCGATCGCCGCCGTCGGCATGCTGGCCACGCTGGGCATCACCCTGGCGACCGACGCCTACGGCCCCATCGCCGACAACGCCGGCGGCAACGCCGAGATGACCGGCCAGCCCCCCCATGTCCGCGAGCGCACCGACATGCTCGACTCGCTGGGCAACACCACCGCCGCCACGGGCAAGGGCTTCGCCATCGGATCGGCCGCGCTGACGGCCCTGGCGCTGTTCGCCGCGTTCATCCAGGTGGTCCAGACGCAGATCGTTTCGCAGTCCGAAACATTCGTGGAGCGTGGCAGGTTCACCGCGCCGGCCGCGCCGGTCTTCGCGGTGTACGAGGGCAACAGCCGCTTCTCGATCGTCGTCCCCGGCGGGGCGTTCGACGAGCACGGCAACGCGACCGATTATGTGGACAGCGGCATGTTCATCGTCCGGGGCCAGAACCAGCACATCATGGACCACCTGACCATCGGGCAGGTATTCACCGGCATTTCCGCGCAGGATCACGGGCACCGCCATCACGACATTGACATCGCCGAGCAGATCCGCACCGCCTCCGCCTTCCTCATCAATGCCAGCTATCAGCATGGCAACCACACGCACGAGAACGAACGATTCGTTCTCACCAGCGCCCGCAACGGCACGCTGGCGGATGTGCTGGCCTATTACGATGTGACGCTGGCCAACCCGCGCCTGCTGGGCGGCATGTTCATCGGCGTGCTGCTGGCCTTCGTGTTCTGCGCGATGACGATGAGCGCCGTCGGGCGGGCCGCCTACGCGATGATGCGCGAGTGCCGCCGGCAGTTCGCCCACATGCGACAGGCGATGCGCAACGCGGGGATGTCGGAGGCCGAGGTGGCCGACCCGCACAACTGGCCGCGCGAGGGCGTGGAGCTCGACGGCAAGCACTACCCCGATTACGCCACCTGCGTGGCGATCTCGACGGCGGGCGCGCAGCGGGAGATGGTCCTGCCCTCCGTCCTGGCCATCGTCGTGCCGCTGGGCGTGGGCCTGACGCTGTCCATCCCCGGCGTGATGGGGCTGATGGCCGGGGCGATGGTCTCCGGCCTGGGCCTGGCGGTGTTCATGGCCAACGCCGGCGGTGCGTGGGACAACGCCAAGAAACTGATCGAGTCCTACGGCAAGACCACGGCCCGCCAGATGGTCGACGGCACGGGCAACTCCGCCAAGGTGCCCGAGGCCGTGCGCGGGGCCATCCTCGCCCGCGCCCAGGAGGCCGTGGCGTCCGGCAAACCGGACCTGATCGTCTACGGCAAAGGCTCGGACGACCACAAGGCCACCGTCGTCGGCGACACCGTGGGCGACCCGTTCAAGGACACCTCCGGCCCCGCACTGAACATCCTCATCAAGCTCATCTCGATCGTGGCTGTGGTGTTCGCCGGGCTGATCGTCAAGTTCGGCCCCGTGGTCGGCGGCCTGCTCGGCCTGGGCTGATACCGACCCCCCAGGTCACGCCCACGATGAGTCCTCGAATCCTGGGATTCTTTTTCTCCCTTCCCCCGCCACCCCTACCCCTCCCCCCATCCCCCAGTCCGGAATCCACAAAGAACCCATCAAATCTGGGCCTTCCCGACCCATCCGAACCCGGAAACCGGCATCCGGCTTGAAACCGTGGGCAAAACCGGGTAGAACCCTGTGGCATGGCTCGCCCACCCAGGATTTCCGGGGAGGACGCGGACCCGTCGCAGGTCATCGGCGGGCAGGGTGTTGACCCCGCTTTGCCGATCGGGATCGAATACTCGGGGCTGGACGCGAAGGTGCTGGTGCTCAATCGGGCATACGCGGCGGTGCGCGTGATCTCGGCCCGCCGGGCCTTCGTGCTGCTGGCCCGCGACTGCGCCGAGGTGATCGACGCCGACAACGGGTCGTACGCCAACTACGACATGGACACCTGGACCGAGCTGAGCGAACTCCGGCGCCAGTTCGAGCCGGACGCCCACGACTGGGTGCGGACGGTGCGCATCGAACTCGCCGTGCCGAAGATCATCCGGCTCATGGGCTACGACAAGCTGCCCGAGCAGGGCGTGAAGCTCAACCGGCGCAACCTGTTCGCCCGGGACCGCAACCGCTGCCAGTACTGCGGGCACCTGTTCCCGACCTCGGAGCTGTCGATCGACCATGTGCTGCCGCGCTCGCAGGGCGGGCCGGACACCTGGGAGAACCTGGTGTGCGCGTGCGTGAAGTGCAACAGCCGCAAGGGCGGTCGCACGCCCGACCAGGCCCGGATGAAACTCATCACGATCCCCAAGCGCCCGAAGCGCAACCCCCTGATCGCGGTGCGTCTGGGCCAGGACAAGTACCACTCCTGGAAGGCGTTCCTGGACGAGGCCTACTGGTCCGTCGAACTCAAATGAGCGCAACCCAATGAGCCGCGGGCTTCAGCCCGCGCGGTTTCCACGCCCCCCTTCACGCGACTTGCGCCCGGCTGCCCTTCCCGCCCGATCCTGCATCGCATGCCGCCGGCACCGTGACCGTGCAGGCTGGGGGGTCTGGGTTAGGCGCAGGTTATCTGAAGGAGTTGCAAAGACCGCGCGGGCTGAAGCCCGCGGCTCATTGGGGTGGGAGAGCGCCGGTCATTGAGCGAGACGGTCGGCCTGTTCGGCCAGATCGAAGTCCTTGTGCGTGATGCCGCCCGCATCATGGGTCGAAACACTGAGTGTCACCCTGTCGTAGCGGATCAGCAGGTCCGGGTGGTGCTGGACCAGTTCGGCGTAGGCGGCGATCTTCTGGACGAAGGCGATGGCCCGCGAAAACGAGGGGAACTGGAAGGTGCGCTGGAGCTGGCCGCCGACCTCGGACCAGTCCGGGTGCTTTTCCAACCCGGCCGCGATCTGCTCGTCCGTCAGCTTCTCGATTGTCTGGTCGGCCATCCGCGACTTCCTCCCACGGGGTTGCCCCGCCGGTCGAGTGTACCCACAATCCGGGCGTGCCTCCGCCGACCCCGAAAAACTCCGAAAACCCCCCCCCACCTCCCACCGCCGGGTTTCCCTGCCCACCGGTGACGCGCCTGGCGCCGTCGCCCACCGGCGCGCTGCACCTGGGGAACGCGCAGACCTTCCTGGTCAACTGGTGCCTGGCCCGGGCGGCGGGATGGCGGGTGATCCTGCGGATCGAGGACCTGGACGCCCCGCGGGTCAAGCCCGGCGTGATCGCGGAGACCATCGAGATCCTCCGCTGGCTGGGGCTGGACTGGGACGACGGCCCGATCCTCCAGTCCGCCGACCCGCAGCCGTACCGCGACGCGCTGCGCACGCTGGCCGAACGCGGGCTGGCGTTCCCCTGCGCGTTGAGCCGGGCGGAGATCGAGGCCGCCGCCGCGGCCCCGAACGAGGGCGATCGGGAGATGCGGTTTGATCCATCACTCCGCCCGCCCGCCGAGAAGCGCCACACGCCCTTCGGGACCAACGCCGCGCCGACCAACTGGCGCCTGCGCGTCGACGACGGGCGGGTGACGATCGACGACCGGTTCCGGGGGCGGGTGGACCTGGACATCGCCGCGTCGGTGGGCGATTTCGTGGTGTGGACCAAGCAGGACTGCCCGAGCTACCAGCTGGCCGTGGTGGTGGACGACGCCCGGCAGGGGGTGACGGAGGTGGTCCGCGGCGACGACCTGCTGGACTCGGCCGGGCGGCAGACGCTGGTCTACCGGGCACTGGGGCTGGGCAAGCCCCCGGCGTACACGCACCTGCCGCTGGTGCGTGGGGCCGACGGCAAACGCCTGGCCAAGCGGCACGGGGACACCCGGCTGGACCTCTGTCGCGCCCGGGGTGTGCCCGCGGAACGGGTGCTGGCCCTGCTGGCCCGGTGGTGCGGGGTGGATGCCGGAGAATCGGCGCGGGCGGCGGACCTGATCGGGGCGGTGCGCCTCGATACCATCCCCCGGCACGACATCACCTGCACGCCGGAGGACGAGGCATGGCTGACAACTGGGGCTGGACCGTGACGCGCTCGGCGGCGTCGGTGGCGGCGCTGTTCGCGCTAGGGGCCTGCGTGGCCGCCCCGGGCTGCTCGAAACCGGCGACCCCGGACGGCTACGAGCGGGTGGAGATCGGCGGGCGGACCTTCCTGCTCGAACTGGTCGCGGACCCCAAGACCCGGGAAAAGGGCCTGGGGGACCGGGAATCGATCCCCGAGGACGGGGGAATGCTGTTCTCGTTTCCGGACTCTTCCGTGCGCCAGTTCGTGATGCGGGACTGCCTGGTGCCGATCGACATCATCTTCCTGGACGCGGACGGGCTGGTCGTGGCGATGCACCACATGCCGCTGGACGAGCCGCGCCGGGAGGATGAGAACGATGTCCAGTATGAACGCCGCCTGAAGCGGTACTCAAGCCGGTTCAACGCCCGGTATGCCATCGAGATCCGGGGGGGTCTGCTGGAAGAACTGGATCTCCGGACTGGGCAACAGATCCCGCTGGACACGAAACGGCTGGCGGAACTGACCCGCTAAAGGCACACTGGACCCGGGTCGATGGTCCGGGCGGACGGGAGATATTCCTGGCCGTCCGCCAACACCCGGGAGCCGTGCCGTGCCGAGCCAGAGACCCAGCAGCGCAGGTCCGATCATCCTCGTGGCGGGAAGCCCACATCTGGACGCGGGGGCGGGGACGGCCCCGTGGGTTGAGGCGTGCCGGGCGCAGGGGTTGGAAACCAGGCCGATCCCGCTTGAGGACGCCTTCAAACCCGGGGTCAAGGGCGTGTGCCTGGCGGTGCTGGCCGTGGACGAACCGGACGCGGCGGTGTACCAGCTGGCCGACCGTGCCCAGGAATCGTTGGTGCCCGGGGTGGTGCTGGTGCCCCCCGAGCTTGTGCGGATCACGCCGCTGCTGGCGGCCGAGGGTCTGGTGGTGCTGCCGTGGGACACGAACCCGGCACAGATCGCGTGGACCGTGCGCGCCCTGGCGACGCGGCAGTCGATGGTGCAGAAGCTACGGGACGAGCTGAAGATCGCGCAGCTATCCGTCAACGGGGCGTACGGGGAGATGGCCAAGCTCCAGGAGGAGATGCAGACGGCGGCCTCGATCCAGCGGGCGCACATGCCGCGGAAGATCCCCACGCTCAACGGCGTGCAGGTGGGCGTGGTGTACCGGCCCGCGACCTATGTGTCCGGCGACATCTACGACATCGCACAGCTGGACGAGCACCGCTCGGCGTTCTTCATCGCCGACGCGGTGGGCCACGGCGTGCCCGCGGCGCTGATGACGATGATCATCGCGTGCGGGCTGCACAAGGTGGACGGCGTGGGTCCGGAGGCGCGGGTGGTGCCTCCGGCGGAGGCTCTGTTCCGCCTGAACAACGCGATGACGCTGCACACCGGCGGCTCGTCGCGGTTCGCCACGGCGGTGTACGGCGTGTTCGACGCGCGCACGGGCGAGGTGACGCTGGCGGGCGCGGGCCACCCCCCGCCGCTGATCGTGCGTCAGGGGGATGAAGGAGTGGTGGAGCGGATCGAGCCGGAGGGGCCGCTGCTGGGCGTGTTCGCCGGGGCGGACTTCGGGCAGACCACGGTGCGGCTGGACCCCGGCGACCTGCTGATCCTGTTCAGCGACGGCTTCGAGGTCGCGTTCCCGAAGGCGGGGGCCGAGGGCGACGACTTCAAGCGTCCGACGCTGACCTACCTGGACAAGCTGGCGCACGCGGGCGACGGCGGCGTGCCGCTGGGCGAGGCCGTGGAGGCGCTGGAGCGCGAACTCGACAACGCCTCGGGGTCGCTGCACCAGCCGGACGACATCACGGCGCTGTTCGTGGCGCCGACGGGCGTGGCCGTGGAAGCCTCCTCATCATGCGCCTGAATGCGTCGCCCGGTTGAACGACCGTGCAATAGTCGTGATACGGATCCGCCTCTGCAACCCATACCAGCCGCGACCGCGAGGGAGCGGGCTTCCGTTTCGCCGTCATTTGCCGGACGCGACGATCGCGTTGCGTCATTCGGCCGTTCCCTTGCAGTCGCGGCTTGTCGATCTGACCAAGCCCGAGATTCAAGTGAGATCTGCATGAGTTGATGCTCGTGGCCGGGATGTGCCCACGGATTCATTCCCTGCATTGGCGGAGGCACCCGCGTGCAGGCGTTCACACATTTTTTACAGACCACGAGTTTGACCGAGGGGGGGGGGGGATAGGGTACTATCCGGACACGCAAGCCTTGTGGTTTGCCAGAAGTGCTAAAGGAGACAAAGATGAGTTTGCTGAGTGGATGGAAGCTGGTGGCGGCAGGTCTTTGCTGCTGGGCAATCAACGGCGGCGCGATTGCGCAGCAGATCGACCTGACCGCTTTACAAGCACAGGCCGATGCCGCGATCGCGCAGGCTCAGCAAGAGCTGCGGGATACGGATGCCGTGGTTCGGTTCACCCGCGACAGCCCGACCGATTCGTGGTCGCTCACGATCACCGGATCCGTCGCGGGGACGCCCGTGGATTTCACCGGGACCGTGGCATCGATCGAGGTTCAGAACGGCGTTCCGATGCTGATCGTGACGCCCCCGACACCGACATTCACCGCGACCGCTGACCTCTGCACGCCGATGCTGCGTGCCGGCGCCGCGGCTTTGTTGAACGCCAGCCCGTTTCTGACCGAGTTGTTCTTCGACATCAGCGCTCCCCTCGAGGAGTCCGCCGATCCGGATCGCTTTGACGGAGTCGATCTCGACACGCTCCCACTTTTCACCGTGACCACCACGATCCGGAAGTCGCCCCTGCCGACCATCAAGGACTGGGTAAACGGTGATCCGCTCACTCCGGCTGAATCGTACTTATCGCTCGCAACGGACTTCGGCCTGACCAAGGAAGCTGTTCAAGATCTGATCGCCTATCGACTCGATGCGGACCAGACCGTGGAGGCGTTTCGTGCCGGAGCGGTCAAGCTGCTCAGCGAACTGGGGGTTTCGGAAACCTCCGCCTCTGGCGTGTTCGACCTGCGGAGATCGCTCGGAAAGACTCCTGAGTATTTCCAGCAGGCACTCAACCTGCTCGTGGGAGCGAATGAACCGGTGGAGGGGATCATCGGTGGCGGGTTGAACTACAACGATCCGGATGGGGTGTTCGCGCGTATTCAGGATCCGGGCGACATCGAGATCGAGCTTTCCGGTGAAGCCGAGATCGAAGTTTCGGTCCCGCCATTCATCAAGGTAAAGGTCAAAGTCGGTGTCAAGGTCAAGGGCACAGTCGGTCAACTGGCCGAACTTCAGGAAGCGGTTGATTCGGCCCTGTCGAGCGCCACGGACAAAGCGAGGACGCTCGCTAAAGAACAGCTCGAGACACTGCGCGACACCATCCAGCAGTTGGTGGACATGTTCATGCAGTACATCGACAGTTTGCAGATGCCCGCCTGGCTGAAATGGATTCTGCGGTAAAGCCGCGCCGCGTGCCATCCATCGCCAAAGGCCCACGGAACATTCGTGGGCTTTTTTTACAAACCCACAAAGCTGTTCGGTACGCGCCGTGAGCGGAGGACTTCGTCGCGTTCGACAAGACCGTCTCGGAGGCGGAAGATGCGTTCGCAGCGGTCGGCGACGGAGTCGTCGTGCGTGACCATGATGATGGTCATGCCGTTCTGGTGGAGGCCCTCGAACATGGTGAGGATGGCCTCTCCGGTCTTGGAATCAAGGTTACCGGTCGGCTCGTCGGCCATGAGGATGACGGGGTCGGTGACGAGGGAGCGGGCGATGGCGACGCGCTGCTGCTGGCCGCCGGAGAGTTCGCGGGGGCGGTGCTCGGTGCGGTCGTCCAGGCTGACCATGGCGAGTTTCTCGCGGGCGCGGGCGAGGCGCTGGGCCTTGGGCACGCCCTGGTAGAACAGGGGGACGGCGACATTCTCCTCGACGGTGAGCTGTGGGATGAGGTTGAAGGCCTGGAAGACGAAGCCGATCTTGCGGCCGCGGAAGGCGGAGAGTTCCTCGTCATCGAGCTGCTCGGCGGGGGTGCCGTCCAGGAGGTAGCTGCCCGAGGTGGGCCGGTCGAGGCAGCCGAGGATGTTCATCAGGGTGGACTTGCCCGAGCCGGACGCGCCCATGATGGCCAGGTACTGGCCCTTGGGGATGGTCAGGTCCACGCCGCGGAGGGCCTCGACCATGACGGAGCCGTCGGGCTTGTAGTAGATCTTGCGGATGTCGGTCAACTCGGCGACGGGGGCGTCGGGAGGGGGGGGGCCGGGGGGGAGCGGATTGTCCGTGCCGGGCTGGGTCATGGTGGGCATGTGGGGTGTACCGGGACGGGGAGGGGGGCGTTGCTGGGGATCTCGGCCCTTTGGGCCGACGGGGGGCTGGAAGCCCCCCGCTCCGCGAGAGAAAGAGGAGGAGTCGGCACGGAGTGCCGACCTACTCCGTTTCGCTCAGTTGCAGGCCCGCCAGGGCGGTGAGGGTGTCGGGGGCGAACTTGAAGACCTTGTCCAGGCCGGTGACCATGAGGACGGACATGACATCATCGGTCACGCCGACGAGGCGCATGCCGCGGCCGTCGGCGTCGAGCAGCTTGCGCAGGCGCAGGAGCTGGGCGATGTTGGAGGAGTTGATGTAGGAGACCTCGCCGAAGTCCAGCACGGCGTGGGGCGTGGGGCCGGCGGTCTCGACCTTCTCGCAGATGAGCGAGAGTTCGTCGGAGAGGGCCGGCTCGTCGGCGAGGTTGGCCAGCAGGATCGTGTCGGACCATTCGACGGCCATCAGGATTCTCCCTCGGCCGCGTCCGCCGGGCCGGTGGTGTCGGAAGCGTCGGAAGGCGCGTCGGAACCGGGTTTCTCGTCGCTCTCCTCGACCCGGCCCGCGGCGACGACGCTGTCGCCCCCGTTGAGGCTGACGATGCGGACGCCCTGGGTGCCGCGCCCGTACTGGGAGATGGAGGCCGCGGACATGCGGACGAGCTGGCCCCCGCGGGAGATGACGACCACATCCTCGTCCTCGCGGACGCCGATGGCGGCGACGGAGGGGCCGTTGCGCCCGGTGGTCTTGATGTCCTGACGCCCCTTGCCGCCGCGGGACTGGCTGCGCATGGGGCCGGACTCGGGCTGGACGCGGTACTCATCGACCGGGGTGCGCTTGCCGTAGCCGTTCTCGGAGATGGTGAGCAGGCAGAGGTTGGCGTCGAGCGCGTCGGGGGCGGTGTGCCAGATGTCGGGATCGCTCGCGTCCGGGACCATCGGGATGGCGAGCATCCCGACGATGGTCGCGTTCTCCGCCAGTTCGACGCCCTTGACCCCGGCGGCGGCGCGGCCCATGTCCCGCGCGTCGGTCTCGGGGAAACGGATGGCCATGCCGTTGGAGGTGACCAGCATCAGGTCGTCGTTGCCGGTGGTCAGGGAGACGCCGAGCAGGGCGTCGTCCTCGCGCAGACCGACGGCGATGATGCCCGAGCGGTTGACATTCGAGTACGCCTTGAGCGCGGTGCGCTTGACCACGCCGTTGCGGGAGACGAATGTAAGGTAGTGGCTGCCGGACTCGAAGTCCTTGATGGCCAGATAGGCGCAGGTGCGTTCGCCCTCCTTGAGGTCGATGAAGTTGATGATGGGCCGGCCCTTGCTGGTGCGGCTCATCTCCGGAAGTTCGTAGACCTTGATCTTGAAGACGCGCCCGGTGTCGGTGAAGCAGAGAAGATCGTCGTGGGTGGAGGCGACGAAGAGGTGCTCGATGAAGTCGTCGTCCTTGGACTCGCCCGCGCGGATGCCTTTGCCGCCGCGCCCCTGGGCGCGGTAGGTCTCGGCGGGCAGGCGCTTGCAGTAGCCCTGGTGGCTGATCGTCACCGCCATGTCCTGCTCCTGGATGAGCGAGGCGAGATCGATATCGCCGGCGGCGTCCTCGATGGAGGTGCGCCGGTCGCGCCCGTAGCGGGCCTTCATCTCCTCGCAGTCTTCCACGATGATGTCGAGCACGCGCCGGTGCTCGGCCAGGATGGCCTCGTAGCCCTCGATCTCCTCGACGAGCTTCGTGTAGTCGTTGACGAGGCGCTCGATCTCCAGCCCGACGAGCTGGATGAGGCGCATGGCGCCGATGGTCTCGGCCTGGATGCGGGTCAGGGCGATGCCGCCGCGCGACTCGGCGTCGCGGACGATCTTCATGAGGCGCGGGGGGATCATGGGGGCGGCGGGGTGGTCGGCGGGGATGGTGTAGCGCCGGTCCATCAGCCTCTGGATGGCCTCCTCGCGGGTCTTGCTGGCCTTGATGAGGGCGATGATCTCGTCGATGTCCACGACGGCGTAGATCATGCCCTCGAGCACATGGGCGCGCTTCTTGGCCTCGCGCAGCAGGTGCTGCGTGCGCCGGCGGATGACCACGACGCGGTGGTCGATGAAGCACTCGATGAGCTCCTTGAGGCCCAGGGTGCGGGGCTGGCGGTTGACCAGCGCGATGTTGATGATGCTGAAGGTCTGCTGGAGGGGGGTGCACTGATAGAGCTGGTTCTCGACGACGGCGGGATCAGCGCCCTTCTTGAGTTCGAGCACGATGCGGGTCTGGGCGTTGCGCCCGGACTCGTTGCGGACATCGGAGATGTCCTTGATGCGCTCATCCTTGACGGCTTCCACGATCTTCTCGACCAGGGTGTTCTGGACGAGCGAGTAGGGGATCTCGTCGATGACGATCTGCTGGCGGTTGCTGCCGAACTCCTCGACATGGACCTGGCCGCGGACGGTGACGCGCCCGCGCCCGGAGGAGTAGGCCTCCAGGATGCCGCGCCGGCCGAGGATGCGTCCGGCGGTGGGGAAGTCCGGCCCCTGCACGCCGCGACGGACGACCGCGCCGGACTCGTCCTTCTCGTCCGTCATCAGGTCGGTCAGCGAGATGTCGGGGTTGTTGACGACGCGGACGATGGCGTCGAGGATCTCGGCGGGGTTGTGCGGGGGCAGGCTGGTGGCCATGCCCACGGCGATGCCCATGCCGCCGTTGATGAGCAGGTTGGGGAACCTGGCGGGCAGGACGGTGGGTTCCTGCAGGCGGTCGTCGTAGTTGGGCTGGAAGTCAACGGTGTCGAGCTTGATGTCGGCGAGCATGTCCACGGCGGCGTGGGTCATGCGGGCCTCGGTGTAGCGCATGGCGGCGGGCGGGTCGCCGTCGATGGAGCCGAAGTTGCCCTGGGGATCGACGAGGGGGACGGACATCTTCCAGGTCTGGGCCATGCCGACCATGGTGGGGTAGATGACCGACTCGCCGTGGGGGTGGTAGTTGCCGGAGGTGTCGCCGCAGATCTTGGCGCACTTGAGGTGCTTCCTGCCGGGGCGGAGGTTGAGGTCGTGCATGGCGACGAGGATGCGTCGCTGGGAAGGCTTGAGGCCGTCGCGGACATCGGGCAAGGCCCGGTCCATGATGGTGCTCATGGCGTAGGTGAGGTAGGAATCCTGGAGTTCCCGCTCGATCTCCAGGTCCACGATCCCCACATGGGCGGCCCGCTCGGGCTGGTCCGAGTCGGGGGGGGTGGGACCGGGGGTCTGTGGGGTGCTGTCTTCGGGCATTCGAGGCTCCGCGGGACGGGCCGCGGCACGCCGGCGAACCGCCCGCGCGCCCGGCGGGCGAATCGCCAGAAATCATAGGCGGGACGACCGCGCCAGGCCCGCCGAAAGACCTTGAAAACCGGGGGATTCCCGCCGGGCGTGCTGACTCGTAACTTATTGCAATCCAGCCGGTTGCGCGTCGATCGCCCGGGCGGAGATCGCGTCCATCGCGTCGAGTGTTTCGCAGGTGGTCAGCAGGGCGAGCGCGCCGGCTTCCAGGCTGGCGATCGGCTCCCACACCGAGGGGCGGATGCCCCAGTACGCCTGCTCCGGACGCCGAGC
The DNA here is from genome assembly GCA_964577425.1 of uncultured Phycisphaeraceae bacterium. GTDB lineage: Bacteria > Planctomycetota > Phycisphaerae > Phycisphaerales > UBA1924 > UBA6054. The sequence goes on from CAZNZC010000003.1 coordinate 207,149, forward strand.
CAGGAAGAGGGCCTCGCCGGTCATGGACAACTGACGCACGAAGCGCAGGCCCTCGGTGACACGGACGATCTCGCCCGGCACCCGCCCCGACGCCGCGCTGCCGGGGGTGAGGCGTTCATCGCCCATCATGGTGGCCAGAGCGGCCAGCGGACGCATGCTCTGCCAGGTGGGGAGCACGGAACGGCCGCGGGTGAAAACCACGCCGCCGGCGAGATCGGCGTCGATGGCGCGCAAGTCGGCGCGCCGGATCTGGTGGTCCCAGACCATCGAACGCATCTCGTCCAGTGCGGCCGCGGCGGGAATCGGGCCAGTCAGGTGCAGGGCCAGTTCCGCCCAGACAAGGAAAGGGGCCTGCGCGACGAGCTGGCCCTGCGGCGTGTCGCGGAACGCGGCACGCACGGCGGACTCGGCACGCTCGCGGGTCAGCGTGCCGTCCAGCGGGTGCGCGAGGGCGAGCGACCAGGCGATCAGCCCGCGGGCCGCGGGGGGAACATCGGGGCCGAATGTCTGGGCGGCGGGGTCGTACGCGCGGCGGAGGCTTTCGAGCACGCGGGCCTGGAGGGCGTCGAAATCCGGCTCCGCGGCGCGGGCGGCGGGATCGACCTTCGACAGGGCCGCGGCAACCATGGCCGCGCCGGTGGGCGTGGCCCAGGCGTTCTCCTCGCCGGACTCCACGGCGGTCAGGTCGCGCAGGATGCGCAGGGCCGCGTCGCGGGAGGCCTGGGCGTCCGGGCCGCCGAGTTCGGCGTGGCGGAACAGGGCGAAGGCCACCAGCCCCTGCTCGAACGCGGGAGCGACGACAGGCACCGAGGCCCCGGTGACAACGCGGAGATCACCGGACAGGCCGTAGCGTTCCACGCCGGGCCAGAGACGGGAGCGGAGGTGGGCCGCGACGCCGTCGCCCATCGCGCGCAGGGAGGCGGTGTGGATCTCGTCCGGCCCGATGCGGCGCTGGCCGCGGTCGAGGAAGACGGGGGCCGCGTCCTCGAACGGCATGGCGAGGTGAAGGACGGGAGCGCGGGCGAAGCGGAAGCCTGCCCCGAGCAAATCGCCGACGGGGCGGAGGGCGGTGGCCCCGGAGCCGCTGAGTTCGGCGGCGAGGGCGGTGAGTTCCCGAGCGGGATCGACGCCGCGGGTGAGCTGGGAATCGACCCCGGCCACGAGGGTTCGCTGTTCTGCCCCGGTTCCGACGGAGACAACGAGGGCCTCGGCCCCCGGAGAACACCCGGCCAGCGGCAGGGCCAGTTCGGATTCCGGGATCGGGACCGGGACGCCGTAGAACTCCAGGGACACGGTGACGCGCCCGGCCAGTTCGGCGGCGAGGTCGTCCGCCAGGGCGTCGTTGGGGATGGGGAGTTTGGAGCGGGCCTCGCGGACGGCCTGGGCGGCGGCGGTAGCCAGGGGTGATGACCCCGACGCGACGGGGGGGTCCGAGGCGAGGGCGGTGGCCCGGGCGAGGACGCGGCCGTCGAGACGGAGGGTGACGGAAACGCCCCAAGGTTGGGGCAGGGCCTGATCCGGCTTGGCGGGAACGGACCAGGCGTGAATCCAGTCCCGGACGGCGGCGTGGGCGCTGAGGGCCTCGGCCGGGCCGGGGAGCGGCTGGGCAAAGGCCGGTCCGAGAAAGCAGGCCGCGGCGAGGGCGCAGGCGAGACTTTGCGGCATCCGGCGTGATGGGCGTTGACGGCGCGTGTGGGTTTGTGGCAACATGGTGTGGCCGTCGGCCACCACGCCGGCGCGAGCGGACGCGGTTTCGGGGGTGTCCGGCCCCGTTGGCACGCTCCGGCACGCCGGTTGTTGAGTGAGTGGTGACAACCTCAGAAAGGACTCGACCATGCGTCTCATGCAGCAGACCTTCCTCATGACGGATCTTCGCAAGCGGCTCGTCCTGCTCAGCCTGCTGAGCTTCGTGGCCCTGTGCTGATCCCCGCCGAGCGTTCAGAGATCCGGTCCATCCCATCGCGGGCGTCGGCGTGAACCCCTCGGGGGGGCGGCGTGTGATGTGTCCGCAGACTCTACCCGTGCGGTTCGACTCCCGGTGGCCCTCTTGGTAGAGTCGGCACTCCGTGCCGACTCGGATGGGGATGGAAAAGAAACGGCCCCGCGTGAGCGGGGCCGGGGAGGGTCAGGGGGATCAAAAGACCCGGCTCGCCCCCCCGAGCCGGGCCACCGGGAGGGGGGAGGGGGTTATTCAGGCGTGTAGGCGGCGGCCATGTCGGCGAAGTCCTGGCCGCAGATCCGGCCGTCCATGTTGACCTCGAAGGGTTCGTCGATCCACGCCGCCAGGTCCGAGGCGTTGACCTGGTCGTTCTCGAAGAGGGGCGCGCCCAGCGGGCACACGGTCAGACCCACGCGGAACTGGTACCAGTGGTGCTGCGTGCCGGAGGATGTGTTGCCCAGGTCGCCGGACACGATGCTGGAGTTGTACGCGACATCCGGGTTGCCGGCGACATTGGCGCACTTCACCTTGCCGTCGATGGGGCGGAAGCGGAAGCGTCCGGCGGCGTTGAAGCCGTTGTTGTTGTCCTTGGACGCCACGATGTAGACCTTGCGGTTGTTCGAGGCGCTGGCGGTCGCCGTGCGGGTGGCATCGACCTCGAACTGGGGGGTGACATCGGTCCACACGGGGCCGGTATAAGGATCGAAGAAGGCGGGGAGGAACTCGACGCGGTAGTGCGGGCCTTCGCCGGCGGCGTAGACGGGGCCGTAGTGATCGATGACGGCCTCGTCGAGATCGGTGACGGTCTCGCACGCGCCGACGGCGATGTACTCGGTGTGGAAGGGGTTGCAGTCCAGGTCGGCGCGGCTGCCGGGCAGCGGGCCGGTGAACTGGTGGAAGTTGAAGGGGGCCTTGCCGGCGGCGCCGTCGCCGATGTCCTTGGAGAGGGTGGCGTAGTTGGGGCTGAGAGCCGTGGCGCCGACCTCGATGTCGCCCAGGAACTGGCCGGAACCGCCGTTGGCGTTGATGATGATGTTGCCGAGCAGGCCGTTGGCGGGGAGGGAAAGGACGGCGGTGGAAGCCAAGGAACCCCCGATGCGATAAATGGTGGATGACGACGCCATCGCGTTGTTGATCGTGATGTCCGCGTCGAAGTCGCCATAGATGTTCATGGCCGTATCAGTATTCAAGTTCCCAAGACTGGCCATCGTCATGGGGAACGAAGAAGTGAAATCGCCGGTGCGGGTGGTGATGGAAGTGACGGTGGAATAGCCGGTGAAGCCGGCGGTCTGGGAGCCGATGCGGACCTCCGAGATGGAATCTGCGACGATGGGGCCGATGTTCCCCTTGGCCCAGATCTCGATGGGATTCAGAGAGGTCCCAGCGATGTCGCCCCCGACACTCAACTGATGCAGGTTGCCGATGTTGTTGTAGATGGACCCGCCGAGCAGGTCGCCTCTGATGATGAAAGATTGGTTGTGGGAAGTACCCGAAGTGTCGTTGATCTTGAAGTTCATCCGCCAGTCGCCGCCGACATCGATCCAGTCGGCGCGGCCGGTGGTGAAAACATTTGCCCCGGTCGGCGTGCCGAAGTCGCCGGTGAACTTCAGGTCGGTGAACCCGACCCAGGTTGTCGCAGGGGTGTGGACATACAGCTCTTCGATCGCGCCGATCGACGCCATACCGCCCGCGCCGTCGCTGACATTGATATTGAGGATGGTGTTGCCGCCGGATGTGTTGAAAACATCGATGGCCATGATCACATCATTCGTGTTGTCTCCCTGGATCATGACCCAGGGGAAGATCGAGTCGGACTTGAGGTTGATCACAACATACCACAGGTTGCCGCCGAGGTTGATTGCGTCGGTCTCGACGACTCCCGGGCCGTGGCTAGCCGTCATCGTGATGGTCGCGAGGGACGGGGCCGCTCCGCACGCGAGCAAGCCCGCCGCCGAGACCGCTTGGAGAAGTTTCTTCACCGGGATCTCCTTGAGAAAACATCATGACTGACAAAGCCATGATGGTGGTTTCGGAAAGTGGATGATTTCGGAGAACGAATCATTCTGTGTGATGCAACATCATGCTCTACGGACACCCGGTATTGAACAAATAAAGATATGCAGCGAGGTCAAAGAAGTTGAGGGTGCCGAACGGCTCGGCCAGGTCGGCGGTGACATTTCCGGACTGGAAGCGACCGAGGTAGACGGCCAAGTCAGCCATGTCGAGCGTGCCGGAGGGCGGAGCGAGGTCGGCGGGGCAAGGGACCGCCGATGCTGGGCGCAGGCCGACCAGCCAGCTATCGGTCGTGATGCTTGTACTGAAGTTGAACTCGATGCGGTCGGGGGAGAACGGGCTATCGCTGTCGATGTATGAGAACGGAGCCCCCCGGGCGGGCATATCACCTCGGTATCCCGGCGCGGGCCACTCCAGGAACTCGGCCACGCCGCCGGTCAGGTCGAGCAGGCCGAAGGGGCTTCGCACATCCGGGAACGAGCCGACATCCAGCGGGAACAGACCGGTCCACCAATCGCCGCCCGCGTTGCTCTGGCCGCCCTCGCTCGGCAGAAGACCGCCGACGGCCGGCTCGTTCGAGCCGACGGGGAACAGCCAGTAGCCCTCCTGCCCTTCGCCGTAGCGGTTCGGGTCGTAAAAAGCTGCCTTGACCCACTCGTCCACGGTAGGAATCCAGTAGCGCGCGCCCGGTGCGCGGGTGGTGACATGGTTGGGCGTGCCGTCCGGGTTGAAGGTGAAGGTGGAAGTGTCGTAGACGCCGGACTCGAAGGCCCACTGCTCGTTGACCCTGCCGTTGTGCAGCCAGTTGACATACCGGGCGGCGTACTCCCAGCTCATGTCCGCCGGACGGTTGGGGGAAGCGCTGGGCGAAATATACAGGCCGTCGAACGCATAGTTGATGCTGAAGCCCGTGAAAGCCGGGACCGCGATCCCGCCGGGTCCGAGATCGTAATACGGCGCATACGCCTGAACGAACTCAAACCACTGGCCCACCGTGACTTCGGTGGTGGCGATGCGGTACTCGTAGGCGACGGCCCCGAGGTTGGCGTCGGGACGCATGGGCGTCTCGCTGGCGATGGTGGCGCGATTGCCGGGGTGTGTGATGGTGACCCATGTGTAGCCGTCGGCATCCGGACTCGCCCAAACAGGGGAGGAAAAAATGCCCAGTATGAATGCGAGGGATGCTGTGCGGGGCATCGTGGCTCCTGTGCGGTGGGTGGAGGCCGGAGCAATGTAGCCCAAAGCGGGGACCGGTGCGCGGGGAAAGTCTGGAGGGTGCGCAGGTGGCGCACGGGATTGGATGTTCCGGGTGTTGGTGCGTGCGAAGAGCACTGACCCCCGGGGTCAGTGGCACGGAATCGGGCCGACTGCAAGTCGGCCCCACGGGAAGAAAGAAAACGCCCCGGCGGGAGGTTCCGCCGGGGCGTGCGTTTTTGAGTGTCAGGAGGAAAGAGTCGGCACGGAGTGCCGACCTACCAAGGGTCAGAACTGGATCTTGTCGGTGCCCATCGCGCCGTGGTCGTCCATGCCGCCGCGGGCGGGCTTGCGGGGGCCGGTGTAGCCCTGGTCGCCGCCGGTCGCGCCCTCGTCCCCGCCGGTGGCGTCGCCCCACTGGGCGCGCTTGAGGGAGAGGCCGATCTTGCGGTCGGAGGTGTCGACGCGGAGGATCTTGACATCGATCTCCTCGTTCTGGCTGACGACATCCTGGGGGTTCTCGACCTTGTGGTCGGCCAGCTCGGAGATGTGGAGGAGACCTTCCAGGTCGTCCTCAAGCTCGACGAAGACGCCGAAGTTGGTGATCTTGGTGACCTTGCCGCGGACGACCATGCCGGGCTGGTAAGCGCCGGGGATGGCGTCCACCCACGGGTCCTCGGTGAGCTGCTTGACGCCGAGGCTGATGCGCTGCTTGTCCTGATCGACCTCGAGGACGACGCACTGGACCTCGTCGCCCTTCTTGTAGAGTTCGTTGGGGTGGGTGACCTTCTTGGTCCAGGACATATCGGAGATGTGGAGCAGGCCGTCGATGCCCGGCTCGATCTCGACGAAGGAGCCGTAGTTGGCGAGGTTGCGGACGGTGCCGTTGATGATGGTGCCGGGGGGGTACTTCTCGGTGACGAGTTCCCAGGGGTTGACCTCGGTCTGCTTCATGCCCAGGGAGATCTCGTGCTTGTTCTTGTCGATCTCGAGGACGACCACATCGACCTCGTCGCCGACATTGACCATCTCGGAGGGGTGGTTGACGCGCCGGGTCCAGGACATCTCGGAGATGTGGACGAGGCCCTCGATGCCGTCCTCCAGGCGGATGAACGCGCCGTAGGACATGATGTTGACCACATTGCCCTTGACGCGGGCGCCGACGGGGAACTTGGCCTCGATCTCCTCCCAGGGGCTGGACTCGGTCTGCTTGAGGCCCAGGGCGATCTTCTCCTTGTCGCGGTCGATGTTGAGGACCTTGACCTCCACCTTGTCGTCGATGCGGAGCAGCTCGGACGGGTGGTTGATGCGTCCCCAGGACATGTCGGTGATGTGGAGGAGGCCGTCGATGCCGCCGAGATCGACGAACGCGCCGAAGTCGGCGATGTTCTTGACGGTGCCGGTGACGATGTCGCCTTCCTTGATGGTCTCCATCAGGCGGCGCTTGGCGCTCTCGCGCTCGTGCTCGATGAGCTTGCGCCGGGAGATGACGATGTTGCGGCGCTCGGTGTCGATCTTGAGGATCTCGGCGCGGATCTTGCGGCCGATGAAGTCGCCGAGTTCGTGGGGGCGGCGGATGTCGACCTGGCTGGCGGGCATGAAGACGGGCACGCCGATATCGACGAGCAGGCCGCCCTTGATCTTGCGCATCACGGTGCCCTCGATCTGGTCGCCCTCGCGGGTGGTGTCCACGATGCGCTGCCAGGCGATCTGGCGGTCGGCCTTGCGCTTGGAGAGCTGGATCAGGCCGCCCTCGCCCTCGAGGGACTCGAGGAGGACATCGATCTCGTCGCCGACGCGGAGCTCGTTGAGGTTGATGAACTCCTCGCGGGGGATCAGGCCCTCGCTCTTGAGGCCGACATCGACGACGACATCGTCGCCGGCGAAGCCGATGACCCGGCCCTTGATGAGCTTGCCGGCGCGCAGGTCGTTGGCCTGGTCGATCAGCACGGCGTCCATGCTGTCGTCGTCGCCGGCCTTGGAGCCGAACATCTCGCTGAGCAGGGCCATGGCCTCGTCGTCGCCGATGCCCAGCGAAGCGATCAGGGTCTCGTCAATCATCCTTGGATCCTCTCCCCGGCCCGTTGGGGTCCGGGATGCGGACGCTCCGCCCGTCGCGGCCGGCCGATGGGGCCGCGAAGGCTCCGCGTCCACCCCCCGGCGCGGGGCCGGGGGTCGCCCGGGATCGGCTCGGCCGAGGCCCGGGGCGTTGGGGTGCGTTGCGGTTGGGCCGCCACCCGGAACGCCCGGGGCGCGGCATCGGCCTGGTCCCCCGCCGGAGCGGGGTCGGGAGTCTAGACGGGCACTCCGGGGCGGTCGACGCGCATTTTGCCAAAATGAAAGGGGTTGCGTGAACGGGCCGGGGGTCGAATCCGTTGGACTTTCCTCGGCGAGGGGTATGATCCAGACCATGGTCAGGCTTGAAGGGAAAGCCGACCGGCCCGGCGGATCAGCACGCCGCGGGCCGACCCCGGGCAGCGGGGGCATGGACGCTGAGCCTACCCCGGGGCGTTCCGGGGCATGAGAGCAGGTCCACCATCATGAGCGCCACCGCGATCAAAGCCGCCAACGAACTCCCCCGCGGGTCCGTGACCGAGGAGCTGGGGTTCCCCACCGATCCGGACAACCTGTATCTGCAGACCGTGAACACGATGCTGGAGGCGGCCGAGGCGATCAACCTCAAGCACCGCAGCCGCATCATCCTGGCCCAGCCGAAGAACGAGATCATGGTGCATTTCCCGGTCCTGATGGACGACGGGCACCACAAGCTGTTCAAGGGCTACCGCATCCAGCACAACAACGCGCTCGGCCCGTACAAGGGCGGCTTCCGGTTCCATGAGCATGTGAACCTGGACGATGTGAAGTCCCTGGCGTTCCTGATGACCATGAAGTGCGCGCTGGTCCGCGTGCCCTTCGGCGGCGGCAAGGGCGGCGTGAAGGTCAACCCCCGCGAGCTGTCCATCGGCGAGCTGGAGCGCGTCACCCGGCGGTACTGCTCGGCCATCCAGGACCAGATCGGCCCGGATGTGGACATCCCCGCGCCGGATGTGGGCACCAACGCCCAGATCATGGCGTGGTTCGCGGACACCTACATGATGTCCAGCGGGCACCAGCACCACGACGCCATCCGCGTGGTGACCGGCAAGCCGGTGGAGTTCGGCGGCTCCGCCGGTCGTGAGAAGGCGACCGGGCAGGGCGTGGCCGATGTGCTGGCCGAGATGCTCCCCGGCATCGGCATCCCGCTGGAGGGCATGACCGTCAGCCTGCTGGGCTTCGGCAATGTGAACGGCTGGGGCGGGCGCATCCTGCAGGACATGGGCGCCAAGATCGTGGCGGTGGCCGACCACACCGGCTTCCTGCGCAGCGACAAGGGCATCGACTGCCACGCGCTGTTCGAGCACAACATGAAGACCGGCGGCATCAAGGGCTACGCCGAGGCCGACGCCTGCACCGAGGAGGACTTCTACCGTACCAAGGTGGATGTGTTCATCCCCGGCGCGCTCGAGCAGATGGTCAAGGCCAAGCAGGCCGACTGGCTGGACTGCAAGGTCGTCGCCGAGGCCGCCAACGCCCCGTGCGACCCCTCCGGCGACCGCAAGCTGCTGGAGAAGGGCATCGAGGTCATCCCCGCCATCCTGGCCAACGCCGGCGGCGTCACCGTGTCGTACTTCGAGTGGGTGCAGAACAAGAACGCCGTCACCTGGTCGGCCGAGCAGGTGGACCGCGAGCTGAACCGCCACATGGTGGTCGCGGCCCAGCGCACCCTCAACAACCGCAACCGCCTGGGCTGCACCCTGCGGACGGCGGCCTACTCGACCGCCCTGGAGCACATCGGGGCGGCGTACAAGGTGCGCGGTATCTTCCCGTAACCCCCCGCCCCCGTCATCACAGGGGGCGATAACACGAGCGTTCTCGTACAAGGCACGCCCCGGCGTGTCTTTTTCATTTGGAGGCGGATCACCGGCCGGGTAGAATGCCCTCTCCTCCCCTTGAACAGGTTGTTTTCTCAAGACATCAGAGAGGAAGGATTTCCATGCTGATCCGCACCGCCGCCGCCGCGTTGTGCGTTCTGGCCGGGGCCGTGAACGCCGCCGATGTGCTGATCGTGTCCGCCGGCTCGCCCGACACCGACAACGCGCTGGCGACAGCGCTCGGCGCGAACGGGCACAACGCCACCGTCGGGCCGACCTACTGGACCTTCGGCGCCTCGTTCGATCTCGGCCCGTTCGATGTGGTGTACATCCAGGGCAACGGCAACTGGACGCAGAGCGACATGCCGCTCGACGCGCAGGCGAAGATCCTGGAGTTCGCGCAGGCCGGCGGCGGCGTCATCTTCTCGGAGTGGGTGGTGTGGATGGTGGGCGCACGCAATGTGTTCCAGGTGCTCGGCGCGGCCATGCCGGCCCAGCCCACCACGACCTGGCGCGGCACCGCCACGATCACCGTCACCGCCAACACGCCGGACCCGTTCATCGCCGACGGCCTGCCGGACTCCTTCACCATGCCGCTGACCTCGTTCAGCGGGACGGAGACCTTCCTGCGCCCGAAGCCCAACGCCACGGTGTTCTACGACTCGGACTGGGTGCTCGGGGGCGAGACCGGCGGGGCGGTGCTGGGATGGGATGTGTGCGGCGGACGGGTGGTGAACTTCGCCACGACCAACGGACCCGCCCAGATCGCCGACGCCAACTTCCAGCGGCTGCTGAGCAACCTGGTGACCTGGGTGACGCGGTCGCTGGAGGACAACTCCTGCCCGGCGGACATCGCGCCGCCGTGCGGGACGCTGAACTTCTTCGACATCAGCCAGTACCTGGCGCGCTACGCCGCCCGCGACCCCCGCGCCGACATGAACGGCGACGGGTTGTTCAACTTCTTCGATGTGTCGCTGTACCTGCAACACTACAACAAGGGGTGCAACTGAACCGAGGCCCGGGGGAGACGCCGGAACGCCCGCGGTTTCACGGGCGCTCGCGGACGCGTTCTTCGGGTGAAGCCTGGCCGTAGCGCCGGAGCAGCTCGACGATGCGGGGCTGGTTGCGGTCGGCCCGCAGCGAGGCCCGCATCGCCTCGACGGCGCGCTCGCGGGCGGGGCCGTCGGCCTTGCCGGACCAGAGGTAGTTGTTCAGTTCGCAGACGGCCAGGCCGTTGAGGGCGGGCGGGTAGGCGGGATCGAGGTTCATGGCGGCCTTGAAGGCGGCCAGGCTCTCGTCGTAGCGGCGCAGGCGGAACAGGCCCGAGCCGAGGCGCTCGTACGCGACGGGGCTGGGTTCGGCGGCGACGACCTCGGTCAACGCCCCCACCATCTCGGCGTAGCGACCGAGCTGGTTGAAGCTCTCGGCCATGTTCAGCAGCAGGCCGGGCGCGGGCTTGGGCAGCAGTTCCGCCGCCTGGCGAAACTCGATGACGGCCTCCTCGTGCCGGTTGAGCGCGGCATAGACCGTGCCCAGGTGCATCCGGGCGTCGCCGGATCGCGGCCGGGCCTGGGAGGCGCGCTGGGCGTAGGGCAGGGCCTGCTCGGGGTTGCCGGATTCGAGATGGGCGGTGGACAGGCCGAGCATGGCCTCGAAGTCGTTGGCGCGGATGGACAGGGCGCGCAGGTAGGCCCGCACGGCCTCGTCGGTGCGGCCCAGGGACCGCAGGACCGACGCATGGCGGAACTGGGCGTCGAAGTTGCGCGGCTCGGCGCGGGCGGCGGCGGCGTAGCTGCGCTCGGCCAAGGCGACCTCGCCCATCTCCATGTGCAGGTCGCCCGCCTCCAGCAACGCCGGCGTGAAGCGGGGGTTGAAGGCGATGGCCCGTTCCAGCTCGGCCAGGGCCGAGCCGATGTCCCCCATCGCCCGCAGCTCGCGGGCGCGGTCCAGGGCCTGGCCCTCGCGGGTGCCCGCGCCGGGGGAGGGGGTGGCGAGATCGTGGGGGGTCAGGGCCGGCTCGCGGGCCTCGGGGGGCAGCTGGGCGGGCGGGACGGCGGATCGCTCGGTCACGAGGTAGCGGCTGCTGGGACGGTCATCGACGACCGTGGTGCGGGAAGCGGTGGGGTCGGCGGGGGCGGCGGCCTGGGGTTGGCTCTGGCTCCGGGCCTGGATTTCCGCAAGACGCTGGGCCTCGGCCCGTTCGGCCCGGCGGGCCTCCTGGCGTTGCTGCATGCGCTTGCAGCCGCCGCCGGAGAGCAGCATCGAGAGGAGGAGCAAACCCGTCACGACAGTCCTGAGCATGGTCATGGTCCGATCTTATCTGAATCCGCCCGGGCGTACACTGCACGAGAGGTATCGACCATGACAACGCTCCCACTCCACGCCCGGATCGCGCTGATTACCGGTTCCAGCGCGGGAATCGGGCACGCCGCGGCCTGCGAGCTGGCCACGCTGGGGGCCAGGGTGGCGGTCAACGCCCGCCGGGACGAGCGCCTGGTGGCCCTGGCCCAGGAAATCGCAGACCGCTGCGCCCCCGCCACCCGGGTGGCCGACCCGGAGCGGGTGGTGACCGTCCCCGGCGACGCGGCCGACCCGGAAGTGATCCGGCGGATGCTGGACGAGCCGGAAGCCCGGTTCGGCTCCCCCGTGGACCTGGTGGTGGTCAACGCCGGGCGAGGGCTGGCCGGGTCGGTGCTGACCAGCGACGACACCCAGTGGGAGGAAGTGGTCCGGATCAACCTGCTGGGGGCGGCCCGGCTGATCCGGGAGGCGGGGCACCGGATGGCGGCCATGCAGGAGAAGCGGGCCTGGCCGAAGCAGGCCGCGGACATCGTGGTCATCGGCTCGACGGTGGGGCGGCACATCTCGCCGTTCTCGTCGCTGTACGGCTCGACCAAGGCGGCGGTGGAATCCATGGCCGAGGCGGCCCGGCGCGAGCTGGGACCCAAGGGCGTGCGCGTCACGCTGATCGAGCCGGGCATCGTGCGCAGCGAGTTCCAGGGGGTGGCGGGGTACGAGGAGGCCTCGTTCGGCGCGCTGATGGACAAGTTCTCGCCCGTGCTGACCCCGGAGGATGTGGCGCGGACGATCGGGTTCATCGTGCGGCAGCCGGCGGGGGTGCATCTGAGCGATGTGGTGATCCGGCCGACGAGGCAGGATTATCCGTGAGCGTGTCGGATCACCGGGGCGTTCTCGCCCCAAAGAAGAGATCAAACACCACGACATAGCCGTTCGTGAACGCTCCTTCGCGGAGGAACGCGGGCGGGGCCTCCGGCGCGCCGAGGAAAGGGCGGAGCATCCAGCCCATCTGGACGCCGACGAAGGCGTAGAGCACGAACCAGCCGAGCGGCAGGACGCGGTGGACGCGTCGCGGGGCGAGTTCGCGGGCATAGACGCGCCGGACGGCGGTCAGCGAGACGGCCGCTCCCAGCGCGAAGAGCAGGGAGACGCCGATCAGGGCGGCGCGTTTGGAACCGATCGCGCTGTACCAGACCGGGATCAGCGGCGCCCAGGCCGCCAGCACCACGGCGAACAGCGCCTGCCCGCCCAGCACCGCCCGGAGGGCGACCGGAAAATCCCGGCGCACGCCGAAGACCAGGTGCAGCACGAAGAAGCCCGGCAGACAGAGCATCGTGGTTCCCAGCACCAGCATCGGCATCTTGACCGCGGCGTACAGCATCAGGAGCGCACGCTCCGGGCCGGTGACGCTGAACGAGCCGGTGGCCAGGCCGACGGCCGGCGCGAACAGCAGGACCAGACGCGGACCCGCCCACCACGGGCGGCCGACCAGGGTCCGGCCCAGCACGGCGCGGGTATCCGCGGCGATACCGTCGTTCATCCGCCCCACAGCACCCGCCCGATCACGCGGAGGATGGCCGCGAACCCGTTGCTCTCGGTGGCGCGGAAGAGGGCGAAGGGCTGGTCGGGCGCGCCCACGAACGGACGCATCACCCAGCCCATCTGCACGCCGACGATGCCGAAGACCACGATCCAGACAGTGAGGACAAGGACATTGCCGGGGCGGATGGGCAGTTCGGTCGGCGTGTCGGCGGGCGCGGCGAACGCGGCCTGGAAGAGCCTGCGTTGCAGCGAGAGGCAGCCCGCCAGGCCCGCCGTGCCGAGCAGCAGGGCGTTGAGCAGCACGATGAAGGCGTAGCTCTCCGTGCTGACGGTGAAGAATCCCAGGATCGGCCCGAGCGAGGCCGCGACGGCGAGGATCACCACGATCCACTCCCCCACCACCCGCACCGACTGGGCGAAGCTCAGACGCGAGCCGGTCAGCACGCCGAAGACATACAGAGAGGGGAAGGTGACGCCGAGCGTGAACAGGAAGAGCAGGGGCACCTTGACGGTGGATGAGACCAGCTGTCGCAGGCCGTCCGCGCCGTGCGTGCGCAGGGCGTACCAGCCCATGAAGAAGCCGTAGGTTCCGCCGAGGAGCAGGACGAGGGCGAACAGGAGACGGCGCGGGACGCGCGGGGCTTGGGTGGGGTCGGTTTCGTCGAGGCCGACAGCGCGGTGGGCGCGCAGGAGACCGTCCAGCTGTGCGAGCCAGTGGTGCATGGAATCCCCGGTTGGAGAGGTCGTGGAGGACGCACGGGACGACGGTCCCGGGCGATCACGCTACGGCACGGGGGCGGGGGGCGGTTCGGGGAATTGTGAGGAAAAGCAGGAGCCCCACGATCCGAGGACTCATCGTGGGTGTGACCCGAGGGGGGGGCGACCGGAATCCCGCGATTGCATCGCGGGCGTCACGGGGTCAGCGACCAAGGTAGTGGCTCGGCACCTGGCCGAAGTCGGCGCGGATGTTGCTCTTGATGCCGCCGCGGCCCTTCCAGATCGTCACGATCTGGAGCCATTCGGGCCGCATGAGGCGGACCAGGTCGTCGCGGATGGTGTTCGTCACGGCCTCGTAGAAGATGCCCTCGTTGCGGAAGCTCTGGTAGTAGAGCTTGAGGCTCTTGAGTTCGACGCACGAGCCGCCCGCGCCGGCCGCCTTGGGCTGGTAGCGCAGCAGGACATCGGCGAAGTCGGGGTGGCCGGTCTTGGGGCAGACGGAGGTGAACTCCTCCGAGATGTGCTCGATGACGAAGGGGGCGTCGGTGGGGCTGGGGAAGGTTTCGAGGAGTTTCGCGTCGGGCATGGGGGGAAAGCGTAGGGCTTGCCGGGCGGGCGTGGCGGCTTGTCGTCAGAAGGAATACGGGTTGGCGTTGGCGCCGAGGGGGCGGCGACGCCGGCGGTCGCGGGGGGTGGTCGTGCCGATCGCATCGCGGCACGCGCCGGCGAGGGCCTGGATGAACTTCTCGTGCTCGGGGCACGCCTCGAGATAATCAAGGAAATCATCGACGATCCAGGCGGGTGGATCGGGAGGATCGTCGCCGGCACTGGCGTGGGCCTCGGCGATGGCACGGTCGCCGAGTTCCTCGCCGGCGGCGGCGAACCACTCCACGCAGATCGGGCCGGTGACGAGATCACCGGCCATCGGCCGGGGCACGCCGGACTCGGCGGTCCAGCGGACCGTGCCGGGGGGGGGGTCGATGCGGACGCGGGCCACGCGCTCGCCCACGCCGACGATGGGCCACTGGTCGATGCGCGTGCGCGGCTCGCGGCAGAGGACGAAGACGCAGATCCGGCGCGCCCAGGCCTGCTGGCGGATCTGGCGGGCGTCGATGCCGATCAGCGGGGGCTGGACGAGATAGCAGCCCGGTTCCGGCTCCGCCCCGAGGTCCGCGGGCGTGGCGACGACGGTGACGCGCCCGGTGTCCAGGGCTTCCTGGCGAATCCAGCGTCGGGCCTCCTGCAGGGGCAGGCAGATGCGGGCCATGCGGTCGAAGTCGTCGGCGCGCCGGGCCAGGGCCAGCGCGCTCAGGCATTCCTCGGCGGCGTCGAAATAACGAGTCCGTGCGAGCGAGGCGCTGGCCCGCTCCATCAGGGCATCGACCTCGTTGGCGGACGCCCGGCTCGTCACGGGGTGGTCGCCCCCCCCCCCGCGGCACGATCGGTCAGGACGGCGATCAGGCCCAGCCACTGCTCGGCGCGGGCGTCGAGGTCGCACGCGAGCGTGTCCGACAGGACCGACCAGTCCTCGCGCGAGACGGCGTCGCGCAGGGCGACCAGGTCGGCGGCCAGGGCGTGGATGACCTCGTCGCCCGGCGTGTCGCCGGCGCGGAGTTCGTGCAGGGAAGCGCCGAGCAGCGCGGCCGCCTGATCGACCACCGAACGCACCAGCTGCCAGCCTTCCACGATGGCGCGGAGCGAACCGAGGGCCTGGGCGACCTCACCGGAATCGACCTGGGCCGCGGCGGACTGCTGGTCGGCGCGGGTGCGCTCGAGCGTGTCGCGGGCATCGAGGAGTGTTTCACGCAGAAACAGCGACTTCTCGGCGGTGGTCACGCCCAGCTCGGCCACGCCCGCGGTGTCCTGCGGCATCCGGTCGAGCAGGTCGGCGGCGGGCTGGCCGTCGGCGGAGACCTCGATCACGAGGCGTCCGAGTTCGTCGGCCTTGCGACGGACGAGATCGAGGGCCTGGGCGATGCCGGCGGCGTGGTCGGTGACGGTCTGGCCGTCCATGATGACTCGCATCGGGCGTTTCCTCCATGCCGACCGTGGCCGGGTGGGGCGGGGGGGGGGGGGCGAGAGGGGGGGGGCGAGGGAGGGGGGGGGGGGGGGGGGGGGGGGCGAGGGAGCGGGGCGAAAGGGAGAATGGTAGGAACAGGGGAAGTCGGTTCAGTCTTCGGCGGCCAAGGCCCGGACACGGGCGTGCTGCTTGTGGATCAATCGGAGATTGCGGGCGTAGATCACCACACCCGTCGCCTGCCCCAGCACGCCGACGATGTCCTTGCGCCAGACGAAGTAGATGAACAGGAACAGGCCGCCCGCGAAACTGAACCACCAGAAGATCTCCGGCACGGTGGAAACCCGGCTCCGCTCGGAAACGACCCACTGGACCAGCATCCGCCCGAAGAAGGCCGCCTGACCCGCCAGGCCGATCATGACCCAGCCGAAGGTGGACCAGCGGGTGATGTTGAAGAAGCCCAGCAGCGTGCGCTCCCAGACGGGGCGGCTGAGCCAGGAGTCCAGGCGGGCGGCGATGAAGTCGTCGAGCTGGTCCGGGGGGATCTCGGTGCCGGCCATCTCGGCGGGTGACACAACGCGGTAGGACGCGGGATCGGTGTCGGGCGTGCGGGCGAGGAGGATCTCCATCGAGCCGATACGGACCTCGAAGTCGGAGTTGCCCCGCCGCAGCGTGGGCTGGAGCACCAGCCACATGCCGACGAAGAGCAGGGCGATCATGGCGACGATCGGGCCGGGCTTCATCGGGCGGCCTCCCGCGCCGTCCGGGATGCCGCGGCGGGTGCGGATGTCGGGACGGACGGGTGCTCGACCGGCGTTCCCGGCGTGCGCCGCCGGTTCGACATCCAGCGGACGGCGAAGCAGTCGATCAGGCCGGGGATGGCGCGCTGGGTGATGCCCAGGCCGTACTTCGGTTCGCCCGCGTGGCGGGGGCGGTGGGACACGGGCAGCTCGACCACGGTGTATCCCAGTCGTCGGGCCGTGACCGGGATGAAGCGGTGCATGCCCTTGAACTCCAGCGGCAAGCGGGGCGCGATCTCCCGCTTCATCACGCGCAGCGAGCAGCCGGTGTCGCGGATGGAGTCGCCCAGGATCATGCGCCGGAACACGCGCCCGACGACCGAGCCGAACCGGCGGATCCACGGATCACCCTGCCGACGGGCGGCGGAGCGGTCGCCCTGCACAAAGTCGGCGTTGGTCCGGCGGAGGTGCTCGACCATGCGGGCGAGATCGGCGGGATCGTTCTGGAGGTCGGCGTCAAGGACACCGATCAACCGGCCGCGGGCGGCGGCGAAGCCGACCTTGAAGGCGGCGGACTGACCATTCCCCCCACCCCCCCCACCCCTGTTCATGGGCGGCAGGCTGATGACACGCAGCCAGGGGTGTTCGGGCATCAGGGCGCGAACACGGTCGGGCGTGCCGTCGGTGCTGGCGTCGTCGATGATGATGAACTCGAAGGCCAGGCCCGTGGGGGCGAGGGCGTCGCGGACCTGGGCCACCAACGGTTCGATGTTGTCCGCCTCGTCGCGGGCGGGGGCCACGACGGTCAGGTCGATCTCGATGGGCTGGGACTGGGCGTGCATCGGGCGAAAGGGGGGCGGGCGTGGGGCGGCGGGCGGGGGAGAGCGTCTAGAATGATTCCAAGTTTCTGGTCCGATTTCCCCAGCGAGGCAGTCTATGCATCTTCGACGCGGCGACCATGACCACGGCCCGGCCACCGTGAAGGTCCGGTACATCCTTGAAAACCCCGACGGGATGATCGACGACGACCACTTCGAGGGTTCGGACCCGACCGCCAAGGAGCACGAGTTCATGGCCGCCAAGGGCGAGCATCTGCTCGAAGTGGCGGTCGAGCACGGGATCAACATCGAGCACGCCTGCGGCGGCGTGTGCGCGTGCTCGACCTGCCATGTCTACATCGACCAGGGCATGGACTCGCTGTCCGAGGCGGAAGAGGAAGAGGACGACCGCGTGGAGGAGGCCCCGGGTCTGGAGCGGAACAGCCGCCTGTCGTGCCAGTGCATCATCCAGGGCGACGGCCCGATCACCGTGCGGGTTCCCGCATGGAACCGCAACGCGGTGAAGGAAGTTCCGCACTAGGTAGGTCGGCACTCCGTGCCGACTCTCCCCCCCCGTGCGGCCGACTTCCAGTCGGCCATCCCCATCCCCTCACGCACGTCCGGCCGCTCCCTTGCAGTCGCGGCTTGTCGTTTGGGTCACGCCGGAGATTCGGGCGGATCCCACGCGCTGCCGCAGGCGTCGCAGAGCAGGCAGGCGTCGATGGGGCTGGGGGTGTCGCGCAACCGGGACTCGCAGCAGGGGCAGCTGCCTTTCGAGACGGTTTCCTGAACGAGGACCGGCTTGACCACCCGGAAGACGGCGGCCCGAACGCCGAGCAGGAACACGCCAAAGAGGAGCGCGCCGACAAACGCCGTCGTCCCGATCGTGTAGACCTTCTCGATGGACGAGCCGAACCCGTTCATGGAAATGAGGAAACCGGCCACGGCGCCGGTGCAACCCAGCCAGATCAACACCCCCGCGATCCGACGGCGACGAACACGCGCGGGGACGCGGGCCTGCATCCCGCGGACGGCGTCCATCCGGGCGCGTTTCGGGCCGGAAGCGAGCAGCGGCACGCGCACCCCCCGCGCGTCCCGGACCGCCAGCAGCCCGTCCGGGCCGTGCAGCGCGGGATAGACCGCTGGGGGCTTGTAGATCCCCGCATCGGCGGCCCATTGATCAACGCGCCACGCCGACCCGCACTCGGCGCAGAGGGTGCATCCGTCCCCCTTGGTAGCCAGGTCTTCGATCGGGTAGCCGCAGACGGGGCACGCGCGGTCGCGCGCGATGCGGGTGCGGACATGATGGGCGACAGCCAGACTTCCGCGCGCGTCCCCACGCCCGCGCAGGCCGACCAGGCGGGCGCTGCAAAGCCTCCAGAGCACAACGATCGCCGCACTGACCGCGATGGACAGCACAATCGCCGCGGTGAAGCCGAGCCATCGCGGGATCCGCAGGAGGTCAGCGATCCAAGGCCCAAGCCCCCACGCGAACATCCCGATCAACAGGAACCCGCCCGTGACCGCCTCGGCCAGCACGCTCGGTCCTCCCGGCGGTTTCTCACCCAGATCGGATGCGTCGTACACCTCTTTCCAAGGCATCATCCCGAGGCGGAGCGGGTGGGACCGGCCGCGGTCGTCGCGGATGACGAGCAGGCCCGCCCCCTCCCGGCGACCCCCCCAGGCCGCACGCCCCTCGCTCGACTGTTCCGTGCTGGGCTTTGGCGGGTGCATGGCGGCGATGTCAGGATAACCGCCCCGGCGGCAGGCCGTTGGGGAGGGCGATCCGGGCGACCGACAAGCCGCGACCGCAAGGGCCTTTTGCATCAAGCGATTCGGTTTCCCCTGCTTCGGAGGCCCTGCGGGGCATCGAGCAGCCGAACAGAGTGACAAAGAGGTCGCGTTCGATGGTGTCTCCTTTGGTCAGGATCCATCATGGACGCAACTTCCGCTCCACGCAAATCTTACAACCATGATGCAAAAGGCCCTTGCAGTCGCAGCTTGTCAGATGGGTCACGCCCGGGGGGCGGGCGGGTTCCACGCGCTGCCGCAGGCATCGCAGAGCAGGCAGGCGTCGATGGGGCTGGGGGTGTCGCGGAGCGGGACATCGCAGCAGGGGCAGCGGTAGGCGGCCGTCATGCTCCGGGCGAGCCGCTCGGCCCGGTCGTTCAACGCCACATACCGGGACTTCCAGATGACCAGCAGGGCCAGCGGGACGAACACCACGCAGGCAAGGAAGGCAAGCCCGTTCCCGCTGACGACCGGATACGCGATCGAGGCGGCCAGCAGCAGCAGGGTGATGCCAAGGACGATCTTCGTGCCCCACCCGTCGGAGAAGCGGCGGCCCGCGCGCCGGGCGACCTCGCCCCGCCGGCCTTTCGTCACGGAACGGCCGAGGACCGGGACCATGACCCCGCGGGCGTCCTCGGCCCAGCCGGATTGTCCGGAACCGCCGGGCCGGGGGAGCTTGTCGCCGCTGGGCTTGGGATAATCGTACCGTCCGCCGTCCTCGCCCCAGTCGTCCACGCGCCAGGCCGCGCCGCATTCGGGACAGACCACGCAGCCGTCCGGCTCGCGCGCCAGCGGGGCGATGTGATACGCGCAGCAGTAGCACACGCCCTGAAAACCCACGACCCAACGGATGGCGTGCTCATCGCGCTTGCTGCGCTCGCCGATCGCGGTGTGGCGGCGGGAGCGGTGGGCCTTGTGCCGATCGGCGATCAGGTAGACCGCCAGCCCGATCATCGTGATGCAGCCCGCGACGGCGAAGCGCCCGGAAAGCCCCTGGAGACCGAGACTGTTGGCGATGGACCCGGCCCACCGCCACGCGATGAGCACGAAAGCGACCGCCGCCACCAACGGGATCGCGGACGCGACGACGGTAAGCCAGAGCCATTCCAGCGGTGAAAGTTTCGGTGCCGGCTCGTCGGGCGTGGACAAAGCATCACGCTCCGGCGCCTCATCCCGGTCGTCGTCAAGGCCGGTATAGCGTGTCACCTCCCGCGGCTCGCCGCGGTCGTCGAGGATGAGGCGGGGGCCGCCGAGCCACTGACGCATGACGCCGCGTGAGCGACGCAGGGGTTGGGCATCGGGCTTGAGGGGCGGGGTGCTCATGTGGGGTGGCGAGAACAATGCGCTTTCTTCAGTCTCAAGCGGAGTCCGAAGGGTAATCCACGCTGCGAGGATGGGAACCCTGTCGCTTACGCTCCAGGCTCGTTGTCGATGGTTTCCATCGCGTGCTGACGCAACTCCCCGCTGCGCCATCCCTCGATCGCGGCATGGACATTCTCCGGCGTCCGTGCCAGACGCACGGCGTTCTTGAGAGCCTTGCAGTGGCCCCGATTCACCGTCTTGCCCAGCCACGAGATCTTCTGGCGGATGACATGCATGGCGTGGTGCTCCCCGCGGAACTCGATCATGCGGTCGAAGTAGGCCGCGATGGCGTCGAGGCGGGCGTGATCGGAAGGGACGAGGGACTGGCCACTAGCCACTAGGGAAAGAGGTTCCTCCCCGAGTGGCTGGTTCCTAGTGGCCAGTCCCTTCCTCTGCATCTCCCACGCCTCCGCGAAGATCCACGGGTTGGCGAAGGAACCTCGACCGATCATGACGCCGGCGCAGCCGGTCTCGGTCATCATGTCCAGCACATCGCCCGGCTCGCGGATGTCGCCGTTGCCGATGACGGGCACCCCTCCGCCACCCGCCGCGCCATCATAGGTTCCGGTCGCCTCCCCCACCGCCTCCACCACGCGGCGGATGCCTTCGCGTCGGCACTCGCCCTTGAAGCGTTGCTCGGTGGTGCGCCCGTGGACGGTGATGAGGGCCGCGCCACGCTCGCACAGGCCCACGGCCAGGTCGCACGCAACCCCCGCCTCGTACGCGGCCTCGTCCCAGCCCAGTCGCATCTTGGCGGTCAGGGGGATGTGGTCGGGCAACGCGGCGCGGACGGCCTCGAAGATGGCGAAGGTGTTGGGCAGGTTGCACATGAGCCTGCTGCCGCCGTCCTTCTTGCAGACCTTGTCCACGGGGCAGCCCATGTTGATGTCCACGACCGTCGCGCCATGGTCGGCGCACCATCTTGCGCCGTCGGCGAGGATCTTCGGGTCCGAACCGTAGAGCTGCATGCCGATGGGCCGGTCGAGGTCGTGGGTGCGGGCGAGGTCGTAAGAGGTTTCGGAGGAGCAGAGCAAACCCTGCGGGCTGAGCAGGTCGGTGCAGGCCAGCCCCACGCCGCCGCACGAGCGGACGGTCAGACGCCAGGCCAGCTCGCACCAGCCCGCAATGGGGGCGAGGAGCAGGTTGGTCTCCAGCGGCACGGGGCCGCCGGGGGCGCGGAGGGTGAGGGGAGTGGCGAAGGGAGGGGGCACGGGGGGATGGTATGAAAATGGCGGGTATAGGGATTGGGGATTGGGGATCAGGGATTGGGAATGGGGGAGAGGGGCGGGGAACCCCACGATTCGAGGACTCATCGTGGGCGTGACCAAGGAGAGACGATCAGACACGGGCACGCCGGGCGTGGAGGAGCCATTCCACCGTCATGACGACGAACGCCGCCAGCAGCAGGGAAGGCCAGAGTTCGCGTCGGCCTTCGATGGGGCCTCGGTCGGTACGGGAGTCGGCGGGCAGGGCGTCGCGTCCGAAGCGGGCGGGGCGGCCGAGGGGGATGGCGGACTCGGCGGCATCCAGCATGGAAACGCCCAGGCTCGGCTGGGCCGCGCCGGTCAGCGTGTAGACACCCGCGCGGGGGAGGGGGCCGAGCACCGCGATGCCGTCGGCGGCGGGGGCTTCGGGGGGGGCGGGGTCGGCGTCTGGGAAGGTCGGTTCAGCGCGGACGCGGTCGCCCATGGCCGCAACGCGGAGTTCGATGGGCCTCGCCGTGGTGTGGACCACCCCCTCGCCGCGCACGCCGGGGACGAGCCGTTCATACGCGGCCGCCACGAAGATGGCCATGCCGACATCCACGGCCCAGTTGGACCGGTTGAGCGGGAAGGCGACGCGGAGGTGGCGCACGCCGTGGCCCAGGCCCTCGGTGATGACGGGGCCGCCGCCGGACTCGGCCAGCACGGTGATGCCGGGGGTGGATTCATCGGGCAGCCGGACGGCCCGGTCGAAGACGACGGTGGCGAGGCTGACATCGCGCAGCACGGGGTGCGCGCGGTCCCAGGCGATGACCCGGCGGCGGCCCTCGGGAAGATCATCCGGCGTGCCGGGCCACGCGCTGGCGAAACCCAGCGACGGGACGGTGGGCAGGCGGGCGGGCGTGACGCGGTCGAAGATCACCAGCTCCGCGCCGGTCATGGCGTCGAGTTCGTTCGGAGCGTGGGCGGAGACCGCGCCGGGCGCGAGCACGCCCAGGACATCCAGCAGGAATGGATCGGCGCGTCCATCGGGAGCGAACACCACGGTGCGCGCCGGGCGGGCGTCGGGCAGGTCGATCCACGCGCGGTCATCGGCGGCCAAGACTCCCCCGTTGTCCAGCGACGCCTCGATGCGCGCCGAACCCGGAGCACGCACGATGACCGTGCGCGTGGTGGAACCGGGCACCCCCGCCTCGGCCGCGGGGATCTCGACCGGCACGGTCTGCACCGCATTCCCGGCACTGAGACGCAGCACGACGCCAGTGGGGCGCTCGGCGTTGGAGATCAGGCGGACGAAGACGCGGGCGTTGGCGGGGTCGGAGGGATCGCGGGAGGCGGTGAGGGCGACGATGCCGACATTGTGGCCGGGGGATGTTTCCGGCGCATGGGTCGTGATGATCTCGCCGGACCAGCCGGGGAAGGCGGAAGGGGTCAGGCCGCCGCCGTCGGTGAAGAGCCAGAGGCCGGGGTCGGGGCGGGTGTCGGACTCATCCTCCGCGCCCGAACGGTCGAGCAGAGCGGCCAGGGCGGCGCGGAGCGCGTCGGCATCCAGCGGCTGGTCGGTGGGCCGGACGGAGCGGATGCCGGCAAGGGCCGCGTCGATCGAGCGGGTGGGCGCGACGACCGTGCGGGGCTCGAGGGCGGCCCGGACGACGACGATCTCCGGCACGCCGGAGGAACGGCGGAGGTTGGACAGGCGTTCGGCGGCCAGCGCCTTGGCCCGATCAAGGCGGGTGGCGTTCGCCTCGGCATCCCGCGCCGACATGGAAGCGGAGGCGTCGATGACCACGATCAGCCGCCCGGGGATGCGGTCGGCCGAGCCGAGCACGGGCCGCCCGATCGCCCCGGCCAGGAGAACGACGCCCAGCGCCTGGAGCAGGAACAGCACCGTCACACGCGGCGCGCGGAAGGGGATGTTGACCTCAAGATCGCGGACGGCCTCGCGCCAGAGCAGCGTGGACGAGACACGCACCGGGCGACGGCGCAGCTTCAGGGCGTGCAGGGCGAGCAACGCCCCCAGGCCCAGCACGCCCGCGAGCAGCCCGGCGAGAGGGGCGAGGAAGGTCACCGGTTCCAGCCCTCGGGGGGCGGCGGGGGCGAGCCGGTGCCGGAGTGGTCGCGGTTGGGGGTCAGGGGGGGACGGTACTTCTTGCAGACGATGTAGATCTCGCGGGAGACCTCGCGGGTGGCGTCGGGCTTGTAGGGCTTGGCCTCGAGGAAGCAACCCTTGCAGCGTTTGATGAGTTCGGGCGTGCCGCCGCCCTCCAGCACCTTCATCACGCACGAGCCGCCCTTGCGCAGCAGGACGGGCAGGCGATCGACGATGGCCTGGCAGAGCCGGGCGGAGAGGAAATCGTCCCCGTGGCCGGAGGTGTCCGGGGCCATGTCGGAGAAGACGGCGTCGAAGAGTTCGGCGTCGTCACCCAGGAGCAGGGCAGGGTCGATGGCGGTGAAATCGCCGGTGACGGTCCGGACACGGTCGGGCATCGGCTCGGTGACGGCCTTGAGGTCGATGCCCACCACCCGCCCCTTGTCGCCGACGCGCTCGGAAAGCACCTGGAGCCAGGAGCCGGGGGCGCAGCCTAGGTCGAGCACCTTGCCCGCGCGGGGGATCACGCGGCGCTTGTCGTCGATCTCCATGAGTTTGTAGGCCGAACGGGCGAGGTAGCCCTCCCGCTTGGCCTGCTTGAAGTACTTGTCGTGGAGGACGCGCCGGGCCATGCGGGAGTGTAGAAACCGGGAAATGGCAAAGCGATCAAGCGAGAACCCGGAGGCGGGCGGAGACCCCGGCTCCTGATTTGCCCTTTTCGCTTTGCCATTTCCAGCTTTCTACACTACCCCGTGTACCAGGCCCTCCTGACCCGCAAGTACCTCACCAGCAAAGTCATGCCCCTGCTGGCGATGGCGGCCGTCATGCTGTCCGTGGCCACCATCCTCATCACCTGGTCGGTCATGGGCGGGTTCCTCAAGACCCTCATGTCGTCCGGGCGGGCCATGATCGGCGACGCCTACATCGTGTGGCCGAATGTGGGCTTCGCGCATTACGAGGACCTGGCCGCCCGCCTGGAGGCCCACCCCGACATCGTGGCCGCCGCCCCCATCATCGAGACCTACGGCATGGTGCAGCTGCCCGACGACCGGGTGGAGCTGATCCAGATCAAGGGCGTGGAGCCGGCCAGCTACGACCGGGTGACGGGCTTCGCGGACACGCTGTGGTGGAAGCCGATCCAGACCCCCACCCGCAAGGACAAGCAGCGCGAGGACATCCGGCTGGCCCCGGAGAACGAGCCGATCCTGGCCCGGTTCGCCGAGCAGGGGCGGCGGATGTCGCGCCCCGACCCCGACACGGGGGTGGAACTGCCCGCGGGGCTGCTGGGCATCGAGGTGACGGGGCTGAACCAGCGGACGCGGACGGGGCTGTATGTGCCGATGAACCCCTCGCGCCGGACGGTGACGGGGGGATTCGATTTCCTGGATGAGTTCATGCCCCGCAACGGCAGCATCGGGCTGACGCTGCTCAGCCTGGACTCAACCGGCAAGCCCACGGACCCGATCTCGCGCGCGCTGCCCATCGCCAACGAGTTCCAGACCGGCATCTACGAGGTGGACTCGGGCACGCTGATCGCCCCGCTGGGCCTGATCCAGTCGATGCTGCGGATGAACGAGGCCCGCCGGATCGACCCGGACGCCAAGGCCGACCCCTTCGGCTACATCACCGACCCGGCCACCGGCGAGATGCGCCCCGCGCCGCCCGTGGCCACCCGCATCGACCCGGCCCGCGTCACCACCGTGCTGGTCCGCGGCCGGGACGGGCTGACCGCCGACCAGGTGGCCGAGATCGCCGACCAGGTCTACGCCGGGTTCGCGGCGGCGCACCGGGGCGAGGTACCCGACGAGTTCTCGATCGTCATCAACACCTGGGAGAGCCGCCACCGCACGATGATCGAGGCGGTGAAGAAGGAGACCGGACTGGTGCTGGCGATCTTCGGGGTGATCTGCTTCACCACGGTGTTCCTGGTGCTGGCGATCTTCTGGTCGATGGTCAGCGAGAAGACCAAGGACATCGGCGTCCTGCGCGCGCTGGGGGCGAGCACGCCCGGCGTGGCGTGGCTGTGGCTGCGCTACGGGGCGGCCATCGGCGTGGTGGGCGCGACGCTGGGGCTGGTGGCCGGATACCTGATCGTGACGAACATCAACGCCATCCACGACTGGCTGGGGGAGACCTTCGGCCTGATGATCTGGGACCCGCAGGTGTACTACTTCGTGGAGATCCCGCGCGAGGTCGAGCCGTCCAAGGCGGCGATCGTGTTCACGGTGGGCGTGCTCACCTGCGTGCTCGGGGCGCTGATCCCCGCCCTGCGCAGCGCGCGGATGGACCCTGTCAAAGCCCTGAGGTTCGAGTGAGCCGGTGAGCAACGCCACGACCCAACCCGAGCCGAGTTCCGCCCCCGCCGCCGGACGCCGGGACGCGGGCTTCCTGCGCGTCGAGAACCTGCGCAAGACCTACCGGCTCGGGCGCGTGCCGGTGCCGGTGCTGCACGGGGTGGACCTCTCGCTGGCCCGGGGCGAGTGGGTGGCGATCCTGGGCGCGTCCGGCTCGGGCAAATCGACGCTGCTGCACCTGGCGGGCGGGCTGGACCGGCCGGATCGGGCACGCAACGGCAACCCCGCGCCGACCATCCGCTTCGACGGGCGGGACATCACCGCGATGGGCAAGCGGGACCTGGACCGCTACCGCGCCCGCGAGGTGGGCTTCGTGTTCCAGTTCTACCACCTGCTGCCCGAACTCAGCGTGATGCAGAATGTCACGGTGGGGGCGATGATCCGGCACGGGCGATTCGGCTACATGACGCAGCGCGGCCAGGCCGAGGGCCGGGCCAGGGAGCTGCTCGGCGCGTTCGGGCTGGACCACCGCCTGCGGCACCGGCCCACCGAACTCTCCGGCGGCGAGCGCCAGCGGGTGGCCATCGCCCGCGCCCTCATCAACCAGCCCCGCCTGCTGCTGGCCGACGAGCCGACGGGCAACCTGGATCGGGCCACGGGCGAGTCCATCCTCGATGCCCTCGCCGGCCTCCGGGCCGAGACCGGCCTGACCGTCCTCATGGTCACCCACGATGAGCGGGTGGCCGAGCGGGCCGACCGGGTGGTCCGCCTGGCGGACGGGCTGGTGACCGCGGACAACCCCGCCGGACAGAGCTGAGGGGGGTTTCGGTTTGTCCGGGGTGCCGACCCGGCGTGCCGCCCGGCTCGGCGACCCGAACCACCGGAAGGGTTTTCCCGGGGTTGTCCGGAAACGGCTGACACCGGGGGTAAGTGTGTGCTAAACTTTGCTTCATGCCGTCCCCAGACCCCGGCGTGGCACGCACGCCCAGGCACAGGACCCACGCCACGATGACCTCCGCCCGGACCGATCTTCACGAAACCCCGACCCAGAGCGCGACCGTCGTGCGGTCGGCGGCGACGCTCAAAAGCCCCACCGGGACGACCATCCGGGCGGATGTGGTGCAGAGCGGCACGGGGCCTCGGGTGATCTTCCTGCACGGGCTGGTGGGCCTGAACGAGCACTGGGAGGATGTGGTCCGGCGCATCCGGCACACGGCCCACTGCACCACGCTGGAGCTGCCGCTGCTGGAACTGCGCGGCGACGACTGCTCGCTCTGGTCCGTGGTGGACATGACCACCCAGTTCCTTGATGAGCATGTGGACGGGCCGTCGGTGCTGGTGGGCAACTCGTTCGGCGGGCATGTCGCGCTGCGGATCGCCCACGCACGCCCCGACCTGGTCCGGGCCTTGATCCTGGCTGGGTCTTCCGGCCTGATCGAGCGGACGCTGGTCAAGGGCGCGCCGGTGCGTCCCAGCCGCGAGTGGCTGGAGGAGAAGATCGGCGAACTCTTCCACGACAAGTCCGCCATGAACCCCGGCGATGTGGACCGCGCCCACAAGCTGCTCAACGAACGCGGCGGGGCGCGGGCGATGGTCAAGCTCTCCAAGACGGCGCGGCGCGACAACATGACCGACGACCTCGGCGACATCGCCTGCCCCACCCTCCTGATCTGGGGCCGCCAGGACATCGTGACGCCGCCCAGCGCGGGCCAGGGCTTCACGGAACTCATGCCCGACGCGAGGATCGTGTGGCTGGAAGGCTGCGGCCACGCCCCCATGCTGGAGGCCCCCGTGCCCTTCGCGGACGCGGTGGTGGACTTCCTCGCGGAACTGGACCGGCGCGGCATCCCGGGGGGCGTGCAGCGGTGAACACGCCGGTTCCGCCTCCCCCCACCCCCCCCACCCCCGCTCCCACGCCCGACGCTCCCCCCACCGTCACCTCGCTGGTCGGACGCGGCATCGCCCTGCGGGTCGCCCGACGCCGGCGCAAACTCGCCGACCTGGACTGGTGGAAAAAAAACACGGCCCGGGTCCAGCTCCGCCAGCTCAACGGGCTGCTCAGCGCCGGGTCGTTCTGCCGCTTCGGGCGGGACCGGCACTTCGAGCGCATCCTGGGCCTGCCGGACCCGGTGGATCGCTACCGGGCGTATACGAAAGCGGTGCCGGTCAATGACTGGTACGCCTTCAAGGACGGCATCGCCGAGATGCGCGAAGAGGGCCGGCGCGGCGTGCTCTGGCCGGGTCTGGTGACGCGCTTCGCACAGACCAGCGGCACCACCGCCGGCGACAAGTTCATCCCCGTCTCCGACGAGATGATGCAGGGCAACTATCTCGCCTCGCTGGACATCTTCGCCCACCTCATCAACCGGGGCGTATCGCCGGCGCGCCTGATGGGCGGGCGCTGCCTGTTCCTCGGCGGGTCGAGCGACCTGGCGTACAACGAGCACGGCATCGCGACGGGCGACCTGTCCGGGCTGGTCACGCCGTTGATCCGCTGGCCGCTGAGCAAGATCTACTCGCCCGGCCCTGAGATCGCGCTGATGAGCGACTGGCCGGCGAAGATCGAAGCGATGGCCCGCCTGACCATCGACCAGGACATCCGGTTCATCTCGGGAATGCCGTCGTGGGCGCTGGTGCTGATCGACCGGGTGGTCGGGCTGGCCCGCGAGCGCGGGCGGGCGTCGGTGTCGTGCGCGAAGGACATCTGGCCCAACCTGGAGGTCTTCGTCCACGGCGGCGTGAAATACACGCCCTTCCTGCCCCGCATGTGCCGCGCCTTCTCGGGCGACCCCGCCATCGACTTCCCCTGCCGCCACGAGCTGTACCCCGCCAGCGAGGGCTTCATCGCCATGCAGGACCGCACCGGCGACCCGGCCATGCGCCTGCTGACGGACAACGGCATCTTCTACGAGTTCGTGCCGCTGGAACGCATCAACGACGCGGAGCCGGAGGCCTTCCCCTGCTGGGCGGTGGAGAAGGGCCAGAAGTACTGCGTCGTCATGACCACCAACGCGGGCCTGTGGCGGTACAACATCGGCGATGTCGTCGAGTTCGACACGATCCCCGGCGACACCAACGCCGCGGGCGGCGAGGGGCCGTGCCGCCTGCGGATCGTGGGGCGGCACCGGCACTTCATCAACGCCTTCGGCGAGAACCTGATCGTCGAACACATCGAGCACGGCGTGGCGGAGGCCGCCCGGGCCACCGGCGTCGAGCCGGGCGAGTTCACCGCCGCCCCGGTCTACCCCACCGAGACCACGCGGGCCGGGCTGGAGCTGGCCGTCGAGCTGCCCGACGGCCTGCCGCCCGAAACCCTCGCCCGCTTCCGCGATGCCTTCGACGCGGCGGTCAAGGCCGTCAATGTGGACTACACCACCAAACGCACCGACTCCCTCGGCATGCAACCCCCCACGCTGACGGTGCTGCCCCTGGGAACCTTCCACCGCTGGCTGGACGCCAAAGGCAAGCTCGGCGGCCAGCACAAGTGCCCACGCTGCGCCAACCACCGCGAGATCATCGAGCCGCTGACGGCGATGCGGTAGGTCGGCACTCCGTGCCGACATCCCCCCCCGAGGGAACAGGGTTCCTGTTCAAGATGCGGCCTCGCAAGGGAGCCGGCTTGCGGCTCGCTGTCGTTTGACGGCCACGACGGTCGTGTGCGCCACTCGGGCGCTCCCTCGCGGTCGCGGCTTGTCGTTCAGGTCACGCCCACGATGAGCCCCCCTCGAATCGTGGGGTTCCCGTGCAATCCGCCAGCGCCCGCGTTTCCCGCATCAGCGCGCCACCACCGCCGGGTCGTCGCAGAACACGCCGTCCACCCGATGGTCCTTCAGGAACCGCCACACCGCCTCCGGCTCGTCCTGGAAGGTGTAGGGGTACACCGCCAGCCGGTACTGCTTCGCCCGCGCGAGCAGGTCCGTGGCCCGACCCGTCTCGTCCTCGACCAGCTTGCGGTTCAGGCCCAGGCCGTGGCAGAACTCGGACGCCCGCAGCACATCCAGGGCGTTGGGTTCCTCGTCGATCAGCCAGACGAGGCGCACGCGGCTGCCCGCCGCGTGCAGCCGCTTGAGCGTGGGCAGGTCGAAGCACTGGATGATGGCCGCGTCCCGCGAGCCTGTGTACCCGTGGCGCGCCAGGGCCTCCACGAGCATCGCGCCCAGGTCGTGCCCGTGCTCGGCGTGGAACGCGGGGTGCTTGATCTCGGGGATCACCACCGTGGTCCGTCCGGACCGAGCGTCCAGGCGGCGCACCAGGGCGATCATCTCGTCCAAGGTCGCCACCTGATAACCCGAGTCCCGGTCCCCTCCCCTGCCGAACCGGCGCAGCGTGCGGATCTCGTCCAGGTCGAAGTCGATCCAGTACCACCTGCCGTCCTCGCGCGCGCGGCCCGGGAACGCCTCGGCCGCATCGGTGGTCGGCTCCATCGTCAGGTCGTGGGCGCAGATCAGCGCCCCGTCCCGCGTGGCGACCACATCCGGCTCGATCATGCCCGCGCCCATGCCGTGGGCCAGGGCGTAGGCGGGCAGCGTGTGCTCGGGCAGGTGCCAGCTGGCCCCGCGGTGGGCGATGATGACGCCCTTGGGCGCGGAGCAGCCGAGCATCAGCCAGAGCGCCGGGACCAAGCCAAACAGCATCAGTGTGCGTGCCAAGTCAGAGACCTCCTTTGCCGACACGCTACCCCAAGACCGGGCGGCACGCGCGCCGGGAATCCGCGGCGGCCGAAACTTCTCGAACTCTCAACATGAGACCGGCGATGAATCAGGATTTTACCCCGCGTTCCCGTTTCACCACCGCCCCACCAACCGCCCCACAAGCCACGCGAGGGGCGCGGTCAGGGAGCACGCCGCCGCCCATCCCCATCGAAAACGGCCCGGGCGCCGGGTCATCTCGTCGGCCCAGTCGTTCCATTTGTACGCCGCGGCGATGATCCCCCAGGTCGCGCCGACCACGCCGAGCAGCCGGACATGGTCCCACGACGGCGGGTCTCCCTTACTCACCTTGAGACCCATGACCACCGGCCA
Organism: uncultured Phycisphaeraceae bacterium; assembly: GCA_964577425.1. Taxonomy (GTDB): domain Bacteria; phylum Planctomycetota; class Phycisphaerae; order Phycisphaerales; family UBA1924; genus UBA6054. The sequence continues at coordinate 238,097 of CAZNZC010000003.1, forward strand.
GACCCGAACCACCACCACCGCGCCGACCGCCAGACCCATGTAGCCGACGACCAGACTCGCCGGCGATGCACGGGGCGCGTGGTAGATGATCTTCACCACCGTCAGCGTCTCGCCGCACTCCGGGCAACGGTCCCCGATCAGATCGCGCAGGTTGTATCCGCAGCCCGGGCACGGCGCGTCCCGGCCTTTCAAATACCCCGCGAGCCGGTCGATCTCCTTCATCGTCCGCGTTCCCCGCTCAAATCTTGCGATCCAGCAGCCGGTACTGCACCGCCTCGGCGATGTGCTCGGGCTTGACCTCGTCCGAGCCTTCCACATCCGCGATGGTGCGGGCCGTGCGGCGCACCTTGTCGTAGGCCCGGGCGCTCAGGCCGAGCTGGGTCAGCGCCTGCTCCAGCAGCGTGCGGGCCGCCGGCTTGAGTTCCACGAGCCGGTCCAGGTCCTTGCCGCGCAGGCGGGCGTTGGGGGTCGTCCCCTGGCGGGCCTGGGCGCGCTCCTGGGCCGCCAGCACCCGCTCCCGGAGTTCGGCGGTGCTGGTGCCGGGTTTTTTGCTGCCCAGTTCGGAGAACGGCACCGCCGGGGCCTCGACATGGATGTCGATGCGGTCGAGCAGCGGGCCGCTGATCCTGGACAGGTACCGCTCCATGTCGCGCCGGCCCACCTCGCCGGGCGCGATGTCGCCCTTGGGCGTGGGGTTCATCGCCGCGATCAGCATGAACGACGCGGGGAACCGCACCGTGTTGTGCGCCCGCGCGATCGTGACCACATGGTCCTCCAGCGGCTGGCGCAGCGTCTCCAGCACTGTCCGCGGGAACTCCGCCAGCTCATCCAGGAACAGCACCCCGTGGTGCGCCAGCGAGATCTCGCCCGCGCGCGGGATGATGCCGCCCCCCACCACCGCCGGAGAACTCGCCGTGTGGTGCGGCGTGCGCACCGGGCGCGTCGTGATCAGCCCCTGCCGGCTGTTCAGACGACCGGCCGCCGAGTAGATCCGCGTGACCTCCACCGCCTCGGCCGGCGTCAGCGCGGGCAGGATGCCCGGCAGCGCCTTGGCCATCATCGTCTTGCCCGAACCCGCCGGCCCCAGCATGAGCAGGTTGTGCCGCCCGGCCGCGGCGATGACCATCGCCCGCTTGACCGACTCCTGCCCCTTCACCTCCGCGAAGTCCACCTCCGGCACGGCCGTGGCCAGCATCCCCTCGACATCGGCGACCGGCAGCGGCTCGGCGTCGATCGCGCCGCTCAGCAGCCCCACCACCTCGGCGATGCTCGACACGCCGTACACCGCCACGCCCGCGACCACCGCCGCCTCGGGCGCGTTCTCCGCGGGCAGCACGACGGATTCCATGCCCATCGTCCGCGCCAGGTCCGCCATCGCCAGCGCGCCCCGCACCGGACGCACCCGCCCGTCCAGCGCCAGCTCCCCCGCGAACAGGGTGCGGGCCGGGTCCAGCCCGCCGGGCGGCACCGACTTCGACGCGATGAGCATCCCCACCGCGATCGGCAGGTCGTACATCGGCCCTTCCTTGCGCACATCCGCCGGGGCCAAGTTGATCAGCGAATGACCCCGGGCCGGGCAATACCCCGAGTTGGCCAGCGCGGACTTGACCCGTTCCAGTGATTCCCGCACCGAAGCATCCGGTAAACCCACCAGAATATCCTTGTCGAACTCCCCGCGGTCGTTGTCAACCTCGATCTCGCAGGGGATCGCGTCAATGCCTTCCAGGATGTAGGAGTGGATCCGCACGACCATATCGGCACAGCATACCAAAGTCCGAACGCCTTGTCGAGGGGCATGTTTGGATTGCGTTTGCAGCTTTGGATGCCGAACTTGTACCTCGGACCCATGCCCCCTCCAATTCCGGTCGATATCCCCTATGGAGGGCGTTTGAGCCCACCCACCCGGGTCCGGACACCCCGTCGGGGCGGCCGCGGAGAATGGGGGAGCGGAGTCACCGTGGCGGGCGGAACCGTGATCCTGACCGGCGACTGGAACAGCGCTGTCCGCGCGCGGGTGGTGGCCGTGTCCTCCGGGCTGGCCGGCGCGGGTGTCGAAACCAGCGTGATCGCGCCGGTCTCCCCCGGGCTGACGGGCCTGCCGGACAGCGTGGGGTTCAGCCCGGCCCGGCGTCACGATGACGCGGTGCTGGCCCTGTCGCGTCTGTGCCATGCCGGGCCGCTGCTGGTCGAATGCCACGACGCGGGCGCCGCGCGGTGCGCTCTGATCTGGCGGGAGGCGGGCGGCCATCGCGCCGCCATCCTGCTCGACGCCTCGGCCGCGCTCGCGGACACGGAGGTCGCCCGGGCGGCCGACGCCGTGCTCGCCCCCACCCACGCCCACGCCGAGCGGTGCCGGCGGGCGGGAACCCCGGAAGACCGCGTGCTCGTCACGCCCACCCCCATCGCGCCGCAGAGCGTGTTCGAGCCGGGGGCGGAGACGGTGCTGTGCCCCACGCCCATCGGCCCCGATCGCGGGCTGCTCGAACTGATCGACGCCTGGGCCGCCTCGCTCAGCGGGTCCGAGCACCGCTGGCAGCTCCGCTTCCGCGGCCCGGTGGAGGACGCTGGGTTCGCCCGCACGCTGGCCCGGCGGGCGGCCTGCTGCGCGGGTGTGACCATCTCCGAACGCCTGAACAATCCCGACGACGACATCGCCGGCTCGGCCGTCATCATCGACCCGGACGGCGGGGCCTGCCCTTCCGTGCTCCAGGGGGTGGCGCGCGGGCGCGCCGTGTTCGCCCCCGCCGGCTCGCCCACCGCCGAGGCCGCCTGTCCCGATGAAAGCCCGTTCGCCTACGACGGCGCGGACCTGCGCGGCGTGCTCGGCGTGTTCAACATGATCGCCGACCGCGCGGCCTGTGACTTCGCGTCCGCCGGGCTGTCCGCGCGTGAGCACCTCCTGCGCGTCCACGCCCCGGCCCACGCGGTCGCCGTCCGCCTGCACGCCCACGGGCACGCCCGGACGCTCGGCCCGCCGCCCGGGATGCTCCCGCGACCCCCCGCGGACTGGGGCGGCTCCCAGCCCGCACACCAGAACATCCCCGGCACCGAGCGCCTGCTGCGCGCCATGCTGGCCTGCCATTCCGATGGGCTGCGCCGCGTCGCGCTCTACGGCGCGGGCGAGTTCGTCAAGGGCTGCGCCGACGCGCTGTGCGAGCCGCCGCTGGAACTGGTCGGCTTCATCGACGACGACCCCGCCAAGCTCGGCAAGCGCGTCTGGGGCTACCCCATCCTGTGCGCCGATGTGGCCCTGACCGCCGACCTCGACGCCGTGATCCTCACCGCGCCGTCCTGCGAGCAGCAGTTGTGGCACCGCACCGCCTGGTTCCGCCAGGCCCACATCCGGGTGATCCCGCTGCTCGGCGAGCACGCCGAGATCTTCGCCGCCCGCGCGGCGTGACGCACCGAGAACAAGGGTGGCACACGCGTCCCGCCTGTGCGTCGTGTGAGATGATGCGCTCGAACCCGAACCGCTCTATGCTCCCACCCGCCCGACGGCCGCGTCAGCCCCCCGCCACGGCGCGATCACCCGCCGCACCCCTTCCTCACCCGCCCGCCGCTCCATCGCGTCGATCATCGGCCCCGGCGACATCGTGCCGATGACCAGAGCCTCCGCGTCGGCCTCCGGAGCCTCGGCCACGCCGAGCTCGGCCAGCGCACGCCGGACGCACCAGGCGTTCTTGCCCGCGTCCACCACGCACGCCGTGCGGAACGCCGCCGCCGCGAACGCCGCACCCAGCGCGTCCCGCGCCGCGGCCATCCCGGTGAACCGATCGAACCCCGCCGCGATCAGCGGCGTGCGCTCCTGCGCGTGCAGCGTGCGCCGCAGCTCGACAAGCCCCCTGGCGTAGGAATCGGGCACGCCCTCCTTCTCCGCGATGAACCGGCACCGCCGGCGCGTCTCGCGGATCTGAGCACGGCGCACGGAATCCGGCGCGTAGCGCTGCATCACCCACCCGTTGTTGCGCACCAGGCGTTCGACGATCACGCCCATGTCGCGCCCGACCGACGCCCGCCGGTGCTCCACGCGGAAGCGCGGGTCAAACCGCACCCGCCCGCCCGCGCCGATGATCCTCGCGCTCAGGTCGTACTCCTCGGCGTAGTACCCGAACGATGCGTCGTACCCCCCCAGCCGCTCGAACGCTTCCCGGCGCAGCGCCACGCCACAGCCGATGAACACCTCCGGCAGCCCGCCGATCTCCCGCCTGTTCATCCCCGGCGTCCGGATGTCCGCGCTGACCGCCCACACATCGTCGGGCGCCTCTTCCAGCGCGGCGAACAGCCCGTCGTCCGTCGGGTGCGAGTCGTCGTCGAGCATCACCAGCCAGTCCGCGTCCGTCCGCCCGATGACCCGGTTCCGCGCCGCCGCGCCCTCGTTGAAGGGCAGGCACTCCAGGCTCACCCGCGCGCTGTTGGCGAGTTCACCGGCCACCAGCGGCGGATGCGCCGACCCGTTGTCCGCCACGAACGCCCCGATGCGCCCGGGCGCGTCCAGCCTCCCGACCGCATCCAGGGTCGTCTCCAGGTGGTCGCACCGATCGCGCGTCGGGATCACGAAGCAGACCGTCGGACGAGACTCGGACATGGCGCCCAATCCGGGTCAGAACCCGGTCTTTCTTCACGAGGCCAGCTGCGTCACCCTCGGAACCTCGCGTGCCGCCAGCACCTCCGCTGGCACGAAACTCAGGGCGTGGGTGCCCATCGTCTCGACCCGGCGGCGCAGGGTCGCAATGTCAACCGGCACATTGCCCATTCGAGACCCATGCACGGAAGCCGCCAGAGCGCCGACAAACGCGCCCCGCAGAACCGATCCTCCGCACGCCATCATCAGCGTCGCGCCGGCGAGCAGCGCGTCGCCGCAACCCAGCGCATCGACCACATGCCCCGACAACGCGGGCACATGCTCGCTCTTGAGCCGCGTGCGGTACGCCTCGTCCCCCGCCCCCCCGCGGGTGTCCTCGCGATTCTTCGCCGCTCTCTCCGATTCCAGCCGCTCGAAGGTCACAAGACCCTCCGCTCCCATCGTGACGATCATCGCCGCGCCGCCCGTCGCCGACAGGTGGTTCCAGGCCACCGCCGGCAGCGATTCGTCGTACATCCGCGTCGACGCCCGCAGCTCGCTCTCCGACGGCGTGACCAGGTCCATCCGGCGCATCGACCGCAGGTGGTTGCGGTGCCCGGACACATCGCCCGTCAGCACGCGCACGCGCGGACGCAGCGCGCCCGTCACCCGCTCGACCATCACGCCGCTGAACAGCCCCAGCCCGAAGTCCGTCACGACCGCCGCGTCGCAGCCCTCGGCGTGCTCGCCGGCGAGCGCGACCAGCCGGTCCTGCTCCTGCGCGTCCAGCACCGCCTGACGCACCCAGTCCACCTTCACGACCTTCTCGTGCCCCACGATGAACCGGTGCTTGCTGGCCACCGGCGTCTCCTGATGGACGAAGGCCAGTTTCACGCCCTCGCCGGCCAGGCGTTCGCGCAGAGCCTCCACCACCGCGGGGTCACGCGGCAACGCTGTCACCAGCGTCGGCTCGGCTCCCAGCGCGGCCAGGTGCCGGGCCACCACCGCCGCCCCGCCGTCGAAGCTCCGCTCCTGCACCGGACGCAACGCCAGCACCGGGCTTTCCCCCGCCACGCCGGGCGGATCGCAGAACACATAGCGGTCCTCGATCACCTCCCCCACCACCACGGCCTTCTTGCCGCGGAACCCCGCCATGCACAACTGGATCTGCTCGGGCAGCAGCGCGGGATGCCGCAATAGTTCCGCGATCTGCGCGTCCGCCGGGTTGATCGACTCGGCCATCCCCGCGATCAGGGCGGTCGAGCTGAACACCACATCCCCCGAGGTGAACACCACACGCCCGCCGTGCCGTTCCACGGCCTCGCGCTCCGCCGCGAACCCGGCGTGCTGATTGCTCGCGTACTCCTGCCCCTTCACATATACATCCGGGCGCACCGCGTCGAGGAGGTCCACCGCCGTCGGGGAAGGCTCGACGAACACCCAGTCCACGAAGTCCAGCGCGGCGAGGTTCTCCGCCCGCAGCTCCTGCGGGATCAGCGGCCGCCCCGCCCCCTTGCCGATCCCCGCGTCCCCCGTGATCGTGATGAGCAGCAGATCCCCCAACTGCCGCGCCTGCCGCAGGTGCCGAATATGCCCCGGGTGCACGATGTCAAAGCACCCGTGGCAGTGGACCACTCGGCGCCCGTCCCGGCGCGCCGCGGTCCGCCGCGCCAGCAGCTCCTCCCGCGTGCAGATCTTCGGTGCTCTCTCCGTGCCCGGCACACAACCTCCCGCCCGAGGCCGCGCCCCGCACGCCCGGATATCGGCCGAACCCCCCTTGCAAGCCCAGAACCCTCCTTCCCCCCTTTTTCCGGCACCTGCCGACCTCCGCTCAGGTCCGGGAAAGTCACCGAAAATCCCGTCCAAAGCCGATATCGCGGGCTATGGCCAGCCGTGTGAAATCCAAGCCCAACGCCCGCCCCTACCGCCTCCGCGACGAGGAGGCCGCTCCGCCGACCGAGCGGCAGGTGTTGCTCTCCCGCCTGGGCTGGCTGACCGTGGCCGCGGCGTGGCTCTTCATCGCGGCCGGGCTTCTCACCTTCGACCCCGCCGACGCCCCCAGCCACGCCGTCTGGCCCGGCAACGAGCAGACCACCAACATCACCGGCCCCATCGGTGCGCACCTGGCCTACCACCTGCTCCGCACCCTCGGCTGGGCCATTGCCGTCCCCATGATCTTCGCCGGCGTGGCCATCGTGCGGCGTGTCATGCGCCGGCCCGTGCGCCAGATCCTCGTGCGCGCCCTGGGCGTCGCCCTGCTCACCGCCTCGATCGCCGCCGCCCTGGGCGTGATCGTCCCCAGGTCCGGGCCGCTGCCGGGTCTGCCCGGCGGCACCGTCGGTCTGGCCGCCGCCGCCGAGCTGCTCCCCCGGTTCGCCACGATGGGCACGCTGCTCTGGCTGGGCCTGCTCACCCTCGTCGCCCTGATCGTCGCCGCGGATCGCTTGGTCTTCGCCCTGCCCGTCGCGGTCTGGAGAGCGCTGGTCCCCGCGGCCAGGGCCTCCGCCGACGCCACCGTCGCCGCCGCGGGCGCGGTGGGAACCGCCGCCCTCAAGGCCAACGCCGCCGCCGACCGTGCCAGCGAGACCTCCCGCGCCGCGTCCGGCGGCCTGCTCGCCGGCCTGCGCAGCCTGCTCCGGCGCGCCAGGACCGTCCGCGTCCGCCCCAACGACCTCGACGACGAGATCATCGAGATCAAACAACCCGCGCCCGCGAAAACCCCCAAGCCCAAGCGCATCGTCCGCCCCGTGCCGCAACCGCTTGAAGAAGAGGAGATCGACGAACTCGACGAGGCCGCCGCCGACTACGAGAACTCCGAGGCCGAGCCGTCCGACGATGCCGAGGATGAGGACGAAGACGCCTCCATCCCCGGCGCGCCCCAGGTCTTCGACCGCGACAAGCTCCGCGCCAAGATCCAGGCCCTGCCCGTCCGCTTCGCCCAGGCGAACAAGGCCGTCGCCACCGACCAGGACCTGGCCGACATCCAGAACTGGGACAACCTCGACGGCTACAAGTTCCCCACCCTCGAGCTGCTCGAAGAGCCTGAAGAGGGCTTCAACCTCAAGCTTGAATCCCTCGTGCGCGACCAGGCGGAGAACCTCGAGGCCGCCATGCGCCAGTACCGCATCGACGGCGAGGTGGTGGACATCGAGTCCGGCCCGGCCATCACCCTCTACCACATCCGCCTGGCCCCCGGCACCAAGGTCGCTCAACTGACCGCCATCTCCAGCGACCTGGCCCGCTCGCTCAAGGCCGTCAACATCCGCATCGTCTCCAACATGGAAGGCCGCGACACCGTCGGCGTCGAAGTCCCCAACCCCACCAAGGAGCGCGTCCGCCTCAAGGAACTCATGTCCAACCGGGACCGCTTCGCCAAGATGAAGCTGCCCATGTTCCTCGGCAAGGACGCCGGCGGCGAGCCGCTGATCGCCGACCTGACCAAGATGCCCCACATGCTCATCGCCGGCACCACCGGCTCGGGCAAGTCGGTGTGCATGAACACCATCATCATGAGCTTCCTCTACACCAAGAAGCCCAACGAGCTCAAGCTCGTGCTGGTGGACCCCAAGATGGTCGAGATGTCCCAGTTCAAGGACATCCCCCACCTGATGTGCCCCGTCGTCACCGAGATGTCCAAGGCCGCGGCCATCCTCGAATGGGCCGTCACCAAGATGGACGAACGCTACGAGCTGCTCGCCGAGGCCGGGTGCCGCGACATCGCCGGCTACAACGAGATGGACTGGGAGGACATCAAGTCCGCCTTCAACTGCGCGTCGGACGAGGAGGCCGCCCGCATCCCCCGCAAGCTCCCCTACATGGTCTTCATCATCGACGAGCTTGCCGACCTCATGATGACCAACAAGGAGGTCGAAGGCTCGATCATCCGCATCGCCCAGAAGGCCCGCGCCGTGGGCATCCACCTGATCCTGGCCACCCAGCGCCCGCAGGCCAATGTCGTCACCGGCCTGATCAAGTCGAACATGCCCTGCCGCATCGCCTTCAAGGTCGCGTCCGGCATGGACAGCCGCATCGTGCTCGACCAGAAGGGCGGCGAACTCCTGCTCGGCCAGGGCGACATGCTCTACCTCTCCCCCTCCAGCCACAAGCTCGACCGCTGCCAGGGCACCCTCGTGGACGACAAGGAGATCCGCAAGGTCGTCAAGTTCCTCAAGGACATCGCCGCCCCGTCCTTCGAGCGCTCCCTCATGCAGATGCGCGGCCCCGGCGGCTCCGACGAGGAACGCATCCTCGCCAGCGAGAACAACTCCTCGGCCTCCCTCGCCGCCGCCCAGGAAGACCCCATGTTCGACCGGGCCGTCGAGATCGTCCTGGAGACCGGGCGCGGCTCGGTCTCCCTCCTCCAGCGCCGCCTGGCCATCGGCTACACCCGCGCCAGCCGCCTGATCGACCTCATGGGCATCGCCGGCATCATCGGCGCGCACAAAGGCTCCGTCGCCCGCGAGGTGATGATGTCCGTCGAGGAGTGGCAGGAGATCCAGCGCATGGTCGCCGAGGAGGCCCACCGCCGCGGCATCACGCTCGGCGACCCCAACGACCCCCACCAGAGCCTCATGTTCCCCGACGACCCCGCGCCGACCACTTCGGCTGCCGTCGAGGACGACGAGGACGCCCCCTTCGACACCGACGACGCCCCCGCCGTGGAAGTCCACGCCAAGCGGCTCGATGCCGACGAGGATGAGGACGACATCCTGCTCGGCGAGGACGAACTCGACGAGGAAGTGGAGGACGAGGAGGACGCCGAGGCCGTCGCCGAGGAAGACGAAGAGGAGTACGAAGAGGAAGAGGAGGAGGAGGAAGAAACCCTCGCCGAGGACGAGGAGGACGACGAAGAAGTCGAGTACGAGTATGTCGATGAGGACGGCAACCCCATCAGCGCCGAGGAACTCGCCGAGTACGACCTCGAAACCGACGAGGAAGAGGACGAAGCCCCCCCCACCCCCACCCGCGGCAAGAAACGCAACGGCTCCGCCGCCTGACCCCTTCACACTCCCCCCCGTGACGCCCGCGCTGCAATCGCGGGATTCCGCC
>CAZNZC010000004.1:0-204494 GCA_964577425.1 uncultured Phycisphaeraceae bacterium
AGCCCGCGGCTCATTTCTCTGCGTCCTCTGCGTGATCTCTGCGAACTCTGCGTTCCTCCCCCTCCTCCCCTAAACTCACGCCATGAAGGACGGCCACAGCCCCGCCAACCCGCTCCGGGCCACGCGAGTCCCCGACTCGGCGGGATCGATCCAGGTCCGTGTCCGGTACGCCGAGTGCGACCCGATGGGCGTGGCCTACCACGCGAACTACCTGCCGTGGATGGAGATCGGGCGGACCGAGCTGCTCCGCACCAGCGGCGTGTCCTACGGGACCATGGAGGCCGAGGGCTTCTTCCTGGTCATCACCCGCTGCGAGATCCGGTACCGACGCCCGGTCCGGTACGACGACCTGATCGAGATCCGCACGGCCGTCGAGAGCACCAGCCGCGTGAAGATCCGGCACGCCTACGAGATCGCCCTGGTCGAACGCCACGGGCGCGCCCCGGACCCCGCCGACCCCTCGGTCCCCGGCGACGGCATCTGCGCCGCCGGGACGACCGAGCTGGCCTGCGTCGGCCCGGACGGTCGCCCGCGTGAACTGCCCGCCTGGCTGACCGATCGCTGACACGCGGCCCGGGCAACCCGGGTAGGATCACCCGCCCCGCCGGGCCAATCGGGAGTCACCGCCATGCAGCGAACGCACACCGTCCGAACCATCGTCGCCTTCAGCATGGGCGTGCTGGCCGCCACCTCGGTCGGGATCGGGCTGGGCGCGGGGCTGCGGACAGAGCGTTCCACGCAGCCGGACGCCGACCGCACCAGCTACGCCATCGGGTATGACCTGGCGGTGGCCACGCTCGACCGGCTGCGGATCGATCAGGTCGAGTTCGATCGGGCCGCTCTGGCCCGCGGGTTCATGGATGTGATCGAGAACAAGCCCGCGGCCTTCACCGACGAGGAGATGACCGCCGCCCTCATGGTCCTGGAGCGTCAGGTCAACGAACTCCACGCCAAGCGCCGGTTCGACGCCGACCCGGTCTTCCGGGCCTACGCGGAGGAGAACGGACGCAGGAGCCGCGAGTTCATCGAGCGGTTCACGGCCGACCCCCGGTCCGTGAGCCTGCCCGGCGGCACCGCCTACCGCGTCCGCGAGAGCGGCGACGGGGCCATGCCCGGGCCGACGGACACCGTCCGCGTGGTGTTCGAGGCCCGGCTGATCGACGGCACGCTCATCGGGGATTCGGACGAGCACCGGCTCCGCGTGGAGAGCATGGTGGAGGGCGCGCGGGAACTGATCCAGAAGATGCGCGTGGGCGACCGCTGGATCGTGGCGCTGCCGCCCGAGCGGGCCTTCGGGCTGGGCGGACGCCCGCCCGAGGTCGGGCCGAACCAGGCCATCATCGCCGAGGTCCACCTGGCGGGGATCGAGGAGTGAGACGGGGCGCGTGCATCCGGCTCTCGCTGCTGGCGCTGGGGCTTTCTCTGAGCGAGGCCGCGGCGCAGCACGCGCTGGACGCGAACCCGTCCGCGCTTGGACGCCGGAACCAGACCATCGCGCCGCTCGTGACCGGACCCGAGATCTACTCGGTCCACCGCGGGACGGGCACGATGGTCTACAACCGGGCCACCGCGTTCAACGACTCGGTCTACTCGATCCACCAGCGCAATGCGTTCCGCCTGTTCGACTCGCCGGAGACGACGGGCGTGTTCTCGGCCGCCGCGCTGGCTCGGGCGCCCATCCCCGAGGCCGCGCCGCCCACACCCATCACGAGCCGCGCCACGCCGCCTTTCACCGCCGCAGCCAGACCCGCCCCCCCTCCCCGCCCCGACCCGTTCGGCCCCTCCGGTCGGATCACCATCAGCCCGATGGACCGCTTCGTGACCCCCGTGGCGCGCGGGCCGGTCCTGCAAACCCCCGCCGTTCCGCCGCGCCCGGCCCCGGCCCTGACCGGCCCCGCCTACAGCGTGACCACCCGCCCGCTGCGCCTGCCCGGGTCGGAATCGGCGCGGGTGCGGACCTACAGCGTCTTCGGCGGATGAGTCCCCGGGGTGGAGGCCGCCCTTATCCCAGCAGTTCGATGGCCCGTGACACGCTGCGCGCGGGCGTCAGTTCGATGCCCTTGATCCTGGGAATGGCGTTGCCGCCGCGCAGGTCCGGGACGATCGCTCGGGTGTAGCCCAGGCGGGCCGACTCGCGCAGGCGTTGCTCCAGCTGCGTCACCGAGCGGACCTCGCCGCCCAGGCCGACCTCCCCCACGGCCACGGTGGTCGGCTCCAGGGCGCGCCGGTAGTGCGCCCCGGCGATGGCCAGCAGCAGCGCCAGGTCGCTGGCGGGTTCGACGATGCGCAGGCCGCCCACGCTGGACGCGAAGACATCCCGGTCGGCCAGGCGCAGGCCGCCGTGCTGCTCGAGCACGGCGATGAGCATGGCCAGGCGGTTGGGGTCCAGGCCCGCGCTCTTGCGCTTGGCCGCGCCCAGGAAGCCGGTGGCCGTCAGCGCCTGGACCTCCACCAGCACGCAGCGCGAGCCGTGGACCGCCGGGCAGACCACCGCGCCGGGGCGCGGCTCGTCCCCGCCTTCCAGCGCGGCCACGCTCGCCCCGCCGGGCAGTTCCCGCAGGCCGTTGCCGGTCATCTCGAAGATGCCCAGCTCCATCGTGGTGCCGAAGCGGTTCTTGATCGCCCGCACGATGCGCGCGTTGTGCGTGCGATCGCCCTCGAAGCTGACGACCGCGTCCACCAGGTGCTCGAGCAGGCGCGGACCGGCCAGCTGGCCGTCCTTGGTGACATGCCCGACCATCACCACGGCCATGCCGGACGCTTTGGCCAGGTACACCAGCTCGGCCGCGCAGCGCCGGAGCTGCGTGATCGAGCCGGGCGCGGCGTCCAGGTCGGCCTTGTAGATCATCTGGATCGAGTCGATCACCAGCACATCCGGTCGCACGCGCCGGGCCTGCTCGACGATGCGGGCCAGGTTGGTGTCGGCCAGGACGAAGAGCGTGTCGCTCTCCGCCACGCCCAGGCGGCTGCCGCGGTTGCGGACCTGCTCGGCGCTCTCCTCGCTGGACACATAGAGCACGCGCCCGGCCCAGTCAGCCTCGTGCGTGCGGGCACGCACCGCGCCGGCCCACGCCCCCGCGGCCTGGAGCAGCAGCGTGGACTTGCCGATGCCCGGCTCCCCGCCCACCAGCACCGCCGAGCCGGGCACCAGACCCCGGCCGCGGTCGTCCCCGCCCAGCACGCGGTCCAGCTCCATGATGCCCGTGGGATACCGGCGGCTGGGGCCGATCAGGTTCGACACCTGCGTGATCGGCACGGCCGACGGTGCCTCGCCCCCGGCCTTGGGTTCGACCCAGCCGGAGCCGCGCTGCGGGTCCTTCTCCGCCGCCGCGTCGAAGGTGGACTCTTCCAGGCTGTCCCACGCCCCGCAGTCCGGACACTTGCCGGCCCAGCGGTGCTGGGTCGCGCCGCACGATCGGCAGATGAACATCTTGCGGGTCTTGGCCATGCCCCCAGCATAGCCGATCCGGGGCTTGAATGCGGACTCTGTTCGGGTTGTTTCGGCCAAAGGCCCGCGCCCGCCCGCTCCCGACGGGTAGCATCCCCCCGTTGGACCCCGCCCCGACCCAGCCCAAAGCCCCAAACAAGCCCGCCCGGCGTCGGCGGCGGTGGAAGCGGTGGCTCATCATCGTGCCCATCGGGCTGGTGGGGCTGACGATCGGCCTGCTCCAGACCCCCGCGGCGGCCTGGGTGGTCGGGCCGATCCTGGCCGCCCAGACGGGGATGCGGGTCCGGACCGGGTCGGTGCGTGTCTCGCCGGGCGGGACGGTGGTCATCACCAACGGGCGTCTGCTGGCGCCCGGCGTGCCGGGCACGCCCGGCGAGGTGCTGCGGATCGACCGGCTGGAGGCCCGCATCGACTGGGGCGCGACGCTGCGCGGCTCGCCGGGGCTGGAGAAGGTCCGCCTCTTCGGCCCAGAGTTGCGTCTGAGCCAGGATGTCCACACCGGGGTGCTCAATGTGGCCGCGTTCAAGCTGCTCTCCGGCGGCGGGGGCGGGGCGGCCACGCCGAGCGTTCATATCCAGCGCGGCGTGATCGAGCTGGGCGAGCACGACGGCGACCGGTACACCCTCCTGCGCCGCTGGAACATCCTGGGCGACATCGACCCGGCCGATCACGCGGGGATTTCCGCGTTCTCCTTCGCGGCCATCCCGGCGGAAACCGCCGCGGGCGGGCCGGCCTCCGGCTCGCTGGCGCTCTCGGGCACACTCGGACCCGGCGGGGTCGAGGCCCGGCTGGAGGGGCTGCGCCTGGAGGACTGGCCTCCGACGATCGTGCCCTCGCGCCTGCGCGATCTGTACGCCCGGCTGGCGCTGACGGGGCGGCTGCTGCCGACCAACTTCTCCATCGACAACGACGGGCGCGTCACCGTGCGCATGACGCTCGACGGCGTGGACCTGAACCTGCCCTTCAACGAGCGCTACGACATCGCGGGCGAGGGCGAGCTGCTGCGCATGCGCCAGACCCGCGGCGTCATCGAGTTCGGCACCGACGGCCTCTCCGCCGATGTGTACGGCCACATCGACGAACTCCGGTACGATGTCGAACTCCACTACCGCGGCCTGACGCCCGAATCCCCCTTCGACGCCCGCCTGACCACCCGCTTCCGGATGGACGAGCGCTTCCGGCCCCGGCGCTTCCTGCCGCCGAAGGCGATCGAAAAGCTGGACATGTTCGACAACCCCTCGGCGGATATCGAGGCCGTCGTGCGGATAGTGCGCGCCGCCCACGGCGGGCCGGTCTCCGTGCAGGGGACCGCGGACATCCGCAACGGGCGGGCCAGCTACGCCAAGTTCCGCTATCCCTTCTCCGAGATGAGCGGATCGGTCTCCTTCACGGAGAACGGGCTGAGCATCGAGGGACTCACGGGACGCGGCCCGACCGGGGCCACGCTGGCCGCCACGGGACGCTTCGACGGGCTGGACGAGAACTCGCGGGTCATCATCGAGATCCAGGTGCGGAGCGTGCCGGTCGATCAGCACCTGATGGCCGCCCTGACCAGCGGCCGGCGCAGGCTGGTCGAGGCCCTCTTCCACCCGCAGCGCTACCAGGAACTGGTGCGCGACGGGCTGATCCGCACGCCGGACGGACGCGGCGGGCGCGACGCCCCGCTCTTCACCTTCGGCGGCGCGGCGGATGTGGACCTCCGACTGGAACGCATCCCCGAGCGCCCGCAGGACGACCGCTGGGTCCGCGACACCGTCGTGCGGCTCGATCACGCCGGGCTGGTGCCGGAACACTTCCCGCTGCCCATCGTGGCGCGCGGCATCCGGCTCCATATCACCGACGACGACCTGAACCTGACCGGCGGGCGCTACGAGGGACTGACGGGCGGCGAGGCATGGGTGCAGGCCGAACTCGACCAGAGCGCCGTCCGCCCCGGGCAGGACCCGCTGCCCGTCGTGGAGATCAACGCCCGCGGCATCCCCGTGGACGAACGCCTGCTGGCCGCCATCCCCGGCTACCGGGACCCGCCCAACCCGGATCAGCCCGTCTCCCTGCGCTCCATCCTGGACAACCTCCGCGTCTCGGGGAAGGTGGACTGCCGCGCCGTGATCGGACCCCGATCCGACGGCCAGCTCGGGTACGATGTCGAGGCCAGCCTGGAGAACGCCTCGGCCCGGCCCAACGCCGATGTCCACGGCGCGCTGCCCCCCACGCCCGACGAGCCGGACCCGCTGGTTCTTGCCGGGATGAACGGCATCATCTATGTCACCGAGCGGCTCATCGTCGTCGATTTCCGCGGCGTGCTGCAATCGCCCGCCCGCCCCCTGGCGCCCACACCCGTCACCCTGCTCACCCAGCTCACCCTGCCCGATCGGCGCGGCGGGCTGGGCGATGTCGAGCGGGTCGGCGGCCTGCTGCCCATCGAGGCCGGCCCGCCCCGGCCCGGGCCGGGCCTGTTCGCCACCGCACGCGCCGACGGGCTTGACCTGGCCATGCCGCTCGAGCACGCCGCGGCCGTCTTCTCGCCCGAGCTGGCCGACCGACTCGCGGCCCTCCGCGCCGAGCGCAACCCCGACGGCGTCGTCGCCCTGCGCGCCGAACTGGACGGCATCGTGGGCGGGCACACGGAGACCGTCCTGGCCGTCGATCGCATCCAATCGCTCGCCCTCAACCACGACGGCGTGCGCCACCGCGTCGGCCCGTCGCGGGGGACGATGCAGCTCTCCCTGGGCGTGATGCCCGGCGTGCGTTTCTCCGGGTTCCGCACGCCGCTCGTGTCGGGGGGCGTCGAGTCCGGCGAGATCTCCCTGGACGGCGACCTGCCGCTGATCGGGCCGAGCGAGGCCTTCTGGTACGGCCAGCCCCGCATGGTGCGGGTCGGCCTGCGCAACGGGCGCGTGGATTCCCCGGCCACGGCCCAGATCGTCTCGGCGTTCGCGGGCGAGCGCGTGGGCGAGTGGCTCGCCCAGCGCCATGTGGCCGGGCTTTTCGAGCTGGACCTGGGGCTGTCCGCCCTGCACGACGCGCCGCCCCGGCGCGTCACCGGGGCGGACTCGTACGCGATCCCCGCGCTGAGCGCGCTGGGCACGCTGCGCCCCCGGTCGCTCGCCCTGGACCTGCCCAGCGGACGCATCGAGTTCACCCAGGTCGAGGGGCGCGTCCTGTTCGAGGGCCTGGGCGGGCGGGTGGACGGCGTCCGGGCCAGCGCGCCGGGCATCTCCGCCGGCGCGGACGGGCCTTGGACCTTCGAGCCGGGCAGGGGCGCGGGCCTGGACCTGCGCATCGACCTGGCCGGGGACCGGCTCAACGAATCCGTGCGCACGCTCCTGCCGGGCGTGCTGGCCGGGGTGATGGACCGGTTCTCGGTCAGCATCGACGGCCCGATCGACCTGCGCGACCTGGGCGTGCGCGCCGAGGGCCTGGGCACCCCCGGCTCGGTCATCGAGGTGGCGGGATCGGCCGCCGTGAGCAACGCCGGCGCCGTCATCGGCCTGCCCGTCACGGAGCTGGCGGGTCGGATCGACTTCGAGGCGCGGGTCGATCCCGCCGGGGCGACCTACGCGATCGACCTGGCCGCCGACCGCCTGCGCGCCGGGCGGATGCGCGTCCACAACGCATCGGCCGTCATCCTCGCCGACGCCGGCCGCCCGGGGGCCGTGCTCGTGCCCTCGATCACCGGGCGGCTGCACGGGGGACGCATCGCGGGCAGCGCCCAGGCCCACACCATCGGCGACGAGACCCGTTTCTGGGTGGACATGCACGCCTCGGATGTCCGCGCCGCCCCGGTCTTCGACGACCTGCTCCTCCCGCCCGAGGGCCTCTTCGGCCCGCCGATGCCCGGCGAGGAAGCCGTCCGCTCCGCGTGGACGGTGCCCGACGACTTCACCCGCGGCCTGCTCGACGCCGATGTCTCCATCACCGGCGTCACCGGCCGCCCCGACCGCACCACCGGGCGCGGCGTCGTCCGCGTCGCGGGCGGCTCCGTGATCGCCCTGCCCGGACTCATCAACCTCGTCGAGGTCAGCAACCTCCGCGCCCCGATGGGCGCGCGCCTGGACCTGGCCGAGGGCGAGTTCTACATCGACGGCGACATCATGGCCTTCGAGCGCCTCAGTGCCTCGTCCAGCTCCATCGAGATCATCGGGCACGGCACCATGAACTGGGTGACGCAGGACCTCAACCTCCGCTTCCGCTCCCGCTCGATCCGCCCGGTGCCGATCTTCTCCAACCTGCTCGAGCAGATCCGCGACGAACTCATCACCACCCGGGTGACGGGCCGCCCCGGATCGCTGGACTTCTCCACCGAGAACTTCAGCGCCACCCGGCGACTCGTCCGCGCCCTGATCGGCGAGCGGGAGACCGAGCAGGATCGCGTCATGTCCGCGGTCGAACAGGCGTCGCGTGCGGCCAAGAATCGAGATCCGTCCAGGGAGTCCGGCGTGGTCCTGCCCGCGTCCAGCCCGGAAGCCTGGGCCGACAAGCACCACTGACCACCCCCCACCCCCCACCACCATCCCCCGGTTCCCGAACCGACCCGCCTTCCACCCAACCGGAGCAACCATGACCACCCCCCCCACCCCCCACCCGACCAGCCACCCCGGTGCCGAGCCGAACCGGGTCGAGCTGAACCCCACGCGGTCCACCCAGCCCGTCAACGAGAAGGCCGCGCCCCCTGAGCAGCCCGCCGTGCGCCGCGCCGACGACGGCGAGGTGCAGGACCGCATCATCGAACTGCTCGAGATGGTGGTCGGCCGCGCCGACGATTCCGACGCCAAGCTCGTCCGCGAACTCATCACCGCCGCCCTCAAGCTCATCCCGGACGGCCGGCACACCGGCGAACTCAAACTCATGACCGCTTCCGTCAAGGAGCTGCGCTACGCATACCGCGTGTTCGGCCAGTACCCCGACGCACACAAGGTCACCATCTTCGGCTCGGCCCGCACGCCCCCGGACCACCCCGACTACCGCGCGGCCGTGGAGTTTTCCAGGATCATGGCCGACGCCGGCTGGATGGCCATCACCGGCGCGGGAGACGGCATCATGAAGGCCGGGCACGAGGGGCCGGGGCGGGCCGCCTCCTTCGGCGTGGCCATCCGCCTGCCGTTCGAGACCAGCGCCAACGAGGTCATCAAGGGCGACGAGAAGCTCATCAACTTCCGCTACTTCTTCACCCGCAAACTCATGTTCCTCTCGCAGGCCGAGGCCGTGGTGTGCTTCCCCGGCGGATTCGGCACGCTCGACGAGTGCTTCGAGGCTCTCACGCTCATCCAGACCGGCAAGGCCTCGATGGTCCCCGTCGTGTTCGTCGAGGGCGAGCCGACCCCCGGTGTCACCACCTCCGGCGGCGACCCCGACATGGCCATCGCCGGCTACTGGCAGGGCTGGGTCCGGTTCATCCGCCAGCAGCTGCTCTCCCGCGGGTGGATCAGCCCGGAGGACGAGAACCTGTTCTATCTCGCCAAAGACCCCAAGGACGCGGCCGACCATGTCCTGCGCTTCTACGCCCTGTACCACTCGTCCCGCTATGTCCGCGACGACCTGGTCATCCGCGTCCGGCGCCCGCTGACCGACGCGCAGATCGAGACGCTGAACGCGGAGTTCTCCGTCCTGGTCAAGTCCGGACGCATCCACCAGCGCGGGGCGTTCGAGCAGGAGCACGACCACCTCGGCCTGCCGCGGATCGTGCTCACCCACACGCGCCACAAGTTCGGCCTGGTCCGCGCCCTGATCGACCGCATCAACTCCTTCGCGTGACATGACGCCCGCCCGCATCATCCCGATCCTGGTCGCGGCCGCGCTGCTCGGCGCGGCGCCCGGCTGCGCCAAGGCCCGCGAGCGCTGGCGGACGCGCTTCAACCCGCCGGAGCCTGAGCCGGCCCGCATGATCGAGCCGACCATCGAGAACCTGTCCGCCGCGGAGCAGGGGCTTGAGGTCATCGTGTGGACCGCCAACGACCCGGACCACCGCGTGGGGCGCCTGCTGCGGGACTACGCCGAGGGCGCGCCGCCCGTGCCGCCCGAGGACGCCGCCCGCTGGGCCGCGGTCGGCCTGCGCCTCCTCGCCGTTCCCGCCGAGGATCTCGAAGCCCTGCTCCTCGCCTGCCCGCCCATCACGCCGCTCCAGCGCCAACGCTTCGGGCAGGTCCCCGCCTGGACCCCCCTCGTCCGCGGCCCGCAACTGCCCGACGCCCTGCCCGGCCCGGACGCACGCCCCCTGCCCGGCGGACGCCCCCGCCTGATCGCCCGGAGCTGGGTCGAGCCGCGGATCACGGCCGGGCGCCGGCACGACATCGTCCGCACCGAACTCGGCATCCAGATCGAGCACCAAAGGCGCCAGCCCCTGATGGCCGACCCCGGGGCCGAGCGGTCGATCGCCGACGAGGGCCACATCCTGCACGCCCTCCTGACCGTCCACGCCGGGACGGGGCGCGAAGCGTTGGTGCTGGTCGCCGAAGACCCCGACACCGACTGGGCCGAGCTGCCGCCGCCCGCACCTCCGGTCCAGGCATCCACCGATCCGGACAATCCCGACGAGGAAGCCCCCGCCCCTCTCCCGCCCGCTCCGCCGCGACAGCGCACGCTCGGGGAATGGATGCTCTCATCGCCGGCCATCCCGGCGCAGGGGGGGGGGCGCCCCGGGGCCCCGGCGCGGAAGGTGTTCGTGATCTTCCTCCCCCGTTTGCGTGCGACCACGGCCCCGATGCCTGTCCCGCCTGCCGGACCGCTTCCCGATTGACCGCCCCCCACCCCCCGCCCTCTACCCGGCGGGCTGAACGCCGGACGGGTCCGATATCGCGTCCCAATCCCGGACAAGCACGCGCCACGGGCATCCGACCGCCGGGCAGGCCCACGCGGCTTCCCCGTTTCCCCGGCTTGCCCGGCCTGTGTGATCCTCGCGCGCCGCCCCGGATCGCCCCTATTTCCTCGTCCGCGGGCCGCTGCGCCCCAAGCGGCCCGCCGATGGAACCGATGCTTCTCCCGAGGAGCGGCCGGAATCGCCCCGCAAACCCTTCCGGCACCGTGCGTTCATGCTGCGAGTCCCGATCTCACAGGCCGAGCCGGGTATGACGCTGGCGTTGCCGGTTTACCATCCTCACAACCTGTCCACCGTGCTGCTGAAAGCCGGCGCGGAGCTGGAACGAGTCACGATCGACCGGATGCGCGAGATCTGCATTCCTGATATCTGGATCCGCTACCCGCGCCTGGAGACCATCTCGCGTTTCGTCTCGCCGGGCGTGATGGCGGCCCGCGCCGGCATGGCCTGCGAGGTGGCCACCGCCTTCGACGCCGCAGGGAAGACCGTCCACGCCCGCCTGGACTTCAACGCCTACCGCAAGGCGATGGGATCATTGATGCAGCGGCTGGTCGCCGACACCGACTCGGCCATCTTCATCAGCGAGCTGGTGGACGCCGGCAGGCCCGCGGTGCGCCACGGGGCGAATGTGGGGTACATCTCGATGCTGATGGGCCTGCGCCTGGGCTTCTACCTGCTGCGCGAGCGCAAGCGTCTGCCCGCGATGCTGGCCAAAGATGTCACCAACCTGGGCGTGGCCGCCATGCTGCACGACATCGGCATGATCCGTCTGCCCCAGCCCGTCCAGCAACGCTGGCGCGAGACCCGCGACGCCACGGACCCCGAGTGGCGCCGGCACACGGAGATCGGGTTCGATCTGGTGCGGGGCAACATCGAGCCGTCGGCCGCCGCCTCGGTCCTGCACCACCACCAGCGTTTCGACGGGTCGGGCTTCCCCGAAAGGACCACCCTGAGCGGTGATCGCGACGCCGTGGCGGGCCAGTCGATCCACATCTTCGCCCGCATCATCGCCGCCGCGGACATGTACGATCGCCTGGTCAACCCCGCGGCCGACCCCGACGCGAGCGCGGAGGAGCACCCCTCGGTCCCGCCCGTGCGCGCGCTGAGCACGCTGCTGTCCGAGCCGCACCGCTCGCGCATCGACCCGGTGGTGCTGCGCGCCCTGCTGTCGGTCTGCCCGGCCTACCCGCCGGGGTCGATCGTCATGCTGAGCAACGGCATGAGGGCGGTGGTGTCCGACTGGTCGGCGATGGACCCCTGCCGCCCGGTCGTGCAGGAGCTGACCCACTTCGAGGACGAGCAGGAGTCCGAAACCATCGACCTGCGCGACCGCCGCGACCTGAGCATCATCGAGTTCGAGGGGGCCGATGTGCGCAAGGACAACTTCGCCCCGAAGACATCCAACGAGTTCGACCTGATGCACATCGAGAAGCTGATGACCAACGCGGCCTACGGGGGCGAGCCGATCGACGACCTGCGCTCGCTGAGCGCTTAGGGCAACGGTGGCACAGGCGTCCCGCCTGTGTTCGCCCCGCAGGGGCGAAAAGCAACGATCAAGGCGCACGGGCGGGACGCCTGTGCCACCACGAACGCGGGCATCCGTATCAGCCGCCCGTCCCTCCCACGCCGCCGGCCCCGCCCTGCGGGCGCTGACCGCCCTGGCGAGCACCGCCGGAAGGCGCGGCCGCGCCACCCCCCGAACCACTCTGGGCCGGGCTTGCCGCGGAACCTTCACCCGTGCCGACCGGCACCGAGCCGGACGCCCCCCTGCGCATCATCGCGGGCAACGCCTCCAGATCGACCATCGGCTTGCCGTTCTCGTCCAGCGTGTAGCCGGCGGCCCTGAGCGGCTCGATGTCCCAGCCGGTGGGGTTCTCCACCTCGCCCGCCTGCGGCTCGCGCAGCAGCACACGGTCGCCCTCGGCGATCCCGCGGAGGATCTCCGCGTCGGTGTCGCTCGTGCGTCCCAGCATGACCGGGATGCGCTGGAACCGGCCCGCGGCGCCGGCGCGCAGCACATACCGCACGGGTCCGTCGTTGAACACCGCCTGGACGGGGACCGCCAACGCGTTCTCGACCCGGCCCAGTTCGATGCGCGCCTCGCAGCGCAGCGTGGGCTTGAGTTCCATGCCCCGGGCCACATTCGGGTCCAGGTCGATCTTCACGGTGTACTCGCGCCGGTTGGGGTCGCGCCAGCCGCCGGTCTCCGCCAGCACGCCGATGCTGGTGACACGCCCCGGGATGGTCTGGTTGATCGCCTCGACCTTCACGGACACCGACTGGCCCGGGCGCACGCGCCCGGCGATCGACTCGTGGACCTTGACCGACGCGGTCATCTCCGCCGTGTCGGGGAGCACGATGAGCAGGTCGTTGTTGCCCACCTCGACACCCACGGCCAGCCCGCCGTCGTTCTGCCAGCGCCGCATGTCGCTCTGCACGCTGGAGCCGTAGACGACCAGGCCGTCCCGCGGGGCCGACACGGTGCAGTACGCCAGCTGCTGGCGCAGCTCGGCCAGCTTGTCCTCCCGGAGGAGCAGCTGGCGCTCGCGGTTGGCCGTCTGGGTCTGGCGCGACCGCAGGTTGATGTCGTTCTCCTGGAGCACACGGTCCAGCTCGGCCGCGGCCTCCTCGACATCGCGCCGGCGCTGCTCGGCGTCCTTGAGGTGCTGGAAGTTCTCATAGACCTCCTTGTCGAGCCGGGCCGTCTGACGGGCCGCACTCGCCTCGATGTAGGCGATCTCGTCGCGGTCCAGCTCGTCCTTGCTCAGGAAGTCCGCCTCGTACAACTGCTTGGAGTTCTCGTACTTGGAGGCGAGACGATCGTAGTTCTTCTCCGCCTTCTCGACATCGAGCTGCAACTGCTGGCGTTGCTTGATCACATCGCCGGACTCCCACTGCTGGTAGGTCAGGTTGGCGATGGACACCTTGGATTCGGCCGCACGGAGCATCGAGTTGTTCTCGGACAGCTGGATCTTCTCCGCCGCCTGGGCGTTCTCCAGGTTCGTCCGCGCCTCGATGACCTCCAGCTCCTCCTCGGCGATGCGGTTCTTCAGGGATTCGTCCGCCAGGCGGATCAGCACCTCGCCCCGGCGAACCATCGTCCCCTCGGGGATGATCTCCACGATGGCGGTGCGGGATTCGACCTTGTTGCGGATCTCAAGCTGGTTCTTGGCCGCCAGCTCGCCGTTGGCCAGGGTCGAGATCGTGAACGACCGGACCGTGGCCGTCGTCAGCTCAATGCTCGCGCCCTTCGGCTCCGACCCCCCGGACCCGGCGATGGCGATCCACCCCAGCCCGCCGAGGGCCACCACCACGACCACCACCAGAAGCTTCCAGAGACCCATGCCGCGCTTGCGCGAGCCGTTCGTGTGATTCGCCATCGTTGCTGCTCCTGCTGGGATCATCCCCCAAAGCCCGGGGTCTGTTCCAGGGCCGAGGAATATGTTGTACCCGACCGCCCGACCCCGGTTCCTTCCGGTCCCCGGGCCGGACCATCCTTATGCTGTCCCGATGTCGGCCCAACGCCCGTGGTTGCTGATCGTTGCCGCCCCGCGAGAAATCCGCGCCGTGCTGGACGCGGTACGCCCCGCCCCCCCTTCCCTCACCACCCCTGAACCGTGGGGGTCGATCGCGGCCGAGGGCGTGGTCGTGGTGTACGCCGGGGTTGGCAAGTCGGCGGCCGCCGGGGCCACCGCACGATGGTACGACCCGGAACGCCACGCGGGCGTGCTCTCGCTGGGCGTCGGGGGGGCTTTCCCGGGTTCATCGCTGGGCATCGGGGATGTGGTGCTCGCCGACCCCTCGGTGTTCGCCGATGAGGGCATCCGCATGGGCGAGGGGTTCCTGACATTGGACCGGATCGGATTCGGGTGCGACGCGCCGGCCGCCGCACCCGACCCCCGGTCCCGGGCGGCCCTGGCCCGGCTGGTGGACCGCATCGGGCCGGTGGCCACCGTCTCGGCCTGCTCCGGCACGGATGCCGATGCGCACGCCATCGTCGCCCGCACCGGGGCGATCGCCGAAGCGATGGAGGGGGCGGCCTGCGCCCTGGCCGCGCGGAGAATCCACCCGCGAGCGCGCTTCGCCGAGGTCCGGGTCATCTCCAACCACACAGGCGACCGCGAGCGGCAGGGGTGGGATCTGGACGGGGCCTTGGCCCGCATGGGCGGGGTTCTCGGACCCATTCTGGAGGCCCTCCGGGACTGACCGGCCTCGCCGGGTCGGTCTGGACCACCTGCGCCGCTGACCCGGACGCCCCGGCCCATCCCCGGGAACGGGTCCGATCCACGCCCTCAACACCCCCCCCGATCGGGCCGATCCAACGGTCAAGCCGTCGCACGGACACTCTGTCCGGCGGTGCGGCCCGACGCCGGGTGTGGGAGGCAGGTCGAGGGATATGTTCAAGCCGAAGCTGGGCAAACTGAACGCCTCGTTCCAAGGGCTTGGCTCGATGCGCCCGGCGGGGCTGCCGCTGTCGGTCGAGTTCGGCGTCGGCTCGCTCAAGATCCTCCAGCTGGCCCAGGGCGACACCCCGGCGATCGCGTCGGCGGTGCAGCTCGACACGCCGGACGACCTGCTGGACAACCCGGCCAAGCGCCTGTCGTTCCAGATCGAGGCGCTGCCCAGGCTGCTCAAGCAGGGCAGGTTCAAGACCAGCCGCGCCGTCTGCGCCGTGCCGTCCGGCCAGATGGTGTGCAAGCATGTCCAGATCATCCCGTCCGACGACCTGCCGATCGAGAAGCTGGCCGCGGCGCAGATCGGGGCGCAGCTCGGCTGCGACCCGTCGGCCCTGCTGGTCCGCTGTCGCGTGGTGGAAGGGGCCAAGGTCAACGGCAAGAAGGAAGTGATCTGCTTCGCGGCGGCCCGCGATTTCGTGGCCCGGCTGATGGGCGCGCTGAAGAACGCCAGGCTCGAGCCCGTCGCCATCCACAACGAGTACGCCGCCGACCTGCGGGCCATCGACGCCATCGCGCAGCCCGGATCGGCGTGCAGCGAGGCGGACGGCGCACCGACCCTGCTGCTGGACATGGGCGTGGGCGCGACCAAGGCGGTCGTCGCGCACGGCTCCAAGATGGTCTTCGCCCGTTCGATCGAGCTGGGCACGCGCCACATGGACGAGACCATCGCCCGCCAGTTGCGTTGCACCATGCAGGAAGCCCGCGCCACCCGCCTGGGCCTTGAGCGACTCACCCCCAGGCCCGCCCCGGTGGCGGTCGCCGCGGACGGCGCCGCCCCGCCCGCCCCCGAACCCCGGTCGAGCCGCGCGGTGGGTCCGGAACCGGACCTGACCGAGCCGCTGGAGATCCTGACGGACGAGGCGGCGATGTGCCTGCGGTATCACCGGATGCTGTTCCCGGACCGTCCGGTGGAGAAGGTCATCTTTCTGGGTGGCGAAAGCCGCCAGCGTTTGGTCTGTGAACACCTCGCCCGGTCGCTGCGTCTGGCGGCCCAGAGCGTGGACCCGCTGGCCCGCCTGGCGCGCAGCGGGAAGGTCCCGTGCGAGGGGGTCGATGTGACGGCCCCCCAGCCCGGCTGGGCGGTCGCGGTCGGCATGTGCCTCAGCCCCACCGATCTGTGATCCCGGAGGAACCATGGGCATCCGCAACCTCGGTCATTCCGCCAACGGGAGCTTCCTCCCGTCCGGCTATGTCAAGAACAAGAGCCAGATGCGGGCCAACTTCTTCGCCCTGCTGCTCTTCACGATGGTGATGGCCGGCGTGATCGGCGCGTTCGTGGTCAACCACCAGCGGTGGCGCAAGGTCCACGCCGAGGCCGAGATCATCTCGGCCCAGTTCGCCGAAGAGGCGGCCAAGATCGAGCAGCTCAAGGGGCTGGAGGCCCAGCGCGCCGACCTGCTCGACCGGGCCGAGGTCGTCACCGCGCTGATCGACCGCGTGCCGCGCTCCGTGCTGATGGCCGAGATCGTGCGGGACCTGCCCGAGGGGATCGTGCTGACGCTGGTGGGTCTGGACGGCGAGCGCGCCCGCCCGCCCGCCGCCGCGGCCGACCCGAAGGCCAAGGGCAAGGCGCCCGCCACCCGCTCGCTCGCCGGCAAGACCGCCGCCCCGGAGGCCAAGCCCGCCCCGGAGAAGGTGCTGCCACCCCGGTTCACGCACACCGTGACCATCGAGGGCCTGTCCACCGAGAACAGCAAGATCGCCGACTATCTGGGCACGCTGAAGACCAGCCCGCTGTTCGGCGATGTGGAGCTGGCGCTGATCACGGGGGCCGTCGTCGATGAGGTCGGCTACCGCCGCTTCAAGATGACCATGAAGCTCCGCGAGCAGGCCAACGCTCGCCAGGTCGCCGGGGTCGAGGAGTTCGGCCTCCAGATCGACTCGATCATGACCAATGTCGATCCCGCGTCCCAAAGCCCCGACACCGAGTGAGAGGGTCCATCCCATGCAGTTCGGAACCCGCGAGCTTGTCCTGTTCCTGACCGTGCTGCTGCTGCCGGTGGTGAGCTACTTCACCATCTTCAAGCCGCAGAACACGCGCATCGACCAGGCCGGCGCCGAGATCACGCACAAGCGGGAGCTGCTCGAGCAGCTCCGGCGCGAGACGGCCAAGAGCAAGGACCTGGAGTCGATCAACGACTCGCTGCAGGACCGGATCACGCTGATCGAGTCCCGCCTGCCGACGAACAAGGAGGTTGACCAGATCCTGCGTCAGGTCTCCGCGCTGGCCGTCGAGGCGGGATTGCAGCCGCCGACATTCAAGAGCGACAAGCCGCTGGCCGCGGCGCGCTACCGCGAGCAGCCGCTGGTCATGTCCACCGCGGGCCAGTTCGAGGGGTTCTACAACTTCCTCGTCGCGCTCGAACGCCTGCCCCGCATCACCCGCATCGTCAACATGTCGATCAAGGAGAACCGGCAGACCCGCAAGGACGCCGGCCCGCAGCCCGAGATCACCGCCGAGTTCACGCTGAGCATCTATTTCCGCGAAGTCGGAGGGAACCCGTCGTGACCGACAAACTCATGCCGTCCGAGGGCGACCGCCTGCCCGTGGGCATCCCCGGCCTGGACGATCCGACGGGCATCCCCTCCTTCTCGCCCAGCCAGGGCGCCGGGCTGTCCTCGCACTCCGAGAGCAAGGTCTCCGGGCAGGTCGTGCTCGCCGGGCTTGTGCTGGTCCTGGCCGCGGGCGCCATCTACGGGATGCGCTTCGTGGGCCTGAACATGGGATTCGGCGGCGAGGATGTGAAGATCGACTACATCTCCCAGGCCGGCTCCCCGGAATCGGCCCGGCGGTTCGGGCGGGTGATGACCGAGCTGGACGGCAGCCTCAACGCCGTGCAGTTCGCCCGCACCGCGGAGCTGCCGCCCGCGCCCTTCACGCGCCCCACCTCCAACGCGCCCGCCCAGCCCTTCGTCTTCGAGGAGCCGTCCAGCGAGGACGACCTGATCCGCATGGCGCGGATGGCCGAGGAGCAGCGCCGGCTCCAGATGGCCCAGCGGGCCGAGCTGCTCCGCAACGAGCTGGGCAGGCTGAATGTGCAGTCCGTCATGGCGGGCGGGCGCATGCCCGTGGCCCGTGTCAACGGCCAGCCCGTGACCATCGGCAAGTTCCTCGGCTCGTTCGAGGTGGTGGACATCGCCAACCAGTCCGTCTTCATCTCCGCCGACGGCATGACATGGGAAGTCGCCATCGGCATGCCCGCCAAACTCATCGACTGACCACGGAAACCAACGCACATGGCGGACATCGATGACATCCTGAACGAACTCGGCGTGTCATCCGGTGACTCCAAGCGCCCGGTGCGGCGCGGGCGCGAGCCGGAGCGCAAGCAGCGCCACTCGCTCGACGCCCGACCCGCGTCCTTCAGCCCCCTGCCGTCCATGCCCAGCGGCCAGCGCCGCTACGGGGAGGACGGACGCCCGATCGACGACGACCCGGCCGTGCCCGTGCCCCCGGCCCGTGAGCGGGCCACCGGCGTGGGTTCCTCCGTCGCCGAGATCTACCGCCCAGAGGACGCCGCGGAGGGCGGAGGGGCCGGGGGGGATGTGTCCTCCGACCTGCGGGACCGTCTGATCGCCTCCGGCGTCGTCAAGCCCGGCGACATGACCGCGGCCGAGCAGGTCATCAAGCAAAGCCCGGGCCAGTCCGTCATCCGCGTGCTGATCGACCAGGGGATCGACGAGGCCGCGCTGCAGCGGGTGGTGGCCGAGGTCGCCGGGATTCCCTTCGAGCGCATCGACCTCGCGGCCGGCCTCGACGGGGGCTTCGACGGCAGGATGCTCCAGCGTCTGGGCGGGGACTTCTGCAAGCACAACATGGTGGTGCCGCTGCGCACCGAAGGCTCACGGGCCGTCGTCGGCGTGGTCCGCCCGGACGACCTGTTCCTGATCGACGAGATCCGCTCGCGCCTGAGCGTGCCCAGCGTGAAGGTCGTGCTCGTCACCGGGGCCGACATCCGCGCCGTGCTGGAGATGATGGGCGAGAGCACCGCCGAGGACGACGACCTGACCGACATCCTCGCCGATGTCGAGGAGTCCGATGTCGAAGTCTCCAGGACCGAGTCCAACGAGCCGGTGGACCTGGAGGCCAGGGCCGGCGAGTCGCCCGTCATCCGCTATGTGAACTACATCATCCAGACCGCCGTGAAGGAGGGCGCGTCCGACATCCATGTCGAGCCGAACGAGAAAAAGCTCAAGGTGCGCTTCCGCATCGACGGCATCCTGTTCGAGATGATGAACCCGCCGCCGGGCATGTCGGCCGCCATCGTCAGCCGCCTGAAGATCATGGCGGACCTGGACATCTCGGAGCGGCGCGTTCCCCAGGACGGGCGCATCCGCTGCACCGTCCAGGGGCGCAAGCTCGACCTGCGCGTCTCGACGCTGCCCGCGGGCTACGGCGAGAAGGTCGTCATGCGTATCCTCGACACCAAGTCGATCAATGTCCAGCTCGAGGACCTGGGCTTCGACGACCTGACCCTCGAGATCTGGAAGCAGCAGATCCATGTGCCCCACGGCATCGCGCTGGTGACAGGCCCGACCGGATCGGGCAAGACCACCACGCTCTATTCCTCGCTGCGCCAGCTCGACAAGAACAAGCTGAACATCTCCACCGTCGAAGACCCCATCGAGTACCACCTCGACGGCATCACCCAGACGCAGACGCACGAGAAGATCGGCATGTCGTTCGCCAAGGCCCTCAAGGCCCTGCTGCGCCAGGACCCGGACATCATGATGCTGGGCGAGATCCGCGACCACGAGACGGCCCACATCGCGGTGCAGGCCGCGCTGACCGGCCACCTCGTGCTGTCCACCCTGCACACCAACGACGCGCCCAGCTCGGTGACGCGCCTGGTCAACATCGGGCTGGAGCCGTTCCTGGTCGGCGCGGCCCTCAACGCCGTGCTGGCCCAGCGCCTGCTCCGGCGCCTGTGCCCCACCTGCAAGGCCAAGCAGGCCCCCTCCGAGGAGATGGCCGAGTTCCTCGAACTCCAGGGCCTGCCCAGCGGCGAGACATGGAGCCCCATCGGCTGCGACAAGTGCCGCAACATGGGCTACTCCGGGCGCGTGGGCGCGTACGAACTCCTCGCCATCGACGACTCTCTGCGCGATGTCATCGCCCGCAACCCCAATGTGTCCGAGTTCCGGCGCATGTGCCTGGAACGCGGCATGCAGTCCCTCCGCCAGGACGGCATCAACAAGGCCATGTCCGGCCTGACCAGCGTGGCCGAGGTCATCCGCGTCACCAGCGCGCACTGATACGGATCACCCCGGATCTCAGGCTTGATCCGTAGGAGGCCTCTCTCAACCAACAGGGTGAAGGTTTGTTGAGATCCTCCCCGGGCCAGAATCTAGCGCCCCCTCCAAGGCTTTCAGACGCATCCGGCACGAGTTTGAAGTTGGATGCGTATCAGGCTCTGGTTCTTATCCCCACTTTAGGGGGCGTAGAAACCCTGAAAATTCGACATTCTCACAAAAACGCGAGAAAAAGTCTTGCGGGATGAAGCCGTTTCAGTTATGTTCCATTCCCGGGCCTCTGTTGTCTGCGGATGTTGAATCATCGGGCGATATGAAGAAGTCCGTGGAGCAAAATGCTACTGAATAATATCGGTATCATAACGGGACTAAACTGATTCTGGGCAGCCTCTGTTCGCCACAAATCGAGACAAGTAAAGGTATGAAGCGATGCGAATAGTGATTTCATCAAAATCATGATGATTACGAGGACGGACTGGGATTATCCCGATGTCTCCAACGGTGCGGCGTTGCAGTATTGTTTTCTTCGAGATGCCTCCGATGCCGTGCCCGACGCTATGGTTCTGCAGTTGAGTGGCACATTTTAACAGGTCGCCGATTCGATCAAATCGTTTTTCATCGGGTCGTTTTCTCTTGAGATGATGTTTGACGATTATGATGTTTTTATTGACGGTGACAACAACAGCATTCACTTCCTGATCGATGGGTCTTTGGTCTGGGAAGGGTAAATCGGTGGCATGAAACTCGGGATCATATTGCTCACGGTTTCCTGTTCATTGATTGGGTGCGCATTTTCGGATTCGTCAAGCAACCACGGTGAGAAAGATGCCGAAGGTCCCCGCACCCTGCCTTTGCTCCACGAAGCTTCGCGCCCCGATGCCCCGCCGAGGCTCGCCGGCAGCGGGGTGCCCAGACCCAACGGAAGGATCATTTCGGCGGTGCATGTGATCCGGAGCCTGCCGCTACCGCCGGGCGGAGCGTGCGGTGATCTGTACGAAGTCGAAAGTTTCCGATCCCCTCATGAAGGTGTCGCCTCTTTGATGAGCGAGGACATCGGATGGATCCGAACATCGTGTGATTTTCAGCCGACCGACCGGATCTCGTCCGACCCGCCCCCGGTTGGCAC
The DNA here is from genome assembly GCA_964577425.1 of uncultured Phycisphaeraceae bacterium. Taxonomy (GTDB): domain Bacteria; phylum Planctomycetota; class Phycisphaerae; order Phycisphaerales; family UBA1924; genus UBA6054. The sequence continues at coordinate 21,099 of CAZNZC010000004.1, forward strand.
CAGGATCACCATCTCCGGCTTTCCCGGCGCGCGGTACAGACAGGCAAGTTTCACGGGGAAAGGTGCCGGGCCGAAACCCACGACGATCCAGGCAGTCGTGGTCGCGCCACCCATTGAGCTTGAAGGCGCGGGGGATCCCGTGTGGGCCCGGGTGGACGGGGTTTGGGGGCATGACATACCCGGGTTCTCCGGCGGACCTTGCGCATACCGGGATGATTCCGGTGACTGGATCGTCTTCGGCGTGGTGCAGAGCGTGCTGCACGATCCCCGGTTGAGGGTACTCGGTCTGGACACCGGCGTCCGGGCCGGGCCTCGGCACGCCTACATCGTGATCGCGCCGATCCCTCCGTCGTTCATCGAGCAGGAGCGCTGACCACGCCGTCTCACCGCACGCCGCCGCGCCCGCTCAGCCCTTCACACCCCGGTAGGCCAGGACGCTGACGGGTGCGTTCTCATCTGCCGCCGAATGGCGTCCTTTCTCCCCATTCGGGACGAACCGCTGGCGTGCCCGCCCCGATTTCGGGTATCTTTCCGATCCCGGCGTGCCCGCCAACCGATCCGCACCCGACGACCAGGAGCCACCCGTGTCCCATCCCGCTTCCCAGGGCATCGAATCCACCCTCCACGAGAACCGCGTCTTTCAGCCCCCGGCCCCCGGCTCGGTCGGCGGCGCGCCCTGGCTCATCTCTTCGATGGCCGAGTACGAGTCCATGTACCGTCGCTCGATCGACGACCCGGAGGGTTTCTGGGGTGAGGTCGCCGCCGGCTTCCACTGGTTCCGCAAGTGGGACCGCGTCCTCGAATGGAACGCCCCCGACGCCAAGTGGTTCCCCGGCTCGAAAACCAATGCCTGCCACAACTGCGTCGATCGCCAGGTCGAGGCCGGTTTCGGCGACCAGACCGCCATCATCTGGGAGGGCGAGCCGACCGACGGCGAGAACACGCCCAAGGAAGTCCGCCGCCTTTCCTACAGGGATCTCCAGAGGGACACCGCCAAGCTCGCCAACACCCTCAAATCACTCGGCGTGAAGAAGGGCGATGTCGTCACCATCTACATGGGCATGGTGCCCGAGCTGGCCGTCGCCATGCTGGCCTGCGCCCGCATCGGAGCGCCGCACTCGGTGATCTTCGGCGGCTTCTCCGCCCAGGCCATCGCCGACCGGGTCGAGGACGCGGACTCCAGGGTCATCGTCACCTGCGACGGCGCGTGGCGGCGCGGCAAGCTCGTGCCGCTCAAGGACAATGTGGACGAGGCCGTCGCCCTTCTGCGCGGACGCGGGCGCCAGCCCGTCGAGCATGTCCTCTGCTTCGGCCGGTGCCACAACGCCATCTCGTGGGGCGAACTCGACCGCTGCTGGAACGAGGAGATGGAGAAGGCCTCCGCCGACTGCCCCTGCGAGCCGATGGACCCCGAGGACATGCTCTTCCTGCTCTACACCTCCGGCTCCACCGGCAAGCCCAAGGGCATCGTCCACACCACCGCGGGCTACATGGTCTTCACCGCCGCCACCGCCAGGTACGCCTTCAATCTCGTTCCCGACGCCAATCAGGTCTACTGGTGTACCGCCGACTGCGGCTGGGTCACCGGGCACTCCTACATCGTCTACGGCATCCTCCCGAACCGCGTGCCCACCGTCATGTACGAGGGCGCCCCCGACTTTCCCACCCCCGCCCGCTTCTGGCAGGTCGTCGAACGCCACAAGGTCACCCAGTTCTACACCGCCCCCACCGCCATCCGCGCCTTCATGAAGTGGGGCGACCGGCACCCCGCCTCCGCCGACCTCTCCAGCCTCCAGGTGCTCGGCAGCGTGGGCGAGCCGATCAACCCCGAGGCCTGGATGTGGTACCGCAAGCACATCGGGCGCGACGCCTGCCCCATCGTGGACACCTACTGGCAGACCGAGACCGGCGGCCATGTCATCACGCCCCTCCCCGGCGCCACCCCCTGCAAGCCCGGCTCCTGCACCCGCCCCATGTTCGGCGTGGACGCGGCCGTCGTGGACATCAACGGCGTCGAGCAGCCCGCCGACACCGGCGGCCTCATGGTCATCCGCAAGCCCTGGCCCGGCATGTTGCGCGGCGTCCACGGAGACCGCCAGCGCTTCATCGACACCTACTGGTCCACCGTGAAGGCCGACGGTGTGCCCTACTACACCGCCGGCGACGGAGCGCGGCGCGACAAGGACGGCAACTTCTGGATCATGGGGCGCATCGACGATGTCATCAATGTCTCCGGCCACCGCCTGGGCACCATGGAGGTCGAGTCGGCCCTGGTCGCCCACCCGGCCGTGGTCGAGGCGGCCGTGGTCGGCATGCCGCACGAGATCAAGGGCACCGGCATCGCCGCCTTCGTCACACTCGCGCCGGACGCCGACCCTTCCGACCGGCTCAAGTCCGACCTGCGCGAGCATGTCGCCAAGGAGATCGGCCCCATCGCCAAGCCCGACCAGGTCCGCTTCACCACCGCCCTGCCCAAGACCCGCTCGGGCAAGATCATGCGCCGCCTGCTCCGCTCCATCGCGGCCGGCGACACCGAGATCACCCAGGACACCTCCACCCTCGAGGACTTCAGCGTCGTCGCCAGACTCAAGGAATCAGACGAGGCCTGATTCCGCCCCCCGTCGTATCCGGCGACCGACCACAACCCCGGCGTGGTGATGCCCACGCCAATCGCACCAAAATCAACCTGGCCATCACCCCGCCGGGGTGAATCAACAGGCACGCTCCGACTTCCACGGGCTGCGCCCGTGGCTACTGACACACGCCCCTCCGGGGCGGAGAAAGATCTCGCCCCCACCTATGTCGTCTCTGCCTCGCTTCCGATCTCCCCGACACTCGGCTCCGTCCCTCCCGCTTGCATCTCCGCCTTCAATTTCGACGAAGCGTCCAAATACGCGGCGGTGATCCACAGCGGGACCATCACGGGAAGCGATGCGACGCCGGCCATGACAAGAGCAAGAGCACTCAGGGCGTCAATGTTGAAGTAAAACGCATCCGTGTACAAAAAAGAGAACCATGCCGCGTACACCAGCATCCCAATGCCCAGGAGATTCGTCGCGCCCCGGGACTTGAGCCGCAAGCAGAGGAAGTGGGTCACGGCGTGCGGGCCGAGACTGAACGGAATGAAGAAGACAAACCAGTACAGCGAGTCCGCCTGTGCGGCCAAGGCAAGACATCCCGCCACCCAGATGATGATCGCCAGAACGCCATTGATCCTCGCCATGACGACTCCTTTCCGCCCCTCCCTCAAGATCCGGCGTGGTCCTCGCTCGGATCGGGGTCGTCCAGCACGCGCCGCGTCTGGGCCGCCCGGTACGCGACCAGGCGTTCGCGCAGCGCACTGTCAGTCAACGCCAGGATCGAGGCCGCCAGCAGCCCCGCGTTCACGGCCCCCGCCCTGCCGATCGCCAGCGTGCCCACCGGGATGCCCGCCGGCATCTGCGCGATCGAGAGCAGCGAATCCATCCCGTTCAATGCCTTGGATTGCACCGGCACGCCCAGCACCGGCAGGTGCGTGTGGGCCGCGAGCATCCCCGGCAGGTGGGCCGCCCCGCCCGCCCCGGCGATGATCACCCGGACCCCCCGCCCCTCCGCCTCGTTTGCATACGCGGCCAGCAGGTCCGGCGTGCGATGGGCGGACACCACCCGCGTCTCGTGCGCCACCCCCAACTCCGCCAGCACCCCGGCCGCGAACTCCATCGTCCCCGCCCAGTCCGAGCGGGAACCCATCACGACGCCGACGAGGGGTGTTTTCTCAGCCATGCCCCATGATAGAGAGACCGCCCCCTCAGAACCGCCACTGCACATTCAGCACTACCGAGCCGTAGGTGTGGCTGTTGGGCTGGGCCTCGAAGGTTTCGGACTCCCAGGTCTGCGCCCAGCCGAACTCCACCATCTTGTACCGGGTCATCAGGCCCAGCGTGGCGCGGCAGACCAGGTCCTCCCGATCCGCCGAGCGGGAGCTGGCGAAGGTGTTGCCGTCGATGAAGATGTTGCGCCCCACCGCGTCCGCGGCCACCGTCGCGTAGCCGTACACCGACCAGGGGTTGTCCGGGTCGGCGTACCCGGCCCCGGTGTGGTCCTTGATGCCCAGGAACGACGCGGGGCCGAAGTCGTCGGGCATGTTCCAGCCCAGGCGCAGCGTGGACTGGCCCCGCGCACGGATGAACACATTGCCGGCGTCGAAGCGCACCGCCGGGAGCATGTCCATCTGCAGGCCGCACAGGTCCGCCCGATCGGTCCGCCAGGTCCGCTGGTAGGTGACATTCACGGCCAGCTCGTTGGCCAGCTGGGTGTGCCAGCCCTTCGGGTTGATCTGGTCCGGCCAGACATCATGCACCCACTTCTGGATGTCCTCCGCGTAGGACCACGAGCCGACCACGCCCAGCTCCAGGCCGATGTGGTCGTGCCGGTGCTTGTCCGCCCGCTGGAAGGCCGCCCCCAGCGTCAGCCAGCCGCCGTAGGGGTGGTCGTCGGGGTCCGGGTCGGCGATCTCGATGTCGGACGCGGTGTAGATGTGCTGCTTGAGCCAGAAGCCCGCGCCGAACCGCGGGTTCTCCCACCCCTTGGCGAAGCGTGAGGGGTCGTCGGGCGTGAAGCCGAAGCCGAACTCGATGCCCTGGCCGCTGGTGTAGAAACGGTCGGTGTCGTTGATGATGTTGGGGTAGGTGCCGTCGTTGTCCCAATACATGGTGAAGGAGCGGAAATGGAAGTTGCTCCCGGTGGTCAGTTGGGCGAGCAGCGGGGCGTCCGCCCCGTCCGATGCCGCGACCTCCACGCCGGGGGCGGGGGGGGGAGGCTCCCCCGGCGGACCCCAGGCCAGGGCGGGGGCGGAACCCGCCATGAGCAGCAGCAACGGCATCCCGGTTCGGCGAAGCATGGGCGGAGCATATCCGGACGCTGGGGAGCCTGGGGCCAACAATGCCCACATGATCCAGCCGGTTGTCGGAATCCTGGGCGGGGGGCAGTTGGCCATGATGCTGGCCGAGGCCGCGGAAGGGCTGGGCGTCTCCTGCGTGGCCCTGGACCCGGACCCCGGTTGCCCGGCGTCGCACGCCTGCGCCATCGAGGTCGGGGCTTACGACGACCCGAAGGCGTTGGACCGGCTCGCCACGCGGTGTAATGTGGTGACCTTTGAGTTCGAGAATGTGCCCGCCGCCAGCGCGGAGCGCCTGGCCCGGCGGGTGGCCGTCCGCCCCGGACCCCGTGCCCTGGAGGTCGCCCAGGACCGGCTGTTTGAGCGGCGCATGTTCGCCGAGCTGGGCATCCCCGCGCCGGAGATGCGCCCGGTGGACTCACTGGACGATCTGATCGCGACGACCGCGGAAATCGGCGGTGCGGGGGGGGGGGCGATTCTCAAGTCCCGTCGCCAGGGCTACGACGGCAAGGGCCAGAGCGTGCTGCGCTCGCCGGACGACGCCGAGCGGGCCTGGATCGCCGTGGGGCGCGTGCCCGCCATCCTGGACCGGATGGTCCCGTTCACGCGGGAGGTCTCCGTCATCGCCACGCGCGGGCTGGACGGCTCGACGGTGGTCTACCCGCTCAACGAGAACCGGCACGCCAACGGCATCCTGTGCGTGACCCGCGCCCCGGCCCTGGGGATCGACGACGCGGTCGCCGCCGCGGCCCGGGACGCGGCCCGCAAGGTGCTCGACCACCTGGGATACATCGGGACCATCGCCGTGGAGTTCTTCCAGGTGGGCGAGGGCGACCAGGCCCGGCTGCTGGCCAACGAGATCGCGCCGCGCGTCCACAACACCGGGCACTGGACCATCGAGGGGTGCCCGACCAGCCAGTTCGAGAACCACATCCGCGCCGTCACCGGCATGGACCTGGAGCCGGCCGAATCGCTCGGCCACGCGGCGATGGTCAACATCATCGGCACGCACGAGCCTACCAGCGCCCACGAGGCCAACGCGGACGCGCACTGGCACGACTACCACAAGCCGGCGCGCCCGGGGCGCAAGCTCGGGCATGTGACGGTGGTGCGCGGCACGCCGGAAGACCGCGATGCGGCGGTGCGCGCGCTGCTGGATACCGTGGGGGTTCCGGCGTGAGACGAACTCCACGCGGATTCCGGGCGTTGCCTGGAAAAGCAGCTTCGCTCGTTTCACCCCGGAGGGGTGATCGTTTGTTGCCACGGGTGGAGCGCAGCGCAACCCGTGGAAAGAAGTCGATTATGAATATCTTGGCCCCGGAGGGGTCATGGAAGTTCGAGCGTTTCCATCACCCCTCCGGGGTGAAACCGTATCAAGGGCGGCTGCGCTCCACCCGCGGCTACAACCCCGCGCCCCTTCGGGGCTTTTTGATGCGTATCCCGCCCGAGATTCAAGGCGGATCCGTATGAGACCCGCTCACCGTCGTTCGGCCTCCGCCCGGATCTCCGCCTCGGCCAGCCGGATGGCTTCCTCCGTCGCGGCAATGGACTCCTCCCGAACCGGATCACGGAACGGACGACGCGGCTTGATGAGCGGCTCCAGAACAAACCATGCAAGACCGCCGGCGAGACCCAACGCGATGCCAAACCACACCGAACCGGGCCGGAACCACGCACTGAAGAATCCCGTCAGCACGCCCATGAGCACGGCCTGCGCCAGTCGGTGCTTCCAGGGTGGTCGGGCTTGTTTCATGCCGCCAGTGTATCTGGCCGAGGGGCCGGATGCGGTTTGAAACCACCCCCAACCCCAACGCCCTCAAGTGCGTGCTGGACGCGCCGCGCGCGGGGGCGATCATCTCCGCGGGCCGCGCGGAAGAGGCGGGCGGCGACGCGCTGGCCCTCGCGCTGCTCGGCATCCCCGGCATCACCCGGGTTCTGCTGCACACGGCGTTCATCACGGTGTGCAAAGAGCCGGGGGCGGACTGGAGGCCGATCAAGCGGATGGTCAGGAAGGCGCTTGCGGGCTGAATCGCGCGTCACTCATCCCGTGCGGAGGCGAGGCAATCGAACCGGCAGCCGACCGCCCTGCTGATCTGGTCATACGAATAGACGAACGACCCAGCGCCGTACGGCGGGCAGACATCAAGCGCGGTCGAGAGGCACTCGGCCAGGTCCGGCGGCACGCCGTCCTTGCCGACGCCGCCGAAAACAAGCTCGAACAGCGCGGCGGCGTGCGATGCGGAGAGCCGCTGCGTCTGGAGGTGGGCCCGATGGATGGTGACCGACGGACCATGCGGCGCGGCCCGATCACTCCAGACCTCCACCCCGGCCTCCGATCGGTCCACCCGGTAGGCCGCCCGGCCGTGGCGTGGCGTCGCCAGCAGTTCGCCATCCTTCTCGGCCACGGTCCACTCGGACACGGGCACGGTGAAGGTCAGCATCGCGTCGAACCCGGGCCTGTCCCGATGCGTGACGGATTGCATCGTCCCGACGAGGATCAGGTCCGTCCGGTCGGTCCCCTTGGCATGGACCCGCACCGTGAAATCGCCGGTCCAATGCAGGCCGTCGATCTGAAGAATCGACAGGTTGGACCCCGCGATCGGGCCGGACTGCGAAAGAGCGGACGAAACAGCCGCGGCGAACAGCATCGAGAGCATGGCGGACCCCCTTCCAGTTTCAGGATTTTTCCCAGTGTACCCTTTCGTCGTTCTACCGCAAGTGAACCGAGCCGCTTGACAGGATTTCTCACGGCATGTCCGACCAGACCACATGGAGCGCCGGTTCGACCCCCCTGTTGAGGGGGAAACGGGGCGCGCGACCGCGCGGGCTGAAGCCCGCGGCTCATTGTGTGGAATCGTGGTTCCGGGCCAACGCCCGGGATCTGCCGTGGCGGCCGATCCCCGTTGACGGGGCGCGGGATCCCTATGTGGCCCTCGTGTCCGAGCTGATGCTGCAACAGACGCAGGTGTCGCGCGTGTTGGAGAAGTTCGGGCCGTTCCTGGAGCGGTTCCCGACGGTGCATCACCTGGCGGCCGCGCCGGAGGCCGATGTGCTCGCGGCGTGGTCCGGGCTGGGATACTACCGGCGCGCCCGCCTGCTGCACGCGGCGGCCAGGGCCGTGGTGGACCGGCACGCCGGCGTGTTCCCGGATGATCCCGACGCCCTGCGGGCCTTGCCCGGCGTGGGGCGCTACACGGCCGGGGCGATCGGCTCAATGGTGTTCGGCAAGCGCGTGCCGCTGGTGGACGGCAATGTGGAGCGCGTGCTGCTGCGCCTGCACGGCAACGACGCACAGCCGACGGACAAAGCGACCCAAGCCTGGGCTTGGGATCGCGCCGGGGAACTCGTGGCGGCCTCCAACCACCCCGGCGTGCTCAACGAGGGCCTGATGGAGCTGGGCGCCACCGTCTGCACGCCCGGCGCGCCGCGTTGCCCCGCGTGCCCGCTGCGCGATCGGTGCGCGGCGTTCGCGCAAGGGCGCACCGCCGAGATCCCCACGCCCAAGCCCCGCGCCAAGCAGAAGGACTGGTTCTTGGTGTGCTTCCTGATCGAGCGGAACGGTCAAGTACTGATTGAAACCCGCGGGCCGGACGGCCTGTGGGCCGGGATGGTCCAGCCGCCGAGCGTGGAGGGCGAGCGGGCCATCGACATCCCCGCCGCGGCGGAATCGCTGGGCGTGCGCCCGGGCGTGGAGATTGATCGGTTCACCCACATCACGACCCACCGGCGCGTCCACTTCACGGTGGTGGAGGGTGCGGCGGACACGAATCCGAGCCGCTGGTGGGCGACCCGGGCCGAGATCGGGTCGATGGCCCTGTCGAACGCGCACCGGCGGGTGCTGGGCGTGCTTGGTAGGTCGGCACTCCGTGCCGACTCCCCGCCGTTGCGGCCTGCTCGGTGAGAAGGCCGAGCCGTGTCTTCCGATCACGCCCACGATGAGTCCTCGAATCGTGGGGTTCTTTTCCTCGTGGGGCCGACTTCCAGTCGACCATATCCCCCGTCCCTCACGCTCCAGGCTCGTCATGCGGATTCCTCCGCGTCACAGCCGAAAACTCAACGGCGATCCATACAACGCCGTGGCGGTCGGGAAACGGACGGGGCCTTCCTATGATCCCCGGCCATGTCCCAACGCATGATCTACCGCGTCTGCAAGTCCTTCGAGGTCGAGTCCGGGCACATGCTGTCCAAGCATCCGGGGCGGTGCCGGCTGCCGCACGGGCACTCCCGCCGGATCGATCTGGTCATCGCGTCCGAGAAGCTGGACGAGCGGGACATGGTCTGCGATTTCAAGGCGTTGAAGCTGGCGGTGGAGGACGAGCTGGACCGCTACGACCACGCCCTGGCCGTGAACTCCGAGGACCCGGTGCTGGGCCAGCTGTGCGAAACCAACCGCACGCGGGTGGTGGTCTTCGAGAAGCAGGACCCGACGACGGAGGCGCTGGCCAAGCGCATCCATGATTTCGTGGCCGGGGAGATCGCCCGGGGCGCGTCGTACACCGACGAGCACGGGAACAGTTTCGGGCTGGCGCGGCATCTCATCCTGGAGCGGGTGCGGGTGACGGAGACCAGCTCGAGCTGGGCCGAGTACGGCGTTGGCTGAGCCTTCTTCCCGCTTTTGCGTTCGATGCACGCAATGACCCCCGAACGCCCGTTCGGGGCCGGATGCAAGGTGAACCCGCGGCGTCCCAATCAGGTACACGCAGGGACGGACATTCAGGGAGGTCTCATGGATTGCAGAAACTTCATCGGGGTCGCGCTGGGTTCGCTGCTGGCTTTCACGGGCCTGGCCAGGGGCGTGGACCCGGCCCAGCCCGAGGAACCCGCACGCACGGCGGAGATCGACCGCGAGCGGGCGGTGGTCTCCGCCCGCGAACTCTCCGCGGCGTTCCGGCACGCATCCCGCGCCATCGAGGCCTCCGTGGTCCACATCATCACCGAGCAGCCGACCCGGCGCGGCTTCCGCGCCCAGGCGGGCGTGGGGTCGGGTGTGATCCTCGACGAGCGGGGGTACATCCTGACCAACTTCCATGTGGTGCAGCAGGGACGGACGATCACGGTGCGCCTGTCGGACGGACGCACGGCCCAGGCCGAGCTGGTGGGCGGGTTCGAGGAAACCGATCTGGCCGTGCTGAAGATCGACGCGCCGGGTCTGAAGGCCGCCGCGTTCGGCGATTCCGAGGACATCGGCGTGGGGGAGTGGGTGCTGGCGGTCGGCTCGCCCTTCGGCTTCGAGCAGACCGTGACCGCCGGGATCATCAGCGCCAAGGGGCGCGGGCAGATCGACCCGCAAGCGCCCGAGCAGGGCCAGACGCGCTTCCAGGAGTTTTTGCAGACCGATGCGGCCATCAACCCCGGCAACTCCGGCGGGCCGCTGGTGGACCTGGACGGGAAGGTCGTGGGCATCAACACCGCCATCGCCAGCCGCGACGGGGGCAGCAGCGGGCTGGGCTTCGCCATCCCCGCGGATGTGGCGCAGGTGGTGATGCATCGCATCATCGACAAGGGGCGCGTGGACCGCGGCTGGCTCGGCGTGAACATGGCCCGCCTGGACCCCCAGGTCGCCTACGACCTGGGCATCGAGGGCGGTGTCCGACTGGAGGGTGTGCTCGAAAACTCTCCGGCGGCCAAGGCCGGGCTGCGCGACGGCGACATCGTGGTCAGCCTCGGCGGGCGGCGCACCGAGAATGTCACCCGGCTGGGCAACGCCATCATGCTCTCCGAGCCGGGCAAGCCGGCGGCCGTGGAGTTCTTCCGTGGATCGACGCGGATGACGGCCTCGGCCGTGATGGAAGACCGCAACACCGCGGCCGCTCTCTCCCAGGGTGGGCAGCGCCTCGATAAAGCAGGCCTGATCGTCGTGCCGAGGGAACTGACATTCACCCGGCGCGGGATGACCCCGACCACGATCAGCGGGTTCATGGTGGCCGAGGTGCTGCCGGGCACGGTCGCGGCCGAATCGGGCTTCATGGCCTCCGACTTCATCGTTGATGTGGACGGACGCACCTTCGAGACGGCCCGCGAGCTGGCCGGCTTCATCGAGCAGCACCCGCTGGCCGAGCCGCTGCGCTTCGGCGTGGTCCGCGGGAACGAGCGCGGAGCGATCTATCTGCGCCGGGAATGAACGGGCCTCACGCCTCGGCAGGCGGAGGGGCCGGCTCCAACGAAGGATCGTCCAGCATCGCCAGCTCCGGATCGGGCAGGTGGGGATTGCGCCTGGGCAGGTCGGCGCGCCCGGCCCAGGCCGAGCGGGCCAGGTGCGTCAGGTCGTCGAAGATCACCAGCACCGCTGGAAGCACCAGCAGGATGATGGCCGTGGTGCTCATCAGGCCGAACGAGATGGTGATCGCCATCGGGATCAGGAACCGGGCCTGGAAGCTCTGCTCGAGCATCAGCGGCATCAGGCCGAACACGGTCGTCACGGTGGTCAGGATGATGGCGCGGAAACGCGCCCTGCCAGCGGCCATGCCCGCGTCATAAACAGACCGGCCCGTCCGCCGCTCCTGGTTGAAGAAGTCCATGAAGACCAGCGAGTCGTTCACCACCACGCCCGCCAGGGCGATGAAGCCGATCAGCGACAGGAATGTGAGCGAGTAGCCCAGCACGATGTGGCCCCAGATCATCCCCACCGTGGCGAACGGGATCGCCAGCATCACGATCAGCGGCTGCGTGAAGCTGGTGAAGAGCCACGCGAGGACGACATAGATCAGCCCCAGCGCCACGGCCATGCCCAGGGGCAGTGTGGCGAAGGACTCCCGCATCTCCTTCTGGCGGCCCCGATCGATCAGGCTCACGCCGTGGAGGTCCGCGATGGCGGCCTCCAGCGCGGGACGCATCTCCGCCGCGATGCGGTCGGGGTTGCCCACCGAGCGGTTGACATCCGCCGTCACCGTGACCGCGCGCCGGCGGTCGATCCGCCGGATGGTCGATTCCGCGTCCGTGTCCTCGATCAGGGCGACCTCGACCAGCGGCACCGCCCGCCCGTCCGGGGTGAACACATGCTGGCGCTCCAGGGAGGCCAGCGAGCGGCGCACGCGGTCGGGGTAGGTGACGCGGACCTTCACATCCTCGCGGTCGCCCGCGAAGGTGTGCGGTTCAAGGCCGAAGACCATGCCCTGGATCTGCCGCCCCAGGCCCGCACGGGTGAAGCCGAGTTCCGCCGCCCCGTCGCGCAGGGTGAAACGCACCTCCCGCTTGCCCGAATCACCGTCGTCGGAGATCCCGTAGACGCCGGCGAAGCGGTTCATCACCCGTTTGATTCGGTCGACGGCCTCGCCCAGCGGCGCGCCCTCCGGGCCGGTAACGGTGAAACTGAGCGCTGGCCCGCCGGGGCCGCCCGACACGCCCTCCATGCGCAGACTGCGGACATCCGGGATGACGCCGAGTTCATCCTGGATGCTCTGGATCAGCACGCTGCTCGGGCGCTCGCGCTGCTCGACCGGGGTCAGCTCCAGGATGATCTGCCCGATGTGCGAGGCGTTGGCGCCCGGGCCGGCCCCCTCCAGATCCCCCAGCGCGCCCGCCTGGGCGAAGACGGAGGACACCTCGGGCTGATTCATGGCGATCGACTCGATGCTCCGGATGACCTCGTCCGTCCGGGCCAGGGAGGTGCCGATGGGCATGTTCAGTGAGATGTTGATGGTCTCCGCGTCGTCCTCCTCGAAGAAGATGAACTCGAGCCGGCCGCCCGCGAACATGCCGACCGAGACGATCAGCACCGCCAGCGTGGCCGCCAGCGTGATGTACCTGTGGCGCATGGTCCACGCCATCAGCCCCGCGTAGCGCGGGACGATGAGCCTGGGAAAAAGCCCGTCGCGCCACGATCCCAGCCGGCGCCCGAGCCGGGCGAGCCCTGTGTCGCTCCGGCTCAGCCTGGCCCGATCGGCCGCCTTGAGGCTGTGGCCCATGTGGACCGGCAGGATGAACAGGGATTCGACCAGCGAGACCACGAGCGCGCAGGCGACGACGATCGGCAGCACCCCGAGGAAATCGCCGATCTGCCCGCCGATCAGGGCCAGCGGGAGGAAGGCGCAGATGGTGGTGAGCACCGTGACCACCACCGGCCAGGCCACCTGGTCCGTGCCGCGCACGGCGGCGAGCATGGCCGGCTCGCCGCGCTCGTGCCGCGCGGTGATGTTCTCGGTCACGATGATCGAGTCATCGACCAGGATGCCGATGACGATGATCAGCCCGAACATGGTCATGAGGTTCAGCGTCACGCCCGTCAGGGCCATGGCCGCCAGCGTGCCCGATATCGCGATGACCAGGCTGAAGGAGACCCAGAACGCGGTGCGCCAGTTCAGCAGCAGGAGCAGCACGATGAACACCAGCACGCCGCCCTGCACGGCGTTGCGCGACAGCAGGTCCAGCCGGCCCTGCACGAACCGGGCCAGGTCCGTCGAGACCTCCAGATCCCCCGGCGGGGGCATGACCTGCCAGCGTTCGTGGCCCAGGCGGTACGCCGCGTACCGCTCGGAGACCTTGGCGGGGTCGAGCCGCGGGACGATGCGCGCCGGCTCTTCAACCCCCGGCGAGCCGCGCTCCCGCCACTGTTCCAGGGCGGCCTTGTGCCGGGCGTCGGCCTGCGATTCGTTCGACAAGAGCTGGGCCGCGATCTTCAGGCGTTCGGCCCGGGTCGGCTCCGGCTCCTCGCCGCGCCGACCGGCGGCGTAGGCCTTGACCAGCTCCGCGATGCGGATCACATCCTGCTGCCCGACACGGAAGACCGTCAGCGTCATCGCGGGCTTGCCGTTGAAGCGGATCTCCAGGTCGTCGTCCACGAAGCCCTCGGTGACGGTCGCCACATCGCCCAGACGGACCAGCCCGCCGTCGCCGGCGGCCCGCAGCACGATCGAGCCGACCTCGTCCGCGCGCTCCTCCACGCCCATCGAGCGGATGGCGACCGTGGCGGTCCCGCCCTTGACCGAACCGCCGGGCAGTTCGGCCATGGCCGCGGCGATGCGGTCGGCGATCTCGGTCAGGCTCAGGCCGTGCTCGAGCGCCCGCTCAGGCTCCACCTCGACGCGCAGCTCGTCCACGCGGAAGCCGCCCGGCAGGATGTCGGTGATCTCCGGCAGGCTGAGCAGGTCCTCGCGGCACTGGCGCAGAAAGTCCTTCATCGTGCGCTCGTCCGCGTCCCCCGAGATCGACAGCACTATGGCGGGCAGGTTCGGCTCGATCTTGTCCACCACGATGCGGTCGGCCTGCTCGGGCAGGTCCTGCAGGGCGTCCATCTCGCGCTTGACATCGGCCACGGCCCGGTCGATCGGGACGCCCTCGAAGAACTCGACCAGCACCGTCGCCAGCCCCTCAGACACCGAGGTGTTGATCTCCTTGACGCCCGTGATGTCGGCGACGCGGTCCTCGATCTTCTTGGCCAGCGCGCTCTCGACCTCCTCCGGCGCGGCGCCCGGGTACGGCGCGATGATGCTGACCATCCGGGACTGGATGAACGGGAAGAACTCCCGGCGCAGCGTCATCCCGAAGATCAGCCCCGCGCCGATCACCGCGAACATCACCAGGTTCGCCACCACCGGCTTGCGAACCCCGAAGCGGGCCAGGCTCATCCGGTCAGCCCTCCCCGCCCGCGCCCGGGGCGGCCTCGGATGCTTCCTCGCCTTGCAGGCGCACGACCATGCCCGGCCCGAGCTGCTCCAGCGCCGTCACCGCCACCATCGAGCCGGCCGGCGGCTCACTGCCGGGCAGCAGCACCGCCCATTCCCGCTCGGACCCGTCGATCTCCGGGAACGCGCCCTCCAGCGCGTAATCCGTCCGCACCGGGTGGACCCGCACCCGGCGCACGCCGCTCTCGTCCGCGTCCACCAGCATCACCCGGCCCGCGCGGATCGCCCGGCGCGGCAGCACCACCCGCTCCGCCGTGTCCGGCGTGGACACCCGCCCATGCACGAACGCGCCCGGCAGCAGCCGATCCGCGCCGGCGGGGTCCTGCTCCACCTCCACATACACCGTGATCGTGCGGCTGTCCGCGTCGGCCTCCGGCGAGAACCGCGTGATTCGCCCCACATGCCGAGGCTCCCCCACCGCCGACCCGCTCCACAGGCTGACCGTCCCCGGCACGCCCACGATCCTGGCCAGCCACCCGGCCGACGACGCGGGCAGACGCAGCGGCACCTCGACCAGCGCCAGATCCACCACCTCGGCGACCACCGCGCCCGCGCGGACGAAGTCGCCCCGGCGCGGGGTCACGCTCTGGATCTCCCCCTCGAACGGGCTGACGATGCGGGTGCGATTGAGATTCTCGGCGGCCAGCCGCTCATCGGCCCGCTGGCCGGAGAGTTGCGCCTCCAGCCCGGCCCGGCGCGAGGGGATCAGCTCCGCCTGCTGCCGCAGCGCGTCCAACTCGCGCTGCGACCGGAGCGCGGCGGTGCGTTTGGCGTCCAGCTCCCCCGGCGAGCCGGCCCCCTGCGAGACGGCCCGCTCCGTGCGCTCATAATCACGCAACACCGCCTGGACTTCTTCCTCCGCCAGTTCGATCAGGCCGGAGATGCGCTCGTGCTCGATCAGCAGGCCGTCGAGCTGGGCCGCGGTCGCGGCGATCGCCTGCGAGGCCCGCGTCGCCGCCACCTCGTAATCCGTGGGATCGATCACCAGCAGCAACCGCCCCCGGGCGGCCCGACGCCCCGGCTCGGCGTCGTGCGGGCGCTCGATCACGCGCCCGGAGACCTCCGCCGCCACCTGCGCCCGGTTCATCGACCGCACCGTGCCGAACCCCTCCCACACCCGCTCGACCGGACGCGCCTCCGCCGCCACCGCGCGGACGATCAGCGGCGCGGGAGGATCGGTGCGGACCTTGCTCCGCTCGCGGGTGGCGCGCAGCACGCCGAACACCATGACCGAGCCGACGAGCAACGCCGCGATCACCAGCAGGCGCGCGCCCACCGCCAGACCCTTGTTGGCGCGGGATGCGCCGTGCATCCCGCGCGATGGCGCGCCCGACCCCTCCTCACCTTCCGGAGCGTGCAACGCTGATTCCGACGGATCATCCACGGGTTGTTCCTTCGCCCGGCGGTTGGGTCGGGAAGGGGGGCGCCGGGCGTGGGGATGCTACGCCTGGATCACTTCTTGAACGGGATTCCGCCGACGGCTGCTGAAATCAGCCCGCGGTGGCCGATGGCTGGATCGTGGTCAAGTACCTCGGCTCCAAACGCCGCCTCGTGGACCGGATCGTCGCCGCCTGCGCCGCGGACGCCCCGCGCCCCGGCACGGCCATCGACCTCTTCTCCGGCACCGCCCGCGTGGGCATGGCCCTGAAACGCGCCGGCTGGCGCGTCGTCTCGAACGACCACACCGCCTTCGCCCATGCCCTGGCCGTCGCCCATGTGCAGACCGACCCGGAGCGGACGGCCGACGCCGCCCGCGCCCACATCGACCATATCAACGGGCTGGCCCCCGCCCCGGGGTACATCACCCGCACCTACTGCCACGCCTCCCGCTTCCTGCACCCGGACAACGGGGCCAGGATCGACGCCGCCCGGGCCTACATCGCCGGACTGTCGATCGACGACGAACTCCGCGCCGTCCTCCTGACCAGCCTGATCGAGGCGGCCGACCGGGTGGACTCGACCACCGGCGTCCAGATGGCTTACCTCAAGCAATGGGCGCCCCGCGCGACCAACCCCCTGGCCCTGCGCCTGCCGGAGATGGTCCCCTGCCCGCCCGCCGGGCGCAGCCGGGCCGTCCGCATGGACGCGCTCGAAGCCGCCCGCGTGCTGAGCGGCGATGTGGCCTACCTCGACCCGCCGTACAACCAGCACAGCTACCTGTCCAACTACCATGTCTGGGAAACGCTTGCCGCCGGGGACGAGCCGGAGGTCTTCGGCGTGGCCTGCAAGCGGGTGGACTGCAAGGAGCGCAAGAGCCTCTTCAACTCCAAACGGACTATCGCCGGAGCCATGCGGAGCGTGCTGGACTCACTGGATGTCGCCACGGTCGTCCTCAGTTTCAACGACGAGGGCTTCCTGGGACGGGACGAGCTGCTGGGCCTGCTCGAATCCCGCGGCCCCGTGGCCGTGGTCGAGCACCAACTCGACCGTTATGTCGGCTGCAAGATCGGCATCCATAACCCCAGCGGGGCCAGAGTCGGCACGGTCGGACGCCTGCGCAATACCGAGATGATCTTCGTCGCCGGACGCGGGGCCGAACGCCTGCGCACCCTGGAACCGGCCGCCGCCTGATGCGATGGTGGCACGGCTCGTCGAGCCGTGTCTTCCGATCCTCTGCCGCACAGGCACCCCCCCCCGCCTGTGCGGTATTCATACGAATCCCGCCTGAATCTCGGGCGCGGTGCGTATCAACCGCCGGAACCCATACAAGCCGCGACTGCAAGGGAGCGGCCGAGACCGCCAACCGACGCCCTGCTGCCGGACGATCGGCAACGCCCGCTTCAATCGGTACGCTCCGCCTCGGACGCAATCGCTGCCGCTCCCTTGCAGTCGCGGCTTGTCTATATGGCCACGCCCAAAACTCAAGTGGGATCCGCGTCAGTAGTCGCGCCCGAACGCGCCGTCCTTGGTGTCGTGCAGGCTGGCGGGAATGACATCGTTGCTCGCCGGCATCACCGGCTCGCTCGCGTCGGCTCGGGAAAGCCTCGCGGCGTGCGAATCGACGAAGAGCATGGCGATCTTGGACGGAGGATCCCCCTCCGGCGCGCGGAGCGGGGCCTCTCCATCAAACAGGATGACTTTGGAACCCGGGAATCGTACATCCGCCATCCGCACCGGGGCGAGCATCGTCGCCGGATTCGACACCGGCTGCCCGGACCACAGTGCCGGGCGGGCGAACATCGAGCGGCAGTAAAAGAACGAGGGCACGCCGTTGCTCCCGAACGGCCCCGACTCCCAGGGGCGGTCGGGGTCGCGCCGGGGGTCCGCGATCACCCATGTCCTGAAATGCTCGCGCCACGGGGCGACCTCGTGAAACAGCGACGCCCAATAGTAAGACAGATCCCAGATCACGCCTGTCGTGATGGATGAACTCCCCTCCTCATCGGGCGGTGTCAGACTGAATGTCGAGCCGGGCGGTGCAAACGGCATGAAGCCGCGGTGGCTTTGTGCATAGTTCGAGAAACTGATGGATGCCTGTCGCAGGTTGGAAAGACCGACCACATCCTGGGCCGACCGACGCGCCGCAGCCAGCGCGGGCAGCAGGATCGCGATCAGCACCCCGATCACCCCGATCGTCACAAGCAACTCGATGAGCGTGAACCCGCGACGCTTCATGCCTTATTCCCCGTTCTCATGCTACCGCAAAGGGATCGCCGAGTGAACCTCTCCCGGAGCCGTGTAGGTAACGACGGAGGACGGGATCCATTGCGCCCGCCTTTCGGACCACACGAACTGAAAGCCGACGAGCGCGACCCCGAGACCCTCACCAAACACGGGGTTTTTCCGGAACGGCATGACGATCTGAACCGATCGCCAGCCGGTGTTCATGGGCTGCGACGGAACGGGCATCTGGTGCTTTGTGCGCCCTGAAACCAGCCTGTCAAAGCCCACAAAGCCGTCGAAGCCTTCGCCGGTCGCGGGCGAAGAGGCATCGGCGTGGTCCCGCACGAACACATTGTCAACATTGATCGGCGATGTCGTCATGCCTTTTCTGACGCTGTTGCTCTCGAAGAACGCCGCTGCCTCCGCGCGCGGGGTCGGATCGCCCCGAGCGGCCATCGTGCGGAAATCCCGCTCGAAATCGGGGTCCACGAGCGCGCGCCACCGCTCGATGAAGGCTTGGGCGAGGTCGTCCTGACGCGAAACGGGGAGCGCCGCGAGCGTGGGCATCGCCCGGATTCCCTCGACAACCCGGTTCCGCACATCCCGCTGGATGTCTTCGATCGTCGCCGGTGTCAGAACAACATTCAGAACCCGAGGATTCAATGTCGCCCGCACCGCTTCCGACGCTTCCACCCGAGGGATTTCCGGAGCCTTCACGCGCGAGTTCTGCATCGCCCGCACGGCGAGAATGCAGCCGACGACCGCCAAGACACCTCCCAGCACAAGCCCGACCCGTTGTTGCATGACAGACTCCAGATGACAGAATCAGCGGCACCCCGCGCTGGCGGGGCGCCGCCTTCACTCCGACTCAGACCGGTTGAGATCCGCAGAAAGCGAGAGCCCATGCGTTCCCGCTCTCCGGATCACAGCCGCTGCTCTGGCGGCAGACCGTCCCGATCGGGCACGCCGTGTAGATGCAGTGCGTCTGTGTAGTTCCGTTCGGACAAGTCTTCGTCGCGCAGCACGAGGCGGGCTCCCCAGGACCTCCCGCCATCGCCGTCATGGCCAGCGCCGCCCCCAGACAGCCCGCCAGCACCGCGCCGCTGTTCTTCCATCTCTTGTAAGTCATGCCATCTCCTTTCGTGTTTGAGTCTCGAACTCCGTACTCTGCACGGCCCGACCGGACACAAGTCCGACGATGCCGATCAGCCCGAACAAGCCCGCCCGGAGGGTGGCGATCCATTGGCCCTGCTCCAGCGACGGGTTGGCCGCGGAGAACCCGCAGCCACAGTCGGCCCGGATGCCGCGAGCCAGGAACGAGGCGTTCCACAACATGAAAACGCCAAAGAGCACCGTGCCCACGACAAGCGCGGCCCGGCCGCGGTAGCCGGAGATCAGCCACGACCCCAGCAGGATCTCACCGAAAATCAGTGTCGTCGTGAGAACCTCGGCCGCTCCCGTTTGTACGCCCAGCCCGATCCGGATCGCGTTGACCGTCGAGGCTGTGTCACCGGCCTTCTGTACGGCCGCGGCGAAAAGCACCGTCCCAAGCACAATGCCCGCAATCCGAAACACAACGCCCCGTCCAACTTGCCCCGATACCCCGTACTTGGGACTTGGGACTTGGGACTTGGGACTTGGGACTTGGGACTTGGGACTTGCATCAAGGCAAGCCTATCAGGTCGGGCACACCCCTCCATGCGAAAACAGAGGAGAATCCCGTGATAGGATAAAATACCTTTGTTTTATCCCCCATTCATGGGGGCTTACCGGTCAGCCGGGCTTCTTTAATCCACGACCGGCCCGCGCAACCGTTGCAGCGCGGTCGAAACCAGCCCCGCAAGCCCCCGGGACGCGACCGGGCGGGACCGGCCCACACGCCAGACCAGCGCGATCTCCCGCGACGGGCGCTCACGCGCCAGGGGCAGGTACGCCCGCTCGTCGGAGCCGTCGCACGCCGCCGCCATCGCGGGCGCCAGCGACACGCCCATGCCCAGGCGCACGAACTCCAGCACCGTGGCCAGCTGCGTCGTGCGGCAGACGATGTCCGGACGCACCCCCGCGCGGGCGCAGAACCCGGCGATCTGCGCCCCCAGGCAGTGCATCTCGTGCAGGCTGACCGTGGGCTGGGCGCGAAGATCCTCCAGCGTCAGGCGTGCGACCGCCGCCAGCGGGTGGGCCGCCGGGGCCACCACCAGCAGCTCCTCCCGCCCGACCACCTCGGTCTCAACCAGCTCGTGGTCGATCGGGGTGCTGGTGATCGCCACATCCAGCTCGTGATTGACCACCGCCTCGACCAGCGCGCCCGTCAGATCCTCCCGCACCACCAGCTCGCAGGCCGGGAACTCCGCCCGCAGCGCGGCCAGCACCGGCGGCAGCAGATAAGGCGCGATCGTCGGGATCGCCCCGATCGCCAGCCGCCCCGCGCCGGACTCGGCCTCCGCCCGCAGGTGGTCACGGGTTTCTCCGACCTCCGCCAGGATCCGGCGCGCCCGGGGCAGCAGGGCACGCCCCGCCTCGGTCAGGGCGATGCCCCGGCCCACCCGGTCGAACAGCGCCACCCCCAGCCCGTCCTCCAGCTTGCGAACCTGCTGGGACAGGCTCGGCTGGGCGACCCGGCAACGCCGGGCGGCCAGGGTCATCGACCCGGCCTCCGCCGCGGCCACGAAGTACCGGAGTTGGTGCAGTTCCATAGATGAATCCTATGGATTGAATCGCCAGAAAGTCTGCATCTCCTTCCGATTCATGCCCGTCCGGGAACCTAGATTAGAAGGATTCCAAATGATTCAGGCCATCCCTCCCGCGGGCCAAGGGGGATGGGAGAGGCACACCCCCCCGCACCGCAAGGAGACAGGCCATGACCGCAGGCAACGGTTCCGACAAGCAATGCCCCGTCCTGACCACCGCCGAGGGCGCGCCCATCGGGCGTCAGCACGCCCTGACCGCCGGGCCGCAAGGCCCGCTGCTGATGCAGGATGTCGCCCTGCTCGAGCAGATGCAGCACTTCAACCGCGAGCGCATCCCCGAGCGGGTGGTCCACGCCAAGGGCAGCGGCGCGTACGGGACTTTCACCGTCACCCACGACATCACGAAGTACACCAAGGCGTCGATTTTCTCCCAGGTCGGCAAGAAGACGGACCTGTTCCTCCGCTTTTCCACCGTCGCCGGCGAACGCGGCGCGGCCGACGCCGAGCGTGACGTCCGCGGCTTCGCCATCAAGTTCTACACCGACGAGGGCAACTGGGACATGGTGGGCAACAACACCCCCGTGTTCTTCGTCCGCGACCCGTTCAAGTTCGCCAACTTCATCCATACCCAGAAGCGCGACCCCCGCACCAACCTCCGCGACCACGACATGCAGTGGGACTTCTGGAGCCAGTGCCCCGAGAGCCTCCACCAGGTCACCATCCTCTTCTCCGACCGCGGCATCCCCGCCTCGTACCGCCATGTCCACGGCTTCAGCAGCCACACCTACTCGTTCATCAACACCCAGGGCGAGCGGTTCTGGTGCAAGCTGCACTTCAAGTGCAACCAGGGCATCGAGAACTGGATGGACGACCGCGCCGCCAAGGTCGTCGGCGACGACCGCGAGAGCCACCAGCGCGACCTGTTCAACGCCATCGAGCACGGCGATTTCCCGTCGTGGACGCTCAAGGTGCAGATCATGTCCCAGGCCCAGGCCGAGGAGTGGTCGGCCCGCACCGGCTGGAGTCCGTTCGACCTGACCAAGGTCTGGCCGCACGGGGACTTCCCGCTCATCGAGGTGGGCCAACTCGAACTCAACCGCAACCCCGAGAACTACCACGCCGAGGTGGAGCAGGCCGCGTTCAAGCCCTCCGCCCTCGTCCCCGGCATCGGCCCCAGCCCGGACAAGATGCTCCAGGCCCGCCTGATGTCCTACGCCGACACCCACCTGCACCGCGTGGGCGTCAACCACCACCAGATCCCCGTCAACAAACCCCGCTGCCCCGTCATGCACTACATGCGCGACGGGCAGGGCGCGACCGCCGAGACCTACGGGCGCGCGCCCAACTACTGGCCCAACAGCCTGGGCGGCACGCCGCAGCCGAACGAGGCGTACCTCGACCCGGCCTGGGATCTGGGCAAGGCCATCGTGGACCGCTACGACTCGGCCGTGGACCACGACGACTTCACCCAGCCCGGCAATCTCTACCGCCTGTTCGACGAAGGCCAGCGCGACCGCCTGACCACGCGGATCGCCGGCAACCTCTCCCAGGCGCGCAAGGAGGTCCAGATGCGCCAGCTCTGCCACTTCTTCCGCGCCGACGAGGACTACGGCCGGCGCGTGGCCGAAAAGCTCGGCATCGATGTGGCCGCCATGATGCCCGGCGCCAAGGCCTGACCGCCCTTCCCCAACCCGGAGCGGGGGGCATCCTGCCCCCCGTTCGGGCGCAGCCCGAAGCCCGAGACGCCGCCGATGCAATCGGCGGTTTCTTTTCCAACGGTGGCACAGGCCGCGTGGGGGGCCTGTGCCTTCCTTATCCTCTCCCCAGCACCCTTTTCGCCCCTCATGGGGCGAACACAGGCGGTGACGCCTGTGCCACCAAATGCAAAGACCCGGCTCACCCCCCCCCGAGCCGGGGCACCGGGAGAAGAGTCGGCACGGAGTGCCGACCTACCAAGACGGCCTTACGGGCAGCCGCTGTTGAACGCTCGCAGGTATGCCGAGAAGTCGAAGAAGTTGAACAGCCCATCCCCGTTGAAGTCCGCGACGGGATCCTGCTGCTGGAACAGGCCGACGAATGTCGTCATGTCAAAGAAGTTCAGCACGCCGTCGTCATTGAGATCGGGCGGGCACGACACGGGCGGCTTGCAGGCCCACTTGGCGATACGCAAGACGGGCTGTCCACCCGCCGTGGTAAAAAGACCGCCCGCGTGGAGGCCGGGGCCTGCACCATCGTCGAACACCGTCAAAGCGACGACAACATTGTTCATCCCGCTTCCGAGAGGTTGCCAAGAGGAGCCGTCCCACTTGGCAATGCGGTTGGCGGGCTGCCCGCCCGCCCTGTTGAACTCACCCCCCGCGTAAAGGGCGGGGCCGGTGCCGTCATCGAACACCGTCAGGGTATAGATAAAGGAGTTGACTCCGCTTCCGAGGGGCAACCACGAAGAACCGTCCCACTTGGCAATGCGGCTGGCGGGCTGTCCGTCCGCCGTGCTGAACTCGCCGCCCGCATAGAGGGCGGGGCCGGTCCCGTCGTCGAACACCGCCAAGGCGCGGACAGTGCGGTTCATCCCGCTTCCGAGGGGCGACCACGAAGAACCGTCCCACTTGGCGATGCGGTTGGCGGACTGCCCGTCCGCCGTGGTGAAGAAGCCGCCCGCGTAAAGGGCGGGGCCGGCGCCGTCGTCGAACACCGCCAGGGCATAGACAATGGAGTCGGCTCCGCTTCCGAGGGGCGACCAAGAGAAGCCGTCCCACTTGGCGATGTGGCGGGCGGATTGCCCGCCCGCCGTGGTGAAAGTACCGCCCGCGTAGAGGGCGGGGCCGGCACCGTCATCGAACACCGTCAAGGCGTAAACATCGTAGTTCATCCCGCTTCCAAGGGGCGACCAGGAAGATCCATCCCACTTGGCGATCTGCCAGACGACCTGACCGCCAGCCGTGGTGAACGCACCGCCCGCGTAGAGGGCGGGGCCGGTGCCGTCGTCGAACACCGTCAACGCGCGGACACTGCCATTCATCCCGCTTCCGAGGCGCGACCAAGCGGAGCCGTCCCACCTGGCGATACGGTCGGCGGG
This sequence comes from uncultured Phycisphaeraceae bacterium, assembly GCA_964577425.1. Taxonomy (GTDB): domain Bacteria; phylum Planctomycetota; class Phycisphaerae; order Phycisphaerales; family UBA1924; genus UBA6054. The sequence goes on from CAZNZC010000004.1 coordinate 44,961, forward strand.
ATTTCCGCCAGCCATGGTGAATGCCCCCCCTGGGTAAAGCGCGGGGCCAGCACCATCGTCGAACACCGTCAAGGCGTAGATCGAACCTGGGTACACCCCATCTTCGACGGCTGCCCATCCACAGCTCTGCGCATGGGCGGTGGTTGCGATCGTCATGCACGCCGTGATGAAGCCCCGGATCATCAGCCTCATCGTGCTGAACGACCCCGCACGCTTGTGATCCTTCATCATCTCCGACTTCTCCCGTGCATGATCCCGGTTCAGGACAACACAACAACCACTCGCTTTGCAAGCCGACTTATAAGACCCGGCCCGGGGGCGGGCCAAAGCAATCAAGTCTGTGGAGCACCCCGCGAAAAACAGGAGCCCCACCCCCCTTGGTGCGAGGCAGTGTACCCGACCCCGCCACGATCAGGGAGGTTTTTTTCTCATTGTTTACGCTCGAAGCGTGCGCGTTCGGGTTGGAATCCGCGGCAGGCAGGATCTTGATAGGTCGGCGCTCCGTGCGGACTCTTTTCCTCCCCTGTATTCCTTGTTTCGCCCCTTGCGGGGCGAACACAGGCGGGACGCCTGTGCTACCAGAAGACGGGGAAGGCCGACTGGAAGTCGGCCCCACGGGTATCGCCCTGCGGGCGATCGGGGGGCAGGATGCCCCCCGCTTCGGATTGAGGGGAATGCCCAGCCTTGGCCACCTCCGCACTCAGAGCGGTTGAGATTCATTCTCAACCGAGCGTGACTTTTCGGTCCTCGGGGCCAATCATCCGGCGGGCGTGGTCAGGAATGACCCCGCCCGGCTTTGACCACGATCCAGACCAGCCCGGGCACGATGGACCTGCCGCGGGTCTCGCGCAGCCGCGCGGCCCGGTACGGGCTGGCCGGGGCGGGCGTGGGATGCGTGGGCATGGGGGCGGTGGGGGTGGTGGTGCCCGGGCTGCCGACCACCGTGTTCCTCATCATCGCGGCGTGGTGCTTCGCCCGCTCCTGCCCCTGGCTGACCGAGAAGCTCATCCACAACCGGTTCTTCGGGCCGTTCGTCAAGTACATCGAGCCGGGCGCGGTCATGCCGCGCCGGGCCAAGGTCATCGCCCTCTGCATGATGTGGACGGCCATCGCCGGCTCCTGCTGGCTGATCGTCGCCCGCGAGGCCCCGGCCTTCGTCCCGGTGGTGGTCGTGCTCTCCGGCGTGGTGGGCACCTGGTTCATCGTCCGCCAGGGGCGCAAGCATCGTTCCGGCGTGAACGGCCCCGAGCGCGTGGTGCGCCACTCGGTCGGGCGGCACGGGCGGGGGCACAAGAACACCCTCAGCACGCCCGCGCCCGGCACGCCTCTGAAGATCCGCTGACTCCCGCCCGTGGTGCCGGCTTGCGGTCGGCCATCCCGTCTTTGGGCGGCGCAGGCGGGGACGCATGTACCGCCGGCACGGAAGACACGGCTCGGTGAGCCGTGCCACCATGAGACAACGCCCGCGCTCCGGAGCGCGGGCGTTGTCCGTGTGTTTCCATGACCAGACGGGATGGATCAGCGGCGACGACGCCCGCCGACCAGGGCGCCCAGGCCCAGCAGCGCCATCGCGCCGGGGGCGGGAACCCAGACGCCCGGGTTGCCCAGGTGGCCGTCGGCGGACAGGTGCGAGCCGTGGATGTCGCCGAGAACCGAGAACACCCAGCCGTACACATCGTTCTGGCCCAGGGCCGAGGGCAGCACATTGCCCGAGATGCCCGTCGTGCGGATCGAGCCGGGGAACGACTGGTCGCCGAAGGTCAGGCGGTCGATCAGGTCGCCGTTGGCGTCGAAGAGGTTAATCTCGTCGTTGCGCCCGAGGTTGTTGGTGTAGCCGCCCAGGATGCTCACGGAGGCCGACAGGCCCCACGCGGCGCGGAAGACCTCCGCATCGACCTCGGTGATGACGACGCTCTGGCCCGCGCCCACCACGCCGAAGCCCGACAGGTCGAACACGCCGGGCAGGCGGCTGTCGTCGTCGAACGACCAGCCGGTCATGTCGATCGAGGACACGCCGGTGTTGGTGAACTCGACGAACTCGCCGCCCGCACCGTCGTACATCCACTCGGTGATGCGGATGTCGGCGGCGGCGGCCCCGGCCGCGACGGCCAGGCTCAGGATGCTGATGAACTGCTTCATGACTCTCTCCGATCCATTTTCGAACATGCTGACTCAGACCGAACCGTTCGTGAGGCGGGGTCTCCTGCCCCGCCCGGAACGATCCGCACGCGATCAAGATAGACACGGCGACCCCGGCTGGGGATAAGGCTTCTGTCAAGGATGCGCTCAGTTTCGGTTCAGACCAGCCTTCTTGCCCTTTTTACAAAGATGCAAGCCCATCTGAACGAAATCTTGACCGTTTCTTGATTTCTCATCCGGTGGTGTTCCCGGTAGCGTTGACCGTCAACCAACGCATCCCGGGAGCACGCACGACATGCGCCGACGCACCAAAGCCCCAGCCTTCACGCTCATCGAGCTGCTCGTGGTCATCGCGATCATCGCGCTGCTCATCGGTATCCTGCTGCCCTCCATCGGCAAAGCCCGGGACACCGCCAGAACCGTCCAGTGCCTGTCCAACCTCCGCCAGATGGGCCTGTCGTCCGTCACCTACGCGGCCGATAACAAGGGCTGCCTCAGCTCCGGCCCGTTCGACAACCGCGCCCGCAAGCATGTAAACGGTGAACGGCCCGGGTTCGCGCCCGGGGGCATCGAAGAGGTCGGCTGGATCGCCGACCATGTCAACGGCGGCTACGGCCTGCCCGGCACCATGCTCTGCCCCACCGCCGACGCCCAGCACAATCAGAACCTGCGCATGAGCCGTCTGAACGACGCCCCCCTCCGCCGCTTCACCGTCGAGGAGCGCGACGATCTGATCCGCCGCGGCTACAACTCCAACTACACCCAGTCGTTCTACATGGCCTACACCGCCTGGCGCAGCACGCGGATCGGTCAGCAGACCCACCCGGGCCGCAGCCCCGGCGCGATCGGCCCGCTCCGTGAAACATACCTGGGCGGCATCTCCCCCTCGATCGTTCCTTTGTTCGCCGACTCCCGCGTCCAGACCAACAGCAACGATCCGCAGGACGGCATCGACCTCTCCACCGGGAACGAGCCGGCCGTCAAGTCCGTCACGGACGGACCCGCCTTCCGCCTGGGCATGAACATCGTCTCCGAGAGCTACACCGACTTCGGCCCCGCCCACGGCGGGCGCGGCCTCTTCGGCCCGGACGGGCACGGCAAGACCATCGGCAACTTCGTCTTCGCGGACGGGCACGCCGCCAGCTTCTTCGACCTCAACGGCGACCAGCACTTCAGCTTCGCCGTCAACCCGGAACTCCGCCAGAACGGGCTGCCCGTCTACCCCGACTTCCCCGAACGCAACATCTTCACCGGCGAACTGCTCACCGGCCGGTACGGCCTCTGATCCCCCACCCACCCCCCGCACCATCCATCTGTATCAAAAGGGAGAGAGAACCATGCGACTGAATCTGATCCTGGCCGCCGGCGCGGCCGCCTCCATCGCCGCCTCGGCCCACGCCCAGGTCGTCATCAACGAGCTCTGCGAGAACCCGCCCGGCGGCGGCTCGACCGCCGACGCCTTCATCGAGTACATCGAGCTGTACGGCCGGCCGGGCATGGACCTGACCGGCTACGCCGTCGTTCTGTTCAAGGGCGGCGAGGACCTCAACGGCGACGGCACCCTGGACATCCCGCCCGAGATCGACGAGGCCTTCACCCTTGACGGACTCCACCTCGGCTCGAACGGCCTGCTGGTGCTCTACAACGGACGGCCGCACCAGTCCTTCATCCCCCTCTTCCTCCCCAACGACGGCGAGACCGCCTACTCCTTCTTCGACACCCACATCCCCTCGCCCTTCGACATCAACGGCAACCTCGGCAACGAGGGTTCCTCCACCTACGCCCTCGTCCGCCGCCGCCCCTTCCACTCCATCGTGAACGGCCAGAGCGTCTACGCCCCCGGATACAATGTGTGGAAGGACGCCGATTTCGATGTGAACCTCGACAGCGCGTACGACTTCGGCTTCGAGGCCCCCAACGCCTCCGCCATCGACCCCATGCAGGTCATCGACGAGATCTCCTGGTCCCACAACGCCGGCCTGGAGTACACCCGCTCCCGCCAGCAGGTCATCTCCGACACCCCCGGCTTCAACCCCGACGCCGTCAGCCGCGTGGCCTACTACGGCTCCAACCCCGGCCTGGGCCTGCGATTCAACAGCGACGGCGGGATCGTCGCCACCCGCATGGCCGACGAGGAGCTGATCTACGGCGACATGATCGGCGGCCCGCTCGACTTCATGTACGACCCCAACCGCGCCGGCGCGCCCACCGACCCGAACGGCGACGGCTTCCAGGACATCTCCCTCGGCTTGCTCGCCAACCCCTTCCGCCTCACCCCCGGCGGCTTCAACGACCACGCCGCCACCGGCATCGCCCAGTTCCGCTTCATCCCCGGCGACCTGAACTTCGACGGCATCGTCAACGCGGCCGACCTGGCCCTGCTCGACGCCCAGCTCCTCGGCGCGGACTTCGACGCCACCACCGACCTGCTCGACGACGGCCTGCCCGTGCTCCACCCCGTCACCGGCCAGCCCCTCCAGAGCTATGTGTTCCAGAACCGCCTGGCCAACGCATTCCTGGCCGCGACCAACCTCGACCCCGCCGACGGCCCCGGCGGGACCAACGCCGCCACCGTGACCAGCGCGGACCGCGCCGTGCTGGCCGCCATGATCGGCCCCGTGCCCTGCAGCGCGGCCGACCTAGCCCCCCCGCTGGGCGTGCTCAACTTCTTCGACCTGTCGGCCTACCTCGCCCTGTTCAACGCGGGCGACCCCGCCGCGGACCTGGCCGCCCCCTTCGGCGTGCTCAACTTCTTCGACCTGTCCGCGTACCTGAACATCTTCAACGCCGGCTGCCCGTAAGCCCGGCCGTGAGGCCGACTTTCAGTCGGCCATCTCTTCCCCCCATCCACCACGCATGAACACCGGGCGCAAGGCCCGGTGTTTTTTTGCGCCCCCCATCCTCCGTTTTCTTTCCCCCAAAGGTATTTTCAACCCTTGCCCGCCGTGTGTCCAGGGGAGCCGCAACCACCGCGCGGGCTGAAGCCCGCGGCTCATTCCCCCCGCGACTTTGCGTACCTCTCTTCCCCTCCCCCCTCCGTCTCTCCGTCTCTTCCCCCCCTACCCTCGCCCATGACGCACGAGGTCAACTTCGACGGGCTGATCGGCCCCACGCACAACTACGCCGGACTCAGCCCCGGCAATGTCGCCAGCGCGAGCAACGCCGGTGGGGCATCCAACCCCAGGGCCGCCGCGCTGCAAGGGCTGGCCAAGATGCGCCGCCTGGCCTCCCTCGGGCTGCGCCAGGGCGTGCTGCCGCCCATGCCCCGCCCGGACCTGTCCACCCTGCGGAGCCTGGGCTTCGCGGGTTCCGACGAACAGATCCTCAAGACCGCCTGGAACGCCGACCCCACCCTGCTGGCCGCCGCCTGGAGCGCGTCGAGCATGTGGGCCGCCAACGCCGCCACGGTGTCGCCCTCGGCCGACACCGCCGACGCCCGCGTCCACTTCACCCCCGCCAACCTGGCCAGCAACTTCCACCGCTCGCTGGAGACGCCCGTCACCACCGCCGCCCTGCGCCGGATCTTCGCCGACGAATCCCGCTTCACCGTCCACGACCCGCTGCCCTGCCAGGCCCGCTACTCCGACGAGGGCGCGGCCAACCACATCCGCTTCGCCGCCGAGCACGGCGCGCCGGGCGTCGAACTCTTCGTCTACGGCGTGGACGCCCACGACCCCGTGCTCACCCGGCGTCGCTACCCCACCCGCCAGACCCGCGCCGCGTGCGAGGCCGTCGCCCGGCGCCACCGCCTCGACCCCGCCCGCGTGGTCTACGCCCGCCAGCACCCCGACGCCATCGACGCCGGCGTGTTCCACAACGATGTCATCTCCACCGGCAACCTGCGGACCTTTCTCTACCACGAGCAGGCCTTCGCCACCTCGCGCTCGCTCATCGCCGACCTCTCCGCGCCCCTCGGCGAACCCCTGTGCTGCGTCGAGGCCCACGACAGCGACTTCTCCATCCACGACGCCGTCACCAGCTACCTCTTCAACTCCCAGCTCGTCACGCTGCCGGACGGCTCGACCGCCCTGATCGCCCCGCTGGAGGTCCGCGAGAACCCCCGGGTCGCCGCCTTCATCGATCGCGTCCTCGCCGACCCGGCCAACCCCATCGCCCGCGCCGAGTACCTCGATGTCCGCGAGTCCATGCGCAACGGCGGCGGCCCCGCCTGCCTGCGCCTCCGCGTGGTCCTGACCGACGACGAACTCGCCCGCGTCCACCCCGGCGTCCTCTTCACGCCCGAGCTGGACCGCCGACTGACCGCCTGGGTGGAAACGCATTATCCGGACCATCTCACCGCCGACGACCTGACCGACCCCCGCCTCGCCCGCCGCTGCCTCGATGCGTTGGACGGGCTGACCGCCATCCTCGATCTGCCCGGCCTCTACCCGTTCCAGGGCTGATCCGGCCGCGCCGCCCGGCCGATAAGACGGAACGCAGCGGCCGATCCCAGGCCGGGATGCCGTCACACCCACACCGCATGAGGCTTGGCATGTCGCACACACATCACATCCCGGCCGCGAACGAGGGCCTCCGCACCGAGCCCGGCGAGCGCCTGGCCCGGCCGTTCGTCCGGTTCGCGCAGCTCTCCTGCTCCGGCGGCCTGGTCCTGCTCGCCATGACCATCCTGGCGATGGTCTGGGCCAACTCCCGCTACGCCCCCCTCTATGACAAGGTCTTCCACACCACCCAGTTCGAGATCATCGTGCAGGGCGAGCGTGCCAACGGGGAGCACGCCCCCCCCAACGGTGACGGCAGGATGGGCGGCCCGATCGTCTCCGCCGGGGACGGCGCCCTGAACGGGCTTGTCGTCGAGCCGCACGCCGAACAGCCACCCCGACCGCACGACGGCGCCCACCACGCCCCCACCGCCCCCGAGGGCAGCTACCTCTTCCTCGGCCACGGGCTGACGCACTGGATCAACGACCTGCTCATGGCCGTGTTCTTTCTGGTGGTGGGCCTGGAGATCAAACGCGAGATCGTGGCCGGCGAGCTGGCCTCGCCCAAGAAGGCGGCCCTGCCGATCTTCGCCGCGCTGGGCGGCATGATCGCCCCGGCCCTGATCTTCGCCGGCGTGAACTGGGGCGACTCGGCCGCCATGCCCGGCTGGGGGGTGCCCATGGCCACCGACATCGCCTTTGCGATGGGCGTGATGGCCATGCTCGGCAACCGAGTCCCCACCTCGCTCAAGGTCTTCCTGCTCAGCCTCGCGATTGTGGACGACCTGGGCGCGCTGGTGGTCATCGCGATCTTCTACACCGACAATCCCGATCTCGTGTACCTGGCGTACGCCCTCGGCATCGTCGGCGTCCTGATGACCATGAACCTGCTCCGGGTCCGCTGGGCCATCCCGTACCTCCTGCTGGGACTGCCCCTGTGGTACATGGTCTACCTGTCCGGCGTCCACGCGACCATCGCGGGCGTCATGCTGGCCATGACCATCCCCGCCCACTCCCGCGTGGACCCCGTCCGGTTCTCCTATTCCACCCGGCGCGCGCTGGAGATCTTCGAGAACGCCGGCGACGACAGCGACATCAAGCGCAACGCCGTCCGTCAGGCGGCCGTCTACGCCATGATGAAGAACGCCCGGTTCGTCATGCCGCCGCTGCACCGGATGGAGACCACGCTCCACCCCTGGGCCGCGTTCCTCATCATCCCCGTCTTCGCTCTGGCCAACGCCGGCATCCCGCTGCAAGGGGGACTGGGCGAGGCCGTCTCCGGCCGGGTGGCCCTGGGCGTGATCGCGGGCCTGGTGATCGGCAAGCCCCTGGGCATCACCCTGGCCTCGTTCATCGCCGTCAAATCCGGCATCGCCGCGCTGCCCACCGGCGTCACCTGGCGCCACATCCTGGGCGCGGGCATGTTGGGCGGCATCGGCTTCACCATGGCCATCTTCATCGCCAACCTCGCCTACAAGAACGATCCGGCCAACCTCGAGCACGCCAAGATCGCCATCCTCATGGCCTCCTGCCTCTCCGCGATGCTGGGCGCGCTGATGCTGGCCACCTGCAAGCCCAAGCCCGAGCCGGAACCCGAGCTGATCGGCCCCGAGATCGGCGGCTACTACGCCGCGGGCGACCAGACGCACTGAGACGCATCGCCTCAGAATCCCGGGATCATGCTCAAAAACGCCCCGAAGGGGCGTGCGTTTGTCGCCATGGGTGGAGCGAAGCGCAACCCGTGGAAAGCCGCCGACCTCAATGACCTGACCTCGAAGGGGTCAAGAAAGTTCAAGAACTTCCATCAGCCCTTCATAAGGAAGATCCTCTTCCTCACTTCGTCTCTCCGTCTCTTCCCCCCTCGCGGTCGCGGCTGGTTGAAACCCAACGGCGAACCTCATCAGATCTCCGGCAGCACGATCCCCGCCGCGGCCTCGAACACCGCGTCCTCCACCAGGTACAGGCCCAGCAGCCAGCCGGACACGATGTACGGATCCACCTTGAACACGCCCTCCACCTGCCCGTAGCTCGTCGGCGAGTTGCCCATCCGCTGCGCGTTCGCCAGCTTCACCTCGATCGCGTCGTACGGCGTGGGCGGCACGCCCAGGCAGCAGCCGTCCCACGGGTTCTGCATCACCAGCAGCTCGTCCGCGGTCTGCGCCACCACCGGCAGCAGCGTGTTGCCCTCGACCCGCACCCGCTTGCCGTCGAGCCGCTTCAACCAGTCCGGCACCTCCGACCTGCCCTGACGCGGGTTGAACTCGCGCTGCACCGAGCGCAGCACCTCCCAGTCCAGCACGAACGGCCGCTGCACGGTGCCGCTGCCCGGCACCACCCCCACGCCCTCGACCGACAGCGAGCCGTCCGCCCGCACCTCGAACGCGGGGCCGACCACGCCGGGGGCGGTGGCAGTGGGCGATCCGGCCACGCCCGCCTCCAGCGCGTTCGCGCCCAGCGCGGCCTCCATCATCGGGTCCGGCACGGGCGCGGCGGGGGGGGCCGACTCAGCCGCGACCGCCACGGGAGTTTCCGCGAGAACCTCCACCCGCTCCGCGACCTCCGCCACGACACCCAGCAACGCATCCAGCGAGAACTGCGACGCGGGAGCCGCCTCCTCAACCGGAACCGCCGACTCCGCCGCGACCTCGACCGACGCATCCTCGGCGAGCGACACCGAAGGCCGGACCTGCTCCTCCCCGCTCGGCGCGGGCAGCCCCTCCTCCTCGAACGCGAACCCCGCCGAAACTTCGGGCGCGTCCGCCGGCGGGGCGGGGTCGGGAGACGCGGGCACGACGGCGGGCGAAGGGTCAACCGCCGGACGGGCCGGGCGCTGCCCGAACCCGCCCTCACCCAGGCCGCCCGCGGCAGGCGCGCCCGAGGCCACCGGCCTCAACGCCGCCCGCTCACGCGACACACGCAGGGTGAACAACCCGGCCGTCACCACCGCCAGCACCAGAATCAGCGACCAGAAGTACCGCATCCAGACCTCCGCACCGTTCTACCGCCGTGGAGGCGGGAATGTTCCCGGCTCAGCCGATCGGCCGCAGATGGCGCACCACCGGCGTGCGGTAGGCCAGCACCGCCGGGGCCACACCGGCCAGCATCGAGACCGCCACCGTGGCCAGCACCATCGCCAGATACCCGTCCAGCGGCAGGCTGGGCCGGACGACCAGGCCCAGCCTCGCCTCCAGCACGCCCGCCACCAGCGTCCCGCCGGCGATGCCCAGCAGCACCCCCAGCGTCCCGCCCATCAGCCCGATCGCCGCCGACTCGGTCAGCACCAGGTTGGACACCCGCCGGCGGCTGGCGCCAAGCACCCGCAGCACCGCCACCTGTTTCCGCCGCTGCTCCATCGAGTTGTACAGCGCCAGCATGATCGACACGCCGGACGACACGAACACCGCCGCCGCCATCGCCACCAGCAGCTGGTCCACGCTGGACACGATCGCGAAAAGCCCCCGCACGGTGTCCGCGGGCTGGGCCACCGTCCATTCCGGGTCGCGGCGCAGCTCGCTGAGGATCTGCGTCAGCGCGGCGGTGCGCGCCCCGATGTTGGCGTACACCCCGGTGATCCGGCGATCCACCTCGACCAGATCGGCGGGCGTGGTGGTCACGCCCGCGCCGAGTTCCACCACCCGTCGGTCGTGCGCGTGCAGCACCCACGAGCTGTCCAGGTCGGTGAACAGCGCCCGGTCGTGCGGCGAGGCGGTCGGCCTCAGCACGCCCACCACCGTGTAGTTGAACTCGGTGTGCACATGCGTGCCCGACTGCCGGGGCGCGCCGTGGGACAGGTGGATGACCGATCCGACGCGCAGCCCGGCGACGCGGGCCGCGTCGGCCCCGGCCACCACCTCGAACGGGGCCTCGAACAAACGCCCCTCGCGCAGCGTGAAATCCTCGCCCGGCGCGGGCTGGAACCTCGTGAAGAACTCGGTGGTGGTGGCCATCACCGGCATCCCGCGGTACGAGTCGCCGAAGGCCGTGGGGATGGCCCACGCGAACGGGTAGGACTCCCGCAGGCGCTCGAAGTCCGCCCAGGGGATGTCCGCGCCCGGCGCGTCCGCGTAGAACATGCTGTTGAGCACGCTGGTCAGCGCGCCCGACTCCCGCGTGATGAGCATCTGCGCGTTGCCGGTCCCCCGCTCGAACGCCGCCCGCCCGGACGCCTTCATCGACAGCAGCATGGTCATCAGCGCCACCGCCACCGCCACCGACGCCACCGTGACGCCCGTCGAGAAACGACGCCCGGACATCGACCGGCTCACGATGGCCCAATCCGTCAGCGCCATGCTCAGACTCCCCCCCCACCGGCCAGAGCGTCCAGGGTTTCGTGCCGATCGAACAGGCCCACCAAAGACGGATCGTGCGTCACGCACAGCAACGCCGCGTTGTTCTCCCGGCAGGCTTCCTTGAGCAACCCCACCGCCTCCGCCGCGTTCTCGGGATCAAGGCTGGCCGTCGGCTCGTCCGCCAGCACCAGCGTCGGGCGGCAGGCCAGCGCCCGCGCCACGGCCACCCGCTGCTGCTGGCCCACGCTCAGCTCCTCCGCCGGCGCGTGGACCCGCTCGATCCCCAGCCGGCCCAGCAACTCAGACGCCCGTCCCTGGTGCCCGCCCCTCGACAGGTCCGAGAACATCAGCGCCGCCAGCACATTCTCCAACGCGCTGAACCCGTGCAACAGATGAAAGGTCTGGAACACCATGCCCACATGCCGCCCCCGGAACCGATCCCGGGCCGACCCGCCCAGCGACCCCAGCGGCGTGCCGTCGATCACCACCTCGCCCCGCGTCGGCTCCATCAGCCCGGCGATCAGGTGCAGCAGGGTGCTCTTGCCCCGCCCGGACGAACCCGTCAGGACCACCTGCTCGCCCGCCCCCAGGTCCAGCCGGCGCACCCGCACCGTCGGCTCGGACGCCCCGGGGTACGCGAAGACCAGATCCCGCACCGAGAGCGCGCCGGCCGCGCGGGCCGGCTCCGACGGCGTACCGACCGTCCCGGCTTTGTGGGCGGACTGGCTCATCCCGCTGCTCCATCTCGGCCCGACAGACGGCCCGGCCAACGCCCCTGATCCGCACGAACACCCATCGCGGACAGGCGGCTGCCATCGTACGCCCCCAACCACGCCCCCCCTTGGTAGGTCGGCACTCCGTGCCGACGCTTCCCCCGGTCCCACGGCTCGCCGGACCAAGCCGAGCCTTCCCATCCCCCATCCCCCCATATCCCCCCCCTTCCCCCCTCCTTTCCTTCCCTCCCCTCCCTTCGTCGCTCCATCGCTTCCCCCCTGCGCCTGCGGCTTGTCCGGAGGGAACTCGTATGACTCCCCACATTCACCCGGTCCAAAAAAAATGCAGCCGTCCACCCGCCACCCTCGGATAGATTGTCACCGACAGGTTGTCCTGGCGTTTCGTTCCACAGACCCCCTGTTCTTGGGGTACTCTGTCCCCGGCCTCCCACGGCCCGGTCATATTGGGTTTTTTTCCTAGAGAGGAGACTCGCCCATGCGAGCGTATCCCGCTTTGTGGCTCTCGCTGCTGTCCGCCGGTCTGGCCATGCCCGCCCTCGCCGCCGATCCCACCCCCCGCACCCCGCAGCCCATGCCCACCGCGCGGGCGATCTCGGACCTGGCGGGCCTGACCAGCGTGCCCGTGGGCGCCGTCACCCGCGTGGCCCTGCCCGTCGTCGGGGGTGAAGAGATCCTCGAACTGACCCGCTTCACCAACCTCGCCCCGGGCGCCCGCGTGGTCTCGGTGGATGAGCACGGCGACGAGCACCCCATCGACCTCTCCGGCGTCGTGCTGCTCAAGGGCGGCCTCGCGGGCGACCCCGACTCGCTGGCCTTCCTCTCCATCACCCCGCACCAGGTGACGGGGTTCGTTCGCACGCACGAGGAGGTCCGCATCATCAGCTCCGGCGAGGCCGGGATGGACCAGGCCATCCGCTCGGCCCTGGCCAGCGAGCTGAACCTGGGCGTGGGCGACTCGCTCTGCGGCACTGACCCCCACAACCCCTTCTTCTACCCCCGCGGCAAGATGCCCGAGCAGTGGCCCGGCGACATCAACGGCGAGACCCTGACCCAGCGCGGCGCGGCCCCCTGCCGCGTCGCCCGCGTCGCCATCGACACCGACTACGAGTTCACCGCCCACCTCTTCGGCGGCAACACCGCGATTTCCGCCATGTACGCCCAGACCCTCCTGGCCGCGACCAGCACCATCTACGAACGCGATGTCAATGTCACCCTGCTCGTGCCCTACCTCCGCGTCTGGTCGGCCAATGTCGATCCCTACCACGGCAACAGCGGCACCGGGGACTTCCTCGACGAGATGCGCGACCACTGGAACCTGGCCATGCGCCATGTCCCCCGCAACACCGTCCACGGCCTCTCCGCCCGCGGGCTGGGCGGCGGCCTCGCCTACCTCAACGCCCTGTGCAACACCGAGTACGGCCACGGCGTCTCCGCCAACCTCAACGGCTTCTTCCCCATCCCCGTCCAGGACAACTCCCACCAGAACTGGGACCTCATGGTCGTCGCCCACGAACTCGGCCACAACTTCGGCTCCGGGCACACCCACGACGGGTACAACCCGCCCATCGACGGCTGCGGCAACGGCGACTGCACCCTCGCCCAGGACGCGAGCATCATGTCCTACTGCCACCTCTGCCCGGGCGGCCTCTCCAACATGGTCATGCGCCTCGGCCCCCGCGTCGAGCAGCGCATCCTCCAGTTCCTCAACAGCGCCGCCTGCAACCTGACCACCGCCGATGTCGCCTACGCCCGCAACGACCATTTCCAGGTCGCCGAGGGCATGAACGCCGAGCTCGATGTGCTCAGCAACGACGCCGCCACCACCTGCCTGCCCACGCCCCTGACCATCACCAGCTTCCCCGCGACCACCGCCGCGGGCGGCAGCCTGCAACTGGTCGTCCACGGCAGCCCGCAGTTCGCCCACCTTCTCTACACCGCCCCCCCGGGCTACTCCGGGCCGGACTCGTTCACTTACACGGCCGGGGCCGCCGGCTCGGCCACGGTCTCGCTCGATGTGCTGGCCCTGCGCCGCGCCGCGCCGCCCAGCATCACCACCGAGCCCGGCGTTGAGGTCGATTACTACGCGCTGGGAACCAATCCCCAGGTCATCCCCAACTTCGATCCCCTCACCCCCTACCTCTCCGACATCGTCCCCCAGATCAACTTCCCCTCGACCGAGGGCAACTTCGCCACCTCGGGCCGGGCCGACCAGGTCGGCGCGGTCTTTACCGCCATGCTGGAAATCCCCGAGACCGGCTGGTACCAGCTCGCCATCGAGTCCGACGACGGCTCCCTGCTCTTCCTGGACGACGAGCTCATCGTTGACAACGACGGGCTTCACGGCATGAGGGACTACTGGATCGTTCTCCCCATGGAACAGGGCAAGCACCATCTCCGGGCCGAGTTCTTCGAGAACGGCGGCGGGGCGGGCCTCATCGTCCGCTACCAGGGCGCGAACATCTCCCGACGCCCGGTCCCGGCCTCGGCCTGGAGCCGCATGACCGGCAGCGGCTGCCCCGCGGACTTCGCCGAGCCGTACGGCGTGCTGAACATGTTCGATATCGCCGCCTTCATGGCCGCGTTCAACGCCCAGGACCCCGCCGCCGACCTGGGTGCGCCCTTCGGGGAGTTCAACTTCTTCGACATCAGCCGGTACATCAACCTCTACAACGCCGGCTGTCCGTGATTCGTACTTTGTTCGGAAAATGTGAAAATGTGAGGATTCGGGTTCCACAGGCGACCGCCTTTGTGGTATGCTCGCCGACGGACACCTCAAACCACGATTCTGGAGGACTTTCATGCACCGTTTCATTACCGCTGCCGTGGTCGGTCTCTGCACCGGCTCGGCCATGGCCACCCCCGATGTCATCTGCGGCGAGCTCCTTGATGTGATCAGCCACGGCGTCATCGGAGGCACCCGCGCCTACTCCATCGGCACCACCGCCTGCAACAAGGGCACCACAGCCGCCAACTGGATCGCCAACACCGTCAACCACCCCGTCATCTCGACCAGCCTCTACAAGATCGAGAACGGCCGGATGACCCAGCTCGGCGCCGCCTTCGTCAAGCACTCCTGGGCCGCCCTGCAGCAGAACGCCTGCGGCTTCGGCTGCGGAGCCGGCGGAAGCTGGCAGGCTCTCGGCCCCGGCTGCTCCGACCCCTACACCGCCAGCCTCAACGCGACCCAGACCGACCTGGGCCCCCGCTTTGAGATCAACGCCTACACCGGCCAGTTCCCCTGGCCGCCCTCCTTCATCAGCCAGACCGGCAACGCCGTCTTCAAGCGTTTGCAGGTGCCCGCCGACGCCATGGTCAGCAACGGCCAGTTCTTCGCCGAGGGCCAGTACACCGCCCGCGACGACGCCCTGGCCGGCAACCAGTTCAACAATACCTCCTACCGCCGCATGACGGTCAACCAGGCCAACTTCGCCATGGGCGGCTCCGGCGGCACCATCCGCGAGACCCCCGCCATCTTCGCCTGGCAGCTCCACGGCAACGGACCCAACCAGCCCGACAACTCCGTCATGATCTCCCAGATCGACATCCCCGGCGAGGGCCGCTTCCACCTCGCCTCCAAGGCCGTGGACCTGGGCAACGGCAACTGGCGCTACGAGTACGCCATCCACAACCAGAACTCCCACCGTTCGGCCGCCTCCATCTCGATCCCCGTCAACACCGGATCGGGCAACTACGGCTTCAACGGCATCTCCTACCACTCCGGCGACCCGACCCAGAACACCCCCTGGACCCCCGTTGACGACGGCAACAAGCTCTCCTGGTCCACCCAGACCTTCGACATCAACCCCAACGCCAACGCCGTCCGCTGGGCCAGCATGTACAACTTCTGGTTCGAGACCAGCGCGGCCCCCACCACCGGCCAGGTCGAGATCGGCCTGTTCCGCTCCGGCAGCCCCGCCTCCATCTCCGGCCTGGCCCATGTGCCCACCCTGGCCGCCGGCTGCACCGCCGACTTCAACGACGACGGTTTCGTCAACTTCTTCGATATCTCCGCCTACCTGGACGCCTACACCGCCCAGGATCCCGCGGCCGACATCGCCGCGCCCTTCGGCGTCTTCAACTTCTTCGACATCTCCGCCTTCATGGACGCCTACAACGCCGGCTGCCCGTAAGCCTCGCACCGCACACACGGTGAACCGCAAGGCCCCGCACCACGCGGGGCCTTGTTCTTTTTTGACCTCCGACAAGCCGCGACCGCAAAGGAGCGGGCTTGCGGCCCGCCGTGGTTTGCCGGACGCGAAGGGCGTGTGCGTCGCTCGGCCGCTCCCTCGCAGTCGCGGCTTGTCCGGGCCACGCCCGATTTTCAAGCGTGATCCGGATCAGGTCGTTCCGTACATGCGATCGCCCGCATCGCCCAGGCCGGGCAGGATGTAGCCCTTCTCGTTCAGACGCTCGTCCAGCGCGGCGGCGTACACCCGCAGGTCGGGATGGTCGCGGCGGAGGCGGGCGACGCCCTCCGGGGCGGCGACCAGGCAGATCATGCGCAGGTCCACGGCCCCGGCCTCGCGCAGGAGGCGGACGGCGGCGGACGCGCTGCCGCCGGTGGCGAGCATCGGATCGACCAGCACCACCGGGCCGGCGTCGAGATCACGCGGGAGTTTGCTGAGATAGGTTTTGGGTTCGAGGGTCTGCTCGTCCCGGGCCATGCCCAGGTGGCCGACGCGGGCCTCGGGCATCACATCCAGGATGCCGTCGATCATGCCCAGCCCGGCGCGGAGCACGGGCACGAGGGTGATGACGCCGCGCACGCGGTGGCCGGTGGTGTCCACCAGCGGGGTGCGGACGGGGAAGGTCTCGGTCTCGAAGGAGCGCGTGACCTCGTAGACCATCAGGCCGGCGATCTGGGCGAGCGTGGCCCGGAACTGGCGGTGGCTGGTCCGCTCGTCACGGATGATGGTCATCTTGTGGCGGATGAGCGGGTGGTCGAAGACCACCAAACCGCCGGGGTTGGTGTCGGTCATGCGGCCAGTCTACCCGGCGCCGACCGAATGAACGAGGCGGTCCGGCCCGGGCGCGGCAAAGCCGGGCACGCCCGTGCAGGGCCTGCCCGGCTTGTATTCTGGACCGCGTGCCCCCGGGGCATCAGGCCCGGGGCGTCACACGACCCGTTGAGAGCAAAGGCCCGAGTCGGCCCGCACGGCTGAGAGGGCACCCGAAACCGTGCTCGCGGCGTCCGTTCCTCCACCGAAACGCCACGCATGACCGACCCGGGCCGCGGCCCGCATCAAGCGGACCCAGGGGGGACGGTGGACTCAGGAGACGCTTACTCGCTCCAGCGGCTCACGCTGGTGGCCACGCCGTTCTCGCCCAGGGACGCGCGGATCTTGCCGTCCGTCACGAGGACGGACTTGGCGTCGGAGGTCTCGCCGTCGAGCAGGAACACGGTGTCATCGTTCCAGCTGGCCTTGCGCTCCTCGCCGGCGTCGGTGGTGACGGTGAAGGTTTTGGCGGACATGTCCGCGCTCTTCACGGTGCCGCTGAGCGCCTCGAACTGGGCGACCGTCATCGTGGCCCGCGTGTCCGTCACGCCCGCGCCGGGAGCGCCGACGAGGACAGAAAGAGCGAGCGCGGTGTTGGTCAGGATCATCATGGGAAACCTCCTATTTCTTTGAGTCTTGCGGATCTCTGGGTCTTGATTCCCGGCCGTCCCGGCTCCGCATCGCAGCCATGCACGACCATCAACATGCACAGAGATACCCCGCCCCCACGCCCGTCCGCGTGAATTCGGCATGAATCGCGTATCATTTTGCCGTGGAGAAAAATCCCCCTGTTTCCCGTGGGGCCGGCTTGCAGTCGGCTTCCTCCTCCCCGGCGGCACGACTCGCCGAGCCATGTCTTCCCCCCTTCCCTCGCCCCTTTTCCCCGGACCTCTCCCATGCCCGCCCTCAGTCCCCACGACAGGCTCGCCCTCGACGCCGCCTATGAAGAGGCCCGCGCCGGCCTGCGCCAGGGCGGCATCCCCATCGGCTCCGCCCTGATCGCGCCGGACGGCTCCATCGTCGCCAGGGGCCGCAACCTCCGCGTCCAGACCGGCGACCCCACGGCCCACGCCGAGACCGTCTGCATCCGCAACGCCGGACGACGGCGCGACTGGCACACCCTCACCCTCGCCTCCACGCTCTCGCCCTGCGCCATGTGTACCGGCACGGCCGTGCTGCACCAGATCCCCCGCGTCGTCATCGGCGAGCATGAGACCTTCATGGGGCGCGAGGACTGGCTGCGGGCCGAGCGCATCAAGGTCGTCCTCGCCGACGACCCGCGCTGCATCGAACTGATGCGGGCCTTCATCGCCGAACGCCCCGACCTCTGGGACGAGGACATCGGCGTGCCGCCCGATGGCGGGGAAAGGGCCAGATAGCAAATCAGGACGCGCGGTTCAATCCTGATTGGCCATTTCCGGATTTGCCATTTGCGATTTGCGAAGCTCGCCCTCCGGCAGCACTTCGACCTCCGCGTGCAGGCGCACCGGCTCGAAGAAGGTGCCGGGCAGCTCGCTGGCCCACGGGTCGCGCGGGTGGCGGAGCAGGGCGTACGGGATGTCCACCGTGAGGCGCACCGTGCCGTCGTCCTCGACCACCGCTTCCGCTCGTCCACGGCCTTCGCCGCCACCGAGAGCGTCCGCCCGGGCGTTCACGCCGTTCCTGACCAGCCCGCCCAGGGTATCCGCCGGGTCGCTGAGCAGGAACTGGCTGGCCGCGTCCGGCGGCAGCGAGCACGCCTCCAGATCGCCCAGCGAATACCGCAGATGCACGATCGCCGACCCGGACCGCGGCGTCACCGCCTGGTTGAACCGCACCCCGCGCACCTCCAGCCGCACGCTCGTGCCGGGGTCCACGCCCGAGAACAGCGCCCTGCCCGGCTCCGCCTTGCGCGCCTCGACCCGCAGCAGCGCCCCGCGCGGGTGGCCCGCCCCCATCTCCAGGCGTGTGCCGCCCAGTGAAACCCCGAGCCGCAGGTTGGTGCCTTCGACAAGTTCCGCGTC
This sequence comes from uncultured Phycisphaeraceae bacterium, assembly GCA_964577425.1. GTDB lineage: Bacteria > Planctomycetota > Phycisphaerae > Phycisphaerales > UBA1924 > UBA6054. The sequence continues at coordinate 63,562 of CAZNZC010000004.1, forward strand.
GTCCGGGGCGGCGAACCCGCGAGAAACGACATACTCACGCGCCTGGCCGCGGGCGACCCAGCGGATTGTGACTTCCGGCACCACCGCGTCGTCGACAAGCAGGAAGAGCGGAGCCGCCGCCGGGGCAGGCTCATCTGGGGCGTAACCCGCCTCGGACGCACCCGCCAGCAGACCCAGCACCAGAATCGCCGCCGGGAGCATCATGCTCCATTCTTCGCGTGCGGATCGGGCGGGTTGCAACCGCGAACCCTTCCCGGACGGATAAGAGAGCAAGTCCCCTTCCCCCCAGAGTCCGGGCGCGCGTTCTGTGCGCCCGCTGAAGTAAGGAACGCCAGGATGGATCTGTCCCCGAACGCCCGCCGCGCGGGCCTTGCCGTCGGATTGCCGCTCGTCGCGATGGTGATGCTCACGAGCGCGGCTTCCGGTGATGAGGACCTCCGCAAACTCAGCCGCCGCCTGCCCCCCGTCTTCGGCGACATCTACCGCCTCGGGGATCCCACCCCGCGCGGCGGCGGGTTCGACTCCTCCGGCATGACCCTGCTCAGCCACATCCCCCTCAACCACTTCACCGGCGTCGCCCGCGCCAGCGGCAACGACTGCTGGGGCTATGTCTCCCCGTCCGGGCGCGAGTACGCCATCATGGGCCTGGAGGGCGGCTTCGGCTTCGTCGAGATCACCGACCCCACCAACCCGCAGATCATCGCCACCATCCAAGGCCCCACCTCCCTCTGGCACGGGGTCAAGGTCGTCGGGCGGTACGCCTACGGCGTCTCCGAGGGCGGCTCGGGCCTCCAGATCATGGATCTGAACAACATCGACCAGGGCCAGGTCACGCTCGTCCGGAACTGGACCAGCGGCGGCTACTCCACCACCCACACCATCGCGGCCAACGAGGAAGCGGGCACGCTGTGGATCGCCGGCGCCAACATCGGCAACGGCGGGCTGGTCAAGATCGACATCTCCAACCCCACCCAGCCCGTCTTCGCCGGCGGCTGGACCCAGATGTATGTCCACGAGGCCCAGGTCGCCACGATGCGCTCCGGCCCCTTCGCCGGACGCGAGATCGGCTTCTGCTCCGGCGGGTACAACACCGGGCACACCGAGACGGGCATCCGCATCGTCGATGTGACCGATGCGACCGCACCGCAGCTGCTCTCGACCATCTTCTACCCCAACGCGGGATACGCCCACCAGACCTGGCTGTCCGAGGACCAGCGGTACCTGTACCTCAACGACGAGCTGGACGAGATGTACACCGGGCAGCCGGGCACCACCCGCATCTTCAACATCGAGGACCTGACGAACCCCACTTTCGTCGGCCAGTTCAGCAACGGGCTGCCCGCGATCGACCACAACCTCTACACGCACGACGGGCTGATCTTCCAGTCCAACTACCGCTCCGGCCTGCGCGTCTTCGACGCCCTCGACCCCGAGAACCCCACCGAACTCGCCTGGTTCGACACCTTCCCCGGCTCGGACAGCGCGGAGTTCAACGGCACCTGGTCCAACTACCCCTTCTTCCCCTCGGGCAGCATCATCGTCTCGGACATCGAGCGCGGCCTGTTCGTCCTGCGTCTCGACGCGGAGCCGGCCGCGGTCGCGGTTTCGCCCGCGGACCTGCCCGCCACCGTGCCGCCCGGCGGGGGGGCCGCCCTCTCGGCCCGGGTGGTGGTGCGTTCCGCGGAGAACCCCGTCGCCTCGGTCCAGGCTTTCATCGACACGGGCGACGGCTTCCAGCCCGTGAGCGCGATCGACAACGGCGACGGCACCTGGTCGGCGAGCACCCCGCCCGCCGCCTGCGGCGCCGCCCTCCGCGCCTACTTCACCGCCACCACCGCCGAGGGCCAGACCGCCACCTACCCCGCCAGCGCCCCGGCCGGCGCCATCGCCTTTGAGGTGGCCGACAAGATCCTGGAAATCTTCTACGACAACTTCGCCACCCATCAGGGCTGGGTCGTCGGCGCGCCGGGCGACAACGCCATCAGCGGCATCTGGACCCGCGTCATCCCCGTCGGCACCGCCGCCCAGCCCGGCACCGGCGTGGACGGCGAATACTGCTATGTCACCGGCCAGCACACCGGCGGCGGCGTCGGCGGCAGCGATGTGGACAACGGACGCACCACCCTGACCACCCCCGTCCTCGACCTCTCCGACGCGCCGCAGGCCACCACCATCTCCTACTGGCGCTGGTTCTCCAACTCCGCCGGCGCGTCGCCCTTCGAGGATGTCTTCCGCATCGACATCTCCAACAACAACGGCCAAACCTGGACCAGCGTGGAAATCGTCGGCCCCACCGGCGACCAGGTCTCCGGCGGCTGGTTCCACCACGCCTTCCGCCCGGCCGACCTGCTCCCCCTGACCGCCCAGATGCGGATGCGATTCATTGCCGCCGACGAGGGCGCGGGTTCCGTGGTCGAAGCCGCCATCGACGCCTTCCGCGTCGAGACGCTCGTCTGCGAAGACCCGGCGGGCTGCTCGGTCGCCGACCTGGCCGAGCCGCACGGCGTGCTCAACTTCTTCGACCTGTCCGCCTACCTGGCCCTGTTCAATGCGGGCGATCCCGCCGCCGACCTGGCCGCCCCCTTCGGCGAACTCAACTTTTTCGACCTCGCGGCATACCTGAATGTGTATAACGCGGGCTGCCCGTAAACCGTCCCATAATCGGTTCAGAACGCACAAAAGCCGCCTCGCAAGGCGGTTTTTTCCTCATCCCGCGTGAACTTCATGCCGTATTTTCGCCTCACGCAGGTACGCTCGTAGTCCCTTGGTCCGGGTGTCTGTCCTGTCCATCCGATCGGCCGAGTGATCCGAACCCCACCATGGAAGGCCCGACATGAACACCATCCGACTCGCCTGCACGGGCGCCTTCGCCGCCGCCACCCTGACCGCTCATGCCGGCACGCCGGTCGCGTGGACCAACCCGGCCGGCGGCGTGTGGCACCTCGCGTCCAACTGGGACCCCGCGACCATCCCCGGCGCATCGGACGGGGTCCTCCTCGGCCTCAAGGGGGCCTACCTGGTCTCGATCACATCGCAGAACGCCTCCGCCGCCTCCCTCACGCTGGCCAATCCGGACGCGACGCTCGTTCTGAATCCGGGACGCACGCTCACCGTCCACGGCCCGATCGCCAATCAGGGCCTGGTCAGCATCAACCCGACGAACACCGCGGTGAACACCACCCTCCAGCTCAACGCGAACGCGGCCCTGACCGGCCCGGGGCACATCGCCCTCAACGGGACCAGCACCCGCGCCCAGATCATCCCCGGCGTCGCCGGCGTCGTTCTCACCCAGTCCGCGGGTCACACCATCCGGGGCCAGGGCGTGGTCACAGTCGCGCTGGTCAACAACGGGCTGGTGTCCGCCGATGTCGCGTCGGGCAGCCTGACACTCAGCACCCACCCCAAGACCAACAACGCGCGCATGGAGGCCGTCGGCGGGGCCACGCTCGTCCTCCAGTCCGCCGCCGTCGCGCAGGACGCCGGGGCTGTCATCGCCGCGGACGGCGCCGGCAGCGTCGTCGAACTCAGCAACGCCGCCGTCACCGGCGGCTCGCTCCTGTCCTCCGGCGGCGGGTTCATCTCGATCTTCAACACATCGGGGCTTCACGGCCTCACCCTCGACGCGGACGCCCGCCTCAACCCCGGCCATCTTGTTGACGCGAGCGGCGTCATCCGCAACGACGGGCGGATCACCATCAACCCGATCAACAGCGCGATCAACACCACCCTGCGGGTCGCGGACGGGGCCGTCCTGACGGGCGAAGGCCGCGTGACGCTCAACGGGACCGGCACCCGCGCCCAGGTCACCCCCGCGACCGCCGACGCCGCCCTGACCAACTCGGCCGGCCACACTATCCACGGCCGGGGGGTCTTGAACATCACGCTGACCAACAACGGCCTCGTCTCCGCCGATGTCCCCGACGCTCAGCTGACCGTCAGCACGCGCCCCACGAGCAACAACACGCGCATGGAAGCCGTCGGTGGGGCCACGCTCCAGCTCCAGTCCCTGACGGTCACGCAGCACCCCGACGCCGTCATCGCCGCGGAAGGCGAGGGCAGCGTCGTGCTGCTCAGCGCCGCCAGCATCGTCGGGGGCACGCTCCGATCCGCCGACGACGCGATCTTCACCATCACCAGCAGCTCCGCCTGGAGCGGCCTGACCGCGGACGCGGACGCGCGGATCACGCCCGGGCACCTCCTCGATGTGAGCGGCGTCATCCGCAACGACGGCCAGATCACCGTGAACCCGACGAACGCGGCCGTGAACACGACCATCCGCATCGCGGACGGGACCGCTCTGACCGGCGGGGGGCGCGTCACACTCAACGGGACGAGCACCCGCGCCCAGATCACTCCGGCGACCGGGGGGGCCGTCCTCACGCAGGACGCGGGCCACGCCATTCATGGTCACGGCGTTCTCAGCGCCGGCTTTGTCAACCACGGGCTGGTCTCCGCCGATGTCCCCGGCGGCGAGCTGGCCCTGGGCACCGGCGCGAAGTTCAACAACGCACGCATGGAGGCCGTCAGCGGGGGGGCGCTCACGATCCAGTTCGTCGGCGTGCAGCAGAGCACGAACGCCGTCATCACCGCCGAGGGCGACGGCAGCGTCGTTCAGCTCAGCGGCGCCGCGGTCGCCGGCGGCTCCATCCGGTCCTCCGACGGCGGCATCGTCACCATACTCAACAACACCGGCATCGAGAACCTGACCCTCGACGCGGACGCACGGCTCACCGCCGGCCACCAGCTCGTCGCGTCGGGCGCCATCCATCACACCGGCCGCCTGAACATCAACCCGACGAATGGCGCGGTCAACACCACCCTGCGCATCACCGATGGCGCCGTCCTGACCGGTGAAGGCCGCATCACCCTCGGCGGCGTCAGCACCCGCTCCCAGCTGTCGCCCGCCACCGCCGGGGCCGTCCTCACACTCGGGCCGGGACAACGCCTGGAGGGCATCGGGACCGTCGGCGTCTCCCTGAACCACCACGGCACCATCGCCCCGGGCCTGGGCCTGGGCACGATGACCGCCAGCCAGCCCGTCTCGTTCTCCGATTCCTCCACCCTCGAGATCGAGGTCGCCGGCAACAACAACGCGGACCTGCTCAGCTCCACCTCCTCCTTCCACGCCGACGGCACGCTGAGCGTGGCCTTCGTCGATGATTTCAACCCCCCGCTCACCTGGACGGCCACCATCGTGACCGCCAGCCAGGGCGTCACGGGCGCCTTCGACAGCATCAACGCCCCCCAGCCCGCCGACGCCCGCCTCGAGTTCCGCGCCGTGTACCTGCCCACCCAGATCCGCATCGGCGCGTTCTGCCGGGCGGACGCCAACTCCGACGGCCTCCTCAACTTCTTCGACATCTCGCAGTTCATCACCAACTACAACGCCGGCGACCCGATCGCCGACATCGCCGCGCCCTTCGGCATCCTCAACTTCTTCGACATCGCCGAGTTCATGGCACGCTACAACACCGGATGCCCGTGAGGGATAAGAAGGGATCAGGGATCAGCCATCAGGGATCAGGGAAAGAGCGCCCTTCGGGCGTTCTTTCCATAATTTCGAGTGGCTAGTGGCTAGTGGCTGATCTCTAACCCCCAACCCCCACGGCCCGCCCCACGCCCACCGAGCCGGCCTTGCCCGTACCGGCCCACGCCATACGCCGATCGGCGTATGGGAAGCGTCAAGCCCCTGGTGTACCTTCATGCACTCGGGCCACGGTGGCCCCCCGCTTGCCTTCACCCGTCGTACCCGACAAAGGAGAGAGACCCATGCGTGCTTCCGGCTCCCTCATCACCGTTCTCGCAACCACCCTCACCACGGCGCTGGCGGCACACGCCGGCACGCCCGTCAGTTGGAGCACGCCGGCCAGCAGCTTCTGGGATGTCGCCGCGAACTGGGACCCCGCCCTGGTGCCCGGCGCTTCCGATCCGGTCCGGCTGGGCCTGGACGGGGCCTACGCCGTGGATGTCCGCTTCGACCAGTCCGCCGGGGCCTTGCTGATCTCCAACCCCCAGGCGCAGCTCAATATCGCGGTATTCCGCACGCTGAGGATGTTCGGACCGGTCGAGAACCACGGCGCCATCGTGGTCAACCCGACGCAGGACGGCGCGGGCGCGTCGCTGCGGTATGAGACCAGTTCCACGCTCGGGGGGACGGGCGTGCTCAACCTGTACGCCAGCAGCCCCTACTCCGATCTGGCCACCGCTTCCGGCGCGGTCGTCACCCACGCCGCCGGGCACGAGATCATCGGCCGGGGGCGCGTCTCCGCCGAGCTGGTCAACAACGGAACGGTTTCGGCCACGGTCCCCGGCGCGGTGATGACGATCGACGGCTCACCCAAGACCAACAACGCGCTCTTCCGCGCGGTCGGCGGGTCCATCCTCCGCTTCGGCGCGACCACCATCAGCCAGGGAGCGCAGGGCCTCATCCTCGCCGACGGCCCGAGCAGCCGCGTCGAACTCAGCGGCCCGACCGTCATCGGCGGGAGCGTCCGCGGGCAGGGCGGCGGCGTCGCAACGGTCGCCACGGACTCGCACTTCAACAATGTCCGAACCGAAGGGGAGATCGAGATCCAGGTCTTCCGCGCGCTCAGCATCCAGAACACCCTGACCAACGCCGGGCGCATCACGGTCAACCCGACCGCCGCCGGCGCGGGGGCGTTCCTGCGCTTCCTGGACGGGTCAACCCTCGCGGGCGACGGGGAGGTCGTGCTGGCCGCCAACAGCATCTACGCCCAGGTGTCCACCGCCGACGGCGCGTCCATGACCCACGGCGCGGGGCACACGATCCGCGGCGCGGGACGCGTCGCGGCCTCGATGACCAACAACGGGCGCATCAACGCGGACCGCCCGGATCTCCGCATGGAGGTCTTCGGGGCGCCCAAGGCCAACAACGCCCTGATGCACGCCACCGGCGGCGGCATCCTCAACCTGGTCGATGTCACCGTCAACAACGGGCCCGGCGGCGTGATCCGGGCCGAGGACGGCAGCCGCGTCGAACTCAGCAACGCCACGGTTGCTTCCGGCCTGCTCGAATCGACCGGGTCCGGGCGTGTCGTCTCCGTGCTCGACAGCACGCTCAACTCGGTGCAGACGCGGGGTCATGTCGATGTCACGGTCTACCGCACCATGTCTGTCAATGGAACGCTGACCAACAACGGCACGATCACCGTCAACCCCACGCAGGCCGGCGCGGGGACCGCCCTGCACTTCGCCGACGGGGCCGTGCTGGCGGGCCAGGGCGTCGTGCATCTCGCGCCCATCGCCCCCTACGCGCAGATCAACAACGCCCCGGGAAACTCGCTGACCCACGCCCACGGGCACACCATCCGCGGCCGGGGCCAGGTCAACGCCGCCCTGACCAACAACAGCCTGATCTCCGCCGACCTGCCCGGCGGCGTCATGACCATCACCGGCCAGCCCAAAACCAACAACGCCGTCATGTCGGCCGTCAACAGCGGGATCATGCTGCTCCAGAGCGTGACGCTGAACCAGACCCCCGGAGGCACGCTCGTCGCGAGCGGGACCGGGAGCGTCGTGGAGCTCAACACCTCCACCGTCAACGGCGGCGCGATCCGCACCGAGGACGGCGGCCTGATCCGCGTCACGAACGCCAACGCCGCCGTCGCGGACGCCTCCATCGACGCCCTGCTCCACATCGGGGTCTACCGAACTCTCGTCGTCCGGCCCGGCACCGCCCTCAACGGTCGGATCATCGTCAACCCCACCCAGGCCGGCGCGGGGACCGCGCTCCACTGGGACGAGACCTTCGAACTCGGCGGCGATGGGGTCGTCACGCTCGGGGCGACCCCCCCCTACGCCGACATCACCGCCGCTCCCGACGCCACGGCCATCATCGGCCCCGCCCTGCGCCTGGAGGGCATCGGGCGCGTCAACGCGCCGCTGACCCTGCGAGGCACGATCGCCCCCGGCGCCGCGGGCGTGGGCCTGATGCACGCCGCCCAGCCCGTGACCCTCACCACCACCGCCGTCTTCGAGGCCGAGATCGCCTCCCCCTCCAACGCCGACCGCCTCTCCTCCACCTCCACTTTCCACGCCGACGGCACGCTCAGCGTCCACCTGCTCGACGGGTTCAACCCGGCGGACTACTGGGCCAGCGTCATCGTCTCGGCCGCCGGCGGCGTCACGGGACGCTTCAGCCAGATCATCGCACCGACCCCCGCCGATCCGCGCCTGGAGATCCGCGCCCGTTACTTCCCCACCGAGATCCGCGTCGGCGCCATCTGCAAGGCCGACTTCAACGCGGACGGTCTCCTCAACTTCTTCGACATCTCCCAGTTCATCGCCGACTACAACGCGGGTGATCCCATCGCCGACATCGCCGCGCCCTTCGGCATCCTCAACTTCTTCGACATCGCCGAGTTCATGGCACGCTACAACACCGGATGCCCGTGAGGAGGAAGGGATCGGGAAGAAGGGATCAGGGAAAGAGCGCCCTTCGGGCGCTCTTTCCATAATTCCTAATGGCTAATGGCTAATGGCTAATGGCTATTGGCTGATCCCAAATCCCTGATCCCAGCCCACCCTCAGGGCGGACCATTCTCACGCGCCGCCGCCAGCTTCGCCCGCAGCACCTGCACCCCGTGCTCCAGCACCTCGTCCCGCCCCGCCGCGATCCCCGCGGGCGTCGGACGCGCCTCCACCTCCGGCACGATCCCCACCCCGTGGTGCCGCGACCCGTCGTGCTTGAGCACCTTCATCCCGGTCCACATCACATGGAACCCGTCCGGCAGCATGATCTCGTGCACATTCCCGTTCGTGCCCGCCGTCGGCGTCCCCACGATCGTCCCCATCTCCTCGTGCTCGACGATCCCCATGATCGATTCGGCGTACGAGATCGCCCCCTCCGAGACCAGGAACACCGTCTCCGCCGTGAGCCGCGGCGCACGCGGCTGGATCAGCCACCGCCCCGGCTCGCCCCACGCCCACCCGGCGCGTCCCGGCCGCGTCACCTCCGGGATCATCCAGCGCGCGCTCCGCACCGGGCCGTCCGTCAGGTGGGACATCAGCCGGAACGCCGCGCTGTCCGGATACCCGCGCATGTCGAACACGATCCCCTCCGACCCCGCCAGCACATCCAGGTACCGCTCAAACTCCGACTCTTCCGCCCCCACGAGATTGAAGTACACGATCCCGGGCGCCAGCTCCGACCCGTTCTCCGGCGCCTTCCCCCACCCCCCCCATGCCTCGTCCTCCGCCCAGTTCACCGACCGCTCCACCGTCAACACCCGCGCCTCCCCGCCCGGCGAGCGCACGACCATCTCGAACCGCTCCGGCGTCGGCAGGTCCATCACGAACCACATCCCCGAACGGAACCGCAGCCACCCCTCCGTCGCCGCGGATATTTCCCCGCGCGCCTCGTCCAGCCACGCCATCGCCGACCGCCCGTCGATCGACTCGATCACATCCCCGATCTCGATCCGGTCGCGCACGCCCTCGACCCGCCCGACCACCACCAACTCATCCCCCGCCCACGCCGGGCGCACCGGCAGATAGCGCTGCGCGACGCGCCCCGACCGCTCGACCGTCCCGTGGCCGTCGCCCAGCCGCGCGACCAGCCGACGCAGCGCTCGCTCGTACGCCCTCGCATCGCCCGCCTCCGCCGCGTCCGCCAGCGCGCCGGTCAGCGCGCCGTCCCACTCCCCCACCGTGTCAAAGTACGGATAGAAATGCTCGAGCACCCCCCACGCCATCGCCACCCCCGCCAGCCGCGTCAGGATGCTCGCCGAGGTCAGCTCCGGCAGCGACTCCGCGCTCGCGTACCGCCCCGCATCCGCGGACGCCGGGGCCGTCCGCCCGCCCACCATGTCCGCCCACAGCGGCAGACGGCACCACACCCCTTCCGCCAGTTCTTCGACCCAGAACGCCTCGGCGCGCCGCTCCAGCGCGTCCTCATCCTCCAGCGATACCGCGTCAAGAAAACTGCGGTACACGCCCGCGTCACCCCCCGCCTGCGCCCGCCCCGCCCCCCGGTGCCGCCAGAACCGCGCCAGCGTCGCGCCCTCCGCGATATCCGGCAACGCCCCCGCGTCCTCGCGCGCCCCCGCCCACACCCGCAGCGCGGGCGAGACCGGAGCCAGAGCCGCCCCGATACGCTCGGCCAGTTCCGCGCCGTCCGTCGCGCCCAGCGCCGCGTCCATGACATCCACCGCCACATGCGCCCATGATTCCGTACCCCGCGCCGCGTCGCCCGGATCGAACAGCCACACCAGCGCGAACGCCCGCGCCGCCGCGGCCGCGTTGGCCAGCTCTCGTTCGCTCAACGCCCGCGATCCGCTCGCCGCCTGCACCGACCGCGCATCCCCCACCACCTCCACCCGCACCGAGTCCACCAGCAACGCCGTGCCCGCGTCGGCCCCGATCAGCATGAACCCCAGGCTCACCGCCGCCGCGTCGTCGTGGACATCCCCCTCGATCCGCACGGCCCGCCAGTCCCCCGGCAGCACCGGATCACCGTGCATGTTCTCGAAAAACCCGCGACGGCCCTCGGGCCGGTCCACCCGCACCCACGCCTGCCCCCGCCCCGCGTCCCCCTCGACCCGCACCCGCGCCGTCAGCGCGATCCGCCGCCCCCGCCACGCATCGATGTCCGTCATCATCACCATCAGGTTGCCGAACCCCACCCGGCCCTCCACCGGCGACAGCCGGGCCGCGCCGCCCTCGACCGTCACCCCGAACCCCGGCGTCGGCACGACCCACCCGCCCGTCGGCCGCCCGTGCGCATCCACCCCGAACGGCAGGTCACGCGCCCCGCCCCCCGCCGCGGCCGAGACCGACACCAGCCATCCCAACGCACCGAGCAGAACGACACCGAGCAATCCCGTGCGCACCATCCACCTCCCGCCGACAAAGCGCCGGCCGTGGCAGGGGAAGAGATCAGCCATCAGAAACTGTAAAAGCCGCCCGCAGGGCGCTCCTCCCCTGATCCCTGATGGCTGATCCCTGATCCCTTCCCTCCCCTCCAATGCGGGCGACAGGAATCGAACCTGCACGGGTTGCCCCACGGGAACCTAAATCCCGCGCGTCTGCCAGTTCCGCCACGCCCGCTCGTCCGGTACTTGCGTCCCGGCCGCACGATTGTTGCCCCTTCACCCCGGCCAATCCCCCGATTCTTCCGCCCATTGGCCCCGATCCAACCGATATCATCCAATCACAGAGTCCCCCGCCCCGCCCGGCCCCTTCCCCCCAACAGGGAGACCACCCATGCGATTCCGCGACCAAGTGGCCCTGACCCTGCCCGCCCTCTTTCTCCGCCTCACCCTCTGCCTGATCTTCCTCTGGGCCGGTCTGGGCAAGATCCTCGGCGAGACCACCGTCACCGGGGCCGACGCCGCCCGCCTCGCCAACCTCGGCATCGCTCTCAACCCGCCCGCCGGCGCCACCCCCTCCCTCCCCCCACCCCCGACCCCTGCGGAAGCCCCCACCCGCCCCCTGCCCGAGCCGACCCTGCCTCCCACCAATCTGGTGACCCCCGAGCAGTCCCCCACTGCCCCGCCCACCGACCAATCGGCCGACGACGACCAGCCCGCCTCCTCCCTCTCCATGAATCTGGCCGAGCCTCGCTGGATTCCCGTGCGCCTCGCCCGCGCCCCGCTCAACGCCGCCGACTTCCCCAGCGAGCACCGCGTCCAGCGGGTCCACGGCATCACCCTGCTGCTCTCCCACGCCGCCAACCCCGGCCTCGATGCCCAGTCACGCCCCATCCCCCGCACCATGCCCACCTGGATCGGCCACGACCGCTGGCCCGTCATGCTCGCCTGGACGGCCGCCGTCTGCGAACTCCTCGCCGCCTTCATGCTCTTTTTCGGCGTGCTCACCCGCTTCGGCGCGCTGCTCGTCGTCGGCATCATGCTCCAGGCCATGTGGCTCACCCAGATCGGCCCCGCCGTCGTCGGCCGCATCGACGCCCACTTCGGCCTCATCCCCAACCTCGGCGACATGTGGGCACCCCCGACCTTCCAGACCCTCTTCTACCAGCTCTCCTGCCTCACGATGGCCGCGGCCGTCTGTCTCCTCGGCTCCGGCCCCATCGGCTTCGACCGCGCCATCTTCCGCCCCGGCGAGCGCCTCGAACGCACCGAGCCGCACTCCAAACGCCGCTCCAGCTTCGATCGCCGGCCCACCGACACGCCGTAAGCTGATCCATGCCCAACGACCGGCCCAGCCGAGCCAGGCGCACCACCCGCTGGATCCTCCCCCCCGCCGCGTCCATCGCCGTCCACGCGGGCCTGCTCATCGCCCTGACCGCCGTCACCATCGAGGTCACCCGCGAAAAAGAGCCGCCCCGCCCCGAGCGCGTCACCCTCGCCGCCCCTCCCACCCCGCGCCAAAGCCCTTCGCAACCCACACCCGCGCCCGCCGACACCGCCATCTCCACCGGCTCCATCCCCGAGCCGACCGAACCCGCGGCCATCGCCCGCGCCCTGGCCGAGGCCGCCCAACCCGGCCCCGCCCGCGCCGCCCCCATCGCTCCGCCCGCGCCCGCCCCCGTCACCGACGCCATCCTCTCACCCGCCAACGCCTCCTCCCCCACCGTCCGCTTCGCCGAGATCGACGCCGCTCCGGCCCGCACCGTCGTGTTCGTCGTGGACGCCTCCGGCGCGGTGGCCAGCGCGTTCACCTTCGTCCGCGAGGAACTCCTCCGCGCCATCGACCAGCTCAGCCCCACGCAGCGCTTCCAGGTCATCGTCTTCCCCGGCCCGGAGAACACCGCCCCCGTCGCCGCCCCCATCGGACGCAACGGCTCCCTCGCCCTGGCCACCCCCGCCGCCAAGCGCGCTGTCGCCGAATGGATGTCCTCCTTCCGCCCCCGCGGCCAGTCCAAACCCCTCGAAGGCCTGCGCGACGCGCTCGCCCTCAAGCCGGACATCGTGATGCTCATCACCCGCTCCATCGAGCGCACCGGCCCCGACCCCGCCTGGGGGGAGGGCCTGCACGAAACCCTCGATGAACTCGACACGCTGAATCCCAGGGACCGCACGGGTCGCCGCCGCTCCGCCGTGGCCGCCGTCCAACTGCTCGACGAGGACCCCACCGGCATCATGCCCGCCATCGCCACCCGCCACGGCCACGGCGTGTCCGACTACCGCGTCGTCACCGCCAACGACCTCGCCTCCATGCGCCCACGCACCCCCCGCACCCCCGCCGGGGCCGCCCGCACCCACACCATCGACGCCGCCGCCGCCATCCTGGCCGAACTCGACGACACCGGAACCTCCCTCCGCCTCGTCCACGGCCTGCCCAACGCCACCGACCGCGCCCGCGCCGACGAACAGGCCCAACGCGCCGCCAACCTCGCCGCCCGCACCCCCGACGACGCCCGCGCCCGCGTCCTCCTGGCCCGCGCGCAATCCCTGACCGCCGATCCCACCGCCGCCCTCGATCCCGCCATCCACACCCTGACCGAAGAACTCCTCCACGACGCCGACGCCGACGCCTGGCGCCGCCTGGCCCTGATCGACGCCCTCACCCTCGCCGACCGCGCCCCCGACGCGCTCGCGCAGCTCGCCGCGCTCCGGGCCGACGCCGCCGAACTCCCGCTGGCCGACGCCACCCGCGCCCGCATCGCCGTCACCGCCGCCGCGCTCGGCGACGAACCCACCGGGCACGATGCCGCGCGGCTCACCGACGACCCCTACTGGACCCTCGCCCTGGCCGAGGCCCGCACCCGCGCCCGCCTGCGCCGCCCGGACTCATCCGACCCCTTCGAGCCTCTGCTCACCCTCCTCGACCAGGCCGAACGCGAACGCGCCGCCGACTGGCCCCCCGTCCTCATCGACCGCATCGCCCGCGCCGCCGACCTCGCTCCACAGACGGCCGACATCACACCGCCCCGCGCCCGCCTCATCATCGCCGAGCACTGGGCGCGCGGCCCCGCCACCCAGCCCGACGCCCGCCGCCTGCTGACCACGCTCATCAACCCCCGCACACCGTACACTCCCGCCGCCCTCTGGCGGCTCGCTTTGCTCGAACGCTCCACCACTCCTTCCACACCCGACTCCACCGCCCGCGCGGCCAACCTCTTCGCCACACTCGCCACCGACCACACCACCGACCCCAACGCCCCCGACGCCCTCGCCGCGGCCATCGCGCTCACCAGCGACCCCATCACCCGCCGCCCCCTCCTCGAACGCGCCACCCAAACCCTCCCGACACGCCCGGAGATCGACCTGTGGCGTCTCGCCCTCGCCGAACTGCTCGAAGGCGAATCCCGCCTCGACGCCCTCGAACCCATCGCCCCCGGCACGCGCGAGTCCACCCTCGCCCGCGCCCTCTACGCCGACACCGCCGAACCCCTCTTCACCGGCGCATCACCCGACACCCCCCCCCGGCGCACGCTCGCCCTGCGCGCCGCCGCCTACCTCACCCGCCATGACAGCCCCGACGCCGCGCGGTGGCTCGCCCGCGCCGCCGAATCGCTCACCGCCGCCGAGCCGGTTCGCGCCATCGAACTCGCCGAGCAATCCGTCGCCCGCTCGCAAGCGCTCGCCCAACCGACCGCCGACGCGGAACTCATCCTCGCCCGCGCCCAACTCGCCGCCAAACGCACCGCCAACGCCGGAACCACCCTGCACACCCTGGCCGCCCGCCTCGACCCGCAGGCCGACACCGAACTTTTCTGGGAAGCCTGGACCCTCCTGCTCGAAACCGCCGGCCCCGACGACCCCGCCACCGCCCGCGCCCACCTCGCCCGCCTCGAACTGCTCGACCCCGCCCTCGGCGGCGACCCCTGGTCCCCCCGCCTCCGCGCCCTCCGCGCCAACCTCACCGAATAGCCCGCTCGCTGCCCCTCCTCTCCTCTTCCCCTTCGTCTCTTTGTCTCTCCGTCTCCTTGCCCCCCACCACCGCGCGGGCTGAAACCCGCGGCTCATTTTCCGCAAACAGATTCCCCCCTCCGCGCCCTCTGCGTGATCTTTGCGTGCTCTGGGTACCTCCTTTTCCTGCTCCGCTACACTCGCCCCGTGACCACCACCCCGCGCCAGCCCGACACCATCGCCCCAGCCCTCGCCCAATCGCTGCGGGGCAGGTTCCTCGTCTTCGACGGCCCCGACGGCTCGGGCAAATCCACCCAGCACAAGCGGTTCGTCGCCGCCGCCCGCGCCGCGGGCCTGTCCACCATCGAGGTCCGCGAGCCGGGCGGCACCGAGGTCGGCGAACGCATCCGCCGCGCCCTGCTCGACCACCTCGAACGCGACGAGATGTCGCTTCGCTGCGAGATGCTCCTCTACATGGCCAGCCGCGCCCAACTGTGCGAGCGGGTCATCGGCCCCGCCCTCAAAGCCGACAAGCTCGTCGTGGCCGACCGCTTCATCAGCTCCACCCTCGTCTACCAGGGTCACGCAGGGGGCATCCCCGTCGCCGAGATCGAGGCCGCCGGGCGCATCGCCACCCAGGGCGTCACGCCCGACGCCACGCTCATCTTTGACATCGACCAGCGGACCGCCGCCAGCCGCCTCAACCCCCTGCTCGACCGCATGGAATCCAAGGGCGAGGACTTCCACACCAGGGTCCGCGAGGGCTATAAACAACTCATCGCCCGGGGCGGCGAGTACCGCGGCATCGACGCCCGAGGCAACCCGGATGAGGTCTTCGCGAACATCCTTGAAGTTCTCTCAGCCGCCCTCGCCCCCCTCTGACTCTGGACAGCCCGGAGCGGAGGGCTCCCAGCCCTCCATCGGCCCGGCGAACCGACACCGGGCCGGTTGAGCGGACCGGGTCGAATGGCGATACGCTCTAGGCGACTTGATTTTTATCCCCGAATGGGATGTTTTCCGACCGCAAGCCCCAATGGACCGAGGATGCCCCGTGCCCCCGACCGCCGCCCCTCATCGAAACGGTCAAGCCCGACTCTCGTTCCCCAAGCGGGCGGTGTTTGAGGTGAAGTCGATCCTTGAGCCTGGAGCGAAGCGCATCCGCCCGCACTTCGTCTCCGAGCACGGGGCGCTCTTCGCGGGGGATTGCATGAAGGTGCTCCCGGCGATCCGCTCTGGCTCCGTGGATACGGTCTTTGCCGACCCTCCCTTCAACCTCCGCAAGGAATACGGCCAGAACTGTTCGGACAACATGGCCGACGCCGAGTACCTCGCGTGGTGCAAGGCATGGCTCCGCGAGTGTGTCCGCGTGGTGAAGCCGGGCGGTGCGGTGTTTCTCTACAACCTGCCGAAGTGGAACATCCCGCTCGGAGCGTTCATGGGCGATGAACTGGGGTTGACATTCAAGCACTGGATCGCCATTGAGATGAGCGCGTGCCTTCCGATCCCCGGCCGGTTGCACCCGAGCCACTACAGCCTCCTCTACTACACGAAGGGAAAGGGAAAGACATTCCGTAAGATCCGAACCCCGGTCCAACTCTGCCGGCACTGCGGCGGAGAGGTGAAGGACTACGGCGGGCATCGCGGAGCGTTGAACCCGAACGGATTGAACCTGAAGGATGTCTGGACGGACATTCCGCCCGTGCGCCACGCGAAGTTCAAGGACTACAAGGGCCGCAAGGCGAACGCGCTCTCCACCAAGCTGCTTGACCGCGTGGTGGAACTCACCACGCGTCCGGGGGAACTCGTGCTGGACCCATTCGGCGGGAGCGGCACCACATTCGCGGTGTGCGAGGCCAAGCACCGACGATGGATCGGTATTGAACTGGACTTCGCCGATGTGATCGCCGAGCGGCTCCAGAGCGACGAACTCCACCACCACGAGAATGACGACTTCGTGGAGGGCTAGACCAACGCCCGCCCATCCGTCCCCTTTGTGATCCGGGGAACATCCGTGCTCTCCCCGTCATGCTCCACCACAATGATCCGCAGCACACCGTCGGCGCACGGGATGCACTTCCAGAGGTCGAGGTACGGCGCGAGTTCGTCGTAGTTGCCTATTCGATCCGTCAGAAACTTGTAGAGTTTGCGGGAGGGCACCACGAGCGCACCCCCGATGAGTTTTTTGTGGATCATCCCGAGCGCCATCTTGTTGAGTGCTCGGTGGCTGGAAGAGACATTCCCCGTCTCCCATTCGACCGCGAATGTCCCGAGTTTCCCGTAGAACGCCGCGTCCAGTTTGCCGGGCTTCGATGCCGTGGCAAGGTCCAAGCGTTGTTCCCGCTTCCACCCCTCCGCCTCCAGCGCCAGCATCATCCCTTCCTTGATCGGCACTACCCCGTTTGCTTTCCTGACGGGATGAATGGTGAACGAGCCGCTATCGGGTGGCCAATGGACCGCCGCAATCCCGGCTTGAATGTCGGCTTCGATCTTTTTCCACTCGGGCGACGCGGGGAACGCGCCCTTCGATATCAGTGTTTCAACACGGACAATCTTCACTTGCGCGTCTTCCTCTCTGATGGGAAGGCGGGCAACGCCCGGAGGATGCCGATGGGGTCAGCGTCCGTCGCTTGGGCGACTTCCATGAACTCCACCACACCCAGACGCCGCTCGCCCCGTTCGTGCTTGGAGACGAAGGACTGAGGGCGTGAAAGACGCTCGGAAAGCTCAGCCTGAGTGATGCCGGCCGACTTCCGCGCCCCCGTGAGGAAGCGGAGGAACTCGCGGTCCTTCGCGGCCAACTCTTCCAATACGGTCCCTCGCCAAGCGATCCAACCCGAGCCTGGATATCCCATTCCGGGCTATCGGCTCATCGGCCTCCCGGTCATGAAGGGTGCGTCTCGGCGGCGGGTGTCACCAGCGTCCAGCCATGCGGAAGTGCGGCCCATGAACAGGCCGCTTCAAGCCGGGCCGATGGGACTTGAACCCACAACCACCGCATCAGCAACCCCGCTCCGTCCGCTCGGTCGGCACACGCCACCCCGCCAAACCTCACACCACCCGCACCCCGACCGCCTCCGCCCGCCCGCCGGGCACGCCCATCGCGTCCAGCAGCGGCGAGCGCGCGTACACCAACCGCCACCCCCCACCCTCGCCGTCCGCCGGCGCCACCGTCGCGTGCAGGACGCCGGGGCATTCGACATGCACTTCGCCGCGGATGTCGGGGATGACTTCCGCCGGCACACGCTCGAAGGTTTCAAGCAATCTCGACGCGGCTCCGTCGCGCGCCCAGGCCGAGCCGATCGCCACGCCGTCCTTCAGGCATTCCAGCCGCACGGCCAGTTCCACCACGCGCGAGGAACCGTGCGGCGCGTGGGCCTCCAACGCGCAGCGTGCCACGCGCCAGACCACCTCGATCCCCGTGAAAACCGCGCCGGGCGAGTTGCCGCCCGCCTCAGCGGTCAGCACCTCGGCCGTCCTCCACCGCGATTTCCGCGGCGGCGGGGCACGCATCACAAGCCCCCCTTCACCGGCATCTTCGCCAGGATCTTCGCGGCCGCCTTCAGCCCCGCGCCCCCCGCGCCCCCGCCCGCTCCCGCGCCAGTCGGCCCGGCGAACTTCTGGCTCAGCACGCTGAGCAGCTCGAAGCACTCCGTCACCGCGTCCAGCCGACCGTTCAACGCGGCCAGGTCCTCCGGGGCGGCCCTGGTCGTCTCCGGCGTCAACGCCCGGATCTCGTCCAACGACTGGAGCAACGGGTCCACCTCGCGCTTGATCCGCTCCCGCGCGATCGCCCGCAGCATCGCCCACACATCCTGCTCGGCCTGGAAGTAGTCCTTCCGGTCGCCGCGGAGGTGCGTCTTCTGGACCACGCCCCAGTCGAGCAGCGCCCGCACCGACATCGAGACATTCCCGCGCGAGATGGCCAGCCGTTCCATGATCTCGTCGGTGTTCATCGGCTCGCCGGTGACATACAGCAGCGCGTGGACCTCGGCCATCGTGCGGCTGATGCCCCACGCCGACCCCATGCGCCCCCACGACGCGATGAACCGGTCCTGCGCCTCCCGCAGCAGAGCCGCCGCCTCCGCTGAGGTCGGGGAAGAAGATGACGGGGACGGGGCCATGCCCGAAGTATCCCACCGAGCCGGACGCCATTCAAGGTGATTTCAGAAAAGATTGAAATCTCTCGGATTGCCGACCCGTCCCTCCGGTCACGCCCACGATGAGTCCCCGAATCGTGGGGTTCCTTCTCCCCGCGACAACCCCCCAAAAAAACCACGCCCCGCGTCTTGCGGGGCGTGGCCGATCAGGTGAGACTGAAAGCGGAATCTCAGCCGAGATCCGGATCAGCGGCGACGACGACCGGCGACCAGGCCGCCCAGGCCGAGCATCGCCATCGCGCCGGGGGCCGGCACATAGTGGATGGTCAGGGAGCTGCCCGCGCCGAAGACGGCGTCGGGGAACACGCCGGCGTCCTGCCAGGTGTCCCACAGGGTCAGAAAGATCATGCCGTCGTTGGTGGCCAGGTCAAAGGAGAACGAACCGGCGTAGGTGAAGGTGCCGGAGGCGTCCGGGGCCCCGAGGCTGGCGAACTCGACATCGTACCAGCCGCTGTCGGTGTCGATCGAGATGATGCCTTCGCTCTGCCAGCTCGGGCTGTTGGCCGTGAAGCTGAAGTTGACATCCAGGCCGGTGACGGAGCCAGGACCGCCGATGTCGAAGGTGAAGGACGGGAAGTTGTCGGTCCAGCCGCCGTCCACGCCGTGGTTGCTCAGGTCAACGGTGAAGCTGCCGGCGGTGGCCAGGCCGGCGAACGCGGCGGCCACAGCGGCCCCGAGGGTACGAGTCTTCATGGGTCTCTCCTTCTTTTTTGTTGTTCGGGCTTGAACAACGGGGTCTCTCTTGCGGGCCATGAACGAATAAGCCCGCCTCTCTTGCCGCGGGTGAGTACCCAGCGGCACAGTCCAGAGTAGCCGACCGCCCGGACCATTGCAAAGAATTTCTCCCTTGAATAGGGGGATTTTTTGTTCAAACTTTGTCCTGTGCGGGGTGTCAGATCAGCAGATCAACCATCCCCGTCGCCCCCAGAACCAGGGAAACAAGCCCGTTGAGGGTGAAAAAGGCCATCGGGATGCCCGCCTTGCCGCGCCGGGCGAGGATCAGGTGTTCCCAGACAAGCACGCCGCCCACCACGGCCACCGCCGTGCCGAACACCGGTCCGAAAACCTCACTGGACCGCCACGCCATCGCCAGGCATCCCAAGGCCCCGGCGTGCATGGCGCGGCTGATCCGGGCCGCCCCGCGCCAGCCGAACCGGGCGGGCACCGAATGAAGCCCCGCCGCCCGATCATGGTCCAGGTCCTGGAGGGCGTAGATCACATCGAACCCGGCGACCCACAGCAGCACCATGCCCGCCAGCCACCACAGCGTGGCGGCCCCGGGGCCGGTGAGGGTTTCCATCCCCCCCACCGCGATGGCCGCGGCCGGCGGGCTGGCCGCCAACGCGCCGCCCAGGAACACATGGCACAGAAAGGTGAACCGCTTGGTGAACGAGTAGAACCCGATCCAGACCAGCACCGGCACACCCAGCGTCAGCGGCCACCAGTTGCCGAAGAACAGCCCGAACCCGGCGCAGCAAACAAGGAACCCCGCCGCGCCGGCCGCCAGCATCAGGAGGCCGTCGCGGGCGTTGAGCGATCCGGCGGCGAAGGCGCGCCGGGCGGTGCGGGGGTTGGCCGCGTCGATGCGTGCGTCGGCCACGCGGTTGACCAGCATGGCCCAGGTTCGCGCGAAGAACATGCAGGCCACCACCAGCGCCAACATGCCGCCGAAACGGGACCAATGGATGCCCGAGTCACCTATCCGCGGCGCGGCCAGGAACGCGCCCAGCACCGCGAAGGGAAGGGCGAACACGGAGTGGGCCAGCTTGATGTCCCGCAAGGCCAGCCCGGCGCGGGCGGCAAGCGAGGGCGGCGGGGCCGGTGTGGTCTGGAGGGTTGTCACCGGGAAAGCGTATGGGCGGGCAGGCCGGCAGGCTGGTTTGGCTGTAGGATGGTTTGCTGTCCAGCCAAGGCCCCCACCCGCCTGCCCCTGCACAACCCCGGAGGTGCCGCATGAGCCTGCCCGTCGTCGTCGCCACGGATTTCTCGCCCTCGGCCCGGGTGGCCATGCGCCACGCGGCCCGGATCGCATCGGAGCGGAAAGCCCCGCTGCATGTGGTCTGGGCGATCGACAGCGAGCCGGTGGCTGCGATGGCCGCGTCCGCGCCGATCGGGCCGGCGGAGGTGGAGAAGCAGGTGGCGCAGAGCGGGCGCGTGCTGCTCGGGCGGGAGGTCGAAGAGGCGGGGATCGGGGGCGCGGCATCGGAAGCGCACCGCCATGTGCTGATCGCGCGCCCGGGGCGGGGGATCGTGGAGGAGTGCGAGCGGCTCGGGGCGGGGCTGCTGGTGCTGGGCTACCACGGCAAGAGCGAGCGGGCCGAGCGCGGGCCGGGCACCGTGGCGCAGCGGTGCGTGCGTCACGCGCCGTGCGATGTGCTGCTGACACGACGGGAGCGTCCGGACCCCTTCCGGCGGGTGGTGGCGGGCGTGGACTTTTCCGCGGCTTCGATGGCGGTGGCGGCCCGGGGGGCGGAGATGGCCGCCGCGTCCGGGGCCGAGCTGGTGCTGGCCCATGCGTACGCGGACCCTTTCGTATCACTGGGGTCGATGGGGCTGGAGATGGGGATGGGGGTGGGGTTCGGGCCGGCGGTGATGCCCGTGCCGCCAGCGCGGGACGACACCGGCGCGCTGAAGGCGGACCTGGAACGGATGGCGGACGGGCTGCGCGGGTCGGTGGGTGGCGGGGTGGTGACCGAGGTGCTGCTGGAGACGCACTACGGGCGGGCGATCGCGGACTGGTGCAACGAGAACGGGGCCGACCTGGTCGCGGTGGGCACGCTGGGCAGGCCGGGCCTGCGGTACTGGCTGCTGGGCAGCACGGCGGAGTATGTGCTGAAGGAGACCCGGTCGGCGGTGCTGGCCGTGCGCGGGCACGGGTGAGGGCGGGAAGCGCCATAGGATCGTCGGGACCGCATGTCTGAAGTTTGGAGGGACGCCATGACCGCAGCCGTCGTCGCAGCGAGCGATTTTTCCCCATCATCCCGCGTGGCCGTGATGCACGCGGCACGGATCGCGCGGGAGCGCGGCGCGGACCTGCATGTGATCGCGGTGGTGGACAGCGAGCATGTGGCCGCGATCGCGCCGGCGACGGGGATGACCCCCGAGGCCGTCGAGACGCGCGCGGTCGAGAGCCACCGGGCGCTTCTGAATGTAGAACTGGACGGGGCGGGCGTTGGCCCATTGCCGACGGAGCGGCTGCATATCTCGGCCGGTCGGCCGGGACGCCGGATCGTGGAGGAGTGCGAACGGCTGGAGGCGGGGCTGCTGGTGGTGGGCTATCAGGGCAAGAGCGAACGGGCGGGGCACGGCCCGGGTGGGGTGGCGAGCCGGTGCGTGCGCCACGCGCCGTGCGATGTGCTGCTGACGCGGCTCGGGGGGGAGGGGATGTTCCGGCGCGTGGTGGTCGGCGTGGACTTCGGCCCGGCGACGCGCGAGCTGATCGCCCGCGGCGCGGCGATGGCGACCGGAGAAGGGGCGGAGCTGGCGCTGGTCCACGCCTGCTTCAACGCTTTCGAGTCGATGGCGTACACCGGCTTCGGGATCGAGCACCTGAGCATGCCCCAGCCGACCGGCGAGCCGTACCGGTCCGACCTGAGCGAGCTGGCCTTGGGCGTGCGCAACGATGCACGCTGCGAGGTGCGCACCGAGGTGCTGCCGGACACGCACTACGGTCGGGCGATCTCGGACTGGTGCGCCGAGTACGGCGCGGACCTGGTGGTGGTGGGCACGCTGGGCAAGCCGGGGCTGCGGTACTGGCTGCTCGGCTCGACGGCGGAGTATGTGCTGCGCGAGACGGGCGCGGCGGTGCTGGCGGTGCGGGGGGAGGGGTAGGGGGAGAAGCGACGAGGGATTACATGATACAAATCCCACTTGATTTCCGAGTGTGATCCGCATCAGAAAGCCCCGGAGGGGTGAAACGACCGCTGCTCTTCCTCCAGACTACGCCCGAGATTCAAGTGGGATCCGTATGATATGGATCCCGGTTGATTCCCGGGTGTGGCCGGACCGACAAGCCGCGACTGCAAGGGAGCGGCCGAGCGACGCACTTGCCCTTCGCGGCTTGCAAACAACGGTGAACCTTGTGATTGCGGCTGGTATCGCGTCGGGACCAACGGATTCCGCCCCCAAATCAACCGGGCTCCGTTCCAATCGGGATGCTCCGCCGCTGACGCAACCGTGGCCGCTCCCTTGCAGTCGCGGCTTGTAGAAGACCGGTCCACGCCCGAAACTCAAGTGAGATCGGTATGAGAGGGGTCGGCAGCGGAGTGACGACCGGCCGGGTCGTTCCTTCACGGCAAGCCCACGGCGGATGAAAGAAAACACCGGCCTTTCGGCCGGTGTTGGTGCATAAAGCATGGGGGAAAAGACATGGCCGACCGGAAACCGGCCCCGCGGAGGATTACGGGCAGCCGGCGTTGTAAGAGTCGAGGTAGGCGGCCAGGTCGAAGAAGTTGATGAGACCGAAGGGGGCGGCCAGGTCGGCGGCCGGGTCTTGGGCGTTGTAGAGATCGAGGTAGGCGGCCAGGTCGAAGAAGTTGAGGGCACCGTAAGGCTCGACGAGGTCGGCGGCGGAGCAGCCGGGGAAGGAGTTCTCCTCGACCGCGCCGGTGATGACGACGGCGTAGCCCTGCGATCCCTCGTTGACGGCGGTGGCGCGGACGCGGGCGACATACTCGCCGGGGAAGGGGGTGCCCAGGCGGATCATCTCGACATTGTTGATGGCGTCGGCCGCGCCGCCGGTGGTGGAGAAGCCGGAGGCGAAGACATTGCCGAGGACGAGGATGCCGAACTCGTTCTCGACCTCGAGGTCGAGGTTGTTGACGGCGGCGCTGAGGGCGTTGAGGGCGGCGGGGGCGTCGTGGAAGGCGAGGGTGATGCGGACTTCCTGCGTGCTGGAGGTGACGGTGAAGGGGATCTCGACGACATCGCCGGTGGAGAGCGAGTCGGCGGAGTTGTTGCGGGCGTCGCGGACGATGTTGGTGCGGGCGCCGCCCTCGAAGTACAGGCTGTTGGCGAGCATGACGCGGCCCCAGCCCTCGCGGGCGGAGGGGTAGCCCGCCACGCCGGTCATATCGACCGCCGAGTTGAGCAGGGTGGCCTTGAGGAGGGCGCCCGAGGGGGTGAAGCCGTCCTCGGCGTTAGCCGAGCCGCCGGGGTAGAAGCCGTCGGTGTAGTACTGGCGGACCAGAGCGGCAGCACCGGCGATGGCCGGGGCGGCCATGGAAGTGCCGGAGGCCGAGCCGGTGGCGCAGGCCGTGCCGGAGGAGGAGGTGGTGTTGCAGCCGGGGGCGTAGATCTCGGGCTTGCGCCGGCCGTCGTTGGTGGGGCCGGTGCCGCCGGAGCAGTGGTTGGCCTGGGAGGGGGAGGCGCTGGTGGCGCCGACGGCGAGGCAGTTCTTCGCGTTCTCTGGGTTGCGGAGGGTGGAGGTGTTGGTGACGGCGAAGATGACGAGGTTCTCGTCGTTGTTGTAGGAGAAGACATCGATGTTGCGAGCGAGGGCGTCGTAGGAGACGGTGTTGTCGTTGCCCCAGGAGTTGGTGTGGATGGCCGCGCCCTGGCCATAGTGCTGGGTGAGGCGGTTGAAGGTGTTGGTGCCGTTGAGGGAGTATGTGTTGAAGACGAGGCGGGCGTTGTAGGCGATGCCGCGGTTGTTGTCGAAGTTCCCGGCGTCGCCGAGGGCGGTGCCGGCGACATGGGTGCCGTGGAAGTCGTAGCCCAGGCTCGTGTTGTACGCCTGGATCTTGCGGTGGTCGTCGCCGATGGCGTTCGTATCGGAGAAGGCGCAGTGGTTGACGGAAACCGGGCCGTCCATGACGGCGATGAGCTGACCCTCGCCGCGGATGCCGGCGGCGTAGACGGGGGTGTTGCCGTTCACATTGGTCTGGACGATCCAGCGGGTGTTGGTGTTGGAGCGGGCGGTGAGTTCGGAGACCGGCTCGATCCACTTGACGGCGTCGATGTTCGCCAGGCCGGTCAGAGCGGGGAGGGAGCCTTGGACATTGAGGACGAAGCGGTCGTCCTCCAGGGTGGTGGACTCGACGGCGACGCCGGCGTTGGCGATGTCGCGGGCGGTGGCGACGGGGTCCGCGCCGGGGAAGAGCATGACGACGGCGGGAAGCCTGCCGGTGCTCAGCACACTGCGCATGGCGGGCGTGGTGTAGACGCGATGGCCGAGTTCGGGATCGACCTTCCAGGCCGGGTCGATGGCGACGACCGCGGTGACGAAGGGCAGGGCGTTGATGGCGGCCGGACGGGCGCGGCGGGTGTCGAGCATGAAGGCGTTGTCGGGGATGTAGTCGAGGATGCGGGCGCCGGAGGCCTCGATGGCGGCGCGGCGGTCGGCGTCCATCGGGGCGTCGAGCTGGATGATGACGCGCTCGGGCAGGCGCTGGGCCTGGGCGACCTGGACACGCAGGTCCGGCAGGTTCCGGGCCTCCACGGCCCCGACCTTGAGGTTCAGGGGCGCGGCGGCGGCAGCGCCGGCGAAGAGGGCGAGCAGGGCGATGGAGACGGTGCGGTGCATCTTCAGATTCCTCAGGACTGGGGGACTCATCGTGGAATGATGAGGCGCACCGGCCGGATCCGGGGCGTCACACAAACCGTTCAAAGACCAAACCGAGAGTGGCACCCGAGTGGGTGTCGCGGAATATACGGGGATGCATACTCGCAGGTTCCGGGGATGATTGCAAGCGGAAGTTTGGGTCAGGCGGCTCTTTGGGCGGGTTTTTTTGCGACGACGAGGCGACGGGCGTGCTCGGGAGAACGGGAAAGACGGAGGGTGCGGGTAAGACCCGTGCGTTTCAGGACACGGGCCACCTCGGGGGGAACTTCGGAGAGAACCAGGCAACCCCCCACGCGGGTGAGGGACGCCGCGACCTCCGTGAGTGTGCAGAGGCAGGGGGCCGAGAGAGCCGTCAGGCCCTGGAAAGAGAGGATGATGCGGGCGGGGGATCCCGACTGGTGATGCGCAACCAGTTCGGCCCGCAGACGCGGGGCGTCCGGATCGCGGAGCGCGGACTGGCGGAGGCTCAGCTCGGTGACGCCGGGGGCATCGGCGCGGGGCGGGGCCACGCGGGTCAGACGGTCGGTGGAGCGGGGGCGAACACCCGCCCGGTTCTCGGAGGGGATGCGCGGGGATCTGCTCTCGGTCTGGGGGGTGGCGGCTGGCACGCGGTCGTTTCCTCGCGGCCCAAGAACAGGGCGGCGGGGAAACATGGCGCACGACGGGGGCCGGTGCGAGCGACCCGGGGGGCGACTGAGGGGATCGGGCGGGTCGCCAGTGGGGTGGCGCGGGGCGGGGCGGTTGGGGTGGGATCGGGCCGGGGTTATGGGCGGCGGTTCTGGGGGGGGATCTCGGGCGCGGATGGGGGGCTGAGTTGGCGGGTCAGGCGGGCGAAGGCCTTGAGGGTAGCCGCGGAGACATGGTGCTCGATGCCCTCGGCGTCGATCTCGGCCTGTCTGGGAGTGACGCCGGCGGCGATGAGGAAGTCGAGCACCGTCCGGTGCCGCTTCTCGGACGCGGCGGCCATGCGCCGGCCTTTGGGTGTGAGTTCGATGGGCTGGTACGGCTGGGTGGTGACGAGGCCGTCCCGCTGGAGGCGGGTGATGATGCGGGTGACGGTGACATGGGAGACGCCCATGTGCTCGGCGAGGTGCTTGACGCGGGCCTGGCCGTGGACGGCGGTGAGCTGGGCGATGGCCTCGACATAGTCCTCGGCGGTCTCGTCGCGGTGGGCGAGGCGGGTGGAGTGGTAGCGGTTGGGGGGGGGAGAGGGGGGCATGGGGAAGGGTAGGGGAAGTTGCGAGGAGCGGGTGTGGTCCGGGGGAAGCCTCGGGCCTACAACCGTCACTCATGCTGCTGACGATCGAGACAACCCATCGGCCCGCGACGGACCTCGGGTATCTGCTGCACAAGAACCCGGCGGGGGTGCAGGCGTTCAATCTGTCGTTCGGGCGGGCGCATGTGTTCTATCCGGTCGCGGACGAGGACCGTTGCCGGGCGTGCGTGCTGCTGGATGTGGACCCGGTGGGGCTGGTGCGTGGACGGGGGGAACGGGGGCTGGATCAGTATGTGAACGACCGGGCGTACGCCGCGTCGTCGTTTCTGAGCGTGGCGATGAATGTGCTGTTCTCGACCGCGATGAACGGGCGGAGCAAGGAGCGGCCGGAACTTGTGGACATCGCGCTGCCGCTGACGATGACGGTCAGCGCGGTGCCGTGCCGGGGCGGGGAGGAGATGCTGCGGCGGCTGTTCGGGCCGCTGGGGTATGAGATGACGGCGGAGGCGCACCCGCTGGACGAGCGGTTCCCCGCGTGGGGTGCGGGGTGGTACTTCACCGTGACCCTGCGGCACACGCTGCCGGTCAAGACGGCCCTGCAACACCTGTATGTGCTGATCCCCGTGCTGGACAACGACAAGCACTACTGGGTGGGTGAGGACGAGGTGGAGAAGCTGCTGGCGCGGGGCGGTGAGTGGCTGGCGGGCCATCCCGACCGGGAGCTGATCACGCGACGGTATCTGAAGAACCAGCGGGCGTTGGCGCGGGACGCGCTCGCCCGGCTTTCAGCCGAGGAAGGGACGGACCCGGAGGATCGCGCCGAGCGGGCCGACGCGGAGGAGGAGCGGATCGAACGGCCGCTGAGCCTGAATGCGCAGCGGATGGGGTCGGTGCTGGGGGTGCTGAGGGCCAGCGGAGCGTCGAGCGTGCTGGACCTGGGCTGCGGCGAGGGGAATCTGCTGCGGGATCTGGTGAAGGAGAAGCAGTTCTCGCGGATCGTCGGGATGGATGTATCGGTGCGATCGCTGGAAAAGGCGTCCGGCCGACTGAAGCTGGACCGCATGCCGGAGATGCAGCGCAAGCGGATCACGCTGATGCACGGGTCGCTGATGTACCGGGATGCGCGGCTGCAAGGCTTTGATGCGGCGGCGTGCGTGGAGGTGATCGAGCACCTGGACCCGCCGCGGCTGCGGGCGTTCGAGCGGGCGGTGTTCGAGTTCGCCCGCCCGGGCACGGTCGTCATCACGACACCGAACGCCGAGTACAACCGCATGTGGGAATCGCTGCCGGCGGGGCGGTTCCGGCACCGGGACCACCGGTTCGAGTGGTCGCGGGGCGAGTTCCGGGCCTGGGCGGATCGCGTGGCGGAGGAGTACGGCTACCGGGTGCGGTATCTGCCGGTCGGGCCAGTGGATGCGGGCGTGGGGTCGCCGACGCAGATGGGGGTGTTCGAGCGATGAAGATCGAACTTCCCGAGCTGTCGCTGGTGGTGCTGGTCGGGGCGTCCGGTTCCGGGAAATCTTCGTTCGCGCGCAAGCATTTCCGGCTGACCGAGGTGATCTCTTCGGACTACTGCCGTGGGCTGGTGTCGGACGACGAGAACAACCAGGCGGCGACCAACGATGCGTTCGATGTGCTCCGGTACATTACCGGGAAGCGGCTGAGGAACGGGCTGCTGACGGTGATCGACGCGACGAATGTGCGGCCCGAGGACCGGCGGGAGTATGTGGCGCTGGCGCGG
Source organism: uncultured Phycisphaeraceae bacterium (assembly GCA_964577425.1). GTDB lineage: Bacteria > Planctomycetota > Phycisphaerae > Phycisphaerales > UBA1924 > UBA6054. The sequence goes on from CAZNZC010000004.1 coordinate 92,012, forward strand.
GAGCATCACTGCCTTCCGGTGGCGATCGTGCTGGATCTGCCCGAGCGGGTATGCCAAGCGCGGAACGACACACGGCCGGACCGGAGTTTCGGGCCGCATGTGATCGGGCACCAGCGCGGGGCGCTCAAGCGGGGGCTGGGGCGGCGGGGGCACGGGCTGAAGCGGGAGGGTTTCCGGCATGTGTGGGTGCTGTCGGATGTGGACGAGGTTGACGGGGCGGAGGTCACGCGAACCCCGCTGTGGAACAACAGGAAGCACGAGCACGGGCCGTTCGACATCGTCGGGGATGTCCACGGCTGTTACGACGAGCTTGTCGCGCTGCTCGTCAGCCTGGGATACGGGGTGGAGCAGAGCGCGGGCCGCCCGGAGGGTGATTGCCTCGTGACGCCGCCCGCGGGCGAGGACGGCACGACGCGGCGGCTGGTGTTCCTGGGCGATCTGGTCGATCGCGGGCCAAAGTCGCCCGCGGTGCTGCGGCTGGTGATGCGCCTGGTCGGCGAGGGCAAGGCGCTCTGCGTGCCCGGCAACCATGATGTCAAGCTGCTGCGCAAGCTCGACGGGAAGAATGTCCGGCTGACCCACGGGCTGGCGGAGACGGTGGAACAGCTCGCGGGTGAGCCGCCGGAGTTCGTGAGTGCGGTGCGCGGCTTCATCGACGGCCTGGTGAGCCACTATGTGCTGGACGACGGGCGGCTGGTGGTGGCGCACGCCGGGCTGAAGGAGGCGATGCAGGGGCGGGGCTCGGGGGCGGTGCGCGAGTTCTGCCTGTACGGGGAGACGACGGGTGAAACGGACGAGTTCGGGCTGCCGGTGCGGTGTAACTGGGCCGCGGAGTATCGGGGCCGGGCGATGGTGGTGTACGGGCACACGCCGGTGCCCGAGGCGGACTGGCTGAACGGGACTCTGTGCATCGACACGGGCTGCGTGTTCGGCGGCAAGCTGTCCGCGTTGCGATACCCGGAGCGGGAGACGATCTCGATACCGGCGGCACGGGTGTACGCCGAACCGGCGCGGCCGTTCCTGCCCGATGTCGCGGGGGACGGACTGTCGGCCCAGCATCTGCACGACGACATGCTGGACCTGGCGGAGGTGACGGGCAAACGGATCATCGACACACGGCTGCATCGGAACATCACGGTGCGCGAGGACAACGCGACCGCGGCGCTGGAAGTGATGAGCCGGTTCGCGGCGGACCCGCGGTGGCTGATCTATCTGCCGCCGACGATGTCGCCATGCGAGACCTCGGAACGGGATGGGTTGCTGGAGCATCCGGCGGAGGCGCTGGCGTACTACGGGGACCGGGGGGTGCCCGAGGCGGTGTGCGAGGAAAAGCACATGGGCTCGCGGGCGGTGGTCGTGGTCTGCCGGGACGAGACGGTGGCCCGGGAACGGTTCGGAGTGGCGGACGGATCGCTCGGGATCGTGTACACCCGGACGGGGCGACGGTTTCTGGATGACGACGCGATGGAGGCGGCGTTGCTGGACCGGGTCCGCGGGGCGTGCGAGCGGGCGAGGCTCTGGGAAGAGCTGGAGAGCGGATGGGTGAGCCTGGACTGCGAGCTGATGCCGTGGTCGATGAAGGCGCAGGCTCTGTTGCGGGATCAGTACGCGGCCGTCGGGTCGGCGGCGCGGGGGGCTCTGGCGGCGGCCGGACGAGAGATCGAAGCGGCGGCGGAACGACTGGGCGAGCCGGTGAACGGGCTGCTGGCTTGTCAGCGGTCACGCGAGGAGTCGGTTGCGCGGTACACCGAGGCGTACCGGGGATACTGCTGGGAGGTGGGATCGATCGATGATCTGCGGCTGGCTCCGTTCCACATCCTGGCGAGCGAAGGGGGCGTCCACGCCGACAAGGATCATGTGTGGCATATGTCCACGATCGCCCGGGTGGCGGAGACGGATCCGATCCTGATGGCGACCCCGTACCGGGTGGTGGACCTGACCGACGAGGCAAGCATGGCCGACGCCGTGCGCTGGTGGGATGAACTGACGACGGCCGGCGGGGAGGGCATGGTGGTCAAGCCGCGATCGTTCTGGGTTCGCGGGATGCAGGGGCTGATGCAGCCGGCGGTGAAGTGCCGCGGTCCGGAGTACCTGCGGATCATCTACGGGCCGGAGTATCGGTCGCCCGAGAACCTGCGGCGGCTGCGGTCCCGCGGACTGAAGCACAAGCGGTCCCTGGCGCTGCGGGAGTTCGCGCTGGGCATCGAGTCGCTGGAGCGGTTCGTGCGGCGGGAGCCGCTGCGGCGCGTACACGAGTGCGTGTTCGGGGTGCTAGCGCTGGAGAGCGAGCCGGTGGATCCGCGGCTGTAGAGCGGTCGAGCAGACGGGATGGGGCGCGGGCTGGGAGTGTGCCCGCCGGGTGTCGCGTCAGGGCGTTTGCTCGGCGTGCTGGCCGGGCTTGGCGGAGCGGCGGACGAGGAGCATGGAGGTGGGGCAGTCTCGGGCGATGCGTTCGGTGCGCCAGCCGAAGAGTTGGGAGACCAGGCCCCACTGCTCGGTGACGCCGACGATGACCAGATCGAACGGGCGGCATTGCTCGATGACGACATCGATGGGGTCGTTGGTGGGGATGACCTTGAAGGTGACGGGGAGGGGTTGGGTGGGGTCGCTGAGAGTCTTCTCGACGGCGGATCTGGCGGACGGGCGTGCCTCGGGGTCGTCCGGGCGGTTGTCGGGGGGGACGACATGCAGGACGGTGATGGCCGCGCCGCTGTGGCGGGCGATGGCGCCGGCGAGTTCGAGCGCGAACCGGTCGTGGGTGCTGCCCATGTAGGGGATGAGGATGGAGCCGATCTGGTCGGGCAGGCCGCGGTCGATGAGGACGGCGACATCGGCGGACGCCTCCTGCATCACGCGGTGGACGGTTCCGCCGAGCATGGTGGTGCCGATGACGGGCTTGTGAAAGCCCATGAGGACCAGGCCGACGCCGGAGTCGTTGGCGACGCGCACGATGTCGGCGGAGGGGTTGGTGGTGACGAACGAGAGCGGCTCGATGGCGATGCCGGCCTGCTCGGCGTTCTGGCTGAGCGCGTCGAGCGGGTCCTGGGTGTTGTGCAGGCCGCCGGTGGCGGGGTCGAGCTTGTGCTGGTCGGGCCGGGACAGGTGGAGGCCGACGAGGCGGCGCGAATCGTTCTCCGGGCCGGTGATGAGGTCGGCCATGCGGACGAGCGAGCGTCCGCTGCGCGCCAGCGAGACGGGGATGAGGATGGCGTCGTGCCGGCCGCGCTTGCCGGGGGCGGGCGCGCTGACCTTGCGGAGGCGCTCGGGGTAGATGACATCGAGGACGGGGGTGGTCAGGAAGGTGGTGACGAGGGCCATGACGACCATCATGGTGAAGACGGCGTCGCTGATGACGCCGAGTTCGCGGCCGATGCTGAGGATGACGAGTTCCATCAGCCCGCGGGTGTTCATGAGGATGCCGATGGCGGAGGCGTCGCGCCACTTGAGGCCGCAGGAGAGGGCGGCGATGGTCGAGCCGCCGAACTTGCCGATGCAGGCAACGAGAACGATGAGGCCGGTATAGATCCAGAGTTCGGCGGAGTTGAGCAGGTCGATGCGCGTGCGCAGGCCGGTGAAGGCGAAGAAGATGGGCAGGAGCACGACGAGGGTGAACGGCTCGATCTGGGTGGTGACATCGCGGACGAAGCGGGCTCCCTTGGGCATGATCGCTCCGGCCATGAAGGCGCCGAAGAGGGCGTGGATGCCGATCCATTCGGTGGCCAGTGCGCTGGAGAGCACGACGAGGATGAGCACGGCCAGGACACCGAGGGTGAGGCGTCCCTGGCGGTCGTAGAGCGTCTCGATCCGGCGGAGGAACGGGCGGACGAGGAAGAGCATGGCCGCGACATAGGCGGCGGAGAGTGCGGTGGTGGCGACGGCGTCGCCCAGGCCCTCGGCCCTGGCGAAGCTGATGACGAAGGCCAGCATGCACCAGGCGGACACATCGTCCACCGCGGCGCAGGTGATGGCGACAGCTCCGACATTGGTCTTGTGCAGGTTGCGTTCGGTCAGGATGCGGGCGAGGACGGGGAAGGCGGTGATGCTCATGGCCGCGCCCATGAACATGGCGACCGCGCTGAAGCGCATCTGGGGGGTGTCGCTGAAGAGCCTGTCGTACAGGAAGATGGCCAGGCCCGCGCCGAGAATGAAGGGCGCCACGATGCTGACATGGCTGATGACGACGGCGGCGTGCCCGCGGTCGCGGAGCAGCTTGGGGCTGAGTTCGAGGCCGATGACGAAGAGGAAGAAGATGACCCCGAGCTGGGCCAACATGCCGAGGACGGGGATGGACGCCTGGGGGAAGAGGGCGGCGGACGCGCCGGGGAAGAACAAACCGAGCAGGCTGGGGCCGAGCATGATGCCGGCCATCATCTCGCCCACCACGCGGGGCTGGCGGATGTAGGTCATCAGGCCGCCGACGGCGCGGCTGATCAGGATGATGACGGCCAGCTGGGCGATGAGCAGGAGGACAGAGTGCGATTTGCCCTCACGGGGCGCGCCCGGGGACACGGGCCGGCCGGGGTCGTCCGCGGCGCGGTGCAGCGTGTAGGATGCGAGGGGCGCGGAGGTTTCATCGGCGGCCAAACGCTCCAGGCGGTCGAAGCGGCCCGAGCCGTCCTCGGCGCGGTGGAAGAGGAGGGTGTCCGGGCCGTGCAGGCGGAGCGGGTCGGTTCGCGGCTGGAGGGCGTACTCGACGGGGGGTGCGCCGTCGAACGAGAACCTGATAAAGCGGCCGGACTGCTCAACGACGGCGCGGACCTCATGGGGTCCCTGAGGATCTTCACGCAGCGACCAAGGCCCGGACAGATCGGGCGGCGCTTGCAGACGCGGGCCTTGCAAGAGCACCAGCCACAGCGCGACAGCGCCGATGATGAGGATGGTGATGTAGGTGAGGGTCGCTCGCCACATGGATGGGATCCTCTTCCGGCTGAAGTGCAACGGGCGACCGAGCGGGCAGGCCCTTGCCTGCTTCCATCAAGCGTCCAGTATACTCGAAAAGGAGAGGAAAGGCTTTCGTGATGTGTGTGCGGGAGGGGGGGAAGAGTGGCCGACTGGAAGTCGGCCCCACCGGGGGAGGGGAACCCCACGATTCGAGGACTCATCGTGGGCGTGACCTGGTGTGGCGAGCGGCTTTGCTCTATCGCGGTTCCATCTGGGCGAACATGTCGAAGGGGGTGGCGGAGATTTCCAGGCCAGGGTTGCGCTGGGTGAAGTGCTTCAAGGCCCATTCGTCGGTGAGCAGGACCACGGGGCAGCCGTCGGTGTCCGTGCCGAGGGAGGCGTCCATCGGCAGGTCGGGCTTGAAGTCGAGGTCCGCCCCCCCGCTCTGCTGACCCGGCTTGCGGAACCAGCGGACGATGTTGTAGCGGGCGGGTTCGAGGCGGCTCTCCGCGCCGTACTCGGCCAACATGCGGTGCTGGACCACCTCGAACTGCAAGGGGCCGACGGCGGCGAGGAGGGGGGTCTGGATCTGGCCGGTGCCGACCATGAAGACCTGGATGACGCCCTCCTGCAGCAACTGATCGAAGCCGAGGCGGAACTTCTTGGAGTTGCCGGGCTGGGGGTTGTGGAGATACGCGAAGACCTCGGGGGTGAAGCGGGGGATCTCGTTGTAGACGATGGAGCGGTCTTCGGTGAGCGTGTCGCCGATGCGGAGGATGTCGTGGCCGACGATGCCGACGACATCGCCGGCGAAGCCGTCTTCCACGGTTTCGCGGGTCTGGCCGAAGAGCTTCTGGGCGTTGGAGAGGCGGATGCGCTTGCCGGACTGGGCGTGGACGACGGTCATCTCGCGGGTGAAGGAGCCGGAGACGACGCGGATGAAGGCGATGCGGTCGCGGTGCTTGGGGTCCATGTTGGCCTGGATCTTGAAGACGAAGCCGCTGAAGGGTTTGTCGGCGGGCTGGATCACGCGGTCTCCGGCGCGGCGGGGGCCGGGGGGAGCGGAGTGCTTGAGGAAGCCGTCGAGCATGAGCTGCACGCCGAAGTTGTTGGCGGCCGAGCCGAAGTAGACGGGGGTGACCTCCCCGGCGAGGACGCGGGCCTGGTCGAAGTTCTCGCCCGCGCCTTCGAGCATCTCGATCTCGTCGCGTGCCTGAACATAGGTGCGTTCGTCAAGCCTGGCTTTGACGGCCGGATCGTCGATGCCGCGGACATCGACGGGGGCGGCGTACGCGCCGTGGGCGGTGCGCTCGAAGAGATGCACGGTCTTCGTCAGCCGGTCGTAGACGCCCTTGAAATCCTCGCCGTTGCCCAGGGGCCAGTTGACGGGGAACGCGCCGATGCCGAGGATTTTTTCGAGCTCGTCGAGGAGTTCGAGGGGGTCCTTGGTCGGGCGGTCGCACTTGTTCATGAAGGTGAAGATGGGCACGCCCCGCCGGCGGCAGACCTCGAAGAGCTTGCGGGTCTGCGGCTCGATGCCCTTGCCGGCGTCGATGACCATGACGGCGGCGTCGACGGCGGTGAGGACGCGGTAGGTGTCCTCCGAGAAGTCCTTGTGGCCGGGGGTATCGAGCAGGTTGACGCGGAAGCCGTCGTAGTTGAACTGGAGAACGGTGGAGGAGATGGAGATGCCGCGCTGCTTCTCGAGTTCCATCCAGTCGCTGGTGGTGGCGCGCTGGTTCTTGCGGGCGGTGACGGAGCCGGCCAGATCGAGCGCGCCGCCGTAAAGGAGAAGCTTCTCGGTGAGGGTGGTCTTGCCCGCGTCGGGGTGGGAGATGATGGCGAAGGTGCGGCGGGGGAGGGTGGCGGAGGTCATGGGCGGGTCCGTGTGGGGCTGAGTTCCACTCGGCCTGTCGGGAGGATGGCCTTGGAGATTGGTGGATGAAGATCGGCCCCGCGGAGAGGAAGCGGGAACTGTGATGGGCGGAGTTATGACGGACGGAGTTGTGGCGACCGCGCGGGCTGAAGCCCGCGGCTCATTCACTAGCGGCCGCGGGTTTTGGCTTTGCCGCGGAGGAGTTTGGGGGGGAGTTTGGAGGGGACGAAGCCGCCGGGGAACTTGGCTTCGAGCTGGGCGGCGTTGAGGGTCTCGGCCTTGGGGGGGGCCTCGGTCTCGAAGCGGTTTTTGTGTTCCTTGGTGACGCCGGTGACCTCGTAGACGGGGCGGCCGCCGGTGGGTTCGTCCTTCCAGTCCTCGGGGCGGGGGCGTGCCTCGAAGTCGGGGTAGTCCATGCGGGGGATCTCGGTGTTGACGAGCAGTTCGATGTCGGTCAGCAGCGAGCCTTGCTTGGGGGTGACGAGGGACCAGGCGTGGCCGTCGCGCCCGGCGCGGGCGGTGCGGCCGATGCGGTGGACATAGAGGTCCGGGTCGTCCGGCAGGTCGTAGTTGACGACATGGGTGATGCCCTCGACATCGATGCCGCGGGAGGCGAGGTCGGACGCGACCAGCACGGCGAGCTGGCCGGAGCGGAACTGGTTCATGACCGAGTTGCGCCTGCCCTGGGTCATGTCGCCGTGGATGGCGTGGGCCTCGATGTCCTTGCGGGAGAGGTAGCGGACGACATCATCGACGGTGCGCTTCATGCGGCAGAAGACGATGGTGAGGGCCGGCTCCTCGTGGGTGAGCAGGTGGGCGAGCATCCGCTTCTTGTCCCACGGCTCGACGGTGACATATCCCTGCTTGACGAGTTCGACGGTCAGCGAGCCGGAGGAGACGACGAGCTTCTCCGGGTTGTTCATGTAGCGCCGGGCGAGGCCCTCGATCTCGTCGGTGAAGGTGGCGGAGACGAAGATGGTCTGGCGGTCCTCCGGGCACATCTTGAGGATGCGGCGGATGTCCTCGCGGAAGCCGATGTCGAACATGCGGTCCACTTCGTCCAGAACGGCGAACCTGACATTGTGCAGGTTGAGGTAGCCGCGCTGGACCATGTCCTGGATGCGCCCGGGGGTGCCGACGATGATCTCCGGGCCTTTGGCGAGGCGTTCGGCCTGCACGCGGATGGACTGGCCGCCGTAGATGGCCAGGGCCTTGAGGCCGGTGCGCGCGCCGAGGTCGTCGAAGTCCTGCTTGATCTGGACGGCGAGTTCGCGGGTGGGGGCGAGGATGAGCGCGCTGAAGCGGTCGCCCTTCCTGACCATGTTGAGCAGCGGGAGGGCGAAGGCGGCGGTCTTGCCGGTGCCGGTCTTGGCCTGGCCGAGGATGTCCCTGCCGGTGAGGGCGAGGGGGACGAGTTCGGCCTGGATCTTGGTGGGGTGCTCGAAGCCGAGGCCGCGGATGGCGGCGAGGATGTCCTCGTTGAGACCGAGGTCGTCGAAGGTCTTGTCGAGCATGAAGGACTCGCCGGACCAGCCGGCGGCGGGCTTGGTGGTCATGCGCCGCGGGGCGGGGACGGACTCGGTCTCCGGGTCGTGGTCCTCGGCGGGCGCGGCGGCACCGGACTTCTTCTTGCGCCGGCGGCGCTTCTTCTTGGGGGCGTCGTCGCCGGACTCAGCGGCGGCTTCGTCCCGGTCGTCGGTGTCCGCGGCATCCTCGGTGGTGTCGGTGTCGGGGGCATCCGCATTGGAGGACGCGCCCTCCGCGCCGGGCTTCTTGCCGCGGCGACGGCGACGCTTCTTCTTGGTCGGTTCGCCGGACTCGGTTATGGCGGTTTCGGGGTGCTCGCCCGAGGCCTGAGCCTCCAGGGCGACCGTCTTGGGGTCGTCGATCATGGGTTCCTCTGAGATGCTGCCGAACCGGAGGGCTCCACCCTCCTCGGCTCCGACTGCGCCCGGGCGGGCCATGCGTAGGCCGAAGACCGGACGCGGGATGATAGGCGGATCAGGTAGCCTTGGCGGGGGGCGGGTTTGCGTCCGGCGGGGGGCTGGGGAGGGATGGGGAGGGATGGGGGCCGGTCAGTTCGAGGAGGATCATGTGCTTCATGAGCGCCCCCGCGGCGGCGGTGCCGGCGGCCAGCCATCCGGCCCGGCCGTCCCTCCACGAGGACTTGAGGATCAGCTGCTTGAGGAACGCGCCGGGCGGGGAGGTGAGGAGCCTGCGGCGGCTGCCGCGCTGCCCGGCGGCGCGGAGCGTGCGGGCGGAGATGGCCTGGAGCCGGAGCTGGTTGGCCAGGTGCTGCTCGAAGGAATCGAACGAGCGGTGGATGAGGATGCCGCGGAGCGGCTCGACAGGGATGCCGTCGGCGATTTCGAGCTTGTCGTGGGGGTCGAGGCCGCCGGAGACGGCGCGGCCGTCGGCGACGAGGTCGGTGCGGACGAAGCGGGTGCGCCACTCGGGCTGCCAGCATCGCGTGAGCAGGCGGCCGCGGTACTCGACCACGCGGTGAAGGCGGGCGGCCGGGATGTCGCGGGCGCAGGCGTCACGCACGGAGGCGGCCAGTTCCGGGGTGAGCGGCTCGTCGGAATCCAGGGCCAGGGCGTGGCGGCGGGTGCAGGCGGACAGGGCGAGCTGCTTGGTGGCGATGTAGCCGCGCCAGTGGGTTTCGAGCAGGACGACCTCGGTCCAGGCGCGGCAGGCGCGGACGAGGTCGAGGGTGGCGTCGGTGGAACCCGAATCGACGACGACGAGCTGGGCGGCCAGGCCGCGCACGGAATCCAGCACAGGGCCGATGGTGTCGGCGTTGTCGCGACAGACGATGGCGACGGAGAGGTCGGGGGGGGGGACGGGGGCGGTCACGGGGCATGTTAGGTGGGGGGATGGGGGGTGCGGGAGGTTGGATATGCTTGCCGATGCTGACCGCCGTCCTTGTTCTGGTCGTGCTGCTGCTGCTCAACGGCGTCTTTGCGATGTCGGAACTGGCGCTGATGACCTCGCGTCCGTCACGCCTGGCGGAGCGGGCCGCGCGGGGGGACCGCGGGGCGGCGGCGGCGGTGAAGCTGGCGGAGAACCCGACGCGGTTCCTGTCCACGGTGCAGATCGGGATCACGCTGATCGGGATTCTGGCGGGCGCGTACGGGGAGAAGACGGTCTCGGGGCATGTGCGGGGGCTGGTGGCGCGGTCGGCGACGCTGGAGCCGCACAGCGACGCGATCGCGCTGGTGATCGTGGTGCTGACGATCACCTACTTCTCGCTGGTGCTGGGGGAGCTGGTTCCGAAGCGGCTGGCGCTGGCGTTCCCGGAGCGGATGTCGTCGCTGATCGCGCCGGCGCTCCTGGTGCTGTCGAAGCTGGCGGTGCTGCCGGCGACGATCCTGACATGGTCCACGGAGGCCGTGCTGCGCGCGCTGCGGATCAAGACAGCGAACCGGGACGATGTGTCGCAGGAGGATCTGAGGTCGCTGATGAGCCGGGCGGCGAGCCTGGGCGTGCTGACCGAGCAGGAGCACACCCTCGTCCGCCGCACCATGCAGACGGACGACCTGACGGCCTCGGACCTGATGACGCCGCGGCAGGAGATCGTGTGGCTGGACGAGAGCACGCCCAAGGACGAGGTGCGCCGGAGGATCGCGGGTTCGCCGCACAACCAGTTCCCGGTGTGTCGGGAGAGCGTGGACAAGGTGGTCGGATTCGTCTCGGTCAAGACGCTGATCTCGCGGGGGTATCTGGACGGCTCGCAGGACGCGGTGTTCCCGCTTGATCGGCTGGCTTCCAAGCCGCTGTTCGTGCCGGACACCTGCCCCGGGCTGGTTCTGCTGGAGCGGTTCCGGGAGGCGGACCGGTCGGTGGCGATCGTGGTGGACGAGTACGGCGGGACGAGCGGGCTGGTGACGGTGACGGATGTGGTGCGGTCGATCGTGGGGGATCTGTCGCGCGCGGATGTGATGGCGCGGCCGCGGGCGTTGAAGCGGGACGACGGCTCGTGGCTGATCGACGGACGGATGCCGGTGGACGATGTGGTGCACACGCTGGGGATCAGCGAAGAGGCGACGGGGGCGGTTCCCGAGGCGCGGACGATGGCGGGTGTGATCGTGGCGTTGCTGGGGCACATCCCGGCGCAGTCCGAATCCGTGCCGTGGGCGGGCTGGCGGTTCGAGGTGGTGGACATGGACGGCACGCGGGTGGACCAGGTGCTGGCGACGCGGATCGAAATGCAGGACGCGGGAGCGGCGGAGTGAACGCGGGGCGCGCCACGGACGCGGGCGGAATGTTGCGCCGGTTGCGGGTGATTCGCTACAACAAGGATGGGGGGTATGCGCCGCGGGAGTGGGCGCGGGCGATCGAGGCGGCCGGGTTGGATGGGTCGCAGGGCGGCCCGGTGCGCGTCGGCGTGCAGATCACCAAGGCACGCGCGGTGGATGTGATGGTGCGGGTGGAGCGTATCGAGACATTGGGGGCGCGGGTGCGGGCCGCGCTGGGGCGGAGCGAGTCGGAGCGGCTGTTCAAGTCCCGCAGGGCGCGGGCCGCGCTGGGAATGGGGCGGGGGCTGGCGGTGCTGGCGGGGGAGGTCGAGGGAGTGAGCGTTCGGGTGCTGGTCGGCGCACCCTTGGATCAGGGCTGAGCATGGTGGCGCGACGGCGCGCTCTGCGCTATCCTGAACCCGCCATGCCCACCGCCGCCGCCAAAGCCGTTCGCAAGCCGCCGCACGCCCGCAGTCCCTGGACGCACACCAGCGGCGGGGTGACGGCCACGGTCCACATCGGGGACTGCCGGGAAATCCTGGCGGGGTTGCCCGAGGTCAAGAAGCGGGAGCTGGACCTGGTGTTCGCGGACCCGCCTTTCAACTGGGCGCGGGACTACGACCGGCACCGGGCCGGGGACGCCTGGGACGACAAGCGGCTGGCGGAGGACGAGTACTGCGACCGGCACGACGCGGACCTGCCCATCGGGAAGGCGCGGTCCTTCACCTTCCAGTGGATCGACCTCTGCATCGCGGGGTTGAAGGACACGGGGTCGATGTGGATCAACATCCCCGATGACTGGGCGGCCGAGATCGTGGTGCATTGCAAGGCGCGCGGGATGACGATGGTGAACTGGTGCGTGTGGCACTACCGCTTCGGGCAGAACACGACGAGCCGGTTCATCAACTCGAAGGTCCACGCGCTGTACTTCTGCCGCAACCCGTTCAAGCGGACCTGGAACCCGGACCCGGTGCTGGAAACCTCCGACCGCCGCGCCATCTACGGCGATGCGCGCACGGAATCGAAGAAGGACGGCATGCCGCCGGGGCTGCGGGTGCCGATGGATGTGTGGTACGGGCCGTACTGGGGGCGGGTGCAGGGCAACAACAAGGAACGCCGGGACAAGCACGACAACCAGCTGCCCGAGGCGTACCTGCACCGCGTGATCGCGAGCACCTCGAACCCGGGCGACCTGGTGCTCGACCCGTTCCTGGGCAGCGGGACGACGGGCGTGATCGCGCACGCGATGGGGCGGCGGTTCATCGGCACGGAGTTCTCGCCGTCGAACGCGAAGACGGCGTGCGAGCGCATCAAGCACGGGCCGGTGCGGACCTTCGACGGGGCGCGGGGGGTCTCGACGGCCATCCACGCGCAGCGGGCGACACCGGTGGCGGAACGATCGGGGCCGGGTCGGAAGACGCCGCGGCGGGGACGGTAGCGCGGATTTCGCGCAAGAATCTGAAGGCTTCCGCGTGGGCCGGACGATGGACCCGGGATGAGGAACCACATCGTCTGCGCCGTCGCCGTTCTCGCCCCGCACGCCCTGGGGCAGGTCCGGGAGTTCACGCTCCCCGAGGGATACCGGATCGAGCGGGTGATCGGCGTTTCAGACACCGGGACGGTGGGCGCGACGCTGACGCGGCTTGATCCCTACGGGTGGGGCGCGTTCATGCACGGGAGCAACGGGTGGACGGCCCTGCACCCGGATTCGAGCGTTTCCAGGCTGATGGGCCTCTCGGCGGATGGCGGCGTGACGCTGAGCATGTCGGTCGCGCCCGGCGGCGTGTTCGTGCGGGGCGGTTTCGGGAGTGTTTCGCTGCCGGCGGACGGCCCGGCCGCGCTGTCCTCGGACGGCCGGACAGTGCTGCTCGGCTCGGCGGGCGGTGCGGGCGGACCCTCGGAGGTCCGACGGTGGCGGGACGGGGTCATCACGCCCGTGCTGACGCTGCCCGATCGGTACATGGGAACCCCGGGTCTGCTGGCGGGGGCGAGCGGGGATGTGTTCGTCGTCAACGCGGACATCGGGGTGTATGACGCCTACACGACCCCGCGCCGGGTGCTGCGGGCGGATGCGGGCGGGCTGACGGAACTGGGCACGCTGATGAACGCGGCGTTCGTGGAGTCCACGGCCACGGCGATGAGCGGGGACGGGTCGGTCATCGCGGGCTTGGAGCGGGCGTGGGACGGGCCGGGCGACGCCGACCGGTTCGACTCGCGGGCCTGGGTGTGGCGGGACGGCGTGATGTCGGAGCTGCTGCTGGACGGGTTTTCGGATGTGGTCGTGCGGGGCATGAGTTCGGACGGATCGGCGCTGCTGGGCGTGGGGAGGATGCTGGACGGGGCCTACGACAGGCCCGGGTCCGTGCTGGTCCACGCGGACGGGCGCACGGAGTCCGTGGAATCGCTGCTGATCGGCGCGGGCGTGTCATTCGGCGCGTACGGCTGGGCGACCGCGGAGGCGATCTCGGCGGACGGCCTGACGGTGGCCGGATCGATCTGGCGGTTCGATGCCGCCGGCGAATGGTCCAGCTCGCTGTTCACCCTGACGGTGCCGGGGCCGGGCGGGCTGACGATGCTGGCGGGGCTGGGCGTGCTGGCGGCGCGGCGGCGGCGGTGAACGCGGCGGGCGGAGCGTGATGGTTGATATCCGGATCAAGGCGGTGCCGGGGGCCTCGCGCGACGCGGTGGCGGGAATGCTGGGCGAACGGGTCAAGGTCCGGGTCAGCGCACCGCCAGAGGGCGGGAAGGCGAACAGGGCCATCGAGGCGGTGATCGCCAGGGCGCTGGGCATCAAGCCGTCGCAGGTGGCGGTGGTGATGGGGATGACGAACCCCGAGAAAACCGTGCGGGTGAGCGGGGTGGATGCGGGCGTGGTGGAGGCTTGGGTGGGGTCGCTGCGACAGTAGGTGGGAAGAGGGAGAGACGAAGAGACAGAGAGACGGAGTAAAGAGGGGGAGGCGGAGTGAAGGGGGCGGGCCGCCGGGTTTGCCTATTCTGCGTCTCTCTGTCTCTTCGTCTCTTCTCTGCGTCTCTCCCTCTCTACGATCCCGCATGGCGATCTCTTCAGAACGGCGCGCGTTGCATCTGGACTGGCTCCGGCAAATGACCATGATCCCGTCGGCGGCGGGGCATGAGGGCCGGGTTGTCGCGTGGATCGAACGATGGCTGGGCGAACGCGCGGATGTGGCCGTGCGGCACGACCGGCACGGGAACATCGAGCTGCGCCTGGCCGGTGTGTCGGAGACCGATTCGCCGGTGTATTTCACGGCCCACCTGGACCATCCGACCTTCGTGGTGGACGAGGTGCTGTCCCCCACTTCCCTGGTGCTGGGGTTCCGCGGCGGGGTGATGGCGGATTACTTCCCGCAGGCGCGCGTACGGGTGCATGTGGGGGATTCGTTCACGCTGGGGACCATCACCGGGGAGCACAACCCGGACGGAAGACCGTGGTCCGAGACGGACGAGCGGCCTTTCAAGCAGTATGTGTGCGAGACGGATGCGCCGCACGGGGCGGCAACTGGGCGGGCGAGCGACATCGCGAGCTGGGACCTGCCGGCGCAGCAGGTGATCGACGACGAGTTCGGCGGCATCCTGCACACGGACGCCTGCGACGATCTGGCGGCGGTGGCGGGCGCGCTGGGCGCGTTCGACGAGCTGCGGCTGATGCTCGCGGCGGGTGAGCCGGTGGGCGATGTGCGCGTGCTGTTCACGCGGGCGGAGGAGATCGGGTTCATCGGGGCGATCGGGGCGGCGCGGGACGGGTTCATGCCCCGCAACAGCCGGATCATCGCGCTGGAGAACTCGCGGTCGTTCCCCGAGTCGCCGATCCACGGCGGGCCGATCGTGCGGGTGGGCGACCGGGTGTCGGTGTTCTCTCCCGAGCTGACGGCGGCGGTGGCGAAAGTGGCCGAGACGATCTCCGGCGGGGCGTCCACGCCCACGGCGGCGCAGAAGCACAGCGAGATGCCGAAGTGGAAGTGGCAGCGCAAGCTCATGGCAGGCGGGGCGTGCGAGGCCTCGGTCTTCTGCGCGTACGGCTACACCAGCACCTGCGTGTGCCTGCCGCTGGGCAACTACCACAACATGGCGAATCTCGCGGATGTGCAGGCGGGAACTTATCAGGGCACGCCGCGGGTGGGGCGTGAGCACATCGGCGTGGACGACTTCCACGGGATGGTGGACCTGCTGGTCGGCTGCGGGCGCGACCTGCCGGCGACGAGCGGGTTCAGCGATCGGCTGGAGAAGCTGTGGGCGGGGCGGAAGTTCGTGCTGGAGTCGGGCGTGCGGGGGTGAGAGAAGAGGAGGAGGTACGCAGAGTTCGCAGAGATCACGCAGAGGGCGCAGAGGGGGATTGGGGTGAAGGAGAAGGAGAAGAGGGGATGGCCGACTGGAAGTCGGCCCCACGGGGGAAGAGTAAGGAAGAGCACAGGCGGGACGCCTGTGCCACCGGTGCTTCGAGCCGCTTTGGGTTCAGGCGGGCTGCTGGGACTTGATGTGCAGGACTTCCTTCAACTGCTGGCTCGGGCGGAACGAGCAGGTGGTGGACTCGTCGATCTGGATGGGCTGCTTGGTGGCGGGGTTCATGCCGGTGCGGGCCGAGCGGTGCTTTTTGGTGAAGGTGCCGAAGCCGGAGATGGCGACCTTCTCGTCCTTGGTGAGCCCGTCGGAGATGGCGGCGATCACCGCCTCGATGGCTTTGGAGGCTTCGGTCTTGCTCGATTCGAGCTGGGACGCGACGACTTCGATCAGGTCGGTCTTGTTCATGGCCCCGGGTCTCCGGATCTCGGTGGGAGGATGGCGGTCTGATGGGGGTCGGGCGTGAGCAAGAATGCCCGGTCTGATGGGTCGATCGGCGGGACGGGGCGCATCCGTTCAAAATTCCGCGTTCGGAGGGCGCAAACGCCCGCCCCGGGCGCGGCGGGCGTCGAATGATCGGGCATGAGCCGCCGCCCCATCGTCGTCGTGACCGAGCCGCTGACCGCCGGGCCGCTGGCGTGGCTGGGAGAGCGGGCGGAGGTGGTGCTGGCGGGGGTGGAGAGCCGGGAGTTCGCCGAGGCCGCGCCCCGGGCCGAGGGGCTGGTGGTGCGGACCTACACCCGGGTCGATGCCGACCTGCTGGCCCGGATGCCGTGCTTGCGGGCGGTGGGCCGGGCGGGGGTGGGGCTGGACAACATCGACCAGGACGCCTGCGCCGCGCGGGGGGTGGTGGTGTGCAGCACGCCGGACGCGAACACCGAGGCGGTGGTGGAGTTCGTGGTGGCGAGCATGTTGGACGCCACCCGGCCGCGGGGGTATCTGGACCGCGCGCTGGACCCGGAAGCGTGGAACGCGCTGCGGGCGGACATGGTCGCGCCACGGCAGTTGGCCGGGTCCACGCTGGGCGTGTGGGGGTTCGGGCGGATCGGATCGCGGGTAGCGCGGGCTGGGCGGGCGCTGGGGATGTCGGTGGCGTACCACGATGTGCGAGAGATCCCGGCATTGGAACGCGAGGGCGCAGGCCCGGTGTCGCGCGATGAACTGCTGGGCATGAGCGACTTCCTGACCGTGCATGTGGACGGCCGGAAGGACAACAGCGGGCTGGTGGGGCCGGAGGCGTTCGGGCGGATGAAGGAGGATGTGGTGTTCATCAACACCAGCCGCGGCCTCGTGGTGGACGCGGGGGCATGCGCGGACTTCATGCGGGCGAGGCCGGGGGCGCAGGCGTTGCTGGATGTGCATGAGCCGGAGCCGATCCCGGTGGAGTATGCGTTGTTGATGATGCCGAATGTGTACCTGACGCCGCACATCGCCTCTGCGACGCAGCGGGCCAAGGACGCGATGAGCTGGGTGGTGCGGGATGTGTGGGGGGTGCTGGCGGGATCACCCACCCCGGCCTGATTCCGCGGCGCGACAGCCGACGGCCTGCCCGGGAACACTTCCTACGATGACCCATGATCCAGCTGGGCGTGAACATCGACCATGTGGCCACGGTGCGACAGGCCCGGTACCGGGACTTTGGGCATGACGACGGCGAGCCGGACCCGGTGCGGGCGGCCCACGAGGCCGAGCTGGGCGGGGCCGACGGGATCACGGTCCACCTGCGCGAGGATCGGCGGCACATCCAGGACCGGGATGTCGAGCTGCTCCGCCGCCTGGTCAAGGTCAAACTCAACCTGGAGATGGCGGCGACGGACGAGATGATCGGGATCGCCCGGCGCATCGGGCCGCACACGGCCATGCTGGTGCCCGAGGGCCGGCACGAGGTGACGACCGAGGGCGGGCTGGATGTGGCGGGCCAGGCGGGCCGGATGAAGGAGGTCGTCGCCCGCCTGCGCGACGCCGGCATGATCGTCAGCGCGTTCATCGACCCGGAGGCCCGGCAGGTGGAGGCTGCGGCTGCGGCGGGGTTCGATGTGTGCGAGGTCCACACCGGCCCGTACGCGCACGCCTTCGCCCTGTGCGGGGGGGACATGCGCCGGGCGGAACTGACGGGCGCGCTGGGGGCGGTGGCGGAGGCGGGGGCGCGGATCCGCGCGCTGGACATGCGGTTCAACGCGGGGCACGCGCTGAACTACCACAATGTGGGGGCGGTGGCCACGCTCGAAGGGATCGAGGAACTGCACATCGGGCACGCGATCGTGTCCCGTTCGGTCTACACGGGGATGCGGGCGGCGGTTGCGGAGATGAAGCGGATCATGACGGAATCCGTGTCGTGAACCGGGCGGAATTTTTCGGAAGTTTCCTGATTGGAGATCGGGGATTCTCGCGTACACTGGCCCCATGACAAGGGCGATGCGCAGGCGGACAGTGCCGGGCATGGGCGGGGATGCGGTCACGGGGGGGGGGGGCGGCGGTGACGCCGCGGACTACGAGGGCGCGCTGGCGTATCTGAACAACCGGCCGAACTTCGAGACGGTCCGGCAGGACCGCGTGCTGGCGGACCAGTTTAAGCTGGACCGGATGCGGGCGCTGGCGGGCGCGCTGGGCGATCCGCAGGACGCGCTGACCGTCGTGCATGTCGCCGGCTCCAAGGGCAAAGGCTCCACCTGCGAGATGGTCGCCAGTTGCCTCCAGGCCTGCGGGTACACCGTGGGGCTGTTCACCTCCCCCCATCTGGTGGATGTGCGTGAGCGGGTGCGCATCGGGGGGCGCCCGGTGTCCAAGCGCATCTTCGCCGACGCGATGGAGCGTGTGCGGGCCGCGGAAGGCGCGATCGAGCGCGAGCACGGCCAAGCCACCTACTTCGAGATCATCACCGCCCTCGCTCTGCTGATCTTCGCCGAGCAGGCGGTGGATGTCGCGGTGCTGGAGGTCGGTCTGGGCGGACGCCTGGACTGCACGAACATCGTCAAGCCCACGGTGGTCGGGCTGACGCACATCCAGCTCGAGCACACGCTGATCCTGGGCGACACCGTCGAGCGGATCGCGGCGGAGAAGGCGGGCATCATGAAACCGGGCGTGGTGGCGATCAGCACGCCGCAGGAGGACGCGGTGCTGGGGGTGTTCCGCGAGAAGGCGGCGGAGACGGGCGCGCTGTTCCGGGTGCTGGGCGATGAGGTTCTGTACTCGTACCGCTTCGAGTCCGCCCACGGGCGCGGGCCGCACCCGAGGGTGTGCGTCGGGGAAGAGGGCAAGGGGTTCGAGCACCTGTCGTCGCCGATGCTCGGCGAGCACCAGGCGGCCAACTGCGGGCTGGCGCTGGCCATCCTTTGCGAGCTGCGTGAGCGGGGGTTCAACCTGCCCGAGCGCCCCGTGGCGGCCGGCCTGGAACGCACGCCGAGGAACGGACGGCTGGAGGAGATCTACGGCCCGCCGCGGATCATCGTGGACGGGGCGCACACGCCCGAGAGCGTGCGGGCAACACTGCGGGCGACCGGGGCGCACCTCAAGTACGACTCGATGGTGGTGATCTTCGGCTGCGCATCGGACAAAAATGTGCCCGGGATGCTGCGCGAACTGGCGCGCGGGGCGGACAAGATCATCTTCACGAAATCATCGGCGAACCCGCGTGCGATGGACCCGGCGGAGCTGAAGGACATCTTCGAATCGCTGCCGGACACCCTGATGGCCCAGACGGAACCGACGCTGAAAGGCGCGATCAACGCCGCCGCACGGGCCGTGCAGCCCACGGATGTCATCCTGATCCTGGGCAGCTTCTACCTGGCGGGCGAGGCGAAGGCGTTGTTCGCCGAGAAGAAGTCGAAGGCGGGGGGGGGGCGGTGAAGAAGGGCTGCCTGATCACGGCGGTCATGCTCGCGCTGATCGTCGCCGGGGTGATCGTCCTGGTGGCGTTCCGGGCGGGTGCCGCACCCTCGTACCCGACCACGCCGGAGGGCTGGGCCGAACGCTGGAAGGCCGCGGCGGCCAAGTTCGGGCGGACGCCGGGGGAGAACTGGGATCTGTGGCTGGGGGTGCTGTCCGAGGTCGAGGCCGCGATCGCCGAGCCGGGCGGGGCGGACCCCGATCGCGTCGGGGCGGCCCTCGCCGGCTGCTGGGCAAGCGAATCACCGCGGCGACGCCGGACACCATCGGAACCCAGCACGGCCTGGACGACTTCGTTGATTTCATCGTGAGCGCCCGGAAAACGCTCCATCACTCCATCTGGCCACGATTCACTGATGCCATCGCACGGAACGATCTCGATGAGGCACGCGGCTGGTGGGACCGTGCTATGGCCATGACCCGCGTGAGCGAATCCGCCGGGCTGGTGATGGGCCAACTGGTTCAGGACGCCTGCCTGATGCTCCTGATCGAATCGATGAACGACTACCTCATCACACCCGGCGCGGTGGACGCAGCGTGGGCCGCGGATCGGATCGCATCCCTCGGTGTGACGAACGACCTGGCCTGGTTCATCCAGACCGAACGCGAGTTCGGCCTCAGAATGCTTGCCGAGCAGAGAGCATCCATGGGCGTGTCCGGGCTGTTGGTGGCCACGGACGAGGCCGCTCTGTATGAGAGGATCATGGATCTCTGGATTGACTCACACCGCGGCGACAACCCGGGCGCCGCCGCGGATCTTGACTCGCTGCACGCCCGCCTTGATTCGGACTCGATCTTCGCCCGCCGCAGGCCGAACATCACGATGAACATCGTGAGCACCCAGGGGCCGGAGCGGGTGCGTCAGTCGGTTCTGTCACGGCTTGATGGGCTGCAACTCATGCTCGCGCTGCGTCGGCATCAGGAACGGACCGGTGTCTACCCGCGATCGCTCGACGATCTTGTGCCCGTCGAGCTGGCCGCCCTGCCGCGGGATCCTCTCGCGCCGGACGGCCGGTACCGCTACCTCCTGCACGATGCCGGCTCGGACGATCCGCGATCCGCGTTTGTGCTGTACTCGGTCGGCGCCGACGGCGTGGACGACGGCGGGCATTGGCCGCCCCTGATGACGGGCAATCCGTTGACGCACGGGAATGTCACCGGAGATCATGTCTTCAACCGGCCGCGTAAGGACGAGGCGGCGGAAGACGAATCCGACGCGGAGGACACGGACGACGCCGAACAGCCCTGACGCGAAGCCCGCCCGCCACGGGCGTCCCGGGTGGCACGGCTCGCCGAGCCGTGTCTTTCCTCCGTGATGCCGCCCATGCAATCGGCGGATTCCGACTCCGCCCTGCCGTGGGGCCGACTTCCAGTCGGCCATCCCCCCCGCTGACGAGACTCATCGTGCGGGGGTGGGAGCGACCCGGCGCGGAACCCGGCCTTCAATCCCGAGGAATCAGGAGGCTTGAACCATGACGATGCAACGGTGGGTGGGCGTGCTGGGGTGGGCCGGGCTGATCGGGCTGATGGCCGCCGGGTGCGAATCCGGCTCCGGCTCGGTCCGCCCCGCGCCGGGGGTGGAGCGGGTCGAGCACGCCGACGCCTCGGCGGTCGGGCTGCTCAACGCGGACCCGGACCGCCCGTTCGTGGTGGTCGGGCGGGTGCGGGCCTCGGCGGACGCCCGGTTCGCGGGGCGGATCCCCGAGGCCCGAGCGGCGGCCGAGCGTGCCCTGCGCGCGGAAGGGGCCGCGGTCGGGGCGGACGCCGTGGTGATCGACGAGGCCCTCGTCCTGGACCTGGATGGCGGGGCCGTCCGCACCGGCGCGGGCGACCTGAACGAAGACCGCAACCTCCAGCGACCCGGCGGGGCGGCCTTCGCCACCCGCCCCGTCCACCGGGTGGTGCTGGTGGGCCGGGCGGTGAGGTGGGGAGAGGAGTAGGGATCAGGGATCAGGCAGGGATTTTGGGTTCGATCGGTGGTCTAGAATCCCTCATGATCGGCCCGGGAGGGATCATCTCGCCGCTTCCAGGGTGTTGTGCCGCCGGCTGACGCTGCGCCCCCTCCCCACCCCGCCGTGAGTACGGCACCGGAGGCCCCGCGTCGGCGGGGCCTTGTTTGTTCCACGGAACGGACCCATTCCGGATATCTTCACGACACCCCCCCCCACTTTCCGCACGAGCCGCACGATGACCACCCCAGGCACCACGCACGCCGACCGCCCCCCCTCCCCCGAGGGCGCACAGATCCGCTACGACGCCGCGCTCGCGGAGAAGATCGAGACCCGCTGGCAGGGCTGGTGGGACGAGCAGGGCGTGTACCGCCAGCCGAACCCGGGCGAGCCGGGCTTCGACGCCTCACGCCCCAAGTTCTACTGCCTGGACATGTTCCCGTACCCCTCCGGCGCGGGCCTGCATGTGGGCCACCCCGAGGGCTACACGGCCACCGACATCATCTGCCGCTACAAAAGAATGAAGGGCTTCAATGTCCTGCACCCGATGGGCTGGGACGCCTTCGGCCTGCCCGCCGAGCAGTACGCCATCCAGACCGGCGTCCACCCGGAGATCACCACCCGCGAGGCGATCGACAACTTCCGACGCCAGCTCAAGCGGTTCGGCTTCTCGTACGACTGGGGACGCGAGTTCGGCACGATCGACCCGGGCTACTACAAGTGGACGCAGTGGATCTTCCTGAAGCTCTACAACTCGTGGTTCGACCCGCAGGCCGACGGGGAGGGCAAGGGCAAGGCCCGACCCATCGACGACCTGATCGCGGAGTTCACCACGGGCAAACGCAAGGTCCGCCTGAACCCCGCGGCCGCCGAATACACCGGCGCGGGAGACCTGCCCGACGGCACCGACGCCGGCGCATGGGAAACGCTCGACCAGGAGACCCAGCGGGCCATCATCGACTCCTACCGCCTGGCCTACCTGAGCCAGCAGACGGTCAACTGGTGCCCCAAGCTCGGCACCGCGCTGGCCAACGAGGAGGTCATCGACGGCAAGTCCGAACGCGGCGGCTACCCGGTCTTCCGCAAGCCGCTGCGCCAGTGGATGTTCCGCATCACCGCCTACGCCGAACGCCTGATCCAGGACCTGGACGCGCTGGACTGGCCGAACTCGACCAAGACCCAGCAGGCGGAATGGATCGGGCGCTCCGAGGGCGCGGAGATCGACTTCCCGCTGCTGGACTTCAACGGCAACCGTTCGGGCGAAGCGCTGCGCGTGTTCACCACGCGCCCGGACACCATCTTCGGCGCGACCTACATGGTCGTCGCGCCCGAACACCCGCTGGTCGAACTGGCCCTGGATGCCGACTATCCGGAGACCGATGCACAGGCCCTGGGCGACTATGTCCGCCTGGCACGCAACCGCTCCGATGTCGAACGCCAGGAGTCCAAGGACAAGACCGGCGTGTTCACCGGCGTCTCGGTCGTCAACCCGGTGACGAAACAGCCGATCCCCGTGTGGACCAGCGACTATGTGCTGATGGGCTACGGCACGGGCGCGATCATGGCCGTGCCGGCGCAGGACACGCGGGACTGGGAGTTCGCCACCAAGTTCGGCTTGCCCATCGTCCGCACCGTTCAGCCGCCGGAGGGCTGGGGCGACGAGGCATACACGGGCGACGGGCCGGCGATCAACTCCGATTTCCTCAACGGCCTGCCGATCGCCGAAGCGAAGCAGAAGATCGTGGCCTGGCTGACCGAGCACGCCGTGGGCGCGCGCCGGGTGAACTACCGGCTGCGGGACTGGCTGTTCAGCCGCCAGCGGTACTGGGGCGAGCCGTTCCCCATCGTGTTCGACGAGAAGGGCCAGCATCACCCCGTGTCGGAGGACGCGCTGCCGGTGCTGCTGCCCCCGCTGGCGGACTATCAGCCCGAAGAGTCGGAAGATCCCCAGCCGTTGCTGGCCAAGGCGGCGGACTGGGTGAGGACCACCGCGGGCGAAGCCGGCGCGGTCGGCCTGCCCCCGGACGCGCCGGTGCGCCGCGAGACCAACACCATGCCCGGCTGGGCGGGGTCGTGCTGGTACTACCTGCGCTACTGCGACCCGAAGAACGCCGAGCGGTTCATCTCCCGCGCCGCCGAGCGGTACTGGATGGGAACTTCCGGCCGAGAGGCCGCGTCCGGGCAACCGGCGGGCGGCGTGGACCTCTACATCGGCGGCAACGAGCACGCCGTGCTCCACCTGCTCTACGCCCGCTTCTGGCACAAGGTGCTGTTCGACCTGGGAGAGGTCTCCACGCCCGAGCCGTTCCACAAGCTCTTCCATCAGGGCCTCATCACCAGCCACGCCTTCCAGCGGGCGGACAGATCGCTGGTGCCCACGGACGAAGTCGAGAACCGCGGCACGGACGACAAGCCGGTCTATGCCGAGATCAAGACCGGCCAGCCCGTCGCGCAGATCGTCGCCAAGATGTCCAAGAGCCTCAAGAATGTCGTCAACCCCGACGATGTGATCGCCGACTACGGCGCGGACACCTTCCGGCTCTACGAGATGTACATGGGCCCGCTGGAGGCCAGCAAACCCTGGAACACCCGCGACACCGTCGGCCTGCACCGGCTGCTGCAACGGATCTGGCGTCTGTGCATCGACGAATCGACCGACGCCCTGCGCCTGGCCGACCCTTCCACCCCCGACCCGGACACCGAGAAACGCCTGCACCGCCTGACCGCCAAGGTCGGTGCGGACATCGAGAAACTCGCCTTCAACACGGCCATCGCCGCGGTCTTCGAGTTCGTCAACGCCGCCGGGACGCTCACCCGCGACCAGGTGTCCCGCTTTGTCCGCGTCATCGCTCCCTTCACGCCCCACCTGGGCGAAGAACTCTGGCACCGCCTGGGAATGCACGCCGGAACAGGCTCCTCCGTCGCGCTGGCCCCCTGGCCCGCCTACGACGAAGCGATGCTGGTGGACGACGAGGTGGAGATCCCCGTGCAGATCCTGGGCAAAGTGCGCGGCAAGATCGTCGTGCCGTCCAAGGCCGACGCAAAGACCACCGAGGCCGCCGCCCTGGCCGACCCGCGCATCCGCGAGCTGATCGAGGGCAAGGCCGTGCGGAAGGTCATCGTGGTGCCCGGGCGGCTGGTGAACATTGTGGTTGGGTGAGTCGGAGGCTGATCGTGATGCGAATTCCATTCCTGTCGAAGAGCCGCGTCTCAAGCACGCCCACGCCGCGCACCGCCCGCACGAACACGCCGCCGCCCGGCCGTGCCCGTCTGGAGGCCGCACCGGCCGACGCGACGCTGCGCGACCTGTTCCACGGATGCACGGACGCGGAATGGCTGTGGACGCTGACCGAGGGACGCGCGGAGAACAGTCGCCTCGCCGCCCTGCTGCCGCGCCTCCCGGACGAGGAGTTCCAGAAGCAGTTCACCGGACGCAGCCACCGCGCGGCCTTCGAGCAGGCCATCGACGCGGTGAACCTTTTCCTGTCGGACGCCCGCGCCCTCGGGCTGGACCTGAACCGGCCGGACCTCAGAGTCCTCGACCTCGGCTGCGGCTGGGGACGCATCACCCAAACCCTCTTCCGCGACTTCAACCCCGACCGGATCACCGCGTGCGATGTTTCCGATCAGGCCATCGAGCTGTGCCAATCGATCGGCCTGACCTGCGATCTGGTCAAGATCCCTTACCTGCCCCCCACCGCCCTCCCGAGCGAATCGGCCGACCTGATCGTCGCGTACTCGGTGTTCAGCCACCTGAGCGAGACCGCGCACATGGCGTGGGTGGAGGAACTCGCCCGCGTGCTCCGTCCGGGGGGCGTGCTGGCGGTCACCACCCGTTGCCGCGCGTTCATCAGCTACACCGAGTCCGTCCGACGCCAGCCCGAGATCCCGCCGCACGCCCGCGGAACGGCGGCCTCCTTCGTGGACACCGCCGCATGGCTCGCCCGCTACGACCGCGGCGAGTTCTGCTTCGACGGAGCCAACAACGGGCAGCACTGGCCGGACGACTACTACGGCGAGGCCGTGGTTCCCGAAGGCTTTACAAAGGCTCATTGGTCTCGCTTCTTTGAACAGGTCCGGTTCACGCCCGCCGAGAAGCACGGCAAGTTTGACCAGTCGGTCATCACGGGACGCAAGGCCCTCTGACAACGCCCAGACACCGGGAGATCATCATGAGCCGCGCCGGCATGACCTCACTGACCGACCTGGGGGCGGAACTGGCCGACCGCGGGTTCCAACTCCAGCGATGAAACTTCCGGGTTTTTTCTGTCAGCACGGCGGTGGAGCACGCGGTCCCCGGTTGACCATGCACCGCCCCGCCGGCATCCTGCTGCTCTTGCTGGCGGCTGTCACCCCGCTGACGGCCTGCTCCACCGCCTGGAAGGACCACTACCGCGGCGTGGCCGCCGGGGTCCACCCCCCCATCCCCGCCGCCGAACCGGTCACCATCCGCGAGGTTCCCTGGACCCGTCTCGACACCACGCTGCGGTCCATCGAGGCCCGCCGGGCGGCGTCGGACATCCACCGGGACGAATGGACCGACGAAGAACGCGCCGAGGAACGAACCGAACTCCTCCGCGGCCTCCAGGTCTCCGAAGGCCCCGGCACCGTCATCGTCCTGGGCCGCAGCGTGTTCCGCTCGACCGACCACCTCAGCCCCGACGACGGCTCTCTGGAACGCTTCGCCCGCTCGATCGGGGCCGACCTCGCCGTCTGGTCCGCCCACCACCTCGGCACCCGGCGCGTCACCCGCCAGCAGCAGGTCCACGAGCACGGCTTCCACGGACGCCGGTACACCGACGCCCAAGGCCGCCGACGCACGGCCTACGAACCCTGGGACCGCACCGTCTTCGTCCCCGTCAGCGTGGACGCGGACGAGTACGCATGGGTGGTCTACTACCTGCGCCGGCGATAGGAACCGGCCCAACTATGAGACGAATACTTGAGCATGAGATCGTGCCGCCGAAGTTGGCTCAAACCTGCCACGGCCACCAGCCTGTTCATCATTGCAGCTTTGTTCGTGTGGGTTGTGCTGTCCATCCGTGTCGGCCCCTCACCGGAAGAGGCCGTGCGCCTGAAGCGTGCTCAGATGATGCGGGCGCTCCTCATGGTTGCCTTGGAGCACGAGCAGGATCACCCGGGGACTTGGCCCACTGCTGATCTGTGGCGGACTCTGCTGGAGACTCACCCCACATCCTACAGCCTCGATGAGTTCGGCCCGATGTGTTTTCTGCGCCCTTCCGCAGGGCTGCCGGACTCTCAATGGGACAATCGACCCGCGTTCTTTGAGGATCCGTCTGAAAACTCGTCGAGCACAATGGTCGTGTACTGGAACGGGACCTTCGAGTCGCTGAAGCAAAGAGAGTTCAAACGGCTCATCTCAATCGACCTGGCCGAACGCATCGAATAGTCCGGATCCAACCAGAAATCCAGGTGTGGCCTGATCGACAA
The DNA here is from genome assembly GCA_964577425.1 of uncultured Phycisphaeraceae bacterium. Classification (GTDB taxonomy): domain Bacteria; phylum Planctomycetota; class Phycisphaerae; order Phycisphaerales; family UBA1924; genus UBA6054. The sequence continues at coordinate 118,648 of CAZNZC010000004.1, forward strand.
GCCGCGACTGCAAGGGAGCGGCCGAGCGACGCACGCGGTCGTCGCGGCCGGCAAACCACCACGAACCGCAAGCCCGCTCGCTTGCGGTCGCGGCTGGTATTGGTTGCGGAGACGGACGCGGATCCAGCTCGGAAATCAAGTTGAGTGCGTTGAGGCACATCTAAAGAAGACCCGCGTACCGGTAGAGCACGGGCGTCGGTTCCAAGCGGAACGAGTAGTCCTCTTTCAAGAGTTGGACCAGCGTTTCGATGCCCGCCTGATCCTCGCGCGCGAGCGTGAATGTCCTGCTCTCAATCGCGATCAGCACGCACGGCCGGCTGTGATAGACCGGACGACCCGGGTTGAGCATCAAGCGTGAGGGAATCTCGCGATAGTTTCTCTTTACTCGATCCGGTCGGGCGTAGCTCAAGCCGACCAGGAGCCTCGCACGACCGGGATCGGCCGAGATCACTCGGCGGCCGAAGAGCGTGGGTTCACTGATCCGCGCGCGCCCGTCGGGCCAGACACGAACACTTCTCCACGCACGGCATGTCCAGGCCGCCATCACCAGCAGGCCGCAGATCACTCCAGCAAACCATGTCACATGCCGAGGCGGAATCCCGCCCAACCGGTTCACAGCGATCAATGTCACCAGCGTGGAGATCGCAAGACAGACCCAGAGTGCCGCCGGGACCAGCATGGACAGCTTGAACTCCGCGGAACCGTCCGGCTGGAACCGAGGCTTGAGCGCGAACGCCATGCCGGGCAGCATGAAGCCGCGGGCACGCAGCCGTTCACACTGCTGCATGTCTCGGTCGGTGATGTACGCATAGCGCAGGCTGTCCATCATTCACCCAGCGTCTTCTTCCGCCGCAGGATGTGGTGGTAGTGCTGCGCGAAGCGGTGGGCCTCGTCCCGCACCTGTTGCAGCAAACGCAATCCCGCGTTGTTGCGGCTCAGGCGGATCGGCTGCTTCTCCCGCTGGACATAGATCAGCTCCTCCTTCTTGGCGATGGAGATGACCATCGGCGGCCGGATGTCGAGCGTCTCGAAAGCCTCCAGCGCGGCGTGGAGCTGGCCCAGGCCGCCGTCGATCAGAATGACATCCGGGTACAGCTCGTGGCCCGCGCCGGCCTCGCGGTAGCGCCGGCCGACCACCTCGGCCAGGGCGGTGTAATCATCATTCGCCCGTCCGCCGGGGAGGTTGGTGAAACTCTTGATGCGGTAGCGCCGGTACTCGTCCTTGAACGGCTTGCCGTCGATGAAACAGACCTTGCTGCCCACGGTCTCGCCGCCCTGGAGGTGGGCGATGTCGAACCCCTCGATGCAGCGGATGGCCCGGTCCATGCCCAGCGCCTTCTGCAGAGCGGCGGTGCCCTTCTCCGGGTCGATGTAGCCGATCTCGGTCTCGGGCTGCCACTGGTCGGAGCGCTGGCCGCGGTCGGAGAGCTTCTCGATGGCCCTGATCTGGTCACGCAGCGCGGCGGCCCGCTCGAACTGGAGCCTGCCCGCGGCCTCCTCCATCTCCGCCCGCATCTCGCGCAGCATGGTGGACCGCTTGGTGCCCAGGAACTTGATGAAGCGGTCGATGTCCTGGCCGTAGACGGTGACGGAGACCGACTCGTTGCACGGCGCGGTGCACTGCCCGATGGCGTGCAGCAGGCAGGGCCGGAAGTGGCGGTTCTTCGGATCCCCCCGCACGATGTCCAGCTTGCAGGTGCGGTACTTGAACACCCGCTGCAAGGTCTGCACCGCCTCGCGCAGCGCGCCCGCATTGGCGAAGGGGCCGAAGACCCTGGCGTTGCGCATCTCCGGAGCCTGCTCGCCGGTCTTCTCATCCACGCCGGTGGGATTCCGCGTGACGAACACGCGCGGGAAATCCTCGTTGCGGGTGATGACGAGGTACGGAAAGCTCTTGTCGTCGGTCAGCCGCTCGTTGTGCCGGGGCCGGATGTCCTTGATGAGCCGATTCTCGGTGAGCAGAGCCTCCCACTCGGTCTCGGTCAGCAGATAGTCGAACGAGTGGACCTCGTCGAGCAACCGCCCCTTCTTGGGGCCAAGATCCGCGCTGGGCACGAAGTACGACGCCACCCGGTCCGGCAGGCTGGCGGCCTTGCCCACATACACCACCACCCCCTTCGGATCCTTCATCAGATACACGCCCGGAACCGGCGGCAAGCCCCGCGCCGCGCTCAACAACCGGGCAAGCCGCGCCTCCCGCGACTCCGTCCCCCACGGCGGCGGCGCATCCGCGGGCTGGAACCCCTCGGCATCGAGCGGGATATGGTCCGGATCATCTGGCACGGTCAATCGTATTCGTTCAATGGGATTCGCCGGGCGCGGTGCCGGCATCATGAGCCAGCCAGATCAGGTGAGGATTTTCACTTCTCGCGGCGGAATCCGGCTCGGCGTGGAGCACGGTCCAACACCTCTCGAACGCGGGCAATGCGACCCATTGGAACGATGATGGCCACGCGCCGGCGGTAACCCGCTCGATGCCGGCGGCAATCTCGGAGAATCCGTTCATGTCCTCGTCGATGCACCACAGCCGTGCAGTGTCGCCGCGTCGTGCGAAGCCGAAGCAGATCAGATTGATGGAGTATAAATCTCGCTTGAACGCCACCACGCCGTCGATCTGATCCCATTCGAGCCGCCACTGTTCGATGTTGCGTGCGATAACGCGGAACCCGGTATCGGTGCGCACGATGCTTGCTCGGGGACGGTGGCGAGCGGAACGCAATCGCTGGAACCATGAAAAAACCGACCCGTGTCGGGATCGGTCGTTCGTTCGGTCAGGATCGGAAGGCATGGCTCACTCGTAGATGTAGCCCGGGCCGCGCCACTGCTGCCACTTCTTCAGGCGGAAGCGCCAGAACTGCTCCTCGAAGTTCTTCTGGGATTCGGGCGACCAGGCCTGATACGCCGGGAGCAGGCGGGCCTCCGACGCGATGGCCCGGAGCTTGTCCTCGGCCTCCTGCACCGTCAGCGGCTCGGCCTCGCCCGAGCGGACGGCGGCGTGGACCAGCTCCTGGTACAGATTGTTCAGGCGGGCGTAGTCCTCGAGGGTCTGCTCGCTCAGCGGGGCCTCGTTCAGGCGGACGGCCTCGGCACGGAGCACGCCGTCGATAGCGCGGGCCTGGTGACGCTGGCCCTCGGTCCGCTCCACGCGGCAGCCGGTCAGGACGGTCACAAGGGCCAGGCCGGTCAGGCCCATCAGGATCTTGTTGCGAAGGCTCATGGATACTCCCATCGGTTCCCGGACGACCCGGCTGGAGCCAATCCCGCTCCGAAAAGGGGGGGCGGGGGGGGTTGGCTGCCGGGGATTGGTCCCATGCTAGCGCAGCGCCAGGCGGCACATCATCTCCACACCCGCCGCGATCGCCCCGTCCGGGAAATCGAACTCCGGCTGGTGCAACTGAGGCATCTGATCGGCATCTTCGGGCCTCAGCCCCAATAGATAGAAGCAGGAGGGCACGCGGTTCGCGTAAAACGCGAAATCCTCGCCGCCCATCGTCGGCTCGGGGGTCAGCACGGCCCCCCGCGCAAAGGTTGCCTCCCGGGCCACGGCCAGCACCCGGTCGGCCTCCGCCGGGTCGTTCAGGGTGATGGGGTAGCCCTCCTCGATCTCCAGCACCCCCTCGCAACCCAGGGCTTGGGCGGTGGAAGCCACCAGCTCGGTCAAGCGGGCCTTGGCCAGGGTCCGGGTCTCGGCCCGGAGGGTTCGCAGCGTGCCGGTCAGGGTGGCGGTTTCGGGGATGACATTGTTCGCCGTGCCCGCGTGGAAGGTGCCGAAGGTCACCACGATCGAGTCCAGCGGCGACACCGTGCGGCTGGCCAAGGTCTGGGCCGCGACCACGATGTGGGCCGCCGCCACGATGGGGTCCGCCCCCAGGTGGGGGTACGCCGCGTGGGCCTGGCGACCCCGGACGGTGACATGCAGCTCGTCCGTGGCCGCCAGCAGCGGGCCTGGACGGGTGCCGATCACGCCGAAGGGCAGGCCGGGCCAGCCGTGCAGGCCGTACATGCGGGCGACGGGCGGACCCAGATCCCCGTTCGGCCCGCCGGTCAGGCAGCCGTCCCGGCACATGAGATCCCCCCCGGCCCCGCCCTCCTCGGCGGGCTGAAAGACGAAGGTGACGGGGTTGGGCCGGTGCTCCGTCGCGGCCAGAACCCGGGCGGCCCCGAGCAGGATGGCCGTGTGCCCGTCATGCCCGCAGGCGTGCATGACGCCGGGCGCGGTGGAGGCCCAGGGCTTGCCGGACCGCTCGGTGATCGACAGAGCATCCATATCCGCCCGCAACCCGATGCAGGGGCCGGGGTTTTTGACCGTGGCGGGCAGGTGCGCCAAAACACCGGTTCCCTGGCCCGGGGTTTCCCCACCCATCCCCGCGACAAACCCGATGCCCAGCCGGGCCAGCTCCTCCTGCACAAGCCGGCTGGTCCGGTGCTCCTCAAAGCGGATCTCGGGATGGGCGTGGATGTCCCGGCGGACCCGGGTCAGATCGTCCAGCTCCCGGGCGATGCGCTCCCGAAGATCCCCCGCGGCGGTGGTGGTGGTCATGCGAGATTGTAATACGGTCCCTCCCCAAATCTCGGGCATGGTCTGAATGACAAGCCGCGACCGCAAGGGAGGGGATGGTCTTGGTAGGTCGGCACTCCGTGCCGACTCTTCCGGTGGCACAGACGCCCCACTTGTGCTTCCCCCCAATGTCCACAAAGCAGCCGCACGAAAACGGTCATCCGTTCGGGACACACTCGGGTTGATCTGCTATGCTCCCCGAATCCCCGACACCGGCTCGGGCCTGTTGCACCACGCCGCCGTGATTCCTCCATGCCCACCCTCGACTGGATCGGAAAACAAGCCGTCGTCGGCCACCACCGCAAGGTGCCGTACCGGCTCCAGTGCCATTGACCAAACCCTCCAAAAAAGCGTGAAGCCCTCTGAGTCCGAGGAGACGGATTGGCGGCCGACACTTCAAACATCCAGTTACTCGTCGACAACTTTCGCGCCCACATCAAGGCGTACAAGTCCAGCGAGACCAAGGAAGCGGCCATTCGCCAGCAGTTCATCGACCCCTTCTGGCGGGCGTTGGGGTGGGATGTCGGCGACACCAAAGGTGTTGGACCGTCTCTTTCCGAAGTCATCATCGAGAAGAATATCGAAACCGCCGAAGCGGGCGGGCTTCGCAACCGTCGCCCGGACTACCTGTTCCGTCTCGGGGGCTTCTCTCGCTTCGTTGTTGAGGCCAAAAAGCCCTCCGTCGATATCGACACCGATAAGAACGGGATCTATCAGGCCAAGCAATACGCCTGGAACAGCACCATCCCCTTCGCCATCCTCACGAACTTCGAGCAGTTCCGGCTCTATGATACCACGCTCAAGCCCATCTATAACGACCCGCGTCGCGGTCTGGTCACCGAGTTCACGCTCGACTACGACAAGTACGAATCACAATGGGATGCCATCTCAGCCGCCTTCGGGCGTGAAGCCGTCGAAGGCGGTTCGCTCGAACGCCTCCTGGCGGGTATCAAAAAGGTCAAGGCGGGAAGGCGTATCCGCACCGTGGATCGGATGCTCATCGACCTCAAAGGCGCGGAGCCGGTCGATCAAGTTTTTCTCGCCTATCTCGACACACACCGTCGCCACTTCGCTGCGGCTCTCTACCGCGACAACAAACCCACCTTTCCCGATGCCGACACCCTACACGGAGCGGCCAGGCTTACCGAGGCCGTCCAGCGCATCATGGACCGTCTTGTGTTCATGCGAGTCATCGAGGACCGGGGTATCGTTTCTTTCGGTGCGTTGCGGGAGATGCTGGCGCGCATCGGCGCCGAAGGCGGCGAGTTTTACACCGCCCTCTGCGCCACCTTCCGCGACTATGACACAAAGTACAATGGTTATCTCTACAAACCGCACTTCTCAGAAGAACTCACCGTCGATGGGGCCGTGCTGGCCGATTTCACCAGAACGCTTTACCCCCCCGACGGGCCGTGGGACTTCGCCGCCATCGGCGATGACATCCTCGGCACCGTCTACGAGCGGTTCTTAGGCAACACCATCGTCGTCAAGGACAAGCGGGCCACCGTCGAAGAAAAGATGGAGGTCCGCCACGCGGGCGGCGTCTACTACACGCCGCGCTTCGTGGTCGATTCGATCATCCGCCGCGTTGTGGGGCCGAAGCTCGCCGGGAAGACCCCCGCCGAAGTGCTGGATGTGAAGATCCTCGACCCCGCCTGCGGCTCAGGCTCCTTCTTGGTCGCCGCGCTGCAATACCTCTTTGACGATTGCCTTGCCAAGATCGCCAAGAATCCCTCTCTTGCCAAGGCCCATGTTCCAGCCCTGTCCGAGAGCGTCAAAGGCAAGGGGCGCAAGAAAAAGTCCGAGCTGGCCTTCCTAGACGAGGAAGGCCGCTGGTATCTGGCCCCCGACTTTCGCGCCGCCCTCCTCACCCAATGCATCCACGGCGTGGACATCGACCAGCAGGCCGTGGAGGTCACGGTCATGTCCCTGTACCTCAAGATGCTCGAGTCCAAGCTGCCAGAAAACTGGGCGACGCTCTGGGTCGAGAAGCAGTTGCTGCCGTCGCTGGACAACAACATCCAATGCGGTAACTCCCTCATCGACTACGAGGGGTACGACGCCTTTCTCATGACGAAGAAGGGATCGCTGTATGGCGAGGACACCGACACCACCTTCCGGATCAACCGCTTCGATTGGACCAGCCGCACGCGCGGCTTCGGAAGGCTGCTCGACGAAAAGGCGGTCAAGGAGCGAGGACGCGCCGGGTTTGACTGCATCATCGGCAACCCGCCGTACATTCGCGTGCAAGAACTCAACAAGTGGGCATCGGAGGAGTGCGCATACTACAAGTGGAAGTACAAGAGCGCGGCCAAGGGCAACTACGATATTTATGTAGTTTTCACCGAACGGGCGCTGCAATTACTGACTCCTGACGGCATGCTCGGGTTCATTATGCCTCACAAATTCTGGCAGGCCCAGTACGGCGCTGGTCTGCGGAAGTTGATTGCAGACGGGATGCATTTAAAAGCCGTTGTGGACTTCGGCGATCAGCAGGTCTTCAAGGGTGCGACGACCTATACGGCTATCCAAATTTTTTCACACGATGCGCATAAGAATGGCGTGGACTACGCGAAGATCGTGGAGTTGGACGACGGGCGCAGCCAGTGTGCGGATCTTGACGCAGGCAAGAATGGGGTCGGCGCACAGCGGTTCTTTGCGCGCAAGCCTACGGATGTGCAGCCATGGGTCTTTGCAAACGCCGAAGACAGCAAGTGGCTCGATGCCGTCCGCGCGAACCACCAGACTCTTGGACAGATCACATCTAAGATCGCGCAAGGCCTTGTCAGCGGTTGCGACCCCGTTTTCTATCTTGAGCGACGCGGTAATGTTTTTTTTAGCGAATCAACAGGCCGATCGTATTCGCTTGAAAAAGATTTACTGCGCCCGCTGTTGAAGGGATCGGTACACATTCGCCGCTGGGCATTTGATTCAACGACGATTTCAGCTCTATTCCCCTATCAATTGGTCGAGGGGGAATGGAAGCTGATTTCACCAGCCGACTTGAGGAATGATTATCCACTTGCGTATGCCTATTTAAACGAATGTCGCGAAAAACTCGAAGAGCGGGAGAAAAAAGAGCGAAAAAACGAGAAGGGCGAAACGGTCAAAGACAAGGATCAGAAGCCGGAGTACGACCGCCCATTTGCTGGTCCAGATTTCTACCGCTATTCGCGGCCTCAGAACTTTGGGGTGATGCCCGCAGCCAAGTTGCTTGTTCCTGCGATGGGTCAGCGGGCAGAGTATGCGATCGACGAGAAGGGCAAATATTACTTCGTCGGAAGTGGTGGCGGTGGTGGTGGCGCGCACGCCATAATCCCAAGTATCGAGATTGATTTGGCGTACCTTTGCGGCCTCCTGAACAGCACGCTACTCGATGCGTTCCTCCAGCGTGTGACCACGCCCTTTCACAGCGGATGGTTTGCGTACAGCAAGGCGTATATTGCACAGATCCCCATCAAGCTTCCCACGACCGCCGCCGACAAGAAGCTCGCCGAGCGGATTACCGAGTCCGTCCGCGCCATCATGGACGCCAAGGCCGCACTCCGCAAGCCCGTCCTCTCCGATCGCGAGACCAAGCAGCACGAAGCCGCCATCGAAGCCCATGAGGATCGCATCAACAAAGCCGTCTTCGCCCTCTACGGTGTAGACGGCCTGCCTTGACACAGCTACTCCATCGAACATGACAGTCGGCCCTACGCTTCCCACCATGTCCAAACGCACCAAGCGCATCCTGGTCCTCATCAAGCCGCGTGATCCGGAGGATCCGAGCGCGGGCACGCTGCCGCTCGGGCGGGCGAAGGAGCTTGTCGCGGCGTTGTCCGAGTTCAATGTCGCCGCCGACGGCTCCGAGCGCAAGGCCCTGGGCACCGCCGTCCTCCACGGCCCCGGCTTCACCGTCGAGTACGCCTCCAGCCTCGACGAACTCAACCAGGCCATGGTCGTCGTCAACGACCAGGACTTCGCCTGGCCCGTCCTCCGCCGCATGTGCCGCGCCAACGGCTGGAAGATGCAGGACACCGAGTCGGGGCAGGTGTTTGGCTGAGGGATCAGGGATCGGCCATCAGCCATCAGGGGAAGAAGCCGCATGGTCGGCCGGGCCACCCTTGCGGTCCTCAACCGGGCGAAGCCCGAAAAAGAGTCCGCCCCGCAGGGGCCGCCTCCCCTGATCCCTGATGGCCGATCCCTGATCCCTCCCCCTACAATCCCCCATGCCCATCTATGTGTACGAATACCTCGACGAGAAGGGCCAGGGCACCGGCGAGTCCTTCGAACTCGTCCAGCCCATGTCCGAGGACGCCCTGACCGAGCACGACGGCCGCCCCGTCCACCGCGTCCCCCAGGCCCCCAACATCGCCGGCAAGTGGACCGACATGAAGGCCAAGGGCCAGCTCTCCAACGAGAACCTCGACCGCCTCGGCTTCACCAAGTACGAGCGCACCGGCGACGGCCAGATGACCCGCGTGGCCGGCAAAGAAGGCCCGAAAACCCTCAACCACTGACGCCTTCGGGCGCCACCAACGCCCGGACCACATCCGCCGCGTGGTACGACATGTGCTCCCGCGTGACGAAGGCCGTGATGGCGGCCAGGTCGTCGCCGGCGGTCAGCAGCGCCGGCTCTTCGTACCCGTCGGCCCGACGCTGCCCCAGCCCGATGTTGGCCATCAGCCCGTTGCACAGGCACTTGCGCCCCACCGTGTCCTCGGCCTTGCCGCCCTTGCGGACATAGTCCTCCACCGGCTCGGCCGGGCAGCGATACCCCAGCGTGCCGTCCTCCTTGCGATACGCCCGACGCAAGTACCCGAGATCGCACAGACGCGGCCGCTGGGCATAGATCTCCGGGTCCGACATGCTCCCCTCCGCGGCGGCCACCTTGAACGGGAAGCTCGTCGGCGAAGCGTTCGGATCGGTGAAGATGTCGGCCGTCCCGTCCAGCGCCGCCGTGATGAACCCCCGGCGCAGCCCCGGCTCCAGCCCCGACTCCTCGCAGAATGCGAAGGCCGTGCCCACCTGGATCCCCCGAGCCCCCGCCGCGAGGGCCGCCTCGAACTTGGCGCGCGAAGCGAACCCGCCCGCCAGCCAGAACGGCACGCCCAGCGCCGCCATGTCCGCCGGGTCCACCTCGTCCCGCCCGCCGTAGAGCGGCTCGCCCCGGTGGGTCAACTGCTGCGCCCCCCGCGGGGGCGCGTTGTGCCCGCCCGCGATCGGCGCCTCGACCACGAACCCGGCGATCCCGCCCGGCGCCTTCTTGAGCAGCGCCCGCGCCAGCGTGGCCGAAGACACGATGGCCAGAAACTCCGGACGCCGCACCGGGAGCAGCCCGACGCCCGCGCGGTCGCACAGCGCCGCCGGATCGAAGCCGACCTGGAACCGTTCATCCCCCGCGTCGAGCACATCCAGCGGCACGCTCACCGGCTCCCCCCGCGCCAACCGGTCCAGCACGCCCGGCATCTCCGCCGGGATGCCCGCGCCCATCAGCACCGCGTCGCACCCCGCCAGCATCGCCCCGTACAGGCCCGGCAGGATCGGGAACTGGATCTTGTGCAGGAAGTTGATCCCCACCACCCCGTCGTGACCCTCCTTGGCCAGGAAGACCTCCACGAAACTGGCCAGCACCAGCAGCCACGCGCGCTCATCGCCCATCGTCGCCCGCGCCATGGGCACCAGCTTGTACCGCGGGCCAGGCCCGCCATCGCCCTCGGCACCCGCCCCGGCGTACCGCTCAAGAACGCTTGCGGCCACGCCGGGCACGGGGAACGCTTCGATGGCCCGGCGGACATGCCCGCCCGGGTCGCCCGCCCCCAGCCGCCGGACCAGGATCGTGTCCAACGCCGTCCCCGACACGACACCAAGCTGTCCGAGCCGCGATACGGCACGCGCCAGTTGCCATCCAGAAACCCCCGCGCCCATCCCGCCCTGAATCAGCCTGGGAAGCATCGACCGGCCCTCCGTTGATCGGCCCGCCGGTGGGTCCGACCCGGGCCGATCGGAGTGTAGATCAATAAAAGGACAAAAAAATCCTTTTTAGACCGCAAGGGTGTTCGTTCGGCATGAATGGGGCCAATACGCCGGACTCAACGCCGCCATCGCCCCCAGCAGCGCGCAGGTCTGCGTGTTGATCTGCACCGCGTCGAACAGCCCGGCCAGCAGCAGCCCCGCGATCCCCAGCGGCAATCCGCCCAACAGCCCGCCCGTCGGGTCCGGCTCGGCCCCATTCGCCGCGTTCCGCAGCGCGACCCACGCCCACAGCCCGCCCAGGCCCAGCCCCACCCACCCCAGCGTGCCGAACAGGTGCAGAGGGGCCGAGTGTGCGTGGGGAAGGGAACTGCCACTAGCCACTTGCCATTTGCCGCCAGTGGCAAGTGGCAAATGGTTGTTTCCTCTCTCTATCCCCCCCGCCCCCAGCCCCCACGGCCGGCGCAGACCCGATTCCAGCGCGAACGCCATCACCGCCACCCGCGCCCCGGTCGGGGTATCGAGATCGCCCGCCGCCGCCGCGGCCAGTTCCTGCCGCGCTTGCTCCACCCGGATCATCAGCCCTTCCCGCTGCGTCACGGCCACGCCGCCGAGAGCCAGCACCCCGACCAGCCCCATCACCAGCAGTGCCCGCTTCCTCGATGCCCGGGCGACAGGATTTGAACCTGCGGCCTGACCCGGAATCGCCCCCCTATTCCGTCCCAACGCCAGCGGCACCCCCACCGCCAGCAGCAACGCCGCTGCGATCCACGCTCCCCGCGTCCCGCTGGCGAGCACCCCCGCCAGCGCCACCGCCAGCCCCACCCCCCCGATCCACCGCGCCCAACCCACCCCCCGCAACGCCGGGAACAGGAACAACCCCACCGTCCCGCACTGCACCGATCCGGCCACCACCGGGTCCCACCACCCCGTCACCCGCCCCGGGTGCCGGGCCGGGAACAGCCCGCGGAACGGCTCCAGCCCGGACAACAACTGGGCCACGCCCGCAACGATCAGCCCCAGGGCCAGCGCCGTCACCAGCGCCCCGCGCCGTTCGATCACCGGGAACACCAGCCCCAGCAGCACGAGCCAGCGCAAACGCCCGATCTCGTCCAACCCCTGCGCCGGGTCCGGCGACCACGCCAGCGACACGCACCCCCACGCCATCAGCCCGACGGCCGCCAGCACCGAGGGCTGCCCGAACCCGTGGATCCACAGCGGCCCCGTGTTCACCACCCGCACCACGAAGTAGACCAGCAGCGGGGCGAAGGCCAGTTCCGTCACCGTCACCGGCCCGCTGACGAGGAAAAGCCCCAGGCAGGCCAGGGCCAGGTGGATGCGGTCCCCGATCCGGTCCCGCCGGTGCATCCGCTCGAAGGCGGCGTCGCAGGCCGCCCGGTCGATGTACGAGCCGTCGGCAAACCGGGTGAGGGCTGGGAGCGGGCAGAGGGGCACGCGGGATGATTGGCAGGGCGGTCGCCGGTCGGATCTGGGGATTTGGGGCAACCCCCTGCCCCCTCGCAGGTAGGATGCATGGACGCCGGGGCAAAAATCCCGCGGCCGGCAGCGACCCCGGGCCTCCGTGTTCCGAATAGAGAAGGTCTGGGCGGGCTTGATGGAGGGGAACGCGGAGGTTCCTCGCACCCCAAGGAGGCAGCGGCATGGATCCGATCCGGGAAGTCATCGCGCGGGCTGGTCGTCGGCTGCTGCTGGCGGGTTGGATTCGTCACACGGTGGTGCTGCTGACCTGCGCCATCGCGCTGGCCGTCATCGCCCGCGGCGTGCAGAAGCTGGTTCCCACGCTGACCATCGACTGGTCCACCACCCTGCCGCTGATGGCGGGCGCGGCCGTCGCGATGGGCCTGCTGGTCGCCTGGGTCCGCCGGCCGAAGGAGATCGACATCGCCCGCACGGTCGATGAGCGTGCGGGCCTGCGCGAGACGCTGTCCACCGCCATCTGCGTGGAGAAGGAAGACGGCGCGTGGTCCAAGGCCATCGTCGAGGACGCCGGCCAGAAGGCCCGGCGCGTGGTGGTCAAGGACGCCGTGCCGATCGAGGCCCCCGGCAACTCGTGGTGGCCCGTCGCGGCCTGCGCCGCGCTGCTGGCCGTCTGGTGGCTGCCCGCGCACGATGTGACCGGGCTGCTCGCCAAGAAGGAGCAGAAGCAGGCCGAACAGCAGCAGGTCCAGCAGGTCGCCGCGCAGCTCGACGACGCGCAGAAGCGCATCGACGAGATCCTCGCGCAGGCGGGCTTGCAGATGGACAAGTCCGACGACGCCAAGGACGACCTGTTCAGTCCGACCCGGATGGACCAGATCAGCCCGGAGGAGATGCAGCGGGCCGCCGTGAAGAAGCTGACCGACCTGGCCGACCAGCTGGAGGCCAAGCGCAACAGCGAGGAGGGCCAGACCTTCGACGCGATCCAGGAGGCGATGAAGCGTCTGGAGGCTCCCCAGCCCGGACCCGCCGCGGAGATGAGCCGCGCCCTGGCTCGCGGCGACTTCGCCGAGGCCAAGAAGCAGCTTGAGCAGCTCGCCGAGCAGATCAAGAGCGGCGAGATGTCCGCCGAGGAGAAGGCCCAGCTCGCCGAGCAGATCCAGAAGATGGCCGAGGCCATGCAGCAGATGGCCGAGGACCGCGGGCAGCTCGAGGAGCAGTTGCAGGCCGCCGGGCTGAGCCAGGAGCAGGCCAGGCAGCTCGCTTCCGATCCTTCAGCGCTCCAGCAGGCGCTTGAGCAGCAGGGTCTGAGCCAGGAGCAGATCAACCAGCTCATGCAGCAGGCCAAGTCGCAGCAGAGCGCGTGCGACGCCGCCGGCGGCATGTGCCAGGCGATGGGCCAGATGGCCGAGGGCATGCAGGGCGGCAGCGACGGCCAGATGAACGCCGGCCTTGATGCCATGAACGGCCAGCTCTCCAACCTCGAACGCTTGCAGACCGAGATGGCCTCACTCGACATGGCTCTCGGCGAGTGCAACAGCCAGATGGCCGGCATGTGCGAGAACCCCGGCTCGGGCCTCAAGCCCGGCATGATGGCCGGCTCGGGCATCGGAGGCGGCATCGGCAGCGGCGGCAAGTCCGACCACCTCGGCGACGAGCAGAACCCCGCCAATGTACTCTACCAGTCCGAGAAGGCCAATGTCCCCATCCTGGGCGACGGACCCGTGATCGCCTCGACCCTCGTGTACGGCTCGCAGATCCGCGGCGAGTCCACCGCGACCTTCGCCGAGGTGGCCGGCAGCGCGGAGGCCCGGGCCGCCGAGGCCATCGAGACCAAGCGCGTCCCGCGCGAGCACGAGGAAGCGGTCAAGGCCTACTTCGGACGCCTGAAGAAGGCGGCCGAGCAGCAGTCCGGCCAGCCCGCCAGCTCGGCCCCCGCCGAGCAGGGCAAGGACGCGGGGAACTGAGCCGGATCGCCTTTGAGCTCCCGTCCAAGTCACGCCCACGATGAGTCCGCGAATCGTGGGGTTCTCCTCCCCCGCTCGCTGACGCTCCGGGCGTGGTCCGCATCAACCGCCGGAGCCACCACAAGCCGCGACTGCAAGGGAGCGGCCGGGACCGCCAACCGACGCCCCGACGCCGGACGATCGGCAACGACCGATCAAACGGCACGCTCCGCCACGGACGCAACCGCGGCCGCTCCCTTGCAGTCGCGGCTTGTCGATCCGGCATCACCCGAGATTCAAGAGGCATCCGTATTATCGGAAGTTCGCAACCCTTTTCAGTTTCGCGCTGTCCGGGTGAACGCGCGTCCGGGCGGGTCCGGTTTCGCCGTGGGCCGGTTGCCGCTGTGTGATCGGGCATACGGCCGCGTGGCAGGCTCCCCCGTCCACTCCCCCGTTCGGCACAGATCAACCCACCCGCCCCCGGAATCCGCTCGCTTCGGTGGACGAGTGGCCTTCCCTCCGGGCGGGGCCGATCAAGGCACCGTGGGAGAGGGACCGACCATCGTGAAGACGCCGACCAACCCAAATCCAGCGTCCGCGGCCGTCTCGGTACCGTCCTGCCCCGGGCGTGCCGGGTCCAGGATCGATTGGGGCTTCCGCCCGCGTTCACGAGTGGCGCTGTTCATCGGCGTGCTGCTGGCCCAGGCCGCCGTGCTGCTCGGCGGCGAGCTGCTGGCGGACTACTGGCTCCGCCACGAGATGGACCTGGCGCCCGTCTGGGCCGACCGGCTGGTGGTCTTCCGCCTGTCCGTGGCGCTGGGCGTGTTCCTGCTGACGGCGGCCGTGCTCTACATGGCTTCCAGACGCTACCACGACACCATCGAACGCGCCAACACCGAGCTGCAGGCCGAGGTCGCCCGCCAGGTCCGCGAGGGCCTGGCCAAGCGCAACGCGCTGATCTTCGGCCTGGCCAAGCTCGCCGACTACCGCGACACCGACACCGGCGCGCACCTCGAACGCATCGGCCTCTACGCCCGCCTGCTGGCCGACCAGCTCCGCGCCGCCAACCCCTGCATCGACGACGCCTGGATCGACCGCCTCGCGCTGGCCAGCTCGCTGCACGATATCGGCAAGGTCGGCGTCCCGGATCGTGTCCTGCTCAAGCCCGGCGCGCTCACGCCGCAGGAACGGGCCGAGATGGAGACCCACACGCTCATCGGCGCGGACACCCTGATCGCCATCCGCCAGAAGTTCGGCCCCGACCCGTTCATCGACATGGGCGTGGAGATCGCCCTCCAGCACCACGAGAAGTGGGACGGCACGGGCTATCCGTTCGGTCTGGCCCGCGCCGACATCTCCCTGGCCGCCCGCATCGTTGCGATGGCCGATTTCTACGACGCCGTCACCAGCAAGCGCGTCTACAAGCGGGCCATGACCCACGAGGAGGCCCACCGGCTCATCCTCTCGCTCCGCGGCTCGCATTTCGATCCGGCGGTGGTGGAGGCCTACCTGACCTGCGCCCCCCGCTTCGACCGCATCCGCTCCCGCGCCGGGCGCGACACGCCCAAGCCCATCAACCTCGAGAAGATGGCCCGGGAGTTCATGGTCGAGCAGGGCTACCCCCGCATGGCGGCGTGAGAAGGGTATACTGGTGCGATCAGATGCTCGATTTTTCTCCAGGCGGGTTGCGATGAATGCGCTTCGAATGGCTCATATTATTAATCCGGGGTATTCGCCTCGATCCATCAAAGCCAAAATTTATTTTGTCACTTGCGCGATTCAGAATAGAAAAATTATTCAGAAACTTCAGAACGCCTCGCACGATACATCCTTGAACAAGTTATTGCAGGAACGCCCGGAACTCTTCGGCATTCTGGTATGGCCGTTCCAGTCCGCGTCGTGGGACCTGTCAACAAGAATCGACCACTTCGTATCACACTGCTGCTTTTTGGATCGTTTCGGAGCTCCGTTTCCGTTCTCTGTGACAGACAAGATTATTTTGGCGGATATTGGCGACTACTTTTCTGGCATGTCCCTGGTCATGGATCAGCCACGGTGGTTCATGCGTGAGGGGCAGTTGACCCTGAACCTCTTTGTGGAGGATTTCAGGGCATACTCCGTGGCTTTCTCATTCTTTGAACACGGCCCGTCTCGGGTGGAGGTGTTCATCGGCGGGATTCAAGGCCGTAGTTCCAAGGATGCCACGGAGTTGTACAGGCGGATGACGAAGGAACTTCACGGAATGCGACCACGGGACTTTCTCTTTGAATGCCTTCGCTGTGTCGCTCGGGAGTGCGGTGCGGTTCGGATTCTTGCCGTGGACGATGCGGATCGCCATCATCGCCACAGGTATTTCGGCAGCAAGGATGTCACGGGTTGCTACGATGAGATCTGGCGTGACCGCGGCTCGTTGCGCATCGAGAATGGTTTTCATGTTATATCGGTGGAAATAGCTTTGAGGGAGTACGATTCTATCAAGCCGAACAAGCGGTCCATGTACAAAAAACGCTACGATATGCTGGAGGATATTTTCGGACGGATTCACCTGAATTTTCGGCGGGCGAATGTCGCAAGCTTCATTGATCGGTGATCACATGATTATTAATAACAGTGGGGCCAAACTTGTTCGTGCCATCCATTTTTATCAATACTGGCGGGATCGTCGCGGAGTTCTGGCGCCATTATTCCGGGCGTGGTCCAAGCTTCGGCTGGAGCTGTGGTCCGTGATCACGGGTGCGGATATACACCGCGATGCCCGCGTGGACCCCAGTCTGCGATTGCCGCATCCGAACGGAGTGGTGATTCACCGTGAGGCGGTTGTTGAACAGAACTGCTTGATTATGCAGCAAGTGACGATCGGTCAGGTCGCCACGCCGGGAGCGCCCAGAATAAAAGAAGGGGCATACCTGGGTTCGGGTGCAAAGATTCTCGGCGAGATCACGATTGGACGGAACGCCCGCGTTGGTGCCAACGCCGTCGTGATGGTCGATGTTCCGGACAACTGCACGGCGGTCGGCGTCCCCGCACGGATTGTCCAGGGGCAGCCGGGTTCGCGTCGTTCTATAGAGCAGGCATGAAGGGGTGTGCGTGGGCCCGGAGCGGCTGGCTAAATTGGAACCAGCCTTACAATCCCCCGTGGCCACCATGGGCGACCTCGGCCGTCGCATCGCCCGGAAGTTGGACGACCTGACCCCCCGAGCCGGGCCACCCACGAAGAAGTCGGCACGGAGTGCCGACCTATTGGCCGACCAGCCTCAGTCGCCGTGTTCCGCGTCCTCGGCGTCCTCGGCCTCGATGAGTTGGACGGCCTTGTCCAGCAGGCGACCGAGGGGGACGGGCTTGACCATGTAGGCGTCCACGCCCAGAGACTCGCCGTAGGCCTGGTGGCGCTTGCCCTCGTTGGCGGTCACCATGATGACCAGGGGGGAATCCTCGTGGCCCTTGATCTTCTCGAGGGCCATGAAGCCGGAGCGTTTGGGGAGCATCATGTCCAGCACGACGAGGTCCGGCGGGTCCTCGTGGCAGATGCGGACGGCCTCGTCGCCGTCGGAAGCGGTGAGGGTCAGCGCGCCCTCCGAAAGGAACGCGGCCTCGATGGATTCGAGGATGTCCCGGTCGTCATCGACGATCAGCACGCGAATGTCCTGGAGGCGGGGTTCGGGCATGGTGGCTCTCCTGTGCGGGGGATGGTAGAGGGAGAGCACAGGCGGGACGCCTGTGCCACCGGGGGAAGACCATCCCCTCACTTGCGTTCGGGGCTGCCTGAAAGAGTCGGCACGGAGTGCCGACCTACGGCATCTGCTGCACGCCGAGTTCGGCGAGCAGGGCGCGGTCGCGGTCGGAGCGATCGACCAGGGCCGCCAGTTCGTCCTCGGTCATCCAGGGCAGGGCGCGGAGCTTGTCCTTGAGGTTCTCGGGGAACGGCTTGTTGAGGCGTTCGTGCCTCGGGCGGCTCTTCCAGATTCGGTGCATCCAGAGGTACTGTTCCGGCGCGGAACGAACAAGTTGCTCCAGCCCCCGCCGGTAGCGGGCGGTGATGTAGAACATCGGGTCTTCGTGCCCGGCCCAGTCCCGGGGGCCGAAGATGTCCTGGAGTTCGATGCGGTAGCGGACGGTGCGCTGCTCGCCGGGGGCGGCGGTCAGACGCCGGGCCTGGCCGACCATGACCGTGGCGTTGTGCTGGGCGGCCAGCAGGGCGATGGACTTGTAGCTGGAGGCCAGCCGCCCGAAGTAGGGCACATGCAAACCCCGATCCCCGGCGTTCTGGTCCGCCACGAACCCCGCCGACTCGCCCTGGTCCATGAGCCTGGGGAGCTGGTGCATCGCGCCGAACTTGTCCAGCAGGTACAGCCCGCGCCGGGAGCGGGTCTGGCGCACCCAGTTGTCCGCGGGCTTGAGGTCCAGCGGGCGGTAGAGGGCGTGCATCCGGTAGCCGAGCATGGCCAGGGTGTAGCCGAGGATCTCCCAGTTGCCGCAGTGGCCGGTGATGAGCACGCAGGGGCCATCGGACATCAGGGGCTTCATGGCGCGCTGGATGTTGCCGAGTTCCACATGGTCGGTCCAGGCGTCCTCGGTGATGAGACGGGGGGCGATGGCCAGCTCGACGCCGAGCATGGCCAGGTGCTCGTAGGCGTTGAGGACCAGTTCCTGGCGCTGGGCCGTGGTGAGGTCCGGCATGGCGACGGCCAGGCGTTCCTCGGCGCGGTCGCGCCGCTTGCGGTTGGAGGGCAGGCCGCCGAAGAAGCGGCCCAGCCCCCGGGCCGCGTGGAGGGCGGTCGGGGGCGAGGCCAGGTGGGCGGGCGTGATGGCGGTGCGCAGCAGGGCGTAGAGCGCCGGGTCGAGCAGGCGCTGCTTGGTCGTGCGCGCACGCACGGAGCGCGAGTCGCCCATCGGTCACGGTCCTTTGCCGGGCGGCGAGGGAATGTTTACTTGGGGAAGTCGCCGATGAGGGTCTGGAGGCGGTTGGCGTTGAGCAGGGGGATGGAGGTGGCCTCGGCTGCTTCCAGGAGTTCGTCGTAGCGCTGGATCTCGCGTCCCAGGCGGTTGAACTCGTTGACCACGGCGATGGGCGCGCCGGCCGCGGGGGCGGGCGGCAGGACGGGCCGAGCGCCCAGGACGATGAAGTCCAGGTCGCCCGTGACCTCGCTGACCACGGTGCCGCCCCAGCGCTCGATCAGGGCGGCCAGTTCGTCGCGCTCGAAGCGGGTGGCGCGGCCGTCGCCGTTGATGTCGAACAGGCCGTCCACGACGAACTTGTAGGTCTTGTTGGGGTCGTAAACGGCGTTGGCGATGATGTCGCCGCGGATGATGGGGTTGCCCTCCGAGCCTTGCAGGACGCGGGCGCGGCTGAAGCCGTCCTCGACCCGGACGATCTCGACCACGGCCTTGCCGGCGGGGTACTCGCCGGTGGCCTCGTCGGGACGGATCTGGGTGGCGTCGGAGTAGACGGCGAAGGTCATGCCGAGAACGGCCTTGTTGCGTCGGCCGATGCTCAGGACCACCTCGTTGGCGGCACGGTCCACGGCGTCGATGCGCCCGTCAACCAGGGCGGCCTCGTAGAGGGGCATCACACGATCCGATCCCTCGCCGCGGGCGCGGGCGAGCTGGTCGCGCAGGGTCATGCTCTCCTGGTTCAGGCGGTCGATGGTGGCCTGCTGGTCGTTGATGCGCCCGGAGAAGCGGGACTGCGTGTCCTCCAGGTCGCTGGCGAAGCGGGTCTCGAGGTCGCCGAAACGGCTGCGGTACTGCTCGAGTTCCGCCATGATCTCGTTGACCTGCGCCTGGAGGGCCATGCCGCGGGCGTTGAAGGCGGCCTCGATCGCGGCCACGCGCTGGGCCTCGGATTCAGCCCGGTTGTTGGCGGTATGCCGGTCGGACTCGGCGATCTGGAGACGCTGGTTGAGCTGAGCGATCTGGGTGTTGCGGGCGCCGATCAGGTCGAACAGCGACTGGGCCTCCGCCCCCTCGATCCCGGCCAGGCGTTCGCGCAGGGTGCTCATGGGCAGCTGCTGGTCGCCGGACACGGCCCGGAGCAGCTCGGCGCGGGTCTGCATCAGGTACTCGACGACCGAGCGGCTCTCCCGACGGGCCGAGTCCAGCACGGCGCGGACGGCGGCGTGCTCACGCTGCGAGTCGGAGATGAAGTCGGAATAGTCCTGACGGACCTGGGCCAGGTCGTTCCTGGCGCGCTGCGCGTTGCCGTAGAACACCATCGTGGTCACGAACAGGGCCACCGAGAGCAGCCCGAGGATGGTGATGGTGACGGCGACGCCGACGCTGGCTCCGGTTCGGGCTGCCATATTGAGTCACGCTCCAAGTAAGGGAAGAGGGGGCGGGGGGTGGGGGGGTGGGCGGGGAAGGGCGGAAACCCGGCGAGGCTCACCGCTCGTATGACAACTGTTCGCACGGTCCGGGCGGGCGGTTCGGCACCCGGGCGGCTCTTGTGGAGCAACCGGGGACGAACCGACGACCGGGCCGGACCTCCTTGCCCGGCATCCGTCCCGAGACCCGGGACGGGGTTGAAGTGTCTCAGCAAGAGACCCCCGCGTCAACCCGGGGGGTATCCCGCCCCGCCCTGGAGATCGGGATTGGGGAGCGTTTGGGGATGATCCGAGCCGGCGCGGGCCGGATGCGGCCCCCTTTCCGGGCAACAATCCTCCACCGCCCACCCACCCCGTACCCGGAGACGCCATGACCCGCCACACCCTGATCGCCCTGTCCGCCCTGAGCCTGGCCGTCCACCCAGGGGGGGCCGGGGGAGGCACGCCCGATCCGTTCGAGTACCGGCTGGACGACGGGGCGGGCAACTTCAACATCGGGCCGAGCCAGTTCAACGCCAACATGACCTGGCTCAACACCTTCCAGGCCGAGCCGGGGCGGGAGCGGATCACCCGGGTCTCGGTGGCGTTCGGCCAGATCACCGACAACAACGGCGTGCCCGGCTCGGACCATGTCACCGTCGCCGTGCTGCAAGACCCCAACAACGACGGCGACCCGACCGACGCCGTGCTGCTGGGCACCGGCACCGGCCAATGGGCCTACCCCGGCCCCAATGTGTTCGTGGACTTCGACCTCGACCAGCCGGTGGAGGTGGAGGGGACTTTCTTCGTGGCGGTGATGATGGATGTGCTGGAGCGGGCCAACCCCGCGCGGATGGACCCCCAGGGCCAGGGGGCGGGCACGCTGAGCTGGATGTTCTACAACCCCGAGCCGAACCTGGAGGATCTGGGATCCTCGCCGTACATCCTGCGGATGGCGGACTCGCCGTTCATCGGGGCGTGGATGATCCGGGCCTACGGCACGCGGTCGGACGCGGGCTGCCCCGCCGACCTGGCCCCGCCGGCGGGCGTGCTGAACTTCTTCGACCTGGCCGCCTACCTGGACCTGTACAACGCCGGGGATCCCGCGGCGGACCTGGCCGCGCCGTTCGGCACGATCAACTTCTTCGACCTGGCGGCGTACCTGGACCTGTTCAACGCGGGATGCCCGTGAAACCCGGTTGAGGCGGATCCCGGTTGAGTTTCGGGCGTGATCCGCATCAACCGCCGGAGCCAATACAAGCCGCGACCGCAAGGGAGCGGCCGGGACCGCCAACCGACGACCCGATGCCGGACGATCGGCAACGACCGATCAAGCGGCACGCTCCGCCGCGGACGCAACCGCGGCCGCTCCCTTGCGGTCGCGGCTTGTCGATCCGGCCACGCCCGATTTCAAGTGGAATCCGTATGACAAGCCCGGAGCGTGAGCGCGGGAAAAGAACCCCACGATTCGAAGACTCATCGTGGGCGTGAACTGAAGACACTGCTCGTCCTCACCGGGCCGGACCACCGAGACGGAGTCGGCACGGAGTGCCGACCTACCAAGACGACACGCAATCGCTCAGCGCCCGATCACATACGCCGCGTCGAGGGCCTTGGCGATGCGGGTGCGGATGTCCTCGAGGTGGGCCTTGGTGTAAGGCTCCGGGCCGGCCTTGAGGGCCTTCTCCGCCAGACCGTCGATGCGGCGGAGTTCGGCGTTGGCCAGCGTGCCGATGGTGCGCAGGGTCGCGTTGGACGAGTTCATCAGGCCCAGGGTGGTCAGGCGGTCGGTGTGGTCGCGCTGCAGGTTGCGCCGGAAGCTGGAGACCTCCGCCCTGCCCTCGGCCGCCTCCCGCCAGACGCGGTCGGTGACGGTCGTGACCAGTTCGTGCAGGGTGAAGGCGTCGTCCTGCCCGGCGGTGCGGAACTCGTTGTCGTAGACGCGGCGGAGGCGGGTGGGGTTCATCAGCAGGGTCAGGCCCGCGCCCTGCACGCCGGAGACGGTGTCGTGGATGGTCATCGAGGGGTCGGCGATCAGTTCCGAGCGGCCGGAGGCGTCCCACCAGTATTCCTTGCCCATGTGGCGGACGAGTTCGGGCGTCAGGCCGAACGCGCCGTCCTCGAAGGCGGCGTCCATGATGAGGTTCATGGCGGCGCGCTGCTCGGAGGCGGGAACATCGGCGACGGGCCGGCCCGCGTCGGTGTCGCCCTTGAACGAGTTGCTGGTGTATGTCCCGCCGATGTAGGGCGCGGCGATGGACATGGACTGGAGCTGGGTGCCCAGGGTGGACTGGTAGCGCCGCCGGGCCTTGGCCCAGGGTTCGCCGTCCTTGACCAGGTCGGTCAGGAGCCTGGAGCGCAGTTCCCGGATCAGCGCGATGCGTTTCTCGGCGAAGACGAGGTTGTCCTTGCCCATGTCCCAGGTCATGTTGCGCGGGTCGGAACCGACGGACATGGCGGGCTGGGAGATGTAGAGGTGGTCCGGCTCGGCGGACCGCCTGAGGACTTCCTGGACCTGGTCCTCCGGGCCGTAGCCGTAGGCGATGGCCCACATGTCGTACGGGCCGACGACGGTGGTGGCGTACAGGCCCTGCTCCTCGCCCATGCCGTAGTTGATGTTGGAGGCGACATAGTCCATCACCGAGCCGACGGTCGCGCCGGAATAGCCCGGCGTGTTCACCTCGGCGTTGGTGCGGATGGTCGAGGCGGCCATGTTGTGCTGGAGGCCCAGGCAGTGGCCGACCTCGTGGGCGGAGATGTAGCGGATCATCTGGCCGATGAAGACCTCGGGCAGGCCGTCGATCCGGTCGCCCTCCGGCTCCTCGATCAGCCCGAGCGCCATCACGGCGTCGGCCAGCGAGATGTCCATGCCGAGCATGTTGCCCATGCGGCAGGCGTTGTTGGCGTGGCTGGCCCCCCAGGCGGTCCACGGGTGCTCTGGAGCGCCGAGTTCGGCGGTGGCGGCCCGCTCCTCGGCCCGGCGGGCGAGCACGGAGCGCTCACGCAGGATCTGGCCGCGCCGGGCCGGCTCGGCCAGCAGGACGCGGGGATCCCATTCCGGATGCTCCTCGAAGAACGCCAGCGTCTCGGGGGCGAAGGACTGGGCCGTCAGGTCGTCGGTGAAGCTCTCGTACATCGAGCGGATGGCGCGGGTCAGGCCCTGGTGCCAGACCACATCGGCGTCGAGGATCTCGCCGGTCAGCGGGTTCGTGCGGCTCGGGCCGATGGCATAGCCCTCGTCCGAGGCGTTCCAGCGGAAGAAGTTGTAGCGGGCGTCCTCGGGGTCCTTGTCCATGTGCGAGCCGCTGGCGGCGTCCTGCTGGTAGACCTCGATGGCCCCGGAGATGCCCACGGCCTCGAAGGCCTTGTTCCACATCTCGATGCCCTCGCGCACATACCGCCGGAAGTGGACGGGCGTGGTGTGCTCGATGTACCACACGATCGGCTGCCCGGGCGGGCTGAGCCTGAGCCTGGGGTCCGCCTTCTCGATGTGCCAGCGGTTGATGTAGCGCTCGGTGATGTCGCGGTCGGCGGGCTTGGCGTAGTCCTCGTGCGAGTTGTAGAAGTAGCCCACGCGGGAATCCGCGGCGCGGGGCTTGTAGCCCGGCGTGCCGGCCAGGTCGCCGATGTCGTAGGTCATGCGGACGATCCGCCCGTCGTTCCGGGGGGCCTGGTACTCGACCAGCACATTCCTCGGGAAGGCCTTGGCCTTGGTCAGTTTCGCCAGGCGGGCATCGACAGCGTGCAGCGAGGGGCCGTAGGAACTGAATACGCCCGAGCCGAAGAACCGCCCCGTCTGCTGGGTGGCCAGCGCGCCGAAGTCGATCACCGGCCGGTCGCCCGGGGCCATCGCCAGGATGGGCACGCTGAGGACGACGCGCCCCGTGTACAGGTTCTCGATCGAGTCCCGGGCCTGCCTGTCGCCGCCCGTGCGGACGCCGAAGTTGGGTTCGACCAGGGCGAGCTGGCTGCCGATCTTCTCCCACCTGGCGTAGATGGTCGGACCCATGACGCCGGCCTGCGAATCGCCGCCCGAGACGGTGCAGGCGATCATCATCAGGCGGCCCTCGTAGTTGCGGGGCAGCACGGCCACCAGACGGCCCTTGTCGCGGTCCTCGTACAGATCCCAGTAGCCGTCCGAGCCGTCGGCGGCGGGCGTGACCCGCTTGAGGCCTTCCACCGCCCGCTCCAACGGGGGGAAGTCGCCGGTCTGAGCGACCGCCGCGGACACGCCCGGCTCGGGAAGACCCGCCAGGCCGACGAACGCCAACAGACCCAGCCCCGCCAGGGAGCCGCCGATCCCGCTCAACCGTTGCATGCCATGCCTCCTGCGGCGGTTCACGCCGGGCTTCGGGGGCCTCGCCTTGTGGAGATCCTCCCGGACCGGGTCCGGAACCTGCAACGGCTTTACCGGCCAGATTTCGCGCCGGATGCGGACAGCAACGGGCGATCCGCCCCCCCTCGGCCCCGGGCACTGGGTATGGAGGGGGCAAAGAATGGGAAAAAGCCTCAATCAGCGGCCCGTTTGACCCCGCGGGGCTTTTCGGGTTACTACTGTTCAGGGAATGATCCATTTGTGACTGGATCACGATTCGGACCTCCCTCCCCCGGTCTGAGGTGACAGCGTGGTGACACTGAACTCTTCCGGCGCTGGCGCCAACGCGCCCAGGCGC
This sequence comes from uncultured Phycisphaeraceae bacterium, assembly GCA_964577425.1. Classification (GTDB taxonomy): domain Bacteria; phylum Planctomycetota; class Phycisphaerae; order Phycisphaerales; family UBA1924; genus UBA6054. Next base: position 143,516 of record CAZNZC010000004.1, read on the forward strand.
GGTACGGACCCATCGAACAACCCTTCAAACGAAGGGTTCCGCACGCCCATCGCCCCCCCTCCCCCTTCCGATTCGTTCGAGCCGGTCCGCCGGGAGATGCTCCCGCTGCTGGCTCATTTCGACGGGCTTGGGTGCCTGATCCGCGATGCGGGCCTGCGTCTGGTCTGGTGCAACAACGCCTATGTCCGGATGTGCGGCCAGCCGGCGGAGGAGATCGTGGGCACGACGCTCGGGGATTTTCTTCCCAAGCCCGCCGCCGAGGAACGCAGCGCCCTGCTGATGGATGTGATCCGGGACGGACGCCCGGTGTCGTACTACCAGTTCGGGGCGGACAAGCGCCTGCTCTGCGGGGCGTACCCCATCGACCCGGCCTCGTTCGGCCACCCCGGTGTGCTGGCCACGGTGCAGGAGGCCCCGGTGGGGTCAACGCTGCAATCGGACACCCCACTGCGGGTGCTGAGCACGCCGTGCCTGGACGCGCTCAAGGCGTTGTCCCCGTCCGAGCTGCGGGTGCTGTTCCACATCGCCAACGGGCGTTCGACCGCGGAGACCGCCCAGCGCCTGTGCCGGGCGACCAAGACCGTGGAGAAGCACATCGAGTCCATCCACCGCAAGCTGGGGACCTCCTCCCGCGCGGCGATCGTGCGCCTGGCCACCGAACGCGGCATCCAGGCGTTCAGCGATGACCAGTGGGAGCAGATCATCGAGGGCGCCAAGCGGGTCCGCCGGTCGCAGAACTGACCCGGATGTTCCCCTTTCTTCCCCTCGCGGCCGAACGGGGTGTTCCACATATGGACCGGATTGTTATCATTCGGTGAAGATGGACCGCACCGGATGGATCATGGCGTTGGCTTCGGGCGGGTCGCCTTTGGATCCCTCGGGCGGCGTGGTGGTGCCGCAGGGGACGGTGCTGCCGGAGCATCTGGACATCGGGCTGCGTCTGCTGGCCGCGGCGGTGATGGGCGGGCTGATCGGGTGGGAGCGGGGGCGGGCGGAGAAGCCGGCGGACGCGCGGACCATGATGCTGATCGCGGTGGGGGCGGCGGGCTTCGTGCTGGTGGGGGCGCGGGTGGTGGCGGGGGCCGCGACGGGCGGGGTGGTGCAGGCGGACCCGAACCGGGTGCTGAGCTATGTGGTGTCCGGCGTGGGCTTTCTGGGGGCGGGCGCGATCCTGCACTCCAAGAAGTCGGTGCTGGGGCTGACCACGGCGGCGTCGATCTGGTGTACGGCGGCCGTCGGCGCGGCGGCGGGGATGGGCGAGTACGCCGTGGGCGCGATCGTCACGCTGATCGTGCTCGTGACGCTGTGGACGCCCTGGTTCTACCAGGATCTGACCGGCAAACCCCTTCTCCCAAGCAACGGACAGAACGGTCGCCACCGCCCCGGCGGGGATGCGGGCGCCCTCGCGGGAAGTGATCCGGCGGCACGGAAAAGCGCTCCCGAACGCCAGGATGAGGATGGTTTCCGGAGCACGCTGGGACGCGAGTGAGGGATGGGGCGGGGATTGCTCACGCCCGCCGTTTCCGAACGCCCAAGCCATCCCCTCGCTCGCGTTCGGGGCTGACTGGAGCCGCTACACGCCGCGGTCGGAGGAGCCGAGGGAGGCGAGTTCGTCGGCGTAGCGCTCGCGCAGGGGTTCGACGACTTCGCGCACGAAGCGTTCTGTCTGTTCCACGCTGCGCCCGACATACTGCATGGGGTCCATGAGGTTGTCCCAGTTCAGATCGCGGTCGAGACGGCCGCCGTCGGCCTTGCTCCGGAACATGGGGTCGGCCCGGAGGCGTTCGAGCAGGTCGTTGTCGAGGCCCTGCTGCTTGACGCGGTGCCCGGCGGCCTGGGCGTGGACACGGATGGCCTCGTGCAGGTCCTGGCGGTCGCCGCCGGCCTTGACGGCCTCCATCAGGATGTTCTCGGTGGCGAGGAAGGGCAGCTCTTCCATGAGGTTCTTGCGGACCATGGCCTCGTTGACGACCAGGCCGGAGGCGACCTCGTGCATGAGGTCGAGGCAGCCGTCGAGGGCGAGGAAGGACTCGGGCAGGCTGAGGCGGCGGTTGGACGAGTCGTCGAGCGTGCGTTCGAGCCATTGCGTGGCGGCGGTGTCGTAGGCGTTGCCGACCATGTTCATGACGAAGCGGGCCAGGCCGCAGATGCGCTCGCACTTCATGGGGTTGCGCTTGTAGGGCATGGCGGAGGAGCCGATCTGGCTCTTGCCGAACGGCTCGTCGAGCTCCTTGCGGTTGGAGAGCAGGCGGATGTCGGTGGCGATCTTGTGGAGGACGGAGGCGATGGAGGCGAGGTGCGCGAGAATGGCGGTGTCAACCACTCGCGGGTAGGTCTGGCCGGTCAGATTGTGGGCGAGAGCGATGGATAGTCGGACGCCTTCCTTACGGAGTCCGTCGATACCGTCGCTCAGTCGGAGAGATTTCTTATACTCATCCAACCGATTCGATGTTTCGTGAAGGAGCTTCTCTCGATGCGTGTCAAGTGCTGATTCGTCGAGCGTGTGAGGCTCGTAGCCGAATATGGCCTTCTTCAGCCCGTTAATCACGCGAGCCTCAAACTCATCGACCTTCGCACCGTCACCGTTGAACAGTTTAAGAAAAGATCCTTGCGTGCCCGTTGCTCCCTTGAAACCACGGAGTGGTGGCAAAGTGTCTGAATAAAGCTTGGAGACAAGTTTGATGTCGTAAGCCCACCCCGCGATGCGGCGTCCGACTGTTACGGGCTGGGCAGTTTGATAGTGCGTAAAGCCGAGCGTGGGCATACTGATGTGTTGACTTGCGGTCTTGCCGAGGACGACGACCGTGCGGGATACCTTGCTTGAAATCAAACGAATCGCATCAGCGAACACGAAGTAGTCCGCGTTGCACACCACATCCTGGCTCGTACACCCGAGATGGATGATCGGCTTGGCTTTCGGGCACTGCTCGCCGAGGCAGTGGACATGGGCCATGACATCATGGCGGAGGTCGCGTTCGAGTTCGGCGGTGCGGGCCATCTCCTCATCGGTGATGCCGCGTTCGACGACGGCGCGGAGTTCGGTGATCTGCTCGTCCGTGATGGGCAGGCCGCACGCCTGCTGGGCCTCGGCCACGGCCAGCCAGATGCGGCGCCAGGTGTTGAACTTGTGGCGGGGGGACCAGATGCGCAGCATCTCCGGGCTGGCGTTGCGGCTGGCGAGGGGGCTGGTGTAGGTATCGTGGGGGGAGGTCATGGATGAGTTTAGGGGAGAAGATGGCCGACTGAAAGTCGGCCCCACGGGTGACAGGCCACTACGCTTGGGCCATGCCCATTGTTGAGATTTCGGCGTTGCCGCAGCCCGCGTCCGTTGATATCCCCACCGTGCTGGAGCGTGTCAGTCTGGCGCTGGCCTCCGGGATGGAGTGCGACCCCGCGGCGGTGTGGGCGGTGTGGCGGGCGGTGGAGCCGGGGTGGTATGTGGTGGGAGGACACGCGCCGGTGACGCAGCCGCAGGAATCGCACGACCCGATCGTGCGGATCATGGCGTACCAGGGCCGGTCGGACGAGGTGATCGCGCGGACGGTGGAGGGCGTGGGGCGGACGCTGGCGGGGTGCCTGGGGCTGGACGCGGCCCATGTATTCGTGTGGTACGAGGAGTTGGGGGCGGGGCGGGTGTTCACGGGGGGGAGCGTGCGGGGGATGTAGCTGGTGGCACAGGCGTCCCGCCTGTGTAAAGCCAGCCCGCACAGGCGGGACGCCTGTGCCACCGTTTGGAAGCGGGTTATTCCTCGTCCAGCGCGGCGTTGTAGCGGGCCATCAGCCTTGATCGCGTGATGAGCGCGATCGGCTTGACGCCCTCGAACGCATCGACCAGGCAGAGGCTGGAGACATCGTTGCCGGCGAACTTCTCCAGGGCGGCGTCGAGCGTCTCGTCGGCGCGGATGGTGGGCAGGTCGGTGCGCATCAGCTCGGCCACCAGCAGCAGGGGGATGGCCTCTCGGTCGATCAGGGCGGTGCGCATGTCCGCGCCCGTGACCATGCCGATGTACCGGCCTTCCGCATCGACCACCGGGAAGTCCGGCACATTGTGATAGGCGTGCAGGGTGATGAGCTTGCTGAGCGGGTCGGATGCGTAGACGGGTTCGCGGGGTAGGGGGGTGCCGGACACCGACGACATGTGGACATGGCGGAGCACGGAGAGGTCGCGCGTGGTTCCGATGCGCACGCCCTGCCTGCGGAGCTTGAAGGTGTAGATCGAGTCGGCCATCAGCCTGCGGCTGACCGTCGTTGAAACGATGGCGGCCAGCATGATGGGGGCGAGCACCTTCGGCTCGCGGGTGATCTCGAAGAGCAGGAGGATGGCCGTCATGGGGGCGAAGGTGGTGCCCGCGACGAGGGCCGCCATGCCGACGAGGGCGTACTGGGCGGGGCTGGCCGAATCCGGCAGGAGACCGAGCGCCTGGAGGGCGATGCCGAAGCCCCCGCCGAGCGTGGCGCCGACGAAGAGGCTGGGGGCGAACACGCCGCCGGAGCCGCCCGTGCCGAGCGTGAAGGTGGTTGCCAGGGTCTTGAAGGCGGTCAGGAGAATCAGCAGGCCCGCCACCAGCCAGGTCGCGCTCATGGCGTAGGCATCCGGCTCGAGGAGGTGGCGGATGGTCTGGTAGCCGTTGCCGAAGAAGCCGGGCGTGGGGCCGTTCTCGGCGACGACGGTGCCTTCCCCCACCGCCCGGAACAGGGCCAGGGCCGCGATGCCCAGCACGCCCAGCGCGAACGCGCCGTACATGGGGCGGAGGATGGGATGGACGGTCAGGTACTTGTCCGCGAGGTCCTCGCCCTTGTGCAGCACGGCGGCGAAGAACCATGACCCCACGGCGCAGACCAGGCCCAGCACGATGAAGGAGGGCAGCTCGCCCGGGGTGAAGACATAGCGGGGCAGCTCGATGGCGAAGATCGCCTCGTTCTCCGCCAGGATGACCTGGGTCAGCCCGGTGGCGAACACACTGGCGATGACGATGGGCGTGAAGACGCGCAGCGAGAAGTCCCGCAGCAAAATCTCCACCGCGAAGAACACGCCCGCGATGGGCGCGTTGAAGATCGACGCGATGCCCGCGGCCGCGCCGCAGCCGACCAGCGTGCCGACCTGCTCGCGCCGGATGCCCAGGGCGCGGGCGATGACCGAGCCGATCATCGAGCCGATCTGGATGATCGGCCCCTCCGCCCCGCCGGAGCCGCCGGAGCCGACCGTGGCGATGGAGGCGAGCACCTTGACGATGCCGGTCTTGGCGCGGATCTCGCCGCCGCGGCGGACGATGGCGTCGAGCACCTGTGGCACGCCGTGGCCGGCGGCGTCGCGGGCGAAGCAGTAGACCAGCACGCCGGTGACGAGCGCGCCGATCATGGGGATGACCGGGAGGATCCAGGTTCCCTTGGCCTTGAACTGGAGGATGCCCTGCCAGTGCTCGCTGGCGTGCTCGGCCCAGGTCAGGCCGCTGTCGAAGGCGACGGCCCCCAGCGCGGTGGCCAGGCCGATCAGGGCGCCGATCATGTTCAGCCAGGCGTCGGGGTGGTCGCGGGTCCACCTGCGCACGAAGGCCGGGCCGAAGGGCAGGCCGGGCGTGCGGGCGGAGAGCGGGGATGAGGGGGCGAGGGGGATGGGGGCGGCGGGGTCCACGGTGGGCGATGGTACCGCGCGGGATGGGCGCGGATCGGCCGGCGCGGATCAGCGGGGGGCGTGGAGCGGCGGGCAGGGCGTGCGGACCGCGACCTCGGGCCGGTGGTCCCGGGCGTCGTCGATGAAGTCCACCCGGCCGGTGCAGGTGTCGTAGAGCGCGCCCACCACCCGGCAGGTGCCGTCGGCCACGGCGTCGCGGATGACCCCGCTGCGGTTGATGAGCAGTTCGAGCACATCGCCGACATGGGAACGGGCGACGGCGTCGATGACGGCCTCGGCAGGGTCGGCCCGGTCCGAGCCGGGGATGCGCTGGGCGGCGGGGCGGATCTCCTCCATGATGGGGGAGAGTTCGTCGATGGTGCGGTCCGGGCAGACGGCCGCCCTGATCGCGCCGCAGAGGGTGTGGCCCATCACCACCACCACCGGTGTCTTGAGCACGCCGACGGCGAAGGCCAGGCTGGCCACCTCGTGCCCGCCGGCGGTGTTGCCCGCGGTGCGGACCACGAAGAGGTCGCCCACGCCCTGGTCGAAGACGAACTCGACGGGGACACGCGAGTCCGAGCAGGCCAGCACGGCGGCGAAGGGCTTCTGGCCCCGGGCGGCCTCCCGCAGGCGGGCCGGATCACAGCGGACGCGGGAAGGCTCGCCGGCAACGAAGCGGGCGTTGCCTTCTTTCAGGCGTTCGAGGGCGTCCTTGGGCATGGGGGGATGATACGGGGGGGAGGGGGGGAGAAGGGATTGGGGATCAGGGATCAGCCATCAGCCATCAGCCATCAGCCATCAGCCATCAGCCATCAGCCATCAGCCATCAGAAATTATAGAAAAGAACGCCCGAAGGGCGCTCCTCCCCTGATCCCTGATGGCTAATCCCTGATCCCTTCTTCCTCCTCACACCGCCGCGGCCTCTCGCGGGTCGCCCTGCATCGCCAGGTCGTCCACCTTGGGGGCCGAGGCGAGGGGCTTGCCCTTGTCGTCCGTGAGGGGGGTGTTGTCCGTGAAGCGGCGGATGATCATGACCGGGTGGGCCTTCTCGTGGGCTTCGAGCTGCTTTTCCAAGGCTTCGCGCTGCTTGTCGGGCAGTTCGGTCCACTTGCCGCGTCCGCGGCACTTGGGGAAGCGCGAGCAGCCCAGCCACGGGCCGCGCACGCCGGAGCGGAGGTTGAGCGGCGCTTCGCAGGTGGGGCAGGGCAGATCGGTGAGCAGGGCGGGGACGGAGGGGGCGGCCACCTGGCCCTTCTTGTCGATGTTCAGGATGATGCCGGAGTCCTGGGTCTCGCCGGATTCGAGCGGGGTGGTGAGGAAGGGGCCGAAGCGGCCGGTCTTGCGGATCATGGGGCGGCCGGTCCTGGGGCACTTCACATCCACGAACTCGGCGAACTGCGGGCGGCCCTCGCGGTCGCAGGGGCAGGCGTACTCGCAGTCCGGGTAGCGCGAGCAGGAGAGGAAGCGCCCGTTCTTGCCGAAGCGGTAGACCAGGGACGAGCCGCACTTCTCGCAGCGGTACTCCTCGGGCGCGGGCTTGACCTCGGCCTTGGCGTGCGTCATCGAGTCGTGGGCCTTGGCCAGCGACTCGCTGAAGCGGGCGTAGAACGCTTCGAGCATCTGGATCCAGTCCAGGTGCTCGTCCTCGACCTTGTCGAGCTGGCCCTCCATCTCGCGGGTGTAGCCGACATCCATCAGGCTGGGGAAGCCCTCGATGAGCTTGTCGGTGACGACCTCGCCCAGATCGGTGGCGTGCAGGGCGCGCGCGACCAGCTCGACATACTTGCGGTCCTGGATGGTCTGGATGATGGCCGCGTAGGTGGACGGACGCCCGATGCCCTCGGACTCGAGCACCTTGATGAGCGATGCCTCGGAGTAGCGGGCCGGGGGCGCCGTGAACCGCTGGCGCGGCTCGATGTGGAAGGGGTGGACGGGCGTCTTCTCGGCGAGTTTGGGGAGGTTGAGTTCCTCGCCGCCGCCGGGCACGCCGGTGACGCGGTAGAAACCGTCGAAAGCGAGCGTGCGCCCGGTGGCGCGGAAGAGGGCCTTGGCGCCCGCGCCGCCGCGGATGAGGACCTGGGTCTGGTCCCACTCGGCAGGCACCATCTGGCAGGCGACGAAGCGCTCCCAGACGATCGTGTAGAGCCGGTGCTCGTCGGGCTTGAGGACATTGCGGAGCGAATCGGGGTGCCGGGCGGGGTCGGTGGGGCGGATGGCCTCGTGGGCCTCCTGCGCGTCCTTGTTCGAGGACTTGTAGAAGTTGGGCTTGTCGGGCAGGTACTTGTCGCCGTGGGTGCGGGTGATGTAGGCCCGGGCGGCGTCGATGGCCTCGGACGAGATGTGCGTCGAGTCCGTACGCATGTAGGTGATGAGGCCGACCGGACCCTCGCCGGGGATGTTCACGCCCTCGTACAGCGACTGGGCGGCCCGCATGGTCCGCTGCGCGCCGAAGCCCAGGCGGCTGGACGCGGCCTGCTGCAGGGTCGAGGTGATGTACGGCGGGACGGGGCGGGCCTTGGTGCGCTTGGTCTCGATCGATTCGATGGTGTAGGGCGTGGCGGGGTCGCACACGCCGTCGATGGTGCGGACCCAGCGGGCGGGGCCGCGGCCCTGCTTGTCCTCGCGGGTGCGGGCCTGGATGTCGCGCAGGCCGCAGGCCTCGGCGATCTGGGCCACGGGGCCGGTCAGGTCGTGGGCGTCCTTCTTGGCAAAGGCGGCCTGGATTTTTTCCAGGCGTTCGCTGACGGCATCGGCGGTGAGGGCCTTGGGTTCGTGGACGATCTTGGCGCTGATGATGGAAGGATCGAACTTCTGCCCGTCGAACTCGATCAGCTCGGCGCGGATGGCGTCCTTCTTGCCCAGCCAGGCGTTCTGGGCCTTGACGGTGGCGGTGTTGCCCTTCTCGTCCTTCTCAGCGAGGAAGGCGCGCCACGACGCGCCGAGTTGGGCGGCGGCGGCCTTGTCCAGGCTGAAATAGGCGTTGATGGTCCACGACTCGTCCGGGACGAAGGCGCGGATCTCGCGCTCGCGCTCGACGATCAGGCGAACCGCGACGGACTGCACGCGCCCGGCGGAGAGGCCGCGAGCGACCTTCTTCCACAGCAGCGGCGAGACCTGGTAGCCCACGATGCGATCGAGGATGCGCCGGGCCTGCTGGGCGTTGACGCGGTCCTCGTCGATGGGGTGGGGGTTGCCGAAGGCGCGCTCGATCTCGGCCTTGGTGATGGCGGGGAAGATCACTCGCCTGGCGTCCTTGGAAGAGATGCCCAGTTCCTGCGCGAGGTGCCAGGCGATGGCCTCGCCCTCGCGGTCCAAGTCGGTGGCGAACCAGACCTGGCCGCCGGAGGACTGCGCGTCCTTGGCCGCCCGCTTCAGGTCCTTCATGACCCCTTCCTTGCCCTTGAGGATCTCGTAGGAGGGCTGGAAGCGCTTCTCGAGATTCACGCCGGGGACGGGAGATTTGTCGCCCTTGGCGTTCTTGGCCGGCAGATCGCGCACATGGCCGATGGAGGCCATGACATGGTACTTGCCGCCCAGGTACTTGTTGATGGTCTTGGCCTTGGCCGGAGACTCGACGATCACCAGATCCTTGCCGGTGGCCTCGCCCGCTTTATAGGTTTGCTTGGAGCCGAAACCGGCCCGCGCGCCGCGTCCCTTGGCGGGGGCGGCATCACTCTGCCCCCCCCCCGCGGCCTTGGAGGCGGTCTTCTTGGTCGTTTGTTTGGTGGTTTTTTTGGCCATGCAAGGTCCCGCCCCGCGGCCTTCTGGGCCTGGGTCCGGGTGGACAGGGAAGACGGATTTCAGGCCCGAGTCAAGCCGGACCCCGGGCTTTGGGGCCTCCAACCCCCCTCGGACACTCACGGAACCAGTTGCGCCACAATGATTTGCGCAATTTCATCAGGAGTTTTCTCCGCGGCCTCGATCCAGAGCGATCCGCCCCCGTTGTTGCCCCCCCTGTTCCGGGTGCGGAAGCGGTTGAGCCAGGTCCGCTGGTTCTTGGCCAGTCGCCGGGTGTCGATTTTGATCTGCTCCGCGGCCAGATCCAGGAACAGGCGGCCCTCCAGATACGGGATCAACTGCTTGTAGCCGATGGCTTCGCGGGCCTGCGGGCCGAGCCGCCCGGCGGCCCACAGGGCGCGGGCCTCTTCCGGCAGGCCCGCGTCGATCATGCCCTTCACCCGGGCGTTGATCCGGGCGTTGATCGCCTCGGTCGGCCAGTCCAGGCCCACCAGCAAAGCCTCCGGGCGGGCGGGCTGGGCGGCGTCCCACTGGGCCTGGAGGGTGGTGATGGGGGTGCCGGTCTGGCGGTAGACCTCCAACCCCCGGATGGTGCGCCGCTCGTCGGCGGGGTGGATCCGTTCGGCGGCCTTGGGGTCCACTCGATCGAGTTCGGCCCGGCGCTGGGGCTGGGTCATGGCTCGCACGGCGTCGGCGACCTCGGGCGTGGTCGCGGGCGCCTCGAACATGCCGTCGAGAAACGCCTTGACATAGAGGTTGGTCCCGCCCACCACGATGGGGGTGATGCCGCGGGCGCGGAGGTCGGCGATCAACGGCTCGGCCCGTTGCAGCCAGTCGTGGACGGTGAACCGCTCGGTCGGCTCCACCAGATCGATCAGGTGGTGCGGGACGCCCTGCTGCTCCTCGGCGGTGGGCTTGGCGGTGCCGATGTCCATGCCGCGGTAGATCTGGAAGGCGTCGGCGGTGACGACCTCGGCGGGGGCGCCGCGGGCACGCAGGGCGTGGGCGATGGCGACGGCCAGGGCGGTTTTGCCGCCGGCGGTGGGGCCGGTGATGACGGGGTAGAGGAACACGCCGATGAATCTACGCCGAGGGTCCGGTCGGAGTCTCGCGGGCGGCGTCAACCCGGATCATGGTGGCCTGCATGAGCGCGATCAGTGTCCGCTTGCCGTCCGATTCGGCTGCCACCTCGCCGGTGCAGACGGTCAGCGTCCGGCCCGGGCGGATCACCCGGCCGGTCGCGATCATGCGGTCCCCCTTCGCCGGCGCCAGCAGGTTGACCTTGAACTCAACGGAAAGCACCTCCGACCCGGGAGGCATCAGTGTGTATGCGGCGTAGCCGCAGGCGCTGTCCACGATGGTCGTCACCGCCCCGGCGTGGAGAAAGCCGTGCTGCTGGCTGAAGCCGGCGTTCGCGGGCATGGCGATGACGACCTCTCCCGCGCGAACTGAGACCACTGTCGCCCCCAGTGAGGTCAGCATCCGCTGGCGGGCCGCGCTCTGTCGCACTTGCGCTTCAAAGTCCGGGTTGGTCGGCTTCCAATCTGGCATGGGAGGGTTATAGCCCGGGGCGAGGGGGGGTGGCCACTGTTCCGGGGGCGGGGGCGGTGATGACGGGGTAGGGGGTGGTCATGACGGCGGGATCAGCCCCGGAGGGGCTGGCGGATGTTGCCACGGGTGAAGCGCAGCGGAACCCGTGGGCGAGGCAGGCACACGGTATTCTTGCCCCGGAGGGGCTATGGAACGCCCGCTTTCCCGTTTAGTCGAAAACATACTTCCGGTCAAACCCGATCTCGTGGGCTTTGAAAAGCCTCAGCAACTCAGACTGGAAGTCCTCAACCCGGTGGTGCTCCGCCTGACCGGCGATGTACCGCTTCACGGCCTCCTCCTGCGATTTGCTGACCGAGAACGCGCCATACCCCTCCTGCCATGCAAAGTCGCGCAGGTTTGGATAGGTTTCGTGCAACCACCGCGACGAACGGCCTTTGATGGAACGCATGAGATCCGAGACGGAGAGGTCGGGACGGATTCGGAGATACAGGTGGAGGTGGTCTTCGATGCCGCCAATCGAGCAGAGAGCGCATCGTTCATCCCGTGCGATGCCGCCGATGTACGCGTACAACCGATCAGCAATATCGCCGGTGAGCCATGCTCGCCTCCCTTTCGTGGAAAAGACCATGTGAACCAGCAGTTCGGTATAGGTTCCCGGCATCACACAACTCCGTAGCCCCTCCGGGGCAAGAATACTCCCCGCAAGAGGCTTCCACGGGTTGCGCTGCGCTTCACCCGTGGCAACGCCCGTTGGCCCCTTCGGGGCCGGAGGGAAGGGGAAGGGAGTAGCGCGGAGCGGCGAAGTCGAGCTTCCATAGCCCCTTCGGGGCAAAGAGAATGGGGTCCGACTCATCCACGGGTTGCGCTCGGTCTTCGGCCTTGCTCCACCCGTCGCAACACCCGTCGGCCCCTTCGGGGCCAGAGGGAAGGGAGAAGAGCGGAACGGGAAGCCGGGTGTTCCGTAGCCCCTCCGGGGCAAAGAGATGGGGTCCGTCTCATCCACGGGTTGCGCTCGGCCTTCGGCCTCGCTCCACCCGTGGCAACAACCGTCGGCCCCTTCGGGGCCGGAGGGAAGGGAGAAGCGCGGAGTGGCGAATCCGGCTTTCTATGGCCCATCCGGGGCTGCGGGAGGCTCTATCGTGCAGCGAGATCTCTCATCCCCCGCCACGCCACCCAAACCCCCGCCCCGATGCACACCCCACCGGCCGCGAAGCACACCCAGTGCATCGTTGACGGAATCGGCGGCAGCGCGTCCGCGTAGCTCTGCACCGCCTCAACTTGCCCGAGATCCTCTCCGTGCCGGTGGGTGATGCCCATCGCGAACAGGGCGTTGGCCTCGCGGACCATGGCGTGGATCGGGGCGACCGCGAAGAGCAGCACGCCGCCCAGGACCATGATCGCCGCGATGGGACCTTTTTTCATGCACCACCATACGCCGATCCCGTCCGGATGTTGCGTATCCGCTTTGCACGCCTAGACTTGGGGCTATGCCAGTCCCCCGTGTCGCCATCGTCGGTCGCCCGAATGTGGGCAAGAGTTCGCTGCTCAACCTGATCGCCCAGGAGCGGATCGCCATTGTCGATCCCACGCCGGGGGTGACGCGGGACCGGCTGTCCGTGGTTGTGGACTTGCAGCCGCCGGACCAGGTGGGGCCGGTCAAGCCGGTGGAGCTGACGGACACCGGGGGTTTCGGCGTGTATGTGGCCGAGGACGGGCGGTACAACGAGGTGGGGGAGGACCTGGCCAGCCTGACCGGGGACATCGAGGCGCAGATCGCGGCGGCGGTGTCCGGGGCGGACCTGATCCTGTTCGCGGTGGATGTGCAGGCGGGCATCACGCCGCAGGACGAGGCCATCGCCCGGATGCTGCGCGAGCAGAAGCTCGGACGCCGGGACGCCAAGGGCACCGGCAAGCACGAGCAGACCCCGGTGCGGGTGGTGGGGACCAAGTGCGACGGGCAGAAGTGGGAGCCGCACGGGTACGAGCTGTCGGCGCTGGGCTTCGACGAGCCGCTGCTGATCAGCTCGACCTCCAAGTACTTCCGGCGCGACTTCCTGGACAAGCTGTACGAGCTGGTGCCGCTGACCGAGGAAGGCCCGGAGCCGGAGGCGGACCTGAAGGTGGCCATCGTCGGCAAGCGCAACGCGGGCAAGAGCACGCTGGTCAACGCGCTGGCGGGCGAGCCGCGGGTGATCGTCTCGGAGATCGCGGGGACCACGCGGGACGCGATCGATGTGCGGTTCGAGTACGACGGCAGGAGCGTGGTAGCCATCGACACGGCCGGCCTGCGGCGCAAGAAGAGTTTTCAGGATCAGATCGAGTGGTACGCGCTGGACCGCGCCCAGCGGGCCATCGACCGGTGCGATGTGGCGCTGCTGCTGCTGGACGCCTCGGAGCCGATCTCGCAGGTGGACGAGCACCTGGCCCAGATGATCGTCAAGAGCTGGAAGCCGGTGGTGATCGTGGTCAACAAGTGGGACTTGGCCGAGGGCAGGGCCGACGACAAGGGCCGGGCCGCCACGCCGGAGCGGTACGAGGAGTACATCCGCAAGGAACTCAAGGGGCTGAGCTTCGCGCCCATCGCCTTCATGAGCGCCAAGGACGGCCTGAACCTCCGCGGCACGCTGGATGTGGCGTTCGACCTGAACGAGCAGGCCGCGACGCGCGTGGGCACGGGCCAGCTCAACCGGATCGTGCGCGACATCGTCGCCGCGCGCGGGCCGACCAACCGCTACGGGTCCGAGGCGCGGGTGTACTTCGCCAGCCAGGTCAAGACCTACCCGCCGACCATCGTGATGGTGGTCAACGACCCGGACCGGTTCACGCAGAACTACGAGCGGTTCCTGCTCAACCGGTTCCGCGAGACGCTGCCCTTCGACGAGGTGCCGATCCGCATCATCCTGCGGTCCAAGAGCCGCGTGGAGAAGCGGGCCGCGGGCACCACCGGCAGCGGCAAGGACACGCTGCACATGCCCGACCAGCTCACCGGCGAGTTCGACGCGGACCTGCCCGTCGAGCGGATCGACACCGCCGCACTGCTGGCGGACCTGCCCGACGATGCCCGGGCCTACTTCGACGATTGAGCAGGATCTCTTGATCCTGGTGGCACGGGCGTCCCGCCTGTGCGAGAAAAAAGGAAGCACAGGCGGGACGCCTGTGCCACCAGAGAATGGTGCTCAAGGGAAGAAAGACCCGGCTCGGCGAGCCGGGCCGCCACATCAGTCAGACGCGGGATCGTCCTGCTCCACCACCCTGCCGAACGCGCCGGGCAGCTCGACGCCGGCCTGCCTGGCCAGCTCGTGGACCTGCGGCAGCGAGCCGATCATGCCCGCCAGGAAGTCGGCCGTCGCGCTGCGGGCGCCGCCCGCGCCCTTGGATTCGGCCGTGCCGCCCCGCCCGGAATCCCAGACGGTGATCTTGTCGATCTTGAGGTTGCTGATGGCCTTGACCTGCTCGGCGACGAGCTGGGGGAGCTGCTCGATGAGCAGCAGGGTGGGGGCGACCTGGGGGTTCTCGGCGCAGGCGGCCACGAGCCTGCGGTATCCCTCGGCCTTGGCCTCGAGCACCTGCTGCACGCCCTTGGCCTCGGCCTCGTAACGGGCCAGGGTGGCGTCGGCCGCGCCGCGGGCCTCGCGCCGTTCGCGCTCGGCGCGGGCCTCGGCCTCGATCTCGACGCGCTTCTTCTCGATCTCCTCGGGGGCGAGCTGCTCCTTGGACAGGCGGGCGAGTTCCTCCTCGCGCTGGGCGAGGTAGATCTTCTGACGCGCCTCGGCCTCGGCGACATCGGAGCGGCGCCTGGCCTCGGCGCGGATCTCGGCGAGCTGGGCGTTGGACTCGGCCACCTTGGCCGAGCTGGTGTTCTCGCCCGAGACGGCCACCGCTTCCGCGTCGGCCACCTGGACGCGCTGCTCCTGCTCGGCCCGCTTCTGGGCGGCGATGGTCTCGGCCCGCCGGGCGGCCGCCGCGATCTCCTGGTCGCGCTTGGACTCGACTTCGCCCTTGATCGCCTCGGCCTCCAGGCGGGCGACCTCGACGCGCTTGAGCTGCTCGGCGGCCTTCTGGCCCTTGTCGGCCAGCGCCTTCTCCTCCGCCACGCGGACATTGCGCTCGCGCACGGCCATCGCCTCGCCGACCGCGCCCTCGCGCTCCTGGCCGGCGACCTCGACCTTGGCCCGGTTGATGGCCTCGGCCGCGGCCCGCTGGCCGATGGCCACGATGTAGCCCGCGTTGTCCGTGATGTCGCGGATGTTCACATTGATGAGTTCCAGGCCGACCTTGTTGATCTCCTGCGTCACATTCTCGTTGATGAGGCTCATGAACTTCTCGCGGTCGGTGTTGATCTCCTCGATCGACAGCGTCGCGATGACCAGGCGCAACTGGCCGAGGATGATGTCCTGGGCCTGCTCGCGCATCTGCTGGGCGTTGAGGCCGAGCAGGCGCTCGGCGGCGTTGGACATCATCACCGGGCTTTTGGCGATGCCCACCGTGAAGGTGGACGGCACATTCACGCGGATGTTGTTCAGGGAGAGCGCGCCCTCCAGCGGGATGTCGATCGAGAGCGGCTCGAGCGACATGTAGCCGTAGTCCTGGACGATGGGCCACACGAACTTGCCGCCGCCGTGGTAGCACTTGGCGCTGCGGTCGCCCGAGCGCCCCCAGATGACCAGGATGCGGTTGGACGGGCAGCGCCGGTACCGCGAGGCGAAGAACACCAGCAGCATCGACAGCAGGAACAGGACGACGACGATGGCGACGATGACGAACACACCCGTCGAGCCGGAACCGGCCTGGGCGAGCGTGGCGGGGTGATTCATGCGGTCTCCTCTTCTCCGGCGGGGCCGGTGCGTGGCTGGCGTGATTCTGTGCGGTGCGCTGAAAACAGGGCGGGGGGGCGGGGGGTCAGGCGATCTCGACGGTGACGGTGCCGGAAGCGTCGTCGGCGCGGGTCACGCGCACACGGGCGTGGGTGTGGATGGGAACCTCCCCCTGCTGGGAGGCGGGCAGGTCGTGCTGGGACTCGTTGACCACCACGGTCACGCGCCCCGCGCCGCCGCCGGCGGGCGGGACGGCCACCGTCACCGTGCCCTCCAGGCCCACGGCCTCGGCCAGGCTCAGGTTGGCGTCGGACTGGAGGCCCAGCAGCAGGCCCGTGACCCAGGCCATCAGCCAGGCGACCCCGAAGCCCGCGACGGCCCCGATCAGGGCGGCCACGCCGAAGCTCAGGTCGAACAGACGCAGCGCGGCCAAGCCCAGCCAGCCGAAGCCGACGAAGAACGCCGACACCGTCTGGAGGCTGAGCCACTTGGCGTCCGTGCCGGGGTCGTCGAGGTCGGCGTCGAGGTCGCCGCCGATCTCGCCCATGACGAGCTGGACCAGTAGAAAGCCCGTGCCGAGCAGGGCGGGCGCGGTGAACCACGGCGCGGGACCACCGAACAGCGTGTCCATCAAGGGGCACCTCCTTCCGGGCGGACCACCACCCCGGGCCGGTCCGATCCTATCGGACCCGCCGGGCGTGCGTGCGTCTGGATGTGGCGAAAGACCCTGTGCGCCGGCCCCCATCGGGCCGGCCTCGGCCGCTTCTTCGGGATCGCCCGCGCCCGGTTTCAACGCGGGTGAGGCCTGGATCGGGTAAGCTGCCGTCATGCGAAGCATCCTCGCCCGATCCGGCCTCATCGTCCTGACACTGGCCCCCGCCCTCCTCGCTCCCGGCTGTGCAACCATCGCGGGGGGGACCGCCGAGGCCGCCCACGACTCGGCCCTGGCCCCGTTCGCGGGCCTGACGGGGCGTTGGCGGGCGCCGTCCGGCACGGGGATCATCGAGGAGGTCTGGCTGCCGCCGGAGGGCCGGAACATGACCGCCGCCCTGCGCCGGCTCGACGCCGAGGGCAACGCCACACTGCTCGAACTGCTGACCCTGACCGCCGAGCCGGACGGCGTGCGCTTCCGCCTGCGCCATTTCAACGGCGCGATGACCCCCTGGCCCAGCGAGGCGGACGGCCCGATGGTCGCCCTGGCGACCGGCAGCGACGGCGGCGTGCTGGCGTTCCGCTCGGAAGCCCGCGCCCGCCAGACCGTGGGCATGGTCTACGACATCTCCGTGCCGGATCGGCTGACGGTCACGCTGACCTTCGAGGGCGGGCGCGAGCCGCTGGTGATCCCGTTCGAGCGGGTGCGGTGAGGCCGGTCGGAGCCGGTCACGCGGGCCGGTTCACGCGGCCTGGTTGTAGTCGTCGCCCCACTCGTCCTCCTCGTGCCCGGGCGGGTCGAACACGCCCCACTTGTTCTTGGGCAGGTGGCGGTGGTGGATGCGGATCACCCGCTCCAGCTGGCCGGTGAAGAGCTCGGCGACGATCCGGACCGCGCGGACCTGCTCCTCGGAGAAGGGGCGGGTGGTGTCGCGGAACAGGGCGAGCACGGCCAGGCACTCGTCCTCGCGCCGGCAGGAATGCACCAGCACGGCGCGGTCCTCCATCCAGTGGGCGTCGTCCCCGAGCCAGGCGGTCATCTCCGCCGGGCCGGACAGGGCGTGGACGCCCTCGCGGTCCTGGAAGGCCGGGGCGAGCGAGTCGGCCAGGTGGTCGAGCATGACCTCGGCGTGGTCCTTGGGGACATCGTGGTTGACATACGCGCCCAGCGAGAACTCGCCGCCGCTGGCGGGCAGGAAGATGGCGGCGTTGGTCGGGCCGAGCCGGGCCAGGGCGTACTCGAGCGTGGTGCGGAGCAGGCCCTCGATCTCGAGTTCCTGGCGGAGCAGCGCGCCGAGTTCGCCGGTCATGCGGACATCGGTCAGTTGGTCGGACATGTCGCGGTACGCCTCGACGAGGTCGTTGCACAGGTCGCCGACCTGGCCGGAGACCTGCTGGCGCGCGCCGTTGAGCGTGTGGCAGAGCTTCTTGAGGCGTTCGACGCGCTGCTCGCGCCGGCGGTTGCGCTCGGCCCGGCGGGCGGCGGCCTCGACGCGGCGCAGCACCTCGCCCGTGCGGGTGCGGGGGCTGATGAGGTCGCACGCCCCGGCCCGCATGGCGCGGACGGCGTCGTCAGCGCTGGGGGCCTCGACGATCACCACGCCGGAGAGCAACTGGTTCATCCCGGACAATCCTTCAAGGACATCCAGCCCGTCCTCGCCGGGCAGGTCGCGGTCGATGATGGCCAGGTCGCAGGGCTGCTCGCCCGCCATGGCCCGCGCTTCCTCGCCCAGGCGGGCGAAGCGGACGGACTCGACGCGCCCCTTGAGCATCTCGCCCAGACGCCGCCGCAGCGACGCCCGGGCGCTGACCACCAGCACGCGGACCGGGATCTCCGGCCGGTGGTCGTGCTGTTGGCTGGCCTGTTCCATGGGTCTCTCTCCGTTCTTCGCTCACGCGGCCCGCTTCTGGGCCTTGGCTTCGGGCAGCGTCACCTCGGCGTAGGCCCCGCCGATGCCGCCCGGGTTGTTGGCGATCTCGATGTCGCCGCCCATCAGTTCCACCAGACTCCTGGCCCGCGCCAGCCCGAGACCCGCCCGCCGGCCCGCGGGCTGCTCGGAGAAGAACGGGTCGAAGGCGTGGGTGAGCGCGTTGGCGCTCAGCCCCGGGCCGCGGTCCATGACCCGGACCTTGAGTCGGTCGGTGAACGCCTCGGATTCAATGGAAATGTGGACCTCGCCGCCGGGGCGCGCCTGCATCGCGTTGGCGATCGGCTCGCACAGGACCTGCGCCGCCAGTTCCGGGTCGAGGCGCATGGACTGTTCCACCCCGTTGTTGCTGATGCGCACGCGCGACTTCTGCGCCGCCAGCGGCACGCGGGCGCGGGCGCGGTCCACCGCGTCGCGGAGCACCAGCATCGGGTCGCAGTCCGCCGGGCGCAGCTTCGGCGGGTTCGAGAGCAGGTGCAGGGAGGTGATCATGTCCGAGACCTGGCGGGCGGCCTCGGCGATGGCCTCGGCGTCCTCGGCCTGGCGGGGGGTGCTGGCGGTCTCCAGGATCAGCTGGGCGCGGCCGCGGATGACGGTGAGCGGGTTGTTCAGCTCGTGGGCCGCGCCGGCGGCCATGCGTCCGAGTCGCACCAGCGACTCCCGCGCCGTCAGCTCGTCCTGCGCCGCGGCCAGGGTGCGGTTGGCCTGGGCCAGTTCCTCCCCGAGCGTGCGGGCGGCCTGGGCACCGGCGGAGGCCTCCAAGGCCCAGGCCCACAGCCCGGTGACCGGCTCCAGGGCCAGGCCCTCCATGTTCAGACGCGGCACCGGGGCCAGCACCAGGCACGACGCGCCGGGGGCCTCGCCCGTCGTGCCGGACCCGACCAGCGCGGGGGTGCCGGCCTCGCGGAGGTGTTCGAGCAGCTTGGCCAGCCAGCCCAGCTCGCACGCCACCAGCACCTGGGAGGCGTGGGCGGAGGCCAGATCGGCCGGACGACGGATCCGCGCCCCGTCCGGGGGACGGTCCACGCGCCGGGCCGACTCGGCCGGGCCGTCCGCGCCCACGAGGGAGAGCGTCCAGTCCGCGCCGTCCTCGACCTGCCAGACCACGGCCACGCGCCCCACGCCCAGCAGGGCGCAGGCCGAGCGGCCGACCGCGCCCACCACATCCAGCGGCGCGTCGTCCGGGCGGACTTGGAGACGGAACGCCTCCGCCGCGGCGAGCATCGCGCGGGCGTGCTCGGAGTCCCGGGAGAGGTCGCGCAAGCGGGCGGCCAGCTCGTTGCCCCGGCGCGAGGCCGCGGCCGACCACGCGAGCGGATCGACGCCCGCCCGCTCTCCCAGGCCCAGGGCGCGCCCGCGCTCGCGGACGGTGTCCAGCACCGGCCCCATCGCCTTGTCCAGAACGCCCGCGTCCACGCCGATGGGCTGGCCGATCGGGCCGATGTCCGGCACCGGCCCGTGCTCGCCGCTCCAGCCCAGGTGGTTGGCCCGCGCCCACTGCTTGGAGACCGAGACGAGCGCGGCCAGCGTGCGGTCGGCCGAGGCGGGCATGGCGTCGCCGGGCTGGTCGTGCAGCCAGACCGCGTCGCGCGCCGGGCCGGGCAGGCCCCAGAACTCCGTCAGCCGCTTGCCGGCGGTGTGATGGTCGATGCCGACGATCTCGCGCAGGGCCTGGGAGAGCGGTCGGGCGCGGCGCTCGCTCTGTTCCAACGCCTGGGAGAACGCGCCGGGGGTGTCGGAGGCAATCACCAGCTTGCCGCAGTCGTGCAGAAGCCCGGCGAGGGCGGCGTCGTCGGGGTCGCACCCGGCGCCGGGCGCGAGCCGCTCGCACATGGCGGAAACGGCCAGGGCGTGGGTCCAGAAGCCGTCCGGGTCGATGCCGGGGCGGGCGTCCCGCCCGGCGTTGAGCGCGACGACGGCCGAAACCGCCACCACGCCCGTCCGCACCGTGGGCAGGCCCAGCAGGATCAGGGCGCGGTGGGGCGAAGTGACCCGATCCGCCGACGCCCCGGCCCGCACGCGGCACCAGGCCAGCACCGGGTCGAGCAGCACCGCGTCGTTGCCGAGCAGCGCCAGCGCCTCGTCCAGACCGGAGTCCTCGACCGAGCGCAGGGCCAGCCAACGCCGCGCCACCGGACCCAGGGGGGGCAAGGGGGGCGGCGGGGCCGAACCGTGCTGTGCGCCGGCGTCGCCCATCGGTCAGTCTCCAACGCGGGCGGGCATGTCCAGCAACACCTCGATGCGCCGGACCAGCTCGTTCAGGTCGAAGGGCTTCTTGAGGAAGTCGTCGGCCCCCGCCTCGCGGAGGCGCTCGACCTCGTCGGCCTCCACCACGCCGGACACGCACAGCACCCGGGTGCCGGCCAGCTCGGGAGTCTCGCGCACACGCCGGCAGACGACATTGCCGTTGATGTCCGGCAGCATGTAGTCCAGCACGATCAGGGCGGGCTTGAAGCGTTCGGTCTCCAGGCCGGCGTCGTAGCCGGTGCCGGCCGCGCGGACCTCGAAGCGTCCGTCGGACCCGAGCCACTCGGTCAACAGGCGGACGATCTCCGCGTCGTCATCGACCACGAGGATGCGCCGGGGGCCGCCCTCGAGGGGCGCGGTGGGGATGTCGTTGTCGCGCATGAAACGCAGCAGTTCCTCGCGCGGGATGCGCCGGAAGCGCGAGCCGGGCACGCGGAAGCCGTTGAGCCGCCCGGCGTCGAAGCAGCGGATGATGGTCTGCTGCGAGACCTTGCAGACCTCGGCCGCCTCGCCGGTGGTGAAGATTTTCTTGTCGGCCCAATCGTGGGACCCGTTGGCGTCGGACATCGACGGACCTCCAAGCCGGAACCAACGGCACACCCGGCACGACCGCTCATCGGCCCCCAGTTTGCCCAACTTCACGCCCAGCGCCGGAATGTGGAAAGCATCCCCCGGGACCGGGGGACGGGTTTGACGCGCGGCATGTCGGATCGGAATCAGGTCCGAGAACCGTGGCGCGCCCGCCATTGCGTCACCGCGTCCGGCTCGCGGGCGTACAGCGGGGCGAGGGCGTCGGGCGGCAGCGGCTCCAGCCCGGCGGCGGCCTCCAGGCAGGCCCGGGGGCCGAGCGTGAGGCCCAGGCGTTCGATGCCCATCTCCGCCGCCCGGGCCGTGAACGGCTCGGGCAGGAAGGCGTCCGCCACCACGCTGCGCACGCCCGCGGGGATGCCGTCCGCGTCCAGCACGCCCAACGCTTCGATGGAACCGTCGAGGTGGAGCAGGGTGAGGTGAGCCAGGTCCTTCTTGCTGGCCAGGGCGATGACGCCGGGCCGGTGCGCCGCGTCCACGGCGCGGGCCGCGACGAGGGCCGTGGGCACGGGGATGACTGGGATGCCCAGCGCGAAGGCCATGACCTTGGCCGAGGTGGTGGCGATGCGCAGGGCGGTGAATCCGCCCGGGCCGATCGAGACCGCCACGGCGTCGAGATCGCGCGGGCCGAGGCCGGCCGCGCGGCAGGCGCGGTCCACGGCGTCCATCACGCCGTCGCTGGACCGGGCGGAATCCTCGGAAATCCAGGCCCCGAGCACCTCGATGCCCATGCCTTCCCCCGTGGGGCCGACTTCCAGTCGGCCTTCCTGCTCTCCCATCAACACACGCCCCACGCACACGCCGGGCGGGGACGCGGAGGGGTTCGAGGCTTCGATGGCGAGGATGGTGCGCATGGGGGGGAATCAGGATCTTTGCACGCCGGAGCGGGGCGCGGCCGCTCAATCCTCGGGGCGTTGGCGGCGTTGCTTCTTCTCGCCCCGCTGCTTCTTCTCGTCGATGCGCCGCTGCACCGCGCCGCGGCTGGGCTTGGTGGGACGGCGTTTCTTGGGCGTGACCTGTGCCCGGACGATCAGCTCGCGCAGGCGGTCCATGCAGGCGTCGCGGTTGCGGGCGGCCGAGCGGGTCGAATCGTCCTGGATCAGGATCTCGCCCGCATCGGTCAGGTTCGCCCCCGCCAGCGCGACCAGGCGTGCCCTGGCAGGCTCCGACAGCGGGATGGCATCCAGAGCGATGCGGAGCTGGCACTTGGTGGCTCGCTTGTTCACATTCTGCCCGCCGGGTCCGGATGATCGGACGAAGGCCACCCCCAGGGCGGCCTCCGGCACGCGGACGCCCGGGGCCAGCGGAACGCCCGTGCCGGGGTCAGAAGACGGGTTTGGGGCATTTGTGGGTTCCACCGGGCAGGGCATAGCACAGGACGAGGCCAATTGCAAGTCCCGTCTGACCACCATCTTGCGCAAAAGTACCGGCCCAAGAGCGTTGACCGGAGGGGGGGTGTCTGCGATACTCAGCGTTGCACCCCGGCCCGGGCCGGACCCTGATGCCCCGGCATCAGGCTCCCCGATCCAGGCCGGGACGCAGGCCCTGGCCCGGCCCACACCGGACCCGGGCCTCAATCCGGCAATTGCCCCACACGCACCCCACCACCGCCGCACGCCACGGCGTGCTGAAAGCGAGCGGCTGATGAACACGATCACGAAGAAGATCCTGGTGGACCGCATCGCCGCCAAGCACAACCTGCAACGCACCGCGGTCAAGAATGTGCTCCAGGACTTCCTCGATCTGATCGTCGACGAGCTGGGCGAGGGCAACCGGATCGAGTTCCGGGACTTCGGCGTGTTCGAGGTCAAGCACCGGGCCGCCCGCACCGCCCAGAACCCCAAGACCCTCGAGCGCGTGCCCGTGCCCGCCAAGCGGTCCGTCCGCTTCAAGCCGGGACGCAAGATGCGCGAGGAGATGGACCTGCCGCACGAGGCCCCCGTCTCCAAGTCCGCCAAGGGCCGCGACGAACACCCCGAAGTGGTCGTCGAGCGGGATGTGGTGGGCAGCATCGGAGTTCGTACGGCCGAGTCGGTGGGGGCACGCTGATCGGTGGCCTTTGGTGGCCCGGCTCGGGGGGGCCGAGCCGGGTCTTCTTTTTACCGAATGGTCAATCCACCGGCGCGCCCACGCCCGTGTGGGCCAACATGCGGTCCAGCGCCAGCAGGGCCGACGCTCGCACCTCGGGGTGGACGCGGATCACATTGCGGACCCTGACCGGCCCGCCGGAAGCGTCGAACGCCGCGTCCTTGGCCGTGCCCACGCCGCAAAGCCCGTCGAGCACCCAGAGCAGGTGCGGCTGGTCGATGCGGGACATGGTGGTGCACAGGCACTGGCACTCGGAGAGGATGCGGACATGCACGCCGCGCTCGGCGCACTCCTTGGCCATGCGGGCGACCAGGTGGACCTCCGTCCCCACGGCCCAGCGGCTGCCCACCGGCGCGTCCCGCAGCGTCCTGATGATGAACTCGGTCGAGCCGGCCAGGTCGGACCTGTCCACCACCTCCTTGCAGCACTCGGGATGGACGAGGATGGTCGTCTTCTCGGACGCGGGCTTGTCGGCGTCGGCGGCGCGGATCTGGTCGCAGTGCTCGGGGCGGAACAGCTTGTGGACGCTGCAATGCCCTGCCCACAAGATGGTTACGGAATCGTGTAACTGTCGGACGGACGCACCGCCCAGCGGTTCACCCCTGCGCGTGCGGCGCGGGTCGTACACGCAGGTGCGCTCGTCGGTGTTGATCCCATAACCCGCGCTGGTGTTGCGACCGAGGTGCTGGTCGGGCAGGAAGAGGATCTTGATGTCCTCGCCGGGTTTCTTCGGCTCCGCGCCCCCGTCCATCGCCCAGGCGAAGACCTGGTCGGCGTTGGAGGAGGTGCAGCACGCGCCCCCGTGCGCGCCCACGAAGGCCTTGATGGCCGCGGAGGAGTTGACATAGGTGATGGGCACGATGCGCCCGTTCCAGCCCTCGGCGCGCAGCGCGGCATGGATGGAATCCCACGCCTCCACCGTGTCGTCGTACTGGGCCATGTCCGCCATCGAGCAGCCCGCGGACAGGTCGGGCAGGATGACCTCCACCGAGTCCGGGGTGAGCATGTCGGCGGTCTCGGCCATGAAGTGGACGCCGCAGAAGACGATGTGCCCGACCGCCACGCCCCGCGCTCCGCGTTCCTTCACGACCGACGCGGCCAGCTGGCTGAGTTTGAGCGAATCGCCGAGAAAATCCGCGTGCCGGACCACCTCGTCGGTCTGGTAGTGGTGCCCGAGGATGACCAGCTTGTCGCCCAACTGCTTCCGGCGCGCGGCGATGCCCGCGGCGAGGTCCGCGTCGGACATCGCGTGGTACGCATCGGGGAGCGAGGGCTGCCAGAGCAACGGGGCCTCCTGAAAAACTGCCTGCCAGGAATGATAGGAAGTGTGCAAGGCTCGGAAATCCGGGGACTTACGCGCCGAAGGCCCGCTCGGCCAGATCGATGGCCCGCCCCAGCGCGGCCGCCTTGTTGACCGTCTCCTTGAACTCCAGCTCCGGCACTGAATCGGCCACGATGCCCCCCGCCGCCTGGATGTGGTACGCCCACGCGCCCGCCGGG
Source organism: uncultured Phycisphaeraceae bacterium (assembly GCA_964577425.1). Lineage (GTDB taxonomy): Bacteria > Planctomycetota > Phycisphaerae > Phycisphaerales > UBA1924 > UBA6054. The sequence continues at coordinate 168,235 of CAZNZC010000004.1, forward strand.
TCCGACGGGTCGCGCCGGTCCACGGGCACGACGATGGTGCGCAGTGTGAGGGCCATGTCCATCTCGCCGTCGAGGGACACCCAGCCCAGCCCGCCGCCGTAGGGACCGCGCCGGACCTTCTCCAGCTCGTCGATGATCTGCATGGCGCGGATCTTGGGCGCGCCGGAGATGGTGCCCACCGGGAGCGTGGCCCGCAGCGCGTCCCAGCAGTCCAGGCCGTCGCGCAGCACGCCGGTGACAGTGGAGGAGATGTGCATGACATGGCTGTAGCGCTCCACGCTCATCACATCCGTCAGCCCGATCGAGCCGGGGCGCGCCACGCGCCCCACATCGTTGCGCCCCAGGTCCACCAGCATCGCGTGCTCGGCGACCTCCTTCGGATCGGCCAGCAGCTCGGCCTCGAGGGCCTTGTCCTCATCCGCCGTGCGCCCGCGCCGCCGGGTGCCCGCCAGCGGGCGGTTGGTGAGCACCAGCCCCCCCTCACCATTCCGCCGCACGCGGCACAGGATCTCCGGGCTGGACGCCACCAGGATCGCCCCGCCGGTCTGCATGTAGACCATGTAGGGCGACGGGTTCACCGCCCGCAGCGCGCGGTAGACCTCGAACGGGTCCGCCCCGCTGCGCCGCTCGAACCGCTGGCCCAGCACCACCTGGAAGATGTCACCGGCTTTGATGTACTCCTTGGCTCTGGCCACCATGGCCGCGTGCTCTTCGCGGGTGGTGTTGCTTGGCATGGGGATGTTCTTCGCTTCGTCCACGCGGTCGATCACGCCGCTGGGCAGGGTCTTCTCGGTGGCGAGGATCTCCCGGACCATCGTCCCCAGGTCCGTGACGGCCGCGTCGTGGGCCGCGCCGGGGTCATCGTCCGGATCGACCCGCACGGAGCGCACCAGATGCACCACGCGGTCCACATGGTCGAAGACCGCGACGCGGTCGTACAGCCCCAGGCTCAGCTCCGGCAGCCCACGGTCGTCCGGGGGCGCGTGGGCGGGGTTCAGTTTGATCGGCTCGGCGGCGCGCACGGTGTCGTAGGCGGCGTAGCCGAACCAGCCGCCCACGACACAGCGCGGGAGCCGGGCGCGCTCGCGCGCGCCCGGCGGCACGCACACACGCCAGCCGTCGGTCAGGCCGCGCACCAGGCCGATCGGGTCCGGGCACTCGTCTTCGGTCAAGCGTCCGGCGCGGTGGTCGTGAACGGTGGCGCGCCTCCCCCGGATCGCCACCTCCAGCGCGGGGCGCGCCCCGAGGATGGAGTACCGGCCCTGGCGCTCGCCGCCCTCCACCGATTCGAGCAGGAACGACGGCGCGGTCCGCTCGTCGGCCGTCACCAGCCTGCGGTAAGCGAGGATGGGGGTGAGCACATCGGCCAGCACGCGCACGCCGACGGGCACGACGCAGACCCCCGCTCCCTCCGCCCGGGCGGCCCGCACCAGCTCCACAAACTCTTCCCTGGTGACGCCCGGCACGGGCCGACTGTAGGGAACCCGCCCCCCATCCGCCCGAAACCGAGAACGCCGCCACGCCCCGGCCCGTACAGTCCCCCATGCGCCCCCCCATCGCCGTGCTCTCCCTGACCGCTCTGCTGGCCGCCGCGCCCCACGCCGGGGCGACCCAGCCCGAAGCCCAGCCGGGCGAGCAGCCCCAGGTCGTGACCCTGCCCGAGCTGTTCGCCCAGATCCGGCAGGTCGAGCCGATCCGCCGGGCGGGCCTGCGGGCCGATGTGCTCCGCCGGGCGCAGATGGTGGTCCCGACGGTGGTGATCGTGTCCGACGCCCGGTCCTACCTGGCCGCCGTCGCCGAGTGGGAGGGGCCGCGCCGCTTCCCCGTGCTGTGGGACGACGGGTCGATCGGCAGCCGCGAGAACATCGCGCGGTTCGTCCGGGCCTTCAAGCCCGAGGGGGGGGGCGTGCTGCGCTTCAAGGCCGGCGCGGACACCCCCGCGTGGCCCAGGGCGCGCGACGACCGGGAAACCCTGGTCCTCTCCGTGCTGGCCAGGGCCTCCGACGAGCGGATGCCAGATTTCGATTCGTTCCTGCGCGACCTGCGGGCGGGCGGAGTCATCTCGCCCGGCGTGGTCCTGACCGATGTGGACGACACGGCCTGGCCGGCCGCGGTGGCCCTGGCCGCCGGTCGCAGCCAGTCCATCGCCTTCATCAAGAACCCCTCCACGCTCAACCCGCCGCTCTCGCCCGGTCAGGCGGACCTGCTGGAGGAGGCCGCCCAGCGGGCCGCCACCATGACGGGCCTGGCGTGGCAGGGCATCGGCGACGACATCGACGCCGTCACCCTCTGCCTGAACACCGGCACCCGGATCAAGACCGGCGAGGGCCCGCGTGACATCCTCTCCACCACCGACCGCGTCGGACGCACAGGCGACAACGGCTCCGGCCGACGCTGGGCGCACACCGGCCAGATCTTCGGCTCCTCGGCCCAGGCCGTGTACCGCGCCATGTGCGCCCTGTTCCTCTCGCCTTCCGAGGCGTTCATCTTCGACGGGTACGACGACACGCAGCCGTGGGTACAGTTCAGCGGCTCCGAGGCGGCCGACCTCCTCCGCCCCCTGGGCATCGAGCCGCAGCTCCACGCCGGCCCGCGCAACACCACCGGGCACTGGCTGGCCCTGGGGGCGCGCCCCCTCCGCGCGGGCCTGATCTTCATCAACAGCCATGGGACGCAGTCGGTCCTCAACTTCCCCGGCGGGCAGGTGCGCGGGACCGACACCCCGCTTCTCGACCGCCCGGCCGTCGCGCATGTGGTCCACTCGTTCTCGCTCCAGAACGCGCCCAACCGGACCACCGTCGGCGGCGCGCTGCTCGACCGCGGGGTCTACGCCCTGCTCGGCTCCACCGACGAGCCGTACCTGCAAGCCTTCATGCCCACGCCGATGGTCGTCCGACGCATGGGGGCCGGCGTGAGCTTCGGCGCGGCCGTCCGCATCGACGACGCCCCCGTCTGGAAGCTCACCGTGCTGGGCGACCCGCTCATCACCCTCGGCCCGCCCGGAACCCGCGTCGAGGGCGCGGAGCCGAGCCTGCCGGGCGAAACGACGAAACTGGACACCGAACTCCGGGCGGCCCTGGGCGACCGCGATCTGGCCCGCGCCGCCCGCACCCTCACATTCCTCGGGCGCGACCGCGACGCGGCCCGCCTCGCGTCGGCCGCCATCGCCGACGACAAAGCCCCCGTCACCGCGGACCTGGCCGCCGCCGCCATCCCCGCCCTGTTCCGCGAGGGCCAGCACGAGCAGGTGCTGACCGCCTACGCCGGCCTGACCGACGAGCTGCGGGCCGACCCGGTGCTGGCCGACTGCTTCTGGTTCTCCGCCCGCTTCCTGCTCGGCTCCTCCCGCGATCAGCAGCGCGTCGAAACCCTGATGCGTGTGTACCAGCGTCCCTCCTCGCGCGTGGCCGACGCGGAGGAGATCGCCATGCACATCCGGCGTCGATCGCACGCCGACGCGGTGCTGGTGCTCGAATCCCTGCGCCAGAAGATCACGCAGGAATGGGAGATCCGCCAGCTCGAAGAGGCCCTGCAACGCGTCCGCTCCCCGAACTGACCCCCACCCCCCCTTCTACTCCCGCGCCGCCCCTACGGACACCCCCCCGTCCGCCCGAATCCATGCGTACACCGCCCCACGCTCCGCGGTCGACAGCCACCGGCGTTCCGCCCGCACCGCGTCCCACCGCCCGTCGTTGAGGCGTGACCGCCCGGTCGATTGCAACGCCACCGACGCGCCCGAGCCGGACACCAGCCCCATCGCCAGCGGGATCGCGCTGCCGTGGTGGGGCACCTCGATCACCGTGGCCCGCGTGTCCACCCCGGCGGCCAGCAGCCCCGCGATGCCGGCCCGCTGCACATCGCCGGTCATCAGCAGCACGCCGGACCCGGCGTCCGTCGGCACGGTGAACCGCGCCACCACCGAGCGGTCGTTGGCCAGCAGCCGCTCCGCTTGCGCCTCCGGCGGCCACAGAACCTCGACGCTCGCCTCTCCCAGCGCCCACGCATCGCCCGCGCGGATCGGCTCGATGGCCACGCCCATCGCCGTCAGACGCGCCCGGACGGATGCCCAGCCTCCCCAACCCCCGCCGTCCTCCCCGCCCGCGACCATCTCCGGCGGCACCAGCACGCGCCGGATGCCCAATCGTTCCGCCACCGCGGGCAGGCCGTTGAAGTGGTCCAGGTCGGGGTGTGTCACCACCGCCGTCCGCACGCGGCGCACGCCCAGGGCGATCACGGCGTCCGCCACGCGGTCGCCCACCTCGCGCTGGAGGCTGCCGCAGTCCCACAGGAGCGCCTCGCCGCCCGAGCGGATCAGCACGCTCGTGCCGTCGCCCACATCGAACATGTCGGCCCGCAGCCCGTCCACGCGCCCGGCAACGAGGGACATCGTCCCGGCGTAGGCCGCGCCCAGGGCGAGCATCGCCACGAACACCCGGCGCTGCGCCCTCCAGAACAGCCAGCCCAGAACCCCGCCCGTGACGAACGCCGCCCACCACCAGCCCACCCCCACCACCAGCAGCGAGGAGCCGGGCAGCCCGTCGAACCACGACGCGATCGAGCCGGTCAGATCCCCGGCGCCGGCGATCAGGCCGCTCGTGCGTCGGGCCGCGCCGGGCCAGAGCACGCCGAGCGTCGCCTGCAACCAGCCGACCGCCAGCAGCGCGCTGGCGACCGGCACGATCACGATGGTGGCGATCGGCGCCAGCGGGCTGAGGATGCCCGTGGCGGCGATGATGGTCGGCGCGGAGACGGCCCAGCACGCGGTGTTCAGGCGGAACGCGCCCCACGCCCAGCGCGTGCCGGTCCGCGTCAGACCCCCGGGGCGCTGGCGCGTGAGCAGCAGCCAGCGGTCGCGTCGGTCGCGCTCCGCCAGCGCGATGAGCAGGGCCGTCACCCCCACGCTGAGAATGTACCCCAGCGACATGGCCTCGCTGGGCTTCCAGACCAGCAGGCCCAGCGCGGTCCAGCCCAGCATGGCCAGCCGGTCCCACCGCCGTCCCAGCGCGTCCCCGGCGAACACCGCCAACGCCAGCACACCGGCACGCAGGATCGGCGACTGCGCCGGCACGAACACCAGCATCAGCACCACCAACCCCACCACCACAAGCGTCTCCACCCGCCCGTGATCGCCCGTCATGCGCACGGTGAACGCGGCCAGGCCGCCCAGGAACACCAGATGAAACCCCGACACGGCCAGCACATGGGCCACCCCCGCCCGCTGGAACACCCGGTAGATTTCCTCGAAAGACTGGTCCCGCTCGCCGAGGACCAGCGCCCCGACGACCCCACCCCCGTCCTCGCCCGCGCCCAGCGCGACCAAGGCCCGCTCGCGGATCGCGCCCCGCGCGCGCACCACCCACAGCCACGCCCCGCGCCAGCCCTCCGGACGCGCCTCGACCGTGAGCAACGACCCCTCGCCCACGGACAGCGACCCGGCCCGCCCGGCCTCATTCCCCAGGCGTTCCCAATCCGGCTCGCCCGGGTTCGACGCGCGGCTCGGCCCGCGGAACACTCCGGTCACCCGGACCCGATCCCCGGCCACGGCCCGGTCGAGCAGGCCGACCCCGCCCGACACGCGCAGCACGCCCGACGCCGCCGCATCCCCGCCCGCGCCCTCCACACCCGTGACCCGCAGGCGCAGCCACGCCGAGTCGTCCATCCAGTACCCCGGCGCGCCCGGCTCCCGGGACCGGACCCGGCGCTCGGGCGCGTGCGTCACCACGCCGGCGACGGTGGTGATCGCGCCCTCCGTCACCAGGCGGTCGATCCGGTCCGCCGGCGGCTCGCGGAATCGGACGGCCGACCACCCGGCCAGCACGCACAGCACCGCCCCGGCGGCGGCGTGCGCCCAGACGGGCCGCGTCCGGGGCAGCACGCCCGCGATGAGGGCCATCACGACCGCCCCGCCGAACCACCACGCCGAGCCGCCCCCCAAATTGGCCGACACCCACACCCCGATCAGTCCGGCGGCCAGCGCGCCCCACGCCCGTCTCCGGGCGCGCAGGAACGCGGGCGTCGGACCCGGGTCCGACGCCCGCGCTGGATTCACTGGTGGTCCGTGCGGCTGGGCCATGCGGGCCACAGCCTACCCGATCAGCCGCCCACGGCGTTGACCACATCGTCAAAGCCATCGAGCAGGTTGATGTTGGTCACGCCGCCGTCCTCGGACTGGAAGCGCTGGTTGCTCTGGCTCTTGAAGGAGCTGCCGAAATGGATGCGGTCGTCGATGGCGTTGGAGCTCCAGCCACGCTCGTCGGTGCCGAAGAAATAGCCGTTGGCCCCGGCCGACTGGACGATGAAGCGGCCCCGGGGGCGGGCCGGATAGATGGAGTTGTATGGGGCGTCATTTAGCGACCGTCCCTGCTGGGTGAGCGAGTACGACGGGCTGGCCAGCAGGCTGGCCAGCGTGACGCGCCGGTTCTCCAGCGGCAGGCCCTCGCCGATGGCGCTGGTCCGGCCGGAGGCGAGCGCCCCGGACTGATTGGTTCCGCTGACCCCCATCGAGGGCGCCTTCAGAATCCCCGCGTTCGAGACGAGGTAGAACCACGCCAGGTTGTTGTCCCCGCTGTGCTCGGCCACGAACTGCTGGAACGGGTTGGGGTTGGTTGAAGACGGATTGATCGATCCGCGGCTGGACAGGTCCTGCGACCAGACCATCAGCGGGTTGCCGAAGGCGTCCACCAGGTCGGGCATCGTGGGGATGTCCGAGCCGAAGCCCTGGCTCATGGCACCTGCGAAGTCCCGGCCGAACTGCTGCGTGCCCATATCGAGCATAACGAGGCTCTCCCCGCCCGGCGAGAAGTACCCGCCCCTGCCGGTCCCGAACAGGGTGGGGTTGACCCACACGCGCGAGTTACCCGAGGGGCCGACGCGGATCGCGGGGGTCGAGCCGCTGGGGGCCGTGGCGCCGTACACGGCGTCCCCGCCGATGAGGTCCAGCAGCGCGTTCTCCATCGCCGTGAAGCCCCAGGTATCGCGGTTCTCCTGCGCCCCCATCTGCTCCTCGGAGAAGTAGCCGGGCATCCGGTCGGCGTGGTCGCCGCTGAACCGCATGGCGGCGGTGGAAACATCGTTGACCAGGGCCTGCGTGGCCGCCTGGCGGGCCGAGCGCCGGACGCCCGCGATGGCGGGCAGCAGGATGCCGATCAGCACCGCGATGATCGCCACCACCACCAGCAGCTCGATGAGGGTGAACCCGGAGGGGGAATCCGGGCGCGTGCGTGGGTCGGCGGGGGCGGGGGGGGCGGGGGGTTGGGCGTGCATTCCATGATCTCCTCGGGCATCGTCGGCGCGACCGCGTCCCCGGCCCGCCCGTGCGGGCGCGGGTCACTATACGGGCCTGGCGCGGTTCCGGATGCCCGATCGGGGCGGGTCCACCCCCCACGGGTCGCGCCCAAAGCCCGGCGGGGACTCGGCTTTGCAGCCGCGCACGAAGGAAGCGGACTCTTCGCACACCCGATGGGGGACTTGGCCGCGGCCCGCCCACCCCGCCCCCCCACCCCCTCCCCCAACTCGGGCTGATCCGCCCCGCCTGACCGCGCCGATATCATCCACCATGCCCCCCACCGGGCCTATCGCCGGCAGCAGCCCCGCCGACCGCGACCGCGCGACGGCCCATGCCGCCGAAACGCTGCGCGAGTCCGGCCTGGTCGTCCTGCCCACCGAAACCGTCTACGGCCTGTTCACTCCCGCCACGCCGGAAGCCGTCGATTTCCTGGATACCTTCACCGTCAAGCCCGAGCCGGGCATCGGCCCGCGCGTCACGCTGCACCTGGCCGACTTCGCCCCGCTGGGCGGGCTGCTCGACCTGCCCAGCGCCACCGCCCGGCGACTGACCGCCCGCCTGTGCCCCGGCCCCGTCCGCTTCGTGCTCGAGCAGCCCACGGCCGCGCTGGCCAGGGTCCGCAAGGCCCTCAACATCGCGCCCGACCTGGTGGACGACGGCGAGCGGATCGCTTTCCGCGTGCCGGACCACCCGATCGCCCGGCGGGTGCTGCGCGACGCCGGGCGTCCGTGCGTGGCCCGACGCCTGGGATCGGCCTTCTGGGCCTTGGGCGACGACCCCGGCACGACCGCCGCCATCACCCCGGATGACGCCAACCCCGCTCCGCGCGTGGTGATCGACGACGGGACCACCCTGTTCAAGGCTCCTTCCACCACGATCCGCATCTCGCTGGACGGGCGTCTGAGCGTGGATCCGGGCGGTGCGATCAGTGAACGGGCGGTCATGGACCATCTCGACCGGCTGATCCTGTTCGTCTGCACGGGCAACACCTGCCGCAGCCCGATGGCCGAGGCCATCGCCCGGTCCATCGAGGCCCAGGCGCCCCCGTCCGGGGTCACCACCCGGTTCGCCTCGGCGGGCATCGCCGCCGCCGAGGACATGCCCGCCTCGCCCGAGGCCGTCAAAGCCCTGAAACGCCGGGGCATCGGGCTGGGGGACCACCACTCCCGCCCGCTGACGCCCGAGCTGATCGAGCGGGCCGAGCTGATCTACACCATGACCCCCTCCCACGCCGAGGCGGTGATGAACGCCGCCCCGGACGCGGCCCACAAGGTGTTCCCCTTGGGCGAGGCCGAGGTGGTGGCCGACCCGATCGGGCACCCCCAGGACGCCTACGACGCGACGGCGGACCAGATCGAGCGCCTGGTGCGGGACAGGCTCGCTACGATCGCGCCATGAGCACACCCGTCCGAGTCGCCGTCGGCGCCGATCACCGTGGGAGCGAGGCCGCCCGGTCCATCGCCGAGAGCCTCCGGCGCGCCGGCCATCAGGTCACCCTGTTCGAGTCCAGCGCGGAGACCCCCTGCGACTACCCCGAGCAGGCGTGGAAGGTCGGCCAGGCCCTGCGCACCGGCGCGGCCGACCGGGGCGTGCTGATCTGCGGCACGGGGATCGGCATGTCCATCGCCGCCAACAAGATCCCCGGCGTGCGGGCCGCGGTGGTCCACGACGAGATGACCAGCCAGCTCAGCCGGGCGCACAACGACGCCAATGTGCTGTGCCTGTCCGCCGACCTGCTGGGCGCGCGCCTGATGGACAAGCTCGTCGGCGTGTTCATGGCCACCGAGTTCGAGGGCGGACGCCACGCGCGGCGCGTGGCCAAGATCGGCGCGATCGAGCAGAATCACAACCCCGCCGAAGCGGCGACCTGCTGACCGACAAGCCGCGACCGCAAGGGAGCGGCCGAGACCGCCAACCGATGTCTGGACGCCGGGCGATCGGCAACGACCAATCAAAGCGGCACGCTCCGCTGCTGACGCAACCGCGGCCGCTCCCTTGCGGTCGCGGCTTGTCGTGCGGGCCGCGTCCGAGATCCCCCGTCGCCGGAGCCGGCTGGTTCTCCATCCGTCACGGCCCGACCTGGCTCACCGCGCATGGCCCGCTGGCGGCTTGATCCGCTTATTCGGACACCCCGTCCCGCCGAATCGGTGTGGTCATGCGCGCCCCGATCCAGGCCGGCCCGGTCTTGCAGGCGAAGCCCCGCAGGGGTTCTGGGACCGTGTTCCGCCAGAGACCCTCGCGGGTGGTGCTGCTCGTGGCCGCCATCGCGGCCATGTCGGTCGTTGATTTCTACATGACCCTGCTCTATCTCACCAACACCGGCATGTCCGAGGCCAACCCGCTGGCCCGGGCGATCATCGCGTACCAGTCCCCCGCGGTTCTGGGCGTCTGGAAGGCCCTGACGGTGTCGCTGTGCGTGGGCATCCTGTACCTGATCCGTGAGCGTCGCAGCGCGGAGCTGGGGGCCTGGGTGGGCGTGGCGGTGCTGGGCTGGCTGATGGTCCACTGGGCGCGCTACGCGGACTACAAGCGGGATGTCCCCGCCGAGTTCCACCTGGTAGGGGCCGAGATCGACCCGGCGTTCGTCCGGATCGGGCGCGTCGTGCCCTGAACGCCCCGGCCTGCTACGCTGCCACCATGCGCTGCCCCCCCCCGAACCGGCTTGCCCCGGCCCTCTTGGCCCCGATCCTGGCCGCCGCCCTGACCGGCTGCTCGGCCTACCGCTCCCCGTCGTTCGAGGCCATCGGCGTGCGGGAGGTCGAACGGACGGACGAGCACGCCGTGCTGGTCTTCACGGTCAAGGCGACCAACCCCAACCGCGAGCCGATGCCGCTGCGCCGCGCCGACTACACGGTGCGCATCGGCGACGACGCCGTCTTCACCGGCACCCGCTCGCCGGAATCGACCGTCAACACCTTCGGCACGCACACCTTCGAGCTTCCCGCGGTCGTCCCGGCGTCCGCCGTCGGCGCGCGCGGCGAGATCCCCTACGCCATCCGCGGCACCGTGATCTACAAACGCCCCGGCGCGCTGGCCGATGTGCTCTTCGACGCCAACCTCAGCGTGCCGAAAGCGACGCTCGACCTCGACGGCAGCGTGAACATGGGCGGGTGATCGTGGTGGGGGCGGGGGAGGAAGACCCGGCTCGGCGAGCCGGGCCACCGGGGTGGGGGGGTCACACGGCCACGATGTAGTCCCGGTCCATCTCGCTCACGCGGATGTCCACGCCCTCGCCGAGCAGGTCTTCCAGGCGCACCGCCAGACGCTTGAGGTAGCCGCGCTCGGTGTTGCTGTGCCCCGCGAGCAGGATGCTCAGGCCCGCCTGGCGCGCGGCCAGGATCTCGTGGTGTGTCATCTCGCCCGTGACGAACACCTCGCACCCCTCGGCCAGCGCGAGATCCTTCAGCGAGCTGCCCGCGCCGGGGACCACGCCGATCGTCCGGAACGGCCGGTCGTCGCCCGAGAGTGCGTAGCGAATCCGCGCCCGCCCCAGGTGGCTCTTGAGCCGGTCGCCCAGCTCGCCGATCGTCGCGGGCTGGTCCAGCACGATGCGACGCCCAGGCCCCGCCCGGCGGATCGGCTCGGGCGTCAGCTCCACGATGTCGAACGCCGGTTCCTCGTACGGGTGGAACTGGCGGAGGGTCTCGATCACCAGCGGCAGGGCGCGCTTGGAGCACACCATCTCCAACCGGCGCTCGCGCACGCGCTCCAGGCTTCCGACCTGGCCCACCGCCGGCTCGGCCCCGTCCATCGGCAGGAAGGTGCCCTCGCCCTCGACGCTGAACGAGCAGAGCCGGTATCTGCCGATGCCCCCCGCGCCGGCCGTGCCCAGGGCCGCCCGCAGCTGATCGGTCTTGTCGCTGGGCACGAAGGTGACGACCTTGACCTCCCGCTCCGTGTGCCCGCCCACGGCCGGGGACAGCCCGCGGCAGTCGCCGTGGACGACGCCCTCCTTCGCCTGGCCGATCGGCGCGCTCAGCCCCTCGGCCAGCCAGTCGGTGACACCGCCGGGCGCGCCGTCGAGGGCCGTGTGCGGCACGAAGATGGCCATGCCCGCCTCGGCCGCCCCGCGCACGATGCGCTCGGCGTGCGTGGCGTCGGTCAGCGTCTTCAGCGGGTTCCAGATGACGGGGTGGTAGGCCACGATGGCCCCGGCGTGCATCCGCAGCGCCTCTTCCAGCACGGTCTCGGTCAGGTCGATGGTCAGCAGCACCGGCCCGCCGACGGGGCGGGAGGGTACGCCGAGCTGAAGGCCGACGCGGTCCCACGGCTCGGCCCCGCGCAGAGGGGCGATCCGCTCCATCGCGTCGATCAGGTCCTGGACGATCATGCCCGCTCCTTTCGCCCGCGGTCCGTGGTCCGCGGCCCGGCGCATCATAGGGAAGCCCGCCGCTTCCCTACCCTGTGGCGATGCCCGCGTCACTCCAAGCCCATGCGTTCGCCAAGATCAATCTCTCGCTGGCCGTCGGGCCGCCCCTGCCCCCCACCTCCGGCGAACCGCACGCGGGGTACCACCCCATCGCATCCTGGATGCACGCCATCGACCTGCACGACGAGGTGACGCTGGCGCACGCCCGCGAAACCTCTTACCAGGTCGCATGGGCCGACGCCGGGCCGGTCGCCTGGGCGTCGGAGGACGACCTGTGCGTGCGTGCCCACCGCGCGCTGGAATCGGCGGTCGGGCGTGCCCTGCCCGTGACCATGACCGTCCGCAAGTCGATCCCCGCCGGCGGCGGGCTGGGCGGCGGATCGGCGGACGCCGGGGCGGTGCTGCTCGGGCTGCGCGACCTGTTCGCCCTGGATATTGACGACGCCGCGCTGGTGCGGTGCGCCCACGCGCTCGGCACGGACATCCCGTTCTTCGTCGATCCGGTCGCGTGGACGGCCGAGCAGCCCCCACGCCCGGCGCTCGTCACCGGCCTGGGCGACCGCATCGAGCGGCTTGCACGCCGGGAGCAGGCGGTCACGCTCGTCTGCCCGTCCTTCGGCTGCGCCACCGGCGCGGTCTACCGCGCCTTCGACGCGACCCCGACGACGGGCTGCAACGAACCGCGGGTGCGGGCGCTGGCCGAGGCCCCGCTCCGGGCCGGGGGGGAAGACCTCTTCAACGATCTGGCCGCCCCCGCCGGAGCGGCCGAACCGCGCCTGCGAGCACTCCGCGATTCATTGGCGGTGGCCCTGGGCGTTCCGATCCATGTCTCGGGCTCGGGCAGCACGCTGTTCTGCTTCGCGGAGCCGGAACGAGTGCGCCCGCACGCGCCGGTCTGCCGAGTGATCGGCACACGGTTGGTATAGCAGCCCCCAATGAGCCGCGGGCTTCAGCCCGCGCGGCCCGGCGCTGCACCCAACCCCGTCCAGCCGCGCACAAAGTCTTGCCGCCACGCACGAAGGAAGCGGGTTCTTCAGAAGACCCGGCTCGGGGGGAGGCCGAACCGGGCTCCCGGAAAGGGCAGGAGCCTGATACACTCGTCAACGAGGATCCCCCCGATGCCCGAGCCTGCCCTCACCCCGCCGCCCCCCGCCCGCGACGACCGTTCCGGCATCCCCTTGGCCGCGGGCGTGGACCTGGGGGGGACGAACATCCAGGTCGGCATCATGCGCCCGGACGCCGGGATCGTGGGCCGTGCCAAGCTCAAGACCGATGCCGAGGCCGGGTACGAGGCGGTGGTCGATCGGGTGGTCCGCGCCATCCGCGAGGCCTGCGAGGAGGCGGGGGCCAGCCCGGACGAGCTCGCCTGCGTCGGCATCGGCACGCCCGGCCCGGTGGACCCGTCCACCGGAACGGTGCTCGAAGCCGTCAACCTGCGCTGGGACAACGCCCCGCTGCGCAAAACCCTCTCCCAGAAGACCGGCCTGCCCGTGTCCGTCGAGAACGATGTCAACGCGGCGATCTTCGGCGAGTGGAAGCACGGCGCGGGACGCGGCGCGACCGACCTGCTCGGCGTCTGGATCGGCACCGGCGTGGGCGGCGGGCTGGTCCTGCGCGGACAGCCGTTCTCCGGCCACTTCCACACCGCGGGCGAGATCGGGCACATGATCCTGGTGCCGGGGGCCGCGCCGGGAACCCGCTCGATCGAGCACAACTGCTCGCGCACCGCCGTGGCCGAGCGCATCGCCCAGCTCATCCGCGCCAACCGCAAGAGCATCCTCGCCGGGCAGATCGGCAAGGGCGGGCGCATCAAAAGCAAGATGCTCGCCGAGGCGTACCTGGCCGACGACGAGCTGGTCTGCGAGGTCATCAACGATTCGGCCGACCGGCTGGGCATGGCCATCGGCTCGATCGCCACGCTGCTCAGCCTCCAGCGGGCCGTGATCGGCGGCGGGCTGACCGAGGCCCTGGGCGAGCCGTATGTCGCCCGCGTCCGCGCCGCCGCGGTGCGCGAGGCCTTCCCCAAGGCCGTGAAGAAGATGGAAGTCGTCGAGAGCACGCTGGGCGACGACGCGGGCATCATCGGCGCGGCCCTGCTGGCCCTGCACACCCTCGGCGTGTGACCCCCCGCCCCCCCGTGGGGCCGACTTGCAGTCGGCCATCCCCCCTCCCCCCCCCAATGAGCCGCGGGCTTCAGCCCGCGCGGTGCCCACAACCGCCCTCGCCCGTGCCCGCCCGGAAGAACCGCTGAACTTCAGGCGCGGCTGCAAACCGCGCGGGCTGAAGCCCGCGGCTCATGGATGGGAGGGCGCGCCGTGTCCTTTCCGACCAACAAAAAACCGCCGCCCGTTCCGGGCGGCGGCTGTTGAGATCGGAACGCTGGCGTTCAGCGACGGCGCAGCTTGCGCACGCCGGCGACCCCGCCGAGCATGGCCAGACCGGCCCACGCCGCGGGCGGCAGGGGCACCACGGTCAGGGTGCTGAAGCCGTGGAACAGGAACCCGTCATTGCCTTCCGGATTCTGCGTCAGCGTGACCGAGGTGATCGTCTGCCCGGCGGCGGCGACCAGGGACACATACCCGTTGCCCTGAATCCCGGCATGGCTCGTTCCATCGCTCCAGAGCACATCCAGGCTGACACCGCTCACGACATCGCCGACATCGGCGTAGTTGAAGGCGAAGCCGGTCACGCCGGGATCGAGGGTGATCGTCACCGACTTGGCGGTGTGCTGCGCGTGGTTGTTGCCGAAAGCCAGCACGACATCAGTACCGGCCACCGTCACGCCGGCGCCGAGGTTGTTGAACCACTCGCCGCTATGAACATCACCCAGACCCGTGCGGGTGCCGAGGAAGAAGTTGCCCGCGGCGGCGCTGACGGCCCCCGTGGTGCCGGTGTCGGCGAAGTACATTTCCTTGGGCGCGATGCTGAAGCCGGTCACGCCGCTCGTCGCCCACGCCGCGCTGGCGTTGCCGCCGGCGTTGAGAAAGTCCTGACGCAGCGCGGTCGCCGTGGCCGCCGCGGTTGCCTGTGCTCCGCCGAGCGTCATCGTTCCCGCGTTGGCAGCCCCGGCCAGAACCGCGATCATCGCCGCAGCTCCAACCCCGATCCGATATCCCATGGTCATGATCTGTTCTCCTCTTCTTCCCAGGTCGTCCGGACCCCGGTGGGGTCGGGATTTTGGTTATGTCTCCGCCATGCCCACCCGCGCGCCCCGGAGGGGGAAACGAGAAGTAAGCCGTGCGGCGCCTCCAGAACAACACCGGCCGGCGTCCCTCCCAGGACGCGCAACCGTGCCGACAATTTACTCCGCCCCGGGCACCCATTCAACGAAAACACTTTTCCAATCGTAAAATCATGCCGGGACGACGCCGAAACGAGACCAAAGCGGGTCCGAGAACGCGAGGGTCATCACGGGCCGAAGCCCGACCCGCGTGCCGGGGACCGAACCGGGGTCAGCGCCGACGGAGCTTGCGGACACCGGCGACGCCGCCGAGCATGGCCAGACCGGCCCAGGCCGCGGGCGGCAGGGGCACGACGGCGACCTGGAAGTTGTAGAAGCTGAAGCCGTCATCCGCATTCGGGTTATCCTGGTTCAGCGTGATCGAGCTGATCCACTGGCCGGCCGACGCGACGAACCAGACGAAACCCTCGCCGCCGTTGGCGGGGGTGATGTGCAGAGTTTCCAGATCGCCATCGGACCAGACGATGGTGAGCGAGCTGACCTCGATGTCGTCATAGTTGAACCCGAAGCCGCGGACATTGGGGTTGAAGCTGATCGTAACGGAAGTAGAGTCGAAAACCTGCCCCGGCGCGCCGTTGATATTGCCGAACGCGAGCACGGTCGTGTCCGGCGTGGGAGCATGGCTGCCGCTGTTGTACCAGATGGGGTTAAGGGCGGAAGCGGCGCCGAGGTAGAACGAGCCCGAGTCGTTGGCACCCACCGACGCGAGGGTTCCGCTCTGTGCGAAGCTCATGGTGGTGGCGGTGGCGCTGGACAGCGGAGCGGACGCGAAACCGCCGTGGACGGAGGTCATCTCGCTGATGAAGCCGGAGTGATCCGAGAACGCGGCCGTGCTGTAGGTTCCCGCGTGCGCCGCGCCGGCGAGCAGGGCGACCGTCCCCGCCCTCAGAATGTGCTGCATGTTCCTGTGCATTTCGCCTCTCCCGTTTGGCGTGCCCGCCCCGAGGCGCGGGCACTGCTGTTTCTGTCCTCTTCCAGGAATCGCGGCCGGGCGTGGATGAATGCCGGCCCTGAGTCCTCCCCGAGCGCTTCCCGATGGCACAACCACCGAACGCCCGGCAGGAAAACTACCCGCTTTCCCGGCGGGAGTCAATCAAATCTTCCGCTCTTGGGCAAGATTTCTACGGAAAACCCTCCAGATGGAGGGTGAGTGTATGGCGATGCAGCCCAACAAGCGGGAATTATCGTCCGATAATACAAGATCGGGGCGTCAGCGTCGCCACGGACCAGGACCCCGTTCTGTGACAAGGTGTGCGCGAAACCGGCGGCTCAAGGCTCGCACAGGCACGACGAGGTCGGCCGGACCGTCGCGTCCGCCAGGGCCGATTCGAGGCGGAGGCCGACATCGCGCGCCTCCTCCTGCCTGCCCTGGGCCTCCAGGGCCAGACGCAGCCCGGTCAAGGCCCACAGGTTGTCCCTGTTCCGCTCCAGGTCTTCCCGGTACACCCGCTCGCACTCCGCGTACCGGGCGTCGGCCATCATGAGGGCGCCCAGCGCGTGGCGGACCGGGAGCATCCACCCCGGCGGCTCGTCGTACACCAGCTTGTCCTCGGCCGCGACCCCTTCCCGCAGCCGG
This sequence comes from uncultured Phycisphaeraceae bacterium, assembly GCA_964577425.1. Classification (GTDB taxonomy): domain Bacteria; phylum Planctomycetota; class Phycisphaerae; order Phycisphaerales; family UBA1924; genus UBA6054. The sequence continues at coordinate 184,706 of CAZNZC010000004.1, forward strand.
GCGTAGGCCTCCTCGCGCCGGCCCTCGCGGAAGAGCAGCTCGCCCTCGAGCACGGCCCGGGCGATCGGCAGCACATCGCTCACCCTGTTCTGGATGATGTACCAGTCCTCCGGCACCAGCGCCGCGCGCCGCTCGAACTCCTCCATCTCCGCGCGGGCCTGTTCCGTCCGCCCCAGCGCCGAGCACGCCACCGAGCGGGCGTAGGCCCGCACCACGCGGGACACGGGCCGCCACTCCGGGTAGTCCGGCTCTTCCAGGATCTCCTCCCACCGGCCGAACCGCGCCAGCACATGGAAGGTCGTCGGCATCACCCCGTCGATCATGCCGGCGAACTCGCGCAGCGGGGCCTCGGGCATCTCGGCCTCCAGGTCCCGGGCGGCCCGGATCGCCGCGTCCTCGTTGCCCGACATCATCGCCGCGAACGCCAGGAAGTGGAGGTTGTGGGCGTAATAGGTCGCGTAGATCCCCGGCGGCGGGGCCTGCTCGAAGTACGCCCGGTCGATGGCGACCGCCCGCTCGTTCGAGCGGCGCGCGTCGGCGTAGCGCCCCACTCGGATGTAGATGTGCGAGGGCATGTGGACCAGGTGCCCCGATCCGGGCACCAGCGTCGTCAGCCGGTCGGCCGCGGGGATGGCGCGGTCCGGATCGCCGGAGGCCTCCACCGCGTGGATGTAGAAGTGATTCAGCCCCGGATGGTCCGGGCTGCGCGACAGGGCGCGCTCGATCACCGAGACGATCTCCCCGATGCGCCCCTTGGGCCGCCCGTCGTGCGTCCAGTAGTCCCAGGGCTGCAAGTTCATCAGCGACTCGGCGTACAGCGCGGCGACATCGGCGTCGTCCGGGTACGCGCCGTGGACCCGCCCCATCGCCTCCGCGTAGGCCAGATCGAGCGCGGACCGGTCCTCGGGGGCCGGCCACGCGTACCGCTCGGACAGGGCCGCGACCAGGGCGCGCTCGACCGGCGTCGCCGCGTCCAGGCGGGCGTTGGCCTCCCGCACCGCCTCCCACGCGGCCCTGGACCGCTCCTCGCCCATCTCCGGATCGTTGATGTTGATCCCGTGGCAGTAGGCGATGCCCCACCAGGGCATGGGAGCGCCCGGGTCGAGTTCGGTCGCGCGCCGGTACGAACGGATCGCCTCGTCGTGGTTGAAGCCGTAGGTCAGCTGGAGACCCTGGTCGAAGAACCGCTGGGCGCGGGCCGAGTCGGTGGTGATCGGCCGGGTGTGCGAGCCCATGTCGGCGGAGAGGCCCCCGGCCCCGCCCGCGTCGGATTGACACCCGAAGGACATCGCCCCGGCCAGAACGCCGGCGATGGTGAAGAGGCGAGCCGCGTGATGCTTCATCAATATTCTCCCGTGGGTTCAGGCGCTCCTCCCCGCGAAGGGGAGCCGCAAGCCGGTGGGAAGCGGAGTTCCGCCCCACCCGGTCACAAGAATGTTCGAGAAGAATGTGTCGCCACCCAGGAAAGTCAAGCCGCTGGGGATGCGCGCGAAAACCCCCGCATCAAGGGGTGCGGGGGCAAGCGCGTGGCCAGGGTTCCGGTTCAGTCTTCCAGGTCGCTCAGCAGCTCGTCGATCGCGGCCTCGAGCTTCTCCGGGGTCTCGTAGGTGCCCCGCTCGATCTCGGAGCGGATACGGTTGACCAGCTCCATGCGGACCGGCCCGCCGTTCTTCAACTCGACGAGGTACTGGACATGGGAGGAGAACTCCACCCGGTCCTCGCCGCGGTCGCGTCCCGGGACGCGGCTGGACTCGGACGAGCCGGAGCGGGACGATCCTCCCGGACCCACCCGGCCCGCGCGGCTCGCCGCTCCGGTCGAAATCGGTGACAGTTCTGACATCAAGGCTGGCCTCCCATCTGTGCGTGCCTCTAGTGCCCACCACTTCGGCACACACTACATATTGGATACGGAACGATTCGTATTCCCGGTCTGCTGGTTCTATCGACGCCCCATTTCGTGACCCTGCAAACTTCACGAATTCCAGTCCGAAGCACGCAACCGATTGCCCCTCAACATCTTACCGGGAATAACCGATGCACGGACCCACGAAAAAAAACCACGAGGAGCCTCAAGTGCCCGGAAATGCCCTTCGCAAGGCCGTTTTTCGTTTGTTCGGGTGCCGGGCGGATTTTGCGCGATTCGTTCGGTTTGGAGTTCTTGGGTTGTGTTCTCCCCTGATCGTGGGGTGTGGATCGACCGAGGCCCGCGACCAGAAGGCCCTTGACCCCTACGCCCGGGATGCCGCGGGCGTCTTCGCCCTGGACGATTCCGCGTCGGGCGCGCCCGTTGAAAGCACCTCGTGGTGCGTGCTGGTGGCCGCCGTCCCCAGCGGGCGGCTGGACGACGCGCAACGCATGCTGGAGACCGTCCACACCACCGGGCTGACCGGCGCGTACATCGCCCTGCGCGACAAGCGCCCCATCATCATCTTCGGGCGGTACGACGACCCAGCGACACCGGAGGCCCAGGCGGGTCTGCGCCGCGTCCGCGAGACCAGCATCGGCGGCATGAACCCCTTCGGGGCCGCCATGCTCATCCCGCCTGGTGCGCGCCAGACCGGCGCCGTCGCCAGCGACGAACTGAACCTGCGCACGGTCCGCCAGCGTCTGAGCAGGTCCGAAGCGGCCTACACCCTCCAGGTGGGCGTGTACGCCCGCCCGGACATGGGGCGTCCCACGCCCGATGAACTCAAGGAGTTCCAGCGCGAGGCCGAGCGGGCCGCGCGCCAGCTGCGCGCCGACGGCGAGGTCGCCTTCTACTACCACGGGCCGAGCATGTCGATGGTCACGGTGGGCGTGTTCTCCGAGGACGACCACGACGGCGAGACCCAGCCGCCCATCGAGTCCATCCGTCTGCGCCAGGCCCGCCAGAAGCACCCGCACAACCTGCTCAACGGCCAGGGGATCAAGGAGACCGTCCGCACCGGCACGGGCGGATCGGCCCAACGCCTCCAGGCCAGCCGGCTGGTGGCCATCCCGGACAGGTAGCCCCCACCCCCCTTGAACCTCCCCGGTTCACGGCCCGGCCGGGTCGGTCATGCCCTGGACCCAGAGCGGCTCGATCAGCGTGGCCTGCCAGGGCGCGTCCTCGGTGGCCCGCTGCCAGTCGATCGTCCAGATGCTGGCGGGGGGAATGCCATCGGCCGTGACGGAAAGGCGCAGGTGCGTGCGCGCCACCCGTGGGCCGCGCATGTCCACCCCCACGCGCCGCACGGCGTGGCCCGTGATCCGGCCGCGGACCATGTCGACCAGCGGCAGGATCCGCTCGCGCCCGTCGGCCCGGGCGTAGCGCGTGCGGACGCGGGCGTCGGCGTGGAGCATCGCCCCCACCGCCTCCCGATCCGCCCCGACGGTCGCGCCCACGAGCCGACGCACGGCCGCGCGGAGTTCTTCCCGGGGTGTCACCACCCACTGCCCGACCGCGACCACCCCCGCCCCCAGCATCCACAGCGCGGCGGCGACGGGCAGCGCCAGGCGAGCCCGGTTCCCCCGCGCGAGCGCCAGGTACGCCACGATCCCCAGAGCCACCAGCACGCCCGCCCCGGCGAAACCCGAGCCGGTGATCCACCGCTCCACGAACGGCGTGTCCGGAACCGACGGCATGGCAGGCTCAAACACCTGGGCGGGCAGCATCAGGGATCGGATCATGCCTCATGGTTCGCACGCCGCCGGGTGCGGGTGCCGCACAATCTGAAGATACGGACGCCGGCGGGTCGATTCTCTCACAAGCCCCCGCCGTCTGTGCGCGGGACACCCCCCCGCTCGCCGTCCGCCCCGTCACCCGCCGCTCCGCAGCCGACCGAGGATCTTCATGCACAACCCCCACCCCACCCCCTCCACGCCCCTCCCGGGCTTGGGCATCCCCCCCGATCCGGCCGTCTTCGAGCGCAACCTGGTCGCCCTGTCCGTCCGCAACGCCGCACTGGTCGATCGCCTGCGCCGCGCTCCCGCGCTCGCGGGCCTGCGCTTCGAGGCGGGCCAGGACGGGCTGCTGTCGGGCACGCTGGAAGGGCGTCGGCTCTCCAGCCCGCGGCGCGGCGCGGAGGAGGCGGCCCGTCTGGCCGAGGGGATCGACCCGGTCGAGTCGGCCGCGGCGTGCGTCATGGGCTTCGCGCTCGGGCACCATGTCCGGGCCGTGCAAGAGCGGATGGGGCACAGGTCGGTCGTGATCTGCTACGAGCCGGATGTGTCGCTGCTGCGGTGCGTGCTCGAGCGCGTGGACCACAGCGCGTGGCTGGCTCTGGGCCGGTGCGTGATCGCCACCGATCCCGACGACGCCGCCGGGCTGACGCGCTCGCTCCAGCACGCCGAGGGGCTGCTGGCCGTGGGCGTCAAGATCCTCGAGCACCCCGCCAGCAAGCCCCGGCTCGGCGACGGCCCGGCCCGGTTCGGGCGCACTCTGAGTGAGGTCGTGCGTTCGACCCGGACCCATGTGGTCACCACGCTGGTCCACGCGCCCGTCACCCTGCGCAACATGCTGATGAACGCCGACCACTATGTCACCCGCGCGGGCATCACCGCCCTCAAGGACGCCTGCCAGGGCTTCCCCGCGGTGTGCGTGGCCGCGGGGCCGAGCCTGCACAAGAACCTCGCGCTGCTCGGCGAGCCGGGCGTGCGTGACCGCGTGGTCATCATCGCCGTGCAGACCGTGCTCAAGCCGATGCTGGCCGCGGGCATCCGGCCGCACTTCGTCACCGCGCTGGACCACCACGAGATGAGCGGGCGGTTCTACGAGGGCGTGACCGCCGAGGATGTCCGCGGCGTGCGCCTGGTGGCCGAACCCAAGGCCAACCCCGCCATCCTCGGGGCCTTCCCCGGCGAGATCCTCTGCACGCAGGACGACATCCTGGACGACCTGATCGGCCCGGACCTGAAGCGCGACATGGGGCGCATCAAGCCCGGCGCGACCGTCGCGCACCTCAGCTACGCCCTGGCCCGCCACCTCGGGTGCGACCCGGTCATCCTGATCGGGCAGGACCTGGCCTTCACCGACGGGCAGTACTACTCCGCCGGCGCGGCGATCCACCGCGTCTGGCAGGGCGAACTGAACGCGGAGCGCAGCCTGGAGATGCTCGAATGGGAGCGGATCGCCCGGATGCGCGGCAGCCTGCGCCCCGTGCAGGACCAGCGCGGACGGAGGATCTACACCGACGAGCAGATGGCCACCTACCTCGCCCAGTTCGAGGCCGACTTCCAGGAGGACACCCAGGCGGGCCTGCGGGTGATCGACGCGACGGAGGGCGGGGCCTCCAAGCGCCACGCCGAGACGATGACCCTGCGCGAGGCGCTCGACCGCTTCGCCGCCCGCCCGCGCCCCGCGCTGCCGGACACTTCGCGCCAGGCGCGGGACGCCGGCGCCGTGCTGCCCCGGCTGCTGGCCCACCTCGAGACCGTGCGGGCGCAGTCCCACCGCATCGGGCACGAGAGCCGCGCCGCCAAGCGGAGCCTGGCCCAAACACTCACCTGCCTGCACGACGCGCGGAAGGCGGACGCCCTGATCCGGGAGGTCCACCGCATCCGCGATGTCGTCGCCAAGCTCCAGCCGGGCTTCCGGCTGGTGGAGTTCATCAACCAGTCCGGCGTGCTCAACCGCTTCAAGGCGGACCGGGTCATCGCGCTGCGGGGCGGCGGCGACGAGGCCGCCGTCCAGCGCCTGACCATCGAACGCGACATCAAGAATGTCGGCTGGATCGGCGAGGCGGCCGACGAGCTGGGTCGGCGCGTCGGGGTCGCCATCGACGCCCTGTCCGGCAAGCGGGCCAGGGTGACGCGCGACGAGGTCGAATCCGCCGACGCCCCGGGCCGCGACGCGCCCGGCGTGACGAACCCGGAACTGTTCGTGCTCTGCGATCCGGACTATTCCGGCCTGGGCGCGCGCCGCGACCTGGGCGAGCCGGTCTGGCGCGGGCGCGACGCGCTGGCCCTCACGCTGGAGCGCGTGCTGCGCTGCCGCTCCGTGCGCCGCGTCCGCCTGCTCACCCCGGAGCCGGAAAGAACACGGGCCTTGGTGGAGCGTTCCGGCTTGGGCGCGCGGGTCATCATCGAGGGCGTGGACCGCGCCCGCTGGCGGGAGCGCACCCGCGCCGTGGGCGTGGCCCGCGCCGGGGCCGCGGACTGCTACCGCGGCGGCATCGCCCAGACCACCGTCTTCGACGAGCAGTTCGACCCGGCGACGGTGCTGTCGGTCATGGAACGGCACGGCGTGGACGCCTGCGCCGTCGTCGGCGCGGACTGGTGCCTGACAGACCCCGCCCTGCTCGACGCGATGATGGAACGCCACCGCGCCGGGCCGGAGCGCCAGCAGATCGTCATCACCCAGGCCGCGCCGGGCCTGGGCGGGTGCGTGCTCGGCAGGGAGGCCGTCGCCTCCATCGTGAAACTCCAGGACATCGCCAGCCCGCTGGGCGCCATCGGCGGCGTGCTGGGCTATGTGCCCGTCCGCCCGCAGGCCGACCCCATCGCCACCCTGCTGTGCGTCAAGGTCGATCCGTGCGTGCGCGACCTCGGCCTGCGGGCCGTCGCCGACTCCGCGCCGGGTCGCGCGCTCGTCGCCCACGCGATGGAACGCCTGGGCGACCGTACCGCCGACGCCTCGGCGACCGAGGCGGCCCACGCCCTCGGGACGGCCAAGCCCTTCAGGTCCGCCCGCACGCTGATCCTCGAACTGTGCCCGGGCCGACTGGCCAGCGCCGACTTCGGCGCGTGGAAGCGCGGCGGACCCATCCCCGGCGACCGCGCGCCGATCGACCTCAAGGCCGCCCACAAACTCATCCGCGAGCACGCCGCCCTGCGCGAGGACGCCGTCCTCGTCCTCGACGGGCCGGGCGATCCCCTGATGCACCCCGGCGTGCTGGACATCATCGAGCTGGCCGACGAGTCCGGCGCGGCCTGCGTCCACCTGCGCACCGACCTGCTCCACGACGACATCGACGCCGTCCGGCTCGCGGAGAGCGGGCTGGGCGTGCTGTCGGTGGACCTGCTCGCCACCGACGCGCGCACCTACAAGCAACTGACCGGCGTGGACCGCTACGAGGCCGTGCTGGAACGCATGGGCGCGATCGCCGACGCCCGTCCCGCGCTGGCCGCGGGCCTGCCCACGCCCTGGGTGCTGCCGCGCATCACGCGCTGCGACGCCACGCTGGAGCAGATCGAGTCGTTCTACGACCGCTGGACCATGACGCTGGGCGGCGCGGTGATCGACCCGCTGCCGGCCTGGACGGACGACCGCATCCAACCCCTGCCGATCCCCTCAGAGCGGGCGGCGCGCACCGAGTCCGAGATCGTCCGCGTCCGCTGCGACGGCATGGTCTGCGACGCCCGCTGGCGCAGCCACGGCCTCAACGCCTTCGAGCACGGCCTGGCCGACGCCGCCCGCCTGGTCCGCAAGCGCCTGGGCATCACGCGCCCCCCCACCCCCACGCCCGCACAGGCCGCGGGAACGGCGGCGTGAACGCCGTCGCCATCATCCTCGCCCGCGCCGGCTCCAAGGGCCTGCCCGGCAAGAACACCGCCCCGGTCGCCGGACGCCCCTGCATCGCCTGGACCATCGACCACGCGCTGGCGTCCCGCGCGGTGTCGCGCGTCGTGGTGTCGTCCGACGACCCCGTCGCCCTGTCCGTGGGCGCGGGCATGGGGGCCGAGACCATCGCCCGCCCGCCCGACCTGGCCCACGACACCGCTCGCGTGGACGATGCCGCCCGGCACGCCTTCCTGCAACTCGGCTCGCCGCCGAACCCCGTGGTGATCCTCTACGCCAATGTGCCCGTCCGCCCCGCCGACCTGACGGACCGGGCCGTGGGCCTGCTCGTCTCGTCCGGCTGCCACAGCGTGCAGAGCTACGCGCCGGTGGGCAAATACCACCCGTGGTGGATCGCGCGCCTGGACCACGCCGGGACCGTGCGCCCGTGGGAGGGCGCGGTGCTCAACCACGGCGTGTTCCGTCGCCAGGATCTGCCCCCCGCCTTCATCCCCGACGGCGGGGTGATCGCCTGCACGCCGGACGCTCTGATGCTCCGGGTGGGCGCGCCCGACGGGCCGCACGCCTTCTTCGGCATCGACCGGCGCGGCGTGACCACGCGCGAGGGCGAGGTGATCGACATCGACACCCCCGCCGACCGTGTCGCGGCGGAGATCGCGCTCACCCTCCCGCCCCCCCCGGCCGCTTCGACCGCAACGCCCGGAAAAAATCGCTGAGCATCGCCGCGCACGCCTCGCGCTCCACGCCGGGGATGACCACGCAGCGGTGGTTCAGCCGCTCGTCCTCCAGCAATCTGAACAGCGACCGCACGGCCCCCGCCTTCGGGTCGTCCGCTCCGTACAGCACCCGCCCGAGCCGGGCGTTGACGATCGCCCCCGCGCACATCGGGCACGGCTCGAGCGTCACCGCCAGGGAGCAGTGGTTCAGCCGCCAGTCCCCCACCGCCCCCGCCGCGGCCCGGATGGCGATCAGCTCCGCGTGCCCGCACGGGTCGCGCTCGCGCTCGCGCGTGTTGGCCGCCTCGCCGAGCACCACGCCCGTTCCGGTCTCGTACACGACCGCGCCGATCGGCACCTCGCCCGCGCTCCCGGCGGTGCGGGCCAGGGCGATGGCCCGCGCCATCATGGCCACATCGACCGGCGTGACCTCGCCCGATCCAGGCATCACGGGTCCCCCGCCCCCGCCGGCTCCTTCCGTTTCCCGACGACCTTCTCCGCCGGCAGCACGCGCAGGATGAACAGGCCAAGCTCGTACAGCCCGTAGAGCGGGATGGCCAGAAGCAGCATGGAGATCGGGTCCGCCGGCGTCAGCACCGCCCCCAGCACCGTGCAGGCGGCGATGGCGTGCCGGCGGTACTTGCGCATGGCCAGGGGGTCCAGGATGCCCACCCAGCCCAGCATGATGACCACCACCGGCGTCTGGAACGCGATGCCGAAGGCCAGCGCCAGGTTCAGCAGCGTCCTGATGTACTCGCTGATGCGGTACTGCTGCACGATGCCCTGCCCGTCCACGATCTCGACCGACTTGATCGTGACATGGCCCCGCTTGTCCGGCACCGCGATCCGCAGCTGCCACAGGTCGCTGTTCACCCAGGCCGTGCCCGGCTCCGGCTCGGCCGGATCCCGGTTCAGCACCGGGAACTGCGGCAGCACGATGCCCTCCGGCAGCGGGGCCGACCCCGGGTGCGCCGGGCCGATCTTCGAGCCGAACCCGATGAAGAACGCCAGGATCACCGGCAGGATGGCCAGGTACATGAACACCACGCTGACCGCCACCAGAAACCCGGAGAACGGGATCAGGATGTGGATGAAGCGTTTCTCATGCTCGTACAGCCCCGGCGCGATGAACTTCCACAGCTGGTAGAGCATCCACGGCGCGCCCAGCAGCACCGTCACCACGAACGCGATGTGGACCACCGTGCCGAAGGTCTCGAACGGCCCCGTCGCCAGCAGCGAGCTGGCCTGGCCACCCGCGATCAGGGCCTTGCGGGCCGGGGCGATCAGCAGCGTCATCAGCGGGTTGCCGAAGGCGAAGGCGACGCAGAAGATCGGGACGACACCCAGCAGGGAGTAGATGATCCGCCGGCGCAAGTCCTCCAGGTGATCCCCGAAGGACATGACGCCGTGGTCGGGCGGCGAGACGCGTCCCGGGATCTGGCTGGAGGAATCTCGCATGGTTCTCGGACGCTGAGGAAAATATCCAGACCGGCGACGGGCGACCGGCCCGGACGCATCGTAGCGAAGGGGTTCCACGCCCGGTACCGGGCGCACAGGCAGTTTCAGGGTCAACGGCTCGTGGACGAGTGGCACACCAACCGGGAGGCGATCGCGTCCGCCATCGCCGGCGACCGGGACGCCCTGCGCACCGTCTGGACCGAGCACCGGCGCTGGGTGGCCGCCATCCTTTTGGCCCACAAGCCGCGCCAGGCCGACCTCGAAGACCTGCTCCAGACCGTGGGCGTGCAGATGTGCCGCAAGGCCGGCGAGGTCCGCGATCCCGAGGCCTTCCGCCCCTGGCTGCGCATGGTGGCGATCAATGTCGCCCGGGCCGAAGGACGGGGCACCACCCGCAAACGCCAGGGGTTTCTCCGCCTGGTCGCCCGGACGCCCGCCGAGCCGCAGGCCGAGCCGGCCCCCGAGCAGATCGAACGCCGGCGCGAGGCCGAACGCCTGATCGCCCTGGCCCGGGACCTGCCCGAGGGCTACCGCGAGCCGCTGCTGATGCGCTGCCTCAAGGGCATGAGCTACCGCGAGATCGGCGAGGCGATGGACCTGCCGGAGACCACGATCGAGACCCGCATCGCCCGCGGGCGACGGATGTTGCGTGAACTGGCATCCAGTATTGAGGAGGCCGCCCCGGCCGCGACCGGGACGGCATGAGAGACCACGCCAACCTGGAATATCACCCCAGGCCAGGCGCAGGACGGAGTGTGGACGATGGACGAGCACAACCCGCAACCCACCGCCCAACCCACGGTCGGCACCATCCGCCCCGACGCCACCACGCCGGACGGGCGCGACCTGCTCATCTCCCGCATCATCGACGCCCAGGCGGGGGCCGAGGACTGGCAGGCGTTCCGCGCCGCCGCGGAGCATGATCCGGGCATCTGGCGCGACCTGGCCGAGGCCCAGCGCCAGCACGAGCTGATGTGCGAGGGCCTGCGGGCGGCCTCGGCCTGCGCGGACCATGTCGCCCTGCCCGAGTTCATCACCGACGGCGCGCCCTTGCAGCGCCGTCTCGACGGGCTGGCCCGCTGGGGCGGCTGGGCCGCCGCCGCCGCGCTGGTGCTGGTGTGGGCCACCGGAACGCCGGTGCTCCACCGCGCCGGGCACGCGCAGACCGCCGGCCTGCTGCCCGCCGGCCCGGCCCTGCACGAGGCCACGCCGGATCAGGCCCTGGACCGCTATCTCAGCGCGGGACGCAGCGCGGGCACCGTCGTCGCCGAGGTGCCCGAACAACTGATCGTCGAGACCACCCCGCGCCCGGACGGCTCGGTGGAGGTCGTCTATCTCCGCCAGATCATCGAGCGGCGCGTCACCGACCGCGTCTACCGCGAGGTGCGCGACGACACGGGCCGCCTGGTGCCCGTCGCCATCCCCGCGGCCGAGATCCAGGTCATCCGCTCGTACTGACGCCCCCCCCCGCCCCCGCACGAAAACAACGCGGGCGTTTGACGGAAAGCGGCCCGCGCCGCATCCAGTGAACCGGGTCGCCACGCAAGCACCGCCGGGAACACCGGCACCGAAGGAGTACCGTCCCATGACACGCCTGACCAGAGCACTCGCCCCCGCGGCCCTGATCGCCATGATCGCGGGCGCCGCCGCCGGACAGTTCATCGTGGAGGTCAATCCGACCGCGTCCGGATCGGCCACGACAGCCGCCTCTCAGCCCGCGTCCTCGGTCCAGACCATCGTGCAGATCGACAACGGCAGGCGCGCCGAGCTTCGCATCGAGGACGGCGTGATCGTGCTGGCCCGCCTGGACGGCCGGGACTGGCCGAGCAGCCGCGTGATCCGCGAGGCGGACCAGGTGTTGCTGCTCACCGCCGACGGCTCTACGGTCCACCGCTTCGTCGTGGCGGCCCCCTCCACCCCCCCCGCCCCCGGGCAGATGATCGCCCGGCGCGTCCCCGGCGCGAGCGCCCCGGCCGCCCCCACGCCCCCGGCGCCCCCCGAGCCGGCGCGCTCGATCGCCGTGCGGGTGGTGCAGGCGCCGCCGCCGGTCATGCTCGGCATCAACTTCAGCGAGCCGGGCGAGGCGCTCCGCGCGCAGCTGGGACTCGGCCGGACGCCGGCCATCCTCGTGGACGGCGTCATCGACGGGCTGCCCGCCGCCAAGGCCGGGCTTGAGAAGCACGACATCATCGTCTCCATCGACGGCTCGGCCGGCGCCACGGGCCAGATCCTCCACGACCGTCTCTTCGCGGCCAAGGCCGGCGATTCGGTCGAGATCGTCGTGAAGCGCGCCGGCGCGGTCAAGACCCTCCGCGCCCAACTGGCCGCGTACGACCCGGAGGCCCTGTCGATCCACATCGTTCCCGAGGTGATCACGGCCCCGTCGGCCCGCGGCGTGCGGATCGCGCCCGGTCAGAGCAACGAGCTGAGTCTCGGGATCGAACTCCAGTCGGACGAGAACGAGGCGTCTCGGATCGACAGGATGGTCCGGAGTGGCGCGATCGATCGCATGGCCGAGGCCATTCGGAGCGAAACCTCCCGCCAACTCCTCGAACTCCGCGACGGGCGCCTGTTCGTCCATTCGGCCGACGAGGTCAACAAGCACCTGGAGGAACTCCAGCAGCACATCGCCCGCAACGCCCCGGAGGTTCAGGCCCGCTTCGAGGAGCGCATCCGGGCCATGGAGGCCCGCATGGAGGCCGTCGAGCGCGGCTTCGAGGCCCGCATGGACCGCCTGGCCGCCCTGATGGACCGCATGGCGGACCGGCTGGAGAAGAGCGTCCAGCGTGAAGATTGATTCATACTGACGAAAAACGGAAACCCGGCCCGCGTTCGCCCGGTAAACCTGAAACACACGACGCGGTTCGCCCAAGGAGCCGTGGCCAGAACCACGACGCCGGCCCTGGAGTTGTTTCAACGCACAGGGCGGCTCACCCGGAGCCCGCGCGCCGAGACCCCGCGCGGGCTCCTGCTTTTTTTGACACCGCCCGGGGCCGACTTCCAGTCGCCTATCCCCCTTTCCCCCTTCTCCCCCCTTCGTCGCTCCGTCGCTCCGTCCCTCCGTCGCTTCTCCCCCCAATCGAATGAAACCGGACGAAACGATCCGAACCCTCCGGACCCTCCCCCGGTAAGATCTCCCGGCGCCCCGGAGCCTTCATGACCGACCCAATCCGACCAAACACGGAACACTCCGCCCCACCGCCGGGCGGAGGTTACATCGCCCCGACCGATCGGAGTCCCCGGTGCTGAACCAGACCGCCGAGTACGCCCTCCGGGCGATGAGCTGCCTGGCCTACGAGCCGGAGCGGCTCATGCCCACCAACGAGCTGGCCGAGATCACCAAGGTCCCGCCCAACTACCTGGCCAAGGTGCTCCAGTCCCTCGCCCAGGCCGACCTGATCGTCGGCCGGCGCGGCGTCGGCGGCGGATACCGCCTGGCCATGCCCGCCGAACAGATCAGCCTGCTCGATGTCATCAACGCCATCAGCCCCGTCGAGCGGATCACCAAGTGCCCCCTGGGTCTGGAGAACCACTCCGGACGCCTGTGCCCCCTGCACCGTCGCCTGGACATGGCCGCCAAGCAGACCATCGACACCTTCGGCGGCATCAGCCTCAAGGAAGTCATCTCCGAGCGCGACGCCAGCCGCCCCCTCTGCGACACCCAGCGCACCGCCCAGGTCGAGGTGACCATTAACCGCCAGTGAACCTTGCGCCCCCGCTGGATCGGGCGTGGTGTCCCCCGCTAAGATGATCGCGTGAACGATACCACCACCGAGAACCAACCGCAGGATCTTCACCTGCTCGAACTCCAACGCCGCATCAATCGTGATGCAGTCAAGGAGTGGAAACTGAATCCATATGGTCACCGAACCAAAGGACTTATTACATTGGCCAAGGCTCGGGCCAAGTATGACCCTGAGGCTGATCGCGAGTATCAGGAGAAGCACAGCCAACCCCATTTCAAGGATCGTCGCCCGAAGGTCAAAGTTTCCGGCCGAATAGTCCTGCGCCGACCGACTGGCAAATTAATCTGGATGAACTTACGGGACCACTCGGATGAATCCTTCCAGATCGCAGTTTCTTTGCGGGATTGCAAAAATGAATTCTTTGCAGTAGCCAAGTATGCGGATTTAGGCGATCTGATCATCGCTGAAGGCCGCTTGATGAAAACTAAGACCGAGGAAATTACGCTTTGGGCTAGCAAAATTATCCCGGCTTCAAAATGCCTGATGCCCCCCCCTGAGAAGCACGCCGGCCTGACCGATCCCGAGACCCGCGCCCGCCGTCGCTACATCGACATGTGGTCGAATCCCGAGACCACCCGCACGCTTCTGCTCCGCTCCAAAATCGTCGGGGCCATCCGGCGTTTGCTTGACAAAAAGGGCTTCGTCGAGGTCGAGACGCCGATGCTCCAGGCCCAGGCCGGCGGCGCGGCCGCCCGCCCCTTCCTGACCCACCTCAACGCCCTGGACATCGAGCTGTCCCTGCGCATCGCGCCCGAGCTGTACCTCAAGCGCCTGCTCGTCGGCGGGATGCCCAGGGTCTACGAGATCAACCGCAACTTCCGCAACGAGGGCGTGGACAAGCGCCACAACCCCGAGTTCACCGCCATCGAACTCTACGAGGCCTACGGCGATGTGCATTCCGTGATGGATGTGACCGAGGCCATCGTCCGCGAGGCGGCGCGGGTGGCCGCGGAGGCACGCGGGCTTGAAGCCCTGGCTGTTCCGTACGGCGATCTGGTGATCGACTACGCCCGGCCCTTCGAGCGGGTGTCCTACACGGACCTGTTCGAGCGTGCGCTGGGCTTCCCGATGGACGACGCCGCGCGGGTCCACGCCGAGGCGGAGCGGCGCGGCCTCCAGACCAAGGCCAAGGGCGGCGTGGCGCTCGACCCCCTGCTGATCGCCAACGGGCTGTTCGAGGCCGTCGCCGAGCCGACGCTCGACCCGTCGCGCCCCACCTGGGTGATGCGCTACCCGGCCTCGCTCTCGCCGCTGACCCGACCGTGCCCGGACGACCCGCGCTTCGCCGACCGGGCCGATCTGTTCGTCGCGGGCATGGAGGTCGGCCCGCACTACACCGAGCTGAACGACCCCGACATCCAGGAGGCCAAGTTCCGCGAGCAGCTCGCCGGCATCGACGACGAGGAGTCCACCTTCCGCTCGTTCGACCAGGACTTCATCGACGCGCTCAAGGTCGGCATGCCGCCCGCCGGCGGCATGGGCCTGGGCATCGACCGCCTGGTCATGCTGATGGCCGGCAAGGAGACCATCCGCGAGGTGATCCCCTTCCCGTTCGTCCGCCCGCTGGACAAGCCCCGCCCGGATGCGTGAGACCCGACAAGCCGCGCCCGCAAGGAAGCAGCCGCGAGCATCAGGCGACCGGCGCACGCCGACCGATGGGCAAGCGCCAGTCGTACGGATCCCTTGATTTCCGGGCGGGATCCATATCAACCGGGACGAACTCACACCAGCGGCGACCGCGAGGAAGCGGGCTTCTGATTCACTGTTGCTTGCCGGCCGCAATGGTCGCGTGCGTCAAACGGCCGCTCCCTTGCAGTCGCGGCTTGTCAACCAGGCCACGCCCGGGATTCAGCGGGAATCCGTGTCAGTCCTCGGTCTTCGGCTGTGGGTTGGCGGGCTGATCCGTGCTCCTGCCCGTCTGGATGACGGTGGTCAGCGCGCTGTCCGACTGGTCCGTCTTGCCGGGGTGCATCACATCCACGCGCACCACGGTGGGAGAGACATTCGGATTCAGGCGGCTGTCGCGCATGTGGGACAGCAGCTTGATGGCGTCGTCCACCTTCATGGAGCGCAGGGCCGTGTCCACCCGCTCGACCTGCTCGTCGCGCTCGTCGGGGTCTTCGGCCACGGCGCCGGACAGGGCGAGCAGGGCCTCGTTCTCCAAGCCCGCGTCGGCGAGCATCTCCTTAGCCTGGAACTTCAGCTCGACCAGCAGACCGTAGTAGGCCAGGCCCGCCTCGTGGATCGAGTCCTCCAGGATGAAACGCAGGAACTCCATCATGCCGTCCGTGCCCTCGGCCAGCTGGATCTCGTCGGCGATGGCCTGCTTGTACTCGCGGACGATGTGCTCGTTCATGCCCCCCTGCACGCGCGTCAGGATGCCGCGGTTGGTCAGCTCCTCGGACAGGGTGGTCTTGCCGACCAGCGGCTTGATGGTCTCCGTCAGCTCGGCGAGCGACTGGAGATCGTTCATGTCGGTGCTGTGGATCGCGCCGTCGCGCAGCTTCCACACCAGGTCGAGGTTGTCGATCACCAGCATCTCGAACCGGGCGCGACGCCCGTAGATGACCGGCATGATCCCGTCCACCGATTTGGGGCCGACGGTGGGGTTGGCCTTGAGAGCCACCACATCGGGCAGGTCTTTGAGACGGACGATCTTGCCGTCCTCACCCAACTGGGCGAGCTTGGGGTAGGGGATGTTGGTCGGCAGCGTGGCCGTGCGCTGGGGAGTGCCGGCGGGCTGCGGACGCTCCGCCGGCTGGGCGGCGGGACGGGTCTGCGCAGGAACCTGCTCGGCCTCGACCGGCTCGGCCGGGGGGGGGGGCGGCGCGACCTGGGCGGAGGCGGCTGCACAGGCAAGCCCGAGGGCGAGGACCAGGCTGGTGATCGTGGGGCGGGTCATGTCATCCTCCGTATCGCGTCAAGGGGCATCAAAAGGGTTGTGGGTCGGGTCCGGGCCACAAGGGTAGTGCCGCCGAAGTCCGGGGCCACCATCGGCCCGATGGCCCATCAGATTGATCCGGCAAGCGGGTCCAACTGATATGCCCAACCCACACGCCGGGTTTCCGGAAAAACGCACCAAACCGGGATTCATTTCAACGAACCTACGGTTCCACATGACGAACCCCGCCACGCCCGCCGCTGAATCCTCCGCGAAGGTCCGAGAAGATGTGGCCAAGGCCATCGCCGACGCCGCCCTGCTGCGGGGCACCTTCACCCTCCGCTCCGGGCGGACCAGCACCTACTACCTCGACAAGTACCGCTTCTCCACCCGCCCGGATGTGCTCGGCCCGCTGGCCCGCCTGTTCGCGGAACGGATCGCCCGCATCGCCGCCGACGCCGGCGGGGTGGACCGCCTCGCCGGGGCTGAACTGGGAGGAATCCCGCTGGTCGCCGCCACCTGCCTCGTCAGCGGCCACCCGACCCTCTTCGTCCGCAACGCCAAAAAGGACTACGGCACCGCCAAGCAGCTGGAGGGCGTCGTCCATCCCGGCGACAAGGTGGTGTTCCTGGAGGATGTCGCCACCACCGGCGGCCAGGCGCTCGAAGCCGTGGGCGTGCTGAAGGAGGCCGGGGCCGAGGTCGTGGGCGTCATCTGCACGATCGACCGGCTGGAAGGCGCGCGGGAGAACATCGAGCGCGCGGGGATCCGCTTCGAGGCGCTGTTCACCAAGCGGGACCTGGGCGTGGACGAATAGCGCGGGACCGACTCTTGTGGGGCCGACTTCCAGTCGGCCCGATCACCGAGACGCCGCCGATGCAATCGGCGGATTCCCCCCTTCAACCCGAACATCCAATCCCGTGCGCCACCTGCGCAACCTCCAGACTTCCCCCGCGCACGCCCCTTCGCTTGCTGCTACATTGCCCCGGCCTCCATCCCTCGTACAGGAGCCGCGATGCCCCGCACAGCATCCCTCGCACTCATACTGGGCATTTTTTCCTCCCCTGTTTGGGCCGGTTCGCCCGACGACCTCTTCGACTGGGTGACGGTCGGCCACCCAGGCAACCCCCCGGCCTCCTGCCATGACCCCGTGGTCGGCACGGTCAACTACACCTACCGGATGACGCGGACCCTAGTCACCATGGACCGCTGGGTGGACTTCGTCCGCGCCTACCTGCCCTACGACACCGGCATCCCCGGCAACTTCGCTTTCATCTCCGACATGCTTTATGTCAGCCCGGCAGACCCCACCCGCCCGGACGGCCTGCCCAACTACTTCCTGCCCACCCAGTACGAGCGCCGCGCCGCCCGCGTCAGCCTGGAGTACGCGGCCCGCTATGCCAACTGGCTGCACAACGGCATGGTGAACGAGCCGTGGGCCTTCGAGTCCGGCGTGTATGACACCTCGACCTTCTGGTTCGATGAGAACCACTTCGCCCAGCACGACCTGGCCCCCGCCCCCGGGGCGCGGTACTGGATCCCCGACCTGGGCGAGATGCTCAAGGCGGCGTACTACGACCCGGAGAAGGACGGCGGCCAAGGCGGATGGTGGATGTTTCCCAACGGCGGCGACAAGCCGCTGGTGATCGGCCTGCCGGGCGAGGGCGGGGAGACCATCGGGAATCTCTGCGAGCCGCTGGAGTGGGATGTGGGCCAGTACCCTGACACGATGTCACCCTTCGGCCTGCTGGATGTGTCCGGTGTCGTGTACCAGATGACCACCACCCAGACGGGTTTCTATAGAAGATCCGTTCGCATAACTGGATCATACGCGGGGGCATCATACTTAGAAACATTGTTAGATAATTATCTTTGTGATCGTTTTACGCACAACTATACATTCCATGGCACATTTTTTATGGGTTTTCACATCGCATCGGTGTCTTGTCCTGTTGATTTTGCATCGCCGTACGGCACGCTCGACGCCGCCGACATGTCGGTATACCTGGATCTGTTCCGGTCAAACAACCCGGCCGCCGATCTGGCCGAGCCGTTCGGCGCCTTCAACTTCTTCGATCTCGCGGCGTATCTCGCTTCGTTCAACGCCGGATGCTCGTAGACTGCCGGGCAAGAGCCTGCTCGAGAGCCGACTATGCACACCGCCCATAGGTACAGTCGCCCCGACCCCCTTTGTTTCGGTTCATTCACACGATCCATTCACAAGGAGAAGCCGGAAATGATGAAGTACATGTGCGTTCTGCTGGTGTCGGTCGCCCTTTGGTCCCAGTCCAGCGTCGCCCAGTTTGTCTGGATGCCCGTTTATTCTGGGAACGGCATCAGCATCGAACAGCTGTTCCCGGCGACCGCCACGATCGTAGTGAATCCGATCGCCCCGGGCAGCGACATCATCGATGTCACGATCACGAACATCCGGGGGATTTCGTCCGTCATGTACAGGATGCGTGCGACCGCAAGCAATGTCAAGGTGCGCAATGTCTGGGTCGAGCCGTGCATCATTGTCGGCGGGCAGAACCCGTCTAATCCGTTGTTGACTCTGATCATCGAAGAAGTGTCTATCGACACATTCGAGTATGTCCAGAATGTCCGCCGGCGTCTGAGCACCTTTTCCGGTTGCAGCACGACGGGCACTGCGCATGTCGAAGTGAGCATTTACTCGATCACGGGTCACATCGGCCACCCGTCCAACGGCGGGATCATCGAGTGCTCGCGCGTTGTGCAGCTTCGGACAGATCCCGGCAGCCTCTACGCCGATGTGTACGCGGAAAACGAGATCCAGTGGGTGGATCTGCCGGACAATGCTGCGGGCGTCTACGGCGACCTGGTCTGCTCGAGCGGTCGCCTCCACAATGTCGCGACCCTGGGCCAGATCGGCACGCCGGGCAATCCCGTCACCATTTCCGGCGTCGGGGATACCCGCGCCGTCACGACAGTCACCGGCGGCATCCATGCCGACATCACCGTGAGCGGGAACCTCCGCCGCCTGCGCAGCAGCGGGTCCGACTGGACCGGCACCCTCCTGGCCGCCCGGGTAGACGACACCAACAACGCCGCGCTGGGCATCGGCATCGGGTTCCTGACCGAGGCATCCTCCGAGGCTCTTGCCGGTGTCCGCATCCTCGAAGACTGGCGGACCTACCTCCAGTCATTGCGGATTGGTTCCGGCACGCTCTTCCGCATCGGGCGCGACCTTGATGATTCCGTGGATGCACCGACCGAAAAGGCGTTCCAGCTGTCCGCCCTCGACGGTCTGGCCGGCCAGATCATCGTCAACGCCGAGATGACCGGCGGAGACTGGAACGGCTCCGTCCGCGTCAACACCGGCCTGAACGCCAGCCTGCCGCTCATCGACCTGTCGCCCGCCTCCGTGACCGCCGACGAGGTCGCCCCGCACTACACGATCCTTTCACACAAGCTCGGCGGCGGCGCGGTCGGCCTGGCCCCCTTCAACTTCCACCAGTTCACCGGCCCGCTGCCCGGCAGCCGCGCCGAC
>CAZNZC010000005.1:66-861 GCA_964577425.1 uncultured Phycisphaeraceae bacterium
ACTCAAGAGCGGCACGAACCCCCCGATCTCCGCCGCGATCCCCGCCCCGATCGCCCCGTCCCCCGTTGTAGTCCCGGTAGTCGCGTCCGTAGCCTTCGTTGCCCATCTTGATGCTCCTTGCTTTTTCTAGACTCTTCCGAGTGTCGTCTTGCCCCGGCACGGGCGCCGGCCCACAACCGTAGCCCGCCCGCGCCCGCCTCATCCGACCCGGCGCAGCACCAGCGCGGCCGCCTGCCCGCCGAAGGACCCGGCGCAGACCAGCACATGGCGCAGCGCGGCGTCCCTGGACCCGCACGCGCCCGCGTCCGCGCCCGCGGGCCTCCCGGCGTGAACCCTGGCGGGCAGGCGCTGCGTGCGCAGCGCCATCGCCGCCGCCGCCGTCGTCAGGCCCCCGTGCCCGGCCAGCGCGTTGCCCGCGTTGGGCGTGACGGTAATCATCGGCCGCGTGGCCGCATCGCCCAGCGCGGCCCGCAGCGAGCCGAACTCCCGCGCGTCCAGCGCGGGCACGCCCGCCGCCATCGGCGCGATCGCGTCTACCTGATCCGGCGTGATGCCCGCGTCCCTGAGCGCCCAGCGGATCGCCCGCGTCAGCCCGCGGTCCTCCGCCGCGTCGCCCAGCCCCTCCAGCCCGGGCGTGAACGGCCGCGTGTCCATCCCGCTCCCGTAGCCGGCCACCTCGGCATAGACCCTTCCCCCCCGGGCCGCGGCGTGCGCGGCGTCCTCCAGGATCAGCATCACCCCCGCCCCGCCCAGCCCCCCGCCGAACACGACATGAGGGTCGTTATGAGTCGCATA
>CAZNZC010000005.1:871-29732 GCA_964577425.1 uncultured Phycisphaeraceae bacterium
CCCCCCCGCCCCCCCCCGCCCCCCCCCCCCCCCCGAGGAAGCGTCGAACGGGCGCACCACGCCCGCGCCGTCGGTCACGGACGCATCGGTCTCCGCCAGTCGTCCGGCCAGCAGCATGCGCATCACGCCCATCGGGTTGACGCGCGATTCCGCCCCGCCGGAGAAGCACACATCCGCGTCGCCCCGCTCGATCACCCGCGTGCTCTCGCCGATCGACTGCAGCGCGCCCGCCTCGGCCCCCATGATCGTGTTCGACGGCCCCTCGCACCCGTGGATGATGGTGACATGGCAGGCCAGCATGTTGGGCAGGTACTTGAGCAGCCACAGCGGGGGCAGGTTGTTCATCGCCCCGGCCGCGCCGGACTCCGGCCCGCCCTCGGTGCCCCACTTGCGCAGGGAATAGCCCCCGTCGTCGTCCAACGAGACCGCCACCGCCCGCCCCAGTTCCGCCGGTTCCGTCGAGATCAGCCCGGCCCCGATGTGGCAGCCCGTCCGGTCTCCCCGCACCCGGAAGCCTTCGGCCCCGTCCTCTTCCAGCCCGCGCGTGACCAGCCCGGCATCCAGCGCCGCCGCCCGGGCCGCGGCCACCGCCAGCTCGATGTCCCGGGCCATCACCTTGGTGGCTTTCCGGTAGCTCTTCGGCACCAGGTCCCGCACATTCAGCCCCTGGACCTCGCCCGCCAGCTTCGGACCCAGGGATGAGGCATCGAAGGACCGCACCGGCCCCAGCCCCGTCCGGCCCGCGCACAGGCTTTCCCAGAACGCCTCCACCCCCGACCCGATCGCGCAGACCGGCCCCAGACCCGTGATCACAACGCTTCGACGCATCCGGCAAGTCTACGCAAACCCATGCTCGGCCCCCGCCCCGCCCGATCCGGTTTCCGCCGCGAAACCGGCCCCCCGCGCTTCCAGCCGAAGGCCGCGTCCGGCCGATGAACCCTCCCGTGCCCGCGGCCCTGAGCGCCCAATCCGCGCCCGTGATGCGTCGGTCCGATGACCGCGCCTCGCTGTTCGTGCTGCACGCCTCCAAGTGGGCTTCCTTCCTGGCGGGGCTTTCCCTGTTCGTGGCCGTCGCGTTGATTCCTCCGGCCGCGGACCTGGACCACATCCGGCTCCAGCGCGACCGCATCCTGGCGATGGAGCAGACCGACCTGGACCGCCTGGCCAACTACCGTGCGATGGTCAGGGCTTTGACCGAGCAGGACCCCGCCACCATCCGCCTCGTGGTCGCTTCGCAGCTCCAACTGGTTCCCAGGGACCGCACGGCCCTGGTGCTGCCCGGCCTGCCCGACGACCCCCGGCTCTTTGAACTGCTCGAACCCGCCCCGCACGCCCTGCCCGGCGCGGCCGACCGCGTGCCATCCACCCTGTCCCGTCTGGCGGGCGACAGCAAGGGGCGTTTCGTCCTGCTGGCCATCGCGGGCCTGGCCCTGCTCTGGGGTCTGCTCCCGCCGCTGTCCGAGCCGGACTGATCCGCATCAACCGCCGGAGCCAATCTACAAGCCGCGATTGCAAGGGAGCGGCCGCGGTTGCGTCAGGAGCGGAGCGTGCCGTTTGATTGGTCGTTGCCGATCGTCCGGCGTCAGGGCGTCGGTTGGCGGTCCCGGCCGCTCCCTTGCAGTCGCGGCTTGTCGATCAGGCATCGCCCGAGATTCAAGGGGAATCCTTATGAGGCCCCTCTACCATCCCCCGTGCCCGCGCACCCCTTCCGAACCCGGCACCGCCTCAGCCTGGACGCCGACTACAAGGCCGTCTTCGCCCACCGCCTGACCAAATCCCGCGGCCCGCTGACGGTCTTCCTGAAGCCCAACGACCTTCCCGAGCACCGCCTGGGCCTGTCCATCGGGCGGCGGGTCGGCAACGCCGTGGCCCGCGTGCGGCTGAAACGGATGGTGCGGGAGGTGTTTCGATTGGACAGACCAGTCTACCCAATGCAACCCGAGGGGACGGCGTACGACATCGTGGTCTCGGGGCGGGCGCATAAAACCTTGTCACTCAACGAGTACCGGTCCCTGATCCGCGATGCAATCGCGGCGGCGGATCGGGAGCACCGCAAGCGGGTCAAAAAGACCGATCAGTCTTTGTCATGACCCAGGCACCCGAGCCAACCGGATCACGGGCCGGGCCGCGCCTCGGCCCCATCGCCCGGGTGGGCAATGTGCCCTTCATCCTTCTGATCCGTCTGTACCGCGTGACGCTCTCGCCGCTGATCGGCAACCAGTGCCGGTACGAGCCGACCTGTTCGCGCTACGGGCTGGAGGCGTACCGACTCCACGGCCCGGTTCGCGGGTCTTTACTAACTTTGCGGCGTATCCTCCGGTGTCACCCGTTCGTCAAGGGGGGCTACGACCCCGTGCCGCTTCCCGATGACACCCCCCCCGCCTCCCACCACGCACCGCCGGTTCCCGGCCGGAGCGATCCATGAGCCGACTCCCCGCGGCCCAACGCCGCGAGCAACTCCTCGATGTCGCCGAGACGCTCTTCGCCGCCCAGGGCTACGCCGGCGCGACCACCGCCCAGATCGCCAAGGCCGCCGGCGTGACCGAGCCGATCATCTACCGCCACTTCAAGTCCAAGCGCGACCTGTTCGTGGCTCTGATCGAGCGCACCGGCAAGCGCACGCTGGCGTTGTGGCAGGGCGATGTGTCCGATTCGGAAGACCCGGCCAAGCGCCTGGCCCGCATCCTGGCCGACAACCCGATGGTCTCGCGCGAGGGGCGCGCCGGCTACAAGGTGCTGCTGCAGGCCATCCCCGAGGTCGAGGACTCGCTGATCGCCAAGGCCGTGGCCGAGCACATGCGCCTGCTGCACGAGTTCCTCACCGGCGAGATCCGCCGGGCGCAGGACGCCCACCGCGTCACCAGCCGCTTCTCCGCCGAGGTTATCGCCTGGACGCTGATCCACCTGGGCATGGGCTACGGCGTGGTGGACGCGATGGGCGTCACCGGGCACGGGCGGGACGAGAAGGGCACCCATGTGCGCGAGGTCATCGCCCGCATCCTGGTCGGGCCGCAGGCGTCGCCGGAGAAGTGACGGGTGGCGGAGGAGAAGAGGTACGCAGAGCACGCAGAGATCACGCAGAGGGCGCGGAGGGGAAGTCAGGGATTTTCAACGCGAAGAGCGCGAAGCACGCGAAAGGATTCCAAGATCGCCATCGAGTTCAATCTCGGCACGACCATCGAATGGATCTGCAACGGCATGAGAATCAGCGATTCATCAGGACGCTTCGAGTCCTTCGCGCTCTTCGCGTTCAATCTCTTTCTTTCTGATCTTCCGCGTCCTCCGCGTGACCTCTGCACCTCCGCGTACCTCCTCTCCCCCCAGCCGACATGAGCGAGCCGCGGTTCATCCCGCCCCGCGAGTCGCCCGCGTTCGCCCGCTGGTTCGAGGGCTGGTGTCGTCGGAACATGATCCGCAGGAAGTTCCACGCCCTGCGCGTCGAGCGTGAGAGCGCGGGCCTGCTCCGCTCGCTCGCCGACCATGACGGGCCGCTGATCCTGGCCATGAACCATGTGGGCTGGTGGGACCCGTTGGTGATGCTCACCACGCAGCGTCTGTTCTTTCCCGGCCGATCCCTGCGTGCCCCGATGGACGCGGCCCAGCTGGAGCGGTTCGGTCTTTTCCGGCGACTGGGCGTGTTCGGCATCGACCCGGACGACCCCCTGAGCCTGGCGCGGATGGGCGAGGAGATGGGCCGCTATTTCCGGGAGTCCGCGCGCCCGACCTTCTGGATCACGCCGCAGGGACGGTTCGCCGATGTCCGCGCCCCGATCGTGGTGCGTCCGGGCGTGTCGAAACTGGCCGCGTCCGCGTCGGGGGGGGCGGGCGTGAGGGTGCTGGCGATCAGTGTTGAGTACTGCTTCTGGACCGATCCCAAGCCGGAGATCCTCATCGCGGCCCGGGAAGTCCACGCGGACGATCCCGCCCGCACCACCGCCTGGCAACGGGCCATCACCGCGGCCATGCGGGACGGGGCGGCCGATCTGGCGGCCCTGGCCGTCGCACGCGACGCGGGCCGGTTCGAGGCCGTGGTGAGCAGGGCGGGCGCGCAGGGCGGCGTGCTGTACGACCTGTGGCTCCGTGTCCGGGGGCGGGGCGGGGGCATCGGGGCACGCCCCGGCGCGGAGCGATCGGCGTGACCGCCTGGCTGACGGGCTGGGCGTGGTGGTGCGTCGCCGCGTCGGCGTTGCCGCTGTGGATGACGCTGTGCAACCTGTGCCGCTACACCAAGTCCCGCGCCGACGCTCCCCCTTCCGCCTGCCGGGTCGGTGTCTGCGTGCCCGCGCGGAACGAGGAGGCGAACATCGAAGCCTGCGTGCGCTCGCTGCTGGCCCAGGATGCCCGCGACCTGCGCGTCATCGTCTCGGACGACGCATCGACCGATTCGACCGCCGCCGTCCTCGCCCGCCTGGCATCCGAGGACGCCCGGCTGATCGTGGTCCATCCGCCGCCCCTGCCCGCGGGCTGGAACGGCAAGCAGCACGCCTGCTGGCACGCGGCCCGGGCCGCGATCGACGACGGGTGCGCGTGGCTGCTGTTCACCGACGCCGATGTGCGTTTCGAGCCGGACGCGGTGCGCCGTTCGATGGATGAGGCCCAACGCCTGAACGCCCCGATGGTCTCCACCTTCCCGCGTCAGATCACCGGCACGCTCGCCGAGGCGGCGCTGGTTCCCATGATGTTCTTCCTGCTGCTCGGCTACCTGCCCATGCGCCGGATGCGCCGCTCCACGGCTCCCGCCTGCGGTGCGGGCTGCGGCCAGTTCCTCCTGATCCGCTCGGACATCTACCGCGACATCGACGGCCACCGCGCCTTCAAGGACACCATGCACGACGGCATCCGGATGCCCAGGGCCGTGCGCGCTCTCGGCCACGGGACCGACCTGTTCGACGGGTCGGACCTGGCCAGCGTCCGCATGTACCGGGGCTGGCGAGAGACATGGCGCGGCTTCGCGAAGAACGCCTACGAGGGCGTAGGTTCGCCGGGCCTGTTGGCTTTCCTGACGCTGCTGCACATCGGCGGCCACGCCGCCGCGTGGGTGATCGCGCCGCTCGGGCTGGCGTTGGGCTGGTCGCCCCTGATCTGGGCATCCGCGCTGGCCGCCTGCGGCCTGCAACTCGCCCAGCGGGCCATGATCGCCCGCCGGGTCGGGCACGCCCGGTCGTCCGTCTGGCTGCACCCCATCGGCGTGACCCTGATGACGGCGGTGCAATGGCGGAGCCTGTACCTTCACCAGACCGGCCGCCGGGTGTGGCGGGGGCGTGGTATTGGGGAGATGTGACCAGTAGTTGTGATTCGGATTTTGTGCGGCTTTTCTTGATTTTCATGCTCTAGAGCCTGTATTTTCCAATTTAATCAAGTTTCCTGTGCCGAGAAATGCCATTTTGACGAAATATTTTCTGATTATGGCGTATTTTCCGATGCTGGAAAACAGATCATGACACGGATGCCCCCCACCGAACTGAACGACCGATCCGTCGCGGAGATCCTGCGGTCGCTGGAAAGCCCGTTCGGGGGCGATGTCCGCATCGACCTGACAGGGGCCGAGCGGGGGGGAGGGGGTGCAGGGAGAGCAGGCCCCGGTGCGGTCGTGGCGGTGGCGTGGGGCGCGGACCGGTTCGAGTTCGCGGCGGAGATCAAGACCGCCGGCACGCCGCGTGTTCTGGAGGAAGCCGTCCGCCGGTCCCGAAGGCGGGCCGAGCAGACGGGACGCTTGCCGATGGTGGTCGTGCCGTACCTAGGCGAGAAGCGGGTCGAGCGGTTGCTGGAGGAGGGCGTGTCGGGGCTGGACCTGTGCGGCAACGGGCTGGTGGTGGTCCCCGGACGGCTCCTGCTGCGTCGAACGGGGCAGCCCAACCGGTATCCCGAATCGAGGCTGGCACGGTTCGCGTACAGCGGGGTGACCTCGCTGGTGCCGCGGGTGTTCCTCAGAAGGCGGGAGTTCGGTTCGGTCGGGGGCGTGCGGGACGAGGTCGAAGCGGCCGGGGCGGCGGTGGCCCTGTCCACGGTGTCCAAGGCGTTGGCGCGGATGCGGGACGACCTGCTCATCGAGCGGGCCTCGGGCCGCATCGCGCTGCTCCAGGCCGATGCGTTGCTCGATGCGCTGCGGGACGGTTTCAACCGGCCCAGACCGACGCGCGTGGAGGCCGGACGGGTCGAACTCGCACTGCCGGATGTGTTCCGGCGTGTGGAGGGCGGGGGGGGAGGGGGGGGAGGGGGGGCGCGGCTGGTGTTGTCCGGCGCATCGTCGGCGGGCCGGTACGCCGCCGGGATGCGGGACGACCCGCCCACGGTCTACACGGACGATCTGGATGCCTTCCGCGCCCGCATGGGAAGCCTCTGGATGCCGACGGAACGGTTCCCCGGCCTGCGCGTGGTGGAGACGGACGACCCCGGCGTGTTCTTCGATCGGCGGACGGAACCGGACGGCTCGGTCGTCGCCTCGCCCGTGCAGGCCTATCTGGAACTGGCGACGGTCGGCGACAAGCGGGACCGCGAGATCGCCGAGGAGGTCCGAGCCGGCATCCTCCGCGCCGTGGAACGGGGGGCGTGATGGACGCCATCATCACCACCGTGCTGGACCTGGACGCCGCGCTCGGCCCCGATGCGAGGCTGCTGCTGGGCGGGGGGCTTGGGCTGTACCTGAAGCAGCGGCACCTGCGGGCCGCCGGGGCGCGGACGCTGATCCCGTGGGACGATCTGCCGCCGGCGCGGACCACGCAGGACATTGATCTGTTTCTCCGGGCGGAGGTCATCGCGGACCCGGATCGGGTTCTTCGCCACCGTGGCGTGCTGGATGCGTTGGGTTTTTCGGCGGTGCCGGGGGCCGGGTGGCTCAAGTTTCAGCGCGAGATCGCGGGGACGCGCGTGCTGCTGGATGTGATGGTCGGGCCGTTGGACGGGCACGCCGCCTCGGTCAAAATCACGGGAGCACGGGCGCGTCCGAAAAACCTTCACGGGAGGGTCGGGCTTCACGCCTTCTCCGCGCCCGATGCGTTGGGGGTTGAGCACGATCCGCTCTCCGTCCCGGTGGATGGACGCCGCAGCGACGGCACGGAGGCATCCTGCACGGTGGCGGTCCCCCAAGCATTCCCCTACATGCTGATGAAGCTGGGGGCTTTGCGCGACCGGATCCACGACCAGGACAAGAACCTCGGTCGGCACCATGCCATGGACCTGTATCGCGTGATCGGCCTTCTGACGCGGGAGGAGGACGACACCTCCATGATGCTCGCCGGGCGGTTCGCCGACCATCCACGGGTCGAGGCGGCCTCCCGCGCGGTCGAGGATCTCTTCGTCCCTGCCGACGGCCTGGGCCGCCTGCGCCTCCTGGAGTACCAACGGATGAACCCGGACTCCGTGGCCCGGGTAGACCCCGATCTGCTGGTCGGCGAGTTGAGGCGTTTTTTGCCGATGCGGGGCTGAGTCGCCGGGCGGCGATTCATCCCTTTCCCTCTTGGGAACCGCCCCCCCATCCGCTAAAATCGTCCGATGCACCCGAAGCACCGTTCCATCCGGGACATGCAGACCGCCTCCGAGCGGTTCCGGGCCGAGCACTCGGCCTGGCTGACGCTGGCGATGCTCACCGGGCGGGCCTACCCCCGGATTCCGGCGAGACGGACCGATCGGGGCGGGTTCGACGCCCTGCGGCGGCGTCCGGGCGGCCTGGCCAGGGCGGCGGCGTGGTGGCGGGCGGCCCTGGCCAAAGTCGATGATGTGTTCTGAATAACCGGCGTGCCCGCCCGTATCATGCCGAACTGAGGCCGGCAGGGGCGGCGACGCTCACGCCGATGCCGGGTTCGGGCCGATCCTGCCCGGGCACGCCGGACCATGACCGAGGGAGCACACGACCGATGGCTGACGAAGGGACCCGCACCGCACCGCTGGGCAAACGCTGGGTGCGCAAAATGGCCATCTTCATCGTCGTGCTCCTGGCCTTCGGCGGATGGGGGCTTTACGACGCGATCTGGGTGTACCCCGCCCGCGGCGAGCGGTTCGCCACCTGGGCGAAGCTTGCCTATCTGGAGGCCGCCGAGGCCGCCGACCGGGAGGACTTCGGCATCTTCATCCGCGAGGCCTCGGTCCCCAGCCCCGCCGAGGAACTGGCCCGGCTGTCGCAGGCGGACCAGCGCCAGCGCAACGGGGCGGATGCGTCCAACACCCAAAGCCCCCGACGCCTGCGCGCCATCATGCTCAACAGCCGGCTGACCTGGCTGGAGGCCCTCTCCCGCATCGGCCAGGTGACGCCGGAGCGGACCGTCATCGAGAACCCGCGCGCCGAGCTGGCGCGCCTCAAGTCGGAACTGTCCACCGCCTCCCAGCCCAAGCCGCTCTCGCGCTGGGATATCCCCAGCCAGTGGGCCATCATGGCGGTGTGCTGGTCGCTGGCCTTGTTCCTGATCGTCCGTGCCGTCGGCGTCGCGTCGCGCAAGTACCGCTGGCAGGCGGAGACCATGACGCTCACCCTGCCCGGGGGGGCCGCCGTCACGCCGGACGACCTGGAAGAGGTCGATAAGCGCAAGTGGGACAAGTTCATCGTGTTCCTGAAGATCAAGGCGTCCCACCCCGCCCTGGGCGGGCAGGAGGTCCGCTGCGACACCTACCAGTTTGACGAGCTGGAGGAATGGATCCTCGCGATGGAACGCAGGGCCTTCGGTCCCCAAGAAGGGGATGAGGCCGCCGATCCCGGGGCGGACGCCGGGTCCGCGACGGAAGCCGCCTCCTGACCGGAGGACCCCCGTGCTGACCTGGCTGGGCGTGTCGATCGTGGTGGTTTTCGCCTGGCTGGGCGTGGGGCTGGTGGCCGTCACGCTGCCGGGCATCTGGATCGCCGTCGTCGTCGCCGTGCTGGTGGACTGGTGGCGTCCGGAGGTGATGAGCACCTGGGTCCTCGTCGCGGCGGTGGTGTTGGCCGTCATCGCGGAGATCGTGGAGTTCTTCGCCTCCGCCGCGGGTTCGAAGCGCGCCGGGGGCACCCGCTCGGGGGCGTGGGGTTCGCTGTTCGGCACCGTCGTGGGCATGATTGTCGGGCAGATCTTGATCCCGGTCTTCATCATCGGGGCCGTGATCGGCGGGGTGGTGGGGGCGGGGCTGGGCGCGCTCTTCGCCGAGCGGGGCGTCGCGGAGCGCACCTGGGGCGAGTCCTGGCGTTCGGGACGCGGCGCGGCGACGGGGCGGGCGCTCTCGATCGTGTTCAAGACCGCCATCGCCGCGGCGGTGGCCGTGCTGCTCACGGCCGACGCGGTGGCCGCCCTGTTCTGATCGGAATCCCGTGCGACTGGTCTTTGCCTGTCGGTCGGCGTGCGATCGTCGCTTGGCGCACGCGGCCGCTTCCTTGCGGGCGCGGCCGGTCGGGCCTGCCGTCTGATCCCGCCCGTCCCGCCCGATAACAGGATCTTCAAGCGGGTCCTGTCGGTTGGGCGACTGGCCGGTCCGGGGTTCGTCGATGCCGGTCGGTCCGGTTCGGGTCTGGGCCGAAGGGGCTGCCCGCTCGGACCGGTTCCGCCCCGCTCCAACGGGCTGGAACGCGGTTTGTGGAGGGTCCGCGGGCGTGGTCGCGTGCCGACGGTCCCGGGGCGGTATGCTGAGACGCCCGCGGGAAGGATGCCCGCCCGGGAAGAGAAGTCCGCGTGAAGGAGTCCGCGTCCGCGATGGCACCCAAAGGCAACACGGCAGACCGCGCCACCGACACCGCCACCGTCCCCCCCGCTCCCAACCCCGGCGTTCAGCGTCCGGACACCGCGGGAGGGGCCAAAGGCGTCAAGCACTTCGTGCTCGACACCAATGTGCTGCTCCACAACCCCGACGCGCTCTTCGTGTTCCAGGAAAACCACATCGTCATTCCTTATCCGGTGATCGAGGAGCTCGACGCCATGAAGCGGCGCGAGGACGATGTCGGGCGCAACGCCCGCGCCGCCATCCGCCACCTCGACCGCATCCGGCGCGAGGGGATGTTGACCGAGGGTGTGGACATGTCGCTGCTGGGCATCGCCGCCCGCGGCGCCAGCGGCACGCTCTCGATCGACACCGAGGACCACGAGCGCCCCGCCGTCATCCACCAGGACAAGGCCGACAACCGCATCATCGCGGTGGCGTGGCACCTGCACCGCCAGGGCAAGCGGGCGGTGTTCGTGTCCAAGGACCTGGCCGCCCGCATCAAGTCCGACGCGCTGGGCATCCGCACGGAGGACTTCCAGAACCAGAAGGTGGACGCCGACCGGCTCTACACCGGGTTCATCGAGATCGAGACCCCGCGCGAGCTGATCGACGAGCTGTACCGCGACCGGATGCTGGGCGTGGCCAAGCTGGAGGCGTCGCTGACCGTGCATTACGAGGGCGAGGAGCCTTTCGTCCGGCAGGTCTCGCCCAACCAGTTCGTCGTGCTCAAGGACCAGGAGGACGAGGCCCACTCCGGCCTGGGGCGTCGCCTGGCCGACACCGACCACATCATCCCCGTCGCCCCGCAGAAGAAGCCCACCTTCGGCATCCTCGCCCGGAATGTGCAGCAGACCATGGCCCTGGACCTGCTGCTCGACGACGACATCAAGCTGGTCACGCTGCTCGGCTCGGCGGGCACCGGCAAGACGCTGATGGCCATCGCCGCCGGCATGGCCAAGGTCTTCGGCGAGGAGCGCTACGAGAAGCTCCTCGTGGCCCGCCCCATCATGCCGATGGGGCGCGACATCGGCTACCTCCCCGGCGACAAGGACGAGAAGCTGGGCGCTTGGATGCAGCCCATCTTCGACAACCTCAACTACCTGCTTTCCACCAGAGGCTCGCCCAACCAGCAGCCCGAGAGCAAGTCCACCGAGCAGCGCATCGACAAGCTCGTCGCCGACGGGCGCCTCGTGCTCGAGCCGCTCACCTACATCCGCGGCCGGTCGATCCCCCACCAGTTCATGATCGTGGACGAGGCCCAGAACCTCTCGCCGCACGAGGTCAAGACCATCGTCTCCCGCGTGGGTGAGGGCACCAAGCTCGTCCTGACCGGCGACATCGGCCAGATCGACAACCCCTACCTCGACCAGTCTTCCAATGGTTTGTCCTACGCGGTCGAACGCCTGCGGGGCATCGGGCTGGTGGGCCACATCACGCTGCAAAGGTCCGAGCGCTCCGATCTCGCGTCGATCGCCGCCGCGAAGCTCTGAGTCTCGGTGGCCCGGCTCGGGGGGGGAGCCGGGTCTTCCCGGTGTTTTTAGCCGCGCACGAAGGAAGCGGACTCTTCCGTCACGCCTTGAAGCCTCGTATGACGCAAGCGAATCGACAAGCGGAAGAATCCGCTTCCTTCTTCGTGCGCGGCTACAAAGGGGTCCGACCCCCCCGCGCCTCAAGGCTGCCAAGCCCATCCCTATGGGCTTGGCAGCCTTGGGCTGGCACGCTGGAAACGGGGTTGTTGACTCTCTCTGTCGTCTCTCCGTCCTTCTTCTCTCTCCCATGTCAAGGCTGCCAAACCCACCCTTTGGGTTTGGCAGCCTTGACATGGCGCTCTAGAAACGGGGTTGCCCCTCTCTCGCCTCTTCCTCTCTCTCCGTCTCTCTCTCTCCCATACTCCGCCAAGCCAAAGGGGGAGGGTTTGGCAGCCTTGATGTTCCGCGTCGGCACGGGGCGCCGCCCTCCCACCAAGGCATCAAGAGTCGGCACGGAGTGCCGACCTTCCCTCGCCCGTGTCCTCGGAAGGAGGGTTGAACCCGGGCGGGATTGGCCGGTATCCTCTCTGCTCAACCAGCCCAGGAGGAGTTCCCGAGATGAAGCACGCCAAGGCCGCCGTCGGTTTCGCCGCTCTGTCCCTCGCCGTGGCGGGGCTGGCCATCGCCCAGCCCGCCGGCCAGCCGTCGGGGGATACGCCCCAAGTCAACCGGCGCGTGCAGGCCCAGGTCGATCGCCTGATGGCCAACGACAAGAACAACGACGGCAAGCTGGAGCGCGGCGAGCTGCCCGCGCGTCTGGCTGACCGGCTCTTCGCCGAGGCCGATGCCGACGGGGACGGCTTCATCACCCGCGAGGAGCTGATCGCCCACTTCAGCGGGCAGGGCCCGGCGGGGGCGGGCGGCGAAGCTTCGGAGTCCGACAACGCCCCGGCCCGTCCCGCGCAGCCCGGGCCGGGCGGCCAGGACGCCTTTGACGGGGCGATGCGCAAGGCCGGGGGCACCATGCGGGCGCTGCGCGGCTCACCGTTCGCGCCTGAATCCCGCGATGCCGACCTCGCCGCGGCCCACGCGGTGCAGGAAGCGATGGTGGCCGCCAAGTCTGCCTACACATCCGTCCGCATGTCCCCCCAGGCGGCCGAGCAGTTCGGTTCCGACGAGGGCGCGTTCCGCACGGCGTTCCGGCTGGCGCTGATCGATTCCCTGCGGGCCGCGATCGACCTGGAGGTGGCGGTGCTGGAGGGCGACCCGGAGGCCGCCGCGGCGGCCCGCGCCCGGCTCGTGGAATCCCAGCAGGCGGCCCACAACCTCTTCCAGGAGTAGGAATTACGAAAATAATTGTGCCCTTTCCGCCCCGCCAGCGGCAATTGTGGGCCAATCCGCGCCCGGGGAGCGATTTCCCCATCTTGACGGTCTAGCGTTCAGTCCCGGCCTGTCCTCGGGTGACATCACCCAAGGCCGGGGGTCCGTCAGAGATCCGCCCTGAAGATCTGGTCCGGAATCGCTTTTTTTCGGGGTGTGAGAAACGCAATGAAGATTTATGTCGGCAACCTGCCGTTCAGCGCGACCCAGGCCGCGCTGCAGGACCTGTTCAGCGAGTTCGGCCAGGTCGGCGAGGTCACCCTCGTCAACGACCGCGAGACCGGACGCCCCCGCGGATTCGGCTTCGTCGAGATGCCCGATTCCTCCGAGGCCAACAACGCCATCTCCAGCCTCAACGGCAAGGACTTCGGCGGCCGCGCCCTCAACATCAACGAGGCCAAGCCCCGTGAGAGCCGCCCCGGCGGCTTCGGCGGCGGCGGCGGTGGCAGCCGCGGCGGCTACGGCGGCGGCGGCGGCAGCCGTGGCGGCTACGGCGGCGGCGGTGGCGGCGGACGCGGCGATCGTTATTGATCGTCCGGCCTCCAGTGATCCGATGATGTGATTCATCCGGCGTGCGGAACCAGACCGTTCCGCACGCTTTTCCCCTCAACGCAGCTCGACGCACGCGACCGAAACGGACGATCCCGGGGATCGCAACCGGCGTGATGAACGGGCTGACCCTGCTCGGACAACCGATCAGACACCGAGGACGACGACGCAACCGTGCGACGCCGCCCATCGGTCCTGACGATCCCAGCGCCCCGTTCCCCGCCCGCCACACCGGCCCTTCCGCCGGCGCGGGCATCACACCGGAGATGCTTGCTTTGCATTCTGATTCGACCCCTTCGTCCGACACCGGCTCCAAGTCCACCATCACCTTCGCCCAGTTCAAGCTCGCCGAGCCGATCCTCAAGGCTCTGGCCGAGGCCGGCTACACCACGCCCACGCCCGTGCAGGCGATGGCCATCACCCCCGCCATGAGCGGGCACGATGTGCTCGCCGTCGCCCAGACCGGCACCGGCAAAACCGCCGCCTTCGCGCTGCCCATCATCCACCGCCTGCTCAAGGACGGCCCGGCCCCCCGCCCGGCCGCCAACGACTCCGCCGACACCGGCCCCTCCCGCGGCCGCCGCGGACGCGGCCGCCCCGGCCCGGCCTACCTCCCCCGCGCCCTGATCCTCTCGCCCACCCGCGAGCTGGCCACCCAGATCTGCGAGTCCTTCAACGACTACACCCGCCACTGCAAGCTGCGCCACACCGCCATCTTCGGCGGCGTGTCCCAGTTCCGCCAGGAGAAGGCCCTGGAGCGCGGCGTCGATGTCATCGTCGCCACCCCCGGCCGCCTCATGGACCTGATGGAGCAGGGCGTGGTCGATCTCTCCGCCGTGCGCACGCTGGTGCTCGACGAGGCCGACCGGATGCTGGACATGGGCTTCATCAACCCCATCCGCCACATCGCCGCCGCCCTGACCGAGCCGCGCCAGACCCTGCTCTTCAGCGCCACCATGCCCCCGGCCATCGCCAAGCTCGCGTCCACCCTCCTCAAGCACCCCACCCGCGTGGAAGTGCCCCAGGAGAAGGCCAACATCCCCAAGATCGAGCAGTCCGTCCACCTCATCGAGGCCGCGGACAAGCCCCGCCTGCTGGAGAGGATGATCGGCGAGTCCGACATCCGGCGGGCCGTGGTCTTCACCAAGACCAAGCACGGGGCCGACCGCGTGGCCAAGAAGCTCCACGACGCCGGCATCGACTCGGTGGCCATCCACGGCAACAAGAATCAGGGCCAGCGCGACCGCGCCCTCGACGCCTTCCGGCGCGGACGCTTCCGCATCCTCGTCGCCACCGATGTCGCCGCCCGCGGCCTCGATGTGGACGGCGTCACCCATGTGTTCAACTACGACCTGCCGCTTGAGCCGGAGGCCTATGTCCACCGCATCGGGCGCACCGGCCGGGCCGGGGCGACCGGCACCGCCGTCGCCTTCTGCGCTCCGGAGGAGCGCGGCCTGCTCCGCGCCATCGAGCGCCAGATCGGCGCCAAGGTCCCGGCCGTCGGCCAGCACAAGACCCCCGACCGTCCGGAGTACGCCGGCCCCGGCGCGCCCCGCCCCGGCAACCCGGGCCGCTCCCGGCGCGGCAACCCCAACGGCTCGCCCCGCAACGGCCAGGGTGCCGGCCCCGGCGCCAAGCGCAAGCCCCACCGCGGCCAGGGCGTCCGCCGTCCCGCCGCCGACCGGGCCTGATCCCGACCGCCGAACCGGCCCGGCCCGGCGCTTGCGAACATACCATGACGGGCACGCGCCCCCGCGCGTGCCCGTTTTCTTTGCCCCCTGGTGCGGTGGCCGAGCGGTTGAAGGCACACGACTTGAAATCGTGCAGGCCCGAAAGGGCCTCGTGGGTTCGAATCCCTCCCGCACCGTTCTTTCAAGCACGCCAAGGCCCGTCACGGGCTTGGTGCGGGGATCATCGGTTCTGTTCGAGACGCTCTTCCGCGGCGATCCCGCCGGGGAAGAGGATGTTGTTCTCCTTGTGGATGTGCAGGTGGGTGTCGGACTCGAGCTGCGCGAGTGTGGCGAGCATCGAGCGGTAGGTCGGGCACGCGCCGGGGGGCGGGGTGTAGTTGTCGGTCAGCCGACGCATCGATTCCAGGGCGCGCCCGGCGTCGTCGTGGTCGTGGATCATGCAGCTGATCGGGCGTTTGACGCTCCACGGCGGCCCCTTGTGGATCTGGCTGGACCGTTCCAGACGCTTGATCCACGGGAACACCACCCGCTCTTCGCGGATCATGTGGTCGTGCATCTCCTCGGCGAAACTCCGGATGACGCCCTCCAGCTCCTTCAACTCGGGGTGGCGCTCGCCGTGGGCCTGGACGACCCTGGGCACGACCGTGCTCAGGCGTGCGAGGGCGTCGCGCACGAAGGCGTGGTGGGTGTGCTCGATGTGGTCGGCCAGATCCGCCAGGCTGGCCCTGGTCCAGTCCGGCTCTTCCACGGGCGGCCCGTCCGTGCACGCGGCGTGGAGGTCACGGAGCACCGAGTCCGGGTCAAGCCCGCGGGCCTTGGCCGCTTCCGCGAGCGCGACGCGCCCGCCGCAGCAGTAGTCCAGGCCGAGGCGCTCGAAGACGGGGATGGAGCGCGGGTCGGACGCGGCGATCTGCCCGACCGTGCGCTCGGGGGTGATGGTGGCGCTCATGGGTGGTCCTCCTTCGTTTCCGGTTCTTCATGGCGGCAGCCTTCCCCCCCGCCCCAGCAGCAGGCTCCGCCGGCTCCACCGCAGCAGGCCCGGGCGCCGGCGTCGGGGTCGGCATCGTCCGAGCAGCACGGGGCGGCGTGCTCCGGCTCGGTCGCTCCCGCGAGAGCCGCGTCGAACGACAGGATGCGCCCGCCGAGTTCCGCGGCCATCGCCTCCGCGTCGGCCCTGGCGGCGAAGGCGGCCAGGCGCG
Source organism: uncultured Phycisphaeraceae bacterium (assembly GCA_964577425.1). GTDB lineage: Bacteria > Planctomycetota > Phycisphaerae > Phycisphaerales > UBA1924 > UBA6054. The sequence continues at coordinate 16,817 of CAZNZC010000005.1, forward strand.
AGGCCATCGGGCTGCGGATGCGCTCGGAATGCACGAAGTGCGCCGCGGAGGAATCGATCCAGGCCCGCGTGCCGTGGTCGTGCGCCCAGCGGTGGAGGACGACCAGGCCCGGGTTCGCGCGTGCGTGGTTGATCTGGCAGTTGTAATCGTCGAACAGCAGCGGCGTGGGGCCGCGCGGACCCTGCACCACGGTGGCCGCCGCGAAGCGGTCGTCGCTGAGGATCATGTTGCACTCGGCGCAGACATCAGTGCCGTAGTTGACGCTCGGCGGGCCGGAGACATCCTCTCCACCGCAGCCGTGAAGAACCGCCGCGCCGACAACAAGGCACGGCACCGCCAGAAAGCGTGGGAAAATCATACCGGAGCCCTCCGATGGAAGATGACGATCGCGGCGGCCAGCGGGACGACCGTCCACGCCGCCAGCACGGAGCCGACGATCCAGGGCAGGGAGCGGCCGTGCGTCCGTGTCGCGTACGCGCCGACCGGCCCGAGCACATCGAGCGACGCGTTCATGTTCACGATGACGCCGAGCTTGAACGCCTGCAGCGGGTTGGCCACGCCGATCGCGAAGACCTCCTGAACGCGGAGCTTGAACACGATGGTCCCGGCCATCAGGCCCAGGTCGCTGAGGAACACCAGCGCCAGCCAGACGAACAGCCCCACCCCGGTCGCCACGCCGACCCGGCGCGAGAGCACGGACAGCAGCACGCCCAGCGAGAGCATGGAGGCCGCCAGCGCGCAGGCGAACCCGATCAGCATGACGAAGGACGAGAGGTCGGTGCCGCCCGCCTTCCACGCCAGCGCCGCCGCGCTGATCCCGAACCCCAGGCAGAGCGAGCACCACAGGGCCAGCGTCAGACCGATGAACTTGCCCACGAGCACCTCGGACCTGGACACCGGCTGGGCGAGCAGGTACAGCAGGGTGCCGCGCTCGCGCTCCCCCGCCACGGCTCCCGCGCCGGCGGTCAGCGCCATCAGCGGCACCACGATCATGATGAGGTTGAGCAGGCCCGCCGCCGTCCGGCCGAAGCCGGCGAACCCGTACGACCCGGACCCGGCCAGGGACATGAACGACACCCCGGCCGCCAGCGTGGCGAACGCGATGGTGTAGAGCAGGAACCACCGGCTCGCCACCGCGTCGCGGAACTCGCGACGGGCGAACGCGGCCGTGCTTGCGAGCCGGCCGAGGTGGGCCGGCGATGCGGGGACGACGCATGGGACCGCGGTGCTCATCGGACCACCTCCGGGGGACGGACATCGTGCAGGATCTCGAAATCACGGACGCGGATGGACCCGGCGGCCAGCACCGCGACCGGCTCGGCCTTGCGGTCCCGCGGCACGGCCACGCACAGGCCGTGGCCGTTGAGATGGACGGCGTGGCCGGCCTCGCGCAGCATCCCGGCCGCGGCGTGCTCGTCGCCGTCCGTGACATACAGGCGAAGGGTCTGCACGGCCGTTTCGGTGGGCCACAGGCCGGCGGGGGTGGTGTCCCTGACCAGGCGCCCGCGCTCCATGACCAGCACGCGGTCGGCCAGGCTGATGACCTCGTCGGGCCGGTGCGAGGCGAACAGCAGCGTCTTGCCCCGTCCCTTCAGGGACTGGAGGGTGTCCACCACCTCGCCGCGCCCCGAGGCGTCCAGGTTGGAGGTCGGCTCGTCGAGGACGATGATCGGCGGGTCCGCCAGCAGGGCCACGCCCAGGGCCAGACGCTGCTTCATGCCGCCGGACAGGTCGCGCACGCGCTTGCGCTCGTGCCCGCGCAGCCCGACCAGGCGGAGCGATTCGTCCGCGGCCCCCGCCCCGGCCCGGTGCAGCCGGGCGAAGAACGCCATCGCCGACCCCAGTCGCACATCGTCATGGAACGCCAGTTCCTGCGGCACATACCCGATCAGCGACCTGGCCTTCTTGCCGCGCCGGCGCACATCGAACCCGCCGACATCGACACGCCCGCGGAAGCGGACCACGCCCAGCACGCAGCGGATCAGCGTGGTCTTTCCCGCCCCGTTGCTGCCCCACAGCGCCATCGCCTGGCCCTCGCCCAGCGAGAAGCTCAGGTCGTTCACGGCGGCGACCCGGCCGAACTTTTTGACGACATGCGTCGCGGTGATCATGCGGCGGCACTCCTTTCGGCGTGGCGGGCACGCCAGACCGGCCTCGGACGCGACGCCCCGTCCCGGGCGATCAGCCACGCCAGCGCGCCCGGGACGACCAGCAGGCCCGCGGCCAGCAGCGCCAGCGGCCTGGCGTCGATCACACCGGGCGACGCGACGGCGGGCGGCATCGGACGGATCGTCAGCGGGGCCGGGTCGATGAACTTCGGTTCCGGGCGCAGCTCGGGCAGCGCCCTGGCCGTGAACTCCACGGCCTGCTGCGCCGGGCTGTGGACGAAGAACCTCAGGTTCGGCTCCCGGGCCAGCAGCGACTGGAACAGGCTGCTCGGCTGGTGCGGCAGGTCGCCCACCCCGTCGCCCTCCCGATCGAAGCCCGCGTAGTCCGACCAGAAGTTGCCCGCCCCGTCCTTGGAGAACCGGTTGAGCATCAGGTTCCCCCGGCCGTGGACGCCCACCTGCTCCTCGTTCTCAAGGAAGGTGTTGCCCGTGACCTCGTTGTCGTGCGTGTTCGGCGTGGCCGTGATGCCGACCTCGTTGTACGCGATCAGGTTCGAGGCGATCAGGCCGGTCGAGTCGATGGAGGACGGGCTGTTGTCGATGTAGAGGCCGACGCGGTTGGCCATCAGCGCGTTGTCCAGGATCCTGATGTCGTCGCAGTCCTTCAGGCCGATGCCGTAGCCGCTGGGGCCGCGGTTCGCGGCGATGTGGTTGCCGGACACCGTGATGCCGTTGCTGTACATGAGGTAAACGCCAACCGAGTTTCCGGTGAGCGTGTTGTCGGTCAGCGCGGTGTCGTGGGTGTACATGAAGTGCAGGCCGTAGCGGCTGTCGGTGATGGTGTTGTTGCGGACGATCAGGTCGCTGGAGTACCAGAAGACCACATCGCGGGTCCGGTTCGCGGTGTTGCCCTCGATGATGCAATCGCTGCTCCACCAGAGCCGGATCGCGTCCCCGCGCCGCTCCGGGTCGAAGTCCTTGCCCGTGACATGGTTCCCGCGGACGACCGACCCCGGGGCGGCCTTGAGGTCGATGCCGAACAGCGCGTCGAGCACCACATTGTTCTCGATATAGACCGGGCCGGTCTCCGCGCGGATGCCCGTCGGCTCGAGGTCGATCCGGTCGTCGGAGCCGCGGACCTCCAGGTTGCGGATCGTCACGGGCTGGGCCAGGATCTCGACGACCACGGCGGCTCCCTCGCCGTCGATGGTGGCCCGGCCGCCGCCGTCCAGCACGATCGGGCGGAGCACCCGCAGCGCGCCGCGGTATGTGCCCGGCGGGATCAGCACGGTCGATCCGGGCTCGGCGGCCTCGATCAGGGCGGCGATCTCGGCGGTGGAGCGGACCCCGTCCGCCCACGCCGTTCCCGCGCACGCCAGCACCGCCGCGATGATGCACGGGCCGCGCCGCATCACACGCCCCCCCGCTTCATGGCCCGGAACAGGGGCAGGTAGGCGCGCCGGTGGAAGTACAGCGCGGCGATCAGGCAGACCGAGGCGGCCGCGGCCAGGATCAGGCCGATGCCGGGCGAGGCCACCGTCTTGAACTGCCCGATCACGCCCGTGCCCAGCACCGGCGGGACGAACGGCTGGATCGCGGACGACAGCGGTGCGTCGGGGTCGAGGTTCTGGCCGAAGTGGCTCATCCACAGGTGCAGGTCGATCAGGAACACCGCCGGGAAGAAGACCACGGGAAGCACCAGCACCACCGCCCAGCGGCTGTGAATCCACGCCGCGAACTCGAGCAGCACGGCCAGCCCGACCAGGATGTAGACGCCCGTGGCCCGCTCGAACCGGGCCGCCTCGTGCAGGGATCTCATGCCGATGTAGTGGTTCAGGCCGTCGATCTCGGCGACATCGCCCGTCAGGTGGTTGAGGTACGCCGTCAGGTGGAGGTTGTCCGGGTACTGCGGGGCGTACAGCTCCATGTGCCAGTACGGCAGGAAGAGCGAGACGAGGATCAGCACCCGCGCCGCCAGGATCAGGAACGAGGGAATCCCGTAGCGGAGGCCGTGCCCCCGGCGTTCCTCGATCGGCACCCGGGGGCCGACGACGGATTCGATGAGTCTGCATTTCATGGCGTCTCCCGTCCTGCACGGCCCGGTGCCCGGGCGAAAATCCCACGCCGCCGCTTTCGGGCGGCATGGGATGAAAAAAGAAGATCAGTCGGCCGGCTCGACCATGAAGTAGCCCATCATCTCCAGGTGCAGCGCGGAGCAGAACTCCGAGCAGTAGAACGGGAAGGTGCCGGGGATGTCGGCCACGAACTCGATCTTCGCGGCCTCGCCCGGCTCCAGGCTCACGGAGATGTTGTACCCGGGCACGGCGAAGCCGTGGACGGCGTCCACCGCCCGCTCGAGATTGGTCAGCCGCCAGACCACCTTGTCACCCTGTTTGACCGTGACATGCTCGGGGTTGAAGTGGCTGCGGATCACGGTCATGTGGACCTCGACGGTGTCGCCGTTGCGCACGACGCGCTCCTGCCCGCGCTTGGGGGCCATCGGGTCGATGGCCTGCGTGTGCGGGTCCCAGCCGACCTGGGGGTACACGCTCCAGGGCTTGAGCAGGTCCGCGCTGATGATCTGGGCGTAGTGCGGCTCTCCGAAGCCGATCGGCATGTCGTAGATCACCGGCATGTCCGTGCCCTTGCCCGAGATGTCGATGAGCTGGAAGTTCTGGGCGAGCAGCGGGCCGGGATGCAGGAAGCGGTCCACGGACCACTTGTTGTAGGAGATCAGGTAGGCGCCCCGCGGGTTGACCGTGTCGCCGTGGACCGCGCCGATGTGCCCGACATTGTACTGAACCGGCGTCTTGTGGACGAGGGTCCAGTCCGGCTCGGGCGTGCCCGCGCCGTACGCCCCGCCCAGCGTCCAGCGGGCCACGGCCGAGTCCAGGAACAGCGAGGTGTAGGCGTACCCGTCGTTGCCGAACTGGGTGTGCAGCGGCCCAAGCCCCAGCTCGACCCGCGCCTCGACCACACCGTCGAAGTCCAGCACTGGGATGCCGTAGGCGTCCTTCCCGGAGAACTTCTTCCCGCTGATGGCCTGCCTGATCTTCTCGAAGCCGAACACCGTGACATGCGGGTCCAGCTTGCCCGAGACGATCACATACTCGCCCTTGGGCGAGATGTCCACGCCGTGCGGGCTGCGCGGCTCGGGCGCCAGGTGCAGCAGGCCCTCATCGATCGAGGTGGCCAGCCGGATCACCGGGAACCCGCCGATCGTCTCCGCCTTCCCGGCCTTGAATGCGGCCTCGGCCTTCTTCCAGTCCACGATGTGGAGGTAGTCCGTGGCGTTGCGGCTGACCCCCGCCTCGAACGGCGGCTTCTTGTCCTGGATGCCGCCCGTGGCCAGCTCCGTGTTCAGCGAGTTGATGAACAGGTAGCCGTCGCTGACCAGCTTGCCCGCGTCCACCAGGTCCTGCCAGTAGGGGGGCAGCTCGATGGCGAACGACTGGGACTTGTCGATCCGGCCCTTCTTGCGGTCGAACTTCCACATGACCACCGAGCCGCGGTGCGTGTCCTTGTACTCGTCCATCGGAGCGTACCCGAAGCCCAGCGGCACGCCGTACTGCGAGCTCTCGACCACATACTCGGTGTTGGGCGTCACGCACAGCCCGTGGTTGCTCACGGTCAGCGGGTTCTTGATGATCTGCTTGGTCTCGAAGTCGCGCAGGTCGATCACCGCGAACCGTGCGTTGATCTTGTCGTTGATGAACAGCCACTCGCCGTCGTAGTCGCCGTTGGTCTCGGACAGCGACGGGTGGTGGGTGTCGCCCCAGAGGTTGGGCCTGCCGCCCACATCGCCCTCGGCCAGGATGTCGTTGCCCACCCCGTACCCCCAGCCCTGCCAGGACTCGGGGGTGAACACCGCGATGGTGCGCAGCAGACGCATCGACGGCACGCCGATCACATGCACCTGCCCGCTGTGACCGCCGGACGAGAACACCACGAACTGGTCCTTCACCCCGCTGGGGGTGTAGGTCTTGGCGGCCGCCATCAGGTCCTGCACCGTCAGCCCGCGCTGCTGGGCGACCTTCTGCACATCGTTCATGGACTGTGCCAACGCGGGGCTGGCGGTCGCGGCGGCGCAGGCCGCCAACGCCAACAGTCGCGTTCCGCTCCGATCAACCGATCCCATTTTCAGCCGTCCTTTCTTGATGTGGCGCGCGCCGCGCTCGCGGAGCCGCGCCGTGGCCGCTCCGGTCACTCCGATCCGCTCCCGCCGTTCAGGGCGCGGATGTACGCGATGATCCCGCCGAGCTGGTCGTCATCGAGCGCGGGGTTGCCGCCCTTGGGGGGCATGTCCACGCCGGTCTTGCTCTCGGCGTCCCAGATCGGGCGCCCCGTCTTGATGAACGCCAGCAGTTCCTTGTCCGACCTGCCGTTCACCCAGTCGCTGCCGATCAGCGTGACCCCCACCCCGGCCATGCCCTTCGCGTCCGGGCCGTGGCAGGCCGAGCACGAGGCGATGAACAGGTCGTGGCCCGGCAGCGTGGAGGCGTCGATCCCGCCCGGCGCCAGCGCGACCGCCGCGGGGCCGCTCCCGGCGGGCACGATGTCCCACGCCGACTGGTCCGCCACGGGCGCCGCCGGGTCCTGCATCGTCCGCGTGTACGCGATGACGCTGCGGACCTGCTCGTCCGTCAGCCCCTGCGCGCCCCGCGCCGGCATCAACGCGCCGGTCGTGTTCAGCGGGTCCTTCGGCATCCGCCCGTTGGCGATCAGGTCGAACAACGCCGCGTCGTCCGCTTCACGCATGAAGCGGCCGTTCCGCAGCGGCTTGCCCAGCGGCACCAGGCCTCGCCCGTCCGCGCCGTGGCAGGCCGCGCAGGTCTTGTGGTAGAGCTGCTGGCCTTCGTACAGCACGGCGGGGCCGGCCGACGCCGCGGCGACCATCCGCTCCATCTCCGTGGGCCGGGCCGGTTCGGCCGTCCACACGATCACGCCCAGCAGCACGGGCAGCGTCAGGGCCACCGTCGCGACCGCCACCCGGGCCGGCAGGGCGAACGGGTCAGACCCCCGGTCCGCGTTCCCCGATTCCGAGGGCTTGGCCGGTGCGTGCCGCGAACTTGTTTGGTTTTTGACCGTCATGACGATCCCGCCCGATCAAAGTGGATAAGTGGCTTTATAACTCCACAATCAGGACAGTGTACCCTTCGTCCAGATACCGGTCAAACTTATCCATTATTTTTCTGCATCTTCTCCGCCGCCCGCCCCGGCCGCCCGACCCCGCACGCTCGGCTCGACCCGCAGCCCGACCCGGACCCCGCCGAGCGGGTCGCACAGGGGGCGAACCTCGTTGTCGGGGCTGGTCAGATCCGCGATGGAGGTCTGGGCGAAGACCCGCTCGGCGCGGGCCAGCTGGTCGTCCAGCAGGCGGTGCAGGGTGCAGAGCTTGGTATGCCCTTTCAGGCCCAGCGGGCAGCGGGAGATGCGTTCCGGCGGCGATTCCGCCGCCTTGAGCACATCCAGCACGCTGATCGAGGTCGCCACCTTGGCCAGCGAGAACCCGCCCCCGCTGCCGCGCTGGGCCGTCAGAATCTTCGCCCGGGCCAGCATCCGCAGGATCTTCTGCAAGTACCCCACCGGCACGCGCACCGCCTCGGAGATCTCCAGGGCGGACGCCGGCTCGGTGTTCGGCCGGTTGGCCAGGTGGACGACGGCTCGCAACGCGTACTCGGCGGTCTGGCTGATCATGGGGACTCCGGGGCCGGCGTGAAAGTGGATATCGGAGTATACGATCACGCGGCCGGATCCGCCTCGGACGATGCCCAGAAACCGTGCGAAACCGTGTTTCGTCGGGAGTTTACGAGAATTTTGCAGATACTCTTGTCCTTTTTATTCTGTCAAACTAGAATGGATACTGTGGTACAGAATATGACCAGGCCGCGCCTCATGGTCATCTGGCTCCTGGCCGCCGGGCTGGTGACGGTTCAGCTCCGCCCGATCGCGGGTCTGCTGCTGGACGCCAACCGGCCCTGGTGGTCCGTCTGCGGCCAGGACCTGTGCCTCTGCCGACCGATCCCCGTGGACCCCCAGTGCCCGCTGTGCCTGTCCGGCAACACCGGGGCCGAGGACTGCGCGGGCGTGGGCATCGACCCGTCCCGCGTGCCGATCCGGGGCGATGCCTCGGACGATGTGCGGGTCGGAACGGGCCACGCGGGCGAGGGCGTGCTGCTCGCCTTCATGCTGCTGTTCGCCTGGCGCGACGCGGGCACGCCCGCGCCTCGGGCCGGTTTCCGCATGACCCGCGACGCCGTCGCCGTGCCGGACGGCGCGGCCCGGGAAGTCCCCACGCCACCACCCCGGGCCTGACGCGGTCCCGCGTGTCGGTCCCGTCCCGAAATCCCCGGATGCGGGCGTGCGCCCGCGGAGGTGTGGTGTGTCGCGTTCTCACGGCATGGTGGTCCGCCCATGTGCGGCCGCCCGAGCGTTCACGCTCATCGAACTTCTGGTCGTCCTCGCCATCGTCGCATTGCTGATCGGCGTGCTGCTCCCGTCCCTCGCCGGCGCGCGGGACTCGGCCCGGTCGGTGGTCTGCCTGTCGCGCCTGCGCACGCTCGGCCAGACGACCGCGATGTACGCCGAGCGGCACCGGGGAGAGATCCCCCGCTCGACGCACTCGGCCGGGTTCGGGCGCGCGCCGTGGACGGTGGCGTTGTTCGAGGACCTGACGGGCGTTCCCTTCGAGGGTTCCTCGACCGCCTGGGACAGCCCGGCGTGGTGGGGGGCGACCAACACGCACTACCGCTGCCCGCACGACCGGCGCGAAAGCCCGGCCGTGCTCCCGGGGCTTCCGTTCGGCCAGCCGGTGTTCAGCTACGGGATCAATGTCTACTTCGAGCTGCGTCTCGAGGAGATCGACCCCATCCGGCACGCCGGCGCCCGACGCGAGCCGTGGCGCGTCATCGACCGCGCCCCCAACCCCGCCCGCACCGTCCTCGCGGCCGATCAGTCCGACAGCTCCATGACGGACCACATCATGGCCCACTTCTGGTCCACCCGCGGCGTTCCCGCGGGCGACGGGGTGGACCAGGCCCGCCACGGCCCGGGCGCGGGGTATGTCTTCCTCGACACGCACGCCGAGACGCGCCCGTTCGAGGACACCTTCGACCTTTCCAACGGGCTGGACCGGTGGAACCCGGACCCCGCCCGCCGTTGACCCGAACCAAAGACCCAAAGAACGAAAGTGATGCATCCCATGAAAACCACGATCTTCGTCGGCACCGTTTCCCTCGCCGCCTGCTCCGCCCTGTCCCAGACGCCCGGCATGGGCGGGGACATGGAGCACATCATGGTCCACCTCCACGGCAACGCCATCGAGGCCCATGTCCACGCCCACCACCCGCTCGTCATGCACAACCCGGGCCAGACCTACCCCGGCGCGGCCTCCGTGCTCAACGGGCTGAACTACAACGCGCAGTACGGCTGGATGCTCGACGGCTTCTGGGGGCCTCCCGCCGGCTCCGTGCTGTGGATCGAGCAGACGGACGCCACCGACGGCCTGCTCGTCTACCGCGGCGGGACCATGACGGACCCGGGCGACTTCGCCCCCATCTTCGGCACCGACGGCTCCATCGCCCGCATCCGGTGGGACGGGTCCATGCTGCACAACTGGTACGCCGCCGCCGCGCCGGGCGACTACACGGCCGCCTACTCGATCTACTTCGGCGATGCCCAGGGCAACCCGACCGACGGGTACGCCGCGGGCAGCGCCACCCTGTCATGGACCGTCGTCCCGGCCCCGGCGGCGGGTCTGACGCTTCTCGGCGCGGGCCTGCTGTGCGCCCCTCGGCGTCGCGGGGGTGCGCTGTGAGGGCTTTGGCGATCATGCTGGCGGGCGTCGCCGCCGCGCCGGCGCCGGCCGGGCCGACCCTCGGCGGGCCGATGAGCCACCTGCTCGTCACCGTCCATCAGCAGACCGTGTACCTCACGCTGGAATCCCCGGACATGGCCACCGTCGTGATGCAGGACGGCGCGGGCTACTCCGGGCCGGAGTCGGTTCTCAACGGCACGGGCTACAACGCCCAGTTCGGCTGGCTGGCCAACGGGTTCATCTCCCTGCCCCCGGGCGCGGGGATGTTCGTGCGGACGGTGTCGGCCTCGCCTTGGATCTCAATCTACGCTGAGTCCGGCTTCGCGCCCATCCTCGGCACGGGCGGGTCGTCCCCGCTCTGGCAGTGGAACGGCACGATGACGCACAACTGGTACGCCACCCGCGTCCACGGCGAGCACGCCGTCACCCACGAGGTGTTCGTGGGCGATCAGTCCGGCACACCGCTGGCCGGCTGGACCTCCGGGACCATCGAGCTGCGCTTCGTGTACGGGCTGCCCCCGCCCATCGAGCCGCTCGATCGGGACGCGGTGCGCCCCTGGGTGACCGGGGGCGGATCGGCTCCGCCGGTTCCCGCCCCGTCGGCCCTGGGTGTTCTGGGCGTGTGTGTGTTGATGGGCCGCCGGCGCGGGCGTTGACATCCCCCCGTGGGGCCGACTTCCAGTCGGCCATCTCTTCTCCTTGGCGGCACAAGCGGGGGGAGGCCCGGCGCTGACGCTGGGGGCTTGTCATACGGCTCTCAATTGAGAATCGGGCGTGGCCCGATCGACAAGCCGCGACTGCAAGGGAGCGGCCGAGCGACGCACATGCCCTTCGGGGCAAGCAAACCACGGCGAGCCGCAAGCCCGCTCTCCTGTGATTGCGGCCGGTGGTATCGGCTCGGCGGCCAACGGATCACGCCCGGAAATCAAGTGGGATCCGTATCAGGGGGAGAAGAAGACCCGGCTCGCCCCCCCCGAGCCGGGCCACCGGGGGGGGGAGTCGGCACGGAGTGCCGACGGACCAAGGAAAAGCGGCGGGAAGATCCCGCCGCTTTTCCCGTTGTCCGGGATGACCGCCCGTGTCAGGGGCAGCCCTCGCCGAAGATGCTCAGGAAGGCCGCGACATCGAAGAAGTTGATGATGAGGTCCCGGTTGACATCCGCCGGGCAGTTGGTCGTGAAGGTGCGTGGCCCGTTGGCGGCGGGCGTCTCGCCCGCCTGGGTCGCGGCGGTGACGCCCCAGTAGTAGCGGCGCCCGGCGTCCAGCGAGCCGGCGGGCAGGGCTACCGAGCGGCCCGTCGTCGTCACCTCGAAGCGCGGGTCCGACAGGTCCGCCCGCTCGCTGATCCGCAGCGTGTACCCCACGCTGAAGCCGGACGGCGCGGACCAGGAGATCCGCGCCTCGTTGCCCGGCCAGGTCAGCTCCTCGGGCAGCGGCAGGGCGGTCAGGTTGTCGCCGGGGCTGAGCAGGGTGAAGGGACCGGGCGGGACGACATCCGTCTGGTTCAGGGAGAAGTGAAGCCGGTTCTGGCTCGTTGTATAGGCGCGCACCAAGTCCGGAGTCGAGTTGCCGTCGATGTCCACGAGGCGGAGGCCGATCAAGCCGGCCACGCCGTCAGAAACCGATGCCGACGGGGCAAAGTGGCCTGATCCGTCGTTGAGCAATGTCATGAACCCACCGTCTTCGCGAAGCGCCACGATGTCCAGATCACCGTCGCCATCAAGATCACCGATTGCCCCAGCGCGAGTCTGAGAGCCAGTATTAAGCCCTGCAATGTTCGAGTCTGCGGGTGTGAAACCGAGATGGCCGTTGCCAATCAAGACACGAACACCCCCGACGGTGGTCGCCGCGATATCGAGGCGGCCGTCCTGATTGAAGTCCGCCACGGCCAGTGTGGTCGCGGGGGAGTTGGTGGGAAGCGGCAGTGTCATGAACTCCGTCCACATGCCGCTGTCTGTCGCATCACGAAGGACGCGCAAGCTCGTAGAAGAAGCCTGGTGCGTGATGATCTCCGCCCGGCCGTCACCATCGAAATCGCCCGCGGCGAGATTCCTCCAACTCCCCCCGGCAGGATTACTCGCAATGACGCGGGGTTTGGCGAAGGAGCCAGCCCCCAGGTTCTCGATCAGCCAGATTTGATTTTGCACGGGGTTATTCGTCAGGTTTTTGAGGACCAGGATGTCCTGGTCGCCGTCAGAGTCGATGTCCACCAGAGTGGAACCCAAAGGGGAAAGGCCCTCACCGGTAAGGATTGATGTACTTGCGAGGGTCAGCGTTCGCTCCGCCGTCCCGAAGTAAATCCGTATGGCTGTCATGCCGCCATTACCACCCCCGGTTGTCGGATTATGTGGAACGACCAGATCGTCGATCCCATCGCCATTCAGGTCAGCGGCGTGGACCCCCGATGTGAGGGCTGTGCCGGGCGTCAGGTGGGTGACGAAGTCCGCCGGCTGGGCCGTCCCGATGCCGTACATGACCCGCAGAACCGTGACATTGGACCCGATCTGCAACCGCCCGAAGTAGGCGATGTCCTGCAACCCGTCGCCGTCGAAGTCCCCTGCACAAAGGTCACTTCCCAAAGGCGTCACGGCCGCCACCGTCTGGCTCGCCCCCCATCCCCCGAACTCCTGGGCCGACGCGCCCGCGGCAAAGACCGCGGCCAGCCCGATCCACAGCACCCAGGCGTTCCTCCACCACCGCGCGACCGCCCGGGCGGGCAAGGTCCGGGCGTCCTCACCGACCACCAGCTTCTTCGTGTGCATCGCATCGCTCCTCTTGGCGCCGGACCCCGGCCGACACGGCCCGGAGTATGGCTCCACCCCCCTCACGCGCAACCCGGCCCGAAAACCGGACATCCTCTGAAATATTTTTTTGCTCCCCCGTGGGGCCGACTTGCAGTCGGCCATTCCCATCCCCCCCGGCGGCACAGGCGGGGGGCGGGGAACCCCACGATTCGAGGACTCATCGTGGGCGTGAGCTGATCGACAAGCCGC
>CAZNZC010000005.1:29832-193193 GCA_964577425.1 uncultured Phycisphaeraceae bacterium
TGATTGTTCGGCATCCGATCGTCGGTTGGCGGTCCCGGCCGCTTCCTTGCGGGCGCGGCTTGTATTGGCTCCGGGGGTTGATGCGGATCATCCCCTCCGGCGGCACAGGCGGCGGGGGGGAGGGGAACCCCACGATTCGAGGACTCATCGTGGGCGTGAGCTGATCGACAAGCCGCGACTGCAAGGGAGCGGCCGCGGTTGCGTCCGCGGCGGGGCGTGCCGATTTGACTGGTCGTTGCTGATTGTTCGGCATCCGATCGTCGGTTGGCGGTCCCGGCCGCTTCCTTGCGGGCGTGGCTTGTATTGGTTCCGGGGGTTGATCCCGCCCGGGAACCAACCGGGATCCGGATGCCCGCCTATTCTCGGGAACCCCCCTCCCCCCCGATCAGGGTTGGACTGTTGGAGGTTGAGAGGGCGGGGGGGGATAGGGATGGCATGGGGATGGCCGACTGCAAGTCGGCCCCACGGGGGGGGGGGCGGCATGAGCATGAACGGGACAGCCCGCACGCCGGACGATGAGGAAGAAAATCCCATCCTTCATGTCCCCTCCGAGGAGCTGATCGCGCTTCTGTACCGTGAGTTGCACGATCTGGCGTCATCCTGGATGGCCCGCGAGTGTTCGGCGCACACGCTGACCGCCACCGGCCTGGTCCACGAGGCCTACCTCCGCCTGGGTCCGCCCGGCAGGGCGTGGCCGAACCGGGCCTTGTTCTTCGCCGCCGCGGGGGAGGCCATGAACCGCGTCCTGATCGACCACGCGCGGCGCAAGAAGGCCGCCAAGCGCGGCGGTGGGCGCGGCGCCCCCCTCGCCCTCGACCCGCACGACGGGCCGGAGCCGTTCGGATGGACGCCGGACTTCACCGGGCTGGGCGCGGGCCACGATGTGCTGCGAGTCTCCGACGCCGTCGAGGAGCTGCGCCGGGTCGATCCGGTGGCCCACCGCGTGGTCATGCTGCGTTTCTTCGCGGGCCTGACCGAGCGGGAGGCCGCCGAGGCCATCGGCCTGAGCGAGCGCCAGGTCCGGCGCATCTGGGCGGGCGCTCGGGCGTGGCTCTCCCTCCGGCTGGGGCGGGGGGCCGTGGCACGGGGGGCGGAGCCTTGATCGGGCGCGCCAACCTTGGAAGCGCCGATCCCGGGAGCGCGGGGCCGGAGGCCATCCGCATCGCGGGCGAGCTGCTCGGGCTTGACGCCGGGGAGCGCGAGCGTCTCCTGGGCGAGCGTTGCGCCCGGGACGCCGGGCTGGAGCGCCAGGTGCGGGCGCTGCTGGACGCCGGCGCGTCGCTGGGCGGCTTCATGGAACCGGCCACGCCCGCGCTGCACTGGGGCGTGCCCGCGCGCCTGGCGGCGCGGGGCACGCGCATCGCGGGCTATGAGATCGGGGAGCCGCTCGGCTCCGGCTCGTCCGCGGAGGTGTACGAGGGCGTGCCCGTCGGGCGCGGTCCCGGCGCGGGCGACGCCGGGCCGGTCGCCATCAAGATTTTCCGCCCGGGGGCGGGGGGCGCGGGAGGGGCGGGGGGGGGCGGGCCTTCCTCGCGCGGCGCGGCGGAGGTGCTGGCCGAGGCCCGCGCGATGGCCCGCCTGGACCATCCGGCCATCGCCCGCCTGATCGATTCGGGCACCGCCACGATCGACGGCGCGGCGCTGGCGTTCCTGGTCATGGAGCTGGTGCCCGGGCCGACCGTCACCGTGGCGGCCGCCACGCTGTCGCTGTCAGTCCCCCAGCGGCTCGGGCTGCTGGCCGGCGTCTGCGACGGGGTGGAGCACGCCCACCGGCGCATGGTGCTCCACCGGGATCTCAAGCCGGCGAATGTGCTGGTCGCCCTCGCGCCGGACGGCGTTCCGCGCCCGAAGATCGTGGACTTCGGCCTGGCGGTCGCGCTGCGCACGGGCGAGGGCGCGCCGGGCCTGACCGCGTTGGAGGGCGTGGCCCCGCTGGCGGCAGGCTCGCTGGCCTACATGAGCCCCGAACGCCTGGAGGCGATGGAATCGGGCGACACCGGCGCGGCCGACGCGCGCTGGGATGTGTACTCGCTGGGCGTGATGCTGTTCGAGCTGCTGACCGGCCGGCTGCCGCACCCGATCGCGGGCCGGCCGGTGCTGGCGATGATCCGGGAGGTGCGCGAGTCGGAGGCCCCGCGGATCGAGACGGTCGCGCCCGCGCTGACGGGCGACCTGTCCCGGGTGGTCGCCGGCGCTCTGGCCAAGGAGCCGGCGCGGCGCTACGCATCCGCCGGCGCGCTGGGCGAGGACCTGCGCCGCGTCCTCCGCGGCGAGCCGGTGTCCGTCCGGCGCCCGGGCACGCTCTATCAGCTCCGGCGCGCCGCCCGGCGCCGCCCGGTGCTGGCCGCCGTGCTGGGCGTGGGATCGGTCACGCTGCTGGCCGGGGCGTGCGTGTCCACGGTGCAGTGGGCGCGGGCCTCGCGCGCCGAGGCGGTCGCGGTGGACCGCATGGAGGCCGCGCTGGCCGCCAGCGCCGCCATCGTCGGGGAGGTCGTCCCGCAGCTCCGGAGCGTGTCCGGCGCGTCGGACGCATCGACCCGTCTGCTCGAAGGGCTGGCCCTCCACATGCACGCCCTGCACCTCCAGGCGCCCGACGACCCCAGGGTCCTCCGCCAGCTCTGGCTGCTCAACTCCGAGCTGGGCGTCGTCAGCTCCGGTTGGACGCTGCGTCAACGCATCGACAACGCCGTGCGGTCCCGCGAACTGCTCGCCCGGCTCGCCCTGCTCGAACCGGACGATCCCGCCCACGCCATCAACCTGCACCAGGCCGACGCGTGGATCGCCCAGCTCACCGGCGTGGCCGACCGGGCGGCCCTGCACCGGTCGCAGCTCGCCACATTCCACGACGCGATGCAGCGGGAGGCCGATCCCGCCCGACGCGCCCGCATCCAGATGATGCTGGCCTACCGACTCCGCCTGATCGCGGGTTGGGAGGAGGATGCCGGGGGCATGGCCGCCTCGATCGACCAGGCCAGGCAGGCCTACGAGGCCCAGCCGGACGATCCCGAGACCTCCTGCGAACTCGGCTCCGGCCTTGCCGCCCTGGCCGCGATGCTCACCGACACCGACCGCGCCGGCGCGGCCCGGCTGGCCCTCGAAGCCCAAGCCCGCCTGCTCGAAGCCCGCGACAAGGGCCTCGGCGACCACGAGAGCATCGTCCGTCAGCTCGGCGGCCTCGAGATCCAGATGGCCCGCATCTTCTCCGGCACGCGCCCGGCCCACGAGCTGCTCGCCCTGGCCGGCTCAGGGCTTTCACGCCATGAGTCCTTCGCCCGCAACGACCCGGGACGCGCGGACATGCGCCGGGACTGGGGCTACCAGCTCGCGGCCTACGCTCGTGCCGCGGTGCTGGTCGCCGCCCGGGCCGACTCGGCCAGCCGGGACCGCGTGCGGGCCGAGGCGTTGGCCCGGCTCGAAGCGTCCATTCGCGAGTACCAGGCCCTGCCCCCGCTGGAGATCGGCACGCCCGACCAGGACGAGTTCGTGGCCCGGGCCTATGAGGCCGCCGGCCCGCTGTCATCCCCGGGCCTCGATCCCTGAACCCGCCCCCTTTCCCCCGCCCCCCCGCCCCCCCGATCCCCGAGAGACCTCCGTGCCCCGAAACCGCCCCCCCCACATTCCCGTCCTGCTCGACCAAGTCTTGGACGCACTCGATCCCCAACCGGGCCAGACCATCGTGGACTGCACCGTCGGCCTCGGCGGCCACGCGGGGGCGATCCTCGAACGCATCGGCCCCACCGGACGCCTGATCGGGATGGACCTGGACCCGGCCAACCTCGCCGCCGCGCGGGAGAACCTCGCCCGGGTCGGCTCGGGCGCTCGGTTCGATCTCTACCACATGAACTTCGCCAGCCTGCCCGTCGTGCTCTCGCTGGCCGAGGTCGAGGGCTGGCGGGTGGACGGGATCTTCGCGGATGTCGGCGTGGCCAGCACGCAGATCGACGACCCCGCCCGCGGGTTCTCGTACCGAAAGGACGGGCCGCTGGACATGCGGATGGACCCGTCCAGACCAAAGACCGCGGCCGATCTGGTCAACTCGATGTCCGAGGACGAGCTGGCTACCGCGTTTCTTGAACTCGGCGACGAGACGGACGCGCCTGAGATCGCCCGCATCATCTGCGAGCGCCGGGCGGTCGCGCCCATCACCACCACCTTCGGGCTGATGGCCATCGTGTGCGAGGCGCGGGACTTCACCATCCAGCGGGCCGCGGGCGCGAAGCTCCACCCCGCCGCCCGCACCTTCCAGGCCCTGCGCATCCTCGTCAATCGGGAGCTGGGCAATCTTGACAAGCTGCTGGAGGTGTTGCCGCACGCGCTCAAGCCGGGCGGGGTGGCCGCCGTCATCAGCTTCCACAGCGGCGAGGACCGGCGGGTGAAGTACCACTTCCGCGACGGCTTCCGGGAAGGCGTTTATTCCGAGGAAACCCGCGATCCGATCATTGCTGCGGAGGAGGAGATCGCCGAGAACCCCCGGTCCAAGTCGGCCAAACTCCGCTGGGCGCGGCTGGCCGCATGGGATGCCACGGACCCCGCCTGATCGACAAGCCGCGACTGCAAGGGAGCGGTCGGGACTGCCAACCGACGACCGAATGCCGAACAATCGGCAACGACCAATCAAAACGGAACACCTCACCACGGACGCAACCGCGGCCGCTCCCTTGCAGTCGCGGCTTGTCGATCAGGTCACGCTCCGGGATTGTCATGTGAATCGCTCCGCATCACACTCCAAAAAGCACGCCGGGCGGTTCTCACCGCCCGGCGCGTTCAGTGCCGGATCAGAAGATCAGGGGCAGCCGGCGTTGTAGAGGCCGATGTAGGTCGAGACATCGAAGAAGTTGAAGACGCCGATGGGGGCGGCCAGGTCGGCGCGCGGATCCTGGGCGTTGTAGAACTGGATGAACGCGGCGACATCGAAGAAGTTGAGCGAACCGAGCGGCTCGGCGAGGTCCGCCGCGCTGCACGCCGTCGGGCGGCAGTCCGTCAGGTTGGGCGTCTGCACGCCCTCGAGGTGGCCGGGCGAGCCGAACACGAAGCCCAGGCCGTTGTAGACATTGTTGGGCGTGAGGATGCGGGCGCCGTCGATCGGAGCCAGCGAGTCGGCCCAGTTCAGGCCGCTGTCGTTGGCGACGCTGTTGAAGTTCGACAGGCCGAACAGGTAGATCGACCAGGCGTCGTCGGTGGGAACGCCGGAGGCGTCGACCGGCCAGACGAAGCCGTCGTCGTCGTAGTTGACGATATCGGTCGGCGTGCCGTTCGCGTCGACGATCCGCAGGATCTCGTTGATGAAGTTGGGGGCATTGGCCAGGCGCTGGAGGCCGTAGTACCCGTCGTCGGTGTACCAGTTGTTGACCACGAACACCTGGTAGCCGCAGCCCCAGGCGTCGTAGAAGGCCTGGACGGGGTTGGGCACATCGGCGGGGTGGTCGCCGCCGATGATCACGGCCACCTCACCGGCCTGGAGCACGGAGCCGGGGGCGATGCCGGTGGTCCGGCCGTCCTCGTCCTGGAGGTACCAGCCGGAGATGTCGATCGGCCCGTTGGTGGTGTTGTAGATCTCAACCCACTCATCCACGCCGCCGGGGGCGTTGGGGTCCAGCGGGCTGTAGCCGGGGAAGACGGCGTTGGTCGTCGCCATGATCTCGGTGATGATGACGCGCCCGTCCGGCTCCTGGGGCGAGCCGGCATGGATCCAGCCCGGCGTGCCGTAGTCCTCGCCGCCGCTGTCGGGGTTGACCCCGGCGGGGGGATTCGCGGGATCGAACTCGTTGGAGCGGATCACGCCCGACAGGCCCTCGATGGAGAGGCGCCAGTTCGTCCCGATGTCGTTGTCCTGGGCGGTGAGCTTGGAGCCGTCGAGGTAGTACGAGCCGTGCCCGTCGCTGCCCGGCCAGCCACCCGGCAGCGGCTCGTTGTTGGAGGTGCGGTTGATGAAGTTGGCGATGTCCACGATGGTGTTCTGGCCGGAGACCAGGGTGAGGATCTCGGCGAACTCGGTGGCGTTGGTGGCGCGGGCGCCCCAGTTGCCCAGCGGGATCCACAGGATGGGAGCGCCCGCCGGGGTGGCGGCGCCCCAGGCCTCGATGTAGGTCTGGCGGGTTTCCTCAGCGCTGATGCCGTCGAGACGGCGGGTCAGCACGGCGATGCCGCCCGCGGGCAGCACGGTCCCGGCCGGGACCGGCTCGGTGGCGGGGTCGCCGCCCGGCTCGATGTCGCGCAGGTGGAAGCCGGAGATGTCGATCGGCCCGCCGGTCGTGTTGTAGATCTCGACATACTCCATCTCCTCGCCGGAGGTGAAGGGGTCGAACTGGATCTCGGTGATGATGACCCTGCCCGCGAAGGCCTCGTAGCTGTCCAGCAGCCCGTTGCCGTTCTGGTCCAGGGACGGGTCGAGGGCGATCTCGCAGGAGTCGAGAATGCCGTTGAGGTTCGTGTCCAGGAAGGGGTTGACGCGGATCTCGCACTCGTCCACGAGGCCGTTGCCGTTGCAGTCCGGCTCGCACTCGTCCGGGATGCCGTTGCCGTTGCAGTCCTGGCTGAACCCGGAGCAGATGTCCAGGGCGTCGGAGATGCCGTTGCCGTTGCAGTCCATGAACTTGCCGGTGCCGACCTCCACATAGCCGGGCGAGGCGTGGTTGTCGGCGGGGTAGCCGGCGACCGTGGTCCCGTCGGGGCGGACCAGGGCCGGGCTGGTGCCCGAGACGCTCACGCCGTCGATCCCGGGCGTGGAGAGGCGCCAGGCGCAGCCGACATCGTTCGAGAACTCATCAAGAAAATCCTTGGCCACATAGATCGACTTGCCGGCGATCACCGCGGGCCAGCCCTGGACATTGTTGAGGAAGTTGGCCTCGTCCATGATCGCCCCGCCCGCGTTGCGCAGGGTCAGCACCTCGTTGGTGGCGGTCGGGGTGTTGGCGATGGTGAAGGCGTCGTGGTACACGAACACGCGGTACGGCTGCCCGGCGGCGTTGAGGTGGCCCCAGGAGGTGTAGAAATCCTCCTCGTCGAACCAGATCGCGCCCTCGTCGTCGGGCTGGGTCCCGGCCGGATTGAACTGGCCGATGAAGGACCAGGTCATCACGATGGCCTCGCCAGGCTCGATCACGAAGCCGTCGGGGAACGGCGAGCCGGTGCCGCCGTCCTCGTCGTCCAGATACCAGCCGGAGATGTCCACGGGGAAATCCGCGGGGTTGTAGATCTCGACCCACTCGCCGGGATAGTCCCCGTTGTTCGGGTTGGCGAAGATCTCGCTGATGATGACCTGACCGCTCGCGCCGGACGCCAGCCCGGCCGCGCAGATCAGTCCCAAGAGCACATTGCGTTGCGTCATTTTCTGTCTCCTCAAACCATGTCTCAGGTGTCGTTTCTCTCGCACACGGGCCGCCTTGCCCGGATCGGCCCGCACGGAACGCCCGCCGGGCCGCTTGGTCATCGCTCGATCCGCCAGCGCGTCCAGTTGTTCCGCCCGATGCGCACGGTCTCCTTGCGGAGTCCGGGATGAAGCTCCATCAGCCGCGTGCGCACATCCGGGGCGCCCAGTGTGCCGCTGTACAGGTACGCCTCAATCAGGTCCGGCCCGCGGTTCACCCACGCGGCGTGGCCGTCGGCGTAGCCGATGTTCAGGCCGGCCTCCGCGTGGTTGTTGTGCCTCTCCGGCCAGTTGTTGAGTGAGCCGGGGAACAGGCGCTGCTGCTGCTGCATGTGGTCCTGGTCCGAGTCCAGCGTCAGGATGACGCGGCCGGGGTGGTCGAGGTTGCGGTTCGTGATCAGCAGCCCGTTGCGGCCCTCGACGGGGAAGTCCGGCACCGCCGGCACATAGGCGGGGTCGGTCGGGCGCAGCCCACGCTGCCGGTTGCTGCTGATCGTGCCCATCGTGCGGTCGTACCACCCGTCCGGGTAGACCGTCCACCCGCCGTTGGCGCCCGCGCCCTGGTAGCTGTTCCGCCAGGCCCAGACCTCGAAGCTGTGCCCGCCCCCGTTGAAGTTCACGCCGAGCATCCCGTCCCCGTTGTCCACCCCGCTCAGGGCGGACTGGGTCAGGTGCAGCGGCACATCCACGCCGTAGATGTTCCGGCTGTTCTCGACGGGGAGCATGACTGTCGGGTCCACAAAGTTGCTGGTGCTCGGGCACACCGCCAGTTCGGCACGCTCGAAGTAGTCGGGCGCCAGCCAGGCCAGGTTGTCCTCGCCGCCGTCGGAGGTCGGGATGTACGCGCCCTTCGGGTGGTTCTCGGCGTACATCGTGGCGGCCAGCACGATCATCCGCTGGTGGGCCAGGCACTTGACCCGCCGCGCCGTCTCTCGCGCGCTGCCCAGGGCGGGCATCAGAAGCCCCATGAGCAACGCGATGATGGCGATGACGACCAGAAGCTCGATCAGCGTGAAGCCGGTGCGACCCGGCATCCTCATCCTCGACATGACTTGTTCCTCGCGCGATGGTCCAGCGTCCGCGGCGGCCGCCCGACCCGATGTCGCCGAGGGCTTGCCGTTCGCCAGATCATCCTGCGGACCCGCCCGCCGTTCTCCTTTCGTCACGCGAAGGTTGCGTGAAGCACGCGACCGCCCGGGATCGTGTCAAGATCGTTTGCGGATGATGTTGCGATCGCGTCAAGGATCACGAGTTTTCAGCCGTGCTCCATCCGCTCGTCATGCCCGGAGCATGTCGCGGGAAAGCACGCCATCGACGGGATTTCCGCCCGTGAAACGAGATCGCCGCGTCTATCGGGGATCGCGCGCCGCCGCGAGTCGTGATAACACGATCTTGATGAAGGCGTGAATCACTGGAAGTACGCCCCATTTTGAGCGCGTCCACTCGTCGGATGCGGATCCACACTGAATCCGGGGTGTGAATCTGTCTCATACGGGCAGCGCTTGAGTGTCGGGCGTGCGATCCGGGGTGATCCGCGCGTCATGCGTCCAAACGCCCCGGAGGGGCGCGCGTTTGTAGCCACGGGTGAAGCGCAGCGCAACCCGTGGAAAGGTCGAAACTCCCAAAGACTTGACCCCGGAGGGGTCATGGAAGTTCGAGGATCCAATCCACCCTTCGGAGCGCGAGTGGCTCCATACGGATCACGCCCGAGATTGAAAGACAATCCGTATCACATACTCGGCATCAGGCGCGCGCCCAGCAGCCAGACATACAGCACGATCACGATCGTGGACGCAAGGTTCATCCACAGCCCGGCCTTGACCATGTCCATGATCGTCAGCTTGCCCGTGCTGAAGATGATCGCGTTGGGCGGCGTCGCCACGGGCAGCATGAAGCCGCAACTGGCCGTCAGCGCCACCGCCAGCAGCAGCGGCCCCGGCTCGAACCCCATCCCCACCGCGATGGACGCGACGACGGGCAGCATCGTGCTGACCGTCGCGGTGTTGCTGGTCAGCTCGCCGACGCCCTGGATCAGCAGCACGATGCAGACCAGGGCGAGCAGCAGCGGCGGGGTTCCCAGCCCGGCGATGTGCCCGCCCAGCCAGGCGTCCAGCCCCGTGGTCGAGAACGCCGACGAAACGGCCAGCCCCCCGCCGAAGAGGATCAGCACGCCCCAGGGGATCTTCTCCGCGCTCTTCCAATCGAGCACGCGCTCGCCCCTGCCCGCCGGCAGCACGAACAGCGCGACCGCCCCGAGCATGGCGATGGCGGCGTCGTGCCAGCCGATGAAGCGGTCCGCCCCCACCCGTCCGCGGTTGAGCAGGGCGGTGAGCGGCGCGTGCAGCACCCACGCCCCCGCGACCGACGCGAACACCAGGCCCGTCAGCTTCTCGCCCCGCGCCGGCCGGCCCATCCCTTCCAGCATCGCGCGGATGTGCGCCCGCCCGCCGGGGATCGCCCCGATCCGCACCGGCTGGGCGATGTAGACCAGGATCGCCCACGCCAGGGGCAGGAGGATCAGCGTGACGGGCGCGCCGATGGGCAGCCACCGGCCCCAGCTGATGTGGACATCGTACTGGTCCGCCATGAACCCGGCGAAGATGCCGTTGGGCGGCGTGCCGGTCAGCGTGGCCATGCCGCCGATGCTCGCCGACCACGCCATCCCCAGCAGCAGGCACGCGGCGTACCGGCGCGCCTCGGGCGCGTCCGGGTCGTCCCCGCCCGCCAGCGCCGCGATGCTCGAAACGATCGGCAGCATCATCACCGCGGTGGCGGTGTTCGAGACGAAGCAGCCCAGCAGCACCGTGGCGATCATCACCCCGGCGACGATCTGCTTCGGACGCGCTCCGACCCGCAGGATGACATGCAGCGCCAGGCGCCGGTGCGCTCCCCACCGCTCCAACGCCTTTCCCAGCATGAACCCGCCCAGGAACAGGAAGATCACCGGCTCCGAGTACGCCGACGCGGCCTGACGCATCGGGGCGATGTCCAGGGGTTGGAACATGGCCAGCGGCAGCAGGGCGGTGGCCGCCAGCGGGACGGTCTCGGTGATCCACCATGTCGCCATCAGCACCACGACGGCGGCCAGCCGGCGCGCCGGCTCGTCCAGCGACGACGCGCCCAGCGCGGCGTAGCACGCCAGCGCCAGCAGCGGCCCCAGCCACAGGCCCACCGCCCGCACCCGGCCCGCCGCCTGTGAACCGCTCGCCTCCGGCATGGCCTGAGTCTACCGCCTGCCTGGAAACAAAGGCGGCCCGACGCATGGCCGGGCCGCCGATCGGTCGTTGGAGATCCGTTCCGGTCAGTCCTCGGGGTCAATCCTCCGGAACATGGTCCGAGGTGACGATCTGGCGGAACCGGGTGCGCAGGGCGTTGGTGATCGGCCCCTCGCCCGCCGAGATCGTGTGGGTGCCGGTGACGGTCAGGTCGTCGTGCTCGATAACCTCGCGCACCGCGATCATCTCGGCCGCCGAGCCGGTCAGGAACACCTCGTCCGCCGCCAGCAGCTCGGGCAGGTCGAAGTGCTTCTCGACCACCTTCACGCCGCACCCGGGCGCGAGCGTGTCCATCACGAAGCGCCGGGTGATGCCCTCGAGAATGCCCGCCTCGCTCGGCGGGGTGTGGATCACGCCGTCCTTGATGATGAAGATGTTGTCGCCCGAGCCTTCGGTCACCTTGCCCTCGGTGTTGAGCATGATGACCTCGAGCAGCTGGTCCTCCGCCTTGGTGATGCCCAGCTTGTTGCCCAGGTGGATGGCCTCGCACTTGGCCAGGATGTTGTTCAGGTAGTTGAGGCTCTTGATGCGCGGGTCGAGGCACTCGATCGGGGTCTTGGGCCGGTTGGCCACCACCACCCGCATGCCCTTCTCGTACATCTCGGGCTTGAAGAGCTGGATGGTGTCCGCGATGCAGACCACGCCCGGCTCCGGGCACAGGTACGGGTTCAGGCCAAGCGTTCCGATGCCGCGCGTCACCAGCAGGCGGATGTACCCTTCCTTGATCCCGTTGGCCGCGATGCACTCGCGCTGGATGCGCACCATCTCCTCCCGGGAGACATGCTTCTCCAGGTCCAGGTGGATGCGGCCGGCGCACTCGTACAGCCGCCGGATGTGCTGCTGACACTTGAAGATCCGGCCGTTGTAGACCCGGATGCCCTCGAACACGCCGTCGCCGTACAGCAGGCCGTGGTCGTACACGCTGACCATCGCCTGGCTCTTGGGCAGCATCCGGCCGTTCACCCAGATCAGCGGCTTATCGGCCCCCTGGGCCGGGGTCGCGGGGGACGGGGCGGGGGCGGTCGAGGTGGTGGGCTTGCTCATCATGGCGCTCATGGTCCCTCCGGGGTTGGGGGGTGGGGGAGGCGGAAGGTTGGGGGCGGGTGGAGCCGCCGTCAGACTCTATCAGGGTCATGCCTGGTCCGGTTCATTTCAGGCGGCGCGTTCGGACGCGGGGTGGTCCGAGAACACGGGGAGGGCGTCGGGCACGCACCCGGCACCCAACGGGCGGCGATGGGGCACGGCACCCCCGATCGCGGCCGACTCATCCGGAGGCCCGGGGAACCCTCACCCCGGTCGAACCCACGGATATTGAGCGATCACGGGTCGATATGCCGTGATCCTGGTCCGTTTTCGGACACATCATCATACGAGCGGGAGGGCACCGGGTCGCACCCTTCGGCTCATCCCGGCCCGATTTGGTGGCGAGGCCCCGTCCCGCACGCGGGGAATCCGCTTGTCTGGATGGAAACAACCACGCGGCTCAGGCCCGGATTTCCGCCCCGAGGTCCGACCTGGCCCTGCTCGCCAGGCGGTCCATCTGCGGATCAACCTCCTCATGCCGGAGCGTCCGCCCGTCATCCCGGAACCGCACCCGCAGCGTGACCGACTTCTTGCCGCCCCCCACCCCCCCGACCTGCTTGCCCCGGTAAACACCCACCAGCTCGCTGCCCACGCACCGCTCCAGGGCGCACGCCTCGACCAGTGCGGCCACCCGTGCCCAAGGAGTCGCTTCCGGCACGATCAGGGACAGGTCCCGCTCGATGCCGGGGAACTGGGGCAGCAGCTTCACGCCCGTCTTGGGCACGGGCGCGCCGGTCAGCACATCCAGGAACAGCTCCGCGCCCACGACGGGGACATCCAGGTCTTCCAGCCTGCGGGCCGCGTCGGAGATGACGCCGAACGCCCCGAGTTCGTGGCGCTGGCCGTTGGCGACGACGAAGACCTTGGCGTGGGCCGCTGTGTCATATCCGCCGTGTACGCCCCCGGCGGCCCCTGTCTCGATCTCCACCCGTGCATCCGGCCCGAAGCAGGTCCGCACCACCGCGTCGATGGCCCCGCGCACCACCCGCACCGCGTGCTGGACCTCCTCCACGCCGGCCTTCTTCCCGGCGTACACCACATCGGCCAGCATCGCCAGCGTGCGCCGTTCGACCGTCCGCCGCGTGTCGGGCAACTGGGCGAAGGTGGCGGCCATCTCGAACAGGCGCACGCCCCCGGGGACCGTGGCCCGCGCGTCCGCGTTGGCCTTGCGCGTGCCCAGCAGCCCCGGCAGCACGCTGGGGCGCAGCGTCGGCTCGGCCTTGCGTCGGTCGTCGTCCACCGACACCGGCGCCAGCCCGCCGGGCAGGAAGGCCGCTCCCTTCGTGGGGTTGGTGAAGCTGAAGGTCACGGTCTCGTGGAAGCCAAGAGCGGCCAGCGTCCGGGCGCACTCCTCCTGCAACCGTTCGGCGCGCTGTGGGGCGTGGACCGTGACTTCCAGCTTCTCCTTCAGCGGGATCTTCGCCAGCGACCGCGCCCGCGCGACCTCCTCGATCAGGTCGATCTCCCGCGTCAGGTCGTGCGCCCGGTGCGCCGGGATCACGCAGTGCAGCACGCCCTCCGCGGCCAGCCCGGTGCGGATCGAGAGCGCGTTAAGCAGCTCGGCGATCTCCTGTTCCGGCACCGCCACGCCCAGGATCTTCTCCACCCGCGCCACCCGCAGCGCGACCTCCCGGTCGGGCGGCAGCGGCGCGCCGGCGGACAGCACTCCCTCGGCCAGCTCGCCCCCGGAGACCTCGCAGATCAACTGCACCGCCCGATCCGCGGCGTAGGCGATGGTCCGCGGGTCGATTCCGCGCTCGAAGCGGTACGCCGCGTCCGTCCGGATCTGCAAGCGCCGCCCCGTGTTGCGGATGGTGACGGGGTTCCAGGTGGCCATCTCGAACACCACATCCGTGGTCGTCGCGTCCACCTGGCTGTCGTGCCCGCCGATGATGCCCGCCAGGGATTGCGGGCGCTCGGCGTCCGCCACCACCAGGTCCGTCGCTCGCAGCGCGTGCTCACCCGCGTACAGGGTCTTGACCTTCTCCCCCGGCTGAGCGAAGCGCACCACGAGCGTTCCGCCCGCGAGTTTGGCGAAGTCGAACACATGGCACGGGTTGCCCAGCTCCAGCGTGATGAAGTTGGTGACATCCACCACATTGTTGATGGAGCGCTGCCCGACCGATTCCAGCGCATCCCGCAGCCATGCCGGGCTTGGCCCGATCTTCACCCCCCGGATCAGGCGGGCCGTGAACAGCGGGCAGTGCTCCGGTACGCGGTTCTCCAGCGTCACCTGGGTGGTGATCGGTGCGCCGCCCATGCTGGGCAGCTCGATCTCGGGGAGTTTGAGGGTGCGTCGGGTGGTGGCGTGCCGGGCCGCCGCGATCTCCCGCGCGATGCCGACATGGCCCAGGCAATCGCCCCGGTTGCTGGTCACCTCGACATCGATCACCGTGTCGTCGCCGCGGGCGGTGTGCGACTCGATGGGCAGGCCCGCCTCGGTCAGCAGGGCGTCCGCCTCGGCCGCCGTCACATCGCCGGGCGACAGGTACTGATTCAACCAACGCAGGGAGATATCCATAGGGCTGGAAGGATAGGGCCTGCCGCCTGGCCCCTCCCTTCCCCGTACACTGCCCCCATGCTGGTTCAGACTCGCCAACTCCGCCGGATCATCGGCACCGCCGCCCTGCTGATGGGCCTGGCCGCCTGTGCCGCTCCCGGCACCCGCCCGGCGGCGGCTCTGGGCGAGTCCCGCCCCGCCGACTTCACCCTGGGCCTGACCGTCTACACCCCCGACTCACCCGTCCGACGCCCCGGCCAGCGGGCCGCCCGCTACACCGTCTCCCCCGACGGCTGGCTCCGCACCGCCGTCGGCCAGGGCGCCACCAACGCCGTCCACCCGCCCATCACCCGCCACCTGACCGGCGACGAGCGCGACCGGCTCTGGTCCCTGCTGCGCGACGCCGCCCCGGAATCGGTCGCCCCCGCCCTGATCCTCCCCAGCCCGGCGACCTTCGACGCCCCCTCCGGGCGTCGCGTCTACCTCGTCGAGATCCACGCCCGGGGCCACCGCACCACCCTGGCCATGCCCGAGGGCGAACCCGAGACCGAAGCCTTCATTACCCTGGCCGACCAACTGGCCGAGTGGTCGTGGATTCACCCGTGACTTGCTCTTGTGGGGCTGACTTCCAGTCGGCCATTTCCTGATTCTCCTCTTCATCCTGCCAACAAGCCCGGCGCGCCCGCGACGGGGCCGCATCCAACCACACAATCGCCGGATCCCAACTTCGCGCCCTTCGCGGGCTTCGCGTTCAAAGACTCCTCTTTCCCCTCCGCGCCCTCTGCGTGATCTCCGCGAACTCTGCGTACCTCCCCCCTCCGAATCCCTACGATCCAGAGTGACCTCGCCCCCCGAACCCATCCTCGGCATCGACCTCGGCACGACGAACTCGCTCGTCGCCATCGCCGACGAGCGCGGCCCGCGCATCTTGGGGGCGGGGGAGGCGATGCTGCCCTCCGCCGTCCGCTATGACGCGGGTATCACCGTTGGGCGCGCCGCGCTCGATCAAGCCCCCCTGCACCCGCGCACCACCATCACCAGCGTCAAGCGGCTGATGGGCCGCTCGCTCGACGATGTCCGCCCGGACCTGCGGTACCTGTCCTACGAGGTGGTCGAAGGGCCGAACCGCACCGCCCGCGTGCGCCTGCCCGACGGGCGCACGCTCAGCCCCGAGGAAGTCTCGGCCGAGATTCTCAGGGAACTCAAGCGCCGGGCGGAGGCCGAACTCGGCGTGCCCGTCCGCAAGGCCGTGGTGACGGTGCCCGCGTACTTTGACGACGCCCAGCGACAGGCCACCCGCCACGCCGGGCGGCTGGCCGGTCTGGAGGTCGTGCGCATTGTGAATGAGCCGACGGCCGCCGCGCTCGCCTACGGCATCGGCACCGAGCGGGCCGCCGAACGCAACGCGGGGCCGCGCACGGTGGCCGTCTACGACCTCGGCGGCGGCACCTTCGACATCTCCATCCTCCGGCTGACCCCAGGGGGGAGTGGGGGGGGCACGGACTTCTTCCAGGTGCTTTCGACCGCGGGCGACACCCGGCTCGGCGGCGACGACATCGACCACGCCATCGTCCGGCTGCTCGCGGACGAGATCGGCGTGCAGCTCGGCCGGTCGGACGGCGGCACGCTCGAATCCCTGCCCGTGGAAACCCGGCGTGCCCTGCTGTCGTTCGCCCGCGCCGTCAAGCACCGCCTGTCCGATGCCGACGCCGCCCCGGTGGAGATCGACCTGGGGGGCGGGCGCGTGTACCGGCGCACGCTCACCCGGGATGAACTCGAAGCCATCGTCGCCCCGCTGGTCGATCGTTCGCTCAAGGCCTGCGAGCGTGCGTTGCGCGATGCGTCCCGCGCCATGCGGGGCCAGACCCTTGATGCCGTCATCCTCGTCGGCGGCTCCACCCGCGTCCCGCTCGTGCGCGAGAAGGTCGGCGCGTTCTTCGGCCTGGAGCCGTATACCGCCCTCGACCCCGACCGGGTCGTCGCCCTCGGCGCGGCGGTGCAGGCCTCCATCCTGTCCGGCGCGACCAAAGGCTCCCTGCTGCTCGATGTGATCCCCCTGTCGCTCGGGGTGGAGACCGTCGGCGGAGCGGTCGCCAAGCTCATCTTCCGCAACAGCCCGGTGCCCGCCCGCGCGATGGAGCGGTTCTCCACCAGCGTCGATGGCCAGACCAATATCAAACTCCACATCCTCCAGGGCGAGCGTGAGATGGCCGCGGACTGCCGAAGCCTGGGAACCTTTGAACTCAGGGGCATCCCCCCGATGCCGGCCGGCATCCCCAAGCTGGAGGTCACCTTCCTCGTCGACGCCAACGGCGTGCTGACCGTCTCCGCCGTGGAGCAACGCTCGGGCAAGCGGGCCGGCGTGCAGATCATCCCCAACCACGGCCTGACCACGGACGAGGTGGACCGCATCGAGGCCGAGAGTCTCACCCACGCCCGCGACGACATGCAGCGCCACCGCGTGGTGGACCTCATCACCAACGCGAAACTGGACCTGAAGTGGATCGGCGAACGCTTCGAGAAGCAAGCCGGTCAACTCACCCCCGACGAGCGGGCGACTCTGGAGCGGGCCATCGCCGACTTGCGGTCCTTCGTCGAGCGGGCCGAGGCGGACTGGCAGTCCGTGGACGCCAACGCCTTCTATCAGGCCAAGAACGCCCTGGACCACGCCAGCATCCGCTTGCAGGAGGTCGGCATCGCCGCCTCGCTGCGCGCGGAGCAGGGGGAAGGCTAGACGATCCCGCCGGGCCTTACCAGCCGCGCCCGCAAGGAAGCGGCCGCGAGCACCAAGCAACGAGCGCGCGCCGAGCGACGGACAAGCACCAGTCATACGGATTCCACTTGATTTCCGGGCGTGATCCGTTGGCCGCCGAGCCAATACCAGCCTCCGCTGCAAAGGAGCGGGCTTCCGGCTCGCCGGGGTTTGCTGGCCGCGAAGGGCATGTGCGTCGCTCGGCCGCTCCCTTGCAGTCGCGGCTTGTCGATCGGGCCACGCCAGATCTTCAGGTGGGATCCGTATGAGGGGGCCGGCTTATCGCTGCATGTCCAGCAGCACCTTGATCCCCTCGCCGGAGATCATGGTCTCGAACGCCTTTTTGTAGTCGGTCATCGGGAACTCGTGGGTCACGATGTCCCCCAGTTCCAGGCGGCCGGAGAGCAGCAGCTGCTCCATCTGATACCAGGTCTCCCACATCTTGCGCCCGTTGATGCCCAGCACGGTGCAGCCCTTGAAGATGATGTGGCTGTTGAAGTCGAATGTCACCTGCTTGGCGGGCAGGCCGAGCAGGGCGGCGGTGCCGCCGTTGCGCAGGGCGCGGAAGCCCTGGTCCATCGCGGCCGGCGCGCCGGACATTTCGAGCAGCACATCGACGCCCTCTTGGGTTTCCTTGCGGACCCGCTTGATCCACGCATCGTCGCGCGCGTCGAAGGCCTCGGCCGCCCCCAGCTTGCGGGCCAGGGCCAGGCGGGGCGGGTTGACATCGGTGCAGTAGATCCGCGCCGCGCCCGCGGCCCGCGCCACCGTCACCGCCATCAGCCCGATGATCCCCACCCCCGAGATCAGCACGGTCTTGGCCGACACGCCCGCCGCCATCACCGTGTGGACCGCGTTGCCCAAGGGGTCCATCACCGCGGCGTGGTTGTCCGATATGTCCTTGTGGATCGGCCACACATTCGACTCGGGCACCACGATGTAGTCCGCGAAGCACCCGTCGCGGTCGATGCCGAAGATGGTGGTGTCGCTGGCGATGTGGGCGTTGCCCGTGCGGCTGTTGTAGTCCATGCCCGCCGTCATGTGCCCCTCGGCCGAGACCCGCAGCCCCGGCTGCCACTGGGTCACGCCCGGGCCGACCTTGTCGATCACGCCGACGAACTCGTGCCCCGTGATGATCCCCACCGGGATGCGCGAGGCGGACCAGTCGTCCCACTCCCAGATGTGCCGGTCGGTGCCGCAGATGCCGGCCTTCGTGACCTTGATCCGGACCTCGCGCGGCCCCGGCTCAGGGATGGGTCGGTCGGAGACCAGTTGGAGTTCGGGTCCGGCGTGGTGCTTGATGAGGCCGCGCATGGTGCCTCGGGCGGGGGGGGTGGCAGGGGCGGCTGGGCTGGCGGTGGGAGAGGTGGGCATGGGGGTTCCGGGTCGGGGGGACGGGGGGGAGGGCTGGGGGTCCGAAAAGAGTCAAAGACCCGGCTCGGCGAGCCGGGCCACCGGGAAGGGGGTGGCGGGTGCAAGCCGCGCGGGGTCGATTGCGTTCATATTGTGGATTGGTCGGATGGGCCGATCAACAAAGCCCGGCCCCGGGCGTATAAAGAAAGGCACGGGCCGGGGTCTTGTGGTAGGGTGTTCTGGTTGAGAAACCGCTTGTTCAGGTTGTTCCACGGACAGGAACTTGGCGAGGGAGTTTGGGACCGATGAGTCGGGCGGCCGCGAGCGCGGGTTCATTTCTCTATCTGGCCAACAAGCCGGGGGGCGGACGCACCCTCGGCATCCGGCGGGCGCGGTCGGAGCGCGCGCTGGCCGAGCAGCTCCGGCGCGACCGCCAGGTGCTGCGCCGGACCTGGAAGCTGCCGGTGTCGCCGGGCGGGGATGGGTACTTCAGCCTGAGGGATCAGGAAGCGTTGAACACGCAGCTGGCCCAGTTGCTGTCCCGCGGCGTGCCGCTGGTGGACGCGCTCGAGGTGGCGGCCACGGTGGTGGGGGCGAAGTCGGCCGACCGCGTGCTGCGGATGCGCGACGCGGTGGCCTCCGGCAGCTCGTTCGCGGAGGCCTGCCAGACGGTGGGCGCGTTCGACGAGGTGTCCGTCGCGGTCTACAAGGCGGGGGAGCGGACGGGCGACCTGGCGGGGTCGTCGGCGCAGCTGGGCATGAACGCGCACCGCGTGCGCGAGGTCGCCGGCAAGGCCGTGACGATGATGATCTACCCGGCGGTGGTGCTCACCATCGCGGCGGCGGCGGTGGTGGTGCTGCTGACCATCGTGGTGCCCATGATCGGCAACGCGATGCTCTCGGCCGGCGTGGAACTGCCCGCGTTCACGCGGGTGGTGCTGGGGCTGGGCATGTTCATCCGCGGGAACGCGCTGATCCTGCTGGCGGTCCTCGCGGCGTTGATCGTGCTGGGCGTGGCGGCCCGATCCGCGGTGGGGGCGGCGCTGATGGGGGTGGTGCGTCGCCTGCCGGGGGTCAGGGCGGTCATCAAGCACCAGGAGCTGGCCCGGTTCTTCTCGGTGATGGGGGCCATGACGCGCTCGGGCATCCCGCTGGCCGACGCGCTGGCGGTGAGCACCAAGGCCATCGGCGACAAGGGCATGGCCCGGGACCTGACCCGTCTGCGGTCCCGCCTGATCGAGGGCGGCGTGTTCCGCACCCTGGTGGAGAAGGTCGAGAGCCTGCCCCAGGCCACGCGCCGCCTGCTGATCGCGGCCGACCAGGGCGGCGAGCTGGACTCGGCCTTCAACTCGCTGGCGCAGGACCACGCCAACGAGGTGGACACCCGCACGGGCCGCCTGATGGCGGTGCTCGAGCCGCTGCTGATCGTGGTCCTGTTCCTGGTGATCGGGACGATGATCGTTTCCGTGATGCTGCCCATGCTGTCGGTGACGAGCAAGGTGATGTGACGAAGAGGCGGCGGGTCCGGCCCGCCGAAAGGAGAAGCCATGACGAATCGGAACAGAGTGTGGGCGGCCCGACCGGGCTTCTCGCTGATCGAGATCACCGCCGTGATCCTGCTGATCGGCATCCTGGCCGCGGGCGCGGCGGTGGCCATCCTGCCGCAGGTGGCCCGCGCCAAGGTGAACGCGACCAAGAACTCGATGCGCACGATCAAGACCCAGGTCAGCAGCTATATGGTCGAGCACTCGGCCCCGCCCAGCTCACTGCAGGTGATGATCGGGCAGTACCTGGAGGCAGGCTCGGACACCGATGCCTGGGGCACGCCGTACTACTACCAGGTGACCCCGGGCGCGGCCCAGCCCTACAGGCTGATCAGCGCCGGCGCGGACCGCGACTTCAACGCGGCCGAGGACAACCTCGACCTCTGGACGCTGGACCTGCCCAACTGACATGCTCTCCCGTCACCCCAATCCCGCCCCACCGACGCGGCACCGCCGCGGCGGACGCGCCGCGCGACCGGGCGTGACCTTCCTGGAGGCGGTGCTGGGCGTGGTGCTGCTCGGTCTGGTGACGGCATCGCTGGCGGCTTCCGTGTCGCTCATGCAGCGGTCGCACGCGCGCATGGAGCGCCGGCTGGCGGCGGCCGAGCTGGCCAACCGCCTCATCCTCCAGTTCATCGACGACAGCCGCTCCCTGCCCAGCCAATCCCTGCCGCTGGAGTACGGGCCGGACCTGTTCCGCTGGTCGATGGACGAGCAGCGGGTGCGCTTCGTGACCCGCACGCCGGCCACGCCCACCGCCGGATCGTCCGGGGTCGGCTCCGGCGTCTCGCTCGACCGGGTGCGGATGGTCACGCTGCGCGTGTGGCTGGCGCCCGAGTCCGGCGGGTCCATGCAGTACGGCCCGGACATCCCCGGCGTGGTCATCACCCGCCTGGTGGACCCCCTGGCCTTCTCGAACCCGGACTCGCTCCAGAGCCTGCTCGAACAGCCCGACGGCATCGAACGCCTGATGAACCTGTTCGGCGAGCTGGACACG
Source organism: uncultured Phycisphaeraceae bacterium (assembly GCA_964577425.1). Classification (GTDB taxonomy): domain Bacteria; phylum Planctomycetota; class Phycisphaerae; order Phycisphaerales; family UBA1924; genus UBA6054. Next base: position 50,703 of record CAZNZC010000005.1, read on the forward strand.
GGAGGGGGCACGCGATGAACGGCTCACGGCGCGGCTTTTCGATCATCGAGACGGTGCTGGCCGTCGTGGTGGGCGCGCTGGTGATGCTCGGCTGCGTCTCGATCTTCCTGGCCACCAGCAGGGCCGAGCGGGCGTTCGGCCAGCGGTACGAGCGCACGAGCGAGCTGTGGACCACCCAGCTGGCGGTTCGCCGAGCCTTCCTGCAACTGCTGATGGAGGAGCAGGCCACCGGCGCGCCCCAGGCGTCCGCCCAGCCCGCCGCCCGCCCGCGACTGATCCTGGAGCCGGACCTTGGAGTCACGGCCGACCAGTACGGCGTGCGTCCCTACCGCTTCGAGGTGACGGTGGCCCGCTCGCCCGTGCCGTCGATCATGAGTTCCCGCTACGGCTCGTGGCTGGTGGAGGCCGACCGGAGCAACTCGCTGGACTTCACCACGACGGACGCGGCCTCGGGCGCGATCCGCGGCGTGTTCGAGCTGCGCCCCGCCGGCACGCGCGAACTCATCATGATGAACCTCTCGCTCAGCGACCCGGACCCGCGCCTGGAACGACGCATGCGCTCCGACCAGCCCGAGGGCTGGACGCTCTGGTGGCGCCCCATCCTCAGCGCGGAACTGGCCGAGCTGAACGCGGGCGGCTCGCCCCGCTCGGATGTCAACGGCTCCTCCGACCAGATCCGCGCCCGCCTGGCGGGGGCCATCCCGGTGCTCACCGGCATCGACGCCGTGATGTGGCGGGTCTTCAAGAGCGACCAGATGGTCACGGAATACACGGCCTCCTCGATCGCCGACCTGCCCGCCTACGCCCAGCTCGAGATCCGACTCCTCAGCGGGCAGTACGCCAACTGGCTCTTCGAGATCGGCTGGACCAGTGGCGAGGACCCGACCACCGCCGACGGAACGGGCACGGGTGCCGACACCGATACACCCGGCGGCCCCGGGAACCCGGGCGGGCCGGGCAACCCGGGAGGCCCGGCGGGGCCGGGCGGACCCGGCGGGCCGGGGGGGCCGGGGGGGCGTCCCGGCGGCAACCGCCCGCCCAACCATACGATCGATGTGGGCGGGGGCAACCGGTCGGGTTCCGGGGGTGGGCCATGAAGCCGTTCGCGCGGGGCGGCTTCGTCATGCCGCTGGTGATCCTGGCGCTGGTGGTGGTCGGCCTGGGCGTGGGCGTGTCGATGTCGCGGTTCGCCGCTGAGACGCGCGTGGTCGAGCGCCAGCTCCGCGCCTACCACGAGCACCACGCGGGCATGGGCCTGCAGGAGGCCATCGGCGCGTGGCTCAAGCAGCAGACCGGGCGCGCCATCGCCGATGTGATCGACCCGCTGACCGGCCACGCGATGGACATCGAGCTGTCGGACGGTTCCGTGGTGTCGGTCTACCTGCGCGACGGCCAGGGCACCGCGCTGGCCGACCTCTCGGCCCTGCCCGCCGCCCAGGTGGAGGAGGCAGGGGTCATCCTCAAGAACCTCGCGTCCTCGCTCCGCGCCAACGAATACCTGCGACTCACCAGGTCCGTCGGCCCCTCGGCCGTGTCGGTCAACTCCGCGTCCGAGGCGGTGCTGCGGGCGGTCTCGACGGCCGTCGCCGGCGACCGCGGCGAGGACCTGGCCAACGAGATCATCCGAACGCGGGCGCGGTCCGGCACGGTGACGCGCCAGGACATCACCACCGCCGTCGGCGCGGTGAACCTCAGCAACGAGCAGCGCATCCAGGCCCTGCGCCTCTTCGCCACCGATGTCGAGCTGTGGGCGATCATCGTCGAACTCAAGGGCGGCCGGGGTCTGGACAGGGGCAAACTCCTGTCCCGCTACGGCGGGCTGGCCCGCCTGCGCGTCGGCTCCACGGGCCGGCGCGGCACGAACGCGGGCAATGCGACGGACCTCGGCTCGTTCCTCACCTGGAAGGATCTCGGCGTGGATTCCGACGGGTTCGACCTGCGCGATCTTGACGACCGATGAGGCCATAAACTGTTCCAGAGGATCTCCATGACCCAGCCCATGACCCGATCAAACGCCGTTCTGACCGCCCAGATCACCCGGGCGGCGGTCGTCGTGCTGGGGGTCGGCGCGGTCGCGCTGGGTCTGACCGGACTTCCCGACCGCCCACTCCCGCCGGAGGGTTCCACCCTGCCTGGCCCGGGCGTGCCCCCGGGGATGGCCGGGGCGGGAACAGGCGGTACAAGCGTGCTCAAGCCGGTGGCCTTCGGCCCGGTGGACGCCGGGGGACTGGCCGCCCGTTTCGCGATGCTGGACAACGCGCCCAAGATCCCCGATGCCAAGGGCGTGATCGTCAACACGGACACGGGTCTGGAATCCCGACCCGTGCAGGAGAGTCCGGCGGCGGGCGCGATCGTGGACCGCGTGCGTTTCCTGGGCGTCGTGCGTCTGGGGGACCGCGACGCGGCGTTCATCAATGTGGACGGACGCCAACGGTTCGTCCAGGAGGGCGCGCGCCTCGCCCCGCCCGCGGATCGGCCCGAGTTCGCGGAACTGGTGGTCGAACGGATCACCGCGACGATGATCATGGTGGGGGACGGGACAACCCGGGAGCATCTGGGCTTGGCCGCGCGGGTCGGCCCCGCCGTGACGATGGCCGACGGCGGCATCGTCAACCGCGTGGAGCTCCCCGCCGCCCAGCCGGCCCCGTCGAACACGCGCCAGTTGCCCCAGGAGGAGATCGACCGCAGGAACCGCGCCCTGGAGCGCCAGCGCTCCGGCACCCTGGGCGAACGCAACTCCCGCCTGACCCAGCCCCCCCGAACCAACATCAACATGCAGGGCCGGGGTGCCCCCACGCCCGCGGCGGGGAACGCCGACGATTGACCCCCCCCGCCTGCCCGCGCCCTTCACTCGCCCTTCCCGATCGTGAGCCACTTTGAGCGACCGCGCCTGCTACATCCAGAGATCCGACCGCGGAGCGCGCATCGTGCGGGCACGCCTGCTCAGCGAGCGTTCGGACGAGTCCTGGCTGGCCGCCACTCTCTCCGCCGCCGACGCCGAGTCCGCCGAGGCCGGCGCGCTGGACGCGGCCGAGTGGATTCGTGACCGCCTGGCCGAGACTCGCACGCCCAGACACCTCGACACACTCTGCCTGGATGTGGACGGCGCGGCCTGCTCGTGGGTCAAGGGACGCGAGGCCGACGCCGAGCTGATCCGCTCGGCGGTCGAGGGCATGGGCGCCCTCCCCGCCGGCGAGGACGACGGGCTGGACCCGGGCCAGACGCCCGGCATCGCCGACCGCCTCCCGCGCCTCCCGCTCGAAGTCAGCTACGACCTGCTCGGCGAGACGAACACGGAGACCCGTGCCGCGGTGCTCGCCGCCCCGGACGCGCCCGCGCGACTGCTCATGGATCGGCTCGATGCCCTGGGTGTGCGCGTCGGGCGGGTGGTCACGCTCTGGCACGCCCTGGCGGAGGCGTGGGACCCTGGCGCGCGGGCCGACGCGACGCCCGGCGCGGGCATCGTCTCCGCCGAGCACCCCCCGGCCGCGGTGGTCGCCATCGACCACGATGCGGCCCGTCTGGTCTGGGCCTGGGCGCGGGGCGGCACGCTGCTCGCCTGCGGCTCGGCCCGCCTGCGCCAGACGCGGACGGACGACCGCCGCCCCGCCTCCGAGGTGCACGAGCACGATATCGCCCGCCTGGCCGGCGACTGGCTGGGCTGGTCGGCGCAGACCGGCGTGTGCCCGTCGCGGGTGGTCGTCGTCGGGCGTCCGTCGCAGCGCGGGCTGTCCGCCGGCGAGATCGGCTCCGGCCTGACGCGGGCCTGGCCGGGCGCGCTGACCGACCTCGTGGGCTGCGAGGACGCCGTGGCCGAGACCCTGCGCCGCACGCTCGACGCCCGCCACATCAACGCCTTCAAGCCCCTGACCGAGCGCCCCACGCGGGCGCACCGCTCCGCCTTCCGCTGGTCGGCGCTGACGCTGCTGGTCGCGGCGACCTGCGTGGGCGTGCTGGCGGCCCTGCTCTTCGGGCGGGCCGGACGCACGCGCGACCTGGTTTCCGACCAGCGCGCCGCCCGCACCGAGCTGCTCAACGCCGTGGACCCGTCGCTGATCATGGACCCGCTCCCGCTCGGTGCCATCGACGCGCGGATCGCCCAGATCGAACGGCGCACCGGCGCGGTGCGTGAGGAGAACCCCCGCCCCATCCTGGCCGAGCTTGAGACCCTGTCGATGGTCCTGGTGATGCCCGGCGTGACGCTCGACGAGATCGAGGTCAACGACACCATCGTCACGGTCAAGGTGAAGGTTCCCGATGTGGAAACGGCCGAGCAGCTCTACGGGGCCTTGCGGTCCATCGGCGGCTCGCAGTTGCAATGGAACCCGTGGTCGCCGGTGTCGCAGGGCAACCGCATCGCGGTCTCGTTCACAGCGAGCTGGCCGCAGAGGAGGACCAGCCCGTGAGCGAGACGCGCCGCCTCAGCGACGACGACCGCTACGCCCTCGCGACCCGGGCCGACGCCGGCGCGCGGGCCAATCGCCCCGCGCACCTGGTGGCCGTCGCCGGGCTGGCCCTGCTGCTGTGCCTGACCATCGCCGCGTTCGCCTGGCGGGCCGACGCCGGCGCGGCCAGGTCCCTCCGGCGCGAATCGTCCACGCTGGACAGCATCCGTGTGCGGGCCGACCGCCTGGCCGAACTCCAGGCCGACCTGGCCGCGGCCCCAACCGACGACCGCTACCGCCCCATCCCGGACATTCTCTCGCGGATGAGCAACCTGGCGACGGAGGCGGGCATGACGGGCGCGGTCCCGGTGCCGGTCACGGGCAGCAACCCCTACCAGGAGTCGCGCCGGCTGACCTACCGGTACCAGAACCTGCGCGTCGAGTCGCTCGAGCCGGTGATCTCGTGGATCAACCTGGCCTCGGAGCGGGTCCCCGGCATCCACCCGACGGCGGTCAAGGTGGTGCCCCAGGCCAATGCGTGGCAGGTGGAGATCGTGTTTGCGCGCTACGAACGGCTGAACTGAGCAAGACCGAAAGGAACCCGCCCATGCGGACGGCGCTGAAGATGATTGTCGTGATGGCGTGTGGGGCCGGCCTGGCCTTGGCGGTCGGCTGCTCGTCCTCCCCGAAGCTGGCGGACCGTCCCGGAACCAGCGCGGCCGAGACGATGGACCAGATCGCCCGCCGCCGCGCCGAGGCCGTGCGCCTGGCCCAGGAGGCCGAACGCTTCGAGACCACCGACCGTCCGCGGGCCATCGAGACCTACAAGCGCGCCCTGTCGCTGGACGACACGCTGCACAACGCCTGGAACAACCTGGGCCTGCTGCTGATGGAGGACGCCAACTACGCCGACGCCGTCGCCGCCTTCCAGGTGGCCGGCGACCTGATGCCCGTGGACCCCCGCCCGCCCTACAACATCGGCCTGGCCTACCTCCGCAACGGCTGGGGCGAGGAGGCCTACCGCCACTTCTCGATGGCGCTCGAGCGAGACCCCTCCCACCTGCCCTCCATGCGCGGCTTCGTGCGCGCGGTGGAGATGACCGGGCGCGCCGACGACCGCACGGTCCAGGTCATCCGCAACGCCGTGATGCGCGAGACCGACGAGGAGTGGAAGACCTACTTCCAGCGCCAGCGCTACCGCGTCGAGGCGATGATTGACAGCCGCCGGTAGGTCGGCACTCCGTGCCGACTCTTCCGTTCACGCCCACGATGAGCCCCCCCTCCTCGAATCGTGGGGTTCTTCTCGTGGGGCCGACTTCCAGTCGGCCATCTTCCCCGGTGGCCCCGGCGTCCCGCCTGTGCGGATCTCTAGGTAGCCCCGAACGCGAGTGAGGGGATGGTCTTCCCCGCCAGCACAGGCGTGCCTTCCCGCTCACACCGCCCCGGCCGGGTCCGGCGGCTTGGTCCACGCGGTGTCCTTGTCCTTGTGCAGCACGCCCGCGGACTGCTTGACGCAGCGCCGGCAGGCCAGCACGCCGGCGTGGGTCGGGCTTTCCCAGTGCGGGTCTTCGCGCCCTTCCTCGAGGCACAGCACGCACTTCTCCCCGGGCTGGCACGGACACCCGGACCGCAGGTGGACCAGCTCGGCGTAGGCCACCGAGAGGCAGCGCCCGCAGATGATCGACCCGCGGTGCCCCTCGACCATCGCCAGGTCTCCGTCCCACGCGCTGCGGCAGAAGTCGCAGCGGAAGGTGATGGTCCCGTCGGGCGCGGCGTCCTGCATCAGCGGGCCTCCGCGTTGCCGGCGGTGTCGCTCCCGCTTGCTTCGCCTTCCCCACCCTCCCCGGCCAGGTGCCCGCGGGCGAGCTGGCGGTACAGCCGGCACGAGCCGAGCAGTTCTTCATGCGTGCCGACGGCGACGATCCTCCCCGCGTCCATCACCACGATGCGGTCGGCGCTGAGCACGGTGCGCAGGCGGTGGGCCACCACCAGCGCGGTGCGTCCCTCGCAGAAGTCGCGCAGCGCCTCGCCGATGTGGCTCTCGCTGTCGGCATCGACCATGCTGGTCGCCTCGTCGAGGATCAGGATGCGCGGGTCGCGCAGCAGGGCGCGGGCGATGGCGATGCGCTGGCGCTGACCGCCCGAGAGCGTCAGCCCCTGCTCGCCGACGGGCGTGTCGTACCCGCGCGGCATGGCGGAGATGAAGTCGTGCGCGCGGGCCTTCTTCGCGGCCGCGAGGATGGCCGCCTCGTCCGCGTGGGGGTTGCCGTAGGCGATGTTCTCCCGCACCGTGCCCTTGAACAGGATGACCTCCTGCGTCACCACGCCGATCTGCCGGCGCAGCGAGCGCACCCGCACGCGGGTGATGTCCGTCCCGTCCACCAGCACCCGCCCCTCGTCCGGGTCGAAGAGTCGCGGAACGAGGGAGAGCAGCGTGGTCTTCCCGCAGCCGTTCGGTCCGACGAAGGCGACGGTCTCGCCCGTCCGGATGTCCAGGCTCACGCCGTCGACGGCCGGGGTGGTCTGGCCGGGGTAGACCACGCGCACCTTGTCGAAGGTCAGCGAGGCGCGGTGCTGGGACAGGCGGGGCAGGCGCGTGCCGTGCCCTGGCTCGGTCTCCTTTTCGAGCAGCCTGGCCAGCCGGTCGGCCGCGGCCCCGGAGGCCTGGATGTCGTTGAGCAACCCGGTCAGCGGCTTGATGCTGGCCCCCGCGATGCCCAGGGCGGCCAGCGTGGAGAAGAACACGCTCTTGGAGAGCTGCCCGTCGAGGATCAGCTTGGCGGACAGGACGACCAGCCCGCCCAGCGCGAAGACCGTGAGCAGCTCGATCAGCGGCGAGGCGACGGAGCGGGCCGTCCGCACCTTGAGCTGCTGGCGGAGCAGCTCCTTGTTGACGCGGGCGAATCGCCCCGCCTCGTAGCGCTCGGTGGTGTGGACCTTGACCACGCGCAGGCCCTGGAGGGATTCGGTGGCGGCGCGGAAGAGCCCAGCCCGGGCCGTCAGCGCCCGGCCCGACGCCTTGCGGATCCGCTTGCCCAGCTTGCGGATGATGGTCGCGATCACCGGCATCACGATCAGCGCGGCCAGGGCGAGCTGCCAGTGGATCACGAACGCGGCCACCAGCGCCGCCAGCCCCTTGGTCACCTGCGTGACGGCCTTGCTGAGCAGCGCGATGAACCCCTGGGACAATGCTTCCGTGTCGTTGACCACGCGGGAGATCGCATCGGTCGGGCCTTCAGCCACGACGGTTTTCAGCGGCAGGTGCAGCACCCGCCCGTAGGCCTGGCGTCGGATCAGCGCCACCGTCCGCTGCACGACGGTCAGGGCGCAGAACTGATGGAGGAAGTTGGCCGTGGCCCCGATCACGGTCAGCACGCCCAGGCCCGCCATGATCCAGACCACGCCGGGGAACGCGCCGACCGGCAGCCCGTTGATGAAGGTCTGGGGGATGCGCCCCCGCACCAGCCCGTGGTTGTTGAAGTCCGAGACGATCTTGGGCAGGCCCGGATGGTTGGGTTCGAGCACGGCGTCCAGCACCGGCTGTACCGCGATCAGGCCCGCGCCCAACCCCCCCGCCGAGATCGCGGCGAAGAGAAAGCCGGTGACCAGCAGGGCCTTGTAGCGCCCCATCTTCCGAGCGAACTGCCAGAATGCGTCCATGTGACCCCAAGTATTCGCCGTTCTCGGGCGCGGGTCATCCCAAGTGCTTGGCGGGGCAGGATCTTCGGCGATTTGGGGTGATTTGGTCCACAACCGCCACGCCTGTCAAAATGGGGGGGATCTGGATCGTCATGCGGATCGCTCCTCTCCACTCTCCGGTGTGTGGGATGATTCAAAGTCAGACTTTGAATCATCCCAATGTGGCGGGCGATGGTGGCCCGAGATTCAGGGGAATCCCGATCAGATCTCCAGCCGGTCGCGGGTCACGCGGATGGTCTCGGGCGAGGTTAGCGGCCCCTTATTGATGCCGGGACACCCGCGCGAGGCCCGCTCCCAGTGCCGAGGGGTGGCGATGACCGACTTCCAGAACGGCCAGGTGCGGCACTGCAGCGGCCGGGCCTCGTAGAGCGAGCAGACCGCCCTGCCCGGGATGGTTTTGCGGTCTAGGAAGGTGCAGTCCTGCCCGAAGGGGCTGGGCTTTTCCGCCAGTGATCGTCCGAGGATGGTGTCGCGGGTATGGTCGTTCCAGAAGGCATCGAGGGTGATGCCGAGCTTGGCCGCCATCACGCGGGCCTCGTCCTCGGTAAACAGCACGAAGCCGGACGGCCCGGTGCAGCAGTTGCCGCACATGGTGCATTGGAAGCGCAGGCCCCGCTCGCCGGTCTCGGTCAGGCCGGTGGGGTCCGGCGCGTCGAACCAATCGGGAGCGTGGTCGGTCCGGCTCATGGCGTGGCGACCGTGCCCCGTGCGTCCGAGCGCCGGACGACCACGAGGGTCTGGTCGTCCTGCCGGGTCATCGAGCCGGTGAAGCGGTACATGGCCTGATGGAGGGAATCGACGACGCACTCGGGCATCCCGCTGCACCGGTGGAGGGTGTCGTCGAAGCGTTCCTCCCCGAAGAGTTCGTTGTTCCTGTCGCGCAGCTCGGTGATGCCGTCGGTGTACAGCACCAGAGTGTCGCCCGGGTTGAGGTACCCGGAGTCGGACTCGGCCTCGAGGTCATCCAGAATCCCGAGCGGCAGCGTGCCCGCGGAGGTGATGACATCGATGGTCCCGTCCGCGCGTCGGATGCGGGGCGGGTTGTGGCCCGCGCGGGACCAGACGAGCTTGCCCGTGTTCGGGTCGATCACGCAGAAGAACGCGGTGACGAAGTTTCCCTCCAGGCGGGATTCGGCGAGCTTGATGTTGCAGTAGTCGGCGAAGACGGCCGGATCGACCAGGTTGTCGATCTCGAAGCAGTGGATGATGGCGCGCAGCATGGCCATCACGGTGGCCGCGCCCGCGCCGTGCCCGGAGACATCCGCGATCAGCACGCCCAGGCGCCCGTCGGGGTAGTGGTAGTAGTCGTAGTAGTCCCCGCCCGTGTCGTCCGAGGGGATGTAGCTGGTGGCGATCTCGAAACCCGGGAAGTCGGGGTTCTTGTCCGGCAGCAGCGTGCGCTGGATGCGCGCGATCTGCTCGATCTGGGCGGCGAAACGGCTGTTGAGTTCCTCGACCTGCCGACGGGCGACGAGGTTGCGCGTCGAGGTGCCGATCATGTTCAGATCGAGCATGTTGGCCTCAAACTCTTCCAGTGTGACCGCGTCCGGATCCTCGCAGAGGGCCAGCGTCCAGTTGAGCGATTCGCCCGCGTCGAAGCTCGGCATCGCGGCCATGACCCTCATCCGCCCCGCCGCCGGGCCGAGCACCTTGCCCAGCACGGGGTCGGCGGTCAGGTCCAGCCCCCGGATCAGCCGCGGCTCGCCCCGTTCAAGGATTTCGCCCACCAGCCCGCCGGAGTGCGTCGGGATCTGGTCCCACTGCGCCCACGGGTTCGGGAAGTGCGGGCGTCCGGGATGGTCCAGGTCCGGGCGGTCGGGCATGAGCCGGGTGAACTTATATTGACCCGCCTGCAGGCCGCGGCGCGAGATCGTGATGAAGTAGTCCTCGCGGCTGCGCATCCCGATCCACGGCGCGTACGCGCTGAGCATCTCGGCCGGGTCGGTCACCCCGGACACATGCCGCATGACCCGCGTCAGCTCGGCGATCCTCGGGTTGGCGGACAGGTCGGTCTCGTACACGCCGGATGGTAGCGTGGCCCGGCCCCGCCCCCCCCCCGGTCCCCCGCCCCTCAGCCGCACCACGCCTCGATCTTGGCCGCCCGCGTGCGGGCCTCGCCCACCAGCCGTTCAGCCTCCGCGTGGACGGACCCGCGCTGGTCCATCCCAAGCAGGGGCAGATTCACGGCGATGTTCCACGCCGCCGCGCGGGCCGCGCCCTCGGCCAGCACCGCCGCCACGCCCAGGTCCGACCGCAGGTGGGGGTTGGTCCGCCCGCACAGGCTCTCGCAGACGCGCAGCACCTCCGCGCCGGCGGCGAGCATGGCGCGCGGCGGCGCGACCGCGCCGGCCACCGCGTTATCCCAGCCGGCGCGCCGATCCGGGTGGTCCTCGGGCAGTTTCATCAGTGTGTTCAGCACGCTGTAGGCCGCGGCGTCCTCGTCGGCCAGGTCGAGAAACAGCGCCCTCGCGCGGGTCAGTTGCGCCGACGCATCCCCGAGGAACGCCTGATGCTCGGCCAGGCTCTTGCGCCCCAGGGAATAGGCCACCACCATGCCGGCGGTCGCCGCCGCCGTGGCGCCGACCAGCCCCGCCGCCGCCCCTCCGCCCGGAGCGGGTACCTTCGAGGCCAGGGCGTCGAGCAGGTCGCGGAGCCTTTGGTCGGCGAGGAGGGGGGCTTCGGGCATGACCAAGCCTATGGGCGTGGATGGATGGTTCGGAGTGGGTCGAGGACCAGGCTGTTCCGCACCATCCACGCGGCCATCGCCCGGGTGGTGGGGATGATCTCGTGGGGCCGGGTGTCGCACCAGGCCGCCAGCTCGGGCAGGGTCAGCCAGCGGGTGGCGCTGACCTCCCAGTTGGCCGCCGCCGTGTGCGGCATGGCGGGCAGGCGGGCCAGCACCATCAGGTCGGTCGAGCCGATGTCCGGCGTGTCGTGGACGAGGGCCAGGTGGGTGAGTGTCGCGCCGGTCAGGTCCAGGCCGAGTTCCTCGTGCGCTTCGCGGCGCAGTTCGGCGGCCAGGATGTCCGGGGTGAGCGTGTCGCCTTGAGCCGATGGGGGCGGGTCGATGCCGCCGCAGGGGCCGAACTCCCAGAGGTTGGGGTAGTCGTGGACGGTCGGCCCGCGCCGGGCGAGCATCACGCGGTCCACGCCGTCCGCGTCCGGGGCGCACAGGATGCCCGTGATGCCGAAGAACTTGAGCCCCAGGTCCACCGATCGCTTGACGGCGTGGGCGCGGTATTCCTCGTCCCGGGCCGTGGCCGTGCCGGAGCCGGGGTCGTAGGACTCGAACGACAGGATGCGCCCGTTGAAGTACCGCGGATTCGCCGCCAGCAGCGAGTTCCACGCCGCTTCGATACCGACGGCTTGTCGCGCCGTGCGGGGCACAGGCTCGCGCAGCACGCGCACGGTCAGCGGCCCGGCGAGAGGTTCGACCACGCAGCCGGTCATCGCCCGAGCAGGCCCGTGAGCTGGTCGGCCATGCCGGACAGGCCCAGGGCGTCCGCTTCCTTGGAAATCATCCGCTTGATCTGCTCCTGGGCCAGGCGGTTGGCCTCGTTCACGGCGTCGCGGATCAGGCTTGTGGCCAGCTCGCGGGTCTTCTCATCGACCGACATCCCCGCCAGCAACGCGGGATCGAGCACGAGATCGACCAGTTCCATCCGCCCGGTGACGGTGGCCCGGCAGGCCCCGCCCCCGGCCTGGCCGGTGACGCGCATGGCCTCGGTCCCGGCCTTGATCCGCTCGCCCGCCTCGGCGAGCTTGTCCTTGTTCTTCATCAGCCCGGCGAGGGCCTGCATGGCTTTGAGGTTGTCGAGCATGGTCTACTGGTCGGTCTTTCTGGGGCGGGGGTGGATGCGTTTGACCTCGCCCTCGAACACATCGAGCACGGTGCGGACCAGCGGGTCGGCGAGGATCTCGTCGGGGGTGGGGCCGCGGAGGGTGGTGGTGGGGGGTTCAGCGGGCGGTGGGGGAGTGGGTGTCGCGGTCGGCCCATCCGCGCGGCGTGTACCCGCCGGACGCTCACTTACGGAGGGGGCCGGAGGCGCGGAGGGGGCAGGCGGGGCGACCATGCGCCGGTGTTCGCGGTCGGCGTCGGGGGAGTGGGGGGGGCGGGGCTGGTGGGTCGGCGGCGGGCGGTCCGGCGCGGTGGGGCGCGTCCGGGGTGCGGCGCCCGCCGTCAGACTTTTTTTGGGCTGGTTCCGCCCCCGGCGCCCGCGATCAGCGCCGCCACATCCGCGATCTTCTCCGTCATTGCCAGACGCACGATGCACGCATCGAGCAACGCCCGCGGCGCGGGGCTGGACTTGAGCGCCCGCTGCACGGACTCGCACACCGCGATCATGTGCGTCAGCCCGGCGGGGTCGAACTTCTTCGATCGCTCGAACTCGGCGGCCCGCGCGTCGTCGGAGAGGTCCACCAGGTCGGTGTCCTTGCCGCACGCGGCCAGCACCATCAGGTCGCGCAGGCGTTCGAGCATGGTGTGCAGCAACTGCTCGCCCGAGATCCCCTTGCTCAGCAACGCCCCGGCGGAGCGCAGCGCCTGGGCCGGATCGCCCTCGGCCAGCGTGTCGATTAGCCGGCTGACGATCTGCCTGTCGGGCAGGCCCAGCAGGTTTTCGAGCAGGGCGAGGGTCAGGCGCTTCTCACCGGTGGCCATCAGCCGGTCGAGCAGCGAGAGGGCGTCCCGCATCGAGCCGTTCCCGTGGACGGCCACCGCGTGGACCAGCTCCGGGTCCGCCTGGAGATCCTCCCGCTTGATGACATCCTCCAGGTGCCCGGCGATGGCCGACGCGGGGATGTTGCGGAAGTCGAACCGCTGGCAGCGGCTCTGGATGGTCGCGGGGACTTTGTGCGCCTCGGTGGTGCAGAGGATGAACTTGACATGCTCGGGCGGCTCCTCCATCGTCTTGAGGAGCGCGTTGAACGCCTCCTTGGTGAGCATGTGGACCTCGTCAATGATGTAGACCTTGTACTTGCCCCGCATGGGCCGGTAGACGGCGTTGGAGATAATCTCACGGGCCTCGTCCACGCCGCGGTTGGACGCGCCGTCGATCTCGATGACATCGGTGTCCTCGCCGCGCATGATGGCGGCGTCGGCCTCGGGCGTTCCCCCGGCCAGCGCCTTGGCGAAGATGCGGGCCATCGAGGTCTTCCCCACCCCCCGCGTGCCGCAGAAGAGGTAGGCGTGGGCCACCCGGTTGGCCTCGATCGAGGCCTTCAGGGTGCGTGCGACAGGCTCCTGGCCGACGACCTCGTCAAAGTCGTGGGAGCGGTACCGGCGAGCGAGAACGGTGTAGGACATGGGCGATTGTACGGGCGGCTTTGCACGCGACGGAGAGGCCCCGACTCCGATGGCGGGCCGCGTCCCCATCCGGTAGGATGCCCCCGTGGCACGCCCAAGAACGACCTCCCACCGCCCTCAGCCCGCCGTCAGGCGGTCACGCCGCCGCTGGCTGAATCTGGCTGGGGCCTTGCTGGCAACTGGCGCACTCGGAACGGTGTCCGTCGTTATGGGCGTCCCCAAGACCGCAACATCCCGGGATCCAAAGCCCGCCGCGGAACGGCTTTCGGTCTCCGAGCAGAGCAACAAAGGTTCGGGCATTACGGAACTCCACGCCCTGCTCGCCCTGCCGCCAGATGAGCTATCCGGTGTTGACATCGCTCGGATGAACCTTCTATGCGCCCAACGCCTGTCGGGTTCCGATGGGCTCGACATCGACGCAGAGTTGGCTGTACTCGATCGCTGGGCCGGGGTGGTCCGCCTCGATCTTGCACGGAACATCCACCAATACCATACCAACCCGGCTGATTTCAATCACTCGCTCGGCTACTTCAAGATCCTCTCGATGATCACCGTGCTCCAGCAGGACTTCGGCGTCCGCTACAACCCTGACCGGATCTATCAACCCGACTTTACCGACAGCCGCGATGTGTTCATGCACGGCCTGACACGGGCCACGAGCGGGAAGGGGCACGCGGGCGGCACCTGCGTGTCGATGCCGGTGCTGTATGTAGCAGTCGCCCGGCGTCTGGGGTATCCCGTAAAGTTGGTGACAACCCGCGAGCATGTCTTCGCCCGCTGGGAGGACGAGACCGAGCGGTTCAACATCGAGGCGACAAGCCGCGGCCTGAATGTGTTCAGCGACGACCACTACAAGACCTGGCCGCACAAGCTGACCGAGGCCGAGCTGGCGTCAGAGTCCTACCTGCGTTCGCTCGGCCCGGCCGAGGAGTTGGGGCTGTTCATGGCGGCCCGGGGCTATGTGCTCGAGGACACGGGGCGCGCCGGGGAGGCGGGGGTGGCGTACGCCCATGCCCACCGGCTCGACCCAAAATCCCTCGACAACTACGACAACCTGGGGCGGTTGATCCTCCGCAAGCTCGCCGACTACCCAGCGTTGCGGGGCCGTCCAGGTCTCCCCAGAACCAGGAAGAACCCCGCAGATCGGGAGCCGGACCCGAACGGCCCGGACCTGCACGAGAATCTTCCTCAGAACGGCCTTGGCGGCGGACGCCGCATCCCGTAAACTGGTTACACCTGCCCGGAGGAACCGCGATGTCGATCCGAAGCCCGATCGTGCTCATCTGCCTGATGGTCGCCGTGTTCACCGGTGAGGCCCACGCGATTTTCGACCCGGGTACTGGGCGGTGGCTGCAGCGGGATCCGATTGGGTATGTGGATGGCACGAATCTGTGTCAGTATGCACGCTCGTCTCCCATCCGATTTAATGATCCGTCTGGGCTTGAGGTCTTCATCAAGTGTGTCAGGTGCACCAAGCCCTCGGGTGATTTTAAGATGACATGTTGCATAAATGACACTAATGATCCCGCCTACTCCAAATGCACAGAAGCGAACAACTATCAAATGTGTCAGACCCCTCCGAGCCCAAGGATCGGGAATCAACCGTCAGAGACAGACGGCGATCCTTATGGCACTTACGGTCCGCTTGAACCAGGGCACTATTGGGTTACTAACCATCCTATGGGTACGAGAAGAGGCCGTGTCCCCGTGGTCACCAATCATCCAGAACTTCCCAATCACATTACAACAACTCGCGGCACTCGTCGTGACGGAATTATGTTCCATAATCAGAGACGGTACTCAAATGGATGCATTACTGTGGTCGACCCGACCTTTGATAATGAGTTGAAGAAGAAGATCGATGAAAATGGAGGTAGGATTCGTTTTGAGCTTCAAGATGCTGGCGACTGTCCTGAAGAAGACAGCTCTTGCAATGATGGGGGTGGAATCCCGTTTCGCCCTGGTGACCGCCCGGCCCCTGGAATGACAGTTCTTTAGACTATGCATTTTTTCAAGGACATTTTGTGTGGACTAGTTTGTGCCTGCGGATTTTTGTTGCCTAGCTGCTCGAGTCAGGATGGAGGCCGAGTTCCTCGGCAAGTAGCTTTTTCTGAATCGGAGTTTGGAGATATCCGCACTATTGCAGGAAGAACCATAGACGGCTTTTCCGTTATGATGAGTGTGCGACCATACGCGGGCGTGCAGACAAACTTCTGGGGGGCAGAAACGAGCCCGCCAATTGATGTGCTTTGGACCCTAAGCTTTTGTTCTGGGTCTGGTGTTATAGAGATACCGTCAGAATATTTACGAGACCTTGCGAATATACTCCTGTCTGCACAAACAAAGACGATTGAGTCCTTTGTTGCGATTAACTCGCGTCGCTTGAGCATTCATCGCGTTGGCGATTTCTACCATGTTCATCTGGATGCTGGTGACGGCGTTAATGCCTACGGTGTGGATTTCAAAATCCGCATTGATGGTGCTGGGTTGATCGGCGTCGAGCGCAAAGTTCGATACCACATGGACCACGCCGGGGAACTGTGGGGTTAGCCCGTTTCTAGTTGATGCATCCTGAGAGTGTCTTGCGGTGTGCCGTTGAGCTGTCGTGCTGAGACCGAACAAGTCGCAAGTACCGAGGTGCAGGATGACTCACGCCGCGTCCACGAACCGCACCTCGACCCGCTTGCCCAGCGCCCTGGCGATGCGGCGCAGCATCGACATGGTGTGCCCCTCGTAATCCGTGTTCTCCCTCCGATTACCCGCTTGTCGCGTGCAGTTCTTGGATTGGGTTGGACAGCATGTTCGTGTGCGGTCGGCGGCGACACTTCCTCAGCGGTCGGGGGCGGCGATGGGCCAGATGTCGGCCGTGATGAACTCCACGGAGTTGTCCGACGGGTCACGCACATAGATCGAGTGCCCGGCGCGCCAGCCCTTGTCCTCCGCCCAGTCCTGCTCGTGCTCGATGCG
Source organism: uncultured Phycisphaeraceae bacterium (assembly GCA_964577425.1). Taxonomy (GTDB): domain Bacteria; phylum Planctomycetota; class Phycisphaerae; order Phycisphaerales; family UBA1924; genus UBA6054. The sequence goes on from CAZNZC010000005.1 coordinate 67,059, forward strand.
CACGCCGTTCGCGGCCAGGTGGTCGATCCAGTCCGTCCGCTTGTCGGCATCAATCCGAAAGGCGATATGGCCGGGGCCGTCGGCGCCATGCGCCGGCACGCCTCGGCCGGGCCGGGACGCCAGCCGGGGATCGAACACAAGCAGAACCGACTGTGGAGTCACCCGGAACACAAGCCCCGCCTCGCCCCAGTCACGCAACAGTTCGAGGCCGACCACATCGCGGTAGAACCTGCGCATGCCGTCCATGTCGCGCGAGTACAGAGCGATTTCGAGGATGTGGCTTGGTCTCAGCATGGCGGGGTGCGCGGCTCGGCGGTGGGAACGGTCGTGATCCGTGACGGGCGGAACAGTATCCGGATGGCGCTCCGCCGGCGGCGTGTTCTCACACGGTTCGATCGTACCTCCTTCACGCCGCGTCTACGAACCGCACCTCCACCCGCTTGCCCAGCGCTCTGGCGATCCGCCGCAGCATCGACATGGTGTGCCCCTCGTAGTCCGCGTCCTCCAGCCGGGAGATGACGGCCTGGTCCGTGCCCGCCAGTTCGGCCAGCTGCTTCTGCGTCAGCCCGGCCTGCGTGCGGATGTCGTGGATCATCTGCCCGATCAGGGCGTCCTCGACGGCCTTGTCCGCGGCCTCGCGCCGGGCAAGATCGTCACCGATGAAGACCCGATCGAGGATCTCGACGGCGTCACTCGTCGAACGAGGTCCGGTGTTTTTCCGGCTGTTGCTCATAGCGTTTTCTCCGTTCGATCGCCCGTTCGATATCAACCTTCGGCACTTCCCGTTCCTTCGTCAGCCCGTGGGCCACGATGGCGATGTCCCGGCCGTGAAAAAAGTAGAGGAGCTGGTAGTTCACGCCCCCGCTCCTCGCCCGCAACTCGTGGATCCCGTCGCGGAGCATGTCCGCGTGCGGCCTTCGCAGTTCGTGGCCCAAAGCCCGCAGCAGCCGCACCCGCGCGATGCAGGCGTTGACCGCTCTCGGGTCCGTTTGGTCCAACTCCCGCAACCAGTCCAGCACCGGGCACCGTCCATCCTCCGCGTACAGGTATACCGCCGTCTCCGGCATGGTCATCCGCCCTCCATTATGACTAAAAAATCATCGAAATCAACCCCAACTCCAACAATCCTTTTATACACTATACGAAACCAAAACAAAAACCAATCAAAACTGCCCCAAACACAAAATTTTGCCCAATCCCTTCATCCGGCTTGACGGATGAACCAAGCCCGCCAACACTCTCCCCGACTGCATCAAGAGTCCCGGGAAGTCCCGGGCGGCAACCGAGCGTCAAGCCGCGGTGCCGAGGCCGCCCCCAGACGGGGGTCCGGTCGATGCGGGCGAGACCGATCCACCCCCCCCTCCCTCACCGGGCGGCGGGCCGGAGCCGGGACTCGTCAAAGGACCAGCCGCGTGGCGGTCCCCCGCGTTGATTTGGCGTTTCTTGGTGCCGTGACGAAGGAGTTCACGGCCATGACTCGCGCTCATTCCCAACCCGCCTCCATCACCCCCGACGGTTTCTCGGATCTCGACCTGATCTGCGCCCACGCGGGCCAGGGATCGGGCGACGGCGCGCCGCTGGTGACGCCGCTGGTCCAGTCCACCACCTACTGCCGCGACGGCATCGAGTCCACGGCCCCGCACGCCTACTCGCGGGTGTCCAACCCCACGGTGGCCGCGCTGGAGGAGACGCTGGGCCGTCTGGAGAACGCGCCCCCCGGCGTGTGCTTCGGCACCGGGCTGGGGGCGGAGACGGCGTTGTTCCTCGCGCTGCTGAAGGCGGGCGACCACGCCGTGTGCGGCCGGGCGGTCTATGGCGGCACCACCCGCCTGTTCGAGAAGATCCTCGAACCCCTGGGTGTCACCTGCTCGTTTGTCGATGCGACGAAGACGGCCGAGGTCGCCGCCGCCGTGCGCCCGAACACCAGGCTCATCTTCATCGAGACCCCCGCCAATCCCACGCTGGAGCTGACGGACATCCGGGCCATCGCTCGGATCGCCAAGACCGCGGGGGCACTGCTGGCCGTGGACAACACTTTCCTGACCCCCGTGTTGCAGCAGCCGCTGGACCTGGGGGCGGACATCACGGTGTCGTCCACCACCAAGTTCATCGAGGGCCACTCGGCCGCGCTGGGCGGCGTGATCGTCTCGCGCGATGCGGGCGTGCTGGAGCGTGTCCGTTTCATTCGCAAATGCACCGGCGGCATCATCGCGCCGCTCAATGCGTGGCTCACGCTCCAGGGCATCAAGACGCTGCCGATCCGCCTGCGGGCACAGTCGGAGAACGCCGCCCGCATCGCCGCGTGGCTGGCGGAGCGGGAGGAGGTCACGGGCGTGAACTATCCCGGGCTGGATTCGTTCCCGCAGGCCGACTTGGCGAGCGCCCAGCACCGCGGGCATCACGGCGCGGTGTTGTCGTTCGACTTCGCCGCGGGCGATCAGTTCGCCCGTGCGTTTGTCACGAACCTCAAGCACTGCCGGCTGGTCGAGCATGTCGGATCGGTCGAGACGCTCATCACCCACCCCGCCAGCATGACCCATGCCGACCTGACCACCGAGCAGCGGCTCTCCGTCGGTATCACCGACGGTCTCGTGCGACTGTCCGTCGGTCTGGAGGACGCGAGCACCATCATCGCGGACCTGGAGCGGGCGTTCGTCGCCGCCACGGACATCTGTGCGAAGGGAGCCGAGCGATGCCTGGCGAGCGTGTGATCGTTCTGAAGTTCGGCGGCTCCGTGCTGGCCGACGAGTCGTCCCTCGAATCCGTCGTCCACGAGATCTACCGCTGGCGGCGGGAGGGATACCGGGTCGTCGCCGTCGTGTCCGCCTTCGCGGGAACGACCGACCGCCTCATCGCCCGCGCCGGCGAACTCTGTCCGGGGGCCGAGCGCGAGACCATCGCCGCGATGGTCTCGCTGGGCGAGTACGAGTCCGCCGCGGCCCTCATCGCCGTGCTCGACCGCGCCGGCACATCCGCCACGCTGCTCATGCCCGGCGCGATCGGACTCCAGGCCGACGGCCCGGCCGACGACGCCTCGCCCGTGGGCCTGGACACCGGCATCGTCCGAGCCGCGCTGGACCGCACCGGCGTCGCCGTCGTCCCAGGCTTCATCGGGCACGGACCGACGGGCCAGCCGGTGGTCCTCGGACGCGGCGGGTCGGACCTGACCGCGATCTCCATCGCCGCCCGGCTCGGCGCGCGGTGCCGGCTCGTGAAGGATGTCGATGCCCTCTACGAGCATGATCCCAAGAAGCCCGGCCCCAGGCCCCGCCGCTTCGTCGCCGCCAACTACGCCGACGAACTCCGCCTAGACCCCAGCGTGATCCAGCACAAGGCCGTGCGTTTCGCGCAGTCGCTTGGTCTCGCGTTCGAGCTGAGCGGCCTCAACGGCACGGAACCGACGGTCATCAGCGCCGAGCCGACCCGCTTCGCGCCCGCCCCGGAACCGACCGAAGCCCTCCGCGTCGCCCTGTTCGGCTTCGGCGCGGTCGGCCAGGGCGTGTACCACCACCTCACCCGCCTGCCCGGCGTGTCCGTGACGGCCGTGGCCCTGCGCGACCCCGAGAAAACCAGGGATATCCCGCCGCCCGCGTCGATCATCACGACCGACCCGGTGGCCGCCGCGTCCTCCGGGGTGGACATCGTCATCGAGACCATCGGCGGCGTCGCCATCGCGGCCGACGCGGTGGAATCCGCCCTGCGCAGCGGCGCGCATGTCGTCACCGCGAACAAGGCCCTGCTCGCCGAGCGATGGGATGAACTGCACGCGCTCGCGGAGGCCAACGCCGTGACCATCTCCGGCTCCGCCTCCGTCGGCGGCGGCGTGCCGATCCTCGAAGCCCTCACCTCCCGGCCCGGACGCACGGTGCGCTCCGTCCGCGGCGTGCTGAACGGCACCACCAACTTCGTGCTGTCCCAGGTCGCCCGCGGTGTCCCCGCGTCCGAGGCCATCGAGGATGCCCAGCAGCGCGGCTACGCCGAGGCCGACCCCTCCGGCGACATCGACGGCCACGACGCCGCCAACAAGCTCTGCGTCATCGCCCGCACCCTCGGCGTGGCCCTCACGCCCGACGCCGTCGCCCGCGACGCCTTCACGCCGGAGAACCTCCGCGGCGCGGCCGGGCTGGGATCGGCTGAGTCGGTGGTCCGGCAGATAGCGTCCATCGACCTTGCCCGTCCGTCCGGGGCCGCCGTGCGTCTTGTGGCGGTCGAGCCGGGCGATCCGCTCTTTGATGTGCCGGGTGAGCGCAACGCCTGCGTGGTGCTGTGGGACGACGGCGTGGTCCAGGCGGTCCGAGGCCGGGGCGCGGGCCGCTGGCCCACGAGCGAGTCCGTCCTCGCCGATGTGCTCTGCCTGCTCCGCCGCAGGGCGGAGCAGGCAGAGAGATCCGAAGCGGATGCTACCGTGGAAGTGGAGGGCGTGCATGCCTGACTTCCCGCTCATCGCCGTGGTCGGTGCGACCGGCGCGGTCGGGCGCGAGGCGCTGTCCATCCTCACCGAGCGCGGGCATTCGGCTGAGCGCGTCATCGCGCTCGCCTCCGCTCGCTCGGCGGGTGAACGCATCCCTTACGCCGAAACATGGGTCGGAGTGCAGGCGCTCACCGACGACTTCCCCGCCTGCGACGCCGCCCTGTTGTGCGCCACGGCCGACATCGCCCGCGCCCACGCCCCGCATGCCGTGGCGGCGGGCGCGTTGGTGGTGGACAATTCCTCCGCCTTTCGCATGGACCCGGCGGTGCCGCTGGTCGTCCCGGAGATCAACGCAAACACCATCGGCTCTTCCCGCCTGATCGCCAACCCCAACTGCTCGACCATCATCCTGCTGACCGCGTTGAACCCGCTCCGCCAGCGGTTCGGCGTGTCGAAGATCGTGGTCAGCACCTACCAGGCGGTCTCCGGCGCGGGGTTGGAAGCAGTCGCGGAACTCGAGACTCAGACCCGCGCCGCGCTCGATGGTCGTCCGGCCCAACCGTTCGTCTTCCCCGAGCCTTGCGCCTTCAATGTCTTCAGCCACGAATCTCCGCTCGACCCTGCCACGGGCCTGAACGGCGAGGAATCCAAGATGATCGCCGAATCCCGGCGCATCTGGAACGACCCGGCCCTGACCATCATCCCCACCTGCGTCCGCGTGCCGGTCGTCCGCGCCCACACCCAGTCGGCCGTGGTGACGCTCGAAAGCCCCGCAACGGAAGATGAAATCCGCGCCGCCCTCGCCGCCGCCCCCGGCGTGTCGCTGCTGGACGACCGCGAGACCAACCGCTTCCCGACACCGTTGGGGGCAACCGGCCGCGACCCCGTTCTCGCCGGCCGCGTCCGCCGATTCTCACCCACCGAGTTCGGCATCATGATCGCGGGCGATCAACTCCGCAAAGGCGCGGCTCTCAACGCCATCCAGATCCTCGATTCCATTGTCACCGCGACCGTCGGCACGCGGACTGCTTGACCCGGAACGATCTCACCCCAATCAACCGCGGTGAAGTGGGTTCTTCTTCACTCCGCTGGCGATTGTGTTGAACCACCTCTCCCTCGCCCCTTCATCGCCCACCAGTTCGCCTTGGCCCGGCTCCCCCGCAACGGGTGCGGCTCGAACCGTTCCACCCTCCGGATCCATGCGTGCTCGAACCACGGCGTGCAGGCTTGGATGTGCGCCTCGTCTATGTTGCCGATCCAGTCCGGGTCGCCCCACTGCGTGAGATCGAAGATGCGTTGCCAAGTGGCCTCTTTCACACGCTGCTCAAGCTTGCCCGCGTCCTCCAGCGCCTCGATCCGGTCGTCCTTAGCCTCGCTTTCTGAAAGATAATGGTTGTTGAGCACATCGTGCCAATGGGTGTAATCATTGAGCAGCACGAGTTCATCCGGGACTTCGAGCGTCAATCGCAGCTGCGATGTGATCGGGAAAAAAGTCCGCATGTCCACCCGCTTTCCCCGTTTTCCACACGAGTGCCACGCCCAGAACGGAGGATTCCCATCCGTGTCCAGCCCCCGTGCGGCCATCTGCGCCATCATCCAGCGGTAGGGCCGCTCATACCAATCACGATCGATTCGATCCCACGACGCATACAGCCGCCCCGCGCTCGCGGCGATGTCCACAAACCCGGGATCGACCAGCATCCACAGTCGCATGGTCCGTAAAAGATTCCAGTCCGGAGGGCAGAGGCGGTCGGGCGGGCTTCAGGCGGTGCGGGCCGTCGGGCGCACGCGGCCCAAGCAACCGACCAACGCATTCCCGAGCGCCTCGCCCAAGATCGGCGGCACCGCGTTGCCGATCTGGAGATTCTTGGAGGTCTTCGAGCCGGCGAACCGGTACGAGTCCGGGAATCCTTGCAGGCGTGCGCCCTCGCGCGTGCTCAGGGCGCGGTTCTGGAACGGATGCACGCACCGTGATGAAGAGGGTGTTCCAAAGTTTCGGGTGATGGTCGGGGCGGGCTGATCCGGCAGGAGGCGGGCGTAAGTGTTCGAGAAGTAACCGCGCGGGCGGAGCCGTTCCGGCAGGTCATGCACGCTGCCCCCCGGTGGGATCAGACTGAGAATTTCGCGCATGCGCGGGCCGTAGTTCGCGCAGGAATGTTCCGTGAGCGTGCGGCTTCCCCGCCGCATCCTGCGTTGATAATCGTTCTGAGACCCGTCGGCGTACCGCGACGGTTCCGAGCCAGGCTCAATGGGAGGCAGGTCGCCGATCGCGTCCATCAGGCTGCGCCGGGAAGATGCCCGGCCGAACAATCCGGATTCCCCTCCGTGGGTCGGCGTCGGCCATGGGAACGGAACATGCTCCCGCAGGCCGATCACGATGGTCCGCTTGCGGAACTGCGGCAGGCCGAAATCGGCCGCGTCCAGCGTGCGGCTGTCCACCAGAAAGCCGCGGTCGCTGAGTTCCCCGACCAGCGCCTCGTACGCCCGGCCCTCGTACATGCCCCGAAACCCCGCGACATTCTCGAACAGCACCGCCGAAGGCTCTGTCTCATCAACGGCCCGAAGGAACTCATAAAACAGCTTGTTTCTCGGGTCGTGCCGGTCCTTTTTCCCGACCGTGCTGAACCCCTGGCAGGGCGGCCCGCCGCACAGCAGATCAATCGTGCATCCGGCGGTCTCCTTGCGGAAATCAACCCGAGCCACATCATCCTCGATGACGCGGGTTCCGGGATGGTTGACCCGATAGGTCTCCGCAAAATCAGGCTCGATCTCCACGGCGAGCCGCACCTTCACGCCGGCTTCCAGAAGCCCGACGGAAAGCCTGCCCGCGCCCGCAAAGAGGTCGATCGCGTTCAGCAAGCGGCGTTCCCTTTGAAGGCCTCAACCCACCCCCGTCGGCGGCCAGGACACCGGCGGCACCGGATGACGGCCGCTTATGGCTGCTGCGGTCAAGCCCTGACCAGGTTCACGGGCCACCCGTGCACCGGGCCCGGCCGCCGACGCGGGCGGGTCGAGTGGGGATCTTATCCCGCCCGTCGCCCGTACACTGTCCCGGACCCGCGATCTCCCCCCGCCCCCTCGCCCCCGCCCGGGATTCCCCATGCCGATCCTGCCCCGATTCCTCCGCTCTTCCAGACGCCCCTCCAGTCCCGGCCGCCCCGACGACCTGGCCCCGGTCCTCCGCCTCGTCCGCATCGGCTTCTTCCTGCTCCTCCTCTTCCTGACGATGCTCTATGTCATCCGGGTGGGCGCCCGCCCATCGGGCGAGTTCGATATCCAGTTGGCGATCAGCTGGTGGATCCCGGTGGCCGTCGCGGGCGTGCTGGCCGTGGTGTTCCTGGCCATCGACATCTTCCTGCCGGTCAAGAAGATCCAGATCATCTCCGGCGTGGTCTTCGGCCTGATCGCCGGCCTCGTCGCGGCCTGGGCCATCGGCGCGGTCATCGACCTCGTGGTCGAGACCTGGGACCTCCGGCCCACGCCCATCATCCCCTCGATGAAGGTGCTGCTCGGCGTGAGCCTGGCCTACCTCGGCATCACCACCGTCCTCCAGACCCAGGACGAGTTCCGCCTGGTCATCCCCTATGTCGAGTTCTCCAAGCGCATCCGCGGCCCGCGCCCGCTCCTGCTCGACACCTCCGCCCTCATCGACGCCCGCATCGCCGACATCGCCGACACCGGCCTCATCCAGCAGCCCCTGCTCATCCCCGCGTTCGTCGTCGAGGAACTCCAGGCCCTCTCCGACTCCGCCGACCGCACCAAACGCGCCCGCGGCCGGCGCGGCCTGGACATCGTCGCCCGGCTCCAACGCAATCCCGCCGTCGATATCTCCATCGACCATTCCCCGATCGCCAGCCGCGCGGTGGACCAGATGCTCGTCGAACTCGCCCAGCAGTTGCCCGCGTCCGTGGTGACGACCGACGCCGGCCTCGCCCGCGTGGCCGCCATCCAGAATGTCAGCGTCATCAACCTGCACGAGCTGGCCAACGCCCTCAAGCCCACCGTCCTGCCCGGCCAGACGCTCACGGTCGAGCTCATCCGCAAGGGCGAGCACGACGGTCAGGCCGTGGGTTTCCTCGACGACGGCACCATGATCGTGACCGAGGACGGCGAGCCGCACATCGGCCAGGCGGTGGAAGTGACGCTGACCAGCAGCACCCAGACCGCCGCGGGGCGCCTGCTGTTCGCCAAGCTGACCCATCCCGCTCCCGCCACTCCCGCTTTGAGTTCCGATACGCCGAATCCGACCAACGCGGAACAGCCAGAATCACGCCCGCCCGCTCAGCCTGTCAAACCCCCGCGCACACCCTTTGGCCCCAACCGCCCCGACTCGGATCGCTCCAGCCACCGCAACCCCCGCCGCTGATCCCGGTGGCACGGCTTGGGGGGCGCCGAGCCGTGTCTCCCAGTTCACGCCCACGATGAGTCCTCGAATCGTGGGGGTTGCTCGCCCTCCCCGTGGGGCCGACTTCCAGTCGGCCATTCCGCTCGCCCGGAACAGGGCAAACTTGAGTTCATCCGGAAAAAGAGTCTGTACGATCAAGTGGGCGGCGTTAGAATGGGGAGAGTAAGATGTGCCCCTCGGCACCGCATCCTTCGACCGGGCGTCGCGCCAGATGGGAGTTGAGCGATGACCATCATGCTTCTTGGGCCTCTTGCACTCTTGGCGAGCATGCTCTGCGCCGGTGTCGCCGATCCTGCCGGCTTGGATGCGTCACTCCGTGACTATGCGGAGTATCTCAACTCCATCACCTCGAATCAGCAGATCACTCCCGATGTCGCGGACGAGTGGATCGCCCGCTTGTCCGATGATCTTGACTCTTCGGACAATGCGGTCCTCAACCAGTCCGGCTGGCTGGTGGTCATGTCCCTGCTGAACCGGCATGAACGCTGGGACGAAGCGCTGGAAGTCTGCGACATCGCCATCGACACGGCGGTGGATCCAGAAGTTCGCTTCGATCGTCTCGCGGATCGTGTCTCCATCCTTGCGTCCCAACATGCGGGCCGGAATGTCGCAAGCCATGCCGATGCCATTGTCAGAGCCATCGAAGCGTACAAGGTTCTTGATGCGAAGCCGTCGCGGGATCAGACTCGGGTCGCTCGGTACTCCGCGCTTTCGTGGCAGCTTTGCGCGATGGTGGATGTGCCGCTCAAAGCGCGGCTGACGGTCGCGAACGAACTCCTGGACCGCGTGCGGGCCGGATCCGTGACCAGCCGCCCCGCTCAGGTGCTGAACTTCCGCGGAGCCGCGGCCGGGTTGTCGCTGGCGGAGGGTGATCTTGTCGGGGCCGTCCGTGCCGCCATGGCGAGAAACGATTCGGTTCCGTCGGATGGGGTTGTCGTGCATGTCGCCGTGGAGACCGCCGTGCGGGAAGGCGCGTCGAACACGCTCATCACGGAGTTTCTCCATGAGATGGCGAAGAATCTCGATCAGTTCGAGGTTCTCTCCACCTCGATCGGCCATGTCTCGAGACTGGCCTCCATCTCACGCAAGGATCCGAGGCAGCCGCTGGATCCTGCCGACGAACTCGGCGGCGTGCCGGTCTTCGATCTGATCCAACTTCTCGCGCCGGCGACGGACGCGCTCATCGCAAAGCACGGAGATCGGAGTATCGTCGCCAACCCGACCGAGCAGGTCAAGAAGGAGCGACAGCTTGCCCGGGCTGGGGTTGAGGCCCTGGCTCAGCTCTACTTGCTCTCTGAAGACCCAGAGATGGCAGGCTACTATCGCGGCTTCTTCAAAAGAGCGCCCTTTGCCGATATCAATCAGCTGCAACTCGCGCCGTAAGTAGCGAAAAGGAAGGAACGGGAAGTTTCCGAGACACACGGCGATCCTGCGAACGACATGATTGCAGGATCGTCTCTCACCCACCTCCCACCTTCCGCGCCACCAGCACCCCCTCCCGGATCGGCACGCAGAACGCCTCGAAGTCCGCATCGTCGGCCACCAGCCGATTGAACCGATCCGCCGCGTCGCGGCTCGCGTTGCTCCCCTCCGCGTCGTCGATCCACCATCCGCCCCCCAGCGCGTTGTCCGCCACCAGCAGCCCGCCCGGGCGCAGCAGCCGCTTCGCGTGCGGCAGATACTCCGGGTACTCCGTCTTCACCGCGTCAAGAAACACCAGGTCCGCGCCGCCTTGCCCCAGCTCCTCCACCAGCCGCGGCAGCGCCTCCAGCCCCGTCCCCCGCACCACCGTCACGCGATCCGCCACGCCCGCTTCCGAGAATGACCGCTCGGCGAAGTCCGCGTGCTTGGGCGCCGCCTCGACCGTCACCAGCCGCCCGCCCTCGCCCAGCCCCCGAGCCAGCCAGATGCCCGAGTACCCGGCCAGCGTGCCGACCTCCACGATGGTCCGGGCGTCCACCAGCCGCGCCAGCACCAGCAGCATCCGCCCGACCCCGGCCGACACCGCGATGTCCGGCAGCCCCGCCGCAACCGCCCGGCCCATCAACCCGGCGAGGTGTTCGTCCTCTTGCCCGAACACGGAATCCAGATACAACCCCGTGGCGGCCCATCGTTGTGCTGTCATGTCCATGCCGCAGTCTACGGCCCGCGCGGGCCGCGGGATTACTTCTCTCGCACGCCCGCCCAGACTTGATGATGCCGATCCTCCATGCTCGGGTCGGCCCGGTAGATGATTGAGCACATTCGCCGCGACATTTCCAGTCTGCATTCCGAGGTCTCGCCTCATCCCTCCACCCTCTCCGCGCCCTCTGCGTGATCTCCGCGGCCTCTGCGTACCTCTTCCCTCCTTGCCCCAGCCGCTCCATCCCCTCCCTCGCGGTCGGGGCTACCTACCCATACTCCGTCCCTCCGCACTCCGTCTCTCCGTCTCTTCGTCTCTTCCTAACATCCCCCATGCCCACCCCCTTCGCCCCCATCCCCGAGATCCTCGAAGAACTCCGCGCAGGCCGCATGGTCATCCTCACCGACGACGAGGACCGCGAGAACGAGGGCGACATCGTCCTGCCCGCCCAGTTCGTCACGCCCGAATCCATCACCTTCCTGCTCTCCGTCGCCCGCGGCTACATGTGCCTCTCCCTTACCGAGTCCGATTGCGAACGCCTCCAGCTCACCCCTCAGTCCGCCGTCAACACCTCCGTCCGCGGCACGCCTTTCACCGTCTCCATCGACGGCCACCCCAAGCACGGCTTCGGGACGGGCGTGTCGGCCGCCGAACGCGCCCGCACCATCCGCATGGCCATCGACCCGGAGTTCGGCCCGGACGATTTCGTCCGCCCCGGCCACATCAACCCCCTCCGAGCCCGCGACGGCGGCACGCTGGTCCGCATCGGCCAGACCGAAGGCTCCATCGACCTCTGCCGTCTCGCCGGGCTGACCCCCGCCGCCGTCATCATCGAGATCATGCGCGACGACGGCGAGATGGCCCGCGTCCCCGACCTCATCGAACTCGGAAAAAAGCACGGCATCAAGATGTGTTCCGTCGCCCAGATCATCGAGCACCGCCTGTCCCGCAGCCCCATCGTCGAACGCCTGGAGCCGAAGTCCGGCACGATCGTCCGCACGCCCGAGGGCGACTTCACGCTCTACGCCTTCCGCTCGCTGGTCGATCCGCTGCCGCACCTGGCCCTGACGGTGGGGGGGGTCGGCACGCTGGACGACTCCGGCATCGTACGCGAAACCACCGAGCCGACCCTCGTCCGCGTCCACCGGCGCGACCTGCTCGGCGACATCTTCGGCGACCTGGACTCATCGGCGGAAGGCTCCACCGGCGAGACCCTCCGCGCCTCCATGCGCGCCATCCAGGATGAAGGCCGCGGCGCGATCGTCTACCTGCGCCCCACCATCATCGGCGACGACTGGCGCGACCGCCTCCAGCGCCCCGCCGGCCACCACGAGCACGACACCCCCCGCAACTCCGTCCCCCCCGGCACGCTCGAGTACGGCACCGGCTCCCAGATCCTCCGCGCCCTCGGCCTGACCCGCCTCCGCCTGCTCACCAACTCGACCACGCCCTACCCCCATCTCGAAGCCTTCGGCCTTGAGATCACCGACCGCCTCCGCGTCTGAAGGTGGCCCGGCTCGGGGGGGGAGGGGGGCGAGCCGTGCCACCCGTCCACGCCCACGATGAGCCTTCGACTGCGAGACTCCCCGTGACGCCGCCGATGCAACCGGCGGATTCGCCCTCCGACGCCCGGAGCGTGAGCGACAGACTCCCTTTGGGTGTGCAAACTTGGCTTGGTGGGGACCTGTCCATCACCGACGCTCCCCGCTCGTGGGCGCGGGCCGAGTCCCTACCGTCCGGGTGATGTGTACCCTCACCGTCATCCCAACGCCCGACGGGCCGCGCCTGGTCCACTCGCGGGATGAGCTGCGGAGCCGGGCGCCGGCCCTGCCGCCGGTGTCGCAGCAACTGCCCTCGGGCCGGCGGGCGGTGTGGCCGACCGATCCCCACGGCGGGGGCACCTGGATCGCCGCCCGGGCCGACGGGCTGGTGCTGGGCGTGCTCAACCGCAACATCCCGGACAACGGGCGTCCGGCCCCCGTCCGTTCCCGCGGCGGGCTGATCCCCCGCCTGATCGACGCTTCCCACGCCGCCGATGTGATGGGGGTATTGGCCTGCCAGGATCTCACGGGCACGGCCCCTTTCCGCTTGCTGGCGATGGACCCCGACGGCGCAGCCCGCCTGGCCACCTGGGACGGCCTGGCGCTCGAACCGGGCGCGGTCCTGACCCCGCCGTTCTGCCTGGTTTCGTCGGGTCTTGGCGATGACCGGGTGTATCCCCGCATCCCCCTGTTCGCCGCGATGGTTGTCGCGGACCCCCGCCCTGCGGTCCAAGACGCCTTTCACCGGCACCGCTGGGATGATGCCCCGGAGATTTCCGTGCTGATGAGCCGCCCGGACGCCCGGACGGTCAGCATCGCCACGGTCCCGCCCGGGGGAGAAGGTGGGATGGAGGTCGAGGTGCTGCCCGAGGCCGACCCCTGGTGCGACCCCGTCGGGGCCGCTCGATAGGCTCGGTTCCCGCCACTTCGTCTCTCTGTCTCTTCGTCTCTCCGTCTCTTCCCGAATAGACTCCGCCCGCCATGCCAGACTTCATCCGCGAGCACATCTCCGGCCAGCTCCTCGTCAGCCTGCTTGTGATGGGGATCGTCATCCACATCATCCTGGGCACGGTGACGCTGTGCATCTACGCGGAGCGCAAGATCTCGGCCTACATCCAGGACCGCATCGGCCCCAACCGCACCGGGTTCGACTTCGGCCTGCCCTTCCTGAGCTTCCTGAAGGGCTTTCTGGGGCTTGGCCAGGCGCTGGCCGACGGCCTGAAGTTCTTCGTCAAGGAGGACTACCGCCCGACCAATGTCGATAAGGTGCTCTTCACCCTGGCCCCGGCCATCGTCATCATCCCGGCGTTCATCGGGTTCATGATCCTGCCCTGGGGCGGCGTGTGGGACATGCCGGTGTTCAACCTCCCGCTGATCGGCGAGGTCGGCGGCGAGCGGGTGCATGTCACCGGGGCCTATGTCAATGTCGGCGTGGTCTACCTGATCGCGGTCGCCTCGCTGGGCGCGTACGGCATCACGCTGGGCGGCTGGGCGAGCAACAACAAGTACTCCTTCCTCGGCGGCCTGCGCGCCACCGCCCAGATGATCTCCTACGAGATCCCCCTGGGACTGGCCCTGCTGGCCATCCTGCTCGTCGCCGGCACCTTCATGCCCGAGGGCATCGTCCGCTGGCAGGTGGAGAACGCCTGGATGATCCTGGCGATGCCGCTGGCGGCGCTGCTCTTCTATGTGTGCGCCCTGGCCGAGGCCAACCGCGCCCCCTTCGACAACGCCGAGGCCGAGCAGGAACTCGTCGGCGGCTACCACACCGAATACTCCTCGATGCGCTTCGCCCTGTTCTTCCTGGCCGAGTACAGCCACCTGATCACCGGCAGCGCGTTCTTCGCCCTGTTCTTCCTGGGAGGCTACCACCTGCCCGGCCCGGGCATCGGCCACCTGACCGACCCCGACACCACCACCTTCCTGGCGGTGCTGGCCAAGTTCGCCGTGTTGTTCACCAAGGCCTGCCTGCTGGTGGTGCTGGCGATGGTGGTCCGCTGGACGCTGCCCCGCATGAGGTACGACCAGATCATGCAGCTCGGCTGGCAGAGCCTGATCCCGATGGGCATGGTGCTGCTGGTGGTGATCTCCTGCATGGTCTACAAGGGCTGGACTTCGCCCCTGCAACTGTTCGCGGCGAATGTCGCGGTGTTCGGCGTGGTGGTGGCGCTCCAGCCCCTGCTGGGGCGCGTGATGGGCCGCTCGACGGCCAACCGGCGCGTCCCGATGTACGGCTCACGCTTCTTCCCCGTCCCCGGCACCGGCGTGAACACCTCCCCGACCGACCCCATGGCCTTGGAAGACCGCCCCGTCCAGGGGACCGTCGCCACGCATTGAGATAGGCCCGCCCGGGTGGCGTTATGCTTCCGCATGCTCGGGCAGCGGGAAGATCCACTGCATCTGCGAGTCGAAGATCGGATAATCAAACCGGATCCGGAACGCCCGGAACTCCTCGATCTTCCAGCCCGCCGCGGCGATCTGCGTCTCGAGCAGGCGCCGGTACGCGGGGACTTCGGGGGTCAGCGTCTCGGTCACGCGGCCCTCGGGGATGGCCTGGATCTCCGCGTCGATCTTGATCCGCTCGTGGTCGTGCGAGTGATCGTTGGCCGCGACGATCCCCTTCGTCCCCGTCGTCAACACACGGAACCCCGGGACCGCGCCGGGGTACACATCGCGGTGGAACAGCACATCGGAAAGGAATGTACGGGCCGGCACGCTGAGGCAGTCGACGATGCCGGTGTACGCCTCGTCGGGATTCGGCCGCCCGAGCAGATAGGCCCCACGGCGCATCTCGCCGACGACGATGTCCCTGGACGACGCCTTCCCGACCTTCTCGGCCCACTGAACTTCGTAGGTCGCGCTCGCGTCCGATCCGATGATCTTGAACTCCGGCGGGGGGGACGAGCAGAACTCCGTCAGCACCGAGCGGGTCGTCGGGCTGCCCTTGCTGTGGCCGATGTTGTTCGATGAGATGGTCAGGAACAGACGCCCGCTCGACTGGATGCGGCGCACGCCCAGCTGGCCGTCGAGGGCCAGGCAATCCACGCGTCCCGGGCGCGAGTCGCTCCGCTTGAACACGCAGACATTGAACTTGGTCTCGGCGAACACGCCGAGCAACTGCCGCATCCCCCGGTACACCGACTGACGCGCCGCGGCGTCCACCTGCGAGCGGACCTCGGGCACCCATTCGCTGACGATCGAGTCGAACGAGGTCCGGTCATCGGCGACGGAACGGATCAGGTCGTCGAACCGGTAGACCGCCTCGCGCGCGGCACGGCACGCCTCGCCCGAAGCGCCCCGCTCCGCCGCGCGATCCACCAGCCTCTTGAGGGGGCCGGGTCCGGGCATCGCCAGCAGCGCCCCCAGGGGTTCCGATTTGCCCAGCGATGTGCAGACGCGATGGGCCAGGTTCTTGTTCACCCCCAGGAGGTGGGCGATATCCGTGGGTCGCGTCGATTTGCTTTTTAATTCACCTAGCAAAATACGAAAAGAATCCGAAAGGATGTTGGAGACAGCGATCGCGCTCCGGCGGACATCGGAAGCACTCGAAAGTGCTGGCTGGGTGGCTCTGGCAGGCTGCGGCATCGTTTCTCAGACCGATCCTTCCCCGATCAAACCGGTTTTTCTTGAGGTTGTTCATCTTTTTTGAGTTCTTGTGAAATTCCTCTGGACTCCCTCTGGGAAAATTGTAGGATGGGCTGCGGATCCGTGTTCCCCGTTGTCGCACGGTCTGCCCGCATGAAACTACCCAAAGGAGAAGAAGCCATGTCCGAGTCGCAAACCCGTCGCATCAGCCGAACAGCCCTCCTCGCCGCGGCCGCTTTGTGCGCGATGCATACGGGCGCGGTCGCGTCCATCATCAGCGGCACGATCGTGGACCGCGTCGGCGTCTTTCCGTTCGACGCGTCCGGCATGGGCAACCCGGTCATCCGCGCCTACGAAGTCGGGGACGGGGTGAACCATGTCACCATCAACCCGCATTTCGGCGCCTGGTGGCCGTGGGGGGCTTCGCTCTACTTCACCGGGAGCGACTTGGACGGCAACGCGTTCGGCTGGCACGACACCGAGGTCGCGCGGGTGTACGGCATCACCGATGTCTCCCAGATCACCGACGCCTCGGCGTACACATTCACCAACGGGTATCCGGATGGCCCCAACGGGTATCCCGATCCCGTGCCGGCCACGCACTTCGTGCCGACCAGCGCCCCGCCGCCCGATTGGGTCTCGGCGCCCACGGGCCTCATGCTCCTGCGGAACATCCACACGGGGCACTACGGGGCCGTCATCTTCCGGAACAGTTGGGGCTTTGTTGAGGACTTCTCCATGGAGTACGGCCCGTTCTCCGCGATGGTGGAACTCGAATGGTACTTCCAGACCGACGGGTCGGGCGATTTCTCTTCGGTGCCGACCCCTCCGACCGTCGCGCTGCTCGCCGCGGGGGCGTGTCTGGGGCGTCGTCGCAGGCGTTGAAGACCGCGTGTTGGGCCGGCGTCGCGTTCGCCAGTCGTCCTTACAAGGTTTGCTCTGAACCTCAGCCCCTCGGTGCAGCGCCGAGGGGCTTTTTGACTGGGGAGGCGAGCGGTGCGGGACCGCCGTCACCATGCGGCATACGGGTCCACTTTGAATCGTGCGCTTCAGGTCACGCCCACAATGAGTCCGCGAATCGTGGGGTTCTCCCGCGCGGGCCGGTCGGTCACGGGCAGCCGGCGTTGAACAGGCCGATGTAGGTGGAGAGGTCGAAGAAGTTGATGACTCCGAAGGGAGGCGCCAGGTCGGCACGGGGATCGCCCGCGTTGAACAGGGCGATGTAGGCCGCGATGTCGAAGAAGTTCAGCACCCCGAACGGCGGAGCGAGGTCCGCGACACAGACCTCGGACGAGATCGCCGCGGGCCAGAAGCCGCCCTCCAGCGCGTACCCGCCCGCGGCGAGGGTCGGCCCGGCATCGGACTGCCCGACGGTGCCGGAGAGCGTGAACGCTCCCGCGGCCGCGTTTCGGACGCCGCCGCCGGCCGTGGTCCAGGCGGTGATCGTGTACGATCCTCCGGACTGAGCGAACGCGGCCGGGCACGCCGCGGCGAGCGACAGAACGATGAGGGCGGAACCGGCGTTGGACATGTCATGGTCTCCGGCGGACACGCGGTCGGGTCGGACGCTGGGGGAGCGAAAAAGGCGGGCGGAGAACTACTGGTTCTGGGTGCGGCGGCGCAGCTCGTCCATCTCGGCCCGCATTCGGGCCTGCTGGGCGCGGAGTTCTTCCAGCGCGCGCTGCTGCTCGTACAACTGTTCGGCCAGGATCTGCTCGGCGGTCAGGCCGCCGCCCACGCCGTAGCCTGAATCCTGCCCGAGCATGTTGGGGGTCACATCGCCGTAGGTGGTGGGCACGAAGAACAGGGTGAGGTTGGCGTTGGAGATGGTCGGGGTGGCGAAGCCGGTGGCGTAGGCGTTGAGGTAGAAGGTGAACTGGCCGGCCGCGCCCACATCGAACACACCGTGGGAAGTGCCGGGGAAGTTGTACTGCCCGAAGGTCAGACCGCTGCGGGGCATGCCGACAGCCACGCGGGTGGGGAAGGGCACGGTGTTTGAGACATCCGACACGGCGGAGAACAACATGCCGTCGTTGTTGCTGGTCCGAACCACGCCGATGTTGTAGGTCGCGATCACCACGACATACCCCGGCCCCGGCACCGTGATGCTCCGGGAGGTGACGGTCGAGATCGAGGAGGTCAGTTGGACGATCTGGTTGCGGAAGATGCTGGCGATGCCGGGCGCGGCGAACAGCTCGTCGGGGCCGACGGAGTTGGGCGGGAGGACGAGCGCGTCGTTGCCGGTCAGCGCGGTGTTGAAGGACAGTGAAGAACCCGGACCTGTGATTGAGAACAAGCTACCCGAGTTGGCTCCCGGGCTTTGGTTGCCGTCGAAGATCAACTCGCCGCCGGCTCCGAGCACGCGGAAGTGACCTCCCACGCCGGTAGCATCCGCCTGAAGGTGGGCGATCGTGGTTCCGACCTCGTCCCGGACTTGAATGCTTCCACCCTGGCTTGAGTTGTTGAAGATCGCAACAACCGGAGCCGCCGCCCCCGCTTGGAACACCTGAAGCAGGCCGTTCGTGCTTGGTGAACCAACCGCAAGGGTGCCGTCGATCCGGAGCGGGACACTTGGCGAGGGAACGACTGTGGGGCCGCTCGCATACGCATCCTGCAGCGTCGTGCCCGACCTCTCCGCGTAGATCGCTTGCGGCGTGGGGTTCAGCGGCTGGCGGGGGCTGAGCGCGGTGAACGGCTCGCCGCTCTTACTCACCGCGATCTCCAGCCAGCGCAGCGGGCCGGTGAACACCCCCGGCCCGAAGTTCAGATCCTGGAATGAGAAGATCCCTCCGTCCGACGCGACCATCGTCACCGAGCGGGTCAGCGCCGACCCGACCGCGTTGCCGCCCGACACGCTGTTGTACACCGTGAAACGCAACTGGTAGTCGCCGACCGGAGTCTGGGCGTTGTCGGTGAATCGGCCTTGGTAGGAAACGGGCTGGGCGAGGGCGGGGAACACCGTCGCGGCGGTCGCGGCCAGGGCAACGAGCAGGCTGGTGAGACGGGGCAGGGGGGGGAGGGGGGGCATGCGGATCTCCTGGAGCATCTCGGCGCACCGGGCGGTCGCACGAGGCCGTATTTCAGACACACGAATCCGAAAGCGATGGCCCACGGCGGGGTGAGGATTGATACGCGGGTCAGCCCCGCCAGGGATCCTCTCACGAGATTTTTCCGCATCGGAACCCGATTTTTCAGCTCCGCCGAGCATGGCAGGGGTGATGCCCTTGAACCTCCTTCCAGCCCCGGTCCGGCGATGCCATCGGGAGTCCCAGCTCGCTCGTCGACCCATCCTTATCTTTGGATGCTCGGTCATGCTTGATTGCGGGCGGTGTGCTCTTTCCAAGGTGGGCGGATGGGTCGATCGGCGGAGGTTTCAGGCGGGTCAGGGTGTGCTTTGGGTCGGTAGAAGGACAATCAGATACGATTTTATGAACATTTTTACGATTGTCGCAACGATTCTTGTCTCCTGTTCGCCACTTGATTTGAGGGCGACTTGCAACCTCTGTTGGAACCGATGGCCCACCGGCTCGAATCGGTTCGGTCAGTCGGTCGGATCTGACTGACCGCTCGGCCTGGTTGGCTCGGTTGAAACATGCTCGGAACGGGTTGCAGGAATGGCCCACCGAGTGATTCACCGGGCGGAGATCGAGCGAACTCGTGGATGCGTTCTTAAGCCTTCGGTCGCTGGCCGAGGTATGAAGGAAACACCCCTCGATGGGTGCGGAGGGTGTCGTGCGTCCGTGATGCGGGCGTGCCTGATCCGGCCTGACGCCGGGTGGGAGATCGTGCGGCGGGTCGGACTTCGTCGTCCCCAACCGACCCGCTGCGTCCCGGCTGGGAGAAACCCCAGCCGGGAGTTTGGGAGGGGCGCTCACCCCGATCGGGGTGGCACTCTGGCCGGACGCGGGATTGCGAGAGCCCGCGTCCGGCTTTCTTTGGTGGCACAGGCGTCCCCGCCTGTGCAAAGACAATCCGCACAGGCGGGGATGCCTGTGCCACCGGGGGGAGACTCGGCCCTTCGGGCAGGATGCCCCCCGTTCCCGGGCAGGAGAGGAAGAGTCGGCGCGGCCCGCGTGCCGACTTACTGGACGCGCTCGATGGTGAAGGTGGGCAGGGGGTTGTTCTCGCGGAAGGTGCCCCGCTGGGAGCTCATGCCGTTCTGCTCCACCGCGACCACCGGCTCGGTGAAGGGCGGGCCGTAGGTCAGGCGGACGACGCAGGTCTCGCCGGGCACGGCCAGGCCGGCGTGGACGGCCGCGCCCGGGATGGAGTTGCGGTGGGTGTACTTGCCGTCGGCGTAGAAGAGCTGGCCGACGCGGACATCGCGCTCGGCGACATTGATGATGAGCAGGACGGTGTCGCCGGGATTGGGGTCGGTGGGGATGACGGCGGTGGCGCCGAGCTTGTGCGCGGCCAGGCGGGCGGTGCGTTCGGCGTCCATCTCGACCGGTCCGGTGGAGGGCGTGAGCAGGAACCAGTCCTGGTTGCGGTTGACGATCGGCGCGGTCGAGCCGGTGAGGTGGACGACGCCGTCGATCTCGACGGGGAGCAGGTCGATCTCGAAGGGCTGGCCGTCCTGCCCGCGCGCGGGGTTGGGCGAGGGGGTGACGGTGGCGCGGAAGACGGGCAGGCCGTGGTCGTTGACGATCGCGCCCTCTATCAGGGCGGGGGGGATGAAGTTCCACTTGGAGGCGTTGCCCGTGATCTCGCCGGTGATGCGCCCGTCGGCTCCGGGGGTGAAGGTGTAGTACGCGCCGTCGTCGCGGACGGTGGAGGTGTCGGTGGTGCGGGAAGAGTAGGTGACGCCGCCCAGCGCGGCCAGGAGTTGGGCGTGCCCGGCCTCGTACGCCTCGGGCGTGGCGGCGGCGAGCGCGACGCGCCCGCCGCCGAGGCGGGTGCCGGTCAGGTTGGCGTTGAAGACGGGCGCGGGGTCCAAGCCCACGAACTCAAGCAGCCAGCGCTGGCTGGCGTAGCTGCCGAAGTCGATGCTGCCGTCGAGCACCGGGCCGGATGCCAGGTTGAAGACCATGCCCGAGCGGTTGCCGCTCAGGGCCACCCCACCGCGCTGGGCGATGAGCCAGGCGGAGCCGGCGACGGAGCCGTCCGGGTTGCTGCGGATCTCAACCGAGACGGGCCAGCGGCTGATGTTGGTCGCGCCGAACTGCCGCTCGACGAAGCCGGTGAAACGCTGAGGAGAACGGAGGTCCTCCTCCAGGAACTTGCGGATCGCGGCCCGCTCGGCCTCGATCTCGTCGGAGCTCCAGCGTCGGACGGTGGCCAGCTCGATGCTGCCGTGGCTGATGAAGTCGGCGTTGGCGTTGGGACGCCAAGGCCCGAACAACATGCCCGGCTCGTCGCCCTGCTGGAGGCGCCACTGCTCGCCCCAGGGCGTGACCACATACACGGCGGCGTGGCCGAGGAGCATCTCGATCGCGCCGAGGGCGGCCTGATCGACGCGGTTGCCGGTGGTGACGAGGGCGTCGTAGCGCTTGGTGACATCGTTATATTCGAGGGTGAGGCGGACGGGTTCCCCGCCGGGGCGGCCGAGGACGGTGCGCTGGCCGACGAAATCGGTGCGGCCGCCGAGGATCTCCCGCATCGCGTCGATCTCACGCATGACGGCGTTGCGCTGCGATTCCAGACGGGCGACGGCCGCGGCGTGGACGGCGCGGTCGGCCTTCAGGGAAACCCGGACGGCGTTGGGCGACAGCGCGGGGAAGTGGGCCGTGCCGGTGACGGTCTGGCGGTTCACCGGCCCGTCGAGGCTGAGCCGGATGACGCCGGAGACATTCTGCTGGCCGGGGGGTTCGACGGCGGGGCCGGCCTGGAAGACGAGGTTGACGCGGTCCGATCGGTTGTCGGCCGCGCCGGTCTCGCCGCGGAGGGGCAGGAGCCGGACGGGGGCGAGCGGGTTGTCGGTCCCGGGGCGCTCGTCGAGGATCATGGCCCCGTCGAGGGAGCGGTTGGGGTCATCGAGTTGCAGGGCCATGGCCCAGGCCACGCCCTGGCCGTCCTCGGGCACGAGCAGCACCTGGCCCTTGAGCAAGGTGTCGCGCAGGGCGAGGATGCGCTGCTGCATCTGCTCGACCATCTTCGCCTCGCGGGCCTGCATGGCGGCGGCGAGGGTCTGGCCGGAGGGAACCCGCTCGAAGCGCTGGGGCTTCTCGCCGGCCCGCTCGGGGGTGAGTTCGAGGTTGTCGCCGGAGATGGTGGTCTGGTAGATGTGGGTCTCGCCCTGGGGGTTGGTCAGGGTGAGCCGACCGCCGTCGATCAGGTTGGAGGCGAGCGTCACCGTGCCGAAGCCGGCGATGCTGAGCATGGCCTTGTCGTCCTTGAGGAACTCGACGCCGTCGAGTTCGCCGTCGGTGGTGGCCATCCAGATCCCGTGGAGCTGGCTGGCGCGGGAGGCGGAGCGGCCCTGCATGGGCGGGGGCGCGGCCGGGGCACCCGATGCGGTCGTCTGGGCGGCGGGGGATGATTCCTTGCCGCAGGAGGCCAGGCAGAGCAGGGAGACGGAAACGACGGTCAACAACATGCGTGTGGGGGCCAAGATCGTGCTCCGTTCCGGGATATGGGGCTTCAGGTCGCGGGGGACAATATAGAACGGCATCCGCTCCGTGAAAGAAAGCGTGCTTTTTGACCAAGCCCGCAGAACAAGACGGTGATCGGCGGCAGGTTCTTGATTTGTTTGGGCAATGGGACGAGCGTGCATCCCGGATTCACGCCCCGCGGCCGGAGTTGATGCCGGTATGCTCGGTGCATGGAGCCGGTCGATCGTGCCTATGTGAGCATTCTGTCGTGGCCGGAGGGCTGGGGCCACGCGCGCCGGGTGGATGCGCTCGTGCGGGCCGGGGGCATGGACCCCTACGACGCGGGGATGATGGCCAGGCGGGCGACGCCGTCGATCGTGCAGATGTGCGACGCTCTGATCCGGGACGACATCCTCGGCGTGCTGCACGCGATGGGCGTGATGGCGGTGGCCCCGGCCCGGTCGGAGATGGCGGCGCACCCGAGGGCGGAAACGCCGGCGCGGGTCACGCGGTTCTCGGGAAGCCCGCCGCGGGGGTTCTCCGTCTACACGCGCGACGGCGGCGCGTGGACCTTCCGCCCGGGCGATATGCGTCTGGTGGTGGCGGGCACGGTGCGGACGGTGGGCAAGGTGACGCGGCACGGGGGCGGGGGGAACTTCAGCTTCACAACGGACATGGCCTACGGGGGCATCGGCGGCGTGGGCGTCACGGCCGCGGCGCAGGCCATGGACGCCGAGTCGGCCGGGTGGGGCTCCAACACGACGCGGAACACGCGCCCGGTGGAGACGATCGACCTGCACCTGATGATGGACGGACGCATCCGCGTGGTGCGCCTGGCGGGCGGGTCCACGCGGATCGGCGAGCACGGGGCGGAGCGCACGCGCCCGTCGCTGGTCGGGATACACCGGCCGGTGGCCGACCTCAGGGCGTGGCTGCCGGGCGTGGCATTCGATGAATGGTTCGATCGCTTCAACACGCCGGCGGATGTGGAGGCGGTGGCCACCCGCGCGGGGCAGGCGTCGAGCCGATTGAACCCGGTCGCGTTCGACTTCTACTCCGTCTGGGCGGCGATGCTGGACCGGGCGGTGCGGGGGTGGTGAGGGGGCTATGCGAGCGTGGGCGGCGGCGCGGGCGGGATGTTGGCGGGCGCGACCAGATCCCGCGGCCCTTCGATCAGTCTGGCCCGCCGGCGGACGATGAAGAACGCGCCCGCGCCCCACACCACCAGCCCGACGCCGAGGATGCCCAGCGGCACGATGTAGTCCAGCGTCGAGGCCGGTCCGAAGGGGCTGAACGCGCCGCCGCCGAAGTTCGACCCGCCGCCGGACTGCTGGAGATACGCCGCGCCGGAAGTCGGGTTCATGGGGTGCAGCGCGGCGCTCGTCTCGTATGTGAACGGGTCGGCCAGGGCGCTGACGGCCAGATCCTCGACACGATCGGCCAGGTCCGAGACCATGGGGTGCTGGGCGGGGTCCAGGCCCGCGGCGGTGAACGCGGCGAGGATGTCGCCCGAGCGGATGGTGCGGCCGCGGGCGAGCTCCGTGCCGTCCTCGCGGGTGATGATCCACTCGTCCGTGGTGGCGTCCGGGAAGAGGATGACCGGCTTGGCGGCGGGTCCGGCGATCTCCATGCTGATCTGGCCCGAGTTGGCCCCCATGCCGAAGTTGCCCACGACATCCACATCCACCCGCAGGCGGAAGTCCGGGGCGGTCTGGCTCGCGGGCGCGACGGGGCGGAAGGTGTAGTTGGAGGTGTAGTTCAGACCGCCGCCCATCATGCCCGTGCGGGTCAATGCCACGATGGACACGGCGTACATCAGGACGGTGCCCCCGGTCAGGACGATGGCCGTCCACCCGAGCAGGGCGGCGGGGAGGGAGCCGGCGGTGCGGACGGCGTTGCGCCGGGTGGTGACGCCCGCCTTGAGCAGGTCGGCCCCGCACTCGGAGCAGCGCCCGTGGGTCAGGGTGGCCAGTTCGTAGCCGCAGGACCCGCAGCCGGCGGCGCGGGGCAGGCCGGGGGGCGGCATGACGGCCCGCCAGACCGCGTGGGCGGCCAGGCCGATGGCGATCAGGACGACGAAGAGGAAAAGGAAACCGCTGAGCATCATGCCGATCATCATGGGGGCATGGTACCGGAACCGTGGGAGCCTGCCCCCGGGGGGTGGGGGTGTCTGGTAGGATGGAGGCGTCGCCGGAGCCGGTGAAACCGGGCGCCGGGGATTCCCAAGGAGGCGGGGACCGCCGCGGATCGGCGCCGGAAGGAGAAGGGCCGTGCTGGAACTGCTCAACAGGTTGTTGGTGGACGAGGGGCTTTTCATCCCGTTCCTTTTGGCGGCGGGCATCCTCACGGGGATGCTCATCAAGTCGGCCACAAGGGTGTGCACCACGGTCTCGCGCGAGCGGACGAAGCGGGAGATCGCCGCCTATGTGGCCGAAGGCTCGATGACGCCCGAGCAGGGCGAACGCATCCTGCGGGCGGGGAATGATCGGACGGCCTGAGACGGGACACGCACGGATCACGCACGGGAGAACACGACATGGAATCTCTGACGCTGGGCCTGAGCGACGACGCGGGGATCGTGGCGATCATCTTCGGGGTGGGCGGCGTCGTGGTGGTCATCGGGATCGCCTTCGATACGGTGCAGAAGGTGCTGGTCACGCGCCAGCGCGAGATCACCAAGCGGGAGATCGCGGCCTATGTGGCCGAAGGCTCGATGACGCCCGAGGATGCCGAGCGGATCATCCGCGCCGGCAAGAACACCAAGCAACCCAAGGCCTGAGAGAAACACCATGAACGCCCTGACGCTGGCCGAGCTGAGCAGCAACGAACTGACGCTGGTCGTCGTCGCCATCGCCATCGGTGGCGGCGTCGCGCTCCTGTCGATGTTCTTCACTCTGGCCCAGAACATGCACCGCACCCGCCAGATCGAGCAGTCCCGCCGGGAGATCGCGGCCTACATCGCCGAGGGTTCCATGTCGCCCGAGGAGGGCGAACGCCTGCTCAGGGCCGAGCCGGGCAAGCGCAATGCCAAGGTGGGGTGCTGGGGTTGGGGTTGCGGCAAGAGCTGATCCCTTCTGTGGATCTCCCTTGAATCTCGGGCGTGATCCGTATCAAAAAGCCCCGAAGGGGCGAACGCGAGCTGCCACGGGTGGAGCGCAGCGCAACCCGTGGCAACAACCGATCACCCCTCCGGGGTGAAACGATCGCTGCTTCTCCCGTATCACGCACCCTCATGGCGGAAAAGCGATCAATCTTTCGCCATCGCCATCGTCAGCACCCGGAGCGTCTCGGCGATCGACCACGCCTGGGCGGGGCAGCCGTCGAAGCGGTGCCGCCCGTCCCGGCCAGGCTCGGCGTCGGCCACCTCGGGGATCTGGCCGATGGAGACCGTATCGACCACATCGGTCAGGGCGAGCAGCCGGTCGGCGGCCTCGCGCCGGGATGTGTCGGAGAAATCCTCCGAACGCATCAGCGCCTCGCAGAACGGGCCGAGCAGCCAGGGCCACACCGTGCCGTTGTGGTACGCGCGGTCCCGGTCGAACAGCGGGCCGTCGTAACGACGAAGGTAGCGCGGGTCGTCCGGGGCGAGCGTGCGCAGGCCGACCGGCGTGAGCAGGCGCTCGCGCACGACGCGGACGACGGCGCGGCGCTCCGCCGCTTCCAGCGGCGCGTGCTTAAGACTCGCGGCGAAGATCTGGTTCGGGCGGATGTCGCGCGAGCGGCCCCAGTGGACCGAGCGGGTGTTCGGCTCGGGGATGAGGCGGTCGGTCAGGCCGCCGCCGGGGCCGCCGAGGAACTCGGCGCGGAAGGACCTGGCGGCCCGATCGGCGTGGGCGTCCAGTTCCGCGGCGGCGCGGGCATCGTCCGGCCCGACCGCCAGGGCCAAGGCTCGCAGGGCGTGAATCCACAGGGCGTTGATCTCGACCGGCTTGCCGTGGCGGGGCGTGAAGACCACGCCGTCGCGTTTCGCGTCCATCCAGGTCAGTTGGGTGTCGGCGGAGCCGGCGGAGACAAGCCCGTCGATCGGGTCCACCTTGATCCGGTAGTCGGTGCCGTCGATGTACGCGCGGACCACGCGCTCGCAGGCGGGCCGGAGGCGGGCGTTGAAGCGGGCGCGGTCGCCCGAGGCGTCCAGCCACGCGGCGCAGGCGTGGATGAACCACAACGAGGCGTCCGCCGTGTTGTAATGGGCGGGTCCGGCGTGGTCGTCGAACCGGTTGGGGATCAGGCCGCGGCGCTGGGCGTCCGCGAAGGTCCGCAGCACATCGAACGCTTCATCCATCCTGCCGGTGGCCAGCAGCAGTCCGGGTAGCGCGATCATGGTGTCGCGTCCCCAGTCGGCGAACCAGGGGTACCCCGCGATCACGGTGGTGGAGCCGGCGCCCGCCCTCGGCCCCGGCGCGGCGCGGTGAACGATGTAGGCGTCCGCCGCCGCGGCCAGCTGGGCCAGGCGGGTGCGGGCGCGGAGGTCGCCGTGTTGATGGACCACGCCCAGCACCGCGTCGATCATGCCGCGCCGGCGACGCCTCCGGGCATCACGGGCGTCCTGCCAGCCCTGCCGCCCGGAGGCGTCGGTGGTGGCGATGAGTTCAACCGTGCCCGGGCCTTGCGCGACGAACACGCCGGGGCAGAACCAGTCCTCGCGGTCGTCGAGGCCGCGCTCCCGCTCGACCAGCAGCTCGACGGAGCGCCAGGTGTCGGGCCGGAGGTTGAACTCCTCGGCCCCGCGCCCGGTGATGTGGATGCCCAGGTCGCGTCGGGCGACCAGCACGCCGGGGTGGCCCTCCGGGCCGGGCAGCTCGCGGGCGACGGCGTCGAACTCGTGCCCGGTCAGCAGGCTATGGAAGTCGCGCAGCGCCACCAGCGGGCGCAGCTCCAGACGCGCGTCCACCCCTTCGGGCAGTTCATAACGCACCAGCACCGCGTTGCGTCCGTCCGCCAGTTCGATGGTCTTGTGCACCGTCGCCGGCGGCAGGCCGGGTCGCGGCAGCTCGAAGGTCCAGCGGACGAAGTCCTCCTTCTCGAACTTCACTAGCGACGGGTGCAGGCACGGGCGCTCGGACGCGGTGGTGAAATGGAACCGCGTCAGCCGGTGCTCCGTCGGCGATTCGGAGAGCGGGTCCAGGATCACCGTGTCATCGACCGCGGCCAGGGTGAGCATCCGCAACACCGGCGGCGCCATGGCCGCGATCAGCAGCCCGTGGTAGCGCCGGGTCGGCACGCCCAGCACCGTGCCCATCGCGAAGCCGCCCAAGCCGTTGGCCAGCATCCACTCACGGCGCAGCGGGGGCATCCCCTCCCGGGGGTCGATCGCCCAGACCGGGTGCTCGTCGAGCACGGTGGGAGTGTGAGGAGGGGAGGAGGCGGGGATGGTGGTCGGGGTGTCCATGAGGGGCTTCAAGGGTAGGGAATCGGTCGGGCGGAACCCGAACGCACCAGATATCGGCGACTTTGGTCGTTTGGACCCCGGCTTTGTTGACCAACCCGCCCACCCCTGCGAAACTCTCTCATGGCGACCCTGACGAATCCCGGCACCCCGTCCCCCTCCTTCTCCCCTTCCCCCGGAGCGGCCGTCGCCGGGGAGTTCCCCGATGTGATGCGGGAGAAGATCGTCAGCGAGGGCGTCACCTTCGACGATGTGCTGCTGATCCCCCGGCGTTCCGCGGTCATGCCCGCCACGGCCGACCCGGCCACCCAGCTCACCCCCGGCATCCGCCTGCACATCCCCCTGCTGTCCGCCCCGATGGACACCGTCACCGAGTCGGACCTGGCCATCGCGCTGGCCCAGGAGGGCGGCCTTGGCTTCATCCACAAGAACCTGAGCATCGAGGACCAGGCCCGCGAGGTCGCGCAGGTCAAACGCTCGGCCAACGGCGTCATCACCGACCCGATCACCCTCGGCCCGGACGACACCGTGGGCCACGCCAAGCAGCTGATGTACACCCACTCGGTCTCGGGCTTCCCCATCACCGAGGACGGCGGGCGCGAGCTGCGCAGCAAGGGCAGGCTGCTGGGCATCCTGACCCGGCGCGACCTGAAGTTCGCCGAGCACGACTCGACCAGGATCAGCGAGATCATGACCAGCGACGGGCTGATCACCGCGCCCGCCGGCACGCTGCTGCCCGAGGCCGAGGGCATCCTCAACCGCCACAAGGTCGAGAAGCTGCTGCTGGTGGACAAGTCCGGCAACCTGTCCGGCCTCATCACCATGCGGGACATCGAGCGGCTCAGCCGCTTTCCCAACGCCTGCGTGGACGCGCGGGGGCGCCTGCGCTGCGGCGCGGCCGTCGGCCCCGGCCAGTTCGAGCGGGTGGAGGCCCTGATCGCCGCGGAGGTCGATGTGATCGTGGTCGATACCGCCCACGGCCACTCGGAGAATGTGCTCAACTCCGTCCGCGAGATCAAGCAGCGGTACAACATCGAGGTGGTCGCGGGCAACATCGCCACCGCCGAGGCCGCCCGCGACCTGGTGCTGGCCGGGGCGGACGCCGTGAAGGTGGGCATCGGCCCCGGCTCGATCTGCACCACCCGCGTCGTGACCGGGGTGGGCATGCCGCAGGTGACGGCCGTGATGAACGCCGTGGCCGGGGTGCGCTCCACCGGCAGGAAGGTCACCGTCATCGCCGACGGGGGCATCCGCCTGTCGGGCGACATCGCCAAGGCCCTGGCCGCCGGGGCGGACTGCGTGATGATGGGATCGCTCTTCGCCGGGCTGGACGAATCGCCGGGCGAGCTGGTCATCTCCGGCGGCCGGCGCTTCAAGAGCTACCGCGGCATGGGCTCCGAGGGAGCGATGGGCGCCGGCTCGGCCGACCGCTACCGCCAGGCCGAGAAGCTCGACGCCCGCGGCAAGCCCACCCAGAAGTTCGTCCCCGAGGGCGTCGAGGGCCTGGTGCCCTACCGCGGCCCGCTCAACGAGTTCGTCTACCAGCTCGTCGGCGGCCTCCGCTCGGCCATGGGCTACTGCGGCTGCCCCACCATCGCCGACCTGCACGAGCACGCCCGCTTCGTCCGCGTCTCCGGGGCGACGGTGGTCGAGAACCACCCGCACGATATCCGGATCACGAAGGAATCGCCCAACTACACGCACGAGGTGCGGTGAGCGTGGTGTCTCCGTCTCTTGGTGGCACAGGCGTCCCGCCTGTGGGGGGGCGGGCTGGCTTTGCACAGGTGGGATGTCTGTGCCACCGGAAGATGAAGACCCGGGGCCACCGGGCTACTGCATCGGGACGATGCCGGTGACGGGGACGCGGAGCATCATGGTGGGCAGGAGGTAGGCCTGGCCGTTGTGGGTGTGGACGCGCCCGGACACGGTCAGCTGGTGGGCGTCGCCGCTGGCCAGGGCCTGGCGTTCCATGCGTTGGAGCAGCAGGCAGGGCATCACCACCATCGCCTCGGCATTCAGCGCATCGTCGGTGTCGTTGTCGAACACGAAGGACCACGCCCCGCCCCCTTCGCCGGTGCGCACCAGCCGCCCGCGCTGCCGGACCACCGGGGTGCCGTCCGGCACGGGGGGCACCCGACCGATGGCGGGATCGGCGGCGGGGGGGGTGTAGGCCGGGCGTGTGTCGGCGGGGGGGGCGATCGGGCGGGCGGCTTCCAGCTCTTCCAGCAGGCCGCGGACATCGGGGTCGTCCAGCACGGAGGCGGGATCGTCGGCTGGGTCGGCCTGCGGTTCGGCGGGTTGCTCGTCCGGGTCGGCCGTGGTTTCGGCGATCGGCCTTGCCGGTTCTCCTTCGCCCATCAGGGCGGAGGCCAGCAGCAGGTGCGAGCGCCCGTGGTACACGAAGACTTCGCCCGAGACGCGGACGCCCGGCTCGTCGCCCGAATCGGTCAGGGCCAGTTCGAGACGCTCGAGGGCGGCGTTGGGCAGGATCAGCATCGGCCCCTCGCCCGCGCGCCGATCGTCGCCCGTGGGGACAAAGACCCGGCGTCCGCCCGGAGCCTGCACGATGCGGCCGGGGCGCTCGATCAGGAAGGTGCCTTCAGGCAGGCCGGTGGGGCGGAGGTCGATGCCGTCGCCCCAGTCCTCGCCGCCGGTCAGACCGGGGCGGACGGGCTGGGCGATGCGGGGGCGGGTGGGGGCGATCACCGGGGCGTTGCGGTTGACGCGGGGGAGAACCCGCTCGGCCTCCTCGACGCGGGAGGGCGCGGGCTGGGTTTCCTGGGCGTGGGCCGTTCCGCCCGCGGCCAGCAGGACGGCCGCTGCCGCTCGGGCCAGGAGCGGGCGGGCGGTCGCAAGGAGCATGAGGGTGAGGAGGGGGGTCATCCGGAATGATCTCGGCTGTTGGCGGGTTGGAGCGTCAAATCCTACCGGCGTGTTGATCCCGGGGGGCGAGGGCTTTATCGTCCCCCCGCCTCTGAGCCGGCCGTGTGCCCGAGTGGACCAAGGGGGCGGATTGCAAATCCGTTTGGCGAAAGCCAGTCGTGGGTTCGAATCCCACCGCGGCCTCTGACGCCCGGCCCGGAAGGGCCGGGTGTTTGCTTTTGGGGGGGGGAGGGATTGGGGATCAGGGATTGGGGATTGGGGGAGGCGGCCGCTGCGCGGCGGGCTGTTCAATACGGGCTGCGCCCGATGTTGATCTCCTTCCCCCGGCCCCCCTCCGCGTTCTCTGCGTGATCTCTGCGTACCTCCCCTCCCGCCCAATGCCCAATCCCTGATCCCCAATCCCTACTATGCCCCCATGCCCGACCCGACCGCTGATCCAGCCGCCGCCGCCGAGCGGTTCCGTGACGACTTCAACGCCGTGCGGGAGCAGATCGGGCGGGTGATCGTGGGGCAGGCGGCGGTGGTGGAGCAGGTGCTGACCTGCTTGTTCGTGGGCGGGCATGTGCTGCTGGAGGGTGTGCCGGGCATCGGCAAGACGCTGCTGGTGCGGACGATCGCGCAGGCCATCCGGCTGGACTTCGGGCGCATCCAGTTCACGCCGGACCTGATGCCGGCGGACATCACCGGCACCACGGTCATCGAGGAGCAGGAGGACGAGCACGGGCGGATGCGCCGGGGGTTCCGCTTCCAGCCCGGGCCGGTGTTCAACCGGATCGTGCTGGCCGACGAGATCAACCGGGCCACGCCCAAGACGCAGTCGGCGCTGCTGGAGGCGATGCAGGAGCGCAGCGTGACGGTGGGCAACCAGACCCACGCGCTGCCCCGCCCGTTCTTCGTGCTGGCGACGCAGAACCCCATCGAGCAGGAGGGCACCTACCCGCTGCCCGAGGCGCAGCTCGACCGGTTCTTCTTCAAGGTGCTGGTAGGCTCGCCCACGCGGGCGGACCTGCGCGAGATCATCGCGCGGACCACCGGGGCCGCGGAATCCAGCGCGGACTCGGTGCTGGACGCCGAGGGCCTGCTGGCCCACCAGGCGCTGGTGCGCCGCGTGCCCGCGGCCGACCATGTGGCGGACTACGCCGTGCGCGTGGTGCTTGCGACGCACCCCCGCGGCACCGTGGGGGGCGCGATGGGCGGGCAGGCCGAATCCTTCTCAACGCCGATGGTGGATAAGTATGTGCAGGTGGGCGCGTCCCCCCGCGCGGCCCAGTCGCTGATCCTGGCGGCCAAGTGCCACGCCCTGACCCAGGGACGCCCCGCCGCGTCGATCGAGGACATCCAGCGGGCCGCGCTGCCCGCGCTGCGTCACCGCGTGCTGCTCAACTTCGAGGCGGGGGCCGAATCGGTGGATTCCGACGCGGTGGTGAGGAACCTGATCGAGACGCTGCCGCGGGATGCTGGGTGAGGCGGCGGCGGCTCGGGCGGGCATGAACCGGCGTTGATCCGGCGTGCGAACAATGCTCCGTGCGTGTGGTGCTCTCCATCCTGATGCTGGCGGCGTCTTCTGCTTTGGCCCAGGTCCGCCCGGCGGTGGAGCGGGTGGATGCGATTCTGGGGCACCCGCTGGTGGTGCCGGTGGTGCTGGGAGCGGACAGGGGGGCGACCCGGATCGCGTTGGATGATGGGCAGTCGCCGTCGGTGTCGTATTTCCGACTGGAGCAGGTCGGCACGGTGGACGGCGGGTGGGTGGGGCGGGTGGCGCGGTACCGGGCGGTGGCGGGAGATGATCCGGCGGCGCGGGGGGTTGGGCCTTTGTCGAGGCCGGGGGGAGTTGGGGGAATGGGCGGTGGGGGCGGGTGGTACGCGGTGATCGACCTGCCGCTGGAGGCCGTGTCGCAGGGGATCTGGTTCGGGTCGGAGCGGTTCGAGGTCAACTGGCTGCCGGACCCGGAGCGGGCCGGGCTGGAGGCGGGTGGAAGGGCGTTGTGGGCCTCGCCAGTCCCGGGCGAGGGGCGGGGCAGCGCGGAGCTGGCGGCCGCGCTGGAGGCGGTGGCGGGCGATCCGTTCCAGGCTTGGCGGGCGCGCCTGGTGCGCGACGGCATCGCGCCCACCGGCGGGGCGGATCGGACGGGCGCGTCGGGCACGGATCTCGCGTCGTTGCGGGACGATCTCACGAAGGACGCGGGCACGCGCTTTCTGGGCGAGTTGGCGCGGCACCACGAGGCGCGGTGGCAGTTGATCCTCGGGCGGCTGGCCTTGATCGACGCGGAGGCCGCGGCGCGGATGCGACGCCAGTTGGGCGGCGTGGCCCGGATCGACGGACGGTGGGTGCCGATGTGGACGCCGGACTCGCCCGAGCTGCGGGCGTTGCAGACGGACCTGCTGTCGCCGTGGGTGGACGATCAGACCCGGGTGCTGCGGGCCTTGGGCTGGCTGGACGCGCAGCCCAAGGCGCTGGCATGGGTGATCGACGACGCGGGCGACCCCGGCGTGGACGAATCCCGGCTGGTCGCCACGCTGGGGCTGCTGTCGTTGCCGGCGCGCGACGCGCCGATGCTGGTGGAGGTGGGCGGAGCGTTGGGTTCGCTCACGCTCGAGACGGCCGAACCGCGCCGCGCGATGACCCTGCGGACCGGCGTGCCGCTGGTCGAGCGCCGGGGCACGGCGGTGCGGACGGTGTCCCTGCCCGTGCGCATCGGGACCGCGGCGACCAATACCGACGCGGTGGCATCGATCCCCGCGGCCGTGCCGCCGGGCGTGCGGATCGGCCCGCTGCTGCACGGGTGGACGATGCCCGCCCTGCTCGCGTCCGACCCCGGGTTGGAAGCGGTGCCGGAGTTGCTCACGACGGGGCTGCTGCGCCGGACGGCCGGGATCAACGCCGGCGGGGATTCGACGGGGTGGTCGGTGTTCGTGGAGTGCGCGGGGGGGGCAGGCGCGGGGGGGCGGGGGAGCGGGGGGAAGGATTCGGTGACGGTATGGACCGGGCCGTACGGCCTGCCGCGCGGCGTGTGGCGGATCGAGCGGGACGGATCGGTGTTCCGCCTGTTCGGCTCTTCGGACCTGGCGCGCGTCACGGTGGTGGAAACCGCCGACGGCTGGGCGCTCGACGCCGAGCTTCCCGCGTCCGCGGTGGACGAGGACGGGGTGCTGCGTTTCGCGCTGGTGCGGGAGCGGGAGGTGGGCGGGCGGGTGGAGCGGACGAGCTGGCCGCGCCGGATGATGCCCGGGCGGGACGAGCCGGGGCGTTTGCCGGTGGAGACGGGGCGCTGGTCCGGATTCTGACTTTGGCCTCGGGGGCCGCCTGGTTTCGGGGGAATTTGCGTCGCCCGGGGCAACCCTTTGAGGGGCCGGGGCGTATGTTGACCCGTCCGCCCGGGTTCTCCGGCGCGGCCCGATGCCGTGAGTCTGACGCGAACGAACGGGAGAATCCCCATGCGCTGTGCCGCTGTTTGTGTTTCCGTGTTGCTGATGGGTGTGAGCGGCCTGGCGATGGGCGCGTCGGGCGGTCAGACGGGCGGTCTGGGGCGGTATGTCGGCGTCTGCCCGGAGCACGGGGCGGGTCCGGTTGCGCCGGGCATCGAGATGGTCCACGCCTGCTGGCCGGACGAGAACGGGAACCTGACCGGGCGTCTGATCCCGCTGGAAACCCTGACGCCCGAGAACGCGGCGCTGTGGGAGGAACTGGACAAGGACTTCAGCCGCGGCTCGCCGAACCGGATCGATGTCGTGTTCGTGGGCGACGGGTACACGGCGGGCCAGCAGGCCCTGTTCCAGTCCGATGTGGACGCGATCGAGGCGGGGATGTTCATCTATGAACCGTTCATCACCTACCGGCCGTTCTTCCGCATCCACCGGGTCGAGGTGGTCAGCAACGAGTCCGGCGTGGACAACGACCCGACCCAGGGCATCCTGCGGGACACCGCGCTGGACATGGCCTTCTGGTGCGGCGGGACCGAGCGCGCCTTGTGCGTCAATGTGAACAAGGCGCTGACCCGGGCCAGGCAGGGTGTCACCACGGATGTCGATCAGGTCGTGGCCATCGCCAACACCACCATGTACGGCGGGGTGGGCTACCCGTCGAACAACCTGGCCACCTCGTCCGGGCGCAACTCGTCCGCGACGCAGATCGTGATCCACGAGCTGGGCCACTCGCTGGGCAACCTGGCCGACGAGTACACCTACGGCGGGCCGGTGAACTACACCGGCGGGGAGCTGGGACCGGCCAATGTGACGGTCTACACAGCGGCCCAGATGCAGGCCCAGAGCCGCAAGTGGTTCCGCTGGCTGGGGACGAACATGCCCGGCTTTGACGGCACGGTGGGCGCCTTCGCCGGCGGGAACTACTCGGAGACGGGCGTCTACCGGCCGACCAACAACTCGATGATGCGCAGCCTTGCCCGACCGTTCAACCTTCCGGGGGCCGAGGCGTTGATCGCGGAGTTTTACCGCGAAGTGCCGCCGATCGAGGACGCCACGCCCGCGGGCGAGGTCCACGGCTCGGACACGGTGTTCGTGATCCCCGTGCAGCCCAACGGGCACGATCTGGACATCTTCTGGGAGGTGGACGGCCAGCCGATCCCCTCACTGACCGGACTGACCCACGCGGACCTGGCCGCGCTCGGCTTCGACGACGGGGTGGAGCGGCTTCTGCGCGTCACGGTGGTGGACGGCACGCCGTGGGTGCGCGACCCGGCCATCCGCCAGAGCTTGCTCACGCAGACGCGGCAGTGGACCGTGAACCCGTGCGTCAACCTGACGGACCTGGACGGCAACGGCGTGGCGGACTTCTTTGACCTGTCCTCGTTCGTGATCGCCTTCAACATGCGAGACCCGGTCGCGGACTTTGATGACAACGGAGCGTTCGATTTCTTTGATTTCGCGGCGTTCCTGCGGGCGTTCAACGATCCGTGCTGATCGCCGGAACGGTCGCTCTTCCACGATCCATGATGGTGCAGACGCCCGGGCTTGTCGCTGACAGGCCCGGGCGTTTTTCTTGCGCTGCGGGGGGGCCGCGTGACAATTTGGTGACAGGGCCGTGACAAAGAGGTGACGGCCGGGCGGGCGATCCTTCGGTATCAATATGCGGTGCCAATGCAAGGAGAAACGCCATGGGATCGAATCGTCTGCGTCGTCTGGGGTTCACGGTCGCGATCGGGGCGGGTGCGCTCGCCGGGGCGGGAGGGATGGCCGCTTCGGCCTCCGGGGTGATGGTGCAGGAGGCGACAGCGACCGACCCCGTGCAGATCATCGTGCCCCAGCGGAGTCGCTGGGACGGGCGGTCCTGCGTGGTGACGGGCGTGCGGGCGGAGGCGCGGATCATCGATTCCGTGGCGACCACCACGCTGAAGATCACCGTGAAGAACCCGGGCAATCGCCGGGCCGAGGCGCGGGTGGTTCTTCCTGTCGCGCCCGGCGCGGCCGTGCGGACCTTCGGGATCGACGACCTCGGCGACGAGCCGACGGCCGAACTGCTGCCGCGCGAGGAAGCGACGAAGCGCTACCGCGAGATCGTCAGCCGCATGACCGACCCCGGCCTGCTGGAGTTCGTCGGCACGGACCTGGTCCAGTCCAGCGTGTTCCCGGTCGAGCCGGGCGGGGAGCGGGTGGTGACGGTGGTCTACGACCACGCGCTGCCCGCGCACGCGGGGCGGGTGGAGTATGTGCTGCCGCGTTCCGCGTCGCTGGAGTCCTCCGGCACGGCGTGGTCGCTGACGATGGAGGTCGAGAGCACGGGCGAACTCGGCCCGGTGTTCTCACCGTCGCACCCGGTGGTGACCAAGCCGTCGGGTCGTCGCGGCCTGGTTGTGAGCGTGCCGCGGATGGACGAGCCGGGTCCGTTCCGGCTGTACGCCGTGACCGGGCCGGGCGCGGGGGGGGCGACGGTGCTGATGTACCCGGAGGGGGGCGATGATGGCGGTTACTTCCTGTTCGTCGGCGACGCGCCCGAGCCGGCGGAGAGCGAGCCGATGCCCCGTGAACTCACGCTGGTGATCGACCGCTCCGGCTCGATGGCCGGGCAGAAGATGCGCCAGGCCAAGGAGTCGGCCCGGCAGGTCATCGCCGGGCTGCGTCCGGGCGAGCGGTTCAACATCATTGATTACGCGGGCGACATCCGCTCCTTCGCGTCCGGCCCCGTCGTCAAGACGGAGGCCAGCATGAACGAGGCGATGGCCTACATCGACGCGATCCAGGCCCAGGGCTGGACGAACCTGCACGACGCGCTGGTCGAATCGTTGCGCTCGCCGCCGGCGGACGGGCACCTGGGCCTGGTGCTGTTCCTGACCGACGGCCAGCCGACGCAGGGCGTGACGGGCGAGGCGGACATCCGCAAGGCCGCCCGCGAGCACAACAAGGCCGGGCGGCGGGTGTTCACCTTCGGCGTGGGCCTGGATGTCAACGCGCCGCTGCTGGACGGCGTGGCGCGGGACACGCGGGCCGAGTCCACCTTCGTCCTGCCCAACGAGGATGTGGAGATCAAGGTCGGACAGGTGTTCGACAAGCTCGACGGCCCGGTGATCGTCAACCCGGTGTTCACGACCCACACGCCGGACGGGCGCTTCGTCGAGCAGAAGGTGAATCCGACGGTGTGGTTCGTGCATCCCGACAGCCTTGGCGATGTGTTCCGGGGTTCCCGGGTGATGCTGGTGGGAAGGTACGGAAAGACCGACCCCCTTGCGCTGCGCGTGGGCGGCGAGCGTGGCTTCGTGATCGAGGGTCTGCTGGACCCGGCGCAGGCCTCGGCCCGCCACGGCTTCGTGGCCCGGCTGTGGGCGCAGCGCCGGATCGACGCCATCCTGAGCATGATCCGCGCGGACACGGCCGACGGCTCGGAGCCGAACAAGGAACTGGTGGACGAGGTGGTGCGCCTGTCGCTGGCGCACGGCATCATGACCGAGTACACGGCCTTCCTGGCGGCGGAGGAGACCAGCCTGGCCGCGGCCAGCGCGCCGGACACCGAGGCCGGCGGGGTGTACTTCGGCTACGCCCGGGAGACCGTCCGCAGGCAGAACGCGAACCGCTCCGGCGCGGCCGGGGTCAGCCAGACGGTCAACCGAAGGGATGCGGCGGCCGAGTCGATGCAGGCCGATGCCGCCGCCTACGGCGGCAAGGTCGAATCCTTCAATCTCAAGTCAAACTCGTGGTACGACGCGGACATGCGCCTCCAGCGGGCGGAGACCGTCCAGCGCGGGCCGCTGGGCACGCTGTACCGCAAGACCGACCGCTGGGTGGAGGCCGCGCTGGGCGAGGCCGCCGAGCACGACCCCGAAGAGACCGTCGAGTTCGGCACCGAACCCTACTGGGCGCTGGTCGAGGATCTGACCGCCCAGGGGCGTCAGTGGATGCTCGCCAACCGCGGCGAGGTGTACCTGGTTAATCAGGGCCGGCGCGTGCTGGTCCGGAACCCGTCGTAAGACGCGAAAAGGTCGTCCGGGGCGAGAGCGCCGGACGCACCCATAGACTCAGACCCAAGGAGGTTTCCCACATGAAGGTTTCCCGCGCCACCATGATCGCCCTGCTCGCGGCCACCGGCGGCCTCGCCCCCTCCGCCTTCGCCGGCGGCACGGCCCTGACGATCTACTCCACTGCCACCCCGGGCGCGATCCCGCCCGAGATGTACCGGCCCACGCCGGGCCAGTCGGGGTATCGGAATCCCTGGAATCAGGTGCCGGGCTACGCCATGATCCGGCAGGAGCGCACGCTGGATGTGGAGCGGGGCGTGTCCACGATCAGCTTTCAGGATGTGGCCGCCCTGCTCGATCCCACCACCGTGCGGTTCGAGTCGATCACCGATCCGGACGGCACCCGCGTGCTGGAGCAGGACTACCGCTTCGACCTGCTCAGCATGGACAAGATGCTGGAGCGCTACATCGACAAGACCATCATCTTCAACGGCCAGGAGATGACGCTCCTGTCCGTCGCGGGCGGCGGCATGTTGCTGCAAGGCTCGGACGGACGGATCCAGTTCCAGGAGGGCTACAACGGCGTGGTGTTCCCGTCGCTGGCCGAGGGCTTGATCACCCGGCCCACGCTGATCTGGACGCTGGCCGCCGACCGCGGCGGCTCGCAGGAGACGCGCATCACCTACCAGACCGGCGGCATCACCTGGTGGGCCGACTACAACCTGCTGTTCACCCCCGGCGCGGACGAGAACTCCGGAACCGTGGATGTTGGTGCATGGGTTTCGATCCTGAACCAGTCCGGCGGCAGTTATGAGGACGCCACGCTGAAGCTGGTGGCGGGCGATGTGAACCGGGCGCAGCCCGCCCAGCAGCCGCCGATGTCCTACGCCCGCGGCCAGATGGCCGAGATGATGATGGACAAGGGCTTCGAGGAGAAGGCCTTCTTCGAGTACCACCTCTACACCCTGGGGCGTCCGGTGACGATCCCCGACCGCTCCACCAAGCAGATCGAGCTGTTCGAGGCCGCCCACGGCGTGCCCGCCCGGAAGATCCTGCT
The DNA here is from genome assembly GCA_964577425.1 of uncultured Phycisphaeraceae bacterium. Lineage (GTDB taxonomy): Bacteria > Planctomycetota > Phycisphaerae > Phycisphaerales > UBA1924 > UBA6054. The sequence goes on from CAZNZC010000005.1 coordinate 106,382, forward strand.
GTACGACGGCGCGGCCGAGTTCGCCCGCTACGGCGGGCGCATGGAGGACCAGAACTTCGGCATCTCCTCCAACGCCAAGGTCGAGGTGTATCTGGAGTTCGAGAACGCCAAGGCCCACGGCCTGGGCATCCCCCTGCCCTCGGGCCGCATCCGTGTCAACCAGACCGACGACGCCGACGGCTCGCAGGAGTTCATCGGCGAGAATGTGATCGACCACACGCCCCAGGGCGAGGAGGTCCGCATCAAGCTGGGCAACGCCTTCGATGTGGTGGGCGAGCGCCGGCAGGTGGCCTTCGAGCGCGGGCGCAACTGGATCACCGAGACCATTGAGGTGACGCTGCGCAACCGCAAGGCCGAGCGGGTGGATGTGATCGTGCAGGAGCGGCTCTTCCGCTGGACCAACGCCGAACTCCAGAACATCAGCCACAAGCACGAGAAGCTGGACGCCCGGACCATCCACATCCCCGTGACGCTCGCCCCGGACGGGGAGGAGAAGGTGACCTACACCGTCCGCTATTCCTGGTGATACCCAAACTGGTGGCACAGGCGCCCCGCCTGTGCTCCCTTTCCTGGCGGCCCGGCTCGCCGAGCCGGGTCTCCCTTCTTCCTATGGCACAAGCGGGATGCCCGTATCCCGCCCGGAGAAAGCCCGCATGTCCCTCGGTGTGATCCTTGTGGTGGAGGACGACGCCGCCATCCGGCGGGGCGTGGTCGATATGCTGCGTTTCAACGGCTACGCCGTGCATGAGGCTCCCGACGGCCGGGCCGGGCTGGAGATGGCGCTGGCCGTGGACGCGGATCTGGTGCTGCTGGACATCATGATGCCGCACATGGACGGCACGCATGTGCTGGCCGAACTGCGCAAGGCGCGCCCCGCCCAGCCGGTCATCTTCCTGACCGCCCGCGGCGAGGAGGAGGACCGCGTCCGCGGCCTGCGCCTCGGCGCGGACGATTATGTCGTCAAGCCCTTCGGCATCGACGAACTCATCGCCCGGGTCGAGGCCGTGCTGCGCCGCTCGCCCGCCCGCCCGGCCCAGCGCCAAGCCCTGTCCATCGCCGGGCGCTCCGTGGACTTCGACCGGCGCGAGGCGGTGCTGCCAAGCGGGGCACGGCGCACGCTGACCGAGCGCGAGGCCGAGGTCATCGGCTACCTGGCCGCCAACCCCGGCCGGGCCGTCTCGCGGGACGAACTCCTCCAGCGGGTCTGGGGCCTCGACCCGCGCGGCACGCACACCCGCACGGTGGACATGACCATCGCCCGCATCCGCGAGACCCTCGACGACGACCCGAACGACCCCAAGGTCATCCAGACCGTGCGCGGCAAGGGCTACATGCTCGTCGCGTCCGACTCGGATGAGGAGGACGGCGCATGAACGCGCGGCGCGGCCTGATGTGGTGGGTGTTCTGGGCGGGCGCGATGCTGGTGCTCGCCGCCCTGGCCTGGGCCAGCCTCGCGGTGGCCCGGCTGGAACGGCGCAACGAGGCCGCCCGCCAGACCATGCAGCACCGGGAGGCCATCCGCCTGGCGCTCTGGCGCGTGGACTCGCAACTTGCGCCGATCATCGCGATGGAGTCCGCCCGCGCCCCCACGCTCATCGGAGCGGGCGAGGAGCGTCTGGAAGACCAGGCGATGCACTACCAGGCCGCCCAGTTTGTCCAGGGCTTCTGGAACTTCGACACTTCGAACAACATCCAGGCCAGCGACCCGCGCAACCTTGACATCGGCGGCAAGGTGGCGGAGGAGCAGTCGGGCGTGCGCCGGCGTGCGACCGAATCGCTCACGCTCGCCGCCGAGTCCGCGCCCGCCGAGGCCGCCGAACCCGAACGGGCCGCCTACCGCGCCTTCGATTACGAGGCCCGGCGTCAGGTGGCCGACATCGCCCAGCGGGCCGATATCCAGACCGAGGCGGACCGGTTCCCCGCGGCCAAGGTGACCGGCCTGATCCAGCCGGCCCCGAGCAGCGCGCCGGCCATGCAGTTCTCACGGAGCGTGCCCGCGCGGGCCTTTACCGATGGCGTTCCCATCGGCCGCCTCGAGCCGCGCTGGGTCGAGACGGCCCCGGATCGCCTGGACCTCGTGCTGGTGCGCAGTGTCCCGACAGAGTCCGGCCCAGTGACGGAGGGCGTGACGCTCGACTGGCCCGCCCTTCGCGCCGCGCTGGAGGCATCGCTGTCCGATCTGATCCCGGACGCGGGGCTGCTCCCCGCATCGGGCGCGGCGGCCGACACCATCGAGCGTGACGGACGCGGCTTCCGCCTGGCCACCGTGCCCGTGCTTCTGATCCCCGGGGAGTTCACGCCGGTGGTGCCCTTCCGCATGACGCCCGCGCTGTGGGCCTTGGTCATCACCTGGATCGCGGCGGTGGGAGCGTTGGCCGCGGTGGGTCTGGTGCTGCGGGCGACGATGCGTCTGTCCGACCGGCGGGCCAGGTTCGTCGGCGCGGTGACGCACGAGCTGCGCACGCCGCTGACAACCTTCCGTCTGTACGCCCAGATGCTCGCCGGCGGCATGGTGACGGACGAGAAGGCGCGCACCGAGTACCTGGGCACGCTGGAACGCGAGTCCGTGCGCCTGGCCGAGATCGTCGAGAATGTGCTCGAGTACGCCCGCCTCACCCGGCGTCGCCCCGGCACGGGGCGTCCCCCGGGCGAGCGGTCGATCTCCGCGCCCGAGTTGCTGGCGCGGGTGCGCCCGGTGGTCAGCCGCCGGGCCGAGCAGTCCGGCATGGACCTGATCGTGTCGGTCGCGCCGGGTGTGGATATCCCAGGACGCACCGTCACCTGCGACCCGCGCTCCGTCGAGCGGGTCCTGATGAATCTGGTGGAGAACGCCTGCAAGTACGCCCTGCCCCCGCAGGACGATCCGGGGGCTGAGGACGCCGACACCCGCATCCACCTGGACCTGTCCGCGACCGACCGGCACCTGGAGATCCTGGTGGCCGACCACGGCCGGGGCATCCCCCGGCGTGAGCGCGAGCGGGTCTTCGGCGAGTTCCAGCGCGGCCCAGGGGCCGCCGAGAGCAGCCGCCCGGGCCTGGGGCTGGGCCTGGCCCTCTCCCGCGGCCTGGCCCGCGAGATGGGCGGCGACCTCCGCCTCGTCCGCCGCCGCGCCCACGGGGCCGAGTTCCTCCTGACCATCCCCCTGGACCCCCCGGGCCAGACGCCCGTCCCGGACCCCGTTTCCCGGGTCTGAGCCTGATTTTCGGGCGACCACACCGTGCGGCACCCTCCCTCGCGCTCCCCCTGCTGGATGACGACCGCCGAGCCGGGGTCTATACTGCCCGCCCGAGGGCGAGAAGCCCGACCGGGCCTGTAGCTCAGTTGGTTAGAGCGCACCCCTGATAAGGGTGAGGTCGACAGTTCGAGTCTGTCCAGGCCCACTTTTCCGCGATGAGCCGTCCTGAGCAAGCCCGCCGATGCGGGCTTTGTCGTTCATGGGTGTTTGCGTGTGGTCGGGATGCCCAGCTTCTTCATCTTCGACCGCAGCGTGTTCGGGTTGATCCCGAGCATCTCCGCCGCCCCGCCGGGGCCTTCCACCTTGCCGCGGCAGTGGTCCAGCGCGGTCCGGATGGCGGCGCGGACGGCGTCGTCGAGCGTCCGGCTCGCGGGCGGCGGGATGGTTGCCGGCTGCCCGGTTGGTGTGGGGAACCGGTGGTGGGGGTGCGGGGTCGGATCGCCGAGCGCGGTCTCCAGCGCCAGGCGGTGGCCCTGCCCGAGCAGCGCGGCGCGGTCGATCACCGCGCCCAGCTCGCGGATGTTGCCCGGCCAGGGGTACGCCGCGAGCCGGGCCAGGTCCGGCTCCGTGATCTCGAACTCCGGCAGCCCGAACCGTACCGCGGCCCGGTGGGCGAAGTGCTCGGCCAGCGGGCGCAAGTCTTCCGGGCGGTCGCGCAGCGGCGGCACATAGATCGGGAACACCGCCAGCCGGTACCACAGGTCCTCGCGGAAGGTGCGTTGGCGGACCATCTCGGCCAGATCCCGGTGCGTCGCGGCGAGGATGCGGCAGTCCACCCGTACCGGAGCCTGCCCGCCCACCCGCTCCAGCACGCCCTCTTGCAGCACGCGCAGCAGACGCACCTGGGCCGCGGGCGTCAGCTCGCCGACTTCGTCGAGCAGCAGCGTTCCGGTGTCGGCCCGCTCGAACCACCCCTGGCGACGATCCGTCGCGCCGGTGAACGCCCCGCGCTCGTGCCCGAAGAGTTGGGAGTCGATCAGGTCCGGCGGGACGGCCCCGCAGTTGACGCGGATGAACGGCCCGGCGTGGCGGGCCGAACGCTCGTGGATGGCGCGGGCGATGACCTCCTTGCCCGACCCGGTCTCGCCAAGGATCAGCGCGGGAACATCGGAACCTGCGACCACGCCCACGCGCTCCATCACGCCCCGCAGGCCGGACTGCTCGCCGACGACCGGCTCGGTCAGCGTCTCGCGCCCCAGCCGGCGCAGCGCGCCGGCCCGGTCGGCCTCGGCGGAGCGGCGCAGGGCTTCAAGCTCGTGGAAGCGGTGCGAGTTGTCCAGCGCCACCGCCAGCGGTTCGAGCGTGGCCGCCAGAAGGTCGATGGTCGTGGGGTCCGGTGCGCCCGTCGCGGGAAGGGTCCAGACGACCACGCCCTCGCCGTGGCCGGCGCGTTGCAGGCCCCCGCAGAGATGGATGCCCGACCCGAGCGCGCCGGCCAGCGGGGTGAGCAGGCTGGGTTCCGGGCGGCGGGTGTCCAGAACGGCCAGCCCGCCCCGGGCGGCGAAGCGGGCGATCGGCCGGGTTTCGTCCGAACTCAGGGAGAGCCGCGGGTCGGAGGGCGGGTCGGACGCGGCCAGCACGCACCGCCCCGCCCCGAGCGTGAAGATCCGCATGGCCGCGTACGGCACCGCCTGGCGGACGGCCCCGGCCAGTTCGGCCAGGCCCTCGCTCAGATCAATGTGGCGGCAGGCGGCCCGCCACAGGGCCAGTTGGAGTTCGCGTCGCGTGTCCATGCTGTTTTATATCGTGGATACCCGTGAAATATCATGGGATAAATCCACGAAATAGAACGGAAATACTTCCCGAGGTGGCCATCGGCCCCCAGCCCCCCGTTTATGGGATCTTTGCGATGGCACGGGCCTTGTTCCTGTCCGGGCATGTCGGAAACCAGCACCCACCCCGATCCAGGCCTCTCAACAGGCGTTTCCGAGTTCTGTACCGAGGCGCGGCGGTGCCTGGACCTGGAGCAGATCCGGGCCTTGCTGACCGACCCGCCGTTCGATGTCGCGGCACTCTTGGAACAGGCCGAGTTCAGCCCGGATCGGTACACCCGCAAGGTGATCTTCAGCGATGATGCCCTGAGTGTGCTCCTGCTGGGATGGCTGCCCGGGCAGGCCAGCGAGATCCACGATCATGGGGGGTCCGCCTGCTGCTTCCGGGTGCTTCAAGGGATCGCGGTCGAGTCGCGGTACGAGCCGGACGCGAACGGCGACGCCGTTGAGGTCTCGCGGGATCGCTTCCTGCCGGGGTCGGTCCTCGGGTGCGACGGCACGGATATCCACGCGATCCTCAATGAACCGGCGGCCGACGACCCGCTGATCACCCTGCATGTATACCGGCCCGCGCCGGTGATGCGGAACTACAGGCCCGCGACCGGCGCGGCGCGCGGGGTGAACTCATGACGCCGTCGTGGGACGCCGCCGGGCGCGGCGGTCAGCGGTCCTTCGTGGTCATCGGCGGCGGGTTCAGCGGGGCGGCGGCGGCGACGCACCTCGCGCTGCGGGCGACCGGCCCGGCGCGGATCACGCTGATCGAACCCGCCGAGCGGGTGGCTCGCGGCGCGGCCTACGGCATCCGCAACGAGCAATGGCTGCTGAATGTCCCCGCCGGGCGTCTGAGCATCGACCCCGCCCGCCCGGGGGATCTGCACCAATGGGCGTTGGAGACCGGGCGGGTGTCCGCGCCCGACGCTTTCCTGCCGCGCGCGTGGTTCGGTGAATACGCCGAGGCCCGCCTGGAGCAGGCCGTGGCTTCGCGGGACGGGCTGGTGGAACTGGTGCGAGTGCGCGACCGAGCCGAGCGGCTCACCGTGGACACCGACGGGGTGCGGGTGAAGACGGGCGACGGGCGTTCGATCGCGGGCGAGCACGCCGTGCTGGCCCTGGGCAATGGGCCGATCCGCGTGCCGCGGGCCTTCGCTGGGCTTGGGGAGGATGAACGGGTGCTGCGTTCGCCGTGGGACGAGGCGGGGCTGGCGAGGCTGGCGTCCGACGCGCGGCGCATCCTGCTCGTCGGCACGGGCCTGACCATGTTCGACACCGCGATCGGGCTGGAGCGGCTCGGGTTCCGGGGTGAGTTGGTCACGGTGTCCCGCCGCGGGCTGCTGGCGCGCTCGCACGGGCCGAAGAACGAAGCGGCCCATGCCGAGTGGGCGGCCGGTCTGCGCGGGCTGGGCCTGCGCCGGTTGATCCGCGAGCTCCGCAGCCGGGCGGAGGGCGGCGACTGGCGGGGCGTGGTCGATTCGCTGCGCCCGCACACGAGCGCGCTGTGGGCCGGGTTGTCCGCGCGGGACCGGGCGCGGTTCCTGTCACGGGCGGCGGTGTACTGGGATGTCCACCGTCACCGCGCCCCGCCGCAGGTCCACGCCGAGGTGGCCTCGATGCTGGCGGTCGGGCGGATGCGGATGGTCACGGGGGCGGTGGACTCGGCGCACCGCGCGGGCGACCGCATCGCCGTGCGCCTGCGCCCGCGCCACGCGGGCGAGATGACGGTCTACGCGGACGGCGTGGTGCTCTGCACCGGCCCGGACCCCGACCCGCTCCGGTGGGGGTCGGCTCTGGTGGACGCGCTGTTCGCGGACGGCTTGGTCGCGCCGGACCCGCTCGGCCTGGGCCTGCGCTCCGACGCCGACGGGCGGTTGATCGGCGCCGACGGCGAGGCGAGCGACCGGCTCTCCACCATCGGGCCGCTGCGCCGCGGGGATCTGTGGGAGAGCACCGCCGTGCCGGAGATTTCCCCGCAGGCGGCCGCGCTGGCCGCGCGGCTGCTCGGCTCCGATGCCGGGGTCAGCCGAACAGACCCGGCTCCGGCGTCACCGGCTCCAGCAGGCGCGGGTCATCATTCCTCGGGGCATTGACGCGGGCGGAGACCGGCCAGGCGCGCGTGGGCAACGCGGCATCATCGCCGAAAGCGTGAAGAACGCCCGCGGCGGCCTCGGCGTCCGTCCGTGACGGATCGAGCCACGCCCGCGCGTCTTCCGGCCGGACCACGCACGGCATCCGGTGATGGATGGCGGGCGTGAAGCCGGGCGGTGTAGCGGTGGTCAGGGCGACGAAGCGGCGATGCTCGTCCGATCCGGACCACAGCCCGGCGAGCAGGAAGAGCGGCCGCTCGGGGGCGAACGCCCAGGGCTGTTTCGTGCCATCGCCCATCGGCTCCCATTCGTAGAAGGCGTCGGCGGGGATCAGGCAGCGGCGTGCCCGCATCGCATCGCGGAACATGGGCAGGGCGGCGGCCGTCTCCGATCGGGCGTGGACGACCTCGCCCGGACGCGCGGGGTTGTGAAAGCCCCAGCGCATCGGGCCGACATGCGTGCCGGATCGGTCGGCGTGGAGGACGGTGGCGTCCTGCGACGGCGCGATGTTGTAGCGCGGGCCTCGGGCGTCGTGCGCGGCGTGCGGCGCGGGCATGTCGATGAAACCGCCGATCGCGGCGACGAGATCGGCCCAGGCGAAGAACTGCGTGAAGCGGCCGCACATGATGGGGGAGGATAGGTGGGGCGGTTCTCCGGATTCCCTTGAATCTCGGGCGATGCCTGACCGACAAGCCGCGACTGCAAGGGAGCGGCCGAGACCGCCAACCGACGACCTGATGCCGGACGATCGGCAACGACCAATCGATCGGCACACTTTGCTGCTGCCGCAACCGCGGCCGCTCCCTTGCAGTCGCGGCTTGTCGATCGGGCCTTTAAGTGCGACCCGTATCAGTGGGCCGCCACGCCGGAGAGGACGGCCTGGGCCGGCTCCGCGTCGGACTCGAGTTCGCGCCGTTCGGCGGTGGGCAGATGCCCGAGCAGCCCAAGGCGCTCGTAGGTGTTCAGGATGGAGTCGGCCTCGATCGCGCGGTACATCGCAGCGGCATCCACGATCGGGCGGCCGAGGATCTTCTCGAGGTCGGCCTGGGTGTAGACCGGCTTCTTGGACGCGGTGGTCTGCGTGCCGTACTGGTTGAGGTTGGACGCGAAGATGCCCGCGGCCGAGACCGGGAGGAAGTCCTCGTACCGCAGCCCCTCGAACCGAACCAGCCCAAGGTCAACCAGCGCGTGCAGATCGGTGCTCGCGATGCTCCCCGCGGCGGCCAGGCCCGCGGGCGTCGGCTCGTAGCGGGCGTGGACCAGACCCAGCGCCACCAGCTCGGGCAGGGTCTTGGGGAAGCGGGCGAAGGCGTCCGCGTAGGCCCGCTCGTACGCGTCGAAGTCCGACTTGATGAGGCCGGGGTTCGCGGCCTTGTCGGCCTCGGCGTTCGCCAGGCACTCGTCGTACAGGGCGCGCCCGGCGGGGGTGGTGGCGTAGCCCCGCTGCTCGATCTCGCCGAAGCGGGCGGTGTGGACGGTGTCCACGGTCGTGCCGTCCGGGTTGGTGAAGAGGACCGGCTCGGTGAGCGCCTTGTACGCATCCTGGCGGAGCAGGACGGGCGTGTCCTCGCTGGGGCCTTCGGTGGAATCCTTGAAGCCGGCGTGCTTGAGGCGGCTCAGGGCCAGGTCGTCCCGCTTCAGCCGGGCGGCCATGCCGTCCACGAGCCGGGCGATGTCGGCGGGCGTCGCGTCGGCGCGCCCGAAGCGCTCGATGTCCTCGGCGGTCAGGTGGCGGAAGAGCAGGCGCATGGCGTGCGCGTCGCTGCGGGCGGCCAGACGGGTCAGGCTCACCATCGCCCGCTTGCGCAGGGCGGACTCGTCGGTCTCGCCCATGCAGAACCGCATGGCCGCCGTGTAGAGGTCCATGCAGAAGGTGTTGGGCGTGAGGTGGTTGAGGTGGTGCGAGCGGAAGCACGAGATGTCCGCGGCGATCTTGAAGCCCGCGTCGCACAGGTGCTTGTAGAGGTCATGGTCGCCGGCCTGCCCGGTCCACTTGAAGATCCGGTCGGTTCCCTCGCGGATCAGGGCGTCGGCGTCGTCACCGGTCAGGCCGCCCTGGGCCTCGGACTTCTCGATCAGGGCCTTGGCCCGGTCGGAGAACACGGTGCGCGTGGCCAGCAGCGCTTCGATGCGGGCCTTGGTCGTGCCGTCGAAGTAGTCGGTCAGCAGCAGGGAGGTGAACACGCGGTGCTCGGGGTTGATGGTCGAGCGGAAGGCGGTCGCGATGATCGGCTGGCTCTTGGCCCCGACATTGGCCATGTCGTAGTAGTTGTGCGGCTCCATCGAGAAGCAGGCGAAGAACCGGCCGATCCAGCGGTACTCGTCCGGGCGTCCGATGCGGATCGCGCCGTGGCGCTCGCCGCTGGTCTTCTCGATCATCCCGTCGGAGATCGAGAAGCCCGGGTGGACGACCGCGAGCAGGTCGCAGACCGTGCGGTTGCACACCCGGTTGACCAGCAGGGACTTGTCGTACAGCGGCACCTCTTGCCCGAACATCGCGGAGAGTTCGGCGAAGAGGCGGTTCTGCATGTCGATCTTGTCGGCGAACGGAGCGGTCATGGCGGTCACCCGGGTTTGGGCCGGTCCGCCGGTGTGGCCGCGGCCGACGGGCCGATCCCCGCCGCGGCGACGCCGGGCCGGCGTCACCAAGAAGGATAGGGAACACCGGACCTCAGGGTGCGGATCAAAGGCCGGGCGCGTGGTTCTCGGTCTTTAGCAAGCCTCGATCGGTTCCACTGACCTGCACGACCCGAAGCCGACGATCCTCCCGGGAGGGTTCGCGTTCCGCGCGGGTGGACGGTTGGAGGGTTCCGGACGATGCCGGTGGTGTGTTCGTTCCGGCGGGGTTCTCCCTTCATGCTCAGGAGGGGATTGCACCACCCGGAAGGCTGGAAGACAGGCATACTCGTGCGGGAGACCTGGGGTGATGCAGCCGGATACTCAGAAGCCCGCCCCCCCACCGACCGGAGCCCAAGCCCTTGCGCTCGCATCGGGGCGCAACAGCCCGCTGTCGGTGATCCGCTCGGGTGAACTCGGAAAATCCCCGATGGCCCGGGGGCGGTTCCTGGTACCGGACGGCGACAGCATCATGATCGAGAACCTGCAGATCCCCGGGCGTCAGGTGGGCGTGCGCGTGGGCGATCCGATCGAGGCGTTCTTCCAGCACGACGGCGTGATCTATCAGTTCCGGTCGCATGTCCTCGCGATGCACGCGCCGGCCCAGCTCAACGACAGCATGATCGTCCGGGGCATGAGGATCGCCGCGCCCAAGTCCATCGAACGCGGCAACCGGCGCACGATCTACCGCCAGTCCTTCGCCAGCGTGGACCCGTCCGTGCGGGCGGAGGTCTGGGCCGTGCCGCTGGCCCTGCTCACGCCGGAGCAGCGCCGCAGGCACAGCATCCGCGTATCGGAAGAAGCCGCCCCCCCGACGCCGGACGCCATCGACGGCTTCAGCGTCGAGCGTGGCGGGCGCGCGGCGGTGGGAATCTCACCCGCCGAGACGCTCTACGGGTTCGTGTCCGACCTGACGCTCGAACAGGCCCGCCCGGTCATGGGAACCGCGCCGCACTGGACGGGAGATGTGACCGACGCCTCGGAGTTCGGGCTGGGCCTGGTCCTTCACCGGGTCGTTTACACGAGGCTCAAGGTCTTCCAGCCGCTGGCGGTCCGCTTCGCCCTCCCGGGCGTGGGCTCCCCGATGGAGTTCCTGATCGAGATCCGCCGGGTGCAGGGCGTGGGAGAGGGCAATGCCCGCGTGGGCGGCATCATGCTGGTCAACGCGCTCAACGCGGCGGAGGTCCGCTCCGGGCGCGACTTGGCGAGGTTTACAGTGGAGTTGCAGCGCGAGCGCGCCAGGCGGACCCGCGAGGCGGGGTGAGCGGTCAGGCTTGCGGCTTGGTGCTTTGCAAAGGTCTGCGAAACACGGAGCGGCCCCCTCGTTGTCGCACGAGCGGGTGGTTCCATTCGCAGAGAGCGTCATTGAAGGCGTACACGATGACAAGGTAAGACCAGAAGACCAGCCAGGGAAAGACAGGGAACGCCGCAAAGCAAGCGAGTGTTGCCGCAAGGGAAACCGTCCAGGCTCGGGCATACGCACGGGGGCGGCCGATGATGAACCCCAATGCCCGGTCAACCCTGAATGTCGAGCGGAACTGGCCGGTGAGCGACGCCTGAACAAACGCGGCCGGCATGTAGAGCGTGGTGAGAATGAATACACCGAGCAAAGCCCAAGTTTCCCCGGCGGTATGGTTGATCCAAGGGTAGTGCAGGCTTCCCAGGATCGGTACGGCAGGCAGCAGCACAGGGACAAGGAATGGCAACAGCCCCGTCAGAACCAGAACCTCCGCCCAGTACTGTCGAAGCCCGGAGAGATCGTCCAAGCCCAGAAACCAGTAGATCAACAGGTATGGCGTATAGTGCGCGAGAATGACACAAGTGGCACGGAGCCCGTCAATGAAGCAGGCGGCGAGTTGCCCACGCAATGGAGGAACGGGCGTTGATGCGCCGTCCATGAGCGCGGCGGCGACACGCTTCCGGTAGCCCAACGCGATCGGCCATCCGACGGGAGCAAACAGCATGAGGAGCCCCCCGAGCCGGAGGCTCGGCCACCAGCCCGGTTCGCCGAGCATGAAAGTCATTGCGTCACGGGCGTGGCGATAGACCCCCATGCGGGCTCCCTAGATGCCGGCCAACCCTTCCAGCGAGCCGAGGCCCACCGGCTCCTGCGTGAAGAAAGGCTCCCCCGCGTCGGTCCCGATGCGCGAGCCGAAGTATGTCGCCGACGCCGCGATCCAGTCCACCACCTTGCGGTTCTTCTCCGGCAGCACGAACTGGGTGTGATAGGCCCGGATCGCGTCGAGCTTGGTCTCCACGCAGCCGGTGATGTCGAAGATGAAGCTCGGGTCGGCCACTCGGCGCAGGTGCGTGGCGTAGTAGGAGAACAGCCATTTCGGGTGGCACGGACGGGTCTGGGCGCCGCCGTCCTCCACGCCGGGGCCGTCCAGCGGCTCGCCGCTCCATCGGTCGATCGGCCCCGGCATGGTGATCTTGCTCAGTTTGCTGTCGAAGCGGGCGTCCTCCACGATCCGCGTGACGGCCACATGGTCCGGGTGCGCGTCGATCGGGTGCGGCGCGAACACGATGTCCGCCTGCCACGCTCGGAACACCGCGGCCACCCGATGCCGCGCCTCCACCGTGTGGACCACCTCCCGGTTGGGCAGGCCGAGCAGCATCCGTTGAAGTGGTACGGCCCCGGGGTGCTCGGCCGGGTTGGGGGAGAGGATGGCCGTGGCCGCGGCGGTCTCGGCCTTGCGGATCTCGGGGCTGCCCAGCGGCGTCGGCTCGCCGTCGGTCATGTCCAGCAGCAGGATGTGGTGCCCCTGCCGGGCCAGGCGCACGATCGTGCCGCCCATGCCGAGTTCCTGGTCATCCGGATGGGGGCCGACGACGACGATGCGAGCCATGAGGGATGGTATGGGGGGAGAAAGGGCCAAACGGCGGACTGGGAAGGGCAAGCCCGCCGGTCTACAAGCCGCGACTGCAAGGGAGCGGCCGCGGTTGCGTCAGCAGCGGAGCATCCCGATTGATACGGATTCCACTTGATTTCCGGGCGGAATCCGTCGGTCGCCGAGCCGATACCAGCCGTAATCACAAGAGAGCGGGCTTCCGGCTCGCCGTTGTTTGCGAGCCGCGAAGGGCATGTGCGTCGCTCGGCCGCTCCCTTGCAGTCGCGGCTTGTCGATCGGGCCACGCCCGATCTTCAAGAGGGAACCGCCTCAGTTGAACCGGTTCTCCACCACCACGAACCCCACCAGCTCGCGGTTGTCCGCCGGTCCGCTCTCGATCTCGATCAGCACCACGGCCGCCGGGTCGCGCTGGGCGAAGAAGCCGCCCGCCCGGTACACATCGCCGAACTCATCGACGAACGACCGCAGGTTCAGCTCCCAGGTCTCGCCGGGGTGGAACTCGCCCACCTCGGCCGAATACTGCTGGTTGAGCCACATGCGCCCCGGCCCGAAGGTGCGGGCCGTGGTGTTGGTCATGCGCAGCGTGGTGATCTCGCGGAAGACCTGGACCTCGGCCGTGGTCCCCCGGGGCAGGGCGTTGGGATAGCCCGGCCCGGGTTCGGCGCTCTGCTTCTCGCTGAACAGCCGGCAGCCGCCGAGGGGCACGGCCCCCACCAGCAGGGTGAGGGTCAGGCAGCCCGCGAGGGGCACGATCCGGGTTCGGCGGTTTTCAGGCACGCCCCTATCCTCTGCCGGATGTCCTGCCAGAGCAACAACGCCACCCCCGCTTCCTTCGCCATCGCCGAGGGGGCCCAGTCCATCGACCCCCGCCGGGTGGCCGAGGCCCTGGTCGCCCGCCACGGCCCCGGCGGCATGGACCCCCGCGTCCGGGCGGTGATCCCGGAGTGGGATGCCCCCTTCTTCCAGGCCGGCCTGGCGGGCTATTCCGATGCCCCCATGCGGATCATCGCCCGACGCCACGGCTGCCCCATCTGCGTCACCGAAGCCCTGCTCGACCGCACCCTGCTCGCCGGGGGCCGCGGCTTCGCCAAGGCCGACCTGGGCGATATCGAGGACAACATCCCCGGAGGCGACGAGGACCACCCCCTGATCGGCCAGATCATGGGTTCCGAGCCGGCCGAGATGGCCGCCGCCGCCCTGAAGATGGTCGAGCAGGGCCGTCGGGGCGACAAGGAATACCGCAAGGCCGCCTACAAGGACCAGCCGCCGGACTGGTTCCGCGAGAAGCTAAGACTGCCCGGCGGCGAGCAGATTTTGGGGAAGGGACTAGCCACTAGCCACTTGGGACCAGGGGAAGACAAAGAGTCCCAGTTCCGACCCCTAGTGGCCAGTGGCAAGTCCCTAGTCCCTTCCCCCCGCAGCTTCGCTGCGGTAGACATCAACCTCGCCTGCCCGGTCAAAAAAATCTCCACCAAGGCCCGCGGCGGGCACTGGCTCAGCGAGCCGGAGGGGGCGATTGAACTCCTGGAGTCCGTGCGCGAGGCCCTGCCGGCCGAGGTGCCCGTCACCGTCAAGCTCCGGCGCAGCTTCGACGACACGCAGGAGATGGTGGACAGCCTGCACCGGATCTTCGACGCCGCTTACGACATGGGCTGCGCGTGGGTCACCGTCCACGGGCGCACGGTCGAGCAGAAGTATGTCGGCCCGTCAAGGTGGGACCCGCTGCGCGAACTCGTCCAGCGGCGCCCCAACCACCCCGTGTTCGGATCGGGCGACATCTGGGATGTCAACCAGATCTTCCGCATGATCGCCTACACCGGCGTGGCCGGCGCCTCGGTGGCCCGCGGCTGCATCGGCAACCCCTGGATCTTCCGCCAGGCCCGCGACCTGCTCGAAGGCCGCGACCCGCGCCCGCCGACCATCGCCGAACAGCGGAGCGTGCTGGAGCGGCACTTCGAGCTGGCCCTTGCCGCCAACCAGAGGATGAGGCATCCCGAACTGCACACCGGCAAGACCATGCGCAAGTTCGGCCTCCGCTTCGCCGAGCACCACCCGCGGCGCGAGGAGGTCCGCCAGGCCTTCATCCGGGTGGCGTCGCTGGAGGACTGGCGGGGGGTGATGGAGGAGTGGTATGGCGAGGAGGGTGCATAGATGGCCGATCTTTGGATCAGATTCAACATCGACGACCGATTCCAAGACCTCAAGCAGTTCTACCACACGGTCCTTCCGTGGCTGGATTCTCCGAGAACGCCCACGGATTGTGTCGATCTGACCAACTGCGAGTACCTTGGGCCATTCGCTGCAAGTTCCCTCGTTGGGATTTGGAGATCCATGGCGGATGCCGGCCGATCGTTCGGTGTCAGGTTGCCCAAGAGCCCACAGAGGCTGGATGCGTTCTGCCAGTTCTCAGGGCTCAAGCACTATCTGGAGAACGGTCCACCTCCCGATCCGGAACATCCACGCAGCGAGACCGTGCCTCTCCAATATGCCGAGGTGGCTCGCGCGGATACAGGATCTCCCCTGATCAGTTTGCTCCGGCGACACCTCCGACTATCCGAGGAAAGTGAGGAGTATCTGCGACTCTGCCTTCAAGAGATCGTCCAGAATGTCGCGGACCATGCCGAGTCGCCGTTCGGCGGAGTCTGGTGCGCTCGTTACATCGAAACCCGTCGGGAAGTGCGTGTGGCTTGTGTCGATGGAGGAATCGGGATCGTTCGGGCTCTGTCGAAGCGGCTCGAAGTGGGATCGTCCTTTGCTGCTCTCAGAATGGTCTTTGAAGGGGGTCACTCCAGCCGTTCGCGGGAGAACAACATGGGTCTCGGCATTTCGAACCTCCAGAACTGGGTCCACAGCCTCGGCGGTGGCCTGATCGTCATCTCGGCAGACGCGGCCGGAACCCGTCAGCCGCACGCTCCGAACCCATACTTTGAAGAGTTGCCTTTCCGTTTCCCGGGGACAGGCGTATTCTTCACGGTGCCGGTAACCGAGGAGGATCACCAGCCCCATGACGAGCGTTGACGCCAAGCCGATCTTTGATTCCGCCGAGTCCGTGGTCGAGGCCGGTCGGGCTGTGGCCGTGGAGGTGAACCGCACGCTGGACCATGACCGCGAAGTGTTCGTGTCGCTGAAGGGCGTTCTGGCCGCCTCGTCCAGTTTCTTCAACATTCTCTTTGTGGATGTCCTGGCGGCACACGGAAAGGACGCGGTGTGCTCCCGCCTCCGGCTGATTTACAACAGCAAGGTCCAGGAGAGCATCGCAAAGCGGTCGCTGGATGCGGTGTTGGCGAGCCAGTCCGTTTGACTCGTGGTGGACGGGTGCGGATGGAGGCGTGGTATGGAACGCAAAGCCCCGCCTGACACCGCCCGGCGCAACGAGGCGGCTGCCCGCTCGTTCGCCTCACCGTCGGAACTCCGTGATTTCTGCGCGTCGATCGGGCGGGGGTGGTTCCACTGCCAGGCCCTGGCGCTGGGAGCGGTTACGCTGCCAGACGACGCCGATGTGACCGCCGCGTGCTCCGAGGCTGAGTCCGCGGCCGTGCGCGAGGCCGAGGCGTACAAACGGGTCGCCTGCCTCGCCTGGCCGATCGCGGCGCTGATCGCGCGCGGGCTTCACGGTCCCGCCGCGGAGCTGGCCGCCCGTGCGATCGCCGCCGCCGACCGGGTCACGCCGTCCGGATCACGGGCCGAGGCATTGATGGGCCTGCTCGGGGCCGTCTGGCCGCTCGGCGATGACCTTCGCCGGCCGATCTATGACCGGCTGTTCTCGCTGCTGGAATCGGACCCGCACTGGCGGGTGGTGCGATCGTGCCGCGACGCCGTCCTCTTCTACGCCGACGACGACCAGCCCGCCTGGCTCGGTGCGGCCCTCAAGTCATGCACCAACGACCAACTCCTGCGGCGGATCGAGCGGGACCGAACGGCGACCCCGCGCCCCCGACCCCGCTCGTTGATCTGAAATCCATCGGATTCGCCCGCCTGCCACCGCGGGGGGGGCGTTCATCAGGTCGGCGTTGCTGGATGGCTGACGGGGGTGTCGGAGGCGTGGTATCCTGTCCGGCAAGTCTGCCCGATCCCGGCGAGCCATGTGCTCGAAATCCCAGTGCGGGGGGGGACCGATTGAAAGCTCTGCTCTACAGGCTGATCGTGTTCGGGCTTCTCGGCCTCGCCCTGCAGCTCGTCTTTGTTTTCTGGTCCGTTTACTTCCACGAAAGCCGCCGGACCCCGTGGGTGCTCAAGCTCCTCCTCGGGTTTCCGTACATCGCGGCATCTGACCGGAGCAACAGCGGATGGATGCTGGGGCCGACCGACGAGCACGGCAACCGCTGGCGGATCCGTGTTGACCGGAATCAGCGCGGCGATCCCTTCCAGATCCGGTTCGATTCGATCGCGTTCGGCGACGGCTCCGAGCGGTCGGTGACGCCCGCCGAACTGCCCGCCTGGTCCCGCGTGACGGATTTTCCGACCTCGTCGCAATCCAGGGGAGGGTTGAAAATTGTTGAGCAGGTGGGCGGCTGGCCGTTCCGCGCGTGGAGAGCTGAGTACCGGGTGGACGGGGCACTGGCCGCTCCGCGCTGCATCATGTGCCTCCCGGACCAGCGGGGGGTCTGGCTTGGCTCCTGGATGGAAGTGACGCTCTACCCGTACGGGCCGATGTTCCCCGGCGTGATCTCCAACACGCTGATCCACGGCACAACGCTCTACATTGTGTTCCGCGTTACCCGGCATTACGGCCGTCGATACCGCCGGTGGTCCCGCCTCGCACGGGGGCGATGCCCGAACTGCGCGTACGACATCCGCGGGCAGAGCGCCTGTCCCGAGTGCGGCCGCCGGTTGGCATGAAGTCTCGACCGACATGTGCCTGCCGGGCAAACGCCGGATGACTACTCTGGAGCTTTGATGGGTGCGCCGCCCTCCGGCTCGATCGCCGGCCCCCTCCCCATCATCGCCACCGTCACCCCCGCGAAGATCAGCACGAACGCCACGCCCTCGTTCCATCGCGGCCGCTCCTTCAGCACCACGACGGCGAACACGATGAACACCGTCAGCGTGATCGCCTCCTGCAAGACCTTCAGCTGCGCCGCCGTGAACGGCCCGCCCTGCGAGATGTGCCCGATCCGGTTCGCCGGCACCTGCAAGAGATACTCCGGGAAGGCGATCAGCCACGAGATCCCGATGGCCACGGGGATGGTCCAGCCGGTCTTCTTGAGGTGCCCGTACCACGCCCAGGTCATGAAGCAGTTCGAGCCGATCAGCAGCAGCACGGTGATGAGGGCCTTGGGCATGGTCTGAGCGTATCCGTGGGCACGGAACGATGCCGATTGTGAGGCCTTTGTGATTCCGTCAGGCCGCCCGGCGCCAGGGCGGTACGCTTCCGCCATGATGAACCGAACGGTTGCCTTCCTCGCGCTGCCCCTGCTTTCCGTGGCCCCACTCACGGGATGCTTTGCATACCGTCCGGCCCAGGGCGAGGGGCTCCACCCGGAGCCGCTTCCCCCGGGGGCGTGGGTCCGACCCGAGACCGACATTCTGCACCCGCTGACCGAGACCCCCGCCCTGATCCGGCGCTACGAGGCCGATCCCGCCAAGATCGCCGAGGAGTTCCCCGATCTCACCCCCGAGCTGGTGGATCGCGTGGTTGAAGAAGCGGCCAAACTGCACGCGATCGAGATCCTGGATTCCCGGATCACCGACGGCGGCCTGATCCGTCTCTGGCATGACCCCCGCAACTCGGAAGGCGACACGAGCATCCCGATGTTCTTCAGTTTCGGGGGACGCATCGAGGAGTTCAATCGACGGGGAGCCTTTCTCACGCCCGATCAACTCGCCTGGCGGCGGGCGGAGGAGGCTTCCCGTGAACGCCACGGCCTGACCGAGCGCGCGCGCTCCCAAGGCACCGATGTGCGTGGTGTTTCCACCACCGACGAGGCGGACCGCTGGCGGTTGCGCCAGGGCTACGCGCTCGGGTTCTCATTCCCGGAGCGTGAACCCGTCGGCGTGGTCGTCCATCTGACCTCGCTCTATGAGAACAAGTACGAGCACGCGGTCCTCCGCCGTTTGAAGTCCTGGGGCTGGGCCGTGGCCCACCTTGATACCTGGCTGCATGTGCGCGGCCCCCTGGCCGAGCAGGCGATGGACCGCCGGAACGAGCGGGAAGCCCTGCTCGAATCCAAGATGCCATTGCACTCAAAGGAGTTCTCCGACCGCGTCTACGCGGACGACACGCCCTCATTTGAAGAGATCGTGAGCTACTCCAACCGTCGCTACGAGTTGGGTCAGGAACTGAAGAAGGAACTCCCCGACCTCGGCACGGGGTTCGAGATCGGCCCGGAGACCGACCCGGAGACCATCGCGGACGCCATCACCCGGGCGGTGGACCTGCGCCTCTCCGAGCACGCCGACGCGGTTGCCGCGCTGGTCGAGTCCCTGGACCGGATGCGCCCGGACCTGGCCGACCGCCCGCTGCTCGTCACGGGCTTCAGCGCGGGGGCGTTGGCCGCCCCGGCGGTCGCCGCCCGGTTGCACGAGCAATACCCCGAGCGCCGCGTGCTGCTGCTCCTCATCGGCGGCGGCGGAACCCTGCTCGACATCGCCCAGACCAGCACGCTGACCAACGGCGGCGTCCGTCTTAAGCACCCCGATTGGCCTGAACCCACGCCCGAGCAGCTGTCCGCGCTCCAGGAACGGTACGAATCACGCAGCCGCCTCGACCCGATCCGAGCGGCCGCGGCCCTGCGGGACATCCCTGTTCTGCACATCCATGCGGACGCCGACACCGTGGTGCCCACCGCCGCCGCCGAACGCTTCAACGCCGCCCACGGCGGCGTGGATCGCCTGGTCCACCGCGGCGACCACGACACGCTGCTGTACTTTCTCGGCTCCAACGCAAGCCGCATCCGCTCCTGGCTCCGCTCCCACGGCGTGGAGTGATATAGCTCTCACCTGAACTCCGGTCGCGGCTTGTCATTCAGCCGCCCGGCGATTCGATCACCAGCGTCACCGGCCCGTCGTTGACCAGTTCCACCCGCATGTCCGCGCCGAACACGCCGGTCTCGACCGCGACGCCCGCTTCTCGAAGCCCGTCCCGCACCCGCCCGAAGAGCCGCTCGGCCTCGGGCGGTTTCATGGCGTTGGTGAAATCGGGGCGGCGTCCCTTCGCGGCCGACCCCGCCACGGTGAAGTTCGGCGCCAGCAGCACGGTCCCGCCGACCTCTTCCAGCCCCAGGTTCATCTTCCCGCCGGCGTCCTCGAACACCCGCAGGCCCGAGACCTTGGCGCTCATCCACGCCGCGTCCGCGTCCGTATCGCGGGCCTCCACGCCCAGCAGGACCACCAGGCCCCGCCCGATCGCGCCGGAAACCCGCACGCCCGTGCCCTCATGCACCCGCACCTCCGCCCGTTCGACCCGCTGCACGATGGCCCGCATCCGTTGCTCCGCTTGTCCGGCATGAAGGGCTTCCATTTGCCCGCCGCGTCTGGTATGCTGCCGGGCGAAGGAGGCGTCCCATGCCCGGCTGGCTCATCATTGGACTCATCGCGGCGATGGTGCTCGGCATCGTCGGCTTCTTCCTGCTGATGTTCGCCGAGTTGGGCACGAAGCGTTCCCGCGGCCGCTTTTCCGCCGGCACGCCGCAGGACGGCAAGCCCGCGGGCGGGGGAAAAGGGGGGCGGGGACCGTCCCGCCCGAAGATTCGCAAGAAGAAGAGCCGCTGACGGGTCTTCGGTGGCCCGGCTCGCCGAGCCGGGTCTTGGTAGGTTGGCACTCCGTGCCGACTCTTTCCTTCCGGGTGGCACGGGCGTCCCGCACGTGTTCGGCCCGCAGGGGCGAAGCGCATGTGATGTGGATCAGACGCCCGGATCAGGCCCGGCGTTCCGTGGTGGTCCCGCCGTCCGGCTCGGCGTCGATCCGCGTGGCCTCGGGGCGCCGGATGTCCCCGACCCGCGTTTCCGTGCGGGTCGCCTCGCCGGAGGTGCTGGCGTACCGCACCCGCCCGTGGTAGATGCTGGCCACGCTCTTGGAGATCGAGTCGCAGATGGTCGAGAGTTCGCGCAGCGTCAGGTCGCACTCGTCGAACTGCCCGTCCATCAGCCGCCGGTTGGCCAGCTCGCGGACGAGCGCGTCGATGCGTGACGGGGTCGGCTCGGCCAGGGTGCGCGTCGCGCTCTCGACGGCGTCGGAGAGCATGGTGATGGCCACTTCCTTGGTGCGCGGACGCGGGCCGGGGTAGCGGTAGTCGGTCTCGCTGGGAAGGCGGTCGTCCTCCGCCTCGACCACCCGGGCCTTCTCGGCGTCCGCGGGCTCGACGCCCGGGTTCTTGCCGTTCTTCTCGCCCTTGTCCGCCTTTTCGACGGCGCGGCGGAAGAAATACTCCACCAGCGTGGTGCCGTGGTGCGCCTCGATGAAGTGGCGCAGGCTCCGCGGCAGGTTGTGCTTGCGGGCGATCTCCATCCCGTCCTTCACATGGCCCACGATCACCAGCAGCGACATCGCCGGGTTGAGCTTGTCGTGCTTGTTCTGCCCGCCCGACTGGTTCTCCACGAAGTACTGCGGCTTGTTCATCTTGCCGATGTCGTGGTACAGGCAGCCCACATAGGTCAGCAGCGAGTCCGCCCCGATCGACTCCGCCGCGCTCTCCGCGATCGACGCCACATTGAGCGAGTGGTTGTAGGTGCCCGGCGCGCGCTGCTGGAGCTCGCGCAGCAGCGGCTGCTTGGGGTCGCGCAGCTCGATCAGCGTCATGCCCGTCGTGATGTCGAAGGCCCGCTCCACGAACGGCAGGATGAACAGCGCGATCCCGCCCACCAGCAGGCCCGACAGGAACGACTGCGCCCCCGCCGAAAGGATCGCCCCCGTCCGGGCCGGCCCGCTCGGGCCGACCGACGGCAGCTCGACCAGCTGGTCCAGCATCGCCGCCCCGCCGAGCGCCAACGCCACCGCGAAGGACATGCGGATCAGCGTGCGCCGCTCGCGGATCTCCTTGAGCTGGCTGACCGCCGACGCGATGCCAACGACCATCAACGCCAGCATCCCCACATGATGGCCCAGCGCCATCGCCACGAACACGGCCGTCACGGAACCCACGGCCAGCGAGGTCCGCTGGTCATACGCCACGCACAGCAGCACCGTCACGAGCACGACCGGCGTCAGCGACGCCAGCCACATCAGGCGCGGATCGAACGCCCCGAACAGGCACGCCGATCCGATCGCCAGGATCAGCGTCAGGGTCAGCCACCACACGCGCGCCGGGCGCTGGGCGATCTTCGGGCAGAACGCCGAGATGTACCCGGCCATCAGCACCGTCAGCACCGCCACGAAGCCGAATATCCCGGCCCGCCGGACCATCGCCATCCTCAGCCCGCCCCACGCGGCGAACTCCTCCCGCTCCCGCTCGAACAGCGAGAGCTGCTCGGCGTCCAGCGTCTCGCCCCGCCCGTAGATCTTCTGGCCCACCGCGACCGTCCGCCCGACGATCTCCACCCGATCGGCCGCCGCCTGCTGGGCGTTGTTGGTGGCCGAGGCGTCGAACGCGAAGGTCGCGCGCTGGGCGTTGACCAGCCGGTTGCGGACCAGCTCGTCCAGCGGGGCCTCGAACCCGGCGCCGGCCACGATCCGCTCGACCTCGCGGCGCAGCATCTCGGCGTTCTCGATGCTGATCGCGTCCTCGCGCCCGACGAACTGCCGCGCCGATTGATCCGATGCCGCGCCCCGCAGCTCGATCTGCGGGCTGAGGCCCTCCTGCGTCACCCGCTGCCAGCCCTGCCCGCTCAGCATCGGGCGCCGGCGCAGGATGCCGTCGAGAACCGCCACCCTGTCGTTCCATGCCGCCAGCCGGTTTTCATCCTGCGCCAGCTCGCGCACCGCGGACAGGCGGTCCTCCGACAGGCCGAACTTCACGCGGATGTCCGGGTCCACCCGCGACAGCGCGTCCACCCCCGCCAGCGTCAGCGGCAGATTCATGATCGAGGTCCGCAGCTCGTCCAGCACCGGACGCTCGGCCGCGTAGATCCGCGGCGTGTTCTGCCGCGCCGCCTCCCGCTGCATCTCCGTCCGCTGGGTGTCCTCCGTGCGGAACTCCACCCGGGCCAGGCGCGTCTCCCGCATGATCTGCCCGACCGCCACCCGCGGCTGCTCGATCGTCCAGACCGTCAGCGACGCGACCACCACGATGAACACCACGCAGGCCAGCAGCCCCCAGCCCAGGGCCTCTTGATCGGCCAGGGCCAGCAGCCGGTCACGCCAACGCACCCCCCGCGTGGTGATGTTCACCCGTGAGGTCGTCCGCCGCCCTGCCTTGTTCGCGTCCTTGGCCATTGGCCCCTTTAGCCTACCCGGTCCCCGGTCGGCGCCGCTGTATTCCCGCCGACCGCCCCCGGGTCTTCACGCAGGGCCTGCTCGACCGCCTCCCGGTACGCCCGGTGGTCTTCCGACGCCCCATACGCATCGACGATCCGCTGCACCAGCTTGTGCCGCACCACATCCTCGCCGCTCAATGCCACCATCCCGATCCCCGGCACCCGTCGCAGCCTCCGGACGGCGTCGATCAGCCCGGACTCCGCCGGGTCAGGCAGGTCAATCTGGGTTGTATCCCCAGTGACGATCATCTTCGAGCCGTGCCCCATCCTGGTCAGGAACATCTTCATCTGACCCCGGGTGGTGTTCTGGGCCTCATCCAGGATGATGACCGCCCCGTTGAGCGTCCGCCCGCGCATGAACGCCAGCGGCACCACCTCCACCACATCCGACTCCAGGAACCGCCGCAGATCCCGGTACTCCATCATGTCGTGCAGCGCGTCCAGCAACGGCCTCAGATAAGGATTGACCTTCTCCTCCAGCCCCCCGGGGAGAAACCCGAGTTTTTCCCCCGCCTCCACCGCCGGGCGGCAGAGAACCAACCGCGACACCGCCCCCTCCCGGAGCATGTGGACCGCGGCCGCCACCGCCAGATAGGTCTTCCCCGTGCCCGCCGGCCCAAACCCGAAGGTCAGGTCGTTCGTGCGGATCGCCTCCAGATACAGGCCCTGATTGTCGGTCTTCGGCTCGACCGGCCGGCCTGCGGCGTACACCCGCAGACGCCCATCCCATCCCCCCCCCTGCCCGGGGCGGAGATCCCGCCGGGTCCGCCCGGACTCGGCCGCGATCATCCCGAGCACTTCTTCACGCGAGACGCCCATCCCCGCCCGCGACCGGCGCCCGAGTTCTTCGAGCACGCGCCGAGCGACGCCCAGCTCCGGCTCTTCCCCGCGCAGGTGGATAGCCCCATCCCGGCTGGACACCGCCACGCCGAGCGCCTCTCGGATGAGTTTGAGGTTGCGTTCGCCCGATCCGGTCATCCCGATCGAGTCGTGCCCGGGGGGCATGGCAATGCTGACTTCCAAGCGTGCTCCACTCCGTCCGTGCTACGCTGCCGATGACGCACCGGCCCCGCGCGGATGCGTCCGACCCGCCGGACGCTCGAATCACAAGAGTGGAGTATATGAGCCTCGCCCGCCAAAGAACCGCCCCCCCCCGCCAGCGGCCGGCCCCGCATCCGTTCGCAACCCACCTGTTTACGGGGGGTTGTGCCTTCCTGCTGTTTTTTGCCTTCTCCGCCTGCGCCCCGGCCCGGCCCACACCCAGGCCCTTGCTCACCGGTGAACACCGATCCGCATCCGGGGTCGATCCCTCCAGAACCCGCCACCACGGCTGGGATGCCATCGACCGGGCCGTCAACAAGGGGGCCATCGAGCATCTCGTGGTCGCCACCCCTGTCGAGACCATTGGCACCCGCTTCCGCACCTACCGCCTGCTCGGCCCGCGGGACCAGCCGGGGGAACTGCTGGTCGAGCGGACGGACGAGGGCGTGGAGCTGACCATCCGCCTGGGGCGTTTCGGCCTGCCGGAACTCGAGGAGCGGGTGCTGCGGTCGATCCGGGCCGAACTGGCCAGGTCACCCTGACCGTTCCGCCTCTGGGCTGCCGGGTGCGTTCTCCACGCAGCGGGGCAGCTCCACGATCATCGTTGTGCCCTGCTGGTAGACGCTCTCGACCCCTACATGCCCGCCCAGGCGTCGGGCCGCGTGCTTGACGATGGCCAGACCCAGGCCCGTGCCGCGCTGCACCGAGCCGCCGGTCCGCGCCCGGTCCACTTGGTAGAACCGCTCGAAGATCCGCTGCTGGTGCGCGATCGGGATGCCCAGCCCCTCGTCCCGCACCGTGATGCGCACCCCGGGCGTCGCGTCCGCGCCGGCCGGGGAGGCGAGGGGCGGGGGGGGGTTGACGGGATCGACGGGGATCGGTTCGGCCCGCGCCGACAGCAGCACGCGCGTGTGCTCGCGGGCGAACTTGGTCGCGTTCTCCATCAGGTTGCGCAGGATCAGGTCCAGCAGCACGGGGTCGGTGCGGATGACGCCGGCCCCCGGCCCGATGTCGAACTCCACCCGCAGGCCCTTGCGCTTGCAGATCGCCTCGAACTGGTCCCGCTGGGCCGCGAAGACCTCGCCCAGGTCCACCGCGGCGATTGTCGGGGCCGTCTCCCCGGATTCCAGGCGCGAGAGGTCCAGCAGGTCGTTCACCAGCGCTTCCAGGCGGGCCGCGTTGGCGGCGATCATGCCGGTCAGTCGCCCGAGCATGGCCGCGTCGTTCCTCGCCGGGCCTTGCAGCGTCTCGGCCGCGCCGCGGATCGACGCGATCGGCGTGCGCAGCTCGTGCGATGCGTTGGCGGCGAAGTCCGCCTTCAGTTCGGCCGCCTTGACCAGCTCGGTCACATCCCGCAGCGTCACCACGCAGCCCGAGCCGTGCCCGAGCGAATCGGCCGAGACCACCAGCGTCCGCAGCTCGCCCTCGATCGGCAGCCTGAGCCTGGCCCTGCCCGGCTCGCCCGCGCGGGCGAGCCGTTCCATCTCGTGCAGTTCCGGCTGGGTGAACAGCTCGTCGAACCGCACGCCCGCCAGGTTCCGCCCCCCGCCCAGGGTTCTGGACGCCGACCGGGACGCCACCGTGATCACCCCGTCGGCGTCGGTGGCGATGATGGGCGTGCCCGCCGCGTCGAGCACGCGCCGCATCCGCTCGTGCTGGGCGGCCGACGCCCGCCACCCGCGCAGCTCGCGCGACATCGCAAGCCACTCGTCGTCATACCCGCGCGCCTCGCGCCGCACGGCCCATACCACCCAGCCCAGCGCCCCCAGCCCCACGACGATCATCCACGGCAGGAACACCGCCAGGATCATCGCGCCGGCGCACACCGCCGCGGGCAGCATCCAGCCGCCCGACTCGGGGGCGTCGTCGGTCGCGGGCGATGGTGGTGGGGGGGTGGGCGGGGCGTCGGGCACGCGGGATTCTTCCGTCCCCGATCACACGGGGCGGTGGGGGACGGGTGGGGCCGACTGGAAGTCGGCCCCACGGGGGGAGGGGGGTCAGGCCGATGCGTCGGCCGTCTCCGGTTCCGTGCTGGCCCGGTAGCCCACGCCGCGCACCGTCTTGATGAGGTTGGCGTGGTCGCCCAGCTTGCGCCGGATCGAGGTGATGTGGACATCGATGGTCCGCTCGGTGACGGTCACGCCCGGCCCGATGGCCCGCGAGATCAGCGCCGGGCGGCTGAGCACCTTGCCCTGCGCGCTGACCAGGGCGGCCAGCAGGCGGAACTCGGTGATGGTCAGCTTCATCGCCTCGCCATCGACAAAGGCGGCGTGCTCGTCCAGGTCGATGGAAACCGGCCCCAGGCTCAGTTCGCTCTTCTTGGCCCCGCCCGGCCCGGTGCGCCGGGCCACGGCCTTCACCCGGGCGATCAGCACCTGCATGGAGAAAGGCTTGGAGATGTAGTCGTCCGCCCCCGCGTCCAGGCCCTCCAGCTCGTGCTTCTCCTCGGCCCGGGCGGTGAGCATCACGATCGGGATCGAGGCGGTCCCGGTCTGGCTCCGCAGGCGTCGGGCCACCTCCAGCCCGGAAAGCCCGGGCATCATCACATCCAGCACGATGACATCGGGCTGGCGGGTGCGGACCAGCTCCAGGGCTTTGAGCCCGTCGGTGGCGGTGACGACCTCGTGCCCGTCCTGGCGGATGTTGTACGCCACCAGTTCGAGCAGATCGGGTTCGTCGTCGACCACCATGATGGTCAATGGGCCGGACATGCGGTGGCGCCTCCGTGGGTTCGGGCCTATGAGCGTATCGCCCGGACCGGCCGTACTCCCGTTCCACAGCACGATTTACGAAATCTGAACACACCGGCCGCCCCTCTCGCGCCGCGCCCCCCCCGCCGGGCGGGCGGCCCCGCCCGCCCGGCGGGGGGGGCGCGGCGGGGCCGAAAAGTACGCACGGGCGGCTGGACCGACCGACTTCCCAAGGGGCCGGATCGCCTTCCGGCCACCCCCGCGCCTCGATTCGGGCGCCCCAGCAGGGAACGATCCGCCATGACGACCATGATCCCGACCCGCCCCATCGCCCTGATTTCCCTCGCCGCGGCGGTTTTTCCCGCCGCCGGCGCGGGCGAGGCCCGGGAACTGGCCGCCCGCCTGCGCGCCGAGACCGCCCCCCTGTCGGACTTCTCGGCGTACACCCCCCCGCCCCAGCCCATGACGGCCTCCGTCCTGCTCCAGACCCGCTACATGGCCAGCTTCCGTCACAACGACTCGTTCTTCGACGACGAACGCCTGGACACCATCGGCTTCACCACCCCCCGCGCCCAGGTCCGCCTGGACGCGAACATCGCCAACAGCCAGCTCCTGGCCCGCGTGTCGTTCGACATGGGCGATGCCGAGGGCCGGCGCGGGCGCGCCGGGCGCCCCAACGCCGACACCGGCACGCCCCTGCTCCTCGACGCCTACGCCCAGTACAACTTCGGCGGCGAGCAGACCGGCTACTACCTCAAGGCCGGCCAGTTCCGCCCCCCGCTGTTGCAGGAGGAGAGCACCGGCTCCGAGTTCCAGCTCGCGGTCGAACGCTCCGTGGCCAACGAGTTCTTCGCGCCGGGCCACACCCAGGGCGTCGCGCTGGGCTTCGTCGGCCCGCATATCGCCTGGGAGACCTCGTTCAACAGCGGCATCGCCTTTCTGGGCAACCCCGGACCCGCCAACTCCGCCTTCGACAGCCAGTACGAGGCGGATTTCGCCGTCACCGCCCGCGTGGACTGGAAGCTCGCCGGCGACTGGACCCGCTTCGAGGACTTCACCTCCTGGCGCGGCGACGATGTCGCGGCCAAGGTCGGCTTCGGCCTGCACTGGCAACGCCAGGGCGACACCAACCCGGCCGACATCTCCCCCGACTTCCTCGTCGGCCACGCCCAGGATGTCAGCAACATCACCTGGACCGTCGATGCCTCTTACGAGTCCGACGGCTGGCACGCCTTCGTCGCCTACATCGGCCACCGCATCGAGTACGACTACCTGGAGTTTCCGTTCCGCACGCTCATCTTCACGCAGCACGGCTTCGTCATGCAGGCCGGCATGTTCTTCACCGACATCCTCGAGGGCTTCGCACGCTACGACTTCGTCTACCTCGACAACACCCTGGTCACCGGCTTCGGCGGCAGCGAGGAGTGGTACCAGTTCCTCACCGTCGGCATGAACGCCTACATCACCCCCCGCTCCCACGCCGCCAAGTTCACCTTCGATGTCACCGCCTGCCTCTCGGACAGCGACATCCTCGACGCCGGGGTGGTCAACAATGTGTTCTTCCCCGACGCAGGCGTCACGGGACTTGTGGGGGGTTCGTCCGAGGAATGGCTCATCCGGGCGCAGTTGCAGCTTTTGTTCTAACCAGTGTTCAAATCGTAAGTTATGATCGGCGGGAACCCGGATCTTCCCGATCCGGATGCGTTCTCGCCGACCGACCCCCACCCCGGGTCGGTCGGTTTTGCGCCCCGACCCCGGATTTGGATAGTCTTCACAAACTTTCGGGCTGATTCTTCTTGAGTCGGCTGGTTAGGTGGTCCTAGCATCCGCCCACACAATCTCTCCGAACCGCAGGCCCGTATGGCCCGCGGCAAGGGGAAGCGCTCGAAAGAGCGGGGCTTCCGATGAAAGCTTCTGTTGTTACGGCGGGGCTGGTCTTCTGGGTCGCCGGCGCGGCGTCCGCCCAGACCGGACTGGACCTCGACCGGGCGTACGCATCGCAGATGCGCGCCGATGCCGACACCCGCGCCAGTTTCCTCGGCGCGTCCTCGGCCCAGAACCTCAGCGTGTCCGCGCTGCTCCAGGCCAGGTACATGGCCAACTTCCGTGACTCGCAGTCCGGGTCCAGCCTGGGCGACGACGACACCACCCTGGGCTTCGACATCCCCCGCGCCCAGATCCGCATGAGCGGGGGCGTCACGGACTCCATCACCGGCCACCTCAGCTTCGACTTCGGTGCGGCCGAGACCAACGGGCGCAACGACTCCGGCACCGCCGAACTGCTCAACGCCTTCGCCGCCTGGTCGATCAACGACAACTGGACCCTGCTCGTCGGCCAGTGGCACAACCCCGTCGTCGCCGAGGAGGGCGTGGAGGCCGAGTTCGGCCTGGCCGTCGAGCGGTCGATGGTCAACGAGTTCTTCAACCCCGGCTACACCCAGGGCGTGGCCGCGGCCTACGGCACGGACAACTGGAAGTTCATCGGCGCCTTCGCCGACGGCGCTGCCTACATCGGCAACCAGAACACCGCCAACTCCCCCTTCAACTCCTCCGCGGAGAACGACTGGGGTCTGACCGCCCGCTTCGACTACATGGTCTCCGGCACCTGGGACCAGTTCACCTCCTTCAGCAGCTGGCGCGGCTCCAACTACGGCCTCAAGATCGGCGTGGGCGGGCACTTCCAGCAGCAGGGCAACACCAACCCCGGCAACTCCTCCTGGGGCGTGCTCGGCGGCGTGGACGCCGACGAGATCGAGATCGCCCTCTGGACCGCCGATGTGATGGTCAAGGGCGACGGCTGGAACCTCTTCGCCGGGTATGTCGGCCACAGCATCAAGGTGGACCTGACCGGCGGCGGCAGCCTGCCCACTATCGTCAACCACGGCGCGGTCGTCCAGGGCGGCTTCTTCGTCGCCGACCAGGTCGAACTCTTCGGCCGCTTCGACGCCCTCTTCCTCGATTCCGACCTCTCCGACCTGGCCGGCACCGACGAGGACGACTTCTACTTCCTCACCGCCGGCGTGAACTACTTCTTCATCCCCGAATCCCACGCGGCCAAGTTCACCGCCGATGTGGTGTACTCCTTCACCGACACCGATACGCTCGACGCCCTCGCCCCCGATCCGGGGGGCTTCAACGGGCCGGCCACCACCGGCCTGCTCGGGGCCTCGGACGGCGAGCTGCTCCTCCGTGCCCAGTTGACCTTCGTCTTCTGAGTCACGCACAAACACCTAATCTGGGCGAATCCTGCAAGATTCGCTCCAGATTTCTCGACCGGGGGGTACTATCCTGGTCGATAGTAAGTACCAACACACCTTTCCCGGGACGAGGCGTCCCGGGCCGAGTGGGGTGCTCGGCGGACGACGGAAGGTGTGGAACAAGCCCTAGGCAAGGACGGGCCGGGATGTTCCCGGGCGTCCGAGAATCATCCGGAGATTTCAGATGAACAAGTTTGCTCAGATTTCCGCCCTCGCGGCCACCGCCGGTCTCGCGACCGCCGGCTCCCTCGACCTGGACCGTTCCTACGCCGCCGAGCTGCGCTCCAACGCCGGCGCGTACTCGGTCCTGAACTCCTCGGCCGCCAACATCCAGGTGTCCGCCGCCGCCCGTTTCGGCTACGGCATCAACCTGCGTGACAACAACGGCTTCGCCGAGAGCGACAACGAGACCACCATCGGTTTCGGCTTCCAGGATGTCGAGGTCCGTCTGACCGGCCAGGTCACCGACTCGATCAAGGCCACCATCAGCTTCGACTTCGGCCCCGATGAGAACCGTCCCATCGGCAACGATTTCGATGCTGACTTCGAAGAGAACGGCGTCAACCTCGAGGACGCCTACGCCGACTGGACCGTCAACGACGGCTTCAGCCTGCGTATCGGCCAGTTCATCCAGTCCTTCTCGGCCGGCCGCAGCATCTCCGAGTACCACATGATGGGCGCCTTCCGCTCGTCCGCCCAGTCGCTGCTCGGCGACACCGGCTACAGCCAGGGCGTCGAGGCCCACTTCGGCGGCGACAACTGGGGCGCGGCCATCGGCTTCTCCGACGGCCCCCGCTCCGCCGGCACCTCCTTCAACAGCGATGTTGAGGCCGACTACGCCTTCAACGCCCGCTTCGATTACTACTCCGACTCCGACAAGGCCCGCTTCGACGACCGCGCCGCCTGGCGCGGCCAGTCCGCCGGCTGGCGCATCGGCGCCGGCGCCTTCTGGGCCACCTACGGCGACACCAACCCCTCCGGCCCGGAGGACCAGTTCCTCGCCCTGACCATCGACGGCGCCTACGAGGCCGACGGCTGGGGCATCAACGCCGCCTTCTTCTGGCAGAACATCGACCTCGACGGCCCCGGCAGCGAGGACAACTACGGCGGCGAGATCGGCGCCAACATGTTCTTCAGCGACCAGCTCGAAGGCTTCGCCCGCTACGACATCGTCGTCTTCGACGAGAACTTCGGCGGCTCCGACGAGGATACCTTCCAGGCCATCAGCGTCGGCATCAACTACTACTTCGTCCCCGAGTCGCACGCCGCGAAGTTCACCGCCGACCTCGGCTGGGCCTTCGACGACACCCGCGGCCTCGGCAGCGAGTCCGGCGGCAGCCCCTTCGGCGGCGGCTTCCTGGGTGACAGCGACGGCGAGTTCAACCTCTCCCTCATGCTCCAGTTCATGTTCTGATCCGATCCAACTCGCATCAGACCCTCGGGTCTGATCCGTTCGATCACGCCGGCCGGTCCCCACGGGACCGGCCGGTCTTTTTGACGCCCATCAAGCGCCGGCAAACCCGTGGTGCGATCACCGGGTCCGAACCGGATCTTCATCATGCGAAGGTGATATTCCGATACACATATCCGTAGTCACGCCGCGCGGGCCATCCCCGGCGCGTGCGCGACCCCTGCCACGGAGCCACCCGAGATGCGACCCATCCTCATCACCGCCGTCCTGGTCGGCATGTCCGGCCAGGCCTCCGCCGCGGACGACGCCCGCGCCGCCGTGCTGTACGAGGCCAACCTTGAGGCCGTCAGCCTGTCCCTGCACAAGGCCCCGACCATCAAGGTCTCGGCCCAGACGCAGTTCCGCTACGACCTCAACTTTCGGGACGACAGCTCCCTCGGCGACGACGACACCACCATCGGCTTCTCGATGCGCACCGCCCGCGTCAACCTGTCCGGCCCCGTGACCGACAGCATCGACGCCAAGGTCCAGATCGACTTCAATCGCGCCGACGGCGCGGCCAGACTCCAGGAGGGCTTCGCCGACTGGACCGTCAACGACGGGCTGAAGTTCCGCATCGGCCAGCAGAAGGTCAACTTCATGCGTGAGAACATCGTGGGCAGCGCCAGGCAGCTGAGCGCCAACGCCTCCGTGTTCGACTCCGTCTTCGGCTCCGGCTACGCCCAGCTCGTCGAGGCCTGGTTCACCGGCGACTCGTGGCGCGGCTGGGTCGCCTTCTCCGACGGCTTCCACAGCGCCAACACCGCCTTCAACTCGTCCAGGGAGGCGGACTACGCCTTCACCGGACGATTCGAGTTCAAGCTCGGCGACGCCGACTGGAGCGCGTTCGACCAGTTCACATCCTGGCGCGGCTCCAACTCCGGCGCCCTGATCGGCGTGGGCGCGCACTGGCAGTCCAGGGGCAACACCAACCCCGCCGCCTCCCCCGAGACCGACATGTTCCTCGCGACCGCCGGCATCTCCTGGGTCTCCGACGGCTGGAACGCCCACGGCGAGTTCGTCTGGCGCAACACCGACGCCGGCTCGGGCGCCGACTTCGACGACTGCGGCTTCCTGCTCCAGGGCGGCCTCTTCGTCTCCGACCAGGCCGAGCTCTTCGCCCGCTACGATTTCATCTCTCCGGACAGCGACCGCGGTCCCGGCGTGGACGACTTCGGCACTTTCACCGCCGGCCTCAACTATTACATCATCCCCGAGTCCCATGCCGCCAAGTTCACCCTCGCCGTCTCGTACTACTTCGACGCGGTGGACAGCACCGGCGGCGTCGTCACCCCCTCCGACGGGCTGAACCTGCTGGCCGACACCGAGGACGGCCAGTTCGGCATCACCGCCCAGCTCCAGTTCCTCTTCTGAGCCGCTGGCCCATCACGCCCCTCAAGCCTCCTCCAAAGGGTTTTTTTGCATCCAATGAGCCGCGGGCTTCAGCCCGCGCGGTGCCCACAACCACCCTGCCCTTCCCCCGCATCACATCCGCTCGACCGTCGGGATGCCCAGCGTCTCCAGCCCGTCCGTCAGCACGCGCGCGGTCAGCGAGCACAGGCGCAGGCGGGAGAGCCGCACCCGCTCGGCGTCGGCCTTGAGCACCGGGCACTGGTCAAAGAAACTGCTGAACGCGCCCGCGAGGCCGTAGAGGTACGCGCACATGCGGCTCGGCTCGTGGTTCTCGCCCGCGGCCCGCACCGCGCCGGGGTAGCGCAGCAGGGCCAGGGCCAGCGTCCGCTCCGCCGGCTCTTCCAGCAGCAGCGGGGCCGACGCCGCAGCGTCCAGGTCCACGCCGGCCTCCGCCGCCCTGCGGAAGATGCTCCGCGCCCGCGCCACCGCGTAGAGCATGTACGGCCCGGTGTCGCCCTCGAAGGCCAGCATCCGGTCGAAACTGAACACATAGTCCTTGATCCGGTCGTTGGACATATCGGCGTACTTGAGCGCGCCGATGCCCACCGCCTCGGCGATCGGGGCGCGCTCCGCGTCGCTCAGGCCGGGGTTCTTCGCCGCCACCGTCCTCGACGCCCGCTCGATGGCTTCCTCGACCACATCGGCCAGCTTGACATTCTCGCCGGACCGGGTCTTGAAGGGCCGGTTGTCCTCCCCGAGGATCGTCCCGAACACGGCGTGGAACAGCTCGGCGGTCTCGCCCGCGGGCGTGCGGTCGTACCCGGCCTTGTGCGCCGCGCCGAAGACCTGCCTGAAGTGCAGGCTCTGGCGGGCGTCCACGAAGTAGACCACGCGCCGCGCGCCGAACACCGAGGCGCGCCTCCGGATCGCCGCCAGGTCCGTCGTAGCGTACAGGAAGCCCCCGTCGCGCTTGCGCACGATGCACGGCTCCTTCAGCCCGTCCACCCGCACCACCAGCGCGCCGCCGTCCTCCTCCGCGACGCTCCGGCGCACAAGATCCTCGACCAGGCCCGCCAGCTCGTCGCGGTACGCGCTCTCGCCGGCCGAGGCGGCGGCGGTGATGCGCGTGCGCAGACGCCCGCAGGTCTCCAGGCACGCCCCCATCGTGATGTCGTACACCCGTTGCCAGGTTTCAACGGAGTCGGCGTCCCCGGACTGGAGTTTTACCAGCCGCCGCTTGGCGCGCTCCAGGGCTTCGTCCGCGTCGGCGATGCGCAGCCCGAGTTCCGCCTCGGCCTTGGGGTGCCCGCCGACCTTGGCGATGAGGGCCAGCGCCGCCCGCTCGGCCTTGCACCGGGCCTGCGCCGCGCGGTACAGCGTGTTGAGTTCGTCCAGCGAAAGGCCGGACAGGTCGCGCCCGGATTCCTTCAGCTCGATCAGATCCTGGACCACCATCGCGATGGGCAGGCCCCAGTCCCCCACATGGTTCTGGCGGACCACAGCGTGGCCCAGCCGCTCGTAGAGCCGGGCCACCGCGTCGCCGATCACGATCGAGCGGAGGTGGCCCACATGCATCTGCTTGGCCAGGTTCACGCCGCAGAGGTCGATGACCACGGTCATCGGGCGCTCCGGCGGCTCGATGCCGAGCCGCTCGGTGTCCAGGCGCGTCAGCGCCGCGGCCATCGACTCGCCCAGCAGCCGGATGTTGATGAACCCCGGCCCCGCGACGCCCTCGGGCGTCACCGGCTCGGCCACGCCGGACAGGTCCAGGTGTTCCACGATGCCC
Source organism: uncultured Phycisphaeraceae bacterium (assembly GCA_964577425.1). Taxonomy (GTDB): domain Bacteria; phylum Planctomycetota; class Phycisphaerae; order Phycisphaerales; family UBA1924; genus UBA6054. The sequence goes on from CAZNZC010000005.1 coordinate 140,865, forward strand.
GCGGCCACCTCGCGCGGGTTCCTGCCCAGGCGCTTGGCCAACGGCATGGCCGCGTTGGACTGGAAGTCGCCCAGCTTCGGCTGCCGGTTGGCGGCGATGTGGGTCTCGATCCCCTCGGCGGGCAGATCGGGGTACGCCGCCGCGATCGCGGCGCGGAACCGGGCGTCCAGGGTTTCCAGGGGGTCGATCGACAGTTCGTGTGTGGCGGGCATCACGCCAGTTTAGGGCCGGAACGGCCGGCATACCTTGCTCGCCGACGCATTCGGGCGGATCAGTCCTGGCAGGCCGTTCCGACTGAGGGATCGGGGTCGGGCGGGGGATCGGCGCGGTTCCGGAGCAGGCTGGCGCGGAGGCTGGCGATGGTCGCCATCAGCTCGATCGGCTCGACGGGCTTGCTGACATGCGCCTGGAAGCCCGCGAGCAGCGATTGCGTCCGGTCGGCCGAGCGGGCGAACGCGGTCAGCGCGATCGCGGGAAGGTGGCGGACATGCTCCGGGCATTCCGCGCGGACGCGGCGCATCAACGAGTACCCGTCCGCCCCGGGCATGCCGATGTCGCTGATGAGCATGTCGATCCGCTCGTCGCACAAGAGCCGGAACGCCTCCTCCGCGGACGCGGCGGTCCGGACGCTCGCCCTCCGGTCCTGCAGAAAGCGACCGACCAGATCGCGGGCGTCTTCCTCGTCATCGACCACCAGGACGACAAGCCCGCCGAGGTCGGGCAGGTCCGCGGCCAATGGCGTCGCGGAGATCGCGGTCCTGCGCCCTTGCTCATGGTTGCTCGGATCATGGATCAGCACTTCCACGGTGCAGGTCGTGCCCCGCCCGAGCCCGGGGCTGTTGAGCCGGACCCTGCCGCCGTGCAGCTCCACCAGGTGCTTGACGATCGCCAGTCCGATGCCCAGTCCGCCCTGCCGGCGTGTCGGGGAACCGTCGGCCTGGCGGTAGCGGTCGAACATGTGCGGCAGCAGGTCGGGCTCGATGCCCTGCCCGGTGTCCGCGACCTCGATCACCAGCCGATCGTTCCGGCGCGACAGGCCGACGCGGACGGTCCCGTCCCTGGGGGTGAACTTGACGGCGTTGGTCAGCAGGTTCCACACCACCTGCTGCATGCGGTCCGGATCGGCCCAGACCTTGACATCCCCCGCGTTGAAATCGCGGACGAGGCGGACGCCCTTCGCCCGCACCGCGGGGAATGTCGAGTCGATCGCGGCGTTGACGATCTGGGCCGGCTCGGCCGCCTGCATGTCCAGCGCCAGCTTGCCGGAGGCGATGCTGCTGACATCCAGCAGGTCCGAGATCAGCTGGGCCTGGTGCCGGGCGTTGCGCTCGATCACGCCGATGCCGTTGCGGACCTCCTCCGGATCGTCCGCGGACTGGCGCAGCAGGGTAGCCCATCCGAGCACGGCGTTCAGCGGCGTGCGCAGCTCGTGGGACAGCGTGGCCACGAACTCGTCCCGGGCGCGGCAGGCCCGCTCGGCCTCCTCGCGGGCGGCGCGTTCCCCGTTCAGCAGACGCTCGCGTTCGTCCTGATGGGCGCGCATCTCGCTCATGTCCTGCATCTCGATCACCACGCAGCGCACGCCGCTCTCGCCCATCACCGGCATCACGGTGCACACGACCGGGACGGCGGTCCCGTCGGGCTGGACCATCTTGTCCTCGCGCGTCCCGTGCCGGGTGTGCAGCGGCTCTTGGCCGCGTTCCGCGTGGCCTTCGGCCGCGGTGCAGGAGAGCAGATCATCCAGCGGCTGCCCGGCCGCCTCGGAGAACGGGCGGCAGGCCAGCCGCTCCGCCGCGGGGTTCATGTAGGTGCAGATGCCCTGCGGGTCGGTCATGAACAGAGCGGCGCTGGCGTGGTCCGTCAGCGTGTTCAGCAGGGCGCGGTCGCGTTCGATCTCGTTGCGCAGCCGGACATTCGTCCACAGGCGCCCGCACTGCACGCTGATCCACTGCACCAGGCGGATGTCGTCCTCCGACCATGCGTCCGGGGTGGCGGCGTACACCTCCAGGGCGCCGCCGTCCGGCGCGCGAGTGGGCGCAGCGATGACCGAACCGGCCGGTTCGCCGCGGAGCGTCGGGAACTCCAGGTCCGAGCGCAGGGAGACATCCCCCAGCATGGCCGCCCGGTTCCGCATCATCACCAGCTCGGACAGGGTCTGCCGGCGGGGAACCTCGGACGGAGAGCCCTCCACGCCGAAGAGCGGGCGCACGATCATGAGGTCTCCGCGAGGTTCGCACATGGTCGCGCCGGCGGCCCGCCCTCCGAGCAGCCGCGTGATCTTCGCCCCGATGTGCGCGAGCACCTCTTCCTCGGTCCCGCCCGAGACATACGGCTGCAGCATGTCGCTGAGCGTCCGCTCCCGTTCGGACAGGTGGGCGTTGAGAGCCTGGAGTTCCTCCGACTGGGCGCCGGACTCCTCCACCTGCTGCTCCAGCTCGATGGCCTGGGATTGCAGCTCCTCGTTCTGCTGGTTGATCTCCTCCTCGCGGGCCGCCAGCTCCTCGTTGGTCGCTTCGAGCTCGTTGTTGACGCGCTCGAGATTGTTCATCGAGACGCGCAGCCGCTCGCCGAGGACAACCACCGCGTGCAGCACCGCGGCCAGCACGATGATGTTCGTCACCCGCATGAACGCGAACAGGACGCGGGTGCCTGCCGGAAGGTTCTGATCGGGCATGACGAGCAGCATCTTGTAGACCGCCAACGCGACGAACGCAGCCGTCATCACCCACAGAAGCCGCGCGTCGCGGTGCCACAGCGCGAGCAGCAGCGGGATTGTGTAGCTGAGGGGGACCAGCTCGTCCGGGTAGATGACCAGACGCAGCACCGCCATGAAGGCCACGCTCAGAACGGACAGCGTCACGGCCAGCCGGAACAGTCGCGGTTTCTTCTGCGGGGCGGTCATCAGGTGTACGCCTTCCGTTCATACAGGCAGGGAGCGAGTTTCCAGAAGCACTCGGCGGGAGGGTGCTCGGCCTTCCCGACGACCAGCAACCCGCCCGGACGCAGCTGCCCGGCCAGGTGCGACCACAGCCGCGCCGCGCTGGCCGGCGTGAGATAGATCGCCAGGTTGCGGCACAGGATCACATCCTCCCCGCCCGGTGTTCCGTCCGTCAGGGCGTCGGCCACCGACCACGCGCAGGCGTCCGCGATGCGTCCGAGCACGCGGACCCGTTCCCCCGCGCGGACGAAGCCTGCCGCCGCCGTTTCCGCGTCGAGCGACGCGATCGCCTCGGCCGGATACTCCCCGGCGCGGGCCGTCCTGATGGCGCCGGGGCGGCAGTCGATCCCGGCCAGACGGGCGCGTTCCAGCAGGCCGAGCCGGTCCAGCAGGATCGCGCACGAGTACAGCTCGGCCCCGTTCGAGCAGCCCACGCTGCGGATCGACCACATGGCCCGGCCGACCGAAGGCTCGGTCATCCGCCGGGCAAGCTGCGTTCGAAGCGCCTCGAAGACCCCCGCGTCCCGGAAGAACGAGGTGACGCCCACCATCATCGCGTCCAGCAGCCGGTCCGCCTGGGCCGGATGCTCGACCGCGCGCGTGAACGCTTCCCCGAACGACCGGCACCGCACCGTCCGCAGGCACGCCCCGGCCCGCCGGCGGAACACGGCCCGCCGGTAGTCACGGCTGCGGACCCCCGCGCGACCGCACAGCCACTCGAACAGGCGGGTCATGTCCGCGTCCGGTTCAGGCTCTTCCCGCCCGTCCGCCGCCGCGCCGCGCGCTGTCGTGTGCGGACTGACCCGGATGAACTCAGTCGCGGTCGGGTCGGAGACGAACCGCAGGTGCCTGAAGATCTCGGGGTTCGTCGCGGTCGCGGCGGACATCAAACAAACCCTCCTGCGGAGACGCCCGCGGCAAACCGGAGCCATCGGCCCGCGACGGCTCACCGCCGGGCAGACCCGGTCAGGACGCCGGGAAGCACATCTCGCCCTGGATGACCCGGCGGATCGTCCCGAGCACATCCCCGGGAAGACCGTCCTTGAGCTTGGGCACCAGCCCCCACGCGCCGGCGTTCGCCGCGCTGCGCACGGTCTCCGCGTCGTCGTACCCGCTGAACACGATCGAGCGGATGTTGGGCAGCTTGCCGGACAGCTCGGACACCGCGCTCAACGGCTCCTTGCCCGGCATGGTCAGGTCGATCACCACCACATCGGGGGCCAGACGCGCCGACTCGGCCACAAGATCGTCGGCACGCTCCAGCGTCCCGATCATCTCCAGCCCGGGCGTCCGTTGCACGAGGCGCGTGTAGGCCCCCAGCAGGTCGGGGCTGTCATCGACCCAGAGAACGCGGATGGAATCCGGCATGGACGGGTCCCCTTGATTGAGCACAGGCCCGTCATCGGAAAGGCTTTGTGGCCCAGCCCCCGACGGAACCCGCGCGTGAGCCAGATCTTACGGGAAGCCACACCCGATCCAAGAGGATGAAGGAAAATTAAGGGGTCTCCGCCCAAGCCTCGAACAGCCCGGCGATCTCCTCGCCGACCTCGGCCAGCGACGAGGCGGGCAGCAGGCCCAGCGGGTGGTCGATGATCGCCACGCGCCCCGACCGCACGGCCGGGATATCCAGCGAGCCGATGCCGCGCAGGGCGGCCAGCGCTTCCGCCGCGGTCGGCCGGATGCGTTCGCCGACGGCGTGGTGGTCCATCGGCGCGGGCCGGAACAGCACGATGGCGTCCGGCGCCAACCGGAGGATGTCCTCGTGGTCGAGCACCTGCCAAGGCCCGCCGGAGGTGATGGCGGGCGTGGCGCCTAGCCGCTCGATCAACTGGTGATGGAACGAGCCTGGCCCCATCGCCCCGGCGGGGTCCACCCCCGCCAGCAGCAGCACCCGCCCGGCGGCTCGGGCCGGTGCGCCGCGGTCCGACCACGCATCGGCCATGCGGGCGCTGGGGCGTTCCCGGCCCAGCCGCTCGGTCGGGTCGATCGCGGTGGGGTCCGGCTCCGGTTCACCGATCAGACGGAGGTACAGCTCGTCGGTGGTCACGGCGATGTCATCCAGCGTCAGCAGCGGGAACCCCCAGAGCTGCCAGCCCTGCTCGGCGGCCATGCGACGCAGGGATTCGGGAATCCGCGCCTCCATGTCCTGCACGATGACATGCGTGGGGTTCAGGCGCAGGATGGACTCGAGGTCCGGGTCGTCGTGCGTGCCGACGGCGGGGATCGAAACGCCCAGCGCCATATCCCATGCGTGCTTGCCCACGATGCGGTCCTCCAGGCCCAGGTCGAGCAGGATCACGCCCAGCGCGGGGGCCAGCACCACGATGCGATCGGACGGGTTGTCTCCCGGGCCGGTGGTGACGCGGACGGGATGAAGGCTGGTCCGGTCGCACGCCGCCAGCATCCACGCGACGGTCAGGACGATCAGGCTTTGCAGGAACAGGCGTCGGCGCATCGGGGGATTGTTGCGGGGGTGAACGCGCCGCGGATTTGTCCGTGCAGGTCGTCGAGCGTGGCGGCCGGAAGCACCGGCCACGCCCAGGTCCGGTCCAAGGCCAGATCCCGGACTTCCCGCAGGCGTTCGGCCCGATCCGCGTCGGCGTCCAGTTCCTCCAACCGGCGGGCGTGTCGCTCACGGTGCCGACGCAGGAACGACTGGAGTTCGGCGAAGGCCGGGGCCGGGTCTTTCTCGTCTTGCTTGAGGGCGCGGATGAGGTCCACGATGTCCGATTTCGTTTGGGCGGCCCGGGCATCGCCGACCAGGGCCGGATCGTGCCGGGCGTGGTGGGCCAGCCAGCGGGCGCGGGCGGGGTCGGGCAGGTCGCCCGGGTCCAGCCCCAGGTCGGGGAATGCGTCGGCGGTGGCTGTCGCCGTGGGCGCGAGGGTCCAGCCCGGGGCGTTGGACCAGCCGCCGAGCCAGGCCTCGGTGACGCGGTCGTAGCGTTCGCCGCCGAGGCCGTGGATGAACAGGTCCGCGAGCACGGCGCGCACGATGGCGGTCATCGCCAGGGCGCGCGGGCGGAGCTGGTCCGCGGGGACGGAGCCGAGCTGGTCGCTGAACACCGCCAGCCGGGGCAGGTCCGGGCGGACGCGCCACAGCGGCAGCTCGACGCGGTTCTTTTCGATGGCGAGTTCACGCACCCCCGCGTCGGGGTGCGACCGGGCGGCGGCGTTGTAGGCCTCGACGCACCCGCGCGGGTCATTGTCGATGGCCCGGAGCAGATCGGCCCACGCGCCGGTGCGGCGCAGGTCCGACGCGCTGACGACCGTGGGCTGCGGCAGGCCGAAGCGTTCGCACGCGGCGTGGACCACGCCCCGGCCGACCTGCATGGCCAGGCTCGGCTCACTCCGGAACGCCTCCAGCGCGTCGGCGAGGCCGGGCAGGTCCGGGTCGGCGGGTGCGGGAGCACGCGCCGCCAGCGCGCCGGCGGGGATGCCGGGGTCGGGCGGATCGCCTGCCAGCAAATGCACGGAGCGCGCGCGGGCCGATGCCCCGCGGCCTTCCGGCACGAGGGTGGTGGTAGGGTCCGCCTCGTCCATGTCGGGTACGATCCACGCCGCGTGCGCGCCGGTGGCGCGGGCCAACTCCCCCGCGGCCAGCAACTTGGCCAGGATGCCCGGGTGCCACAGGGTCGGCTGGTGCCCGGACATCACGACCGGCCGATCGACGGGCAGGCCCAGCACGCGCCGATCGTCCGCGCCGGGGCTTGGGATGACGGCATCGGCGATCGCGTCCCGCCAGATGACGGGGTCCGGGCGGAGCGTGATGGTCGCCCGGTCAGCCGTCACACCGGGATCCGCGGCAGCAGGCGGGCTGGCTGTTGCGGGCGATGGCCGCGTCGAGGACTTCGCGGTAATGGCGCAGCCGGGCCGCGGGGATGTCCAGCCCGCCGCCGAACGAGCGGTTGAGGTCTTTGTAGATGAGCCGCACGGGGATCTCGCCGATCCGCAGCCCCCGGGCCGAGGCCTCGGCCCACAACTGCATGGGGAAGGCGTACCCGTCGTCGGTCAGGTGCAGGCGGCGCATCGCCGAGACGCGGTGCGCCTTGAAGCCGCAGAACGAGTCCGTCAGGTTCAGGCCCAGGCGCTCGTTGATCTCCCGCGTCAGGGTCGCGTTGATGGCCCGGCGGTCCTCCGGCGGCTGGTCGGCGGCGTACCGCGCGTCCATGTACCGCGAGCCGGAGACGATGTCCAGGTCGTCCTCCCCGGCGGCCCGGATGAAGGCCGGGATGGAGGCCGGCTCGTGCTGCTCGTCGCAGTCCATGGTGATGACCCAGTCATACCCGTCCCGGTGGGCGCGTGCGAAGGCCTCGCGCATGGCCCGGCCGTAGCCGGCGTTGGCCTCGTGCCGGATCAGGTCAAACCCCAGCTCCGGGCGGAGCCGGTCGAGGATGTCGGGCGTGGCGTCGGAGGAGCCGTCGTCGATCACCAGAATGTGGGGGTGGTGGGCGTGGACCGTCCGGAGCACCTGCTCCACGGTGGCGGCCTCGTTGAAGACCGGGATGGCGATGAGCGTGCGCACTGGGACGGCCCTTTCGGGGGCGAGGGGTGGGGGAAAACACGGCGGCGCGTCGGATCGCGGGGGGCCGGACTGTATAGACGATCAGGGGGGCGGATGTATTCCCCCGCTCTCTACCCCCGGCTCTGCCCCTATGGATGGGGCTTTGGGCGGCTGTCGGGCGAGGTCAGCTTGGAGAAGGGGTATTCCCCTTTGATACGCATCCTGGTTGATTTCCGGGAGAGATCCACATCATTCGTCCGGGTCAATACAAGCCGCGACCGCAAGGGAGCGGCCGAGGCCGCCGACCTGATGCCGGACGATCGGCAACGACCAATCAAACGGCGCGCTCCGCCGCGGACGCAACCGCGGCCGCTCCCTTGCGGTCGCGGCTTGTCAATCAGGCATCGCCCGAGATTCAAGGACAATCCGTATGAGGGATGGGTGGGGCGTGGGGCTGCCGGCCCTGCCGCGGAGGGCGGGTTTGGCCCGCGCATCATTGCACCCGGCCTCACCGGAACGAAAACAGCACACCGTGATCGTCATGGATCAGGACGGTGTGCTGTTGCAAAGGTCAGAGCGTGCGAGCCGGGCACGCGGGTCAGGGCCGGCGGCGGCGGGCGGCCATCAGACCGGCCAGGGCCAGCGTGGCCACAGAGCCAGGCGTGGGAATCGTCCACATCACGGCTTCAAACTGATTGGTCAGCGTGTTGTAGGCTTCGCCGCCCGCATAGATCGTGTGGCCGTCGGTCCAGACCGCAAAGGCGACCGACATCCCCCAGTGGTTGCCATCGAGCAGGGCGTGCAGGTCCACCCAGGAATCCGCGCTGTCAAACCAGAGGCTGGCATGATTGGACCCACGGATATTCGCCTGCCCGGCCTGCACGCCGTCATGGGCCGCCAGAATGAACGATGAAAGCGCGCCCTCGGGGTTCAGATCGACCCACGATTCAGCGGAACCGTTCCATCGGCTGGCACGCGTGTAGCCTCCGACTTCCGCGCTGCCGTACTGATAGCCGTTGTAGACCGCGACCGCGTCGGACTCGCCGCCGCCGGCCGGGGTGAGGTTGACATAAGACTCAGCGGTGCTGTTCCAGAGGGCGGCTTCCCAAAGCCCCGTGTTCGAGTCAATGGTGATGCCGACCTGCTGCCCGCTGTGCACGCCGAGCACCCACGATTCCTCGTGGTTGCCCGACAGCGGGTGCAGGTCAACCATGGAGTCCGCGGTGCCGTTCCAGATGACCGCCCGCCCGATGCCGCCGATGACCGCCATGCCCCCCTGCTGGTTGTTGTCGATGGCGTCGATTCTCGACATGGGCGAGCCGGTCGGATTCAGGCTGACCCACGATTCAGCGGTGCCGTTCCAGAGGCTGGCCTGCTGGACCCCATTGACCACGGCGTCGCCGCCGATGATGCCGTTGTTGATGGCGTGGGCCCACGAATAGGAGGTCGCGCCCGGGGGCACCAGGCTCGTCCAGGTCGAGGCCGAGCCGTTCCAGAGGCCGGCCATCGGGACAGTGCCGAAGTTGGTGTAGCCCACCGCCACACCGTTCTCGATGGCCCGAACCTGCGATCGGATCGCTCCCTCGGGGTGCAGATAGGCGACGGTCCAGTCGGCCTGTGCGGTGGCGGCCAGCATACTCAGGGCGGTGATGGTGACGAGTCGGTGCATCTCTTCAGCTCCTTGCAGATAGGGGGGGTCTCGGGCGGCAAGCCGACGGGCAGCGGGCCGACCTGCCGGATGTCCAAGCCGAGCATACCTGAGAGAGCTTGTTTTGCAAAGCGTTTTTAGAAACATTTTTGAACAATCGGGTTGAATCTGGGTATATTTCCATATATCCTGACTGTTCCCCGACCGGACCGGCGAGAGAGATGATTGGAGGAGGCGTGAGCGGATCGATGGTAAAAAAGGTGCCCGAACGGCTGGATGGGGCGTTCGAGACAAACGCTGTTCGGGTTTTGAATGAGCTTCGGGGAGCCTTCCTCGGCCTGATCGAGGGGTTGCCGGGCGGCGTGGTCCGGGCGGCGGATCTGGAGAAAGCCCTGGGCGTGAGCCGGACGCTGGGGTGGCGCATCCACCGGATCGCGACGGCCGCCGACCCTCTTGAAGCCGGCCTCCGCGTCCCCGGTTCAAGCGCGGTCTACCACGCCCTGCAACGAGCCAGGATCGCGGGGGTGAGCGATGATCGGATCAGGCGGGCCGAAGAAGCGATGCTGGCGTTCGAGTCCCTTGTCGAACGCCATGCGGGCGATCGGGCGGGGTTCGAGACCATGCTCGGCAGTGTGGCGGGGGGCAGCAACGATGTCATCGACCTCAAGACCCGTCGCCAGGCGTTCCGTGCCAACAGCCAGATCTGGGGATTTCAGGTCAAGACCTACCTGCGTTGCAGCATCCTGCTGCCCGGGGCCGCGCCAGACTTGCTCGACCTGATCCACATCGTCGGGATGCGGGATGTGCGTCGGCTGCGCGCCGGTGTTTCTCTCCCGCTCATGGGGCAGCGGATCACCGACAACCGCGGCGAGCGGCTCCAGTCCGAGGGAGGTTCCGCCCGATCGCTCAAGGATGGCGGCGGACCCATCCTGCTCCGGGAGTTCTGCTCGCAGCCCCTGCCGGAGATCGAGTCCCGCGTGGAGCGTGGCTCAACACTCACTCTGTTGCGGGACACGCCGCTGGGCAACGCCGGCGTGCGGACGGTGTTCCTGGCCAGCATGTCGAGGGGGTATTGCTGGAATCTTCCCGAAGAAACCGTGAAGCAGCACAGCGCCGCGGTGATGATCTCCAAGCCGATGGAGATGCTGATGATGGATTTGCTGATCCATCGAGACTTGTTCGGTCCCTTGTCGCCCCGGGTGCGGGTCTTCGGGTCGCTGAACCATCTCGGTGTCACCGAACCCAGTGAGTTCAGTGATGACGACGAGCTGCCCGTGAGGCCGACGGTGCAGGCGACCGGCGCCGGAATCGGCTCGATCGGCACGCCGCACATCCCGCGTTATCGGGAGATGGTGGACACGGTGCTCGGCGGCATTGGATGGGACCCCGAATCGTTCGACCTGTACCGATGCACGCTGGAGTATCCGCTGCTGAACACCACGGTCGATGCGCGGTTCGATCTGCCCGATCGCGGGCGTCACCGAGGGGGCGCGGGGTGGTAGGGGGTCGGAACCCCACGATTCGGGGACTCATCGTGGGCGTGACCTTGGGGGAGTGGTCGGCGGAGCGGGGTCGGGCTGAGCACGGGTTGCCGGCCTACCCGCCCGTCAGGATCCCCAGGTAGGCCTCGTATGCGTAGACCCGGTCGCGTTGCTTGCCGCTGGTCTCGCGCAGGATGCCCGCGGCCTCAAGGATCTCGACGGCCTTGCGGGCGGTGGGGGCGGAGACGGCGAGCAGGTCGGCGGCGGTCTGCACGGTGACGACGGGCGTAGAGGGGAGACGGTCGATGAGTTGGATGGCGGCGATGGTGGTGCCGGGGTGGGTTGTGATGGTGCGGCGGTCTTTGGCGACCAGGGCGTGCAGTTCCGTGGCGACTCGGACGCCGTCGTTGGCGGCCTCGGCCACGCATTCGAGGAAGAACCGCGTCCAGCCTTCCCAATCGCCCTCGGCCCGCACGGCGTCCAGCCGGGCGTAGTACTGCGGGCGTCGGCGTTTGAAGGCCACGCTGAGGTAGAGCAGCGGCCGGGTCAGCAGGCCCCAGTGTTCGACCAGCAGCGTGACCAGCATCCGTCCGATGCGCCCGTTGCCGTCGAGGAAGGGGTGGATGCTCTCGAACTGCGCGTGGGCCAGCCCGGCCTTGATGAGCGGGGGGAGCGGGTCGTCCGAGTGGATCCAGCGGTCGAGGTCGGCCATCGCGCCGGGAACTTCCTCCGGAGGGGGCGGGACATACGAGGCGTTGCCGGGGCGGCTGCCGCCGATCCAGTTCTGGCTGATCCGGATGGCGCCGGGCATCTTCTCCGATCCGCGGACGCCGGTCATCAGCACCTTGTGCGTCCCGCAGAGCAGGCGGGTGCTGAGCGGGAGTCCGGTGGGGTTGGCGATCAGGTCGCGGGCGTGGTTGAGCGCCGAGACATAGTTGCAGACTTCCTCGACATCGTCGGGATGGTCCGCCTCGGAGGTGGCCTCGAACCGGGCCACATCGCGCAGCGTGGCCTGGGTTCCCTCGATCTGCGAGGACAGCACCGCCTCCTTGCGGACGAAGCCGTAGAGGAACCATTCGGTGTCGGGGACCATCGACCCGGCCATGGCGAGCCGGGCGACGGCATCCTCGGCGGCGCGCAACGCGGCGGCGACGCCGGGCAGGTCGAGCGGTGGATCGGCCGGGGGGAGCGGACGCGGCACAAAGGCGCGCACCTCCTCGCCGTGGGCGCTCGTGATGCGGAATGTGCCGGACTGACGGGGCATAGCTGAGAAAGGAGCCTTTCTTTGCGGTCCAGTCTAAGAAACGATCATTTCTTAGTCAAGGTCGTTCGGAAAGGTTCCTTTCTGAAGCCGGGGATGGGCGGGTCCGGGCGTCAGGCGTCGGTCGCCGGCTCTGGGGGGGTCGGGCGGTTGTTGGCGTTGGCCTGGGCTTCGGACTGGGCCAGGGAGGTGTAGGCGGCGAAGCCGAAGGGCATTTTGTTGCCGTCGGCATCCTCTTCCTCCATCTCCTGGGCGGCGGCCTCGAGCTGATGGGCCAGGGCCTCGGACATCGAGTGAACCCCGATGATCTGGGTGATCGGCAGGGTGTAGTTCTCGCCGCCGGGGGTGCGGATGCGGAAGACGGTGCATTGGATGTCGGCCGACAGCAGCCGGTCGTTGGAGCTGCGGGGGGTGGAGCAGGCGAAGACGGGCACCACATCGGCGATGGGGATCCGCTGGCCTAGGGCGGTGATGACCGCCATGCGCCCGTCGAACATGCTGTCCACGGGGCTGGAACCGTTGGCGGCGGCAGAGGGGGAGGTGTCCAGCCGCCCCGCGCTCTGGGCGGCGGCCGCGGACAGGCCCATCAGCACCTCGCGGACCACATTCTGCCAGAACAGGTCGCGCCGCACCTGCACCAGTTCGGCGGGGTGGACCCCCTGGACCGGGGCCGTGGGCGTTTGCCCGTAGATGGGGCGCGGCGGGTTGGGCAGCTCGTCGGCGCCCGGGTTGTGGCCTGGGGAGATGGAAGGGTTCACGCTGCGACCTCCGCGGCGGTGGGAGTGGGGGCGGGCGGAGCGTCGAGCGCGCGCCCGAACGGACCCGGCTCGAAGGCGTGGACCCGGGCCGGGTCGATGGCCACGCGGATGGTGTCCCCGACCCCGGGCATCCGGTCGTGGATCGAGGGCACGCGGGCGGTCAGGGCCGCGCCGGAGGGGGTGGTCAGGCGGAGGTCGGTCTGCTCGCCCAGCGGCTCGACCACCGCGACCGTCACCACGAAGGACAGTTCGGGGGCGGCATCGGGGCACACGGTGATCGCGCCCGGGCGGACGCCCAGCACGCAGGGCTGGCCCGCCCGGGCGCGGGCGTGCCCGGTGAGGGGCTGGGGCAGCACGATCTCCACCCCCGACGGCGCGGACTCCCGCCAGACGACGCGCTCGCCCTCCGTTCGCAAGGCCCCGTCGAGGAAGTTCATCGGCGGCATGCCCACGAAGCCGGCCACGAACCGGTTGACGGGGTTGCGGAACACCTCGTCCGGGGTGCCCGCCTGCTGGATGTCGCCGTCGGCCATGACCACGACGAGGTCGCCGAGGGTCATGGCCTCCTCCTGGTCGTGGGTGACATAGACGGTGGTGGTCTTCAGGCGTTGGTGCAGGGCCTTGAGTTCGGAACGCATGGTGACGCGGAGCTTGGCGTCGAGGTTGGAGAGGGGTTCGTCAAAGAGGAAGCAGGCCGGTTCGCGGACGATGGCCCGGCCCACGGCCACGCGCTGGCGCTGGCCGCCGGAGAGGGCCTTGGGCTTGCGATCGAGGTAGTCGTCCAGGCCCAGGATGGCGGAGGCCTCGCGGACGCGCCGCTCGATCTCGGCCCTGGGCGTCTTGCGGAGTTTGAGGCCGAAGGCCATGTTCTCGTAGACGGACATGTGGGGGTAGAGGGCGTAGTTCTGGAAGACCATCGCGATGTCGCGGTCCTTGGGGGCGATGGAGTTCACGACGCGGTCTCCGATGGAGATGGTGCCGGAGGAGATGTCCTCCAGCCCGGCGATCATGCGGAGGGTGGTGGACTTGCCGCAGCCGGACGGACCGACCAGCACGACGAAGCGGCCGTCCTCGATCCGGAGGTCGATGCCCTTGACGGCGCGCACATTCCCTTTGTAGACCTTTTCGACGCGGCTGAGTGTGACCTGGGCCATGCGGGTTGCCTCCGGGGCGGGGGGGGCTGGACAGGAGAGGGTAGTGCATCCAAGGGGTTGCGCCAACCGTCATAGGCGGTACGGCTTCACATGGGGTTGCGTCGCGGGCGGGCATGGGGGCCAAGTCCTACGGAGGACGGCCCGATAGATCACCGGTCCAGGAGGTCCGCATGGCAGGCGACAGCAAGGCTTTCAACGAGGTTCGGGCGCTGCTCAACAAGCTCGATCGGTCGATCGACGAGGCCCGTTCCAGGCGGGTCGGCCCGAAGGACGAGCCGCTGCCCCGCCCGCAGGCGGAGTCCGAGAACCGTTCGCCCGCCCGTTCGGACCTGGACCGGCAGGTCGGCGCCCAGCGGGCCCAGCCGGCCCCGCTGACCCCCATGCAGGCCAAGCGTGCCCAGTACGGGCGCGCCCGTCCGCTGAACGGGTCGGAGGCCCCGCCGGCCCGGGCGCAGAGCGACTCGGCCTGGAAGTCTCCCAAGAGCTACGACGATCTGACGATCGGGTGAGACTTCGGGCCTGCTTCGGCGGTAGGCTGGAGTATGGAACCCACGCACCCCGACGCCCCGATGATGTCCCGACGATCCGCCCTCGCCCTGTCGGGGGCGGTCGGCCTTTTGGCAACCGGGGCGATGGGCGGCCGCGTGCAGGACGAACCTTCACGCCTGTTGGTGGTCTTCGTGATGCGTCACGCCGAGGCGGCAGGCACGCAGCAGGACCCGCCCCTGACCGCGGCCGGGCGGGAACGGGCCGTCCGCCTCGGTCGGATGCTCCGGTCCGTCCGCGCGCAGCGCGTGCTGCACACGACCACCAGCCGGGCCAGAGAGACGGCGACCGAGATCTCCCGCATCGCCGGTGTCGGGGTCGGCTCGTACGATGTGAGCGATCCGCAGCCGGTCGTGCGCCGGATGATCGAAGCCGGCGGCGTGTGGGTGATGGTGGGGCACTCGAACACCGTGCCCGACCTGGTCCGTCGCCTGGGAGGCGACGCCGGGACGGACGCGATCCCGGATTCGGTCTACGACCACATCTACATGGTGGTGCGGGCGGGGGCGGGGACGATGACGGTGCCGCTGCATTCGTAGGGGGGGAAGAGACGGGGAGGAAGAGACGGAGTGGGGGGATGAGGAGAACGGGATTTTTCTTCCTACCTCCGTCTCTCCGTCTCTCCGTCTCTCCGTCTCTTCGTCTCTATCCTCCTCCCATGAAACTCGCCGTGGTCATCCCGGTCTACAACGAGGCGGTCTTGCTGCCGCGGCTGTTCGAGCGGGTGATGGGCGTGGCGCCGCCCGAGGGGCCGGCGGGGGCCAGCAAGCCGTGCGAGCGGGTGATCGTGCTGGTGGACGACGGATCGACGGACGGCTCGCGCGAGGTGGTCCAGGGGTTGGCCGACCGGCACCCCGGCGTGGCGGCGGTGCTGGCGCCGACCAACCGCGGCAAGGGGGCGGCCCTGCGCCTGGGGCTGGCCAAGGCCGTCGAGTTGGGGGCGGACCTTGCGATCATCCAGGACGCGGACCTGGAGTACGACCCGCGCGACCACGCGGCCGTGCTGGCCCCCATCCTGGACGGGCGGGCCGACGCGGTGATCGGCACGCGGTTCATGGGCCAGACCCACCGGGTGCTGTACTACTGGCACCAGCTGGCCAACCGGATCATCACCACCTTCTCGAACATGCTCAGCAACCTGAACCTCTCGGACATCGAGTGCGGGTTCAAGGCGTTCTCACGCCCGGTGCTGGACCGGCTGACGCTGACCGAGGACCGCTTCGGGGTCGAGCCGGAGATCGTGGCCAAACTGGCGCGGATGCGTCTGCCGGATCGGGCGGCGGATGGGGCCGGGCAGGGGACCGATCCGGGGGCTGGTGGGGCGGCGGGTCGGGAGCGCCCGCTGCGGGTGTACGAGGTGCCGGTGTCCTACGCCGGGCGGACCTACGCCGAGGGCAAGAAGATCGGCTGGCGGGACGGGTTCGAGGCGTTGTGGTGCATCCTGCGCCACAACCTCGGCTGAGAAACCGCCCGGGCCGGGCGGAGAGATCCCCGGCGTGTTACGATGGGTTCTTCACGAGGGAGGACCACGCCTTGACGGTGCTCGATCGGCTTGCGGACCTGTTCAACCGGCTCGTTTCGTACGCGCCGTGGCAGGTGGCCATCGAGCTGCTGCTGATCTGGATCGCCGTGTTCGCGGTGATCCGGTTCATCCAGGGCACGCGGGCGGCTCGCGCCCTCAAGGGCCTGATCGTGCTGCTCGCGCTGGGCACGGTGATGGTCCGCGTGCTGGGCGACGACTCCTTCCAGCGCCTGGGCTATCTGTACGACCGCATGTTGCAGGTCATCGCCGTGGCCCTGGTGGTGATCTTCCAGCCGGAGCTGCGCCGCGGCCTGATCCGTCTGGGCGAGACCCGTCTGTTCCGCAACCAGGCCGAGGGCGGGGCGGCCACCGCCAAGGCCATCGCCCCGGCCTGCGCGTACTTCTCCAAGTCCCGCTTCGGGGCGATCATGGTGATCGAACGCACCACCGGGCTGAAGACCCTGGTCGAGGGCGGCACGCAGCTGGACGCGAGGCTCAGCCCCGCGCTGCTCCAGACCATCTTCTATCCCGGCACCGCCCTGCACGACCTGGCCGTGGTCATCAACGGCATGACCGTTCACGCCGCCGGGGTGCAGCTGCCGATGGCCGACCCGTCCGACATGACCGATCCGAAGTTCGGCTCGCGCCACCGGGCCGCGGTGGGATTGACCAAGGAGTCCGACGCGGTGGTGGTGGTGGTGTCCGAGGAGACGGGCGACATCCGCCTGGCCGAGCGGGGCACGCTCTCGGAGCCGATCCCGGCGGATCGGCTGGAGATGGCCCTGGCCGACCTGCTCGGGCGTCCGCCCGAGCCGATGGACGCCGACGGCACCCCCGACGGGTTCGAGGGCGGCGATTCCGACCGCGCCGGGAAAGAAGGCTGACGATGGCCGGGAAAGCCAAGAAAAAACGCACCGATCTTCGCACGCTCGTGCTGGTGTCCGTCGTGACGCTCTTGGTATGGCTGCTGGCCGAGTCACGCACCGTGCGCACCCAGATCGTTGAGGTGTCCCCCCGGATCGAGGCGGGCATGGCCTCCGAGATGATGGTCCGCCCCGCGGTGGGCTACGCCCTGCCCGAATCGGTCAAGGTGAACCTGTCGGGGTCCACCGCCGGGCTTGACCAGGTGCGCCGGTCCTTGCAGGGCCGGGTGCTGCTGCGTCTGGGCCTGGAGATCCCCGCCACGCCGGGGGTCCACGAGATCGACCTGCGCGAGGTGCTCCGCGCCAGCGAGATCCTGACCGACGCCGGCGTGGGCATCATCGAGGTGAACCCCGAACGCATCCATGTCGAGGTGGATGAAATGGCGGTGGTGTCGCTGCCCGTCCGCGCGATCCAGCCCGACGGGGCGCTCTTCGAGAACGGCGGCACGCCGCGCACGGACCCCTCGGTACTCCGCGTCCGAGGCCCCGCCAGCGTGCTGGCGCGCCTGGAGGGTCGCGAGGGGCTTGTGCGTCTGGAGACCGAGACCATCGAGGCCCTGCGCCCGGGCGTGTCCGAGCGGATCGCGCGCCAGCGGGTGGAACTGCCGGAAGACCCCGACCGATGGGGCACGGTGTTCGACCCGGAGTTCGTGGATGTGTCCCTGACCCTGCGGTCGAGGACCCAGTCTTACACCCTGGCCCCCATGCCCGTGCAGGTGCAGCTCGCCCCCGGCGAGGTCGGGCGCTGGCGGGTCAGCCTGGAGTCCGGGCAGCAGGATCTGGTGGGGGTCGAAGTGACCGGCCCGAGCGACCAGATCGACCGGCTGCGCTCGGGTGAGGTGGTGCCCGCCGCGGTCATCGCCCTGACATTCGACGAGCTGGAACGCCGGATCGAGTCCAAGCGGGCCTCGATCAGCGGCCTGCCCCCCGGGGTCACGATCGTGTCCGGGACCGACCTGGGCGTGAGACTGACGATCCGCGAGACAGAGGCTTCGGGCCAGCCCGGGGACTGATCCGGTTCCGTAAGCGGCTGTCCCTCCGTGCTTTGCCGCGTTTCGGCCCGCCCGGAGCGGCGTCGGGAGGCGGATTCGGCCGACCCGGAGGCCGGCATGGGCGTGGGCGGGCCACGGGTCTTTGATCGGCCCGAAAGCGGGACTTCGGCGGGGGTGCGACCTACCCTTCCGACCCCCCGCCCGAGCGGGCGTCGGGGCACCGTGGAACAACCGAGCTTCCGCCACGCCGTCGGGCGTGCGCGGGCGTGGAGCGAGCCGTGAAGATCAAGACCGACGAGATCGTCAGCCTGATTCGCAGTGAGATCGAGCAGTTCAGCACCGAGCTGGAGATCTCGGAAGTCGGTCGCGTGGTGGAGGTCGGCGACGGCATCGCGCGGATCTACGGCCTGTCCAAGGCGATGGCCGGCGAGCTGATCGAGTTCCAGACCTCCGCCGGCTCGGTCATGGGCCAGGTGATGAACCTCGAGCAGGACACGGTCGGCGCGGTCGTCTACGGCGACTACCTTTCCGTGAAGGAGGGCGACATGGTCAAGTCGACCGGCCGCCTGCTGGAGGTGCCCGTCGGCGAGGCGTTGCTCGGGCGCGTGGTCGATCCGCTGGGGCGTCCGCTGGACGACGGGCCGACCCTGGCCAACAGCGAGACCGCGCTGGTGGACATCATCGCCCCCGGCATCGCCGCCCGCCAGCCCGTGTCCGAGCCGATGCAGACCGGCATCAAGGCCGTGGACGCCATGATCCCCATCGGTCGCGGCCAGCGCGAGCTCATCATCGGCGACCGCAAGACCGGCAAGACCGCGGTGGCGATCGACACGATCATCAACCAGAAGGAGTTCTGGGGCACGAAGGACGCGGTGGTGTGCATCTATGTCGCGGTCGGCCAGAAGGAATCGACCGTGGCGGGCGTGGTGCAGACGCTCAGGGAGAACGGCGCGATGGACTACACCATCGTGGTCAACGCCGGCTCGTCCGACCCCGCCCCGATGCAGTATGTCGCGCCTTACTCCGGCTGCGCGATGGGCGAGCACTTCATGTGGTCCGGCAAGACCCCGGGCAAGACGCTGGCCAACGGCGCGCCCTACCCCAAGCATGTGCTGTGCGTGTACGACGACCTGTCCAAGCAGGCCGTGGCCTACCGCCAGCTCTCGCTGCTGCTCCGCCGCCCGCCGGGACGCGAGGCGTTCCCGGGCGATGTGTTCTACCTGCACTCCCGCCTGCTGGAGCGCGCCACCAAGCTCAGCGATGAGAACGGCGCCGGCTCGCTGACCGCCCTGCCCGTCATCGAGACGCAGGAGGGCGATGTGTCGGCCTACATCCCCACCAATGTGATCTCCATCACCGACGGCCAGATCTATCTTGAGCCGGAACTGTTCTTCTCCGGCGTGCGTCCGGCCATCAATGTGGGCATCTCGGTGTCCCGCGTGGGCGGCGCCGCGCAGGTCAAGGCGATGAAGAAGATCGCCGGCTCGCTCCGTCTGGACCTGGCCGCCTACCGCGAGCTGGAGGCCTTCGCCCAGCTCGGCACCGACCTCGACGCGGCCACCCAGAAGCAGCTCGACCGCGGCGCCCGCATGGTCGAGCTGCTCAAGCAGCCGCAGTATGTGCCCTTCACCGTGACCGACCAGATCATCTCGATCTATGCCGGCACCAGGGGCTTCCTGGACAATGTGCCCCTGGACAAGGTGGCCCAGTTCGAGAAGGGCATGCTCAACTACTTCCACACCGTGGCCAAGCCCGTGTGGGACGACCTGAACAAGACCAAGGCCCTCGACGGCGACCTGCCCAAGCGGCTCGAGGACGCCCTGGCGGCGTTCAAGGCTGATTGGAAGGGTTGATCGCGACTGCCTGACCGTATCTTTCAAGGCCCCGCCCGATTTCGGCGGGGCCTTTTGTATGGTGCTGATTCGCGGCCCGGCTGCGTGTCGCATGGTCAGATAACGACACGGGGTATGGGTGCGTCTGGGCGGTCTGACTGTTGTGCCTGCTGCCGCTCTTGGAACCCTGCCGGACGAATAGAAAGTGCTTGCATGCCAACAGTGCTTCGGGTAGCCTCGTTGGATGGGGGCCGTAGGAGGGATGGTCCGTGCGAGCGATGCGTGTTCTTGGACTGCTGGCCGTGCTCTGTTTCGCCTCGGTGGTCCGGGCTGAAACGCCTCCCCCCACCGGCCCGGCGGGGTATCTGCTCGCGGGTGAGACGGTCTTTGTGGACGATGAGCTGACCCAGGTCTTCGTGACGATGGAGCCGGCCCATCTGAACGCCATTCTCGCGGATCCGTTCTCCAACACCTATTACCCCGGCACGGTGCGGGTGGTCAACTCGCGGATCGACGAGACGATCGCGGATGTGGGGATCCGCCTGCGCGGCAACACCAGCCGCAACGCCATCAAGAAATCCTGGAAGCTCAAGTTCAATGAGTTCATCTCCGGGCGACGGTTCCAGGGCCTCAAGAGCTTCAACCTCAACGGGCATCAGAACGATCCGTCGGTTGTTCGGGGCAAGCTGGGGTGGGATGTCTACAACCGCTTCGGCGTGCCGTCGCCCCGCGCGTCGATGGTCCGTCTGGTCATCAACGACGGCTCGCTGGTCGATGATGTGTATGTCAACGCCGAGCAGATCGACGACCTGTTTCTCACGGCCTGGTTCGGCAACGACGACGGCAATCTCTACCAGTGCGGCTACAAGGGCGAGCGGGCCGACCTGCGGTATGTCCCGCCGGGCACGCCCGCGACCTACGAGCACCTGGGAAACCCGACCTACGAGCTGGAGGAGGACAGCGGCGCGAACCAGTTCCAGGATCTGGCGGATTTCATCGCCTTCATCGAGTTCGCGGATGACGCCGCCTTCGCCGATGAGATCCTTGAACGCTTCAGCGTGGACAACTTCCTGCGCTCGATGGCCGTGGACTGCGTCAACGGGCACTGGGATAACCTCTGGTACGGCGCGAACAACTTCTTCCTCTACGCCAACCCGGACAGCGGGGTGATCGAGTACATCCCCTACGACCTGGACAACACCTACGGCCTGGACTTCTTCTCGACCGATTGGGCCGCCCGCCCGGCGGTCTCGTTCGGAAACGGCGGCTTTGGCTGGAGCCACGGCTCCCCCCACGGCGGCGGGCCGATGCCCCCGCTCGTGCGCCGGATCTTCGCGATCGACGCATACCGCGACCAGTATTTTCGGTATGTGCGTGAGCTGGTCGGCGCGGTGGGTGTTCTCACCGAGCCGCAGCCGACGGCGCTTACAGATACAACGGGCGATGTTTTCCTCGCCGCGACGGACCCGCACTTTGATCTGGTCTCGGTCTTGGTGGCCAACGATCAGGCCGATCTGCTCATCGAGGTGCGCGTGGCCGGGCCGATCGATGTCGGTGGATCGACCGACCAGGCCCGCGTGGTGTTCTTCTTCGACACACGCTCCGGCGGCAACCCGGGAAACCCGTGGGGGCGGCAGATCAACACCGGACGCGACTCGGACTTCTTCCTCGGCTCGTGGACGGACAACGGCGGCGGGTTCATGCTCTATGAATGGGCGGGTGGGGGTGGCGGGGGCGGGTGGCAACTACGCCACGCCTCGTTCGACAACACCGGCGGGGTGACGCAGGATCTGAGCGACAAGGCCGAGGGAATCGTGCGTTATCGCGTGCCGATGGCGCGCCTGGGTTTGAGCCAGACATCCTCGTTCGCGTTCGATGTCGTCACCACCAACGACCGCGGCCAGCCGCTCGAGCCTGGGCTTGACCACCTGTCCAACCCGGCCATGGCCACCCCGAACTACGGCACGGCGTCCCAGGCCGGACCCTTCCGGGCGCACACACTGACCCCGTTCGTGCCGGGGATCTCCGAGACGCGCGACGGCCTGTTCACGCTCGGACCGCGCGAGGAGGGGATCGACGGTCTGCGCAGCCTGCTCGCCCCGTACGCCTACACGGGTGCGCTGGCGAACGGCGCGTCGGACTGGGGCTTCACCAACCAGAACTTCCTCGACTCGTTCACCCTCCCGGCGGCGTACTCCGGCGCTCATCCGTGGTCCTGGGGCGTCAAGCCCTACATCGAGGCCCGCACCGAGTACCTGCGCGTCAACACGCCCGCGCCGGCCGCCCTCCCGCGCGTGTTCGTCAACGAGGCGCTCGCCTCCAACCTGTCGGTCATCCAGGACGATTTCGGGGAGTGGGACGACTTCATCGAGCTGTACAACGACGAGGACCACGCGGTCGATCTGTCCGGCATGTACCTGAGCGATCACCCCGGCCGGCCGCGCATGTGGAGGATCCCGGACGGCGTTTCCATCGCCGCCAAGTCCTTCCTGCTGATCTGGGCCGACGGCCAGCCGGAGCAAGGCCCGCTGCACGCCTCCTTCCGCCTGAGCGCGAACGGCGAGACGGTGACGCTCTCGCACCGCGATTCGGAGGGGTCGGTGTTCATCAACAGCCTGACCTATCCCGTCCTCGGCGCGGACGAGTCCTTCGGTCGCTACCCGGACGGATCGGATCAGGTCCGCGCGTTCTGCGTCGTCACGCCCGCGCAGCCGAACGACCCGGACACCGACTGCACCACCAAGCCGATCCCCACGCCCCGCGTGTTCATCAACGAGTGGCTGGCCGGCAACAGCGGCGTGGCGCTCGACGAGTTCGGCGAGGCGGACGACTTCGTGGAGTTGTACAACGACGAGGATGTCCCCGTGGATCTCGGCGGCCGCTTCCTGACCGATAACCTCTCCAACCCCACCAAGTGGCGCATCCCCGACGGCGTGGTCATCCCCGCCAAGGGATACCTCGTCTTCTGGGCGGACAATCAGCCCCATCAGGGTCCGTTGCACATGTCCTGGGCGCTCTCCGCCGGGGGTGAGTCCATCGGGCTTTTCGACCGCCCGGAGAACGACATCGCGTTGATCGATGCGCTGGATTTCGGGCCGCAGACGAGCAATGTGTCCGAGGGCCGGGGTCCGGACGCCAGCCACTGCCGCCTCTTCTTCGCGCCGTCGCCCGGTGCGCCGAACCCGGTCGGCCCGGCCGATGTGGCCACCCCCATCGGCGTGCTGAACTTCTTCGACCTGTCCACCTTCCTGGGTTGGTACAACGCCCAGGATCCGCGGGCGGACCTGGCGGCCCCGTTCGGCGTGTTCAACTTCTTCGATCTGTCAACCTACATCGGCCAGTTCAATGTGCCCTGCCCATGACCTCTCAGTGTGCATGGGGTGTTTTGCTGTTATCTGGCGTGAGGAGCGGTGATTCCCTGGTTTCAGTCTGAAAAGTCGCATCCCCGAGCCTTTCGGGTGCGGATGGGCGGTGGGTTCGTTTCTTTCTGGGGTGATGGCGGTCGGTGTGCCGCCTGGCCCCGTGCCCCGGCGTTCTGCCGGGGCGGTGACCGGAGAGCTGAAAGATGATGAAGTTCCTTCTCGCGGGCATCGCGTTGCTGTCTCCCTGTGTGCTGGGCGCCGAGCCAGCCCCCATGTTCCGGGTGTCCGGGCCTGCGCCGATGGGCGCGGCCGATGTCGCCGCGGCGCGTGCGTTGATGGCCGAGCCGACGGTGCTGCGGACCCGGCGCATCGACCCCGACCTGGCCGCCATGCAGCTCGTCGAGCCGGGAGCGCGGACGGCGGTGCGCCTGAACCTCTTCGACGACGCCGACCTGCTGGTGAGCGTCGATCGGATCGACGAGCGCGACCTGTTCAGCTACACCTGGTACGGCCGGGTGGTCGGCGGGTCGGAAGCGGGGGGGACCTATGTCCTCAGCGTCGAGGAGGACGCCGTGATGGGCGCGGTGTGGCTGCACGACGCGCGGGCGTTCGAGATCAAGTCCGACGCGGCCGGCGCGTTGTGGGCCACCGAAATCCATCAGGCCGCGTTCGGGCCGTGCGTCACCGGCGAGGAGCACTGCGTCCACGCCCATCATCCCGCCCATGAATCGCGTCCGACGGCGCTCGGCGGCGAGCGCGGGAACGCGTGCGCGGACGACGGCTCGGTCATTGATGTCATGGTCGTCTACACCCCCTCGGCCCGCAGCGCGGCCGGGGGAACCAACGCGATCCGCGCCCTGGCCAACTCCGCCATCGCCTCGGCCAACAGCGCGTACCAGAACAGCAACATCACCACCCGCCTGCGCCTGGTCTACCTGGACGAGACCAGCTACGCCGAGGGCACCAGCTTCAGCAACGACCTCTCCCGCCTCCGCAGCGCCTCCGACGGCTTCATGGACGAGGTCCACGCCATCCGCGACGAGGTCAACGCCGACATGGTCGCGCTCATCAACAACAACACCGGCGCGTGCGGCGTGGCCTACCTGATGACCAATCTTTCCACCGGCTTCCGCACCTCGGCCTTCTCCGTCACGCGCCACTCGTGCGCCGTGGGCAACCTGACCTTCGCCCACGAACTCGGCCACAACATGGGCAGCGCCCACGACCGGGACAACGCGGGCAGCGCGCTGTACTCGTTCTCCTACGGGCACCGCTGGACCGGCACCAACGGCACGCTGTACCGCTCGGTCATGTCGTACGCCCCCGGCTCGCGACGCCCGAACTTCTCCAACCCCGATGTCCTCTTCGCGGGCGTGCCCACCGGCCTGCCCGAGGGCAACCCCGCCTCGGCGGACAACGCCCGGTCGATCAACCTGGCGGCCTGGACCGTCGCCAACTTCCGCCAGGGCATCGACGCCAGCCCGCCCGTCGTGCTGCTGCACCCCCAGGCCCAGCAGGCCGTCGATCCGGGCGCGAGCGTCGTCTTCTCCTCCGGCGCGGCCGGCTCCGAGCCGCTGTCCTACCGCTGGCAGCACGACGGCGTGGATCTGGAAAATGACGGACGCATCAGCGGCGCGTTCACCCCGACCCTGGTCATCACCGAGGCCCGCCCGTCGGACACCGGCGCGTACCGCGTGGTCGTCTCCAACGCCTGCGGCTCGGTCAACTCCAACACCGCCAGCCTGATGGTGCTCGGCTCGGACTGCCCGGCCGACATCGCCCTGCCCTTCGGCGAGCTGAACTTCTTCGACCTGTCCGTCTTCCTGTCCTGGTACAACCAGCAGGATCCCCGGGCCGACCTCGCCGAGCCGATCGGCGCCTTCAACTTCTTCGATGTCGCGGCGTACCTCGGGCTGTACAACGCGGGCTGCCCGTAAGCCGTCGCGGCTGGTCGTTCGGGCCACGCCCACGATGAGTCCTCGAATCGTGGGGTTCCGCTTCCTCCGCGCCTTCGCGCCGATACCCGGGTCTTCCACCAGTCCCAAGCGCGGGAGTGGGGGGCGGGGGAGGGATGGCCGATTGGAAGTTAGCCCCACGGGGAGGGGGTTTACCCATTCAGCACTAGTCAGAAATTGTCAAAAATCTGACGATTATCGGAAAAGCCCGATTGTGCCGCGTCTGCTTGCGGTTACATTGAGCACCCCACGGCACGGCCGTGCGGCTTTGTGAACGAAAGCAGGAGGATCGAGATGTCCATTTCAGTGCGCGGCGTGCTGGCCGCTGTCGGGGTCGCTTCGGTGTCCGGGTTGTCTCTGGGCGGTTCGCCCGTCTGGTCCACCACGCTCGGCACGCCCGGCCTGACCGGGTCGTATGTGTCCAGCTTCGAGGTCTACGACGACGGAACGGGCGAGGCTCTCTACGCCACCGGCTCGATGGCGATCCCCGGCGCTCCCGGCGGGTCGAACCTGGCCAAGTGGGACGGCTCCGGGTGGGTCGCCGTGGGCGGGGGCCTGATCAACCAGTACTCCAACTCGCTGCGCGTGTTCCAGGGCGACCTGATCGCCGGCGGCTACTTCGACTCCGCCGGCGGGGTGGATGGCACCGCCAAGCTCGCTCGCTGGGACGGCTCCGCCTGGAACTCGATGGACGCCCAGGCCGAGATCTTCCTCAGTTCCATCTGGGATCTGGAGGTCCACGACGACGGTTCCGGCGAGGCGCTCTATGTCGCGGGCAACTATGTCACGCTCAACGGCCAGACCGGCCTGGACCACATCGCCCGCTGGGACGGCTCGGCCTACACCAGCGTCGGCGGCACCATCGGCGGCGCGGTGCCGCTGATCGTGCTGGATGTGCTCAGCGCCGACCTGGGCGATGGGCAGACCCTGTACGCCGCGGGTCGCTTCCTGACCATCGGCGATGTGCCCGCCAACAACATCGCCAGGTGGGACGGAACCTCCTGGTCCCCGCTGGGCAACGGCCTGACCCGCAACACCGGTTTCGCCCAGGGCTTCCACATGACCACCTTCGACGACGGCAGCGGCACGGCCCTGTATGTCGCAGGCTCGTTCAACCGCATCAACGGCACCCAGGCGGCGGAGAATGTCGCCAAGTGGGACGGCACGGCCTGGTCGCCCATGGGCGACGGACTGGACGGGCAGGTGCAGGAGCTGGTCGTGTTCAACGACGGTTCCGGCGACGCGCTCTACGCCCTGGGCAGCTTCAACAACTCCGGCACGAACCCGATGCCGCGCATCGCCAAGTGGAATGGTTCCGCGTGGGAGGCCGTCGGCGCGGGCGCGGACGGCAACATCTTCGGCGCGATCGTGTTCGACTTCGGCGAAGGTCCGGCTCTGAACATGGGCGGCGGCTTCTCGAACATGGACGGCCAGCCGGCCAACCGGGTGGTCTCCCTGCTGGCCCAGGACACGGGTTGCGCGGCCGACCTGAACGGGGATGGCCTGCTCAACTTCTTCGATGTGTCGGAGTACCTGGCTCTGTTCAACGCCGGGGATCCGGCCGCGGACCTGGCCGAGCCGTTCGGCGTGCTGAACTTCTTCGACCTGGCCGCCTATCTCGCCCTGTACAATGCGGGCTGCCCCTGATCCGTACGGATACCGAATAACCATCGCGGCGAACCGCCCTGAACAGGGCGGTTCGCTGTTTTTTGGCCTTCCTTCCCGGACTTGGCGTGAGAAAACCGTGGGGAACTCGCCCTCTCCCGGATAGATTCAAGTACCGCGTGCGGGCCGGGTCGTCCCCGCCACCCACGCGCCTGGTGAGGGAAGATCACGATGAACCGCACATGGATGAAGACCGGGGCCGCCGCGGCCGCCCTGGCGATGGCGGTGCCCGCCTTCGGCACCCCGGACGACCGGTGGCTCGACACGCCCACCGGCTGGACATACCTGTTCGGCGCGACGAGCGCGCAGGTCAACGCCCTGACCGGCTCGGGCCAGCGGGTTTTCAACATCGAGCGGATCGGCTCGAACTCCTACAACGCCATCGGCGTGACCAACACCGGCGCGTACAGCATCACCGGGATGCAGACCTCGTACAGCCAGACCGCGACCTCGCTGTCGAACTTCCTGACCGACAACAACCGGCGCCTCATCGACCTCGAGCCGTACGCGAACGGGAGCACGGAGAACTTCACCGCGATCACCGTTCCGAACACGGGCGCGACCGGCGCCGGCTGGGGCTGGCTGTACCGTACCACCCCGGCGAACATCGACGACTGGATCACCAACTCCAACCCGCCGCTGCGTCTGATCGACCTGGATGTCTATGTCCTTAACGGGACGAGGTACTACAGCGCGGTCGCGGTCAACAACACGGGTTCGCACACGCACGGCTGGTGGTACTACTACGGACGCACGGCCGCGCAGGTGACCCAGCTGCTCACGCAGAACGGGGCCCGGCTGGTGGACATCGAGGTGGACAACACGCCCTCGCTGCTCACTCCCGCGACCTTCACCGTCATCATGATCGCCGACAACCCGGGGTCCGGCTGGTGGTACCCCGCGCTGACGCAGGCCCAGATCGGCCCGCTGCTGGAGGCGAACGGCGCGCGTCTGACCTGCATGGAGCAGTACACCAACGGGCTGGGCCAGACCCGCTACGCCGTGGCGATGGTGGACAACGCCGACAGCGAGACCAGGCGGATTCGCGACGCGATCCGAGCCGATATCCCCACCGGCGATTTCGGCTTCAAGGCCAAGCAGGTCGGGGGGCCGGTCGTCACCAGCCTCAACGAGAACTTCGCCTTCGAGCCGGCCAGCATGATCAAGATCCTGCACTCGGCCCGCGCCATGCGCGAGGTGCAGACCACCGCCACCACGCTCAACACGACGATCGCGCTCAACACGACCACCACGCAGAACAACTCCTGCCCCGTCTCGACATCCGTCACGAACCCGACCCTGCGCACCACCATCGAGCAGGTCATGCGCAACAGCTCCAACCACCACACCGAGGCCCTCCGCCAGCGGTACGGCACGGCGGGGCTGAACAACTTCGCCGCCGCCTGGGGTCTGGCCTCGACGGGCCTGAACCACACCGTCGGCTGCCTCTGCTCGTCGCTGCCGAACCTCAACACCTTCACCGCGGGCGACGCGGTCCGCATCTACGAGCAGCTCGCCGACGGGTCCATCCTGAACGAGGCCAACAAGGATGAGCTCTTCACCATGATGCTCAACTACAATGTGCACAACAACCCGAGACTGAACGCGATCATCACTCAGGAGGCCGCGTCCACGAGCCTGACCAACGCCGAGCTCACGGCCTTCCGCAACGCGCTCGACGCGGCCTGGAAGGGCGGCAGCTACACATGCAACGGCCCTCCCAGCCGGCGCTGGCGGACCGAGGGCGGCTGGGCCAGGATCCCCTTCAAGGCCGGCGCGCCGCTCTACCTCCCCTTCGACCGCGAGTACAGCGTGGCGGTCTTCGTGCATGACTCGAACGACACCGCGACCATCACCGACCGCATCTACAACTACACCTGGGAGACCATCCGCGTCCCGATCCGCGACGCGCTCCGCTCGTGGGATCTCGCCTGCGCCCCCGACACCATCCTCTCCCACCCGCAGAACGATTCCACGCCGGTGGGAGGACAGGCCCAGTTCTCGGCCACGCATTCGGCATCGCCCGGGTCGCGGAACTACCGCTGGCAGCGCCGGTCGGGCAACAACTGGATCAGCATCTTCGACAGCGCGCACTACTCCGGCGCCGCCAGCACCACGCTGACCATCCACGATGCGGTCCCCTCCGACGCCACCCAGTACCGCCTCGTCATCACCAAGGAGTGCGGCACCTCCACCTCCAACCCCGCCACCCTGACCGTGACCGCTCCCTGCACCGCCGACTTCGACGGCAACGGCATCCTCAACTTCTTCGACTTCAGCGCCTTCATCACGGCCTACAACAGCCAGTCCAGCCAGGCCGACCTGGCCCCCCCGTTCGGGGTGTGGAACTTCTTCGATCTCGGCGAGTTCATCAGCCTGTACAACGCCGGCTGCCCGTGACCGCCTGAAACATCCCGTTATTCTGAACGAGAGGGCTTCCGGCCCTCTCGTTTTTTCTCTTGAAAGCCGCTTGCACTCTTGCAAACCGCTCCGTTTTTGGTAGCTTGGATGGATCCCCGGGTCTTCCCGGCGGGTGTCTGTCCGGAGCCTCGGGGCGGTCCCGTTCGATCCGCGATTCGCACAGCGTGGATCGAACGCAGAGAAAGAGAGCAAAGAGATGGTTTCAATCTGCACACGCGGCGCCGCGCTGATCGCGCTCGCGGCCGGAACGGCCGCGGCCGACCCGATCCTCAGCAACCTCCCCGGCAACAGCTCGGGCACCGGCACCAACCTCGGAATCGGCACCGACCTGGTGGACCGCACCAAGGGCGTCGGCCTGACCATGGGGGCACAGTCCCTCCAGTTCGTCTCGATGGATGTGCTCATGTCCAACACCGGCGCCGCCGCCATGCTCAGCGGCGGGATCTATTCCAGCGTCGGCGGAAACCCCGGTGCCCTGCTCGCTTCGTTCGGCAGCGTCAATGTCGCCAGCGGCACGAATGCCGCGATCTTCTCCCTCACCGTGGACGGCGGGTTCAACCTGCTCGCGGGCCAGAGCTACTGGTTCGTCCTCGACGGACCCAGCAGCACCAACAGCCTGCTGTGGAACAGCCTCTTGCCGAACGCCGCGCCCGTCGCCAGCGGCGTGACCTTCGACGGCTATCTGTTCAGTTCCAACGGCGGGGCCACCTGGGCCGGCTCCACCATCTACAACGCCATGACCATCAACGCCGTGGTCCCCGCTCCCGGCGCGCTCGCCGGACTCGGCCTCATGGGCCTCATCGGGGCCGGGCGTCGCCGCTGACGCGCCGGATCAGGCGCGGTCTTCCCGCGTCCCCTGTTCCGGCGTCAAGCCATGCTCCAGACCACGCACCCCGGGCTTCGGCCCGGGGTTTTTGCAAAGGATCATCCTCTTCCCAAAGCCGGCCTTGGAGTTCCGCCGGGGATCTGGTACGATCCGGATCGGCCTCCGCCCGACGCACGCGCCGAACGGGCGGAGCACGAGCCAACGCACGCACCAGCCCCGAAACGGCCGACCACACGGGAGATCGCACCATGAACCGCCCGCCCGCACCGCACGCCACCAGCCTCACCGCCGTCTGCGCCCTGGCCTTGGCCTTGGCCTGCCCGGCCGGCGCGGCCCGCGCCCAGGCCGCGATCGAGATCAGCAAGGACGCCCACGCCGCCGCCGAGCCAGGCTCCGGCCCGGGAGTCGGCTGGGTGCTCCGCGGCTCCGGCGTGCCGTTCCCCACCACCCCGGACCTGACCGTGAACCTCCGCCGCCAGATCGGCGGCCTCGCCATCGCCGACATGAACGGCGACGGGCACAACGACCTCGTCGCCGTCTGCTACAGCTCCCAGAGCTTCCCGCCCTATGAGAACTGGCAGGACATGATCTTCTACGGCACCGGCTCGGGCATCGACACCACGCCCGGCTGGCTCTCCGATCTCCAGACCCACACCGGCGATGTGCTGGTCGGCGACCTCAACAACGATGCCCGGCCCGACATCGTCACCATCCACGGCGGCAGCCTCCGGCGCGACACCGTCCGCGTCTACCCCGGCGGGCCTGCCGGCGTGCCCACTGTCCCGTCCTACACATCCAACACCGTCGCCACCGGCTGGGGCACCGCCGGCGTGCTGGCCGACATCGACCAGGACGGCTTCCCCGATCTGGTCACGACCAACCAGGGCCTCAGCCCCGACCCATTCCGCCCGATCCTCATGTTCCGCAACGAGGGCGGAACCCTGACCGCGGCCGCCGTCTGGCAGTCCGCCGAGCCGGCGGTCCAGAACGGCGTGGCCGCCGCGGACCTCAACGGCGACGGCTACCCGGACCTGGGCGTGGCCAAGTGGGTCAACTTCGAGAGCGCGATCTACCTGAACAACGCGGGCACGCTCTCCACAACCCCGGCCGCCACGGTGGGCACCACCGGCAGCGACCGCGGCGCGGCCTTCGCGGACATCGACGGCGACGGGTCACTCGAACTGGCCATCGGCGGCAGCCCCACCACGATCTACGACTACAGCGCCGGCCTGCTCACCCCCATCGCCCAGACCAACCCCCCCTTCAGCGGCCCGCAGGAGATCGCCTTCTTCGATGTGAACGGCGACGGTTGGCCCGACCTCGGCGAGGTCCACTTCTCCGACGGCCGCGCCCACATCTACCTCAACCGCGAAGGTGTCCTCGACACCACCCCCAGCTGGACCTACGACGCCCCCGAGGTCGGCACCGCCCTGGCCCTCGGCGACCTCAACGGCGACGGCCTGTCCGACCTCGTGATCGGCTATGCAGGCAACACCTGCATCCGCGTCTTCTTCGCCATCCCCCAGTCCTGCCCGGCCGACCTCGACGGCAACGGCGTCCTCAACTTCTTCGACCTGAGCGCGTACCTGGACCTCTTCAACGCCCAGGACCCCGCCGCCGACCTCGACGCCAACGGCGTGTTCAACTTCTTCGACCTCTCGGCCTACCTGGACCTGTACAACGCCGGCTGCCCGTGAGCCTCCGTCCCGGTGGCCCGGCTCGCCGAGCCGGATCTGGTACGACGGCACTCCGTGTCGTCTCTCCACCACCCAAGGATTTCTCGGATCGGGCCTTCCACCATGCCGGGCCTCCCATGTCGGGTCATTGCCGTTGAGAAGGAGGGGCGATAGCCGCCCAAAATCCGAACATGATGAAGATTTACGGAAAACAGGGGGGTCCGTACTCGCGGCTCGGGGTAGGATGAAAGCCGAGCGATGCCGCGCAGCGCTTGTGGTGTCGGCGTGCCGCGAGCTGGGCTGCTGGCACGAGGATGCCCCGTGCCGTCTGTTGCGCAGGAGATTCCCCTTGAACTGTTCCTTCCTCATCGCGGCGTGCATCATGGCCGCAGTCGCTATCACTCCGGCCGCAGCCCAGCCCTGCGAGATGCATGATCTGGGCACGCTGGGGGGCACATACTCCTCGTGGGCCAGCGCCGTCTCGGCCGACGGATCGGTGATTGTCGGCACCGCATCCAACATTGTGGAGCATGACCGCGCCTTCCGCTGGACCGCTACCGGCGGGATGCAGAATCTGGGCACGCTGGGAGGAGGGTTGTTTTCAGAGGCCAAGGCCGTCTCGGCCGACGGATCGGTGGTCGTTGGCTATGCGTACGACGGCATGGGCTATGGCCGTGCCTTCCGCTGGACCGCTGCTGGCGGGATGCAGAGTCTGGGCACACTGGGAGGAACATTTTCGTGGGCCATCGCCGTCTCGGCCGACGGCTCGGTGCTCATCGGCTCATCAACTAATGCGGCGGGCCAAGACCGCGCCTTCCGCTGGAGTGCCGCGGGCGGGATGCAGAATCTGGGCACATTGGGAGAAACATACTCGAATGCCAACGCCGTCTCGGCCGACGGATCGGTGGTCGTCGGCGAGGCATACGGCATTGGCCATAGCCACCGTGCCTTCCGCTGGACCGCCGCTGGCGGGATGCAGGATCTGGGCACGCTGGGAGGGACATACTCGTGGGCCAGCGCCGTCTCGGCCGACGGATCGGTGATCGTCGGCGGTTCATACAACGCCGGGGGCCAATACCGTGCCTTCCGCTGGACCACCGCTGGCGGGATGCAGGATCTGGGCACACTGGGGGGATCGGAATTACGAGCCACCGCGGTCTCGGCCGACGGATTGGTGGTCGTCGGCGAGGCAGACAATGCCTTGAACCAAAGTCGTGCCTTTCGCTGGACCGCCGCGGGCGGGATGCAGGATCTGGGCACACTGGGGGGATCGGAATCACGAGCCACCGCGGTCTCGGCCGACGGATCGGCAATCGTCGGTGAGGCACGCAACGACGAGAACCGACCCCGTGCCTTCCGCTGGACCGCCGTTGCCGGGATGCAGGATCTGGGCACGCTGGGAGGGGTATTCTCGGGCTCGAGTGCCATCGCCGTCTCGGCCGACGGATCGGTGGTCGTCGGTGAGACACGCAACGGCGCGGTCCAAAAACGCGCCTTCCGGGTGGTCTGCCCGTTGCCGAGCAGCTGCCCGGCCGACATCAACGCCGACGGCACGCTCAACTTCTTTGACCTCTCCGCCTTCATCGCCCTGCACCAGCAGCAGAACCCCGCCGCCGACTTCAACGGCGACGGCGTGTTCAACTTCTTCGACTTCTCGGCGTATCTCCTCGCCTTCAACGCCGGTTGCCCCTGACCGCCCCGTTTCCGCACATCCGGGTTGATCCGCCCGAAGAAATCCGGTATCTTCACCGCTTCTTCAGGACCCGCCTGCGGGGTGGTCTGTGCGTCCCCGGCAGGTCCGTCATGCGAGAGATGAGGAGCGAACCATGAGTTATCGGGCATGTGCGGTCATGATCGCCGCGGGCTTTGGTCTTTCCGTCGGTTCCGCGGCCGCCCAGGCGATCGACCCCGACCTGCGACTGCTGGTGGCCGATGTGCCGCCCGCCCAGGCCGCGGTCGCCCTCACCCCGTACTTCGCCGAGCGCGTCCCGCTGGGCGTCTACCCCGCGTTGGTGGCGGTGTTCGTCGATCCCGCTCCCCGCGCCGGGGGCGGGGGGGAGCGTCCGGATGTCCGCGCCACGCTCGACCGCGTCGGCCTGCGCAACGCCGTGACCGAGCCGAGTTCCGTGCCCGGCTGGACCTATGTCATGCTCCCGGCCCAGGACCGCACGCCGGAGGGCGCGGCCCGTTCGGTCGCCGACCTGTCCGCCGCGCTGGACATGGCCTCGCTGGTCTACCTCGACGAGGCCGGCCTGCCCGTCATCCCGACGCGCGACCTGCTGATCGCCTTCGAGCCGACCGCCACCGCCGCCGAGCGGGCCGCCCTGCTGGCCGCCCACGGCGCGGCCGTCACCGAGCACGACGCCGCGGGCACGCCCGGTCTGGTCCGCGCCCGCATCGCCGCCAGGACCGGCGATCAGGCCCTCGGCGCCGCCCTCGCGATCAACGACCACCCGTCCGTCGCCTGGGCGCAGTCCGACCGCATCTTCTGGGCCAAGCGCGCCGGCGGCGTGCCGAACGACCCCATGTTCGCCCAGCAGTGGGCCCTCGAACAACCCAACGACGAGGACATGGACGCCCTGACCGCCTGGTCCGTCACCTACGGCGACTCTTCCATCCGCGTCGTCGTGCTCGACAGCGGCGTCCAGCAGGACCACCCGGACATCAGCCAGGTCCCCGGTCAGACCTTCGTCAGCGGCGGTGGGAACGGCAACCCCGGCAACGCCTGCGACAACCACGGCACCGCCGTGGCCGGCTGCGTCGCCGCCACCATCAACAACGGCATCGGCATCGCGGGCATCGCCCCGGGCGTGCGCGTGCAGGCCGCCAAGATCTTCAACGAGATCAGCCTCTTCGGGTTCTGCCTGCCCTTCCTCGAATCGCAGGATTCGTGGACCGCCGCGGGCATCAACTGGGCCGCCGACTCGGGCGCGCAGGTCACCAACTCCTCCTGGGGCGGCGGGTCCGCGTCCGCGGTCATCACCACCGCCTTCGCCGACGCCCGCGCCGCCGGCCTGATCCATTTCGCCGCCACCGGCAACGACGGCACCGGCACGGTCGGCTTCCCGGCCAACCTGCCCACCATCAACGGCGTCGCCGCCCTGGACAGCACCGGCGCCCGCGCGAGCTTCAGCACCTACGGCCCCGGCACCTTCATCAGCGCGCCGGGCGCGGCCGTCCTCACCACCGACCGCACCGGCGCGGCCGGATACTCCAGCGGCGACTACACCACCATCGACGGCACCAGCTTCGCGTCGCCCTACGCCGCGGGCGTGGCCGCCCTCGTGCTCTCCGTCAACCCCGCCCTCACGCCCGACGAGGTCCAGGCCGTACTCGCCGAGACCGCCATCGATCGCGGCGAGTCGGGCTACGACACCGGCTACGGCTGGGGCTTCATCAACGCCGGCGCGGCCGTGCTCGCCGTGGCCGGTTCCGCGTGCGCGGCCGACATCACCGGCGACGGCAGCCTCAACTTCTTCGACCTGGCGGCCTACCTCGACCTGTTCAACACGGGCGACCCCGCCGCCGACCTGGCCGCGCCGACGGGCGTGCTGAACTTCTTCGACCTGGCCGCGTATCTCGACCTGTACAACGCCGGCTGCCCCTGAGCCGTTGTCTCGGTGGCCCGGCTCGCCGAGCCGGGTCTTCCGTCTTTGGTGGCACAGGCGTCCCGCCTGTGCAAAGCCAGTCCGCACAGGCGGGACGCCTGTCCCACCTGTGGAATCCGTCTCACCGCGGCGCTTCGGGCGCCTCGAACGCGATCACCCACTGGAAGCCGTAGAGCGGGTAGGGCACCCGCAACTGCCACCCGTTCAGATTCCGGTGGTCGTACCCGATCCGCCCGCACACCTCGGCGATCATCTCGCCGTATCGCGGCAATCGTTCCAGGTGGGCGGCCGCGCCACCGCCTTCCAAGGCCCGCAGGCGCACGGGCGGCGTGATCTGGTCGTGCAGGCGCGCCGGGTCCTCAATGTCCGCCGGCCCGCGCGCCGTGGTGTTATAAAGGTACAGCCGCGGCTCGATGCCCGGGAAGATGCCCCGGTCCACGAACAGGTCCACCGCCATGCCGGCCACCGGGATGTCGGGGATGACCACCACGCCGCGGGTGGTGCGCCGCTCGTCGCGGTACCGCTTGGAATGCGCCGGCGCGTGGACCCCCGCCAGCATGTCGTACGCCGCGTCCTTGCCCAGCGTGTCCGGGCAGAACTCATGCACCACATTGCCGGACCGGTCCCGCGTCCGCAGCGGCGCGGGTTCGAGCGTGTAGTAAGGCGAGAGGTCCAGCGCCAGGTCGAACGACCCGCCCGGCGAGCCGACCGCCTCGTGCGGCGCGCCGTAGGTGAAAGACACCGTCACATCCGGGCGCAGCCGGCGCATCCCCAGCGCGCCGTGGACCGCCGTGACATCCACCGCCGCGCCCTGCCCGGGCGTGGGGGTCAGGATCATCGTGGAGAGCCACACCTCGGCCTCCACCCCAAGCACCTGGCTCATCCCCTTGAAAGCCTGGTACCGCCCGGCCTGCTCGAACCGTTCCAGGGCTTCCGGCTCGCGCACGCTCATGGCCGCGTCGAACGCCGCCCGCGTCCCGAACGAGCGGATCATCGCCTCGAACCGGTCCACCGATTCCAGCGCGGCCCAGATCAGCGTCGGCTCGACCGAGGCCCGTTCCGTCGCCTGGGCGATTGACCTGAGCGTTTCCGGCCCGGGCAGCATCGCCAGCATCTCGCTGCCCGGCTCCCGCCGGATCGCCCCGAGCAGCCGGCTGACCGGCACCCGGTTCACGCCCATCACACGCGCCACCGCCGTGGGGCCTTCCGCGCTCCCGGGGAGGGCCTCGATCAGGGCACCGAATGTCGATGCAAGGCTTGCCGCGAGTTGCTCGCCGGCCTGTCCGGCCTGCTCCGTGCTGCCTACGGCGTCCGTCGGATAGAGCATCCAGCCCTTTCTGGCCCCTCAGGCCGTGCCCTTCTGCGCACACAATAGCATCAATTTTGGAAAAACGAGCGTTATTTATTACGAGAATCGCCATTTTCTGCTACACTTGCCCCGACCCAAGCCGGAACCGGTCTCAGTTTGCGCTCTCCGCACCCGGTTCCGGGGAGTCCATCAAGGAGGAGATTGAGCATGAATCCGCGTCCCACCTGGCTGGCCGCCCTCGCCAGCGCCGCCGTGGCGTCCGTCGCCCACGCCCAATGGACCGACGATGCGTCCCTGAACACTCCCGTCGTCGTCCACCCCGGCGACCAGACCGTGGTCAAGACCGGGCTGGCCTCGGACGGTTCGTCCTGGACCGGCTGGTTCGACTTCGGGTATCCCAATGTGCAGGTGCGCGTGCAGCGCCTCGACGCCGACGGCAACCGGACCTTCGCGCCCGAGGGCCTGCTGGTCTCCAACAACACGCAGGGCACCTCCGTCGTCGACTGGGATCTCGGCGTGGACGACGAGGGCAACTGCATGATCGCCTTCGTCGATCTCCGCGCCGGCGGCGACAACGATGTCTACGCCTACCTGATCTCCCCCGCCGGCGTCTCCCTCTGGGGCCCGAACGGCGTGGCCGTCTCCGACAACAGCGCGTACGAGGCCGACCCGCGCATCGGTCGCCTGTCGGGCGGGGACTATGTGGTCACCTGGCCGCGCTTCCAGACCGACCCGGGCATCGTCATGCAGCGCATCAGCCCCGCGGGCGTCAAGGCCTTCCCGGGCGACGGCGTGCGCGTCGCCTTCTCCGGCACCGAGGCCCCCGCCTTCCACGAGATGATCCCCACGGCCGACAACGGCGTCATCCTCTCCTGGGTGCGCAACACCGCCACCTTCGCCAGCCCGCGCCATGTCCACGCCGGCAAGTTCAACGCCGACGCCCAGCCGGTGTGGGCCGTCTCGCCGGTCGTCGTCAGCGACGCGACCGTCGTGCCCATCGCCCACCGCCCCCGCCTGATCGCCGACGGCGCGGGCGGCGCGGTCGTCGCCTGGCACGACACCCGTGAGGGCGATTTCAACTGCTTCGTGCAGCGCCTCGACGCCAACGGCAACCCCTTGTTCGCCCAGAACGGTGTGTCCGTCTCCAGCGAGTTCAACCGCCAGCAGCTCGACCCGGCTGTCGCCATGAACCCCTCGGGTGACATCATGGTGTTCTTCCGCAATCTCGACGGCGCGCAGTCCCAGCAGAGCCTGAATGTCCAGAGCTTCAACAGCGCGACCGGCGCGCGCCAGTTCGGCGATGCCGGCTCGGTGCTCCTGCCCTTCGACGGCCAGTACAAAGGCCCGCCCCGCGCCGTGGCCCACGCCGACGGCGCGGCCGCCGTGCTCGACCGCCAGCCGGTCCTGGGCAGCACCAACGGCATTCTCGAACTGCTCATCGCGGATGAGAAGTCCGGCGCGCTCGTCGGCGGCGCGGCCTTCCCCGTCAGCACCGCCGTGAGTTCCAAGGGACGCCTGAACTTCAACCGCTGGGCCGACGGCCGGATGCTCGCCACCTGGTCCGACAGCCGCAACGGCGGCGAGGACATCTACGCCCAGGCCGTCAACGCCGACGGCTCACTCGGCGGCTCCGCCGGCTGCGCCGCCGACATCAACGGCGACGGCAGCCTCAACTTCTTCGACCTGGCGGCCTACCTCGACCTGTTCAACGCGGGCGACCCCGCCGCCGACCTCGCCCCGCCCTTCGGCGTTCTGAACTTCTTCGATCTGGCCGCCTATCTCGACGCGTACAACGCCGGCTGCCCGTAACCCCGACCGTGGGGCCGACCTCCGGTCGGCCATGTCTTCCCACATGCACCACCCACGAACACCGGGCCTTCCGCCCGGTGTTTTTTCGTGCCCCCCTCCGTCTCTTCCCCCCAACGGCGGTTCCGACCTTTGCCCGGCGTGTGCCCAGGGGAGGCGCGGTCGCCGCGCGGGCTGAAGCCCGCGACTCATTCCCTCCGTGACCCCGCACGCCCCGGCCGCGTCTCCCCTAAACTGATGGGCCTATGTCCCGCCTGCCCACCGACCTCGTCGCCCGGCTCCGACCCGCCCTCGAAGGGCGGGCCTGCTGCGTCACCGGCGGGGCCGGGTTCATCGGCGGGCATCTGGTTGACGCCCTCGTCTCCCTCGGCGCCCGCGTCACCGTCATCGACGACCTCTCCAACTCCGATGTCGCCCACCTCGCGGGCCTGATCGACCTCGATCCCGACCGGGTCCGCTTCGTCCACGCCAGCATCCTCGAACGCGCGGCCCTCGACGAAGCCCTGGAAGGGGCCGAACTGGTCTTCCATCTCGCCGCGCTCGGCTCCGTCCCCCGCTCGGTGGAGGACCCGACCCGCACCTGGGTGGTCAACGCCACGGGCACCATGCGCGTGCTGGAGGCCGCCGTCCGCGCCAAGGCAAGCCGTCTGGTCTACTCCGCCTCCAGCAGCGCGTACGGCGACAACCCGACCCTGCCCAAACACGAGTCCCAGGCCACCGAGCCGATGTCCCCCTACGCCGCCGCCAAACTCGCGGGCGAGTCCCTCTGCCGCTCCTGGTCGGCCTGCTACGGGCTGGAGACCGCCTGCCTGCGCTACTTCAACATCTTCGGCCCGCGCCAGGCCGCCGACTCGGCCTACGCCGCCGTCGTGCCCGCCTTCATCAAGGCCCTGTTCGCGGGCGGCTCGCCCGTCGTCTACGGCGACGGCGGGCAGACCCGCGACTTCACGCATGTTTCCAACGCCGTCGCCGCCAACCTGCTGGCCGCGACCGGCGACAAGCCCCTCCGCGGCGAGGTGGTCAACATCGGCGCGGGTGTCCGCACAAGCGTCAACACCCTGGCCGAGCGGCTCGCCGTTCTCTGCGAGCGTCCCGGGGCCGTCGCCGACCATCGCCCCGCCCGCGTCGGCGAGGTCCGTGATTCCGTGGCCGACATCACCGCGGCCCGCGATCTGCTGGGCTACGCCCCCGTCACCCCACTGGAAGAAGGTCTGGCCCAGACCGTGGCCTGGTACCGCTCCCAGTTTGCCCCCCGTGGCGGTGGGGGGGGCGGGGGGGAGAGGCTGTGAGCCTCCGCACCCTGATCGAGGGGGTTCTGGGCCTGACCACGCTCGGGTTCGCCACCCGGTTCCGCCTCCGCGGGCCGTACTGGGAATGGCGGACCCACACCGCTTTTCCCGAAGGAACCCCGGCTGGTGGCAGGTCGGAAATGGTCCGTCTGGCCCTCGAATACGGGGCCTGGGCCTGGCGGACGCGCCGTCTGCGCTAAATCACGCGGGAAATCGCCCCGGATCGCCGATTGTGTCTGTCAAGGGCCGAAGAATGGTCCAGGAAACCATCGCCCCACGGAGCACGCCATGTCCGAACCCAACAAGTCCAACTCAGGCTCTTTCGTGCAGGCCTTCCTGCCCGGCCTGATCCTCGGCCTGGTCATCGGGGCCGTCGCCGGCGCGCTGCTGCCCGACCTCCTCGGCGGCTCCAAGATCCCCGCCCCCACGGGCGAGCACACCCACACGCCCTCCGCGCCCCGTGACGGCATCCCCGACCTGCCCACGGAGGAAGAGGCCGAGCGGATGATCGAGGACGCTCTGGACCAGGCGGGCGATGCCGCCCTGCCCGGCCAGAATCCCTGATCCGGCTGCGCTCCGCCCTCCCCGTCATTCATCCTCGGTTGACAAACCCGCGCCGTCCGTGTTGAGTGGCGGCATGATCGACCGCGCCCGCGTCCTCCTGGCCCAGCACGCCGAGACCACCCGCCTGATGGGGGTGGACTTCCTGCCCCTCGGCCGCCCGGTCGGGGTGGTCGCCGCCGAGCCGGAACCAACGGACCCACACCCCGCGCCGCGCCCCGTCCCGGCACGGGATTTCGCGCCCGAGCCGGCTTTCGCTGCCGATACCGCCGCGCCGGGCACGCACGCCGTTGCGATCGACGCCGCGTCGGTCCGCGCCTGCCACCAGCACCTGTCCGACCCGCAGGCCAAGCTCGACGCCGTGCGGGAGAAGTACGCCGCCGACGCCCCGCACCGGCACTTCGTCACGGCCTTCACCAACATCGTCTTCGGTGAGGGCGACCCCCGCGCCCGCCTGATGTTCGTGGGCGAGGCCCCGGGCGAGACCGAGGATCAGACCGGGCGCCCCTTCGTCGGGCGCGCCGGCCAGCTGCTCGAGAAGATGATCAACGCGATGGGCCTGCGCCGGGAGGATGTCTACATCTGCAATGTGCTCAAAACCCGCCCGCCCAACAACGCCACCCCGACCAGCGCGGAGGCCCGCCTCTGCGCCCCCTACCTGATCGAGCAGATCCGCATCGTCGCGCCCGAGGCCATCGTCACGCTGGGACTGCCCGCCACGCACCTGCTGCTTGAAACCACCGAGCCGATGCGCTCCATGCGGGGGCGGTGGTGGTCGTTCCCGCCCGGCCGGTCAGGGGAGGCGGGGGGGGACGGCTTCGTGACCGGCTCCGCCAGCGCCATGTTCGACCCGGACCTGCCCGAGATCCCGGTCATGCCGACCTACCACCCGGCCTACCTGCTGCGGTCCTACACCGAGGACAACCGGCGGAAGGTCTGGTCCGATCTCAAGGCCGTGATGGACCGTCTGGGCATGAAATCCCCCTCCTGACCCCCCTCCCGTGTGGCGGACTTTCAGTCGGCCTTCGCCGCCCCGGATGGGGATTTTTCCAGAAGTTGCCGAGCCGCGCGGATTCTCGATCAACCCGTGGAACCGCCCGCCCGATGCCGCGTATCGAGAGTGTCCACACGGCGAGAGGCATCAGGCCTGAACCGGTTCACCGGCCGCCTGGACAATCTGAATCCAGACCCCCACGAGACTCGGCGCTCGACCTTATGTGTTGGGCGCCGGGTTTATTTTTGGCCCGCTTTTCGGTTTCCATCGACGCGCAAACAAAGAACCCCGCCGGTTGTGGGGTTCGGAGGTGCGGAGGGGGGTGGGGGGTTCGGATGGAGCGGGCCGGTCGTCAGGGGGTCTCGGCATCCGCCTGGTCGTCGGTCCCATCCGCAACCGTGGTGTTCGTAAAGTCCAGTTCCGTCGCGGGGTCGAGCTTCTCGAAGCGCGTGATCTCCCACGCGGTCCCGGTGTCGGCGCCCCAGTAGACGGTGAAGTCGAACAGCACCTTGTCGCCGACGGCCAGGGTCGAGATGTCCACGCCCTCGGCCACGGGGAAGGGCATGGTCATCGAGGCCATGCCCGGCACGCCGCGCATGTTCACGGGGATGTCGCCGTCCTTGTTGCGGAACTCGGGGATCTGCTCGTGCTGGATCTTCAACTCGGCGCGGCGATTGCCCGGCACGGGCAGCGTCGTCACGACACCGCGGATGCCGGTGTACGCATCGGCGCGCGAAACGCCGTCGGGCTCGCCCGCGTGCGTGGCCTGGGTTTTCCCGGTTGCCGCGGGCGCCGGCGATTGGCGCTCGCACGCGCACGACGCGAGCGGCGCACACAGCATCAGACCGGCGATGACCGTCCGCGTGTCCATCTCAGGCCTTCTGGACCTTGAGGTACTGCTCGACGGAGGCGAGGTCCGGGCGGATGTCGAAGGTGAAGGGCATGGTCCAGGTCGCGCCCTGCTCGCAGCGGGCCACCTTGGACGCGGTCTCGCGCGAGTGCCACAGGCGGTTGCCGCGGATGTAGGAGTGCATGCGCCGGCGGCGCAGGGACTGCGCGCGGGTCAGGGCGCGCTTGATGTCCGGGTCGCGGCGCATCAGGCGGGTGATGGTGTCGATCGCGCCCTTGTTGTTGGGAACGCGCTCGATGGTGCAGGTGACGGTCTCACCGGCGTTGAGGGTGTCGATCATGGCCCACTCCCGGCCGCGCGGCACGCGCGCCGTTTTCACAAAGTCATTCAGAATCCCGTCCGCTCACGACCACCCAGCCGGATGCGTCGGGCTGGAAGTCTACGCCGTCCCCGGAATGCGTCCACCGGTCCCCCTAGACTTCCCGCCCACGGAGGAACCATGACCAATCAAGCCCCCGGCCAAGGCCCCAATCAACCCGCCCAGGCCGCGTTCGACCCGACCGCCCCCAATCAGAACCGCCCCCGCCTCCGCAAGCTGCGGGGTTTCCCCTTTCCGGTCCAGACCCCGGACGGGCAGAAGCAGGTGCTGATGGGTCTGGCCGACGCCCAGCAGATCTCCGAGAAGATGGTCGTCACCCAGCCGGCCTTCCAGGCCGTGCTCCCCTTGATGGACGGCAGCCGCGACATCGACCAGATCGTCGCCGAATGCGGGCGGGGTCTTCAGCGCCCCATGCTCGAGCAGTTCGTGGCCCAGCTCGACGACGCCGGCCTGATCGAAGGCCCGGTGTTCGACCGTCTCCTGGGCGAGATGCACGCCAACTTCGACAAGACCGACCACCTGCCCCCCGGCTCCACCGCCCAGATCGCCGACCTGCTCGCCATGCAGGCGCTCGGGGAGAAGGCCACCGACGCCCAGAAGGCGGAGGTCGGGCCGACCAAGCTCCGGGAGATGCTGGACAAGTGGATCGACGCCGCCCTGCAGAATGTGGAGAACCCCGCGTTCGACACCCTGCCCAAGGCCGTCGTCGCCCCCCACCTGGATTACCCCCGTGGGTGGTACAACTACGCCCAGGTCTACGGGCGCATGCGCGTGGTCGATCGCCCGGACCGGGTCATCATCCTCGGCACCAACCACTTCGGCCAGTCCACCGGCGTGTGCGGCTGTGATAAAGGCTTCGCCTCGCCCCTGGGCATCTGCCCGGTGGACACGGAACTGGTCGCCAAGCTCCGCGCCAAGCTCGGCCCGCAGGCCGAAACCCTGTTCCAGCACCGCTACGACCACGAGAACGAGCACTCCATCGAGCTGCACATCCCGTGGATTCAGCATGTGCTGGGTGCCGACGACGACGGGAACTTCCCCAAGGTGTTCGCCGCCCTGGTC
Organism: uncultured Phycisphaeraceae bacterium; assembly: GCA_964577425.1. Taxonomy (GTDB): domain Bacteria; phylum Planctomycetota; class Phycisphaerae; order Phycisphaerales; family UBA1924; genus UBA6054. The sequence goes on from CAZNZC010000005.1 coordinate 184,184, forward strand.
CACGATCCCATCGTCAACAACGGCCAGTCCTACGACGGCAAGGGCCTGGACCTGGACCCGTTCGTCGAGGCTCTGAAGAGTTCGCTGGACGAACTGGGAGGAACCACCCTGGTTGTGTCTTCCGCGGACCTGTCCCATGTGGGTCCGGCCTTCGGCGACCAGCAGACGCTGGCCGGGGATGAAGGCCCCGGGGCCGAGTTCCGTGCCCGGGTGGCCACCCACGACAAGGAGATGCTGCAGATGGTGGTCGAGAACCGGATCGAGGATCTGGTCGGCTCGATGGCCTGGCAGCAGAACCCCACGCGGTGGTGCTCGCTGGGCAACATGATGGCCGCGGTGCGGGTGGCCCGCCCGGAGCGGATCGAGCTGGTCAACTACGCCGCGGCGATGGACCCGGAGGGCACCACCTTCGTATCCTCGGCCGCGCTGGCCATGTATTAAAAGGAAGGCCCGCTTCGTCACGGGACTGTCACAGCCCGCCCCGGGCCAGGAACCGGGGGGGAACGCGGTCGTACCGTTGGCGTGGGTTTCGGGTACGATCGTCCCCCCGCCCTCCCCCTCGTTTCGCGGGTCGGGGGTCGGCCGGGGCGCAAGCAAGGAGCTGCCGAATGGGCGCGTCGAACGAGTGCTGGGGCATCGAGATGGGTTTCGGGGCGATCAAGGCCCTGAAGCTGCAACAGGACGGCGACGAGATCAAGGTGATCGACTACGCGGTCATCCACCACCCCAAGGTGCTCTCCACGCCCGACCTGGACCAGGACGACGCGATGCGGGTCGCGCTGGGAACGCTGGCGAGCACGAAGGACCTGACCGGGGCGCGGATCTCGATCTCGCTGCCCGGGCACCAGAGCTTCGCGCGGTTCGCCAAGCTGCCCCCGGTCGATCCCAAGAAGGTCGGCGACATCGTCAAGTTCGAGGCCGTCCAGCAGATCCCCTTCCCGCTGGAGGAGGTCGAGTGGGACTACCAGACCTTCGTGTCGCCCAACTCGCCGGACATCGAGGTGGGCATCTTCGCCGTCACGCGCGAGCGGATCAACAACCGGCTGTCGATGCTGGCCGATGTGGGCCTGACGCCCGACTACGCGACCATCTCGCCGGTGGCGGTCTACAACGCGCTGGCGGTTGACCTGGGCTTCACCGAGGACACCCCCGGCACCATCATCCTGGACATCGGCACCGTCGCGACGGACCTCATCATCGCCGAGGCGGGGCGCGTGTGGGTGCGGACCTTCCCCATCGGCGGGCACCAGTTCACCGAGGCGCTGGTGTCGGCGTTCAAGCTCAGCTACAGCAAGGCGGAGAAGCTCAAGCGCGAGGCCGAGCAGACCAAGCACGCCCGCCATGTGTTCCAGGCCATGCGCCCGATCTTCGGCGACCTGGCGCAGGAGGTGCAGCGGTCCATCGGCTTCTACCAGTCCGTCCACCCGGACGCGGACCTGAAGCGCCTCATCGGCCTGGGCAGCACCTTCAAGCTCCCCGGCCTGCGCAAGTACCTCAAGCAGCAGCTGCAGCTGGATGTCTACCGCATCGAGCAGTTCAAGAAGCTCTCGATGGACGGCCCGGAGGCCGGCGAGTTCCAGGCCGCGTCGCTGAACCTGACCACCGCCTACGGCTGCGCCATGCAGGCGCTCGGCGTGGCCCCGATGCGGGCCAACCTCATGCCCACCGGCGTGCTGCGCGACGCGGCGTGGAAGCGCAAGGTGCCGTACTTCGCCGCCGCCGCCGGGCTGGCCGCGCTGGCCTCGGGCGCGATGTTCATCCGCCCGCTGGTGGATTCCTCGGCCTTCCAGGGCGCGGAGAAGCCGCCCATCCTCCAGACCGTGGTGCGCGAGGCCCGCACCCTGGGCGAGGAGGCCCAGCGGGCCAGTGTCACCAGCGGGGCCGAGCCGGACCTGCGGGCGGCCAACATCGTCGGCCTGCTCGAAGGGCGCGGGCTGTACGCCTCGATCCTCGATGATGCCGCACGACTCATCTCCATGACCAACGACGCGGCGACCCAGGCCGCCGCCTCCGACGCGCGCCTCCGCGAGATGCTCGAGGGCGGCCCGGCGATGGAGCTGATCTCGCTGAACACCGAGTTCGTGGGCGCGGGCGGCGGGGCCGGCATGGCGGACCCCATGTCCGACCCCTACGCCACGACCGGCTTCGGCCAGACCACCGCCGGCGGCCCGTCCGTCCCGCCCGGCGCTCGGGACAGGAACCATGTCCGCGTCACCGGCACCTTCCGCGTGGCCGCCCCCAATCTCGAACGCTTCATGCTGGAGGTCTTCGAGCCTGCCCTCAAGGAACGCCTCCGGCGCGACGGCCTGCCCTACACCATCGTGTCCGGGCAGGTGCCGTGGACCGTTTCCGGCGTCAACGACCCCGGGGGCATGGGAGGTTTCGGCAGGGCCGGCGCCGGCGCTTCGTCCTACGGCGGGTACCAGGACCGTCCCGGCGGTTCGCGTGCCGCCGGCTACCAGCAGTCCGGGTCCGTCACCGGCGGCGATCCCAGGCAGCTCGCGCCCCTGCCCGGCGCTCCGGCCCCGCGCGCCGGCGTGCAGACCGTGACAATCACCTGGTACGCCGTCCTCCCGGCCGCCAGTGAGGGAGGTGATGCGTGAAGCCCGTGCTCAACTGGATCAAGAAGAACCTCATCGTCGTCATCTCGGCGGTGCTCATCCTCGTCTTCCTGCCCGCGGGCTGGATCTTCTCCTCCGGCTGGAACAAGAAGGTACGCGACCAGGCCACCCAGGCCTACAGCACCACCCGCGGCGAACTCCAGCGTGTGGGGACCGTGACCTACGCCCTGCCCGCCGTCCTCGCCGGCGAACAGTCCGTCAGCGAGACACGCGCCCCCAACCGGGTCGTCACCGACTTCTTCAAGGAGCAGGGCCAGGTCCGCCTGGCCCAGGTCAGCGATGTGGTCCAGCGCGGCACCGCCTTCAACCGGCGCAACCACCGCGAGCTCGTCCCCGGCCTGCTGCCGTCCGCGGCGAACAACAACGCCCTCCGGCGCCTCGGCCTGGAGATGGCCGAGCAGATCGCCGGCACCCACGACGCCTCCGGCAATGTCGTGCGGGCCTCGGTGTACGACCAGCTCCTCCGCCGTCTCAACGCCGGCGCGCCGCCCGCGCCCGATGAACTCGGCTCCGTCCTGGCCGAGCACGCCACCCGCGAGCAGGAGCGCTACGCCTCCGGCAGCACCGACAACCGTCTGACCGAAGCGCAGACCCAGCAGCTCGCCCAGGACATGGTCCGTCGCCGTCTCCAGGAATACGCCGGGCGCGCCAAGTCGCTCGCGTTCTACGCCACGCTCGAGTCCATCCGCGGCCCCGAGGGCGCGCAGCAGATGCACGAGCCGGGCTGGTCCCGCATCCCGACCACGCCCCCCTCGCAGAGCGACATCACCGAGGCCGACGCCTTCGTCTGGCTCTGGGACTACTGGACCGTCACCGATGTGCTCGAGGCCGTCGCCAAGGCCAACACCGACCCCGTCAGCGGGGCCATGCCCATCCCCGACGCGCCCGTCAAGCGGGTCGAGCGTGTGCGCATCTCCGAGGTCCGGCTCCCCCCGCCCGCCGGCGCGGGCGGCGACGACACGGGCGGTTTCGGCGGGTTCGGGGACGATTCCATGGGCGGCTTCGGCTCGCCCCGCATGGGCGGCGATCCCGACGCCGGCCCGGGCGCGCCGGCCACCCACACCGGACGCGCCACCGACGCGGCCTACGACCTGCGACGGGTCCAGCTCCAGGTCGTCGCCTCATCCCAGAACCTCCCCCGTCTCTTCGACGCGCTCGGCCGCATCAACTACATGACCGTGGTCGGCGTGCGCCTCGAGCCGGTCGATGTCTGGGCCGATCTCGACCAGGGCTTCTTCTACGGCGAGGAGCATGTCGTCCGCGCCGTCATCGACATCGAGTCCATCTGGCTGCGTTCCTGGACGCTGCCCCTGATGCCCGACCGCGTCCGCACCGCGGTCGGCGCGCCGCTGGACCAGCCCGCCGCCGACGCCCAGCCTGATTCCGGCGACGACGAGTACTACGAGCCGTAATCCGCTCCCCTTTCCCCCCGCGCGATCCCCGAGACCCCCACCAATCCGCCCGCCCCCCCCCCCGCGGGCACGACCAGCACACGAGGCAACACCCATGAAGGTCAAGGGCATGAACCCCATCGAGCAGCATGTCGAGAAGATCGTCCTGGCGCTGGTCGCGCTGGTGCTGCTCGGCGTGCTCGCCATGCAGTTTCTCACGCAGCCCAACCAGGTCGATGTCGGCAGCCGCAAGGTCCCGCCGCAGAATGTGTATGTGGAGCTGCAGCGCCAGGCCGAGAACCTCGATTCCCAGCTCAAGGACGCGGGTCCCGCCCTGCCCGAGGTCCGCGCCACCGACCTCGTCCAACGCTACGACCACGCCCTGAGCCAGACGGCCGATTCCACGCTCGCCCTGACCGCCCCGCTCGGCCACGCGGTGAACATCGGCGCCGCCACCGGCACCGACATGGGCGTCGCCGGCCCTTCCTCGGACAAGGTCGCCGTGCTCCGCGTGCCCAAGTCCACCGCGCCCGTCGCCGCGTCGCAGTGGGGCGCGCTCGATCCCTTCGCGGTGCTGGCCGTTCCCGAGTTCTCGGCCTTCATCCCCGCCCAGCAGCCCTTCGACCTGCCCTCCGTCACCGTGGAGACCACCTTCTCCGGCTCCGCCCTGCGCGACGCGCTCGGCGAGTCCGGCGGCGTCGGCATCCCCCGTCGCTTCTGGGCCGCCACCGGCATCCAGATCCTCGGGCTTGAGGTCGAGCGCCAGCGCCGCCTCCCCGACGGCACCTGGTCCGCCCCCGAGCCAGCCACCCCGCCCCCCGGCGCGTCCCTGCCCACCCGCGCCCTGGGCGACAACGCCGGCCTGCCGGAACTGACCGAACTGGTCAGCAAGGCCACCCAAGCCGCGGCCGATGTCCAGCGCCCCATGGCCCTGCCCACCATCGCCGGGCCGGAGTGGACCCCCCCCAGCGAGCGCGTCACCACCCCGGGCGCGGCCCCGGTTTCCGAGGCCGACCGCGTCCGCCGCAACCTTGAGCGTGCCCTGGCCGAACTCGACCGTCTCCAGAACCCTCAGACCACCCGCCAGCCCGATTCGAGCAACACCCGCGGCCCCGGTGTCGTCCGCCCCGGTCCCGGCCAGACGACCGGCCCGGGCCAGAGCGCCCCGCGCAACCAGCGCCGCATCGACCAGCTCCAGAAGGACATCGAGGGCTACCGCCAACGCCTCCGCGAACTGGGCGAGCCGGACACCACCGGGCGCGCGCCGGGCCAGCCGGGCACGCCCCTCGACACCCGCGGCACACCCACCCAGCCCTACGGCCAGCCCGGCGGCTCCGTCTCCGGCCCGGCCCCCCTGGGCCTGCTCGAGCAGGGCACCGTCCAACTCTGGGCGCACGACCTGGGCGTCCAGCCCGGCGCGACTTACCGCTACCGCACCCGGGTTGTCCTGAACAACCCCCTGTTCCGCAAAGGCCCCGTGCTCGATCAGCAGGACGCCGCCCTCCAGGCCGCGGCCAAAGAACCCTTCGCCCGCGCGGAATGGTCCGACTGGTCCGCCCCCGTGGTGGTCGGCGCTTCCGAGTACTACTTCGTCACCAACGCCGATGCCGACGGGGCCCTCACCGGCGGCCGGTCGGGCGCGACCGTGGAAGTCTTCAAGATGTATTACGGCTTTTACCGCAAGGCCACCCTGACCCTCAACCCCGGCGATCCGATCGAGGCCTCGATCCGCATCCCCGACGGCCTGTTCACCATCGACACCCGCGTTGTGGAGCCTCGTGCCGCCGCCGACGCGATGCTGGCGGAGTCCCCGGGATCGCTCCCGGCGGGCATAGCGCGGGCCACGGGGCGTCTGGCCGTTCGCTTGGGATCGCTGCTGCTGGATGTGGCCGCCCGCCCGGTGCAGGTGACGGACGACATGGGTCGGACCGTGACGGTGACGGAGGCCGTGATCCGTGAGCGGGAAGGGGGCGTGGTGGTGCGAACCCCCCGATCCGACACCTCCAGCCCGGCCTACGAGCAGGCGAACAGCTCGTCCGCGGCCGCCTCCCGCAGCACGCTCCGCGAACCCGGTCAGCCCGCCAGAAGCCCGTCGGCCGACCTGTTCGTGCCCCCGCCCGCGCAACCCTGACGCATCCCGGGCCTCGGCCCGGGGGGGAAGGGGGGAAAAGGGCGGGAAATTGCAAACCCCTGTCGGAATTGTGCCTCCCGCAATTTGACCGTGCCTTGATGCCAGATAGTATCTCCTCCGCCCCATAGCGGGGCCGAACACGGGACCGACCGGCGGACGCCGGGAAGCCCCCGCCTCCTTGACAAGTGCATGACGACGAGCAGAGGGCCCCACCAGGGCGGTTCACGGACAGCCGTGGCCGATCGAGGTGGGGCGGTGAACCGAGAAATCTCAGAGTGTTCTGTAAGTTGGTGCCCGGCACGCGGAGTTCGCTCCAAGGGCCGGGTCGCCCCCCCCAACAGCCGTTAATCGTTGCGGCGGGGTGGGCGTAAGTGAGCACCCATCGGGACCGATGACCTGGAAACAGGCAGCGGCGTCCGGTCGGTGTGATCAAACCAGTAAGGGCGCATGGCGGATGACTTGGCGTCGAGAGGCGATGAAGGACGTTGGAACCTGCGAAAAGCCATAGGGAGCCGGTAACCAGGCAGTGATCTATGGATGTCCGAATGGGGAAACCCACCCGCAAGGGTATCGCACGCTGAATGCATAGGCGTGCGAGGCAAACCCGGGGAACTGAAACATCTCAGTACCCGGAGGAAAGGAAATCAACCGATACTCCGTAAGTAGCGGCGAGCGAAAGCGGATTGTTGTGAACCCGGCGAACGCGTTGGAATGCGCGATCGAAGAAGGTGAAAATCCTGTAGCCGGATGTAACAACTCAGCCCTCGAGTAGGCCCGGGCTCGTGGAACCCGGGTTGAACATGGGGGGTCCACCCTCCAAGGCTAAGTACTCCTCGACGACCGATAGCGAAGAAGTAAAGTGATTGAAAGTTGAAAAGCACCCCTATGAGGGGAATGAAAGAGATCTGAAACCATGCGCTTACAAGCGGTCGGAGCCCTGCGGGGTGACGGCGTGCTTTTTGCATAATGAGCCCGCGAGTTGGTCTCTGTGGCGAGCCTAAGGATTACCGATCCGGAGGCGGAGCGAAAGCGAGTCTGAACAGGGCGTTCAGTCGCAGGGGCCAGACACGAAACCCGTGTGATCTACCCATGGCCAGAGTGAAGGAAGGGTAAAACCTTCTGGAGGCTCGAACCCGTTATCGTTGAAAAGATATGGGATGAGCTGTGGGGAGGGGTTAAAGTCCAATCAAACCGGGAGATAGCTTGTTCTCCCCGAAATAACTTTAGGGTTAGCCTCGGCATGCAACTGTTGGGGGTAGAGCTACTGGATGCGAGGTGGGCCTTTCCAAAGGTACCCCTTGCAACCAAACTCCGAATACCAACAGCCAAGAGCCGGGAGATAGACTGCGAGTGACAATATCCGTAGTCAAAAGGAGAATAATCCTGATCGCCAGCTAAGGCCCCTAAATTCGACTCAGTTCTTAAGGAAGTCAGACTGCCGTGACAACCAGGATGTTGGCTTAGAAGCAGCCACCATTTAAAGAGTGCGTAATAGCTCACTGGTCGAGGAGTCTGGCGCCGATAATTATCGGGAATAAGTCGAATGCCGAAGCTGCGGGCTGGGAAACCAGCGGTAGGGGAGCGTTCCATATGCGGTGAAGCCGTTCCGGAAGGGATAGTGGAGCGTATGGAAGTGAATATGCGGGCTTGAGTAACGATATAGAGGGTGAGAATCCCTCTCGCCGTAAGCCCAAGGATTCCTGGGGAAGGGAAATCCGCCCAGGGTTAGCCGGGACCTAAGGCGAGGCCGAAAGGCGTAGTCGATGGACATCAGGTGAATATTCCTGAGCTCTTGCGGAGATCAAAGCACGGTGCGGATCATGAAACTCCTCTCTCCTGTCAGACGGAGAGGCCTTCGGGCCGTTGAGGGGGGAAGTGGTCCCCAGAAAAGCCGTGCGGGCAAAGCAAGACCCGTACCAAAACTGACACAGGTGGGCGAGGCGAATAGCCTCAGGCGCTCGAGATAACGGTCGTGAAGGAACTAGGCAAATTGACCCCGTACGTTCGCAATAAGGGGGCCCTTCGGGGCGCAGAGAAAAGGCTCTGGCAACTGTTTATCAAAAACACAGCACTGTGCTAACTCGCAAGAGGATGTATACAGTGTGACGCTTGCCCAATGCCGGAATGTCACGGGAGTGGGTTAGCTTTATGCGAAGCTCATAACCTAAGCACCGGTCAATGGCGGCCGTAACTATGACGGTCCTAAGGTAGCGAAGTTCCTTGTCGGGTAAGTTCCGACGCGCATGAATAGCGTAATGACTGGAGCACTGTCTCCACGACCGACTCGGTGAAATAGTAGTGGCGGTGAAGATGCCGCCTACCCGCAGCAAGACGGAAAGACCCTATGAACCTTCACTGCAGGCTCGTATTGGTCACGAGCACAGGATGCGCAGGATAGGTGGGAGGCTTTGAAGCCGGCGTTTAGGCGTTGGTGGAGCCATTGGTGAGATACCACCCTTCTTGAGTTTGTGGCCTAACCTCGATTCCCGTGAATCCGGGCGAGGGACAGTGCGTGTTGGGCAGTTTGACTGGGGCGGTCTCCTCCGAAAAAGTAACGGAGGAGCGCAAAGGTTGGCTCAGCGCGGATGGAAACCGCGTTTCAGAGTGTAAGAGCACAAGCCAGCTTTACTGCGAGTCCGACAGGACGAGCAGTCGGGAAACCGGGCTCTAGTGATCCTGCGATCGCGTGTGGAAGCGTCGTAGCTCATCGGATAAAAGGTACTCTAGGGATAACAGGCTTATCGCTCCCGAGCGTCCATAGCGGCGGAGCGGTTTGGCACCTCGATGTCGGCTCATCACATCCTGGGGCTGAAGGCGGTCCCAAGGGTTTGGCTGTTCGCCAATTAAAGTGGTACGCGAGCTGGGTT
>CAZNZC010000006.1:0-187816 GCA_964577425.1 uncultured Phycisphaeraceae bacterium
GGGTAGCCGGGCTGGATCAGCGAGCGCTGGGCGGCATGGGCGGCGGCATCCCCGCCGCGCCGGGCTACCACCCCGCCATCGGCTCGCGCCCCATCCCCGACCCCGCCCAGCGCTCGCTGATCCAGCCCGGCTACCCCACCGCCCAGACCCCCTTCCGCGGCGTGCGTCGCACCATCGCCAACCGGCTCCGTGAGTCCGTCAACACCGCCGTCCACTTCACCGTGGTCGACGAGGCCGATGTCACCCTGCTGGACGACTACCGCCGCCAGGTGACCGAGCAGACCGGCGTCAAGCTCAGCCTGTTGCCCTTCGTCGGCGTGGCCGTCTGCCGTGCTCTGGCGGGACGCTTCGGCGCGCTCAACGCCCGGGTGGACGACGCGAACGAGGAGATCGTCCAGCACGCCGCGGTCCACCTCGGCATCGCCACGGACACCGACTCGGGCCTGATGGTCCCCGTCATCCCGGACGCCCACACGCTCGACGCCGTCTCGCTCGGCCAGGCCATCGCCCAGACCGCGGCCAGCGCCCGCGACCGCTCCATCGCCCGCGACCGCCTGATGGGGTCCACCTTCACCATCAGCAATGTCGGTTCCCACGCCGGCAAGTTCGCCACCCCGGTCATCAACTACCCGGAGGTCGCCATCCTCGCCGTGGGCAAGGCCTACGACGCCGTCCTGGTCCGCGACGGCCAGCCGGTCGTCGGCAAGTCCCTGCCCCTGTCCCTCGCCTGCGACCACCGCGTGGTGGACGGCGCGACGGCGGCCCTGGCCCTGGCCGAGATCGTGGCCATGCTGCAAGATCCTGGATCGCTCGCATGAGCGGTTCGGCCAACGGCGCCCGCGGGAATCGCCCAGCCGTCTCGAAAGCGGGGTTTCTTGGCGTAAGCTGGTTCGCGTTCATCATGCTCGCGATCCCTTTGGTGCTGCTCGTGTATGCCGCGGGCGAGTCGTTCGACCTTCGCTTCGCGGATTCGGCGGGATCGAACCGGACCTCCTTCACCATCGCGGTGGCCGGCTTCACACTCTTCGTGGTCACGCTGCTCGCGATGGTCCCCGCCGTCATGGTTTTTCTTCTGACCCGCCGAAGCATCGTGTGGCCGACGCTGGTGTTCTTGCTCTGCGTCGCCGCGGGATCGGCATGGACGCTGGCAGGCATCCACTCTTCGGACCGCGCCTTCGTTGAGAAGAAGGCGGTGGTGGCGGATAGTGAGAATGTGAATCAGCGATTCCTCCAGAAGGCAGCCGACGATATCGAGGCCCAGGGCTTCATCAAGTTTGATGAGGATCTCGCCAAGGATGTCGTCCGTTCGATCGAGCAATGGGCCGCGGTCGAAACAAACCCGGAGACCGCGGCCGCGCTCCGCGCCACGGCCGCTTTCGCTTCCCGAATCTCCGAACTCATGAGCGCCTACACACTGACCATCCAGCCCTATCTCGACATGGGGAGCGTCGATCCGGAGTCCATCCGGTCGGAGGACGATCTGCTCGCACGCCTCGACAGCGTTGAACTGGGAATCGAAAAGTGCAAGATCGTCGTCCAGACGGTCGCACAAGCCCGGCAAACGATGCGAACCATGCTCGAAACGGAAGGGCTTGGTCCGCGCGCCGTCACAACGATCCTGGCCGCTTTCGAGACAAACAGCAAGCCCGACCTGCTGCTCAGAGTTCACCAGGCCGAGCTGGCGATTCTTGAGGCCTCCCACGAACAGCTGATGATTTACCTCGATACCTTCGGGCTGTGGGAGAATGTCCCGGGCGATGGGATCTACTTTGACGATTCACTCGATGCCTCGTACAAGGAACGCTTTTCAGCCGCGTATGAGAAACTCCAGCAAGCCGCCCGCGATCAGGCCGAAGCGCAACGCGAGTTCCTCGGCCTCCCCCCCGCCCCCGATCCAGCGGCCCCGGATTCGGAACCATCCGCCGATCCCTGAACCCCGCGACCAACAAATTCCCCCGGGGTGACCCCGGCGTTGGCGGCCGCGTGGACGATGGTCAGCAGACCCCCCAAACAACCCCCCCGCCGCCCGTGCAAACGCCCAAGAACTCGGGTATGCTTGCCCGGCCCTCGGCCCTTCTTCAGCGGACATCCCTCACCCCGGCCGACAGTGCCGGTATTCACCGGGGGTGCGGAAGGGCTTGCAGCCCAAGGAGACACTCTTTGCTCATGCGACGCGATGCGATCAAAGCCGTCATCGGCGGCCTGGCCGGCCTCGGACTCGCCGCCGCCCTCATCCTCACCGGATGCAAAAAAGGCTCCGGCTCGCAGGCGGGCGGCTCGGAATCCGGCCCGATCCTGATCGGGCACTACGCCTCCATGACCGGGGCCGAGGCCACCTTCGGGGTCTCCACCGACAACGGCATCAAGCTCGCCATCGACGAGATCAACGCCCGCGGCGGGGTCAAGGGCCGGCCCATCGAACTCAAGACCTACGACAACCGCGGCAGCCTCACCGAGGTCACCACCGTCGTCACCCGTCTCATCACCCGGGACAAGGTCACCGCCCTGCTGGGAGAGGTCGCCTCCAGCCGCTCCATCGCCGGCGGCCAGATCGCCCAGCGGCACGGCGTGCCGATGGTTTCCCCCAGCAGCACCAACCCCGATGTCACCGAGATCGGCGACAAGATCTTCCGCGTCTGCTTCATCGACCCGTTCCAGGGCAATGTGGCCGCCCAGTTCGCCCGTGACCAGGGGTGGACCCGGGCCGCCGTGCTCTTCAACCGCCAGCAGGCCTACTCCACCGGCCTATCGAACAACTTCAAGTCCTCGTTCACCCAGCTCGGGGGCCAGATCGTCGCCGAGCAGGCCTACGGCGACGGGGACGCGGACTTCGGCGCCCAGATCACCGCGATCCAGAACGCCCGTCCGGATGTCATCTTCGTCCCCGGCTACTACACCGATGTCGGCACCATCGCCCGCCAGGTCCGCGCCCGCGGCATCACCGCCCCCCTCCTCGGCGGCGACGGCTGGGATTCCCCCCAACTCGCCTCCACCGCCGGCGAGGCCATCAACGGGTCGTTCTTCTCCAACCACTACTCCCACGAGGACACCAGCCCGGCCGTCCAGGACTTCGTCACCAAGTACCGCGCCAAGTTCGGCGCCACGCCCGACGGCCTCGCCGCCCTCGGCTACGACGCGGCCATCATCCTCTTCGCCGCGATGGAGAAATCGCCCACCCTGAGCGGCGACGACATCGCCGCCGCCCTCGCCCAGACCCGCGACTTCCCCGCCGTCACCGGCAACATCTCCATCGACGAGAACCGCAACGCCACCAAGTCCGCCGTCATCCTGACCTTCGTGGACGGCCAGCAGAAGTATGTCACCACGATCGACCCCTGATCCCAACACCCACCCTACCGCCCCCCCTCCCCCCCTTTTCCCCCTTCGCCGCCCAGCATGACCGACTTCACCCAAACACTCATCAACGCCCTCGCCGTCGGGAGCATCTACGCCCTGATCGCCCTGGGCTACACGATGGTCTACGGCATCCTGAACTTCATCAACTTCGCCCACAGCGATGTCTTCACCATCGGCGCGTGGAGCGGGCTGGTCGTCTCCGGCCTGCTCGGGCTGGGCGTCGCCACCGGCCAGGTCCAGCCGGACGCCGCCATCTGGGTCGGCCCGGTGGTTCTGCTTTCCGCGATGATTCTCTGCGGCTTTCTCGGCTTCACGATCGAACGCCTCGCCTACCGGCCGTTGCGCAACGCGCCCCGCCTCAATGTCCTCATCACCGCCATCGGCGTGTCGCTCTTCCTGCAGAACACCGGCCAGCTCAAGTTCATCTTCGGCACCCAGCCCCGCGCCATGCCCGACCTGCTCTCCGGCTGGACCTCCAAGCCGGAACTCTTTCACATCTTCGGCGTCCGCATCACGCTCGTGGATGTCGTGGCCGCCTCCACCGCGGTCAGTCTGATGATCGCCCTGGAGTTTCTGATCCACAAGACCCGCATCGGCCGCGCCATGCGGGCCGTGGCCCACAACCACCGCACCGCTGCCCTCATGGGCATCAATGTGGACCGGGTCATCTCCTTCACCTTCGTCCTCGGCTCCGCACTCGCCGCCGCGGCCGGCGTGCTGTACGCCATCAAGTACTCCGTCCTCAACCAGCCCGCCTTCAACACCTGGATTCTCCTCGGCCTCAAGGCCTTCGTCGCGGCCGTCGTCGGCGGGATCGGCAATGTCCGCGGGGCCATGCTCGGCGGCATCCTGATCGGCCTCATCGAGCAGTTCGGCGCTCGCTACATCTCCACCGAACTCCGCGATGTCTATGTCTTCGCCCTCCTCATCGCCGTCCTCCTCGTTCGCCCCGCGGGGCTTCTGGGCGGCCAGCGGATTGAGAAGGTCTGACGCATGTCGAAGGTCAGCGACACCAGCCCAGCCCCGACCGCAACGCCCCCGCACCTCCCGGGGTGGACCGTGTTCCTGCGGAACCTCGGCCCGCTGGCGGGCATGATCGCCATCGCTTCGGCTGTCCATCTCTTCTTCGGGCTGACCGATTTCCCCTTCGCCACCAAGCTCAGCCTGGACATCGCCATCGCGGTCATCCTGGCGGTCTCCCTCAACATGGTCAACGGCTTCACCGGCCAGTTCTCGATGGGGCACGCCGGGTTCATGGCCATCGGCGGGTACTTCGCCGCCGCGATGACCTACTACGGCTCCATCCATTTCTTCGGCTCGGCCCAGCCGGCCGGCGGCATCCTGTCGTGGGGACTCGATATCCGCGCCATCCCCCCCGGCACGCCGCTGATCTCCAGGGGCGACCTGCTCTTCCTGGCCTCGTGCCTGATCGGCGGGCTGACCGCCGCCCTCGCCGGGTTCCTGGTCGGGCTTCCCTCCCTGCGTCTCCGCGGCGACTACCTCGCCATCGTCACCCTCGGCTTCGGCGAGATCGTCCGCGTCCTCCTCCAGGCCAGCCGTCCCCAGGTCAGCCGCGTGGCGGATGTCCAGAACACCCCGATCTACGAGCTGCCTCTCCACCTCGGCCAGGCTCTGGGTTTCAACCGCATCCCCACCTACACCACCCTCTTCTGGGCCTACATGGTCGTGTGCGTCACGGTCCTGGTGGCCTACCGCCTGAAGTATTCCACGACCGGGCGCGTCATGCTCGCCATCCGTGAGGACGAGATCGCCGCGGAGGCGATGGGCGTTCACACCACGAAGTACAAGGTCAGAGCCTTCGTCCTGGCCGCTTTTTTCGCGGGGGTGGCCGGCGCTCTGTTCGCCCACCAGATCGGCTCGATCAACGCCGGCGAACTCGGCTTCGTCAAGTCGTTCGACATCATCATCATCGTGGTCCTCGGCGGGCTTGGCTCGATCTCCGGGGCGATCCTCGCCGCGATCGTGCTGACCCTGCTGCCCGAAGCGCTCCGGCAGGTCGCCGAGTACCGCATGATCGCCTACGCCGTCATGCTGATCCTCATCATGATCCTCCGCCCGCAAGGCCTGCTGGGCATCCGCGAGCTCTGGGAACTCAAGCCCGTCCGCCGTTTCTACGACGCCCTCCCCCACCGCCGCAGGAAGAGGGCCGGCCCGTGACGCCCCCCCCCCCGGTCCTTCATGTCCAGAACATCTCCATCGCCTTCGGTGGGCTGAAGGCCGTCACCGATTTTTCGCTCGAACTCCACCCCTCCCAACTCCAGGGCCTGATCGGCCCGAACGGCGCGGGCAAGACGACCATCTTCAACCTGCTCACCGGCGTCTACAAGCCCGACAGCGGCGCGATCCTCGTCGACGGCAAGCGCGTCGACGGCCTCCGCCCCTTCCAGATCACCGCCGCGGGCCTCGCCCGAACCTTCCAGAACATCCGCATCTTCCCCGACCTCTCCGTCTTCGACAATGTCCGCATCGCCTGCCACCTCCGCGCCCGCCAGACGATGGCCGGGTCGCTCATCCGCTCCTCCTTCAGCGTCCGCGAGGAGCGGAGCATGGCCGGGCACGCATGGGATCTCCTCTCGGTGCTCAACCTCGCGGGCCGCGCCAACGAGCTGGCCCGCAACCTGCCCTACGGCGACCAGCGCCGGCTCGAGATCGCCCGCGCGATGGCCACCCGCCCCCGCGTGCTCCTGCTCGACGAGCCGGCCGCGGGCATGAACTCCCAGGAGAAGTACGAACTCCGCTCCCTCATCCGCCAGATCCTCCGCGACTTCGGCCTGACCATCCTGCTCATCGAGCACGACATGGGGCTGGTCATGGACATCTGCGAACGCATCACCGTCGTCGACCACGGCGTCACCATCGCCGCGGGCACGCCCGCGCACATCCAGCAGGACCAGAAGGTCATCGCCGCCTACCTCGGCGAGCCTGAAAAATCCGCCACGCAGCAGGCCGAAGCAGAAGCATGACCCTTCTCACCCTCAACAAGCTCAAAGTCCACTACGGCGCCATCCAGGCCCTCCACGATGTCAGTTTCTCCGTGGAGCAGGGCCGGATCGTCACCCTCATCGGCTGCAACGGCGCGGGCAAAAGCACCATCCTCCGCACCATCTCCGGCCTGCTCAAGCCCAGCGACGGCGAGGTGCGATTCGACGGGCAACCAATCAACGGGCTCGCCCCCCACAAGATCGTCTCGCGCGGTGTCGTGCAGGCCCCGGAGGGCCGCGGCATCTTCACCAACATGTCCGTCGCCGAGAACCTGGCCCTGGGCGCGTACCAACGCCGCGACCGCGACGCCATCGGCGAGGATATCGAGAAGGGCCTGAACCTCTTCCCCCGCCTCCGCGAGCGGTACCACCAGAACGCCGGCACGCTCTCCGGCGGCGAGCAGCAGATGCTCGCCATCGCCCGCGCCCTCATGGCCCGCCCCCGCCTGCTCCTGCTCGACGAACCCTCCCTCGGCCTGGCCCCACAGATCGTCCAGACCATCTTCCGCATCATCCGCGACATCAACGCCACGGGGACCACCATCCTCCTGGTCGAGCAGAACGCCCACATGGCCCTTGAGGTCGCCCACGAGGCCCATGTGCTCGATGTCGGCCGCATCGTCCTCTCCGGCCCGGCGAAGGAACTGGCCGCCAGCGACGATGTCCGCAAACGCTACCTCGGCATCGCCTGATCCCACCATCTCCCAGTGGCACAGGGGGGACGCCTGTGCCACCCAAAATCAGGAAGAAGAAAAGAAGACCCGGCTCGGCGAGCCGGGCCACTTGATCTATCCGGACTTGCGGATCCACTCGGATTCAAGGTCGTCGAGTTCGGCGCGGAGGGTGTCGCGGTCCTCGGTCAGCCGGTTGGCCTTGTGGGCGTCCTTCCAGATGTCGGGATCGGCCAGACGCGTGTCGGCCTGCTTGAGTTTGGCGCCGAGTTCGGCGATGCGCTGCTCGATGGCGTCCAGCGGCATCCAGGAGAACTTGCTTTTTTTCTCCGGTTGAACGGCCGCCTTGGAGGGCGAGGAAGCCCGGGAAGCCTGGACGGGCTGGGGCACGACCCTGGACTCCGGCTTTGGCTCGGGCTTCGGGGCCGCGTTCGGCTTGGTGGTGGTCGGCCTGCCGGTCGGAACGGGCTTGGCGGCGCGTTCGAGGTGCTGCTTGTAGTCGGAGTAGGTTCCGGCGAAGACCGTGGCGTTGCCCGCCGCGTCCAGCACGATCAGGTGGTCGCACACGGCGTCGAGCAGGGCGCGGTCGTGGGAGATCAGGATCACCGTGCCGGGGAACATCGCCTCCGTGGTCTCGCCGGTCTTGGGATCGTTCGTCCCGCGGGCCAGCATGGACTCGAGGCGTTCGGCGGCGGGGATGTCGAGGTGGTTGGTCGGCTCGTCGAGGATGAGCAGGTTTTTGGAGGAGGCCATGAGTGCGGCCAGGTCCGCCCGGGCGAGTTCGCCGCCGGAGAGGACGGAGACGCGCTTGTCCTGGTCGTCGCCGGAGAACAGGAACGCGCCGGCGAGGTTGCGGGTCTCCTGCTCGGACATCAGGATGGGCGGACTGGTGCTGGCCTTGACGCGGGCCTGGATGTGCTGGGCGACGGTGCGGGTGGGGTCGTCGATCCTGCGGTGCTGCTCGAAGTGGCCGATGTCGAGCTTGGCCCCCAGCGAGACCTGGCCCGAGGTCAGCGGGATCTGGCCCAACATGCAGCGGACGATGGTGGTCTTGCCCGCGCCGTTGGGGCCGACGATCCCCCACCGCTCGCCCCGCTGGATCTTGACGGACAGGTCGTGGAAGAGCACCTTGGGCGCGTGGTCGGCGTCGCCGGGGTAGGACTTGGTGATGTCCCGGGCGGAGACGACCACATCGCCGGAGCGTTCCGGCTTGGGGAGGGTCACGCGGAGCTCGGCGAGTTCAATAGGCCGTTCGAGGGCCTCCAGCTTGGCCCGGTCGAGCCTGGATTCACGCCCCTTGGCCTGCTTGGAGCGTTGGCCCGCCTTGTACTGGCGGATGTAAGCCTCTTCCTTTTTGAACTCGGCCTGCTGCTTCTCCCAGGCGCGGTTCTGGGTGAGGTGGCGGTCGGCGCGGATGCGCCGGAACGCCGCGTAGTTGCCGGGGTAGTCGATGAGCCTGGCCTGCTCGACCTCGATGATGCGGTCCACCACCCGGTCGAGCAGGTAGCGATCGTGAGAGATCAGGACGACCGCGCCCTTGAAATCATCGGCCAGGAAGTTCTCCAGCCAGATGCGTCCGTCGATGTCCAGGTGGTTGGTCGGCTCGTCCATCAGCAGGATGTCGGGCTCTTCGAGCAGGAGACGGGCCAGGGCGAGGCGGGCGCGCTGGCCGCCGGAGAGGACGGAGACGGGCAGCTCGAACTGGGCGTCCACGAAACTCAGGCCGTGGAGCACCTTGGCGACCTCGTGCTCGGTGGTGACACCGCCCGCGGCCTCGATGGCCTCTTCCAGGCGGGCCTGCTCGGCGAGGAGCCGGTCCAGTTCGGCCTCGTCGGCGTCGGCCATCCGGTCAAAGACGGCGTGCAGCTCGGCCTGCATCGCGTGGGCCGCCTCGAAGGCCCGCGCCGCGGCGGACCAGACGGTGTCCGCCGGGTCCAGCGTGGTGTGCTGGTCCAGGTAGCCCAGGCGCGCGCCGCGCTGGAGCGAGACCTCGCCGACCTCCGCCCTGGTCACGCCTGCGAGCAGCTTGATGAGGGTTGATTTGCCGGCTCCGTTCCTGCCCACGATGCCGATCCGGTCGTGGGGCTCAATGGACAGGGAAACAGAGTTGAGCACCGTGTGGTGGCCGTGGATGAGCGTCAGGTTGGTCGCGGCGAGGATGGGCATGGGGGGAGTATGGTAGGTGGGACTGCAAAACGCATCGGGGGAAGTGGACGGCTCCGGCACGCGGGCGGTCGGGCGGCAAGGATCTTGTTGATGTGGCGGATGACGGACATGCTGGCGGCTCTGGTGGACGGTGTTCGCGCGACGGACGCCCTCCTGCGGGCCGAACAGGCCGTGTACGGGGTGGACGCGCTGGCCGAGGTCGGTTTGCACCCGGTGCTGGCGGAGGCCCTGTCGGCGGCGGGCTTCGGGGTCCAGCGGGAGGTGGTGTACCCGGGTGAGCACGCCGCCCCGGTGCGCCGTTCGGCCCGGGCTCGGTGCGACCTGGTGGTGCTGCCCGAGCCGGGGATGACGCTGGAAGACCCGGCCGCTGAGCAGGCCGTCCTGTTCGCGGGGGAAGGGACGCTGTTCGCGGGGCTGGCCTCGGAGCTGGGACGGGGCGAGCAAACGGTCGGCCCGGGGGATGCCTGCTGGCTGGAAGTGAAGGCCGTGGCCCAGCACGCCTATGTGGACGGCGTGCCGGGGCCGAACCCGGGGTATGCCCAGCAGCTTGTCAAGGGGCCGATGACGGACCTGGTCAAGCTGGCCCGGGACCCCTCGATCTGGACGGCGGCCGCCGTCGTGGTGCTGTTCTGTGAGTCGGAGGATGTCGGGCGGCACGACCTCCACGCCGCGGCCCACCGGCTGCTTGACGCGGAGTTGCCCGTGGGTACGCCGGAGATCGGCGGCGTGGCGATCGACGACCGGGCGGGCAACGCCTGGTGCGGCATCGGGGTGTACCCGGTGCGGGCGGGGGGGTGAGGGGGAGGGGGATCAGATCCGCGCCGGCTCACCGCCGGATGCCTGGCGGTCGTGCCCGACGCCGGCATCGCGAGCGTTCAGCCCCGCGTGTTCGGCGATGATGGCCGCGGCCTCGGTCGCCGCGGTGTGCCCGCGGAACTTGTCGGAGATGGCCGCCAGTTCGCGGCACTGGGCGGCGGCGGCGTCCGGACTCTCCAGCAACGCGACGGCCCGGTCCGCGATCGGGTCCGCTCCGGCGAAGTGCGGGACGAGTTCCGGCACGATCTCCCGCCCGGCGACCAGGTTGGGCAGGGTGAAGAACGGGGTCTTGATGACCCAGCGGGCCACCAGCGACCAGAGCAGGCGGTTGGACTTGTAGACGATCACCATCGGGCGGTGCTGGCGGGCGATCTGGAGCGTCACCGTGCCGGAGACGACCAGGGCGATCTCGCACCAGCGGACCACCGCGTCCGTCGCGCCGAACCGGATGGACAGCGACTCCGGCCAGTCCACGCGGGCATCGGCGGCCAGCTTGCGCAGCACCGGCTCGACCTCCGGACGGGTGGCGGCCACCACGCCCTTCATCCCCGGGTGCTCCCGGGCGAGCCGGTTGTACGCGCCCAGCAGAAGCGTGAAGTTGCCCCGCATCTCGGAGGGACGCGACCCGGGCATCAACGCCACGCGGGGGTGGCCCCGGGGCCAGTCCGCGATGGCGGCATCAAGCGTGGCGGTGTCCGGGGCGTGGTCGAAGAGGGGATGCCCGATGAAGGTGGCCCGCACGCCGCGCTGGCGGAACCACTCCTCCTCGAAGGGCAGCAGGCAGAGGACATGGTCGGTCAGACGCCGGAGTTTGTTGATGCGCCACGGCCCCCACGCCCACAACTGGGGGGCGACGAGGTGGACCACCTTGGCACCGGCTTTCTTGGTGATGGCGCAGACGGGGAAGTTGGCCGCCGGGGAATCGACGGGCACATGCACGGCGACGGGGTGCTCGGCGACCCAGCGGGCGATGTCGGCGTTGATCTTCTTGTGCTCGCGGATCTTGGCCAGCCCTGGCACGCCCATGACGGCGTCGTCGCCGGTGCGGGCCACCAGGTCCGCGCCGGCGGCCCGCATCTTCGGCCCGCCCCAGGCGCGGATGTCCGCGTCCGGGTGGGCGGCCTTGAGCGCCTCGATCACGGCCGAGGCGTGGTCGTCCCCGGACGGCTCAAAGGCGGTGAACAGGATGATCGGGCGGTCCTGCGGCACGGGAGGAAAGCGTAGGAGGCACGGGCCGGGGATTCAGAACCCCGCGGCCGCCATCCAGGCGCTCGGCGTACACCGCAAAGCGGCGGCGATGGCGACCAGGGACTCGATGCTGGGCAGGTGCGTGCCGCGCTCGATGGATGAAAGCTGGGACACCGAGACATTGGAGGTCGTGGACAGCTCGCGGAGGGTCCATCCCCGCTCGGTGCGGGCCAGGCGGATCTGACGCCCGAGTTCGGCGCGGAGGCGGTCCTGCGGGCGCTGGCCCAGCCCGAAGGCATCGGCGGCCTGCCCGATGACCCGGCGCAGATCATCCACCCGGAACGGCTTGGTCAGGTAGTCGAACACATCCTGCTTGAAGGTCTGGCGCATGGAATCCAGCGTGGGATACCCCGTCACCACGATGACGCACTGGCGGGGCCAGCGTCGGCGGATCTCCTCCAGCACGCCCTCGCCGGTGTGCTGGCCCATCTTGATGTCCAGCAGGATGATGTCGGGCGTTTCGGCCTCGCACGCGTCGAAGAGCGCGTCCGGCGTCTCGACCGCGCGGACCCCGTGGCCCTCGCCCTGCAAGACCCCCGCGAGGTACTCGCGGAAGTCCGGGTCGTCGTCCAGGGCGACGATGTTCAGCGGCGGGGCGTCGGCGGCGGGTTCGGGCTGGTCGGCCATATCACGGATATCTTACACGATGTCGCCGAACAAGCCCGCGGGGTCGGCCGGGAGGAGGATCTCGAACACCGCGCCGCCCATCTCCGGGTTCGTGCGCCGGTCGTCCTCGGATGCGTTGCGGGCCACCAGCACCCCGCCGTGCTCGTGGACGATGCCCTTGGAGACCGCCAGCCCCAGCCCGGTGCCCTGGGCGTCCAGGCGGGTGGAGGCGAAAGGCTCGAACAGGCGGCCGATGACCTCGGGGGCGATGCCCGGCCCGTTGTCGGCGACGGCCACGGAGATCCAGTTCTCGCCCTCCCGCACCACGGGGTGGGCCGAAACCACGACCCGGCCGGGGTTGATCTCCGCATCCCGGATCGCGCCCGCGGCGTTGCGGATCAGGTTGACGAAGACCTGGATCAGCCGGTCGGCGTCGCAGCGCAGCGTGGTGCCGGGCGGGACGGCGTTGAGCAGGCCGAACACCAGCCCCGGGTCGGCCAGCGTGCGGTCCAGGCGGACCAGGGTCCAGGCCTCGGCGACCACGCTGTGCAGGTCGGCCGTCACCAGTCGCGGCGGGCGGACGCGGGCGAAATCCAGCAGCCCCTCGGACAGTTTTTCGAGCCGGCTCACGACGCGGGCGAGCAAGGCCCGCTCGGTGACGGAGAGATCCTCGCCGTCGGCGATCTTGTCCACCAGGCCCTTGACGACGGCAAGGGGGGTGTTCAGCTCGTGGGCGATGCCGGCGGACATCATGCCCAGCGAGGCGAGGCGGTCCGCCCCCTCCAGGTTGCGCCGCGCGGCTTCGAGCAGATGGTTCTTTTTCCGCATATCGACCGCGGTGGTCTCGATCATGCTCAGGGCGTTGGCCAGCTCGCCCTCGTGGCGGCGCAAGGCGGTGATGGAGTCGTTGCGGGAACGCATGATCTCGCCGAGTTCGTCCGCGGGGATGAGCGATTCCGGGACCAGCTCGGCCCGCCGGTCCCCGCGCCGGACGGCGTCGTCGGCGTCCAGCATGGCGCGGATGGGCGTGTAGACATGGCGGGGCAGCACCAGCGCCTCCAGCGCGCCGGCCACAAAGGCGTACCCGGCGAGCAGCGAGACGATCAGCAGCGCGTACACCAGATTGACCGCGCCGCGGATGGCGTTGTTGCGGGCGCGGACGACCGCGGCCGTCTCCCCGTCGAGCAGCACGGCGACGCCCGCGCCGTCGCGGGTATCCGTCAGGCGGATCGGCTCGCCCGACTCGCGCAGGCGGGTGATCTGTGACTCGGCCAGGCCGAGCACACGGGGATCGCCCACCTGGACTGTCACGCGCCCGGCCGATTCGTCGGCGTCCGCCGGGGTGGTCAGCGAGCGGACGCGACCATCGGCCCGCATCAGTTCCAGGGCCGCCAAGGCCTGAGCCTGTTCCCCCTGCACGATGACCTTGGTCAGCGCGGGACGCAGGGCCACCAGCAGGAGCACTGCCAGCCCCAGCGAGAACGAGGTGTGCAGGACCATGAGTTTCTTGCGAATCCGCAGCCCGGCGAGGATGCTGCGACGGGGGGGACGGGGGGGGCGGGGGGGGCGGGCGGAAGCGGCGCCGGATGGATTCGCGGGGTCGGGCATGATCGGCTCTGACTCTTTGGTGGCACAGGCGTCCCGCCTGTGCGTCAGACGGGACAATACGCCGAAGCCGGAATCATTCCGGAAGGCGTACCGTACGGGATGCGCGCCGAACGGACCCGTACCCCCCCCACCCCCGCCCGGGCCGTCAACGCCCGGGACGCGGCCCTGCGCGTGCTGGCCCGCCACGCCGAGAAGATGCCCGACCTGGCCCCCGCCGACCCCGAGACCGACGGCATGGACCCGCGCGACGCCGCCCTGGCCCACGCCATCATCGACGCCACGGTGCGCCGGTGGATCACGCTGTCATACCTCGTGGAGATGGCCGGGGGGCGCGATGTGCGGGACATGGAGCCTCGGATGCAGGCCGCCCTGCTGGGGGGAGCGGCCCAGTTGCTCCTCTTCGACCGCATCCCGGACCACGCCGCCATCGACGAGACAGTCGAGTGGGCCAAGCGGCGGATCCGACCCAAGGCGGGGGGCATGGTCAACGCCATCCTGCGCCGCGTGGTCGGGGCCAGGGGCGAGCTGATCGACGAGTGGGACGGCGGCGACGACGCCATCCCGCTGTCCGAGGGCGGCGCGATGACGCTGGTCAATATCAAGCTTCCGGACGACCCCTTCTATCGCCTGGTGATCGCATGCTCGCTCCCGGGTGCCTTGCTGCGGTCCTGGGAAGGGCTGGGGGCGGATGTCGGTACGCTGGCGCGCCACACGCTGATGCACCCCCCCACCGTCTGCTTCGTCGGCGATGCGCCGGACATTCTGCATGACGGGCGGTTCCAGCCCCATGATTCGCCCGACCACGCGGTGTATGTCGGAGACCGGTCGGACTTGGGGCGGGCGCTCAAGGAGAACCCGGGCGTGTGGGTGCAGGACACGGCGGCGTCGGAGGTGGTCGCCGGTCTGGAGCCGCGCGGGGAAGGAATGATCGTCGATCTGTGCGCCGGACGCGGGACCAAGACGCGCCAGTTGCTGCGGGCCTTCCCGCACGCGCGGATCGTGGCCGCCGAAGTGGACGAGGACCGGATGGAATCGCTGCGCCATGCGTTCAAGCACGAGCCGCGGGTGGAGGTCGCCCACGCCGAACGCCTAGGCGATCGCGGGACGGGCTGGGCGGACCTGGCGCTGGCCGATGTGCCCTGCTCGAACTCCGGCGTGCTCGCCCGGCGGACGGAGGCCCGCTACCGCGTGCGGGGCGACGCCATGCGACGCATGATCGACACGCAGCGGACGATCCTGCGGAACGCGGCGGGCATGGTGCGCCCCGGCGGACGCCTGGTCTACTCCACATGCAGCCTCGAACGGGAGGAGAACGCCGAGCAGGCGGCCTGGGCGGCGCGTGAACTGGGCCTGGTGATCGAGCTGGAGCGGTCGGTGCTGCCCGCGGGCGAACCCGGCGGGCCGGACTCGGCGTACCGCGACGGGTCGTACGCGGCGGAGATGCGGAAACCGGACGCTGTGGGGGCTTGAAACCTCCCAGTCCTTTCCGCGGGGGGGGGG
This sequence comes from uncultured Phycisphaeraceae bacterium, assembly GCA_964577425.1. Lineage (GTDB taxonomy): Bacteria > Planctomycetota > Phycisphaerae > Phycisphaerales > UBA1924 > UBA6054. The sequence continues at coordinate 14,975 of CAZNZC010000006.1, forward strand.
GGGGGGGCGCGGGGCCGGCTGCGGAAGGAGGGGGTACCATTGCCACCCCGGCCCGGGCGTGTGGCCCCACTCGGGCGATCGTTTCGTGCCCAGGACGGTGCTGATGCAGTTGAGCGAGATCCTCTCCGTCGAGTGTGTCCGAGCGCCCCTGGCGGGCACGGAGAAGCAGGCGGTCATCGCCGAACTGGTCGGCGTGCTGGCCGATGCGGGCAAGGTCGGCGATCCCGAAGGGCTGAGGGAAGCCGTCTGGACCCGCGAGCAGACCCGCACCACCGGCATCGGCCACGGCCTGGCGATCCCCCACGGCAAGAACGCGAGCATGAAGAGCCTTGCGATGGCCATCGGCAAGCCGGCCCAGCCCCTGGACTTCGAGGCCATCGACAACCAGCCGGTGCGGCTGGTCGTGCTGCTGGCCTCGCCGCCGGACCGGACCAGCGACCACATCCAGGCGCTAGCCCGCGTCAGCCGGCTCATGTCCAGCGAGGCCTTCCGCGAGAAGATCTACGCGGCCCAGACGCCCGCGGAGATCTTCGAGCTGGTGGTGGAGCAGGACGCGGGGCGATAATCGGGTGAATGAACCCACGCTGCCGCGTCACTCGGGGCGTACCGATGGTGCTACTTGCTTTCGATGACCGCCCCCGCCAGCGACTCCAGCCTCGACAGCATCCGCTCGGCCTGCGCCCTGTAGATCGCGTTGGGGAAGACCGCGGTCAGGGCGATGACCAGCCCGAACGCCGTGGTGTAGAGGGCCTCGGCGATGCCGCCCGCGACGCCGACCGGATCGGAGACCGCGTGGGCCTCGCCGAGCAGGTCGAAGCTCTGGATGATGCCCGTGACGGTGCCGAGGATCCCCAGCAGCGGGGCCGCGGCGACCACCACGCCCAGCAGCGAGGTCGCCCGCTCGATGGACGGGCGGAGCGACTCGATCGCGCCCAGAGCCGCGCCCTCGGTGACGGGCCGCTCCGATGCGTGCAGGATACGGACGAGCGCGCCCAGCGGGCTTCGGTCGTCGCGGGCGCGTCCGGCCGCCCGCTTCAGGCCCGCGGAACGCCCGCCCGGGTCGTCGGCGATGTCCGCGATGTACAGCTTGAAGCGCTTGCCCGCGCCGATGTTGGAGATCCAGTAGATCGCCCGCTCGACCACCATCGTCACGGTGAGGATCGACAGGGCCAGCAGCGGGTACATGACCACGCCGCCGGCGCGAAAGATGAGAAGAGTCTGCTCGAACACGGGCGGATGGTACGGGGCCGGATCGACGCAGGCCCGCCCCGGGCGTGGGTACGATCCCGGCCATGAACCCGCCCATACATCCAGGCGGCATCGTCAACCGGGTGGACGCGGCCCTCGACCGCTTCGTCGGATCGAGCGAACTGCCGGACAACCTGCGCGGGGCGATCCGCTACGCCCTGCTCGGCGGGGGCAAGCGCCTGCGCCCGGTCCTCGCGTGGCGGTGCGCCGAGGCGGTCGGCGGGCACGGCGAAGACTCCCTCCCCGCCGGGGTGGCGGTCGAGCTGATCCATGCCTTCAGCCTTGTCCACGACGACCTGCCGGCCCTGGACAACGACGACCTCCGGCGCGGCCGCCCGACTCTGCACAGGCACGCCGGGGAGGCGATGGCCATCCTGGCCGGGGATGCCATGCTCACACTGGCCTCCGATGCCATCGGGCGGGCGGAAGGGCTGGGGGATGGGCTGCGCCTCGCCCTGATCCGGGAACTGGGGGAAGGAACCAGGGCGATGATCGCCGGCCAAGTCTATGACACACTAGGGGGGATGCCGGAAGGGATGGACGACCGGGCGAGGCTGGAACTGATCCATCGGAACAAGACCGGGGCGTTGATCCGGAGCGCGTGCCGCATGGGGGCGATGCTGGGCGGGGCGGGGACGGCGGAACTCGTCGCCATCACGCGGTTCGCCGAGGATCTGGGGCTGATCTTCCAGATCGTGGATGACCTGCTGGATGTGACAGCCTCGCCGGACGCTCTGGGGAAAGCCACCGGCAAGGACGCGGAGGCCGGCAAGCTGACCTACCCGATGGTCTTGGGGATCGAGGGCACCCGGCGCGAGATCGAACGGGTGCAGGCGGACGCGGAGGCGGCGTTGGCGCCGCTCGGACCCGCGGCCGACCCCTTGCTGGAACTGAGCCGCTCGATGGCCCGGCGGGACCGGTAATCGGAATGTCCGCCCCCCGCCCCCGTTGCCCGAACGATCTGCCCGGGTGCGCCGTATTCGGGCAAGCCCTTGCCCGATGGCTTAGAATCGCATCGCTGACCAATCCTGTCCCGAATCCGGGGATGCCATGACCCTGCTCGAACAACTCACCGGCCCCCAGGATCTCCGCCAGCTCAGCATCGACCAGCTCGGTGAACTGGCCCGGGAGATCCGCGAGGCGATCATCGCCCAGGTCTCGGCCACGGGCGGCCACCTGGCCCCCAACCTGGGGGTGGTCGAACTCACGCTGGCCATGCACCGGGTGTTCGATTTCGGGCACGACCGGCTGCTGTTCGATGTCGGGCACCAGTGCTATCCGCACAAGCTCATCACGGGGCGCTACCCCCTGCTGTCCAAACTGCGCACGCGGGAGGGGATGGCAGGCTTCCCCGAGCCGAACGAGTCGCGGTACGACCTGTTCCGGGTGGGGCACGCGGGGACGGGGATCTCGACGGCCGTGGGCATGGCCCGGGGCGACACCATCAACGGCGAGGGGTACGACCCGAAATCCAACCCCGACGGGCGGCGGGTGGCGACCATCATCGGCGACGCCTCGATCGTCAACGGCGTGGCGATGGAGGGGCTGAACGGGGCGGGCGTGCTCAACCGCCAGTTCCTGGTGGTGCTCAACGACAACGGGATGAGCATCTCCAAGCCCCAGGGGGCGATGGCTCAGTACTTCGACCGGGTGCGCGTCAGCCATACTTACTCCGATTTCAAAAAGGGCGCCAAAGAGTTGCTCCGCCATGTTCCCGGCGGGGGCATGCTCCGCGAGGCCTATCACCGCATGGGCGAGATGACCAAGGCGGCCATCTCCGAGGACTCCTGGTTCGGCAAGTTCGGCCTGCTCACGGTCGGCCCCATCGACGGCCACGACCTGCCGACGCTGATCGAGTTCCTCTCCGAGGCCCGCGACATGGACCGCCCGATGGTGCTGCATGTCAAAACCATCAAGGGCAAGGGCCTGGACATCGCCGAGATGGACGCGACCAGGTTCCACTCGCCCAAGGCGTTCAAGGTTGAGCGGGATGAGGTGCTCGGTTGCCGCGTCGAGATGAAGTCCGGCGGGCGGTCGTTCACCGCGGCCTTCGCGGACGCGCTGGTCGATGTGATGGAACGCGACCCCAAGACGGTCTCCGCGACCGCCGCGATGCCGGACGGCACGGGCGTCGTCCGGTCGATCGCACGCTTCCCCGACCGCAGCTTCGACACCGGCATCTGCGAGAGCCACGCGATGGACATGATGGCGGGCATGGCCAAGACCGGCCTCAAGCCCTTCTTCGCCGTGTACTCGACCTTCGTGCAGCGGGCGTTCGACCAGGCGTTCCAGGAGGTCGCGCTGCAGGGCCTGTCCGTCCGCCTGTGCCTGGACCGGGCCGGGCTGGTGGGCGGCGACGGAGCGGTGCATCACGGGTTCTGCGATGTGGCGATCCTGCGGGCGCTGCCCGACGCGGTCCTCACGGCCGCCATCGACGAGCCGAGCCTGAAGGCGGCCCTGGAGTTCATGCGGACCTGGGAGGGCGGGCTGAGCAGCGTGCGCTACCCGCGGGACGATTGCTCGCAGCGGTTCGCCGACCAGCCCTGCCCGCCCTTCGCGCCCGGCAAAGCCCGGCTGCTGACGCCGGAGTTCGTCGATCTGGACGCGGCCCGCCCGGATGTGGCCGTCCTCGCGTTCGGCACGCCGGCCATCGCCGCGATGGACGCCCGCGACCAGCTCGGGGCGGACTACCGCGTGGCGGTGTGGGACGCCCGGTTCGCCAAGCCGGTGGACACCGGCCTGATCCGCTCGCTGCTCGAACGCGGCATCCCCGTGCTCACGCTGGAGGACCATTCGGTCGTCGGCGGGTTCGGCGCGGCGGTCCTTGAGGCCGCTCAGGAGATGGGGCTGGACGCCTCGCGGGTCGTCCGGCACGGCATCCCCGACCACTGGATCCTGCAAGATTCCCGCGCCAGGCAGCTCGCGGAGGTCGGCCTGGACGCGCCGGGCATCGCCCGGATGATCCGCCACGCCGCGGACCCGGCCCGGCACGCGCGGTTCGTGCCCGCGCCCTCCGAAGCCCCACCCACCCCCGCGGCCCGCATGATCTGAACAGGACCGGCCACCCGACCGCTACCATCCATCATGGGACGATCCGTCATTCTTGTCGTGAACCCGCGCAAGCCCCGTGCGGTCGCCGCGCGGGAGGAGGTCCGCTCGCTGATCGAGCGGCACGGGCGGCTGGTCGTCGAGATCGACTCGGTCGGGCTGGCCGGGGCGATCGAGCGCGGGGAGATCCACGCCCGCCCGGACCTGATCGTCGTGCTGGGCGGCGACGGGACGATCCTGTCGGCGTCCCGGTCGTGCCTGGGAATGGGCGTGCCCCTGCTGGGGATCAACACCGGCAAGGTGGGGTTCATGGCCGGCTACGAGCTGGCTGCGTTCCGCGCCGCCGCGCCGTCCCTGTTGGGAGACGGGCCGCTGCTCGTGGGAGAGCACCGCACGCTGGACGGGGAGGTTGTGGGCGCGGACGGCTCCGTCCGCTACAGCGCGACCGCCGTGAATGAGCTGGTCGTGACGGCCGGGCCGCCCTACCGGATGATCACGCTGGACCTGTCCATCGACGGCCAACCCGGGCCGACGGTGTCGGGCGACGGCCTGATCCTGTCCACGCCGCTGGGATCGACCGCGTACAACATCTCGGCGGGCGGTCCGATCGTGGCCCCGGGGGTGGACGCCTGCGTCATCACGCCCATCGCCGCCCACTCGCTGAGTTTCCGGCCGATCGTGCTGCACGCGGAGATCCCGGTGGACATCGCGGTGCGGTCGGTCAACGCCACGGAAGAGTCCGGCACCACCCTGCTCATCGACGGGCAGGGCCAGCACCGCCTGGCCCAGGGCGACACGGTGCGCATCCGCGCCGGGGCGCGGACGGTGCGGTTCGTGTCCGACCCCGGCGTGAGCTACTGGCGCACGCTGCTGGGCAAGATGCACTGGGCCAGCACGCCGACGGGGCAGATCGGCGAGTTCGAGCGGTAGAGAAAACGCCCTCCCCGGGGGGGGCGGGGGAGGGCGAGTGGGGTCACGACGGATGCTTGATTACGCACAGGCGGGACGCCCATGCCGTCATGACGAGGGAGCGTTCAGCCGCAGCCGCGGCTGAAGGCGACGACGAAGGCCGAGATATCGAAGAAGTCGAACACACCGTCGTGGTTGAAGTCCGCGACGGGGTGGCCTTCCTGGAAGAAGCGGATGAAGGCGGCGATATCGTAGAAGTTGAGGATGCCGTCGAACACGAGATCGACCGCACACTCCGGCGGGGTGATGAAGGCGGTGACACCGCCGTCGTTCTGGATCACCTCGAAGAAGCGGCCGTCGCCGAGGTCGAGACCGACGAGGTTCGTGAACTGGCCCTGGAACACACCCGCGCGGACCAGATCGAAGGTGTCGCCGACATGCAGCACGACACCCGGGTTGACGGTCAGCATCAGCGTCGCGCCCGGTTCGACGACCGCCGTGCGGGCGAGGACCTGGCCGTAGAAGTCCGGCTGGCGCCCGTTGAAGATCAGCTCCAGCGTGGACGCCTCCTTGAAGGTGACCACCCCATCGACATCGGCGGTGCCGTCCGGGATGACCACGCGCCCCGGGTCCGGGACGCCCTGCGGCGGCGCGCCCTCGACGGAGAGAAGATTCTCGACCGTCAGGTCGTTGAGCACGCTGAGCGTGCGTCCCTCGCGGAGCTTCAGCTGGCCGTCGGGGGCGATCCGATTGACCCGCTGGACCGCGTTCTGGCCGGTCGAATCCAGGAAGCGCGCCTCGTTGCCGACCAGCGTGAGGTCGGCCGCGATGGTCCGGATGAGCGGCGTGGCCTGCCCGAAGCGCAGGAGCGAGGCGTTGCGGACGGTCCATGATCCGGCGGACAGCACACCCTCGGGGGCGAGGCTGTTGACCGGGTCGAGCACGAGATTGCCCGCGTTGACGACCACGGCGCCCGAGTTGATGAAACTGACGCCCGTGATCGTGGTCAGGCCGACCCCGCCGCCGCGGGACGCATCGCCGTGCGCCACGACGCCGTCGTTGTGAACCGCGCCGGTGCCGTCGCCGGTGAGTTCCTTGTCCGCCTCCCCCGTCACGGTCATGGTCGATGCCGGGCCGTTGGTCAGCGAACCGCCCCGCAGCATACCCACGGAGCCGCCCGTCCAGTCGATGCTCCCCGGGCCGCGGTGGTCCACCCCCGTGGTATCGACGATCGTCCCGCCGCTTCCGCCGCGCCCGTTGCCCGGCTCACCCTGCTCGATCAGCAGGGTGCCCTGGCTCCGGATCGTCCCCAGGTTGGACAGCGTGGCATCCTCCAACCGGAACACCCCCCCCACCCCGACCGTGAGCTGATCGAACTTGCCGGATCCGACCACTGTCCCGCGGCGGACGGTCATGCCCTGGTTGACTGTCAGGGTGCTCCAGCCGAGATCAAGCGTGGCCGCCCCCCAGAGCAGCGAGAAGTTCTGCACGGTCGCATCGATGTCGAGCCAGACCGTGTAAGGCTTGCCCTGCAGATTGAGCGACGCATTGAACAGACTCGGCCCGTCGTTGTTGGGCACGACCCCGGGCGACCAGTTGGACGCATCGGACCAGAACCCCCCCTGCGGGTTGCTCCAGAACACATCCACTTCGCCGGACTTCTGGGCCGCCGCATGTCCCGCGGCCAGAGCGATCACACCTGCCAGAATCACATTTCGGGTATGCGGCATGGAACAACTTCCTCTCTCGTTGGGGAAGTATCCCCCGGAAGAGCAGGTAAAATCCAGCATTTTAGCGTAAGAGTTTTGCGGGCAAGCCTTTGGGCAACCCGCCGCCGTATTATCGGACCTATTTGACCGCCGCGATCTCCTTCTCCACCCGCGCGATGGCCTCCCGCATCGTCTGAGCAAGCAGGTCGCTCGGTCCTCCACGCCGCCCGTACTCCGTCGCGGTGTCGAGCGCGCCCTGGTAGCTCGAACGGGCCAGTCGCAGGATGGCGACCCGTTCGGACGGGCTGCCCGCGTGTTCGGAGAGGTACTCGTCGATCTCGCCGAGCCGGTACTGGGCAACGCAGACATCCCGCAGGTGCCGCTCGACCGGGTCACTCTTGTAGAGCGACTCGGTGCGGCGCATGGCCTCGACGAACACATCCCTCGCCTCTTCGAGGCGGTCCACCTCCCGAAGGGTGTTGCCGAGCTTCAGGAGTGAGGTAATCAGGTCGCGCTGGGCTTCCAGGTTCGATTCATCCATCGCCAGAGATCGCGCGTACTCCGTAAGGGACTGGAAGGCTTCGAGCGACTCCAAGCGTGCGCGGACCGCATCCTCCTCTTGTCCGAGCGAGCGGTAGGCCCCGCCCATATCGAAAAGGGACTGACCGAGGTAGTGGAGCGTCACCCAGAGATCGCGTGCGAGGAGATAGTCCGTCTGGTTCAACTGCCGGAGTTGCTCGAAGCGTTCCACCGCCGCGCTGATCCGCTCGCGCCCTTCCAGCAGGAATCCTTCGGCCAACTCCGGCTCCTTCCAGTCCACCTGCGCCACCCGGCCCCGCATCAGCTGGATCTGGGCGAGTTTGCTCATCATGATCGCCCGACGGCGGGACGACTCGGGCGTATCGAGCCTGGCCCACCCGTCGGCGGCCTGCTGATACATGCCCGCCGCCCTGTCCATCCGCTCGTTGTACAGATCGGGTTCCCTGGTCGCTTCACTCGCCAGACGCCGGTGTGTGTCCGCTGCCCGCACCAGGATGCTCAGCCACACCGGGGTGTCGCCGGCCTGCTGGGCGAGCGCCATCCCCGCGTCATACGCGGCGAACGCCCCCGCGAAGTCGTCCTGCTTGAAACGCGACTCGCCGATCTTCTCCCAGGTCTTGGCCAGCTTCGACTTGTAGAGCAGGTCGCTGGGGTTCATCTCGGCCAGTTGCTGGCGCAGTTCCAGGGCCGCCGTGTAGTGCCCGAACGCCTGCTCCGTCGTGCCGAGGTTTGCCGCGTACAGCTGGCCGTGCAGGTCGCCGACCCGCTCGTGGGCGTCCGCCAAAGCCCCCATCGAGGCGGCGTCGCGCCCCGGCTGGGCGGCCAGCAGGGCCAGGTATTCCACAGCCTTGTCGAGCACCGCCTGCCGCGCCCTGGTCGCGCCGCGGAGGTTGGAGATGGAGTCATTGAAGTCGTAAAGGAAGGTGTGCGCCAGATCGCGCACCGCGCTGAGGTTCTCCTCCGCCCGGTCGCGCTCCACGACCGCGACGGCGCGTGCCCCCTCGGACTGCCGCCACAGGCCGGTCATCCCGATGGCGGAACCGGCCACCAGGATTCCGACCGTGGCCGCGAACGCCGCGGCGAACTTGTGGCGGTTGAGCGACTTGCGGATGACATACCAGCCCGCGTCGCGCTTGGCCTCGATCGGCTCGCCGTTGAGGTAGCGGCGGACATCCCGGGCGAGTTCGCCCGCGCTCTGGTAGCGGCGTTCGCGGTCCTTGGCCAGCGCCTTGAGGACGATGGTCTCGACCTCGTCGTTGATCTGACGCCGGACGGTGCTCGGGCGGGTCGGCTCGGCCCGCTGGATGTTGTCCAGCACATCGCGCATGTTGCCGATGACGGTGTAGGGGAACTTGCCGCCCGTGAGCAGCTGGAACAGCATCACGCCCAGCGAGTACACATCCGAACGCAGGTCGATGGCGTCGCCGGACCCGACCGCCTGCTCCGGGCTGGCCCACGGCAGCGAGCCGATGAACTGGCCGGTCATGGTCATCGGGTTGGAGGGGTCCAGATCGGACTCGACCCCGGCGGTGACCTTCGCCAGGCCGAAATCGACCAGCACCGGCTCGCCGCTCTGGTCCACGCGCACATTGGCGGGCTTGATGTCGCGGTGGATCACGCCCTTGAGGTGCGCCGCGTTGACGCCGTCGCACACCTTGGCGAAGAAGCGCAGGGTGGTCTCGATGTCCTCGATGCCCTCGGCCCGGCTGCGGGAGCGGGAACGCCCGGTGGTGGTCGTGGTCGCGCGGGCCTCGCGCCGCTGCTCGCGGAGGATCTCGTCGAGCGCCTTGCCCGAGACATAGTCCATCACATAAAAGAAGCTGCCGTCGGCCGTCACGCCGGAGTCGTGCAGCTTGACGATGTTGGGGTGGTTGAGCTGGCCGAGGAGCTGGACCTCCCGCTCGAAGCGGACGCGCCCCTTGGACCCCAGCGTCGCGCCGCCGTGCATGACCTTGATGGCCACGCGGCGCTTAGCGTTGATCTGGTTGGCCAGGTAGACCACGCCCTGGCCGCCGCGGTGGATCTCCCGCTGGATCTCGTAGCCGGGGAAGGCGTCCTTGGTCGGCAGCTCGTCCTGGCGGGGGGCGCTGGGGAAGGACGACTCGGCGGCGGTCGGCGCGTCCGGGGAGACCGTGCCCGATGCGCCGCCCAGGCCGCTCGTCGGCCGGGAGGTCCAACTCGACGCCTGGTCCACCTGCTGAAGGGCCGAGAGGATCAGGTCCCGCTCGGGCGATCGGCGGGAGCCATCGCGCGGCAAGCTTTCACCCTCGTTCCGCACTGATCCGGGATTGGTGTTCATCTTGCTTCCTGAGCGACGCCGCTATACCCGGGTCACGCCCGATCACCGGGAATTCAGTCCACCCTCGTGAAATATTTCGATTCCGACCCCAGAACCTCTTTCAGGTGCTCGTGGGCCCGCGCCCGGAGCATGTAGACCGCCCCCTTGCTGCGGCCCAGTTCTTGGACGACCTCTTCGATCGACCGGCCCTGCAGGTCGTACATCGTGATGACCCGGGCGTAATCTGTGGGTAAACGCCCTAGAGCAAGATGGATGCTGCTGACCACCTCGCCCCGGGCGGCCGCCAGCGAGGGCGTCGAGACCGTCACCCCGATCGCCTCGACCATCGCGATCATCGAGTCGTCATGGTTGCGGTGATCCATTCGTTTGGAGGGGTTGGGACGCTTCGCGGCCTCCAGCCCACGCACGGCATCAATCAGATTGTTCTCCGCGATGCGGATCAGCCAGGCCTGAAAACCCCTCGCCCCCCCACCGGTGAAGGTCTGAATCCTGGAGATCGACTCCATATAGGTGACCTGCATCACATCATCAATTGAGAGCACGGAACGGTGCTTGCGTCCGATCTTCGGCTCGATGATGGCCCGGACGGTCGGGCCGACCGCCTCGAGGAGCTGCACCAGGGAATCCAGGTCGCCGTCCTGCGCTCGCTCGAGCAGGATGTCCTGAGCGGTTGGGGAGGTCATGCGGATCTATAGTAGTGCGTTCTCCCGTGAATAACACGGCCCACGGAGGGGGTTCTTTGCATCCCGCCAAGCCCAGCCTGCTTCTCCAGATGATCGACGGCCCCCCCACCGGGTCGGTCAACACCCGATGGCGGGCCGAGGCCGGAACGGACCTGGCCATCGGGCGGGGCCAGGACGCGGGGGTCCAACTCCCGGACGCCTCGGTTTCACGCCGGCACGCCGTCATCTCCTTTGAAGGGGATGAATGGGTGCTGCGGGATCTGGGCAGCCGTCACGGAACTGGGGTCAATGCCCGGATCGTGCTCCCCGGGGCCGACGCGGTGCTGAACCATCGAGACGAGCTGCAGATCGGGCCGTGGGCGTTCCGGGTGCTCATCAGCGCCGCGGAGGCCGTGTCGGGCATGACCATGTCCATGAGCGACGCCACGACCGGACGCCTGCGCCGGGTGCTGCCGACCGAGATGGGCACCCTGGTCAAACGCCGGCTCGATCTGGTGCTGGGAAGCGCCGAGCGGCTCGGAAACTCCGAGGATGAGTCCGACATCGCGCGGATCGTGGTGGACACGGTGATCCAGGGCGCGGGCAGCGCGCGGGCGGCCCTGGTGCGATTCCGCGACGGGGAGGTCGAGCCGCTCGCCTCGGCGGGCGGGAACGGCGGGGTGCTGGAACTGTCCCGATCGCTGGTCGAGGAAGCCGCCCGGGGCGAACTCGTCCGCCTGGACATGGGCAGCGCCGGCGAATCGTTCGGGCAGTCGATCATCGACCTGGGCATCCACTCGGCCTTCTGCGCCCCGGTGCGGGTGGGCGATCGGATCGAGGCCGTGCTGTATCTGGATGCTCGCGGGGATGAGCACGGGGCGTTGCAGGACGCCATCACCTTCGTGGGGGCGATGGCCCGGATCTGCGGCCTGGCGTTGGCCAACCTGAGCCGGGCTTCTCTGGAGCGGCACCGTGCCCAACTGGAGGCCGACCTGGCCGCCGCCCGGGTCGCTCAGCGGATGATGATGCCGCCCTCGTCCGGCCGGATCGGACCCCTGCGTTTCGCCGTGACGAGCAAGCCGGGGCGGTTCGTGGCGGGCGACCTGATCGGGGTGGAGACGCGCCCCGACGGGCGGGTCTGCTGCTACCTGGGCGATGTGACGGGCAAGGGGGCGGGGGCGGCGATGCTGATGGGCATCGCCCAGTCGTATCTGTCCGCGGCCTTGCAGCGGGGCGGACCCCTGGAAGACGCCGTCAACGGCTTGAACGCGATGCTCAGCGGGCGGATCGAGACCGGTCAGTTCATCAGCCTCTGGATCGGTGAGTTCGACCCGACCCTGGGGGTTCTCCGCGCCATCGACGCGGGGCACGGCTACGCCATGCTGCGCCGGGCGGACGGGTCCGTGGACTTGGAACTCGGGGAGGGGGGGTTTCCCATCGGGATCGACGCTTCCGTCCCGTACATTTCCGGCGTAGTCCCCATGACCAAGGGCGACTGCCTGCTCCTCTTTTCCGACGGGGTTGCCGAACAACCCGGCCCGGACGGCCGGCGTTTCGGGATTGACCGGGTGATCGAACTCTTCGCCGGGCAGCCCGACCCCGACCTGCTGCTCCCGATGCTCGAGCGGGAGGTCTTCGCGTTCGCCGCGACACCAGATCTCGACGACGACCTTTCCACGGCGGCGTTTCGGCTGGACTGATCCCGAACCGCCAGGAATTTTTCGCACAATTTTTGGCATATCGCGTGTGTACACCGGTGCGTTGCCGCTTCATCCCCGCAGGGTCCTCGGCCCAAGGCCGGGACCGAACGCACACGCGAGTGACCGAACCATCGGGGAGGATGAGATCGGTACCTCGCGCACCCGGGAGCCCCTACGGGGGCTCCCGTCGTTTTTGCGGGCGGCGACCGCGGACCGGTCCGGGAAGCGGCCGGGGTGCGCCGCCGGCTTGATTGTGACGGCGGATCGGTACAATCCCGCGCTCACGGATCGGCCATGCGGCGGAGGCCGCACCCGTGGCGACCGGAGCGGTGCGATGTGCAACGACACGGGGGGCGGGGAGCGTGGGCCGTCCGGCGTGCTGCCGTTCGAGATCCAGCGACAGCCGGACGACGAGACCTGCGGCCCGACCTGCCTGCACGCGGTCTACCGCTACTGGGGCCTGGACTGCACGCTGGAAGATGTGGCCCGCACCGTCCGATCCCTGAACGACGACGGGCTGGGACGCGGGACGATCGCGGTGAATCTGGGGGTGGACGCACTACGCCGGGGGATGCGGGCCACGCTCTACACCTTCAACCTCCATGTGTTCGACCCGACCTGGTTCGACCGGGACGGGGGCGCGGACGCCGCCGATCTGGGCGACAAGCTCCGCGCCCGGGCCGCCTTCATTGGGGCGGAGGACCGCAAGTACACGGCGGCGACCGAGGCGTACCTGGAGTTCGGACGCCTCGGCGGGCGGATTCGCCTGGAGGATCTGACCACCGACCTGATCGCCCGGCGGGTCCGGGCCGGACGCCCGGCCCTGACCGGGCTGAGCGCGACTTATCTATACAGAGCCTCGCGGGAGTTCGGCCCCGACGACGATCCCGACGACATCCGGGGCGCTCCGCAGGGGCATTTCGTGGTGCTGCACGGGTACGATGCGGCCAGCCGGTCGGTGCATGTGGCGGACCCCCTGGAGAGCAACCCCGCGTTCGCCTCGCGCAACTACACGGTGCCGATGTCGCGCATCGTGCCGTCGATCATGCTCGGGGTGCTGACCTACGACGCGAACCTGCTGTTCATCGAGCCGGGGGATTCTGAAGAGACGGGCGGGACCGCCCAGAAACGGACGAGGGTTCCTTGAAGTCGCTGCTGGTCGTCGATTCTCCGAAGCGTTGGCCGCTCAAGATCCCCGGGATGGAGCTGGTGTCGTCGTACCAGTACCTCTCGGACCCGGAGTACGCCCAGGGGACAGGGCGCAAGGTGTTCAACCTGTGCCGGTCCTTCCGCTATCAGGCCGCCGGGTACTATGTGTCGCTGCTGGCCGAGGCGCGCGGGCACAAGCCGCTGCCCTCCGTCTCCGTGATCCAGGATCTCAAGCTCGCCCCCGTGGTCCGGGTGGCCTCCCAGGATCTCGACGAGCTGATCCAGGAGAACCTCAAGCGGATCAAGTCGGACGAGTTCGATGTCAGCATCTACTTCGGCCACAACCTGGCCGAGGGCCACGACAGGCTGGCTCAGGCCGTGTTCAACGCCTTCCCCGCCCCGCTGCTGCGGGCCAGGTTCGAGAAGGACGGGCGCTGGCGTCTGATCGGCGTGAAGGTCATCGGCCTGGGCGATGTGCCCGAGTCGCACCGGCCGTTCGTGATCGAGCAGGCCGAGCGGTATCTCAAGCGGTCCCCGCGCAAGAGCAAGTCCGCCCCGCCATCCCGGTTCGACCTGGCGATCCTGCGCAACTCGCAGGAGGACATCCCCCCTTCCAACGACGGCGCGCTCAAGAAGTTCATCCAGGCCGGCGAGTCCGTCGGCATCCGCTGCGAACTCATCGAGAAGGACAGCTACGGGCGCATCGCCGAGTTCGACGGCCTGTTCATCCGCGAGACCACCCGGGTCAACCACCACACCTACCGCTTCGCCCGCCGGGCCACGGTCGAGGGCATGGTGGTCGTGGACGATCCGCGCTCCATCGTGCGCTGCACCAACAAGGTCTACCTGGCCGAGACGCTCAACCGGCACCGGCTGGCCACGCCGCGGACGCTGATCCTCTCCAGCGAGAACGCGGCGGCGGGGATCCGCTCTCTTGGATTCCCCTGCGTGCTCAAGAAGCCGGACAGCGCGTTCTCCATCGGCGTCAAACGCCTGGACTCCGACGACGGCCTGGAGCAACGCCTCGAACAGCTCTTCGAGGAGAGCGACCTGCTCATCGCCCAGGAGTTCGTGCCCACGGACTACGACTGGCGGATCGGCGTGCTCGGCGGCAAGCCCCTGTTCGCCTGCCGCTACGGCATGGCCCCGGGCCACTGGCAGATCGTGCAGCGCGACGGCGACCGGGTGGAATACGGCGATTTCTCCTGCGTGCCCATCCAGCAGGTGCCCGACGAGGTGCTCAAACTGGCCGTCAAGTCCGCCGCCCTGATGGGCGAGGGGCTGTACGGCGTGGACCTCAAGGTCGTCTCCGGCAAGGCGGTCGTGATCGAGGTCAACGACAACCCCAACATCGACGCCGGCATCGAGGACGCCCTGCTCGGCGACCGCCTGTACCTGGCCGTGATGGACTACTTCCTGCGCCGGTTCGAGGAGCCGCGGTCGTGACCGCGCCGCCGGGCGAGTACCGCTACCCCCTGGGCCTGTTCGACGCGTACGGGGTCGAGCTGGAATACATGATCGTCGATGCCGAGACGCTCGATGTCCGCCCGGCGGCCGATGCGTTGTTCCGGGCGGCGTGCGGGGCGGACCTGGATGACTACGAACCGGACGGCCCGTCAGGCTCCGTCGCATGGTCGAACGAGCTGGTGCTGCATGTCGTGGAACTCAAGACGGCACGCCCCGCCCCGTCGCTGGTCGGCCTGGAGCACCGCTTCCACGACCATGCCGGGCGGATCAACGCCCTGCTCATGTCGATGGGCTGCCGCCTCATGCCCACCGCCATGCACCCCTGGATGGACCCGGCCAGAGAGATGCGCCTGTGGCCGCACGAGAACACCGAGATTTACCGGGCCTACGATCGGATCTTCGGCTGCGCCGGGCACGGCTGGGCCAATGTGCAGAGCACGCACATCAACCTCCCATTCGCCGACGACACCGAGTTCGGGCGCCTGCACGGCGCGATCCGGGCCGTGCTCCCGCTCATCCCGGCGGTGGCGGCCAGTTCTCCGATCGTGGACGGGCGCGTGTCCGCCTGGGCGGACCACCGGATGGAGGTCTACCGGACCAACTCGGCCCGCGTGCCGCTGATGGTCGGGCTGGTCGTGCCCGAACCTGTCTACACGCGCGCCGCCTACGAGACGGATGTGCTCGGACGCCTCTACGACCAGCTCGCGCCGCTCGACCCCGCCGGCGTGCTCCGCCACGAGTTCGCCAACGCACGCGGCGGCATGGCCCGCTTCGATCGCGGCGCGATCGAGATCCGCGTGATGGACATCCAGGAGTGCCCCGCCGCCGACCTGCGCATCGTGCGCCTCATCTGCGAGACCGTGCAAGCCCTGACCGAGGGCCGCTGGTCGTCGCTCTCCGCTCTGCAAGCCCTCCCGACCGAATCGCTCCACGCCGTGCTGCTCGACACCACGCGGGACGCGGAACGGGCCGTGATCCGCGACGCGGGCCTGCTCGAAGTCTTCGGCCTGCCCACCCAGGACATCCCCGCGGGCGAACTCTGGCGCGAGATCGCCGATCGCGTCCGCCCCGGCGACTCGGAGATCACCGAACTGCTCGGCCTGGGCACGCTCTCCACCCGCATCCGTCGGCGCGTGGGGCCGGCCGCTCCTCATCGCGACCGCCTGCGGGAGGTCTACGCCGACCTGTGCGATTGTCTGTCCCAAGGCAGGCTGTTCCGTGCCGACTGACCCCCCCACCACCGAGTGGCGTCCGACCGCTGTGCTGGTCACCTGCGAGCACGCCGGGCGGACCCTGCCGCCCGAGTACGCGGCCCTATTCACTGATGCCGGGCCGCTGCTGGACTCGCATCGCGGGTGGGACCCGGGCGCGCTCGGCGTGGCCCTGCGCATGGCCCGATCCCAGCAAGCCCCCCTGCTGGCCGTCACCACCACCCGCCTGCTGGTCGAGGCCAACCGCTCCCCCGACCATCCCGACCTGTTCAGCCGATACACGCGCGGGCTGGACCCCGAAGAACGCGACCGCATCCTCCGGGTGTATTACCTCCCCCACCGCCGCGAGGTCCGGGCATGGATTGCCGGGAAGGCCGAGAGTGGCGGCCGGGTGTTGCACATCAGCGTCCACTCGTTCACCGATATCCTGGACGGTCATACCCGTGCCGTCGATATCGGCCTGCTCTTCGACCCGGCCCGGGCCGCGGAGTCGGACCTGTGTCGGGTCTGGCGATCGGGCCTGCAAGCCGCGTGCGCCGAGCGGGTGCGGTTCAACGAGCCGTACCTGGGCACGGACGACGGGCTGACCACCGCCCTGCGAAAAACCTTCCCCGACGGGGTCTACGCGGGGGTCGAAATCGAACTCCGCCAGGGCCTGCTGACCACCGAGGCCGAGCAACGAGCGTTCGGTAATCTGCTGGCGCGCACGCTCCCGCGTTGACTCCCCCCACCCCCACCCCCCGTACACTCCGGCGGCACAGAGGAGGGAACCGCGTTGCCAACCATCAGCACATTCGACATGTTCAAGGTGGGTGTCGGCCCGTCCAGCTCGCACACTCTGGGGCCTTGGCGGATCGTGCAACGCTTCCTGCGCGACCTGCGAGAAGCAGGCGCATTGGACCGGGTGGTCCGGCTGCGCTTCGACCTGATGGGCAGCCTGGCCCTGACCGGCCGCGGCCACGCCACGGACAAGGCCATCTGCCTGGCCGTCCTCGGCGAGGAGCCGGAGACCGTCCCCGTCGATTCGATCGAGGCGAAGCTCACCTGGCTGAACGGGGCGAAATCCATCGCCCTCGACGGCCGCGTGATCGACTTCGACCCCGCCACGGACATCCGCTTCCAACGCAACGAGCGCCACCCGGACCACGCCAACGCCATGCGCTGCGTGGCCGTCCTGCCGGACGGCGAGTTCGCCCGGGTCTACTTCTCCGTGGGCGGCGGGTTCATCGCCGCCGAGGGAGAGAGCGAAGCCGACGCCGCCACCGCCCGGCCCATGCCGCCCTACCCCGTCCGCCACGGCAAGGACCTGCTCCGATACTGCCACGAGACCGGGCTTCCCGTCTCCGGCGTCGTCATGGCCAACGAGACAACCTGGTTCGCCGAGGACGAGGTGCGGACCCGTGCCGTGGCCATCTGGGGGGTCATGCGTGAATCCGCCCGGCGCGGCTGCCGCATCGAGGGAGTGTTGCCCGGGGGCCTGGATGTCAAACGCCGGGCGCCCTCTTTCCTCCGCGACATCGTGCCCGACATCCAGCGCGAGGACATCGAACGCCTGATCCGCACCGTGCGCGAGGCGAAACTGCCCTTCGATCAGATCGTGCGCGTGGTCAGTTGCTACGCCATCGCCGTGAACGAGGAGAACGCCGCGATGGGCCGGGTGGTGACGGCCCCCACCAACGGGGCGGCCGGGGTCATCCCGGCGGTGCTCATGTACCGGGCCTGCTTCGGGCCCAACCCCATCACCGACGATGAGGTCGCCCGGTTCCTCCTCACCGCCGGGCAGATCGGGGCCTTGTTCAAGCAGAACGCCACGATCAGCGCGGCCATGGGAGGCTGCCAGGCCGAGATCGGGGTGTCCAGCGCGATGGCCGCCGCCGGGCTGGCCGAACTGCTCGGGGCCGGCCCCGCCCAGGTGCTCATGGCGGCCGAGATCGCCATGGAGCACCACCTGGGCATGACCTGCGACCCCGTCGGCGGGCTGGTCCAGATCCCCTGCATCGAGCGGAACGCCATGGGCGCGCTCAAGGCCATCGCCGCCGCCACCCTGGCCGAGCAGTCCGACCCCGCCTTCGCCCGCGTCTCCCTCGACGAGGTGATCGAGGCCATGTGGGATACCGCCAAGCAGATGAACGAACGCTACAAGGAGACCTCGCTCGGCGGGCTGGCGGTCAAACTCTCCGTCACGGTCGGGCTGGCCGAGTGCTGACCCGCCCAACCTTGATCCGGTGCCCGTTTGCATGAAACGCAGGCCGGGGGTACAGTGATTCACAAAGGGTCCGCGAGAGGCCCGCACCAAGGAAGGAATCCGACATGGCGTACACGCTCAAGGAAGCGAAACCGCTCTGCACCAAGCCCGAGTTCGAACTGGTGGTCATGGCGCGCAAGGCCGACCTCGTCGCCCTCGGCCCGGCCCGCCTGCGTCAGAAGATCACCCGCGCCCGCAAGCTCCGCGACAAGTTCCGCGACGAGTCCGCCCGCCAGCGCCGCGAGGCCCGCGGCAAGGCCGACCCCCGCGGCGCCCGCCCCGCCAAGGGGAACGAGCGCACGGTGAAGAAGGCGGAAATCTTCGCCGATGTCCTCACCCGCTTCGAGACGGCCTTCGAAGCAGCCAGGACCAAGCCCGCCAAGAAGGCGACGAAGAAGACCGCGAAGAAGGTCTCCAAGAAGGCGGCCACGAAGAGGACGGCGAAGAAAACCGCCAAGAAGGCAGCCAAAAAGATCTCCAAGAAGGCCGCCAGAAAAACCTCGAAGAAGGTCACGAAAAAGGCCGCCCGGGCCACCCCCGCCCTCTCCGCCAAGGCCATCATCAAGAAGGCCGGCACCAAGGTGGGCAAGAGGGCTGGCAAAAAGGTATCCAAGAAAACCTCCCAAGCGAGCGTGCAGCCCGCCACAGCCTCCACCAGCCCGGCTCCGGCTGCCGCCGCCCCCGTCGGCGTGACCGGAACCTCCACCCCCCGTTCCGCCATCCGAGCAGGCTTCCGCAGCGCGGGCGCCGGCCGCGCCAAGGGCCATGTCGTCTCACGAACCCGCGCGGCCCAGGCCCGCCGGGACGCGAAGTAACACCCTCCCACTCCGACGCAGCCCAGAAACTCCCGCCTCAGAGGGGAGTTTTTTGCTTTTGGAAGCGGCTCTGGAACTGCCAGGGAATATGCCCGCCTCCACCTGCGACTCCTTATCATTCGAAGCGAAAGCCACTCCCCTTGGCTGGCAAAGAATGTATCCTGCGCTGCGCACAGAGAACCGAGGTCGGAAGAACCATGACACCGCGAACCTGCTACGGACACACCTCGGACGGTCCTTGGGAACCACTCGAAAAGCACCTTGAGGATGTCGCCGACCGGGCGCGAGCATTCGCCGATGCGCTGCGTGCGGCCGATTGGGGCGAGGCCACATTGGATCTTCCCCAAGAACTGAGGGCCAAGCTGGAGGAAATTCTGGACACGACCTCGACTGATGCGATCGCACTGGCCATGAAGCGCGGCGCCCCCTTGTGGACAGACGACCTTGGACTGCAACGACTTCTCTTGGAACTCGACGCTGGGGTTCGTACTGTCTGGACACAGGTGGTCATGCGGGCAGCAATGGATCGCTCTCGAATCAGCGAGGAAACCTATCAACAGCTGCTAGGCAGGCTTCTCGACCGTGGATATGCGTTCACTCGCCTGTCCGCAGCTGAGATGGTGGCGATACTCCGCTTCGCGGACTGGCGAACGGACCGTGGCCCGGGTGAAGCGCTCATTCGTATGGTGTGCGAGATTGCGCTCATGAACCCGCACAACCGATTTATCACGGCTCTGCTTTTCAAAGGTGTATGGTCAGAGTGTCCGCGAAGGGAGCGATCAAAGGCAATCATCGTCTCCATTCTTGAAAGAATTGGACGCGAACGCAGCCCAGAGATGCTCGCGTCATTCATCTATCGATTCCGAGGAGTGCGGAGGTCAGCAGTAGATCGGAGGTCGTGGGTCCTGGGATCTACCGGAGCAGCGAATGAGCACCGATCGGTCCGTCGGCTTGACCCTTTTAGCGATCGACACGGGCGAACCTTGAAGCGTTTCTTGCGCTCTTGGAGATCGCGTGACGGTGAGTTCAAACCGACTCGCATCCGCTATCCCCGCAAGCGATGAGGGTGTCGGTCGCCAGATTTACGGGTGACTCGCCTCATGTGGCTGGCGGACCATCCGAAGCCAACCCTCGCGTTAACCAGACCCCCGAACTCTCAGAGTTTTGGTGAGAGCGCGGGCGATTTTTGGTAGAATGGAGGTGCGTTGGTGTTGGGAGGCCGAGCACTCGCCCGAGCGCGAGAGTGGCGGACCGGGGTTGCAAGGAGCGCGGGGGCCGATCCTTACGGTTCCGCCCCGGTAAACAACAAGGCCCACCTCCGCTTGAAGATGGGCCTTTACACGCCCCGACCAGGGGTCGAACCTGGAACCTAGCGGTTAACAGCCGCTCGCTCTGCCATTGAGCTATCGGGGCCAATTCCCGGCTATGGGCCGGGCTACAACACTATCCGGCATCATTGTTCGGTCAAGCGGGGGGGCGTCTTGGTCTGTTCTGCGAAAGTGGGCCGCCGAGGGGAAGCTTGACGGGAAAAACCGGCAGGGGGTCGGGTAGGAGACCGGGTGATCAGCCCGGGTTCGCTCGATCAGGACACAAAAAAAGAACCCCGCACGGGGCGGGGTTCTTGTCGGAGGTCGGAACCGGGACTCTCAGCGGCGGCGTCGGGCCAGACCCAGCCCGCCCAGGCCCAGCAGAGCCAAGGAGGCCGGCGTGGGCACGATCGAGTAGTTCACCTGACCAGCGAAAGTCCTGGGGGCGAACGGTCCGCCCGAGAACGGGGTGCCGCCGGTGCGGGCGGTGTCGCTGAACAGAGTCAGGTCCGCGTTCGAAAAATCGGTGACCGGCGGGTTGGCCGCGGTCCCGGTGTAGCGGATGCCCGAGTTGCTCTGATTCACCGCGTGGAGGTAGATGCCGGTCATGCCGTCGATCAGCAGAGCCGAGTCGAGTACCAGGCTGGCCAGCGTCGTCGTGCCGGCGCGGACGGCGGTCACGGTCTGGGTCAGCGTCCACGAGGACGGATCGGACTCGACCCCGACATAGCTGCCGACACGGGTGTAGACCTGAACCTCGACGGTCGTGTCGGCATCGCCGCTGAAATACAGATCGAACGAGTTGATCAGCAACGCGGCGTGGTTGTTGGTCAGATTGAGGTACACGCCGCCGCTGCCGTTGTTGGACGCGGCCGTGTACAGCGAGCCGGTCCCGGCGGACGCGCCCGAAGCCAGACCCGCCGCGAGCATCATTCCGATGTGTGCGATCTTCATCCCGGTTTCTCCTCAGATATGCAAGGACCAGACGCCGACGGGCCACGAGACGAACGCTCCTGGCAGCGGCTGATCCGTCCGCCCAGTCTACTGGATCGAGGGCCGTAAATCGAGACCGGATGGCCCGAATAAACAATAAAGCGTCCGATAACTGCCCGCCCCGTCCCCACCGCTCTCTCGACCGATCGCCGCGGTATATTCGCACGCCCATGTGGAGCGGCCAACCTCAACGCGAAGAGGGACTCGGACCGGAGCCGGGGGCCGATCTGATCCGTGTCGGCGGGCTTGCCCCACTGCGGGCGTTTGTCTCAGCCGGGTCGGACCCGGCCCTCGGGGATGTCTGGGATACGCCCATGCTCTCTGAGTTGGCGGGAGTCATCGGCGAACTTGAGCCGGCCGACATCGTGCGTCTGCGGCGGGGCGTGCTGTCCGAGGTTGACCCCGTCTCTTGGAAGGCCGCGGAGCGGTGGGCAGCCGCCCACCTGACGCGAGGACGACAGACCGTCTCGCTCGAGTTGCTGCGCGACCCGGACGGGCGTTCCGCGATCCGCGGCCACGACGGCCGCGTCTGGGAACTCACGCCGGGCCTGCCCGAGTCGCTCACGGTGGACTGGTGGCGTCGGGACTGGTCCCCCGATCGGGCGGCGCCTGGCTCACGGCTCAAGCCGCCCGGGTCGGCGGCACGCATCGAGCTGGATACGGCCACGGTGCGGCGCGTATTCCGGGCAAACTTTCCGCGCTTGATGCGCCGTGTCACGGCGGAAACATGGCATGTGCGTCTGCCGAAGGGACACGACCGGGCCGCGCCGGCGGGCGTCGTCGCGTGGATCAGCCCCACGCCGGACGGACGCTTCCCGCCCGTGTATGAGCCGATCCTCGATGAACTGGGGCTGATTGCGATCGGCGCGGACGCGGCCGGCAACGAACGGCCCGTGACTGATCGTTTGCAACTGGTGCTGGACGGCATCGAGACCGTGCGGCGCGGGTGGCTGATCGACCGCGACAGGGTGTACCTGTCCGGCTTCTCCGGCGGCGGACGCTGCGCCAGCCTGCTGCAACTGGGTCTGCCGGACGACTTCCGCGGCTGCGTGCCGGTGGCGGGGATCGATTCCTACCACGACGCGCCCACCGGGCACAGCGCAGGAGTTTGGCCCGCCGGCATGGGCAAGCCGCTCGCGCCCGGGCTTCGCACCCTGCGGGATCGACGCATCGCGGCGCCGGTGGGTGAGCTGGACTTCAACCACGCCGAGGCCGCGTCCCGTGTGAAACTGCTCGCCGCGGACGGCATCCCGGCCCGGCTCGACACGGTGCCGGGCCACGCCCATGCGCTCCCCGCTGCGCCCGTCTTCTCGCAAGCCCTACGGTGGGTGGATGAACCATCCCGCGAGGCCCGGCGCAACGCCACGGATCGAGCCGCGAAACTGCTCGCCGACATCGGGCCTGGCGCGGGCAACCGGGCGGCCCTGATCGAGGTCGTTCGCGCCGCACCCTGGTCCGGGCCGGCATGGGTCGCCGCCGAGCGTCTGGGCTACAGCCGCGAGCGGTTCCTCAGCGGAGCCCCATGACCTTCCAGTGCTTGCCCAGCCGCAGGCCAGACCGGACCGCGTCGAGGATGGTCCGATCCGGCCCGATCAGGTAGCTGACCCGGTTCGTCCACAGCCCCATCGGCCCCAGCACGCCGTAGGCGCGGCACACCGCCTTGTCCGGATCGGCCAGCACCGGGTACGGAAGGCCGACGGCTTTGGCGAACTTCGCGTGGGTTGTCACCGAGCCGGTGGAGATCCCGGCCACGCGCGTGCCCGCCCCGAGCAGCCGGTCGTGCTCATCCCGGAGGGTGCATGCCTGCTTCGTGCAGACGGGCGAGAAGTCCGCGGGATAAAAGTACAGCACCAGCCTCGTTCCCCCGAGCAGGCCGTCCAGCGTGCGCACCGTGCCCGACTGGTCCGGCAGCGTGAACTCGGGGGCGGTGTCACCGGGCTGGAGCATGGGGTTCTCGCAAGGGCCGGGGGATGGGGGGTGGACCCGGAGGTGCAGGCCCGGGGGGACAAGGCAGGGTACGCTCTCCCGATGATCGAATCGCCCAGCACGCCGGCCGCCCCACACTCCCAGGTGGCCGAACGGCTCCGCCCGTTCGGCACCACCATCTTCGCGGAGATGACGGCCCTGGCCAACCAGCACGGCGCGGTGAACCTGTCCCAGGGCTTCCCCGACGACCCCGGCCCGGAACTGGCCCACGACGCGGCCGCCCGGGCCATGCGGGCGGGCCACAACCAGTACGCCCCCATGCCCGGCGTGCCCGACCTGCGCCGGGCCATCGCGGCCTGGTGCAAGCGCGGCATCGGGCTGGATGCCGACCCCGACCACGAGGTGACGGTCACCTGCGGCGCGACCGAGGCCCTGGCCGCGGCCCTGATCGGCCTGGTCAACCCGGGGGATGAGGTCGTGCTGTTCGAGCCGTTCTACGACTCCTACCGCGCGGGCGTCGCCATCGCCGGCGGCGTGCCCAGGTTCGTCACACTCCGCCCGCAGCGGGGACGCTTCACCTTCGATCCCGCCCAGCTCCGCCAGGCGTTCGGTCCGAAGACCAGGGCCGTGATCGTCAACACACCGCACAACCCAACGGGCACGGTCTTTTCCAGGGATGAACTCGGGCAGATCGCGGATCTCTGCAAAGAGCATAACGCCGTCGCCATCTCGGACGAGGTCTACGAACGCCTGACCTACCGGCCGGACCAGCCGCATGTCTCCATCGCCTCGCTCGACGGCATGCGCGAACGCACCGTCGTGATTTCCTCGATCGGAAAGACCTTCTCGCTGACCGGCTGGAAGATCGGCTGGGCGGTGGCGCCGCCAGAGCTGACCGCGGGCGTCCGCTCCGCCCATCAGTTCCTGACCTTCGCGGTTCCCACGCCCCTCCAGGTCGCGTCGGCGGTGATGCTCGACCTGGGCGAGTCCCAGTGGTCCCGCATCGTCGCCCATGACCACGCGATGCTCGAGAAACTGCGCCCCGCGCTGGCCGACCTCGGCTTCCGCGTCTACGACCCGGCGGGAACCTACTTCATCATGGCCGAGCACGAGGCGGTGTCGCGCCGGGTCGGGGCGTTGGATGATGTCGCCCTCTGCCGCTGGCTGACCGCCGAGGCCAGGGTCGCGGCCATCCCCACCAGCGCGTTCTACCACGACACCGCCGAGGGTTCCAGGTACATCCGTTTCGCCTTCTGCAAGCGGGAGGAGACCATCGACGAGGCCGTCCGCCGCCTCCGGAGCGCGCTGGGATGAACGCCACCGCCGCCCACCCCCCCCATCCCGTCATCCCCGAGGGACTCCCGCCCGATGTGGCCCACACCGCCGGCGAAGCGATCACCCGCACGCTGGGCCTCTGCGACGCCGACGCGGCGGTGGACGCATGGTTCGCCCGCAACGAGCTGGGTAATTTCCTCGACCTGCGGGTGCTGGCCTTCGGCAAGGCGGCCGTGCCGATGGCCCGGGCCGCGCTGCGCCGCCTGAGCATCCGCCTCTCTCAGGCGGTGGTCATTACGCCGCCGGAATGGGCCGACCGGTTCGGGTACAAGAACGCCGTGGTCTTGCCCGCCGACCACCCGATCCCCACCGACCGCAACATCGAAGCCGCCCGCGCCCTGGCCGCCTCCGCCCATGCCGCCCGCGAGGACGAGGGCGTGCTGGTACTGATCTCCGGCGGCGGCTCGGCCCACCTCACGCTGCCCCGCGCCGGCGTCACGCTCGACGACATCCGTGCCGTCACCCGGGCACTCCTCCGCGCCGGCGCGCCCATTGAGGATCTCAACACCGTCCGCCGCTCCCTGGAGCAACTCAAGGGCGGCGGCCTGCGGGCCATCTGCCCGGCCCGTCGCGTGATTGGTCTGGTGGTCTCCGATGTCATCGGCGACGACCTCGCCACCATCGCCTCCGGCCCGCTCGTGCCGTGCGAGCCGGGCGACCCGCTCGCTGTGCTTGCGAAATGGGGAGTCGAAGCTTCGTTGCATGTGCGGAATGTCATGCGAACCCCGCGCGTGTTCGGCGATTCCCAGCCGCCCGCGACCCATGAAATCCTGCTCTCGGGCCGGGCGCTGGCCGAACGCCTCCCCGCCGCGCTCGCCGCCGACCCGACACCCGGCGCAAGCCCCATCCGTGTCGGCCCCGTCGTGCAACCCGTCGCGGGCGAAGCCTCAGCCGCGGGGGCCGACCTCGCCGCCCGCTTCCTCGCCATGCCCCCCTCATCCCCCCCGTCCGGCCCTGACAGCCCCAACGCCCTGCTGGCATGGGGAGAGACCACCGTGACCGTCGGCGACGCCGCCGGCGTCGGCGGCCGCAACCTCGAACTCGCCCTCGCCACCGCCCTCGCCCTGCCGACCGACCGCCCCTGGGCCTTGCTGACTCTGGCCACCGACGGCATCGACGGCCCGACCGATGCCGCCGGCGCGATCCTCTGCTCCGAGATGTTCGCCGACCCCCGCGCCGCCACGCTCGCCCGAAACGCCCTGGCCAACCACGACTCGTACCACGCCATCGAGATGTTGTGCGGGGGGGGCGGCCTGATCCGCACCGGCCCGACGGGCACGAACCTCAACGACATCGCCCTGTTCTGGTGGAGAGACGCATGACCGTCAGCCTCTGGCAACGCCTGGAACCCGTCCCGGTTCGGTTGGAAGCCGATGTCGCCATCATCGGCGCGGGCATCTCCGGCCTGTCGGCCGCGATCGAGTGCGAGGCGCGCGGTTTGAAGGCCGCCATCATCGAGCAGGACTTTCCGGGTTCCCGCGCCAGCGGCCGCAACGCTGGCTACCTGATGCGTGGCGCGGCGGACAACTACGCCGCCGCCGTCCGAGACCTCGGGCGTGACCGCGCCAGGTTCCTCTGGAAATGGACGGAGGACAACCTCAAGGCCCTCCGTGCCCTCGGCGCGGACACGCTGCCCGGCTTCGCCGACCGCCCCTCCTGCCTGGCCGCCCTGCCGGGCGTGGAAGTCGAGGAGTTGAAGGAGTCCGCGAACCTGCTTGAGAAGGACGGCTTCCGCGTCGAGCTGATCCGGCCCGGCGCGGGAGCCCCGGACGATCCGATCTGGCGTTCCGGCCTTCCGGTCCTCGGTCTGGTCAACCCGGGCGATGCGGTCTGCTCGCCCGTCGAACTCGTCGGCCTGCTCCGGTCCCGCCTGTCGGACACGCCCGTTTTCACCTCCAGCCGGGTGTACGCCATTGATGCGGGCGACACCGGCGTCACCGTCCGCGCCCGCAACCACACCGTCCATGCTTCGCACTGCCTCGTCTGCACCAACGCCTACGCCCGCGAACTGCTGCCGGAACTCGAAGGCATCGTCGTCCCCAACCGCGGCCAGATGTTCGCCATGCGCCCGCACGACCCCGCCCACGCCGATCTCGCCTACGCCTACTACCTCAACCACGGATCGGAATACATCCGCTCCGGCCCGGGGGGGGACGGCACGGTGGTCGTCGGCGGTTCCCGCAAGCACCGTGAGGCCGAGGAACGCACCGACGCCGAGGGCCTCAACCCCGCCGTGCAGGACCGCCTCGAACGGTGGGCCGGCGAACTCATCACCGACCGCTACGAGGTCATCGCCCGCTGGTCCGGCATCATGGGGTTCAGCCCCGACGGCCTGCCCATCGTCCGCCCCACGCGCGACGGGCTTGGGCGCGTCTGGTTCTGCGGCGGCCTGACCGGCCACGGCATGTCGATGGGCCACCTCACCGCCCGTCACGCCGTCGCGGCCATGCTCGACGGCGCGCCGTCCCCCTTCGACCTTCATCCGGACGGTTCACGCCCCCCCGCCCCAACCCACTGATCCATCCTGCACACAAACACGACCATCCTACAGTGCCGTCCCATGCTCAACCGCATCCTCGCGTCCCTGGCCGCCCTTCTCGCGCTCGCCTGCCTCGGCGCGTGGGGGCGGGACGGCCACGCCATCATCGCCGAGATCGCCTGGCGTGAGATGACCCCGACGGCCCAGGCCCGCGCCAAGCAGATCCTCGCGGGTGAGGATCTCCCCGCCGTCGCCGCCTGGGCCGACCAGGTCCGCACCACGGCCGCCTACCGCTGGACGGCCCCGTTGCATTATGTCAACCTGCCCGCCAACACGGCCGCCTACGACCACGCCGCCCACTGCCCCGACAACGGCTGCGTCGTCTCCGCCATCGAGGACTTCGCCCGCCTGCTGATCGACGAGGTGGACGACAAGACCCGCGAGGACGCCCTCAAGTTCCTCATCCACTTCGTCGGCGACCTCCACCAGCCCCTGCACGCCGGACGCCCCGAGGACCGCGGCGGCAACGACATCCAGGTCCGCTTCTTCGGGCGCGCCCGCAACCTCCACGCCGTCTGGGACTCCAACATCCTCAACGCGGGCGACCCCGAGCCGTGGCCCACCATCGCCGAACGCCTCTGGAACGAGGTCCGCCCGGCCGACCGCATCGCCTGGCTCGCCGACGCCCGCCACGACGACCTGACCGGCACCGCCGGTCGCTGGACCTTCGAGAGCCACCGTCTGGCCGAGCGGTACGCCTACCCCGTCCAGCCGGGCGCGGAACTGGCCGAGGACTATGTCCGCGACACCCTGCCCGTGGTCCACCTCAGACTCCAGCAGGGCGGCGTCCGCCTCGGGGCGCTGCTCAACCAGCTCCTCGACCCGGCATCCCCCGGCCTCAGCCCCGTCCTGCCCGCGATCCAAGCCCCGCCGCCCGTTCCCGCCGAGGGCGCGGACTGAGCCAAATCCCGTCCGATCCGGCATTTCCGTCTTTTCTCTTGGCCCGCCGCCCCACCCGCGCTACTGTACCCCCCCCCGCCCGCCAAAGAGCGGGTTTTCCGACCAAGCGGGCCACGGCCGGGCGTGCGGACGCGGCCAAGCCCCGATCCTGAGGACTGCATGGCGAAGCAAGACGACAAGTTCACAATGGAAGCGGTGGTCATCGAGGCCCTGCCCAACGCCATGTTCAAGCTCCGCCTGCCCAACGAGCAGAAATCCGAGATCCTCGGCTATGTCTCCGGCAAAATGCGGAAGAACTACATCCGCATCCTCCCGGGCGACACCGTCACCGTCGAGATCAGCCCCTACGACCTGACCAAGGCCCGCATCACCTACCGGCGTTGACCCGCTCCGCCACCGGGGCAGCCCCGCATCGGGCTGCCTCCCCCCCCTCCCCCCACCGGCATCATCCATCGAAAAGACCCGCCAACCTTCCGGCTGCGCGGGTCCTTCGGCATCGGCCCCGATCGACCGATGTCAATCCCGTGCGTACCGGATGGCTCAGCGATCCCGTCCGGGTTCCTTCTTCTGATTCCCGGTGTTGGTCTCGGTCTGGCCGCGCGCCCGCTGGCCCTGATCCTCGGTCCTCTTCTGCTGCGAGCCGGTCGGATTCTGATTCTTCTGGGTCTGCGTCTGCGTTTTCTGCGTCTGGGGTTTCTTCTCGGTCATGGCTTGAACCTCCTGTCTGGCGCCTTGAGCCGCCCGCCGCCGTGCCGGACCGGCACGGTCCGCGACGCTCGGTCTCTTCAACAAACGCATCATGCCTGTGCGCCGTGAACCACCTGTGAACCATGCGTGAATCTCGCACCCGTTTTTCGAGCCGCCCCCCCTCCCCCCGCCTGATCGGACGGGATGCCGCTCGCACGCCCCCACCGCCAACCGGGTGGCACGGCTCCACCAAGCCGCATCCTTCCTCAGCCTCAAGACCCGAGCCCGACCACCCCGATCCAGTGCGGCCCCAACCCCAGCGAACACAATGGGTTAGAACGAGTCGGCGAAATCAAGGGAAATTAATCTTGACAAAACCCGAACGACGCTCTACTTTGGTTTCTGGAAGGGGGAGGAAAAATCCAGAGCGACCAGAACCCACGCACAGGAGATACACCAATGCACACCGAGCCGACCAAAGAGCATCAGTGGCTCAAGCGATACCTTGGCGAGTGGACCTCCGAGAGCGAGTGCCCGGCCGAGCCGGGCGGCGAGCCGATGAAGATGAAAGGCAGGGAGACCGTCCGCTCCATCGGCGACCTCTGGATCCAGGGCGAGGGACGCGGCGAGATGCCCGACGGCGATGAGGCCACCATGTTCATCACCGTCGGTTTTGACCCCGAACGCGGCCGCTTCGTCGGCACCTGGGTCGGGTCCATGATGACCCACATGTGGGTCTACGAGGGCTGGCTCGAGGGCGACGACACCCTGATCCTCGAAGCCACCGGCCCCCGCTGGGACCAGCCCGGCAAGACCGCCAAGTACCGCGATGTCACCGAGTTCAAGGGCCCGGACGAACGCGCCTTCCGCGCCCTCGTGCAGCAGGACGACGGCTCCTGGCAGCAGATCATGACCGCCACCTTTCGCCGGGCGAAGTAGCGCCCCTCCAGTTCGCCCCGAACGCAAGTGAGGGGATGGTCTTCCGGAGCACAAGCGGAACACCCATGCCACGCCCGGAAATCAAATGCGATCCGTATGACTCTTGTGTTTTCACGCGGGCGAGATAGGCCGCGCCCGTCCTTCCCGCACCAAGGAACCGATCATGACCACCCACTCCAACCAGGAAAAAACCGTTCCACGCGGCAAGCTCTTCTGGATCGGATGGGCCTTGACCATCCTCACCGCCCTTTTCCTTCTCTTCGGCGCGATCAACAGCATCATGCTCACCGAGACCGCCCGCGGTGGCCTGGCCAAGATGGACTATCCAGAATCCGCCACGCGCCCGATCGGCATCGCCCTGCTCGTCAGCGCCGCCCTGTACCTGTTCCCGCGCACCGCCGTGCTGGGGGCGATCCTGCTCACCGGGTACCTCGGCGGCGCGGTCGCCACCCATGTCCGTGCCGCGGACCCCATCAACTACATCCTCATGCCCGCCGTCGTCGGCGTGATCGTCTGGCTCGGCCTTTTCTTCCGTGATCCAAGGGTCCGAGCCGTCACGCCCTGGCGGCGGTGAGTTCCACGCCCCGCGCCGTCACCCGACCCGAGGAGTTCCCGCTTGCCGCCTTCAACACCGGCCAACAAAGCGCTCGCCCTCATCGGCTGGGCCATCAGCGCCGCGGTGGGCGTCTTCCTTCTCCACAGCGCGGCCACCAAGTTCCTGCGGACCCCCTCCGCGCTCGCCGAGTTCGAGCACCTCGGTTATGCCGATCCCGTCATTCTTCCGATCGCCATCGCCCAGACGCTCGGCATCCTGCTCTACCTCATCCCTCGCACCGGCGTGCTGGGAGCGGCTTTGACCACCGCCTACATGGGCGGCGGCACGGCCGTCCACCTCCGCGCCGACGATGGAGTCGTTCTCCCGATTGCCACCGCCGTTCTCGCCTGGACCGGCCTCGTGCTGCGTGATCCCCTCGTCCGCTCGGTCATGCCCTGGCGGACCCGATGTGCTTCACCCGTATCATCCGAAACCCCCGCACGCCCCAGCGTGCCCAACCACAGGAGTATCGAACCATGACCCGCAACCGATCCATCGTCGCGGCCGCCGCCGCGGGAACCGGCCTCGCCATCCTCGCCATCGGCGCCGGTTTCACGAACAACACCCAGCCGGAAGGCCAGCCGGAGATGCAGCTCCCCGAGGGCTGGACGATGGAGCACATGATGGCCTGCATCGAGGCCGGCACCCCCGGCGAGGAGCACGCCTGGCTCGCCGAGGGCGTCGGCGCCTGGCACGGCCAGGGCAAGATGTGGATGGGGCCCGGTTCCGAGTCCTTCCCCGTCGAGGCCACCATGACCATCGCCCCCCTCATGGACGGTCGCTACTTCCGCAGCGAGATGAACTGCGAGATCCCCGGCATGGGCCTTTACACCGGCATGGGCATCACCGGCTACGACATCGTCGCCGGCCAGTTCGTCGGCAACTGGATCGACAACCAGAGCACCACCATCATGCAGGGCGCGGGCAAGAAATCCGCCGACGGCACGCTCACCTGGACCCACTCCTTCACCTGCCCCATCACCCGCGCCCCGACCTCCATGAAGGAGATCGATCGCGTCAAGCCCGACGGCACCCGCACCATGGAAATGCACGGCACCGACCCCGTCACCGGCAAAAACTACAAGATGATGGAGTTCACCTTCACCCGCCGCTGACCACGCCCGCGCATGTTCCACCCGGTGTTCCCACGACAGCCCGGCCCAAGCCCGGGTTGTTTTTCGTCCTCGTGAGCCGCCCCACTGCCCCCAGTATGCCCTCCTCACAGGGAACGCCCGGCCTGGATGCCCGGCCCCGCAAAACGCCACGCTGCACCCGCATGGCGCGTGATCCGTCCAATGCCCGGTCAGCGGGCGATCTCAATGGCGCGGGTTTCTCGGAGGACTGTGACGCGGATCTCGCCGGGGAAGGTCATCTCGTCGGAGACCTTGCGGGCGATCTCGTGGGCGATGAGATACGCCTCGTCGTCGGAGACGCGGTCGGCGTCGATCATGACGCGCACCTCGCGCCCGGCCTGCACCGCGTAGGCCTCGGTCACGCCGGGCTGGGAGAGGGCGATGTCCTGGAGGTCGTTGAGACGCTGGACATACCGCTCCATCGACTCGCGGCGGGCGCCCGGGCGGGCCGCGCTCACCGCGTCGGCGGCCATGATGATGGGGGTGTACCAGGTGGTGGCGGGGATGTCGGCGTGGTGGCCGCCGATGGCGTTGAGGACGGCCTCCTCCTTCTCGCCGTACTGGCGAGCAAAGTCCATGCCGATCTTGGGGTGGCCGCCCTCCATCTCGTGGTCCATCGCCTTGCCGATGTCGTGGAGGAAGCCGGCACGCCGGGCGAGCTTGCCGTCCAGGCCCAACTGATCGGCGATGATCTGCGAGAGGTAAGCCACCTCGATGGAGTGCTTGAGGACATTCTGGCCGTAGCTGGTGCGGTACGACAGGCGTCCCATCGCCTCGATGATCTTGGGGTGCAGGCCCTTGAGGCCCAGTTCGACGGCGGCCTCCTTGCCGGTCTTGAGGATCTTCTCCTCGATCTCGCTCTTGACCTTCTCGACGACCTCCTCGATGCGGGTCGGGTGCATGCGGCCGTCGGCGATGAGGCGTTCGATGGACTCGACGGCGATGGCCTGACGAACCTTGTCAAAGCACGAGACGACGATGACACCGGGCGTGTCGTCCACGATGATGTCCGCGCCGGTGGCCTTCTCGATGGCACGGATGTTGCGGCCCTCGCGCCCGATGATGCGGCCCTTCATGTCGTCCGAGGGGATAGCGACGGTGCGGACGGTGGACTCGCTCGTGAGTTCGTTGGAGTACCGCTGCACGGCGTTGATGAGAATCTCGGTGGCCTCCTTGCGGGCGTTCTCCTCGGCGTCCTCGACGATCTGGCGGGTGACCTTGCCCATCTCGACACGGGCCTTCTCGGCGACCCGTTCGAGCAGGAGTTCCTTGGCCTGGCTCCGATCGAGCTGGGCGACGCGCTGGAGTTCCTGCTCCTGCCTGTCCCGAAGCTGGGCGACCTGCTGCTCGGCGGCGGCCATCTGCTCGGCCCGCTTCTCCAGCCTGGCGGACTGGTCACTCAGGGTCCGCTCCTTGAGGGTGAGGGTTTCCTCCTTGCGGTCGAAGAGGTCCTCGCGTTTGGTGAGGCGGCGCTCGGATTCGCGGAGTTCGGCCCGGGCGGTTTCGAGTTCCTTATCCACCGCCTCCTTGCGCTCGATGGCCTTCCGCTCGGCTTCGAGCCGGATTTTTTCCGCGGCGTTGCGGGCGTCGTCCTCGGCCCGGCGGACGGTCTCGGCGGCATGGGCGGAGGCGTTGGCAAGCTTTTGCCCTGCCAGCGTGCGGAAGAGGAAGAACCCCCCCACCGCTCCGACGAGCAGGGCCACGACCGCGGCGGCGATCAGGATGCCGAAGGAATCGCCAGCGGCGGTCTGGGCGAGCGTCGTGCTGTAACCCGTTGTGTGAAAAGCGGTTCCGTGGACCACGCGGTGGTCTCCGTTGGGCCGAAGGGGCGTTGGGGACCGCCCGGAGGCCTCGTTGGACCGTCCGCCGGGGTGGCGAGGGTGCTGGGGTCGTCGGATGAAATCCCCTGAATGAAGGGGATGTGTTTGCTCTTCTTGGCGAACCCTTCTGAAACCAGAGAGGAAGTAAGACCGATAGGAGAAAAACCACGACGACGGACGGCACCCGCCGATCCTGACGGGCGGGAGAAGTTTGGATGCTCACGCCGTCCCGGTCCCACCAGGACGACGACAATGGGCTATCTTAGCATGGACCGAACACGGGCGTTCCGAGGACCGCCCGAAACCGAAGAGGACCCCCGACGATGCGCACACGGATCTGGATCCCGATCATCGCCCTGACACTTGGCGGCACCCTGGCGGCAACCACGGCGTGCGGGCAGCGGATGGGCGGGCTGCGTGCCCGGATCGAGGCGAACAAGCTGGCCCGGTCGGTGCCGGTGGAAGGCCCCCCCGTGACGGTGGGCCGGTTCACCGCGATCGATATCGAGAACCCCTGGGGCGATGTCACCGTTGACGCCCGCGCGCGGAACGAGGAATCGTTCGTCGCGTTCCGGGTGCGCCAGGAGCGCCGGCTGCGCTGGCGGACGGCCCGGCAGGGCTACGAGTTCGACCCGACGGGCAAGTACTTCACGGCCAAGCATGTCACCGACGGGGAGGTCGGAACGATCGTGATCCGCCCGACGGACCTGACCATCGACGGGTTCCGCCCGCCGATCGATGTGATCGTGTATGTGCCGCGGGCCGACGGCGTACGGGTGCGCAACGCCGGGGGCGACATCAAGATCATTGGCGCGACGGGCGTGATCGACGCGGAATCCGGCACCGCCGAGATGGAGGGCGGGGACATCGAGATTCGCACCGACGGGCCGATCCACGACCCGATCACCGCGTGGAGCAGCCACGGGAATGTCCAGATGGTGCTGAGCAAGGACTCGGCGGGCACGATCGAGCTGTTCGCCCCGCGCGGCAAGACGACCTTCGACGGCCGCTACGGCATCACCGAGCACTCCCGCCCGGCCAAGGGCTACTGGAGCGGCATCTGGAACGACGGGGTGAACGCGATCACGCTGCGGGCCGACGCGGGCAACTCGGTCATCATGGTGGTGGACAACCCGACCATGTACACGCTGAAGAACTGGTGACGCGGCCGGTTCATGAATCAAAGACGCCCGGCGGGTTCCGCCGGGCGTCTTTGATTGATCCGGGGTCGGACCCGGGGCGTGCGGCGTGTGACGGGGGTATTTGCGACCGCGCGGGCTGAAGCCCGCGGCTCATGGGGCGTCAGGCGGCCTTGCGGACGGGCATGGCGCCCACATAGCGAGCGATCTGGCCGACCACGAACTCCTTGTGCTCCTGGTTCAGGGAGAAGTCGAAGGCGAGGCCGGCGTAGGTGTTCTGCTGGGAATCGATGTGGGTGTGGGCGACGCGGGCGGTCAGCAGCAGCGGCGCGGGCACGGTGGGGCGCAGGTCGATGCGGAGGAAGTAGGCGTGGACCGAGTCCATCGTGGCGTGGTCCTGGCGCGGGATGATGAGGCCGACGCCCCCGCCGCCGATGTTGGACAGGCGCGCCTCGAACCTGGGGCCGACCTCGGGCATGGCGGCGGGATCGTCGCTGGGCTTGGCCTGTCCGCCGGCGCCGTGGTCGAGCAGGTCGGTGACCTGGACGCGGTTGGCGACCTCGATGGCGGTGGCGGAGCGTGGGTCGAGCAGGGGCCAGCACTCGACCATCGGCAGGTTCAGCTCGAGGGTGCTGGTGCGGTCGGCGTTGCGACGGACGCAGCGTTCCACGCTGTCGGGGGCCAGGATGCGCAGGGCGCGTCGCGGGCCGTGGCGGGTGGGGATGTTCTCGACGGCGACGACGCGGGTGCGGAACATCCAGCGGTTCTGGCCGACGGCCATGATGCCGACCAGCGGCGTGGCCGCGGGCACGGGGAAGGACTGCCCCATCGACCCTGGATGCTCGACCAGGATGGTGTCGTTCTCGACGCGGTAGACATGGACGCGCCAGACCAGATCCTTGCGATCAGAGGCCTGGCCCTGGTCGATGGCGAACTCGAGGCCACCGCCTCGCTCGCAGATCTGGTGCAGGCATTCGCGCCAACGCTCGGTGCGGGAACGGTTCGCGGGCATGTCGGGTCTCCGAGGGACGAAAGTTTCCTTCGGAGGGTCATCGGACCCGTCGGGATGCGGCTTGACCGGTCAACGGACGGAGGCCGGGGGTTGCGCCTTCTCGGACCTGCGGATGTCGCGGATGAGCCGGCGGATGTCCGGTTCGGTCGCCCCGGGGCGCGGGGAGTAGCGGACCCGGTAGAGCAGGTCGCACGCCTCGGTGAGCGCGGCGGCCAGCGGGGGGGCGAGATGTGGGGCCGAGTCGGTCAGGTGGGCGCGGAGGGGTCGGTCGTGGGGCTTGGCGCGACCCGCACGGGCCAGGGCATGGAGCGTCCGGCGGTGCAGCCGGTCGGGGCCGTCGGTGCGCGGGGCGGTCAGCAGGCCGAGGAGGCGGCGCAGGCGGTCGGTGATGATGGCGGCGACGCGGGCGAGGATGTCGCGTCGGCGGAGGATGACCAGACCGATCATCATGGAGCACGCGAATACCGCGCCGGCGGCGGCGGCCGCGCGGACGACGAGGCCGCGGGCGTCGTGGCGGAGCCGTTCGATCATGCGTCCGCCGAAGGCGCGGAGGCCGAAATCGGTGGCCAGATCCCCGAGCAGGGCGCGCTGGGTGTCGGTGTTGAAGCCGACGATGCCGGCGCCCCACGCGAACTCGATGGTCTCATAGACCTTCTTGACGGACCGCCAGAGGCTGGGCGGCGGCTGGTGGATCT
Source organism: uncultured Phycisphaeraceae bacterium (assembly GCA_964577425.1). GTDB lineage: Bacteria > Planctomycetota > Phycisphaerae > Phycisphaerales > UBA1924 > UBA6054. The sequence continues at coordinate 50,997 of CAZNZC010000006.1, forward strand.
GATTGAGCTGGAGCGGCGGGGTGCCGTCGAAGGTCATCCAATAGCCCGGGGCGACCTCGGCCTCGACCCAGCCGTGGGCGTTGCTCTCGCGGACGATGTACTGCGAGGTGACATCGTTGTACTCCGAGGCGACATAGCCGGTGACGACGCGGGCGTTGACGCCGATGGCGCGAACCATCAGCGCGAGGGCGGAGGCGTAGTACTCGCAGTGTCCCTCGCGCCGGTCGTAGAGGAACCACTCCGTCGGCTCGCGCCCGGGGGGAACAGGCTCGTCCACGAGCGTGTACGAGAACGCGGACTTGAGGTGGTTCTCGAGGACCCGGACCGCGCGGATGTCGTCCTCGATCGGGCGGAGGGCCGGGTCCGGCTCGATCTCGGCGACACCAAGAACGCCCAGCGCGTACTCCCGGACCCTCGGCGGCACGATGCCGGGATCGAAGCCGGGACGGGCCGCGTCCGAAGGTGACGGGTAGTCGATCCTGGAGAAACGCGGGTCGAGCGCGCGGACCGTGTATTCCAGCCGCCCGGGAGAACCTTCGCGCAGGACCATCCCCGTCGCGGCGTCATGGGCGAGGAACTGGCCCGCGCCGGTAGGGCGGAGTTCGAGCGGTTGCCAGAGGGTGAAGAGCGGTGTGACGCCCGCGGCGGCGGCGCGGAGGATGACGCGGACCTCGGTCTCCCAGATGTCGGTGCGGGGCGAGAGCCACGGGCGGATGGCAGCGCCGTCGGGGATGTACTGGGCGCGGATGAGCGACCGCGCCCCGGGGCCGCGGTCGCGCCGCCAGCGTCCGTCCTCGTAGGTTTCGAGGACCGCGCCGCGGAGATAGATCGGGGCGGAGTCGGCCCGGCCGCGGTTGCGCTCGTTGCGGTCGAGGACGGTGATGTCCATCACGGGGGTCTGGGACTGGGAGATGAGGCCCGGGCCGCCGAGCTGGACCTCGTCGGTGAAGCCGGTCGTCTGCCCGGTCGGCATGACGCCCCAGTTGCCGAACGAGTCCGCCCCCAGGTTCCGCGGCAGGAAGATGAAGATCACAGCGGCGACCGCGACGATGGCGAAGCCCGCGCCCAGCTGGAGCGAGCGGAGATCCCGGCGCTGCGATGGGGTGGGCGCGGCGGCGGCACGCCCGCCCCGCTCGGCGGCGGCATGGATCTGGTGGCGAAGCACCGCCCGGAAGAGCAGAACGCTGCCGATCAGCAGCATCAGGCCGGTGATGATGGAGTTGCTGGTCAGCACGGCGGAGATGTAGAGGCCGGTGATCAGGACGAGGGCCTGGCCCCAGTCGCGGGCACGGCGCAGGTCAAACAACTTCACGATGAGCAGCAGGCCGATGAAGTAGGCGAACGCGCTGACCGTGAAGCCCATGCGCAGCATCTGGAACACGCCGGTGCCCAGCACGCCGAGCAGACCGGCGTTGATCGCCCGGGTGGGGGCCGGGCGTTGCGGGAGCACCGCGATCCACCAGGCGGAGGCCAGGCCGCAGAGCATGATCGTGAAGAACTCGGGCGAGGCGTCGGCGAAGGTGTACGCCAGGACCGCGCCCAACGCCGCGAACCCCACGGAGCGCCGGAGGTGATGGACCAGGGTGGGGTCGGACGCGGTCACCGGCGCGGCCCCGGCGGGGAGGGCAGCAGGCTCGGGGGAAGGATCGCGCCGGGGGCAAGCCACACCTCGGGACGGGCGGGGTCCAGGATCGTGGAGTCGCCCGGACCGGCTGACGCGGGCATGGGCGCCATCGGGATGGTGATGACCGAATCCCCGGGACGGACGGGCGGGTCGGAATCCGGGCCTGGCTCGGCGGCGGGGTCGATCATGGCCAGGGCGCGGACGGCCCGCGCCTCGGCCGGCCCGCCGGTGGCAGGGACGAGCTTCAGGCCGGCCCACGGCGCCCAGACGCCGACCGGTCGGCCGGAGCGGGAACCGGCCACCGTGAGCGAGGCCGCCAGCGCGACCGCCCGCTCGGCCATGAAATCGAAGGCTCCCGGCGGCGGGGTGAGGTGGATCCACACGGAGCGTCCCTGCGGCTCGGCGTGCTCGACCACCAGCAGGTCCGAGCGGCGCGCGCTCGGACGCCAGGCGATCAGGCGGCGCGGATCGCCGGGCGCGTAGGGGCGCAGGCCGAAGTACGCCCCGGTGGCGTTGCGCCGGGCGCGTTTGATGCGGTGCTCGGTCTGGCCCTCGCCCAGCGACGCGATCAGATCGGGACTGAGTTCGAGGACGGGCGGGGTGGCCAGCCCGCGTCTCGGGGCCGAGTACTCAAGCGTCTTGATGATGAAACCGAAGGGGAAGCGGGACTCGACCAGGACACGATCGAAATCGGTCGGTCCCCGCCGGGTCGGGGTCCAGGGGACCGTGGCGCGGGCGATGCCGCGGGGAGCGATGTGCAGCGCACACCCCGGGCGGGTGTCGGGCGCGTCGAGTTCGCGGATGTTCAGGGCGAAGACGGGCAGCACGCGGTTGCGGCTGACGAGCGTGTGCATGAGATCCCGCGTGACGCCCACGGGCGTGTCCGGGATTTCATGACCCGCGTGACGGAGACCCATCAGGCTGTTGCCGGAGATGATCCCCGAAACGATCACCGCGGCGACGGACAGTCCGAAGATCCAGAAGAGCAGGTTGTTCTGCGAGTTGACCGCGCCGATCGCCAGAAAGACGGTGATGAGAATGAAGACGAACCCGCTCCAGCCGAGCCTGGCCCCCCGGCGCCGGGGGCGGATCGCGTCGCCCGCGGCTTGCTGGAAGGCCGGGTTGGGATGCGGGGCGGGGGTCATCGTTCCATGCGGTTCGGATCGGGAGCGGCGCCGGTTGCGGGGGGGATGGGGGGGGCGGGCTGTGGCATGACGGTGCAGAGCAGCTTGCGGTTGCCCGTGGGCAGGTACGAACGGGAGCGCGCGGTGTAGATGCCGGGACCGCGGGTGCGGATGATGACCGCGCCGCCCGGGTGCTGGCCGCGGGCGATGGTGAACATGAAGTTGCCCTGCTCGTCGGTCGTGGTGCTCATGAGCATGGAGCCGCTGTTGGAGGCGGACTCCCTGAGCATGGCGACCTCGACGCCCGGCACGCCGGGCTGGGTCAGGCGTTCATCCGTGGGATCAACGATCACGGCCAGCCCCACGGGGCCGGTGACGACCCGGCCGTGGACCCGGGTCGCGCCCGAGCAGCCGATCTGCGCGAGAGCGAGCAGGGCGATGACCAGAACGGGGATGATGCGTCCGAGCACGCGGGCGTCCTTGCGGTGCATTTGGGAAACTCCTTGGAAGATGCGTCAGGAACCCTGGGATTGTTCCAGGCGGTCGGCGAGTTCTTCGGGCTTGGGCAGGTCCTTGATGTTGGCCAGGCCGAAGGCGTCGAGAAACTGGGGGGTGGTGCCGTAGAGCATGGGACGCCCGAGTTCCTCGGCCCGCCCGGCGATTCTGATCATTCTGCGGTCGAGCAGGGAGCGGAGCACCTCGCCGCAGGCCACGCCGCGGATGGCTTCAAGTTCCGCGCGGGTCACCGGCTGGCGGTAGGCGATGATGGAAAGGGTCTCCAGGGCCGGGCGGGAAAGGCGGGTGGTCGCCCGGGCGCGGTGCATGGCCGCGATCACCGGGGCGTGCTCCGGACGGGTCATGAGGCGGTAGCCCCCGGAGACCGGCTCGATGCGGAAGGCCCGGCCCTGGGCATCATACTCCCCGTTCAGTGCCGCGATGGCGGCCTCGACCTGGGAGGCCCCCACTTCCACCCCCAGCACCGGAGCCACAGGCTCGGCGATTTTGGCGACAGGGATAGGGCGATCAACCGAGAGAAGGATGGCCTCGATGGCGGCGAGAACTTCCCTGTTCGGGGGGGGGGGCGCACCCGCCTGGGATGCGGACTCGGTGCTCTCGATCTCGACGGATTCCGGCAGGGTCTCGGGCATGACCGGATGCTACCACCCACAGGCCGAACCTGCCGGAACAGGCGGACCCATTCTTGAGCGGAGCGGGGATGACCCCCCGATCTTCGCCCCCCCGCCCCCCCTCCCCTTCACCCACGGAGGGCACCGGATAACTCCTGATTTGGCCGCTGGGTGTGAACCCCGGGTCAGCCCGTTTGGCATGAAGCCGATAGAGCAGGACGGAGGCGGTCACGCAGACCGGGAGCACCATGGCGGAAATTACCGTATTGCTTGCAGACGACGAACCCCATGTGACCCATGTCATGGCCCGCGCGGTCCGAGCCGCCGGGATGGAAGTGCTGACGGCCGAGGACGGGGAAGAGGCCTACGAGCTGGCCTCGGAACACCGCCCGCAACTGATCGTGACCGACCTGCAGATGCCGTACATGAGCGGGATCGACCTGGCCGAGAAGCTCAACGGGAACAACGAGCTGCGCCGGATTCCGGTGATCCTGCTCTCGGCCCGCGGGTATGTGGTGGAGCGGGAAGCCAAGCAACTCTCGAACATCCGCCTGGTGATCGAGAAGCCCTTCAGCGCGCGGGATGTGGTGCTGAGAATTCATGAGCTGCTGGCCGGCGAGGGGCCGGGGTTGAGGCGGTCGGCGTGAACGCCACGATCAAGCCCAAGGCCCGGCCCGCGGTGCCGCCCGTGTTCGTGGAACGCTGCGCCCAGCTCGGGCTGATCACCTGGCGCCTGGACCCGAACGGGATGCCGGTGGAGGACGCGGGCGCCGGCGACCTGCTCTCGCTCTGGATGAGTTCCAAGCCGTTCCGGTCCATGCTGACGGAGCTGGCATCGGCATGGAGCGCCCAGCAGACGCTGTCGGCCGCCAACCCCTTGCCCGGGCTGTGGGTCTTTCCTTTCGAGGAACTGCACCGGCGGCGGCGCACGGGGTACTTCGTCGCCATCGGGTTCGGGCCTGAGATCCTCGACTCGCGGTTGCTCGAACCCGGGTGCGTGGGCGGATCGCTGCAACTGGCGGCGGTCAAGCACGCGCTGCACCACTACGCCGTGCTGAGCGACCGCGAGGCGCAGCGGGTCGGCCGGCTGATCTCGTGGATGCACGAGGATCTGATCGGCGGCTTCCGCTCGGCCGAGGTGATCGACGGGTTCACCGCGCAGCTCGCGTCGGCGTACGAGTCGGTGACCATGCTGTGCGAACTCGGGCGGGCGATGGGATCGCTCAACGAGCCGGCGTCCTTCGTGCGGACCACCGGGGAGCTGATCGCCTCGACGCTGATGTACCGGTGGGTGGGCATCGCGCTCAACAACACGGAGACCGTCTACCAGATCGGCCCCGAGCGGCTGACGGACGAGATGGCGCGGGCCACGCTGGAGCAACTGGCCGGCGAGGCCCCGACGGCGACGGCCGGAACGACGGACATCCATCATGTCAATGATCCGGACTCTCCCCTCGCGCCGCAGCTCGTGGCCCACCCGATCGAGCGGGGCGGACGCCGGTTCGGCGTGCTGCTCGCCGGGGGGAAGATGGGCGATGACGCGCAGGTCTCGACCTACGAAACCAAATCCATCGAGTCGGTGTGCGGGCTGCTCGGCGCGTTCCTGGAGAACGCCGACCTGTACGCCGAGCAACGCCTGAGCTTCATCGGGACGATCCGGGCCATGTCCGGCGCGCTGGACGCCAAGGACCGCTACACCCGCGGCCACTCCGACCGGGTCGCGCACCTGAGCGCGGAGATCGCCCGGACGCTCGGGTTCCCGCCCGAAGAGATCGAGCGGGTCCGGATCGCCGGCATCGTGCACGATGTGGGCAAGATCGGCGTGCCGGAGAGCGTGCTGTGCAAGCCGGGGCGGCTGACGGACGAGGAGTTCGAGAAGATCAAGCAGCACCCGGAGATCGGGCACAGGATTCTCGAGGGAATCCCCGGCCTCCAGGACATCCTGCCCGGGGTGCTCTACCACCATGAACGCTACGACGGGCTTGGCTACCCGCACGGCCTGACGGGTGAAGATATCCCGCTGGTGGCGCGCATCATCGGTGTGGCGGACACCTTCGACGCGATGAGCTCGAACAGGGCCTACCGGTCGAAGATGTCGCGCGAGGTGGTTCTGGCGGAGATCGCCAAGTGCTCGGGTACGCAGTTCGATCCGCGTGTCGCCGAGGCGTTCCTGACGGTGGACCTGTCCGAGTACGACCGGATGGTCGAGAACCACGCCGCGCAGGACCCGCTGCGACAGGCCGCGTGAGCGGACCGCCCCACTAACCCCCCTCGGACACGCTCAATCGGCGACGGTCGCGTAGCCCCCGCGGACGGGGCGGATGCCGGGGGGCATGGCGTCGGCCTGATGGATGGACCGGATCTGCGCCTGGGAAAGCCGCACATTGAAAAGGGAGACCCGCGCGACAGAGCCTTGGATCGGCGAAGCGGGCGTGTTGCCCGCCCCGTTGCGGGCGCCGAACAGCCAGTCGTACTTGTTCGGCGGACGCACCGGCCCGTTGGATTCGTTGAGGTCCATCGTTGACGGGCCGAATGCTTCGCGCGTGCCGTCGATGTAAAGTTCCATGCCCAGGTCGCCCCATGTGACGGCCATGAAGTGCCACTTCCCCTCGGTGATCTTCGAGCTTGAGCACTCGATCGTGGCGCCGTTGTTGTTCGAGTTGTTCATCGTGTACCGCAGCCTCGAGCTGGTGAGATAGACCGCCAGCGACATGGGCGTGTCCTGCGGGATGCGTTCCTTGGCGATCACGCCCCGCTCGGAGGAGCCGGTCGGCTTCTGATCGAACCGGACCCAGAAGCAGAGTGTGCCGTTGGCCAACTCGAACACATCGTGGTGCGGGACGCGGACAAACTCGGCCTGCCGGACGACCCGCGGGACCGGCCCGCCGTGGCTGTGGGTGTAGGCTCCGGCCGCCGCCGGGGTGTTGAAGACCGCGTTCCGGCCGCCGATCCTGTCAACACCGCCCGAAACCTTCACCTCGTCGAGCGGCCAGTAGGCGATGGGCTTGGGGTTCATGGAGGACATCAGGACCGAGAGCGCATTGCTCGGTGTGTCGCGGAGCAGCACGGAGAGACGAGAAGTGGCGTCCCCGACCGTGGCGGTCGTGACCACCCGGAACTTCGTGGTCGCCGGTGTGGCGGCCGTCTTTGTGTCCGCGTCCACGATGCTGGCGGAGACGGACCCGGGAGCCAGCGCCAGGTTGTCGAAGAGCATCCCCGACTCGGCGTGCTTCCTGAACTCCACCTCGTCGGTCGCCGCGGCATGAACGACCATCTCGGCCGCCGACATGGCCAGCCGGCGCACCGCGCCCGCGTCGCCGCCCACGGCGGCACGCTCGTGCAGGTGCTTGCGCAACGCCGCCCCCGTGAGCACCAGCGCGGTGACCGCGGAAACAACCACCAGGACGGCCAGATAGACGCTCCCCGGCCGGGCGGATGCGTGTGCTCTCATGATCCTCTCCCGAAATGGTCGAAGGCCTGGGTGCGGAGCATGGACCGCTCGGCCAGCAGCACGCCGCTGAGCCGGACCGTGACGACAACCAGCTTGACGCCGGTCGGGGTCGCCTGAACGCTGGAGGGATTGGACGCGAGGACATGCTGGACGCTGACCTGCACCGTCCATCCGGACGCCATGCCGCTGATGGCCAGGCCGTCGGCGTGCCGCGGCGGCGCGTTCCAGCCGTGGTAGTCGTCGATGTCGTCGAACCCGTTGCGCGTTCCCGTCACCTCGCCGGCCTCCGGCCCGATGGCGCCGGTCGCGTCGGTCGGATCCTCGAACGGCAGCGCGGCGATCTCATCAAGCATCGCGTCGGCCAGGGCGATGGCGGTCACGCGACGGTCCGCGTGCGCCGTGGCCCGGGCGGTCGGGGCGACGATGTGCATCGTGGACGCCAGCACGCCGCCGACAAGCATGGAGCCGATCACGGTCTCCATCAGAGTGACGGCGCGACGAACACGGCTCGGCATGGGTCACCTCGCTTCCGGGGCGTTGAGCAGGCGGACATGGACCTCTCGGACGGCCGGCGATGCGCCGTGGACGCGGATGGTCGCCCGCATGGCGGCCACCTTGTCATCGACGCTGACGAGTGAAAAGGCGGCGCTGTCGATCCCGGTGGCGATCGGGTGCGGGCTTCCCGCGTTCTGCGCCCGGGTCAGCCTCCCCTTCCCGTCCAGCGCGTAGACGATGAACTCGGGCTTGCCGTCGCCGCTCCGATCCGGCACGGCCAGGAGAAGCGCGCCGGAATCCGTCTGGATATCGACCGCGCCCGCGACATCGGTCCGCAGCATGGCGATCGCCCGCTCCACCCGATCGTTCAAGATCAGCGGCTCAGAGCCGGTCGGCACCGCGCGCGAGGCGAGCATGACCGTCGAACCGAGCGCGAGCAGCAGGATCGCGCTGACCCCGGCGGCCACCACCGTCTCGATCAGGGTGAAACCCCGCATGGAATGGTTGATCCTCGTCATCGCGTGCCCCCCGGAAAACGAGAGTGAATGATCCCGCCGAGCAGCTTGCCGATCAAGCCGCTCAGAAGCCCCCCACCCCCTCCGCCTCCGCCGGACTCGGCCTCTTCCACGGTGATCGGCTCGCCCGCGACCGGGCCGTCGAGGTTGACCACCCGGACATGGCCCCCGTGGGCGATCTGAACCTTCGCGTTCGCGGAATACATCCCGAACCCGTCGATGCGGATCACGCCCTCCCCGCTGGTGATGTTCGTGGCGACGAACCGAACGCCGTAGGGTTCCTGGTCGAACGGGACCGTCCTGACCCGCGCGTCCTCATCGACGACGGTACCCAGATAGACCCGCAGTTCGCTGGAAAGGATGTGGAACTGGATCGTGTGCGGGCGTCCCTGGGCCGCGGCCGTTTCTCCCACCGCCTCGAACTCGGACATCAGGCGTTTCTCGGCGCCGGTCAGGCGCGAGCCGGTCTGAGCCGAGGCGAGACGGGGAACCGCGACCGTGGCCAGCATGGCGACGATGACGACGACCAGCACCATCTCAACCATCGTAAAGCCGTGTCGCATCGGGGGCCTCCGGGAAAGAGACCGCCCCGGCGGTGACCGGGGCGGCTCGTATGCTGATGCCGTCACCGGATCAATAGTTGTTGTAGATCACGCCGCGGGCGTCGACCTCGGTGTTGGGCAGGTTGGCGCTGATGTTGCCGGTGGCCGCGTCGTAGACCCAGCCGGCGGTGGTGCCGCCCTGGGTGGCGATCAGGCCGTTCTTGCCCTTGTTGGAGCCGACCTTCAGCTCGGGGATGGAGCGGAGGTAAGGCCCGAGGTAGTGGGTGGTGTCCTTGGTGGCCTGGGCCGCTCCGAGGGGGTCGGTGTAGGTGGTCATCTGCGCGACAAAGTCGGAGAAGCTCGGGTACGCGCCACCGTGCTCGGCCTGGTACAGGTCGATGGCGTTGCGCATCACCGCCAGGTCGGCGACGAGGCTGGAGTCGGCCGCGCCGGTGGCTCCGCGGCTCATGCGGGGCAGCGCGATGGCCCCGATGATCCCGATGATGACGACGACGATCACCAGTTCGATCAGGCTGAACGCCCGACTGCTGGCACGAGTGGATGGCATGGACAGCCCAAACATGTGTCGGTCTCCTTCATGACGAACCAGGAACACCCCGGCGCTCATGTCATCGGTGAGGACGAACCCCGGATCTAGCCCGCGCGTGTTTTCATCCACTTATCCGTTCGGTTTGTGACGCAAGTCGGTGCGGCGCCGTCAGTTACCGGGCGACGGCAGCGTGAGCGTGGCCGAAACCCCGTCCTTGGCGATGGTGACAGAGCGGGCATGGACCGCCGTCAGCTCGTACCCGTCGGGGTGGGTGTGGCCGACCCGGAGCCTGTGGCCGTCGATGACCGCCAGCCCGCCGTCGCGCATGGGCATGACCAGCGACAGCGAGGGTTTCTTCGTCACCCCCGGCAGAACGCCGACCATGACCGATTCGGGGGCCGCGGGCGCGGGATCGGCCGCGGCCTCGCGGAGAGCAGGCTCCGGCATGATCCGCTGTGTCCAGGCGGGGTCCGGCCCGAAGCTGATGTCCGGCATGAGATCGGCGGCGTGCTTTTCGAGCAACTGCCGCATCGCGTCCCGCACCCCGCCCTCAAGCCGGGCCGCCACGGCCCCGGCGGCGGCCTGAACCGGCGCCGCAACCCCGGCCTGCTCGACCGTCCCCGCGGACGCCGAGGCGTCGGAGGGAGCGAAGAACGCCTTGTCAAACATCAGGCCGGCCGCCGCGACAGCGCCCAGCCCGCACAACACTTTCCGTTCGCGTGACATGCCCATGATGCTGAACAACCAATTCAGATGACGGGCACGCAAGCCGGATCGGGAAAAATATTCTTCGCATCAGGCGGGGGGCGCGGTGAACCACGACAGGTCCGTCCTCATGCGGACGATTCCCGGACCCGTGTACTCGAGCGTCAGCGCGTCCGCGTGCAGGTCCGGATGGTCCTGGTCAAAGCGCCCCAGCAGCTCGTAGATGGAAGCGATCGGCCCGGAAACCTCGAAGCGGATGGGCTGGATCAGCGTCACCGGGCCGCGCACGGGCTGACGCGGCTGGATGACCTCCGGCGTCAGCCCGCTCGCCAGGCACAGGTCCGTCAGGTCGGCGAGCCTGCGGTTGAGGTCCTGCGCCGGCGTCAGCGCCACCGTGCGCTCCCGCACGGAATCCCGCAGCCGGTCCCGCTGGTTTTCCAGGCCGCGGCTGACGCCGACGGTCCTGGAGAGTTCCTCGGAGACGGTCGCGAGCCTGGCGAGCTGCACGCTCGACTCATAACGGGCGCGGACGATGGGCGTGACGAAGGCATAGGCCGCCGCGGCGACGATGACGGCGCAGACCACGCCGCCGGCGACATGGACGATCGTGTTGGACCCGGGTCCGGACGGCACGGTCGGTTTCATGGCTTCTTCCCCAGTCGCACGCGGGCCGTGATCTCGCACCGGACGGCCTCCATGTTCGTCATCGCCACCCGCTGCGAGCTTGCCAGAGCCACTTCATCGAAGAGGCCAAGCTCCTCGAAACGCAGCACCATCGAGCGGGCCTCGGTCTGGCCCTCGACGAGAACAAACACGCTCAGACGGATCTCCGGCACGCCCTCCCGGATCAGCCTTGTGTCGATCCGTTCGAAGCGCCCGGGTCCGGCGGCCCGTGTGATCGCGTGGAGGATCGGGCGCCAGTCCGGCCGGTCCTCGACGGCGGAGAACAGGGCCGCGGACTTCTGGAGGGTCAAAATCTCACGGCGCAGCACGGTCTGATCGGCCTTGAGATGCCCGATCGACCGCTCGGACCGCGCGATACGGTCCGCGACTTCCGGCCCCGAGGAAGATGCCGAGAAGGCCATCGCCCCGGCCGGCGCCAACGATCCGACCGCGACGAGCACGCACGCCGTCGCCCAGCGGGCCACCGCGATCCGGCGCGCCCGTTTCTGACGGCGCCACGCGGGGAGAAGATCAACCTTTGCGACTGGCTCGTTCATCCGTCGAACCTCCCGGCCAGGCCCGCGGCGACCGCCAGGCGGGCGTCCGATCCCTGATCCTCACCGCGTGCGTCCGCGTTCCAGCATCCGGCCGCGTGAACGGGCATGCCCAGGCAGGCGTCCAGACCTTCGACCAGCTCACGGCGCGCCGCGCCGTACCCGGCCAGCAGCACCCGCCCGATGGTGGCGGTCCTGTAGGTATGGGTGACATAGGTCACGGCGGTGTCGATCTCGCGTCCGAGCTGCTCGGCCAGCCCCGCCCACATGGCCCGGGCGTGTCCCTCGAAGGCGTCCGGCTCCGCCGATTCCTCGCTGCTGCTGTCAAGAACGCGGCAGGCGTCGTTCCATGAGAGTCCGACGCCTCCGTGCAATCTGGCGATGGTCGCCCCGACGCCCACCTCGAAACGCCGGGTGTAAACCACAGTCGGTCCGAGCGAAAGCACGCCGAGCGTGGCGTTCCACCCGACGCGGAGCATGACATGGATGGAATCCGGCTCGGCGGCCAGGTCCGCCCCGCAGACGCGCGCCAGGGCCATCTCCTCGAGGTCAACACCGACGGGGACCATCCCCGCGGATTCGAGCGCGTCAAGCATGCCCTCCAGCTCGGTCCGCTCGCAGGCGACGGCCAGGCCGCGCTCGCCCCGCCCGCGTTGGGGCAAGTACCAGCTCGCCAGCTCGAAGCGGTCCGGCGCGCACCGGCGGCTCCGCGCGACTTCCGCCCGGGCGATGACCTCGACGGGAGCCCCGCTCCCGCGGTCGGGCAGATCCACGATCTGGGCCGAACAAGACCCGTGCGGCGCAAAGACCGAGACCCGGTTGCCCACAAACCCGCGCCGGCGCAGCACCCCGGCGATCCACGCCGCCTCGTCCGCGTCCAGCGGGCGGGACGGGCCTGGCCCGGCCATCCTGGGAAAGACGCCCGAGCAGAGCGCCCGGTCGCCCGTCGGATGACGGCAGAGCTGCACCGCCCGCACCTCGGCGGCCCCGATGTCCAGCCCGATGGGCGAGATGCGTGCGCGGCCCCATCCGTGGTGTGTCATGCGCCACCTCCCGCGCTGGCGGTCAGGTCGAAGAGCGGCAGGAACATGCTGACGGCCACAAAGGCCACCAGCCCGCCGAGCACCAGCATGATCAGCGGTTCGAGCAGGCTGGACAGCGCCTTGATCGTGGACTCGTTCTCATCCTCGAGGTAATCCGCGATATGGACCATCACCTCGGCCAGACGCCCGGACTGCTCGCCGTTGCGCACGGCCTGGGCGGAAGACGGCACGAACAGGTCGCTCTCGATGAACGCCGTGCTGATGGGTTCCCCCTTGGTCACGCCGCGTTCGGCGTTGTCGAGCATCCCGACGAAGGCGTGGCTGGATACGGACCGCCTGGTCAGGCCGATGGCCTCCATCATCGGCACCTTGGCCTCCAGCAGCGTGCCCATGATGCGGGCGACCCGGGCGGTCCCGAACGAACGCATGATCGGGCCGACCTTCGGCAGACCCAGAAGGGTCCGCTCCCACAGCCGACGCCCCGGGGGCGTTCGCACCCACCAGACGCCGCCCGCGGCGCCGGCGATCACCGCCGGGAAGGCGATCCACCAGTAGCTCAGCATCAGCCCGGAGAGGGCGACCAGGAACTTGGTCGATGCCGGCAGCGGCGTGTCGAGCGTCTCGAACAGCCCGGAGAACCTCGGAAGCACCACGCCGAGCATCAGCATCAGCACCGCGATGCACACGAATGTCAGAAGAACGGGGTACATCATCGCCGCGATCACGCTCGACCGGACCTGCGCCTGCCGGCGCGTCAGCAACGCCAGCCGGTGCAGCATCTTGTCGAGCTGCCCGGAGGACTCCCCCGCGGCCACCAGCGAACGGAAAACCGAATCGAACACGCCCGGCTGGGACTCAAGCGCCTCGGACAACGCATCGCCCTCCTCCAGACGCTTGCGGACCGAGGAAACCACCGACCGCCAGGCCTCGTTGGAAGCCTGCTTCTCCAGGGATTCGATCGCGTCCGCGATCGGGGTGCCGGTCGAGACCAGCACGGATAGCTCCCGGGCGAACTGCGCGATGACCTTCGGGCTGGGCTTTCTGCCCGAACCCCTGACCGGTTTCTCTTCCCGCGCGGCGCCGCCCGCCTTGGCGGCCTCCTCGATCGAGACCACGAACAGGCCCTGCCGCCGGAGACGATCGGTCGCGTCGTCCACCCCGGACGCTTCGACATGACCGGACGACTTCTTCCCGGATTGATCGAATCCCGTGTAAGCGTACTTCATGCCGCGACCCCCTTCGCGTCCGTTCCGCCCGATGCCGCCCGCCTGGGCTGCGGCTCGGAATGTTCCTCGTCGTTGTGGGTGACGCGGAGGATCTCTTCCAGGCTGGTCTTGAGTTCGAGCGCCAGTCGCACGCCCTCGTCACGCAGATTGAGCTGGTCGTGATGCTTGAGCGTCTCGCGCAGCTCGTGCGACGGGGCTTCGCGGTAGACCATCCTCCTGATCTCCGGCGTGATCTCCATCAACTCATAGATACCCAGGCGGCCCTGGAAGCCGGTGTCATGGCAGGCGGCGCAGCCGGCCCCCTTGCGGAACGCACGGCCGACCATGTTGGAGAGGCCGGCGTCCGCCAGGACACGCTCGGACGGGTAGTACTTGGTCGAGCACGAATCGCAGATCATGCGGGCCAGCCGCTGGGCCACCACGCCGTTGAGGGCGGCGCTGATCAGATACGGCTCCACGCCCATGTCCACGAGCCGGGCGATGGCCCCCGGCGCATCATTCGTGTGCAGCGTGGCAAGCACGCCGTGCCCGGTCAGGGCGGCCTGCACCGCGACATGCGCCGTCTCCTCGTCGCGGATCTCGCCGACCATGATGATGTCCGGGTCCTGACGCAGGATCGAACGCAGGGTGCGCCCGAATGTCAGGCCGATGCTCTCGTGGACCTGGATCTGGTTGACCATGTCGAGCTGGTACTCGACCGGGTCCTCGACGGTCACGATGTTGTGCTCCGGGCTGCGGAGCAGGTCGAGAGCGGAGTAGAGGGTCGTGGTCTTGCCCGACCCGGTCGGGCCTGTCACGAGCACCAGGCCGTGCGGCATCCGGAGCACCCGCTGGAAGGTCTCCAGCGCCTCGGCGCGGAAACCCAGGTCCTCCATGCGGACATGCAGGTTCTGCTTGTCCAGGATGCGGATCACCAGCTTCTCGCCGAGCAGCGTGGGAATGCTGGACACGCGCAGATCGATCTCGCGCCCCTCGGCCACGATGCGCACGCGCCCCTCCTGCGGCATGCGCTTCTCGGCGATGTCCATCTTCCCGATGATCTTGACGCGGGAGACGATCGCGGCGTGCATCCCGGGCGGCGGCTTCATCAGGTCGCGCAGGCTCCCGTCGATGCGGTAGCGGATCCGGGTCCCCTTCTTGTCCGGCTCGATGTGGATGTCCGACGCCTTGTCCTTCACCGCCGTCAGCAGGGCCACATTGACCAGGTTGACGATGGGCGACCCCTCGACCATCTGGTCCAGGTCCGTGGTCGGCCCGTCGTCGACGCGCTCGCGCTCGACCACCTCCACATCGCTCTCGGCCAGGCTGGTCAGGAAGGCGTTGACATCCACGTCCCCGCCCTGGTACTTGCGGATGTACTCCAGGATGTTCGCCTCGATGGCCAGCACCGGGCGGATCTCCATGCCCGTCAGCTCACGCAGGCGGTCGATGTGCGGCAGGCTCTGCGGCTCGGCCATCGCCACGGTCAGCACGCCGTGGACGCGGAACATCGGGATGGCCAGCATCCGCTCGGCCTCTTCAGCGCCGATCAGGGACAGCAGCGTCGGATCGATCAGGCCGTGCCGGAGCTGCACGCCCCGCACGCCGAGACATTTGGCCAGGGACTGCACCAGCGTGGCCCCGGAGATCATCCCCTGCTCGACGAGCAGCTCGCCGAGCTTCATGCCGCTGGTGCGCTGGTCCGCCAGGACGCGCGAGAGCTGGTCCTCGGAGATGTGCCCCTCGGACAGCAGCACCTCGCCCACCATCCGCGGCCGACCGGCGCGGCGCGCGCGGCGGTCCTCCCCGGTGACCCGGCGTTCAGACTTCTCGCCTCTTTCGTCGGGCATGCCGACCCGCCGATCGGCCGGGACATACCGGTCGTCGGGGACCGCCCCGCTGCTCGTACCAGTCGGCGGCTGCGTCACAGGAAGCTCCTGACCGCCCCCTGGACATCCTCGTGCATGCTGAACATCGACGCCACCTCGGTGACGGCCATGACCTCCCGCAGCGTGTCGCCCACGCCGCACAGGCACAGGCTCCGCCCTCCCGCGTTGAGTTCCCGTGTCAGATCCACGAGCGCTTCCAGCCCGTGGCTGTCCACGAAGACCATGTCCGAGACATCAAGGACGAAACGCCCGAGCGTCTTGCCCAGCGTCTCGAACCCCTCGGCACGCAGGCGTTCGGCGTCCTCCTGGCTCGTCACCGGGCCGCGCGGCCTGAGGACCGTGACCGCTCCGTGCTTGTGCTGTTCGATCCGCACGGGTCCGTTCCTCCGTCAGGCCGCTCGCTGCTGGCGGGACTGCTCCGACGCCGGGAGCGTGATGGTGAAGGTGCTGCCCTGGTCCAGCTTGGATTCGACCTCGATGTCCCCGCCGTGCAGGCGGGCGATCTCGCGCGCCAGGGCCAGGCCCAGGCCCGATCCCGTCACATGCGCGATGCGCCGGTCGTTGGCCCGGTAGAACCGGTCGAAGATCCGCTCGCACTCCTCCGGGTCGATGCCGATGCCCGTGTCGATCACATGCACGACCAGCCCGCCCTGCTCGGGCGTCTCGACCCGGACGGTCACCTTCCCGCCGGGCGGGGTGTACTTGAGGGCGTTTCCCACCAGATTGTGCAACGCCTGCCCCAGGCGGTCCCGGTCGGCGTGGATCACGGGCATCTTGGGCGGGATGTCGAAGGCCAGCTCGATCGACTTCTCCGCCGCCTGGGCCGCGTAGTCGTTGGTCAGGTCGTCAAAGAGCGCGTCGGTGCGGACATCCCCGGGCCGGATCGACAGCGATCCCGCCTCGATCTCGGCCACGGACAGCATGTCGGCCACGATCCGCTCCAGGCGCCTCGCCTCGGAGTTGATCACATTGAGCGCCTGGGCGCGGACCTGCGGATCGGCTTCCCCCTCGTCCACCGCCTGCTCGACATACAGCCGGATGTTCGTCAGCGGCGTGCGCAGCTCGTGCGTCGCCTGGGCCACGAACGAGTTGCGCGACCGGTCGGCCACCCGCTGCTGGGTGATGTCCTCGATCAGAATCCCCGCGAACCGCTCCCCCCCGACCTCGGTCGAGCGGACGGACAGACGCAGCTCCGCGTCCGGGTCGCGCCCCGGCTCGCCGCGGGCGATCTCGACCGTGCGCCGCACCGGGGCGCGGCTGTCCAGGCATTCCGTGACGGCGTCGCGGACGGCCTCATCCGTGAACGCGGCCATGAAATCCGCCCGCTCCAGCTCGGCCTTGTGCCGGCCGAGCAGCACCCCCGCCGCCCCATTCACATAGGTGACATGGCGGTCGTGCCCGATGGCGATCACGCCGTGGGTCAATGAATCGCAGATGGCGATCACCCCGCCGTTCTCGCCGGGAGCGGCCTGCTCGGCCCGCGTCACCTGATGCTCCGCGATCAGCCGGTCCTGCCGGTCTCGTTCGTCCAGAATGGTGTTCCACGCCGTGCCCAAGGGATCGGCATCGTCGGCCACGCGGAGAACCTCCGCGCGCCGTTCCCCCTTGGCCGCCTCGGACAGCGCGGTGCCCACGCCCACCAGGGTTGACAGCCGCCGGCGGAAGCGCGTAAAGACGAGCCACACCGCGCCGACCGCGATCAACGCGACCCCACCCGCCCGCGCGGTGGTGGCGGCATAAGGCGTCCACACCGGGTCATACCTCACCTCGACCGCGCCCGCGCCCCGCCCCGGCACCTCGAAGGGGACCCGGACCGAATGGGCCTCCCCCCCGTTCGACGCATCGGGCGTGACCGGTGCCGCGGCCCAGGTTTCCGGGATCGACAAAACCCCGATGCTCTGCGGATCGGTCGAAGCGACCACCCCCACGCCCGCCAGCGTCACCTTGCAGGACCGGACCAGGCCCGACTCTTGCAGGTGGATCATCTGCCGACGCACCCCGGCCAGGTCGGACTCCCGCAGCAGCAGGTCCGTCCGCGCGGCCACCAGGCCCGCCACACCCGTGGCGGACCGCACCCGTTCGTCCAGCGTCTCCCGGGCGGTGATCCGGGCGGACCACCAGGACGACACCAGGACCGCCCCGACCAGCAGCACGGCCACGCCGCCCACCAATCCGGACACCCAACGGGAAATCCCGGCCTCGGAGAAGCCCGCGATCAATCTGTCAATTCGTTCGCGCATGGTTCCGATTCTCCGGCCCGGACACGGGTCCGCCGGGATCGGCTATCGGTCGGCCATGGGAACGGCTCCAGCCGATTCCGCAATCCGTCCGGTTCTCGGACGAAAAAAACCCCCCTGCTGGGGGGTTTGAGTGGGCGCGGCTGGATTCGAACCAGCGAAGGCGTACGCCAGCAGATTTACAGTCTGCCCCCTTTGGCCACTTGGGTACACGCCCGGAGGGGTTCCCGGGCGATGGCCCGGGCTGGAACCATATCCCGAACTCCGCTTCCCGGCAAACCAATCTCGATCATGTTCCGCGCGAGATGCCGGAAAGTGGAGTGTCCATCCGAATCAGAAAGCCGCCTGCCGGACTTGAACCGGCGACCTGCAGATTACAAATCAGCCGCTCTACCAACTGAGCTAAGGCGGCGGGTCAAGAGAAAAGGCCCCGTGCGGACGGGGCCTCTCAGTGGGCGATGGCAGGCTCGAACTGCCGACCTCCAGTGTGTCATACTGGCGCGCTAGCCAACTGCGCCAATCGCCCGTCTTCGGTCGTGAGTATAGGCCCCCGCCCCGAGGGCCGACAAGCCGCCCGAGGCCCGAGAATCAGCTCCCCGGGGCCAGGATCACGATCTCGACCCGGCGTGACTGCTCCTTGGAACCCTTGGGTCGGCTGGAGCCGAAGGTGGCCGAATAGATCCGGTTGGAGGGCACGCCCTTGGAGACCAGATACTCCTGCACGGCCATCGCCCGCTCCGCCCCCAGGCGTTCGTTGGTCTTCCAGCCCGAACGCCGGATGGGATCAGTGTCGGTGTGGCCTTCCACGCGGACGGTGTTGTTGGCGTACTGCGAGCGGATCACCTGGGCCACCTGGTCGAGCCGCTGGCGGGCCTGCTGGCGGAGGGTGGCCTGGCCCGAGGCGAAGAGCACATCGCCGGCGACGCCGACCACGATCTCCCCGCCGGGACGGTATCCGACATCAACACCCTCGATGCCCTCGAAGCCGCTGGCGGCACGCCCTGCCGCCGCCGCGCCGCCGCTGCCCCGGAGCCGCGTGTTCTCGTCTCGGAGCTGGCCGTTCTCCTGCGTGATCTCCGCGTTGCGATCGTTGGCCTGGCGGACATTGTCCTGCAGGCTGGCGATGCGCTCACGCAGCTGCGTGTTCTCGTCGATCGCCGCGTCGTAGTCCGCCTGCGAGATCGACTTGCACCCGGTCAGCCCGAAGGCCCCGACCAGACCGATCGCCATCACCAACAGCCGCGTCTTCATCCAGAACCTCCGTGTCTTGTGAGCGGGCCGCCCGGCCCGCGGGACAGACTTTAGCAGCACCCGGCATGGGACGGCGTGTCATGGCAGATTGAAAGGCCCCGTCATCGCAAAAAGCCGTCCCAGACCCGCCTCGATCAGGGGCTTGCACACCACCACCAGCAGGGTGGCGAAGGCGAGGAACGGCCCGTACGGCATCGCCCGATTCAGGCGTCCGCCGATCACCCACGCCAGCACGGCCCAGGCCACGCCGACGAACGCCGCCAGGAAGAACGCGATGACCGGATCGATCCAGCCCAGGCAGGCCCCCACCGCCGCCATGAGGTGGACATCGCCCAGCCCCATCGCCTCCTTCCCGAAGGCCAGCGTGCCAAAAATGCGCACGCCCCAGACGATCCCGCCACCGATCAGGTAGCCCATGCAGACCGCGCCGAACACAACCAGCCACAGCGGGGCCTGCGCCGGAGCGACGGGCACTCCGCCATCACCGATGGTCCACGGGCCGGCGAAATGATCCACCAGCCGAGCCGTCAGCCATGCCCCGCCCATGCCGAGCAGGACCGGGGGCGCGAGAAAGGCCAGCTCGCGGACCATTTCCCGCCTCGCGTGGGGATATTGAACCCACATGTCGGTCGGGTGCGCGGCATCCGGGGTGTCCGCAGCCGGCTCCGCGGCAGAAGCCGGGGACGGATCTGACTCAGGGGGTTCGGGAAAGTTGGCCTTCTCCCACGCCTCGTAGTCCGCGAAGCTGCGCGTCAGCAAGCCCTTGGCGATCAGGAGGTTGGAGACGATCAGCCCCAGGACGCCGCCCAGGCCCCAGCCGATGAACCGCCAGCCGCCGAGGCCGCCGGTGGCGAATGTCCAGACCTCGCCGGGAGCGGTGATCCAGGTCATCCGGGGAGCTGCCGTGCGCCATAAACCGGGCAGGGAGGGGGCCAGGGGGCCGAACCGCAGGTCGAACCAGGCGGCGTGGGCGGTGTGGAGGACCAGGGCCGTCAGGGCCGGCACCCGGGTCAGGACCAGCGGGATGGTGCAGGTCCGGGCGTCGATGAGGGTCATGGCCACCAGCGAGCCGACCAGCACGGCCAGCACCGCGAAGGCGGGCCATGTGACAGCCGGGCCGTTCCTGGCCCATTCCGGGGCGATTGAACCAAAGGGAACGCCCCAAAGGACCGCGTCCGGCGGGACCATGTACCACAGCACGAAAAGGCCCCCGAAGAGCACGGCCACAATCGCCTCGATCGTGGGGTATTCAGGGGAGATGGAGGTCTTGCAGAAACGGCAGCGACCCCGGAGGATCAGCCAGCCGAGGATGGGGATGTTCTCCCGCCAGGTGAGCTTGGTGCCGCAGGAGGGGCACCTGGAGGTCGGGGTGACGACATCCAGCCCGCGCGGTAGCCGGTAGACGAGGACATTGATGAGGGAACCCACGCACGCACCGACGGCGAAGACGAACAGGGCCGTCGTGAGCATCGGCAGCCGCATGACCAGCCAGTCGGGCATCGGGGGGGTTCATCGGCCCGTGGAGGGCATCAACTGGATTCGTCGGCGCCGGCCCGCTTTCGCAGGGTTTCCAGGTCAAGCTGCTCGATCCGTTGCTCGGCCCGGAGGAGGATGGCCCGCGCCCTGGCGATGAGGACGACACCCTGCTCGTAGGCCTTGATGGAATCTTCCAGGCCGATCTCGCCGGACTCGATGCGTTCCACGAGGTCTTCCAACTGCTCCACCAGCACCTCGTAGCGATCTTCAGACGCGGGCGAGGGGTCGGCGGACGGCTTGGGCGGACGGGTGGTCACGGGGGAGGGTAGGTCAGAACAGGCCCATCTGGCGTTCGTCGCGCGGGGCAGACCTGGAACGACGCCGGGCGGGCGGGCGATCCGGCGCGGGCCGGGGCGGGACGGGGTTCGTCGGGGGCTGACCCTCGCCGAGAACGCCGGAGCGGATGCTGCCCGCTCGGAGGCGGGTGAGGATCTCGTCCCCGGGGCGGACCTCCGAAGGGTCACGAATGAGGCGGCCGTCGGCGGTGGTCGTGACCGAAAATCCCCGGGCCAGCACCTGATCGGGGCCGACGGCGTGGAGTTCCCGGTGGAGGGCGTCGAGGGCCTCGGCGTTCAGTCGCAGCCGAGCGCGGACGGAGCGGACGAGACGGTCCTGCAAGGCGTTGAGAGATTCCTCGCGCCTTGCCTGGATCACGCCGGGGCGGTGGCGTTCGAGCCGGGACGCGGCCCGGTGGAGCCGGCGCTCGGCGTGAAGCACGCAAGCCCGGGCGGCGGCGTCCAGCCGACGCGTGAGCGAGAGCAGACGCTCGCGGTGGGCGTCGAGCACGCGGGCCGGGTCGCGCAACGCGGGGCGGTTGGCGAGCATCGAGACCCGCTTGCGCTCGGCGATGGCGTGCTGGCGGGCGGCGGTGGCGATGCGCCGGGCCTGGGCGTCGAGCTGCTCCCCGAGGGCGGCCCGATCCGGGACGAGGCGCATTACGGCCTGGGTGGGCGTGGCGGCCCGCCAGTCGGCCACCAGTTCGGCGATGGTGGTGTCCGTCTCGTGGCCGATGGCGGCGACGACCGGGACCGACGCATTACGGACGGCCTCTGCGACGGCGAGTTCGTTGAAGGCCCAGAGGTCTTCGAGCGAGCCGCCGCCGCGGGTGACGAGGATGGCGTCGATGCCGAGGCGGTGGGCGCTCGCGGAGAGCAGGCGGACGGCCTCGGCCACTTCCGGCGCCGCCCGCTCGCCCTGCACCCGGACATCGACGATGTGGAGCGTCACCGCGGGGCAGCGACGCCGGGCGGTGTCGATGACATCCTGCACGGCCGCGCCGTCCTTGCTGGTGACCACGGCGACCGCGCGAGGGAAGACGGGCAGGGCGCGTTTGGATTCCGGATCGAGCCAGCCGCGCTCCCGCAGGGCCTCGACGCGGGCCTTGAGTTCGCGCTCGAGACTGCCCTGGCCGACGGGTTCGAGTTCATCGACGATCAGGCTGACCCGCCCGCTCGGGGCGAAGAAATCGAGGCGGCCCGTGGCGATCACGCGGTCGCCGTGGGTGGGCAGGGCGCGGAGCTTGCGGGCGGTGGAGGCGAAGGCGACGGCGGAGATCAACGCGCCCTCGTCCTTGAGGCTGAAGTACCAGTGTGTGCGGTTGGAGACATTCGAGACCTCCCCCACCACCCGGACCCGCCCGGGGATGCCGCCCTTGATCGCGGAATCGATGCGGGCCGCGAGCTGGGTGATGGTCAGCACGCCGTCGGGCGGCGCGCCGGTTCCGGGAACAACCAGACCCGGCGGCATGTCGCCACCGGGTCCGGCTCTCTTGCCTCGGTTGATGCGACCCGGGTCGAATGGAAGGCGTCCGCTCACGCGGGGAGCCTATCCGATCCGAGGGGCCTGAGACTGGGCGAGGCGTCAGCGGTTGGCGACGCGGGCCGCCGCGTTGCGGCGTTCGACGGAGGCGACCACATCGGGGGCGGTGCCGAAGGGCAGGGAGATGCGGACCGGCTCATCGCCGGAGAGCAGCGTGGAGGCGATGAAGGCCGCGTGCCCCGCGTCGGGCCTGGCCTGGACCTGCTCACGAGAGCGGGTGCGGGGCATGTCCTCGGGGAGCTGGAACCAGCCGGCGGGTTCGGGCAGCCGGGCCTCCTTCGGCTCGCCCGCGCTGGGATTGGTGTAGGTGCGGGGGGCGTAGAAACCGTTGTCACGCAGCCAGTTCTGGCGGGCGCTCTCCAGCAGGCGGGAGAGTTCCTCGGTGCGGTCGATGCCCTGACGCCCGAACAGGGTGCGGTCGGTCTCCAGCGAGGCGGAGCGGGTGAGCTGACGCCAGAGGCCCGTGCCCCCGGCGGGCACCTGGGCGAAGGGGTCGATGGCGAAAACGGCGTCGAAGGCCCGGACCAGGATCATGTCGGGGGCGTCGTGGCCGCCGAGACGGTCCCGTTCGGTCTGCGCGGACCAGGACAGCGCGCCGTCCCGCATCACGGCGACGACCTCGGTGCGTTCGCCCGCGTTGAAGCGGACCTGGTCACGCCGGATCTCGTCGGCGGGGCGGACCATGCCGGCGCGGAGTTCGATGATCTCCGCGGCGGGGCGGACGCTGGTGACAGGGGTGGGACCGACAGCGACGAAGGACAGCGCGAGGATCGAGGCGGTGAGCATGGAGATCTCCTCTTTGGATGTGACACGGCCCGGCTGGACCGCGGGCGAGACGCCACCCCGTGTGGGATAAGTGTGCGCCGACATCCACGAGCCGCCAGCGATCGGCGCGAAAGTGTGGTGTGATGGTGCGGTCTGGCGCGGCGGGAAGGCCGTCAAAGGCCCGAGAACCACGGCGCGGAGGGCGGCAGGCTCAAGCCCGGTCGGTGGGCAGGGGGAGGGTGTCGGTCCTGGAGAGGTCGGTGTAGGCGTCGATGAGGGCCGCGATGTGGGCCGAGGCGCGGCGGTGCTGGCGGACATACTCGCGGGCGGACAGGCCCAGGGCGATCGAGCCGGCGCGGTCGGCCAGGCGGGTCCGCAGGGTGTCGGCCCAGCCGGCGGGGGTCAGGGCGGCCGGGCAGGCGACCGTGAGTTCGTCCTGGATGACGGAGACCATCGGGTCGGGGGCCGCGACGATGAGCAGGGCGTGGGCCATCGCGTCGAGCAGGAGCGTGCGCTGCTCGTGCCGGGCGTCGGGGTACACGACGATGTCGCACCGCAGCACCAGGTCGCGCCGGTCCTCCAGGCGGTCCATCAGGGAGATGCGGTCGAGGATGTTGGCCTTCTCCGCCATCGCCCAGAGGCCCGCGCGCCGGGCGGCGGACTCGGCCACGAAGAGCATGGCGTCGTCGCGCTCGCCGACGACCCGGCAGACGCCGTCGAAGGCGTCGCGGCAACGCTCGGTCTCACGCCCGGAACTGCAGAAGACGATCGAGACGCTGCGCCCCGGCTTGAGGACGGGGGTGGGACGCGGAGGGGCGTACGCGCCCCAGGGCGCGACGCGGATGGGCAGGGTGATGCCGTGCTCGACGAGCGCCCGTTCGATGGGGCGGTCCGGCGCGATCAGGGTGAGCGGGGTCGCGCCCGGTTTGAGCTGGGCGGCACGGTCGATCAGCCCGCCGCGCCAGATCTCGAAGGCGAGGGCGGCCTGGAAGATCTCCGCAAGCTCCTCGCCCATCGCCCACGCGCCGCCCCCGAGCACATGCACGACCGAGACCATGCCGCGCGGATCGGCGGCGTTGCCGACGATCTTGGCGGCGACCTGCTGGGCGCGGATGCGCTGGGTGAAGATCAGGCCGCGGTTGGAGTAGCGGATGGGGTCGGCGACGGTGGAGAACCGAGCGCCGGAACTGGTGGGCAGCGCAAGCGTGGTGCGGACGCCCTCGCCCAGCAGCCCGGCCGCGAAACGCTCCAGCAGGGCGCGCTCGTGCTCGGCGAAGGGGGCGTCGGCGAGGAGGAGGACATGCATGGGCTACCCCGGGTTCTCCGCCCCGACGCGGAAGGTCAGTTCCGGCGGCGGCGAGGCGTCGTCGGCGACCGCCTCGGTGCGCCAGCAGCCGACCCAGTGGTCCGGCTTGACGAGCCTGAGGGCGTAGTCGCCGGCAGGCTCGGGCCTGGCCTTGAGATCCGCGGGCGGCTCGTTCCACGGCCACCAGGGGGTGACGCCCCGCTCCGCGCCCGGGAGCTTCTTGAACTCGGCGGGGTTCTCCACGACTTCCTTGATGGTGACGAGGCGGTCGTGGCGTTCGTGGATCTTGGGGATGCTGGCCAGCAGGCCGCGGGTGTAGGGGTGCATGGGGTTGTCGAACAGCTCGTAGACATTGGCGAACTCGACGATGCGTCCGGCATACATCACGCAGACGACATCGGCGTTCTCCGCCACCACGCCGAGGTCGTGCGTGATGAGCATGACGGCCATGTCGCGGGTGGACTTGAGGCCCTTGAGCAGTTCGAGGATCTGGGCCTGGATGGTGACATCCAGGGCGGTGGTCGGCTCGTCGGCGAGCAGGAGGCGGGGCTGGCAGGCGAGCGCCATGGCGATCATGACGCGCTGGCGCATGCCGCCGGAGAACTGGTGGGGGTAAGCCTTGAGACGCTTCTCGGGGTCGGGGATGCCGACATCCTTCATGGCCTTGATTGCGATCTCCGCAGCTTCCTTCGCGGTGACATCCTGGTGGAGCAGGATGGCCTCCATGATCTGGTCGCCGACGGTGTAGACCGGGTTGAGGCTGGTCATCGGCTCCTGGAAGATCATGGCGATCTCGTTGCCGCGGATCTTGCGCATCTCGGACTCGGAAAGCCCCAGGAGGTTGACCACGCGCCCGCCGTCCTTGTCGCCAAGGCGGAAGAGGATCTCGCCGCGGTCGAAACGCCCCGGTGGCCGGGGGATCAGCTGCATGGAGGACATGGCGGTGACGGACTTGCCGCAGCCGGACTCGCCGACGACGGCGAGGGTCTGACGCGGGAAGACGGTCATGCGGACGCCGTCCACGGCCTGGATGCGCGGGCCCGAACCGTTGTCGAAGGACACGGCCAGGTTCTTGACCTGCATGATGGGCTGCTCGGCCGTGGCGGGAGCGGCGGGGCTGGTCGGCTTGGTGGCGGTGGCCTCGGGCATGGTGGGAACCTCCGCTTAGACGCGGGCCTTCTTGAGCTTGGGGTCGATGGCGTCGCGGAACGCTTCGCCGATGAGGTTGTACGAGAGGACGGTCAGGAAGATGGCCACGCCGGGGAAGATCGCCAGCCACCACACGAACGCGCCGACCTGGTTGGTCGCGTCGGAGAGCAGGCGCCCCCAGCTCGCCTGGTTGGCCGGGCCGAGGCCGAGGTAACTGAGAACGGCTTCCGCCAGGATGGCGGCGGCGATGGCGAAGGAGGAATCCACCAGCACCGGCGTGACGCCGTTGGGCAGCATGTGCTTGAAGAGGATCGAGCGCAGCGGCAGACCGACCGCGCGGGCCGACTGGACGAAGTCCTGGTTGCGGAGCTTGAAGAACTCGGCGCGGACGAAGCGGGCCGAGCCGGTCCAGGTGACGCAGCCGATGATGGCCATCATCACATAGGTGTTGCGGGGCAGCACGGCGGCGGCGACGATGAGCAGGAACAGCACCGGGATCGACATGAAGATCTCGACCACGCGGTAGAGCAGCAGATCGATCCAGCCGCCGAAGTAGCCCATCAACGCCCCCACCGTCACGCCGATGGTGACGGCGATGAGCGTCGAGACCAAGCCGATGGAGATCGACAGGCGGCAGGCGTGCAGCATCTGGCTGAGCACATCCTGGCCGAGCGAGTCGGTGCCGAGGTGGAAACGCTCGATGGGGCGGTCGTCGATCCAGCGGATGATGTCGAGCGCGGTGGTCAGCCCGCCGTCCGCGACGGCGGCCTCCAGGTCGGCGACGATCGTCGCGGCGGGCACGCTGAGCAGCTCGGCCTGGGTGTTGATCTCGCCGGCGGCGACGCCGACGATCTCGGCATCGGCCGGGATCGCGGCCAGACGCAGGCGCGGCGTTTGGGCGGAGAGGGACGGGTCCGCCTCGACCGCCGCCCGGAGACGGGCGCGCACGGTCGTGTCGCGCTCGAACCGGTCGATGGCGGGGCGCAGCAGGTTGGAGCCGGGGGGCTTGATGTTGAGCGTGGTGTCGCCCTGCTGGGGGCCGAACGGGATGACGGTGTAGGTCGGGACGATCTCGCCGCGGGCCTGGCGCTGGCGGTAGTCGTACCGCTCGATGGGCGTGACCCATGTGATGGTCGTCACCACGCCCACCACGGCCGTGACGAGGCCGACCGAGACGAGACGAGGCCCCCACCGCTCGAAGGGCGAGAGGAACAGCGTGGGAACCGCGATCAGCAGCGCCGTACCGAAACAGACCAGCGGCGCGAACAGGCTGCCCTGCTCGGCGGCGCGCAGCCAGTCGGAGGCATCGCGGCTGGCGGCCTTGGCGGAGACGAGCGACAGGATGATGACGACGATGCCGGCGTGGAGGGCCGCGATGATCAAGGCCCCCAGGCGGGTGCCGCGGTCAAGCTTCATCGGCAGGGCCATCCAGGTCACGCCCGTGATCGCGCCGAGCAGCAGGAGGATATCGGTGGCCTTGAGGGTCGAGATGAGCGGGGAGGTGAGCGCGCCCGCCTGATCGCCGCCGAGTTGACGCATGACCAGCGGGTGGCCGGAAGCGATGAACGGGGCGAAAACAGCGAAGAACGCGACGATGGAGATCCAGGCCAGGCCGAAGATGGCGCCCGGGCGACGGATGACCTGGGACCATGCCTCGCCCCAGAACCCCTGGACCGGGCGGTGGCCGATGCCCTGGGCGAGCTGCACGCCGGTGACGGACTCGGGCGCCTGATCTCGGGCGATCTGGTTGGTTGGTGTGTCGGTTGCCATATCAGTCGTAGGAGATCCGGGGGTCGGCCAGGGCGTACAGGATGTCGGCCAGGAGGAGGGCGAGCATGTTGACGATGCCGATGATCAGGGCGTTGGCGAGCAGGACTTCGCGGTCGCGCAGGAAGATGGCGTCGATGATCATCTTGCCCATGCCGTTGATCGAGAAGATCTGCTCGACGACGACCGATCCGCCGAGCATGGAGGGGAAGATCGAGACGAACATCGTGATGATGGGCAGGAGCGAGTTGCGGAAGACATGGCGGAGGACGATATCCTTCGAGGCGACGCCCTTGGCCTTGGCGGTGCGGACATAGTCGGCGTTGAAGTTGTCGAGCATCGAGGCGCGCGTCTGCTTGCTGAGCACGGCGAAGCCGGCGTAGACGAGGCACGCGATGGGCAGGCACATGTGCCAGAGCATGTCGAGCAGGAAGCCGATGGCGAACTCGCCGTTCTCGTCGCGCCCGGGCAGGAAACGCATCGTGTCGGCGTCGGTGGCGTGCAGGCCGGTGACCGGGAACCAGCCCAGGCCGGTGGTCTGGTTGGCCAGATAGCCCATCATCAGGACGCCGGCCCAGACGATGGGGATGGACCAGAGCGCCACGAAAAGCCCGCCGGAAGCCACATCGAACAGCCCGCCGCGCCGGGTGGCGGCCAACATGCCGGTGGGGATGGCGATCAGGTAGATGATGGGCGTGGCGACGAGGTTGAGCAGGAGCGTCACGGGCAGGGCGGCGGCGATCAGCTGGGAAACGGGACGCCCGCGTGAGAAGGACATGCCCAGGTCGGGCGTGGCGACGGAGACCACGCCGGGGATGATCGGGAACCCGGCCTGGGGGAAGGGCCTGGCCCGGAAGACCGCGTCGAGGGCGAGGCGGGCCTTCTCGGCCTGGATATAGGCCTGGCGGGCGTGGTCGTAGTGGATCCGCAGGGCGTCCTCGCCGCCGACCTGGGCGAGCGCTTCTCGGACATGGGAAGCACGGGCGCTGGGCTTGAGCGTGCCGTCGCGATCGACATGCCGATCCATCCCGGCGGAGCGGAGCAGTTCGGCGACGGCCTGCTCGAAGGCGGTGCTCAGGCGGATGGAGTTGCCGCGGGCGCGGGCGTACGCGCCGGACGCGGCCCGGTAGATCGAGGTGCGTTCGGCCTGTTCGAGGCCGTCCGGCATGACGAACGGCTCGGACTCGACCGCGGGCATCGACGGCTCGAACACATCGTGAAGCGGGATGGGCTTGAGCCTTTTGGGGGCGCGGATGAGTTCGCCCGAGGGGGCGCGCTGGTCACGGGTGCCGAACTTGACGGGGCTGACGCGGCCGAGCCAGCGGAAGTACTGCACGACGACGGGGTCGTCCAGGCCGTAGCGGTCCTCGAGGTAGGCCTGCTGCTGGGCGCGGGAGCCGGAGTCCATCTGGCCGCCGGCGGCGCTCAGTGCCGCGCCGATGCCGCCAGGAGAAAGAGCGATGAGGATGAAGATGAGGAAGGTCATGCCGATGATCGTGGGGATCATCAGAAGCAGCCTTCGGAGAATATAGGTGCCCATGGAGCCTCCTTGCGTGCTCGCTCAGTTGGCCATGGGTTGGGAACCGGTGCTGATCCAGAACTCGGCGGGGTCCAATCCCGACTCGTACTCCTGAATGTTGCGCATGCGCTTGGTGGTGAAACGAAGCCAGGGCATCTCGCTCAGGAAGGTATAGGGCTGCTCGTCGTGGAACACACGATGGAGTTCGTGCCACACCTTCATGCGGGTACCCTCATCGATGGTCTTGCGGCCGAGTTCGATCAGGCGGTCGGCTTCGGGGCTGCTCCACTGAATAAAGTTGTCGCCCTGATTGGGGATGGAGTTGGAGTGCCAGATCTGGTTGGGGTCGGCTTCCGGAGCGGAAGCGGACCATGCGAAAGTGATGGCGTCGAAATCGCGGTTGTTCAGGATGCTGGCAAGAACGGACCAGTCGATCGGTCGAAGTGTGACACGGATGCCAAGCTGGGCGCACGCATCACGGATGTAGTTGACCATCCGGAGCGTGCCCTCCGAACCGTTCGAGAAAGTGAACTCGAAGGTGAATTCGTCGCCGCGCTCGTTCTTCAGCACGCCGCTCCCGTCACGATGGGTCCAGCCTGCCTCCGCGAGCAAGGCTCTTGCACGCGCGATATCGACAGGCCAAGGCCTGATGTCCGGATCGGACTGCGGCGTGGAACTGAGGAAAGGTCCGGTGGCCGTGCGTGTGAGGTTGCGGTCGATGTCCCGGCGGATGCGGTCACGATCGATGATCATGGTCATCGCCTGGCGGACGCGCTTGTCATGAAAGGGCGTCAATCGCTGGCCGTTGCGGGGGCCGCACTGCCACGCGACGAACGAGTAGCCGCCCTGCATGTTGAACCAGTTGCGGAGATCGTGGCGTGCGGAGAAGCCGTCGTCATCGGCCTGGAGCGTGAACTGCTCGGGGTTGGGGCGCATCATGTCACCGCCGCCGTTGCCGTACTCGGTCAGACGGGCGAGGGCGTCGCTGATGGAGCGGAAGCGGACGCCGGCCAGCGCGGGGCGCGAACCCCAGTAGAGGTCGTTGCGGACGAGCTGGATGTCCGCGGGCGGGGTCCACTGGTTGTTGGGGTCAACATTGGCCAGCCGGAAGGGGCCGGAGCCGACGGACAGGCCCGTGGACTGGTTGAAGGTGGCGGGCGATTCGATCCACCTGGAATAGATGTGCTTGGGCAGGATCGGGTAGCCGAAGGCCTGGCTGAGGTTGTCGAAGCGGGGCTCCTTGAAGCGGAACTCGACGACCTTGTCGGAGAGAACCTCGATGGACTCGATGGCGGTGTAGGTGGCGCGGAAACGCTCCGCCTCGATCTCTTCGTTGTAGAGCAGGTCCTCATAGGTCCAACGCACATCCTCGGCGGTGACGGGTTCACCGTCGGAGAAGCGGGCGTTCTCACGGATCTTGACACGCAGCCAGTAGCCCTCGGGGTCGTACTGCCAGGATTCGGCCAGGCGGCCCCGCATGGTCAGGGTTCTGTGGTGGTACGCGCCAAGGCTCTCGACGACGAGGTCATTGACCCGCCGACCGTACACATCGGCGTAGAGGTAGGGCGTGATCTTGGGGGGCTGGCCCTCGAAGAACTCGGTGAAGACGCCGCCGGTCTCGACGCGCTCGTCATCGAAGGGATCGGTGACGAACTCCCAGGGGCCGGTGGAAACGACCTCGAAGCCGGGCTTCGCCCAGGCGGGCGCGCCCGCGACGGGGCGGGGGGTCGAACCGTCCGCGCTCCCGCCGGAAACCACCACGCCCGAGGCGAGCTGCTCGCGGATGGTGGCCAGCTCGTTCATGATGCTCCCGGAATCGATCTGACGCTGCAAGCGGGCGACATTGGCGTCGATCTCGGCCAGTCGGGTCTCGGCCTGCCGGAGCTGGTTCCAGCGACGATCATCCTGCCACATGCTCAGCAGCACAAAGACGCCGACCGCACAGACCAGCACCAGAAGAACGAAATCCTTGAGACCGAACTTGCTCTGCATGCGTCCCTCACACTCAGGATCACCCGGAACGGGCGGGGGTGGCCCCTAGTCTAGTCATCGCCTCCGCTTGGGATCGAACGCCTCGCGCAGACCCTCGCCGACGAAGTTCATCGCCAGCAGGGTCAGCCCAAGCAGCAGGCAGGGGAAGAAGAGCAGCCACCAGTGGCTGCGGGTCAGGTTCAGTTCGGACAGGCCGTCGGCCGCGAGATTGCCCCAGCTCGGCAGCGGGGGCTTGACGCCGATGCCCAGGAAACTCAGGAAGCTTTCCTGCAAAATGGCCTGCGGCACGGCCAGCGTGGCGTAGACCACGATCGGGCCGATCAGGTTGGGCAGCAGGTGCTTGAGGAAAATCCGTCGTCTGGGGCTGCCCACGGAACGGGCCGCCTCGACGAACGGCTGGTTCTTCAGGCTCAGAACCTGACCCCGGATGACGCGGGCCATCGTCAGCCAGCTCACCCCGCCGATGGCGATCAGGAGGGTGGCGACATCCAGAAAAGTGCGCCGGCGCTCCGACAGGTCGCGTCGGGGGTAGACCTCGGCGGCCTGGGCCGCCAGAGAGCTTTCCAGGGTCGGATCGCGGAGCAGGACGGTGCGGGCCTGGGCCGCGGTGATCGTCTCGCCCTCGGCCGCCGCCGTCTGAACCACCCGCTGCTCCATCCAGGACTGCTTGGCCCGGGACCGGCTGACCCACTCGTCCACCAGGGCATCGCTGGCCACGGCGAGCAACACGACGAGCAGGATGTAGGGCAGGCCGTAGAGGATGTCCACGACCCGCATCATCGCCGAATCGAGCCGGCCCCCGGCGTATCCGGCCACGGCCCCGTAGACCGTGCCGATGCAGACCGAGATGAGGGCGGCGGACAGGCCGATGGCCAGCGAGATCCCGCCCCCGGCGAGGAGCCGCACGCCGAGCGAACGCCCGAGGGTGTCCGAGCCGAGGAAAAAACTCGGCCATGCATCCCGGAGTTCGGGCGGCGCATCGAGGCCGGCACGGAGCAGGTCGTCGGTATCCAAGCCCGTCTCGACAGCCACCCGGGCCAGGTTGGCCTCCGACACGGCGGCGGTGGCACGATCAGCGTCCCGGGCGTCGTACCCCCACCAGGAGGGGGGGAACCGGCCCTCGCGGGGCGCGCCCGCGTCATACCGGGGCACGCTGGATTCACCCACAGCGCCGAGCGTCCACGGGAGAGTCCCCAGGCACAGGGCGAACATCAAGATAAGGAAGCCGAGACCAGCCAAGCCGATGGGGGAGCGGGTCAGGGGGTTGTCGCGCGCGCGGGTCGGGCCGGACATGGCCGGCACGGAGAGAGGCTGGGCTGGTCGGCCGCCCGTGGGTTCCCCCGGCAGGGAGGGGGACAGGGGGGGCCGGGACGGTTCGGTCATGCGGGACACCTTACCCGGTTCCGTGTTCGATTGCACACCGCGGGAAGGGATGCGGGCTGACAGGAAAGGCGATGAAAATCCGTCGGATCGGCCAAAAAAAGGCCCCGAAAAGAGGGCCAAAGAATCAGGGCGACAGGATTTGAACCTGCGGCCTCGTGGTCCCAAACCACGCGCTCTACCAAGCTGAGCTACGCCCTGGAGGGGAGGAAAGGAGGGTCTGGGTTGTCCCCCCGGCGGGTCAGTGTATCCCGGCCGGGGGCGCAGTGTGTTTGGTCAGAGCGGCACTTCCTTGAAGAGGACGATGCGGGGGGTGTCGCTCGGCTCGACGACATTGGAGCGGTCGATGACCATGAGGTAGCGGCGTTTGAAGGAGGGGATGAGGGGGTCTTCCGGACGGAGGCCGTTGACATCGCTCTCGCGGAAGCCCTGGATGACGAACCACGCCGCGAAGTAGTCCGAGCGGACCGAGGTGGTGTTCATGATGCCCGCGGCCAGGGCGAGGCGCTCGGCGTAGTCGTCGGGGACGACGCCGGGCTGGCCGGAGACGAGTTTGGGGTCGATGCCGACGCGGTTGTCGGCCGATGAGCCGGAGGCACCGAGGTTGTTGCCGTCGCCGTAGTAGGCCTGGATGGTCAGGTGGCGGCGTTGGGCGGCGGAGAGAGCCGTGCTTCGCTCGTTGATGGAGACGGCGAGGAGTTCGCCGAGCGAGGCGAACATGGGGGAGCCGCGCAGGCCGGAGATGCCGGAGATTCCAGCACGATCGACAGAACTCAGATTCGGGGGATTGTTGGTGTACTCGGAGCGGAAGTTCGTACCAAGCAGAAGGGTCGTGTTGGTGTCCGTGGGGTTCGGCATGTAGCTCAAGCGGTCCGAGGGGGGTGGTGGAGCGGTTGACCGAGATCTCGCACGCGGCGTGGCGACCATGCGGTCGCGGTAGGCGGCGATGCCGGCGGCGACATCGGGGTTGTCCGTGACCGTGCCCGGCTGAAGCTGGGCGACATGCAGCGCGGAGGCGTTGGCGATGCCGGACTGGGCCGCCCACCACTCGGGGACCAGCGTGCCGCTGGACTCGTTGGCGCGGTAGCGCTGGGCGCTGGGGGTCAGGCCGGGGAGCAGGCGGAGCACCTTGAGCGGAGCGGTCTGGATGTTGACCAGGCCCATGACGGGGCGGGTGAGGGGGAGAAGGTCTTTCTTGTCGGCCGGCAGGGCGCTGTCGCCCGGCAGGGCCAGCACATCGAAGGGGCGGAGCTGGTCGATCACGCCGAAGGCGAGGGGCACGCCCGTGCCGCGGCGGTAGTCGCCTGCGGTGTTGGGAATGTTGTCAAAGACGGGGCGGCCGTCGGGGCCGGTCTCGCTGGCGGCGCGGGCGACATTGAGGAAGGCAACATAGTCGTCGAGGCGGAGGTGGAGGTTGTCGAGGACATACTCGTTCGGCCTCGCCGGATCACCGGGGGTCTGGCGGACGGCGTCGAACCAGACATGGTTGGCGGCCTCCGGCTCGGATGACGACGGCCCGTTGTTCTCATAACCGAACGCCATGGCGAAGGCCTCGGTGAGCGTCATCCACTCCGAGTCCTCCAGTTCCGCGCTGGCGGAACTGCGGCTGGCGTCCGGCGCCCAGGCGGGGCCGATGCCCATCGACATCAGGGCGTCGCCGACGCGGGCCGCGTTGGCGGTGCGTCCGAGGACGATCTCCGGGTTCATATCGGCGGATTGCAGACCATGAGAGAGGAAGTTGGAACCCAGCCCGACCCGCTCGAACCGGTCGCCGAGGCCGTTGGTGAGGTCCTCCAAGTGACTGGATTTTTGGAACGGGGTCTTGGCGATGGACGGGACCACGCGGTAAGTCGTGGCCGAGGCGAGGCCACGATTGATCAGCTGGATGGGGGTGTAGGCCAGATCGTACCGTGCCGCGGCCGCTTCCCGAGGCCTGACAGTCGTGTTGGAGAACGACGGATTCGCGCCCGATGAGCAAGTCTCGAAAAAGACGCCGAAGTTCAGCTGGTCGTCAAAGGCATCCTGCACCGCGCCCGGATGGCCCGCCTTGTTCGTTTTGCGGATCCAGGTCCGCGCTGGATCCGTGCGGGACTGGACCATCCACGGGTAGATCGCTCCGGAGTGGTTGATGTTGGTAGGACCCTCGTGCTCATGGTCGCGTCGGCGGACGGTGGCCCAGCGCATCACGCTCAGCCCGAGGTTGTCGTTTCGCGGCGAGCAGTCGTCCCGGCTGTTGTTGAAGTTCTCCTGGAACGACACCGTGTTGAGGATGCGCCCGTCGCCGCTCAGGGCGACATCAAGGTACGAACTGCTCGCGGACTGATCCCCGAGGAACAGACGATCGACCAGGATGTCGTTCTGGACCAGATTCCTGCGCGTGCCGTTGGGATAAGTCCCAGTGGTATGGTCGGTTGCTTCCTCGTACTTGCCGAGTGTCGGGTTCTGCTCATCAACCAGCACGAACTTCCGCCACAGGCGGACCTGATTCGGCTGGGGATCACGCCCCGAGACCGTGGGCAGAGTTCCCGGCGTGCCGATGAGGTCGGTGAACTGGGGGTCCGTATCGGGATCGCCCGTGCGCGGGTCCACGAGCCGGCCGGTGGTCGGGTCGAAGGCGTGGATGCGGACCCCTCGGCCGCCGCTCGTGATACTGAGCTGGTTCTCGATCCACTCCTGGGCGAGACCCGTCCAGCCCTTGGCGTCGCGGCCGTCGATGAGGCCGTCGTTGTCGTGGTCGTTGTCCGGATCGGTGAACTGGAGCGGGAGCGAGTCGCCGTAGGAAGTGGCGACGCGGTTCCACTTGGACTCAAGCCCGGTGGCGTGGTTCACATCGTGGCCCTCGAACCGGGCGTGCGACATGGCGTAGAAGACGCGCGTCTGGCCGGGGGCGAGCATCACATTGCGGTACTGGAACTCCTCGTGGGTCCGGTCGAGGCGGGCGCCCGCGGGCGGGGCCGAACCGCCCGCACCGTTGATCTCCGCCACGGCGTCGGGGCCGAAGCCCTCGGCCGAGTCGGCGCGGGGGGTGTACTCCCAGAACTCGCCGAGCTTGAAGTAGCGTCCGTTGTACTCGATGTAATAATCAAACTGAAGATTGTTGTTCGAGTTGAAGTAGTTGTCATTCTCCTCGACACGCCACATGATGTTCTGCGGAGCGTTGCCGGTGGGCGTTCCTCCGAGCCAGATCGCGACATCCCAGGGGTTGTGGATCTGGAACGCGACGACGGAGGCGAGCAGGTCCGAGTTATCCTCGGCGACGCTGCCGCGGATGGTGACCTTCGGATCATTCGGACCCATCGTGATGGGGATGGGCTGCCCATCGACCACGAGATAGTAATCCGGGTCCCCGCCAGCGCTCACGGAAGCGTCGGTATACACATAGAACGACGCGACCTCGGTGATGACCGGCATGGCCTCGACGCCGAACACATTGACGGCCTGCCGCTGGGCCGGCGTGGGCGGGCTTTGATTGGACGGCGCGAGAACCCACTCGCTCTGGTCGCGGCGATTCACGACATCTTCATCATCCACAAAGCTCTGAGCGTCGATATCAAACCGTGTTTTGGGGCCAACCAAGCCCGGGTAGAACACCGCCAGCGAGTTCGCCGAGAGCCTCGGGTCGAAGGATCTGCGTGCGGTCTGATCCCGGAGGTTCTGGCGGAGCGTGCGGTACTCGTTCGAGTCGCCGAACTGGTTGCTGAGAACAAGCGTCGCCACGCTCGGGACACGGTCGCCGTCGTAGTTGTCCTTCGTGTTGACCGCCGAGTGGGCCGCGATGCGCAGAGCCAGTTCCGGGCCGCGGTGGGCGTAGAAGAGGGTGGCGTAGGGCGAGTCGCGGACGGTGGTCAGGTCGGAACGCCAGATCTGGTTGAGGATGGCTGCGTTGGGGCCGTTCTGGATGCCCTGGCGCTTGACGCGGTACATCTCCAGCTCGCCGGCGAGGGCGTTGTAGAACACCTTGAACGCATCGCTGGCGCTGTCCTGGATGCTGTCGAAAGTGACGGCGGCCTCGGCCGGGGTCAGCGGGTTGACGCGGGCGGGCTGGGGATCGGCCGCCGCCCCGCCCGGGGATTGCACGGTCTGGCCGACGACGGACTTGGGCACCAGCGGGACCGCGCCGCTGAGGGTGGTCAGCACGGTGCGGGGGGAGAGTTCGGCCATCGCCAGCGTCTGCTGGGCGATGCGCCCGTCGAGGATGAGCGGGCGGTTGACATTGGCGTACTCACGGATGCGGGTGTGGCGGTCGCGGTCCAGCGTGAGCGGGCGGGTGCTCAGCAGCGGGGAGTAGCGTTCCTGGCCCTCGCCAAGGTCGTACCGGCCGAGGGCGTTATGCTCCAGGCGGCTGGTGACATCCGGATCGTTCAGACCGTGGTAGGTGAGCAGCTCGGTGAGGTCGTCCCGACCATAGAGACCGAACGGGCTGTAAGGATCCTGCGGGGTGTAAGGAGGCCCCGTAAAATAGGAAACAGTCTGACCGACTCCCGCGCCCGAGCCGTATGCACCGAGCGTGCCGAACCCCAGACGGGTGGGATCGACGCGGCCGCTGCGGAAATAGCTTTCGGCGCGGCCTCCGGCGTAGTAATCGAACTCGCTCGCCGGGTCATGGGGAGGAGAAACAAACTGGCGTTGGAGCTGGCTGCCCTCGTAGAGCAGATAAGGCTCGGTGTTCGGGGGAAACTGGGTGCGGGCGCCGCGGAAGGCGGGCGAGAGCGTGGTGTGCTGCTCCATGCCGCGGCGGATGCCGGCGGCGGCGTAGCGCCCGACGAGCATGGCGTTGGAGTCCGGGTCCAGCAGACGGGGAAGATTGCCGCCCGGCGGGAGGTGGGAATAGTTGGTGTAATCGCTCTCAATGCGTATGTCCTGGTTGGTGCCGGTCCCCTGGATGCGCCCCGGCTCCCACAGGCTCGAGAACGACAGCGGCTGACGCGGGATCACGAAGTCGATCGAGTCGTACTCCTCCGCGATATCCTGCATGGTGAGCAGGCGGCGCAGGTCGATCTCGGCGGGGGTCAGGCCCAGGGGGTACTCCTGCGTGGGGGGCGTGACGCCCTCGATGGCCGTGTTGACATTGACCATCGAGGAGAGGTCGATGATGCGGGCGGCGGCGAAGACGCGGTACTCGCTGTCGTCGTAGAACCGTTCGATGTCCGTCCGCTGGCCCGTGGTGGACGAGGGGGTGCGGGCGGCTGTCAGCTCGAACCAGCGGGAGTCGTACATGCCGTCGCCATCGGCGTCGGCCCACTGGTAGGGGGCGTAGTCGGGGTCGTTGAACAGCAGGCCGGACTGGGAACCGGCGACCTGCCCGCTGCGGTTGTAGGTGATGAACGAGGGATCGGCGGGGAGGAAGGCGTAACGCTGGAACATGGTGAACACGGCGGGTGTGTTCAGGTAGTCCTGCGGGTCGAGCACGGCCTGAGGCTCAGGCGGAGGCTCAGGCGCGCCCGGAATCCATGAGCCTCCCGCGACGAGCGGCAGGAAGGCCTGCACGGGCGAGTCCGCCCGGCTGGAGTTGAGCAGCCTGAAAAGGGTCAAGTTCTCACTCAAACGCCCGGTTCCGACACCCGGCTGGGCGCGGAAGTTGCCGCGGAGATTGGCGAGGTTGACAAAGCGCCCGTCGGGCGCGATGTTGGTGATCTGGTACCAGTCGCGGTTGTCGAGGTAGGCGCGGGTGGGGTCGTTTCCGGACAGGACACGGTTGTCCGGGTTGCCCAGATACATCGGCCGGGTGGCGGCCAGCCAGGGGTCGGACGCGACACGGGGGTCGTCGCCGGGGGAGTTGCGGGGGAAGGGGAACAGGTTGTGCCCGGCGGGGTTGAAGCGACGCCAGAAATCGTTGGTCTCGGACCGCTGGGTCCAGTCGGTCCAGGGCGCGTCGGTGGTGACGCGCCGGGGGGCCTGGAACTGACGCTCGGCATCGACGGGCTGAAGAAGAGCATCGAGCCGGTTGATGCCGACGATGCGGGCGATGTGGTCCGCGTGCGCGTTGGTGATCTCGGCCAGGTTGGTGCGCTCGCGCACGGTGGTCGCGGTGCGCCGGTCGTTGCGCCCCACGGAGATGTAGATCGCGGCGAAGACGGAGATGAGCGCCAGCGTGCCGATGACGATGATGAGGGCCGAGCCGGGGCGCGCGGCGTGGGTCAGGGTGTTCCGAGTTGCTGCCGAGGACCGCATCGATCGCTCCCTTGTGCCCCGATTCCACGGGGTTTGATGCACCGCTCCGTCCAAAGCCTTTGACCGACCGCCCGCCGCGCGGTGCCGCGGAGGAGGTGTGTGCCGGTCCGTCCCCGTCTTGTTCCGCTCACCCGTTTCGGGGTGGGACGGCGTGGTTCACTGCGTCGCCGTTCATGACTGGTCTCCCGGGACCGCGAAGACGAACTGGTAGGTCCGCTCCAGCGTGGGGTCGTTCGGGTCGGCCAGGGACATGGTGATCCGGATGAACTTGGGCCAGGGGATGTATGTCTCGGTGGTGGCCAGGCCGAAGACCGCGACCTCGGGGGCGGTCAGGTCGCCAAAGCCAGGCCCGGCGGGGACCACATGGTCGCGGTCGGGATCGGGGCCGCCCGGAGGGTTGCTGCGTACGCGATAGCGGAACGCGGCCAGTTGGTCGTTGTTGGCGTTGTTATGGTCGTTCAGGTCGATGCGGCCGTCGTTGTTCAGATCGCGGTCGGCGCGGGGCAGGCCGTGCCAGCGGAGCTGCTTGAAACGCGCCTGGCCCGACCCAAGGTCGTCAACAAATCCGTAGGACCACTCGACGATGAACTCCGAGCAGCGTGGGACGAAGACCTGCGCGCCCAGCATCTCCTGATTCGCCTCGGAAATGGCGCGGGCGAGGCGGCCGGGATTGGTGTCCGGGAAGCGGTCCGGCTCGAAGATCATGCGGGTGGGCAGGTCCTCGTAGCGGACGCCGCCGAGGTAGCGCGGGGGATCATCCTCGCCGGCCCAGAGGCTGGGGAGCATGTCGAGCGCCCAGGCGCGGATCCGGCCCTGGTCCGCGGAGAGATTGAGGCTCCCAGCATCCCAGGGGTTGGGCAGGACGAGCGGGTTGGGGTTGGACCAGTCCGCACGGAAGCGATCAGCCGACCTGTACTGATTGTCGTCCGCCGGACGAGGAGCGGCGGGATCGACCTCGACGGGAGCGTAGTAATCGCGGGGATAGAGGCCCGCACCCGCGAGGGCCTCGAACTCGCGCCGCACGCCGAGGATGGAGCCTTGGGCGATGTCCACCACGCCGCTGGCGCGCCACGCGGGGAGGGAGCGATCGGTCGGGG
Source organism: uncultured Phycisphaeraceae bacterium (assembly GCA_964577425.1). Lineage (GTDB taxonomy): Bacteria > Planctomycetota > Phycisphaerae > Phycisphaerales > UBA1924 > UBA6054. The sequence continues at coordinate 90,472 of CAZNZC010000006.1, forward strand.
AGGACTGTTGGCCGCCGCCAAAGTCGGCAGTGTCACCGATCCACCAGCGGCTCAGGCCGTCGGCGGGGGCGGTGCCGGGCTGGCCGGATGTCATAGCCGGATCGGTCCAGGAGAGGCTGTTGAAGATGGAGCGGGCCGCGGGCTGCATGGCGATCTGGCGGGCGGAATCGAGCATGAGCGTGCGGTCCTGGAGCCGCAGGCGAGAAAGACCGTAAAACTCGTTGGGAATGACCGAGACGGCCTGCGGCTCCGCGAGCAGCGTCACCTGACGGAGCAACGACCAGTCCTGGGCGTAGCGGTTGGGGTTGGGCAGCGCGCCGATCGGTTCCGGACGCCCGAGCAGGGCGCGATGGATCCGCTGCCAGCCCTGCCCGGAGCGGGCTGGCATCAGGTTGGGATCGCGGGGGCTGGGGTTGAAGTAAAAATTGTCCCGGTGATTCACATTCGAGAAGTCCATCGGGCGTTTCTGCCCGATGCCGAAGTAGACGGCGGCCTCGCCCGCCGTGGCCACCATGCCGGGGGCCAGGGTGGGGCGCCGGGTCTGGAACTCGCCGCGGGCGAAGAACATGAGTTCGTCGGCGCGGCGGGCGCGCCCGGTGCGGTCCTGCGGGGAAAGGCGGGCTCCCTGGAGTTGGCCGTTGAACGGCGGGGCGGTGTTGGGGAAGCCGGAGTCGGCCGTGAAGACATCGCCGTTTTCGTTCGCCGCGTAGCGGTTGGCGATGACGAGGAAGCCGTCGCGGGTGAGGCGGGAGAGGTCGTCGCGGATCTGCATCTCGATGCGGGCGGCGGCGCGGTTGATCTCGCTGACGCGCCGGCCCTCGGTGACGGCGTCGCCGACCGAGCCGAAGATCACGGACAGGCCGGTGGCGATGATGGCCACGACGGCGATGGCCACGAGCAGCTCGACGATCGTGAAGGCGCGGCGCGGGATGTGGGAACCGATCCGCACGGGCTACTCCTGCGACCTGTCCAGCGTGAACACGCGGACGGCGACGGGGGGCTGGGGGGTGAAGACGATCTGGAGGTTCTGCCGGGGCAGGTTGGGATTTTTGGAGAATGGGGGATCCACGATGACGGCCCGCTGGGCATCGCCCGCGTTCTGGCCCTGCACGGCCGTGGGCGTGCCCACCACACGGCGCACCACGCCGAGGCTGTCCACGAAGGTCTGGCCCGGGCGGCGCAGAAACTCGATCGAGGTGTTGATGCTCTGGTCGTTGATGTTCACGTCCAGCATCAGCCAAGACGGATCCGTGCCGCTCCCTCCCACATAGGCGGGCAGGGAGAGGATCTCGGGGTAGGCGATCTGATTCGATGTGCCGTCGTCCGTGGTCAGACGCCCGGTCGCGGTGGAGAGCGCCAGCGGAAGGACGGGGCGGGAACGGTTCAGCCCGAGGATCGCATCGCCCAGGGTTTCACCGTCGTTGAGCCGGATCCGGTCGTCGATCCGGCGGACGAAGACCGCAACCTGGACCTTGCCATCGGGCGTGCGCCGCAGCACCGGATCCCAGACGAACTGCGGCGTGGCCCCGGAGGTGGGAGACGGGAACACGCGGGCCGCGACAGGAAACTCGAAACGGTCGAGCGAGTTGCGTGTGTTCAGCGTCCAACGGCCGTTGCTGAGATATCCCGGGCGGATATGGTCAGGGTTCTCTCCATTGCCCGGACCCAGGGCGGCATCGCCGAAGACGATCCAGTTCGTGATGTACGCTGGGTTGGTCGGGCTGACCGGACGGACGCTGTCTCCCGCACCCTGCTGGCGCGGATCACCCACACCAAAGAGCCAGTAGCCGAACTGCGGATCGCGGGCCCACAGCCCGAACTTCTCGATCGCGGCCCGGGGGTTGCCCGGCGTGCCGGTGATCGAACGGTCAAGCCCGAAGTGGAAAGCCTCGGAATCGCTGCGCATCTGCTCCTGCACGGTCGCCGCCACCGACTCGCCCGAGATCGAATCGAACGAGCGGCGCTGCTCGGCGATGACCGCCGGGAACACCGCGCCCAGCCCCAGCAGGCCCAGCCCGAGCACCAGGATCGCGATGAGCACCTCGATCAGGGAGAACGCGCGGCGGTCGGGGTTCATCGCAGCACCTCCGTCAGATCGCCCGTGCCGGGCCGGACCAGGTAGATCCGCGCCTGCGGCTGGTCCTCGTCGTCGATGACGCCGTCGTTGTTGGTGTCCCCGTCGAGCCAGCGGTTGATCCGCCGGCGGAGCGTCTCCGTGTTGACCGCGCCCCCGAACAGGTCCGGGTCGATCTCGTTGCCGACCTGGGCCGAGCCGCGCGCGACCGGGCGGTACAGGCTGCTCGTCGTCGCGTTGAGCCGGCGGGCGCCCAGATCCCGGGCCATCACCCGCTCGTCGTAGACGGCGATGCGCGTGACGGGCTTGACCAGCACCGTGTCGTTGGAGGACAGGCCGATGAAGGAGAGGCGGTCGTTGTCATCGTTCTCGGTGAGGTACGGGGTCGGAAGCCGACGGTTGCCGTTCTGGTCGATGGGCGGGGAGGCGATCATGCCTCTGGCCCAATCGCCCAGGTTCTCGGCGCGGTCCGGTCGGAGCCAGCGCTGGGCGGCCGTGGGGCGCGCGCCGCCGGGCCGGTTAACCGTGCTGGGCCGCGGGTCGATGAACAGCGCGGGGCTGCGGTCGGAACTGACCGCGCCGGTGGCCGAGTTGAAGCGGATCATGAACGACTGGCGGGCTGTCCGGACACCGGAGCTGGCCGCACGCTGGTCGATGTCATAGAACGCCGTCTCGGGGAAGACCCAGTTGCCCTCCTGCTTGGCGCGATCGGTGACGGTGGCCCCGCCGTACATCGGCGAGTTATACCAGACCGCCACATCCTCACGCGGGCGCAGGCCGGGCACATACTCCACCATCGAGTTGGCCGGGGCGTAGCCGCGGACATTCCAGTAGGCGGGCATCTGGAAACTCGCGGCCTGCGGGACGGGGGCGAAGACATCGCGCGGGGGGCGGGGCGTGCCATTCATGGAAGTCGGGCCGCCGCCACCGGGCACGGGCGTGCCCGCCACCGGCTCGAGCAGCGTCCCGACGCGCACCGCCGGGATGATCCGCATGGTCCCGTCGCGGTCGTGGATGAACACCACCGCGCCGTCATCGCCGCTGGTCGAGCGCAGGGCCAGCTCCCGGGCGGCCAGCACCGCCGCGTTGACCGTGTTGGCCGATTCCGACCGGGCCGCGGAGTACATCATCGACTGGAAGGCGGGCGTGGCGATGGTCAGCACGATCAGGATGATGACGACGACGACCAGCATCTCCACCACGGTGAAGGCGCGGGCGCCGAGCCGCGGACGGCCGGGGGGAACGGGATGGACGGTTCGAGTCGGCATCAGTTCCCCAGCCCCACGATGTTGTCTTCCCAGGCCTGCTTGCGCAGGCGGATGATGTCCGTTTCGTTGGTCGGCACGGCCTGCCCGAGCGCCTGGGCGATGCGGTCGATCGACTCCGTGCCGAACAGCCCGTTCGGCCCCGCGCTGATCACCGCGTAGCGGGCCGAGCGGAGTTCGACGCTGCCGCCGGTCAGGTCGATGTCGCGCGCGTTCGCGCTGCCGTCGGCGTTCCGGACGGTCGCGTACACCTCGGGGTTGATGAGCACGGGCGGGATGTTCAGGTCCAGGCTGCTGCGGACCACCAGCTGGCCGCCGACGAGCCGGCCCGGCTCCCACCTGTAATAGCGGAACGCCCGGCCCCACGGATCGACGAAGGCCGCGTGCGAATCCGGCACGGTGTCCGCGGCGGGCATCGTGGCGTTGTGCTCGGCGTAATCGGCGCGGTGCTGGTAGCCGGTGACAAGACGCAGCGACCGGCGGGTGGTGTCGATCACAGGCTCGTACCGGTCCCGGGCGGTCCCCACGCGGGCGGCACGCAGCAGCACACCCTCGAACTGGCCGTTGAAGAGCGGGCGGGACATGCCCGGCCCCTCCACCCCATCGACCGCGCGCCCGCCGATGCCGCTGAGGTAGTACGGCAGCGAGAACTTGCTGTAGCGCCGATCCTCCCAGGCGAAGGCGGTGTCCCAGGTCGTGCCCGACGGCGGTCGGACGCTGTCCGCACCCGAGCCGTCGCGCCGACGGATGAAGTTGGCGTAGCTGTTGTGCTGGGTGTTGACGGTGGTATCGGACTCGGACCACACCGCGAGCTGATCGACCGACAGCCCGGCCACATTCTGCCGCACCACGGGCCAGTTGTCCTGAGACCCGACGCTCGGAAGCCCGTCGGGCGTGTACCCGCCCGCGGCCATGACCTGCCCGTCATGCACCAGCGGCGGCAGGAAGCCGAACTCGGCCTTGAACTGATCGACACCCGTGACCAAGGCCCCCACCGCCCGCTCGCCCACCGAGGCGCGGGCGTTGCCCACGCCGCGGGCCAGCCCCGCCAGCAGCAGACCGGCGAGGACCAGGACCACCGCGAGCACCACGAGCAGCTCGATCAGCGTGAAACCCGTCGGGGTCGCGGGGCTGTTCCGGGTTGTCCGAGCGGCTGGTTGCACGCCGTCATCCGTCCTTTCGGGCTTGCCTGGGGAACTGGGGGAGAGGCTGGGGGGAACTACTGGAGCGATTCGATCATCTTGACCATGGGCAGGAACATCGCCACGACGATGGTGCCCACCATGCCGCCGAGCACGACGACCATCAGGGGTTCGAGCAGCGACACGAGCGATTCGACCGCGACATCGACCTCCTCGTCGTAGTTGTCGGCGATCTTCATGAGCATGGCGTCCATGTCGCCGGTCTCCTCGCCGACATCGATCATGTTGACCACGATGGCGTCGCAGGTCTTGGACTCGCGCAGCGGCCCGGCGAAGCTCTCGCCCTCGCGGATCGAGTCGTGGACCTTCTTGAGGGCCTTCTCGTAGACATAGTTGCCCGAGGTTTCCGCCGTGATGGTCACGGCCTCGAGGATGGGCACGCCCGCGCCGATCAGGGTGCCCAGCGTCCGGGTGAAGCGGGCGATGGTCGTCTTGCGGATCAGCTTGCCGAAGACGGGCGTCCAGAGCAGAAGCACATCGATGGTGGCCCGCCCGGGAGGCGTCTTGCGGAGCAGCTTGTAAGCGATCGGAACGGCGATGAGGATGCCGACCACGGTCACCGCGCCCTGGCCCATGAACTGGCCGGGCCGGGTGCCGGCCATCCAGGATGAGGTGTCCATCAGCCACAGCGTCAGGCCGGGCAGCTCGACCTCGAAGTCCTTGAAGATGTCCGTGAACTTCGGGATGATGAACACCATGATGAAGGTCAGGATGATGATCGCGATGCCGATGACCACGATCGGGTAGACCATCGCGCCCTTGATCTTCCGCTTCAGGCGCTCGCTCTTCTCCATGAACTCGGCCAGACGCTGGAGGATCAGGTCCAGCACGCCGCCGATCTCGCCGGCGTTGACCATCTTCACATACAGATGGTTGAAGGCCTTGGGGAACTTGCCCATGGACTCGGACAGCGAGCTGCCGCCCTCGACCTCCTCGGCCACGCCCATCAGCACGGACTTCATCTTGCCCGGCTTCTGCTGGCTCTCGAGGATCTGCAGCGAGCGGAGCAGCGGCAGGCCGGCGTCCTGCAGGGTGGAGAGCTGGCGGGTGAACAGCGTCAGGGCCTTGGGCTTGACGCGCCCGAAGCTGATGCCGCCGCCGGCCTTCTTCTTGGACTTCTTGGTCCCCTCGGCCGCCTCGGCCCCCTTGCCCTTGGACTTCTTCTCCTTGACGGGCTGAACGGAGGTCGGGAAATAGCCCTGGGCCTTGATCCGCTGCAGCGCTTCCTCGCTGCTGGCGGCCTCGACCGTGCCCTTCTGCGTCTTGCCCGAGGCGTTCAAAGCCTGGTAGGAATAGGTCGCCATCGCACGCTCCTCGCGGCCGCCCTCGCGGGCCGGCCGATGCCGAACAGGTCACCGCCGGATCACTCTTCCGCCAAAGTCTCGCGGACGACCTCGTCGATGGTCGTCAGCCCCTCGTAGATCGCCATCAGGCCCGACTCGCGGAGGCTGCGCATGCCCTTGCGCCGGGCCGCCGCCCGCAGCACCGCGGTGCTGGCCTCTTTCATGATGAGTTCGCGGAGTTCATCATCGGTCCGCATGATCTCGAACAAGGCCATGCGCCCCTTGTACCCGCCGCCCACGCCCGGGACCGACGCCGGGCGGTAGAACTGACGCCCCTTGGTGTCCGCGGGGGTCAGGTCCAGCTCCATCAGCTCCTGCTCGCCGGGCTGGTAGGACTCTTTGGTCTGCTGGTTGAGCGTGCGGACCAGCCGCTGCGCCACGATGCCCTCCAGCGTCGCGGTCAGCAGGAACGGCTCGACCCCGAGATCGACAAGGCGGATGATCGAGCTCGGCGCGTCGTTGGTGTGCAGGGTGGACAGCACCAGGTGGCCCGTCAGCGAGGCCTGCACGGCGATCTGGGCCGTCTCGAGGTCGCGGATCTCGCCCACCAGAATGACATCCGGATCCTGACGCAGGAAGGACCGCAGCGCCTTGGCGAAGGTCAGGCCCGCATCCGGGTTGACCTGCACCTGGCAGAGGCCGTCGATGTCGTACTCGACCGGGTCCTCGGCGGTGAGGATCTTGGTCTCGATGCGGTTGAGTTCCGACAGCGCCGCGTACAGCGTCGTCGTCTTGCCCGAGCCGGTCGGCCCGGTCACGATCACGATGCCGTTGGGCTTCTCGATCAGGGCGTGGAACTTCTCCAGGTCGTCCGGACGGAAGCCGACACGGTCGAGCGACAGCTCCACATTGCCCCGGTCCAGCACGCGCATCACGCACGACTCCCCGTAGATCGTCGGCAGGATCGCCACGCGAAGATCCACGGGATTGCCCCCCACCGTCAGCTCGATGCGCCCGTCCTGCGGCAGGCGCCGTTCGGCGATGTCCAGGTTCGCCATGACCTTCACGCGGCTGGTGATCGCCGGACCCAGGTGCTTGGGGGGAGGGACCATCTCGTACAGCACGCCGTCGATGCGGTACCGCATCTTGAACTCGTTCTCGAACGGCTCGAAATGCACATCGGACGCCCGGTCCTTGATGGCCTGGAGCAGCACCAGGTTCAGCAGGCGGATGACCTGGTTGTCGTCCGCCGCCTCCAGCACCGCGTCCAGGTCGATGGACTGGTCGCTCATCCCGCCCAGGTTCTTGAGCTTCTCGTTGCCCGCCAGCGCCCCCACCACATCCGCCATCGACTCCACCTTGGAGTAGTGCTTGGCGATCAACGCATCAATGGCGTCGGACGGGGCCACCACCGCGTCCACCTTGGCGCCCAGCAGCAGCCGCAGGTCATCGACGGCCTGGAACTTGGTCGGGTCCTTGATCGCCACCCGCAGGTGCTTGCGGGCCGGGTCCCACTTGATCGGAACGACCTGATAGGCCCGCGCGTTCTCGGACGGGATGGCCGCCAGCGTCTCCTCGGGGATCGTCATTTTGGACAGTTCGATGAACTCCATTCCGGCCTGACCGGCCAGGGCTTTGTCCACATCCTGCTTGGTGCAGAACCCCAACTCGACCAGCAGCGCGCCAAGGAGCACTTTCTGCGTGCGCCCCTTCTGGACCTGCAAGGCCTCGTGGACCTGCTCGCGCGTCACCACGCCGAGCTTGGTCAGCACGCGACCGATCTTGCGACCCTTCAGTTCAGAGACATCCATCGAACGCTCCTGACGCAGCCCGGCCCACGGCCAAGCCACAAGATATCCGCAGTTCGCCCCGACCGGTTCTCGTCCGAGGCCGAAAGAAACGCATTCTGACGATGCGACATTTGGCTAACAAGCCAAATATTCCTCAAAATCCTGTCACCCAACCGTGGGCACCGACTCCCCGACCGCTCAGGTGATGTCCTTGGAAGCCTCGGGATCGTCCAGTTCGGGCCGCCCGATCACCCCGCCCGCCTGGTGGACACGGGTGCGGAGATCACCCGGATTTTTGCACTTGTCGATCATCTCCTCCGCCGAGATCATGCCCCGGCTGTAGAGCGACCAGAGGTGGTCGTCCAGCAACTGCATGCCGTACTTCTTCCCGGTCTGGATGGCCGAGTCGATGCGGAAGGATTTGTTGTCACGGATGAGGTTGGCGATGGCGGGCGTCACCACCAGGAACTCGTAGGCCGCCACCATCCCCTTGGTGTCGATCCGGCCCAGAAGTACCTGGGACAACACCGCAATCAGGGCGGTTGACAGCTGCACCCGGATCTGGTTCTGCTGGCTCACGGGGAAGGCATCCACCAGACGGTCGATGGTCTTGGCGGCCCCCGTCGTGTGAAGGGTGCCGAACACCAGGTGGCCCGTTTCCGCCGCCCGGACCGCGGCCTCGATCGTTTCCAGGTCGCGCATCTCGCCCACCAGGATCACATCGGGGTCCTGACGCAAGGCTCGGCGCAGGGCCTCGGCGAAGCTGGGCACATCGTTGCCGACCTCGCGCTGGTTGACCACGGACTTCTTGTGGGCGTGGTAGTACTCGATGGGGTCTTCCATCGTGATGATGTGCCGGTCGAAGTGCATGTTCACATAGTCGATCATGGTCGCCAGCGAGGTCGTCTTGCCCGAACCCGTCGGTCCCGTGATGAGGAAAAGACCGCGGGGTCGCCGGATCAGATCCCGGCACATCTCGGGCAGACCGATCTGCTCGAAGGTCAGCAGCCGGTTGGGGATCTGGCGGAGGACGATGGCCAGGTCGCCCTTCTGGCGGAAGACGGACACGCGGAAGCGGGCCGCGTCGCCGTAGGCGAAGCCGAAGTCGGTGCCGCCCTCCTCCTGGAGTTCTTGCTGGTTGCGCTCGGGGGTGATGGCCTTCATGAGCGAGACCATGTCGTCGGAGTCGAGCACCTTGGTCTGCAAGTTGCGCAGCCCGCCGTGGAGGCGGATGGTCGGCTGCCGCCCCACCGTCAGGTGAAGGTCGGACCCGCCGGTCTTGACGACGGTGTCGAGCAAACGGTCGATCTGGACGGTGGACATCTCGTGTCTCTCCCGGGGTGTGCTTGGGTTCTCGCGTCGCGGGGGGGGGGGCGGCGGAGCGGTGAGGTATGGCGTCAGTGACCGCCGGTGTCGGCCTGGCTGACACGGGCGATCTCTTCGGGGGTGGTCGTGCCGTTGAGCACCTTGAGGCGTCCGTCCTCGTACAGCGGGCGCATGCCCGAGTTGAGGGCGGCCTTGCGCAGCTCCGACGACGGCGCCAGCTTGAACGCCAGCTCACGCAGCTCGGCGTTCATCAGCATCATCTCGAAGATGCCCTTGCGCCCCTTGTACCCGCCCGGGGCGGCGTCGCACGGCACGGCCTTGTAGACCTTGCCCAGCGCGTCCTGAACCTTCAGATTGATCAGGGAGAGGTACTTGGGGTCCAGCTCCTCTTCGGTGGCCAGACGCTTGGACGGGTCGTAGAGCACCCGGATCAGCCGCTGGGCCATCACCGCCTGGATCGACGACGCGACCAGGAACGGCTTGATGCCCATGTCGATCAGGCGGGTGATCGCGCTTGGCGCGTCGTTGGTGTGCAGGGTCGAGAACACCAGGTGGCCCGTCAGCGCGGCCTGGATGGCGATCTCGCCGACCTCGCGGTCGCGGATCTCGCCCACCAGGATGATGTTCGGGGCCTGGCGCAGCATCGAACGCAGGATCGCCGGGAAGGTCAGCCCGATGCCCTCGCGCACCTGGCACTGGTTGATGCCGTCGAAGTTGTACTCGACCGGGTCCTCGGCCGTGATGATCTTGCGGTCCGGCCGGTTGAGCACATCCAGCGCCGAGTAAAGCGTCGTCGTCTTGCCCGAGCCGGTCGGGCCGGTCACCAGGAAGATGCCGTTGGGCCGCTTGATGATGCGGTTGAAGATGTCCAGGTTGTCCTGCTCGAACCCCAGGTTCACCAGACCGATGCGGACGGCGTCGGGGCGGAGAATACGCAGAACGACGGACTCGCCGTGGTACGCGGGGCAGGCCGACACGCGGTAGTCGATCTGCGTGCCCCCCACCGGGATCTTGATGCGACCGTCCTGCGGGACGCGCTTCTCGGCGATGTTCATGCCCGCCATCAGCTTGATGCGGGACAGGACCGAGTTCTGCATCCGCTTGGGCAGGCTGTCCCGCTCCACGCACACGCCGTCGATCCGGTAGCGCAGGCGGACCCGATCGCCCATCGGCTCGATGTGGATGTCGCTGACCCGCATGCCCACCGCTTCCTCGAGGATGCGGTTGCACAGCTTGACGATCGGCGAGTCCTCGCTCGACACATCGATGGACTTGTCCATCGAACGGTCCACCGAGCGGTCGATGGTCCGGTCGATCGAGTCGGTGACCAGCGACTCCTTCGGCGCGCCCCCCGGCCCCGTGCCCGGCCCCTCGATGAAGGCCCGGATCTGGCTCTTGGGAGCGATCCGCGGCTCGATGTCCATGTTGAGCCGGAACCGCAGGTTGTCCAGCAGCTCCAGGTCCATCGGATCGTGGATGATCAGGCGCATCTTGCCCCCGGCCTTGCCCAAGGGCAGGACCAGGAACTTCTTGATGATCCCCTCATCCAGGGACTTGCGGTCGATCTGGTCCTTCACGCCGGGAGCGTCGAGATCGACATACTCCAGGCCGTACTGCTCGGCCAGCGCCTTGGCGACCTGCTTCTCGGAGGCCAGACCAAGCTCCATCGCGGCCTCGCCGATCCGCTTGCCCGTCTGCTTGCCGTGCTTGAGGGCGCGGTCCGCCTGCTCGGCGTTCATCACGCCGGAACCGACAAGGATCTGACCCAACTTCTTCCGCGTTCTCGCCATCCGGGGCGATCCTCCAAGGGGGAAGGGAACTTCAAGGCGGCCTCGGCGGACGGCCGGGGCGTCGAAGGCGACCGATCCGAAGAACGATCCGGGGCCGACATGGTAGGGTCGGGTCGGGTCCGGGTCGCCGCGGACGAGCGTCCACGGACGCACAACGCCCGCCACCCCCATACGATCAACGCCCGACCTCTGTTCCCCGACCCCACCGCCCACCTCCCCTCGCTGCCGGACCACATAACCAGGACCACCCGTGCATCGCAACCCGCCAACCCCGCGCCTGCTCATCACCGCAGGACCAACCTACGAGCCGATCGACGCGGTCCGCTTCATCGGCAACCGCTCCTCCGGCCGGCTCGGCTCGGCCCTCGCCGATGAGGCCGCCGGACGGGGGTGGGCTGTCACCCTCCTGCTCGGCCCCAACGCCGTCACGCCGACCGACCCGCGCGTCCGTCTGGTCCGGTTCCAGTCCACCGCCGATCTTCAGTCCAGACTCGCCGAGTTCCTCCCCGCCTGCGATGTGCTCATCATGGCGGCGGCCGTCGCCGATTACCGCCCCACCGCCGAGGAAATCGACCCCCTCGGCAAACGCCGGCGCACCCAGGAAGGCATGACCCTGCGGCTCGAGCCGACCCCCGACCTCTTGTCCGGGTGTTCTTCCCAGGCAAGACCCGACCAACTGCTCGTAGGATTCGCCCTGGAACCCGCCGCCCAACTGCTGGAATCCGCCCGGGCCAAGCTCGCCCGCAAATCCATCGACCTCATCGTCGCCAATCCTCTTGAGACGATGGACAGCCCCAGCATCCGCGCGTGGCTGCTCGGCAACCCCGACCGCGGCATCCCCCTGGAGGTTTCCACCGGGGATCCGATCCCGAAGGACCGCTTCGCGGCGTGGCTCCTGGACCACCTCACCCCCTTGGCCCACGACCGGGCCGCCTCGGAGCGTGCCCGTGCCCAACGGTGATTTCAACCCCCCCTCCCGCCCCCCCCGTCCCCCACGATCACCCCGTGCCCCCCACTCCTCGGGTCCGGGCGGACCCCGCCGTCCGAATGAACGGGGGGGTCCGGGTGGAGGCGGCCGTGGACCGGGCGGACCCCGCGATTTCGGGCGTCCCGGCCCCCAGGGCGACCGACGCGAGCCGCGCAAGCCCGCCGGCAAGCCCCCCGAGATCATCCACCGCGACCGCGACCTGATCGTCGTCGTGAAGAATCCCGGCCAGCCCACGAAGGGCAGACCCGGGGTGTCCATCGTCTCGCTCATCAACGAGCACCTCGCCTCGCGCCGGGAGCGCTACCGCCCCGTCCACGAACTCGACGAGATGGCCTCCGGCGCGATCGCCCTCGTCCCGGTCACCGAGGACGACGACCTGCGCGAGATCCGATCCTCCGCGACCTATCTGGTGCTCGTCGAAGGCGAGTTCGACACCGGAGAAGACCCCGAGCGGGTCATCACCGGCCCCGTCCCCGGCCTGAAAACCAGGTCGTCCGCGCCCGTGACATCCATCCGCAAGCTCGCCTCGGGAAACGGGATGAGCCTGCTCCGCGTCCGCGCCCGCCCAGACGCCCCCGGCCAGATCCGCGCCCACCTCGCCTCCGCCGGCCATCGGGTGGTCGGTGACACCGAGCACGGCTCCCGGCGCGACGATGTCCGGCGCGTGGGCCTGCACGCCGAGGAACTGCGCCTCCGCCACCCCGGCACCGGCATGACCGAGCGATACCGCTGCCCCGCGCCGGCCTCCTTCCACCGGGCCGTCAATGCGGAGCCGCCCGCGACCGCGCGCGAAGACAATGTGCCGCAGCCTTCCAACCTCGGCTGGGACCAGGTCGCCGGCTGGTACGACGACCTGATCGCCTCCGGCTCGTCCGACCACCACGAGAAAACCGTCCTGCCCGGCGTCGAACGCCTGCTGGACCTCCAACCCGGAGAACGCCTGCTCGATGTCGCCTGCGGCCAGGGCGTCCTGCTCGACCAGCTCAGCCGCGCCCCCGACCACGGCCCCCTCGTCGGCATCGACGCCTCGCCCGCCCTCATCGAAGCTGGAACCCGGGTTCTGGGCGACCAGGCCACGATGATCGTGGGAGATGCCCGCCGCCTGCCCGAAGTGCTGGCCGAGCACCGGCTTGCCCCGTTCGACGCCGCGGCCTGCGTGCTGGCCCTGATGAACATCGACGACCTGGAGAGCGTCTGCCGCGGTATCGCCGCGAGCCTCCGGCCCGGCGGGCGCTTCGTCGGCGTGATCCTCCACCCCGCGTTCCGCTCGCCGCAAACCACCGCGTGGGGGTGGACCACCGACGGCCGCACCGGAGCACCCGTCCAGTTCCGGCGCGTGGACCGCTACATGACCGAACGCGCCAGCGAGATCGTGATGAACCCCGGCAAAGCCGCCGCCGGCCAGAGCGCCGTCACCACCACCACCCACCACCGCCCGATCGGCGCGTACATCACCGCCCTGGGCCGGGCCGGCCTGCCGGTGGACACCATGGAGGAATGGTCCTCCCGCCGCTCCAGCGAACCCGGCCCCCGAGCGGAAGCCGAGAACATCGCCCGCGCGGAGATCCCGATGTTCCTGGCCCTGCGAGCCTCGAAACCTGCCTGACCCGCCCGGTCCTGTGCCCATACCCCGGCGCGGCCCAACCATCCAGACCGAGGTATACTTGCACCCCACGCGGGCGTAGCTCAATGGTAGAGCGTCAGCCTTCCAAGCTGAATGTTGCGCGTTCGAGTCGCGTCGCCCGCTTTATTCGAAATCACCGTAAGTCCTTGAAAATGAGCGATTTACGGCCCCGAACAGCCCTACCGGCCTGCACTACAAATCCGACCGCCAAGATCATTCTTGGGCCTTTGTAGTGCAGATTCCACCGAAATGTAGTGCAAGCGGTGCGGATGCCGGACCAGCCCAGTGCCGGTCGGAGACGGTGATTGAGTATCCCGTCGAGCGCGGTGCAGATCACTGGAAAGTCTGGCCGATCTGAAGCAGAAGGCTCACTGCTGGCGTGTCAGAAGGCCCACCGCTGGGCACCCACACCAGCTCCGGCATACGGCCGCGACCGAGATCCGCCGGGCATTCAGCCTCGAGGCCGCCCAGTTGCCCCTCGGCCACTCCTCGGCCCAGGTCACGGACGCGGTCCATGCCGAGCGGGATCACGGCAAGGTGGCGGAGATCATGCGGCAGGTGGGGTGACTTCGCAGTACGGCCGGGTCAATGCACACACGCCGTCTGGTGCCCGAACATCGCTACAGAGACTACACTAGCCGTCCCTATCCAAGCGGCCACGTGAGGGGAAGATGCCGGCAGAACCACCGAAGATCTTGGCTGACCGGTATGCTCTGCAGGAACGTCTGCAGTCTGGCGGCATGGCAACCGTCTACCGCGCTCGCGATCTGGTGACCGATGAACTCGTAGCGGTCAAGTGCTTTGATCGCGATCGACACCTACCCGAGATCGAGCGAGAAGCCTTCTGGCGCGAGGTTGAAGCCCTCCGGAACCTCACCCACCCGCATATCGTGAGACTACGGGATTCAGGCGAAGATTCCGCTGGACGATTTTTTGTGGTCCTTGATCTGATGAAGCACGATCTGATCGCAGAACGTGCGCAGCGCGGCCAAGCGTTCGAAGGCTGGGACGACTTCGCTGATCTTGTAGTGCTTCCATTGCTTGACGCTCTGTCGTTTGCCCATGAATCAGGCATCGCACACCGAGACGTGAAGCCCGCGAACATCCTCGTGGCCAACGACGGGTCGGTCAGGCTAGCGGACTTTAGCATCTCGAAGCTTAAGCGAACGCTTCAGCCACGAATCACTCTCAACACGTTCATGTCACCGCCATTCGCGCCTCCGGAGCATGACTCCGGAAGCTTTTCCTACGCACGAGACGTGTATGGCATCGCAGCCTTATGCGTATGGGCAATGTCGGAGTCTGACATCTCAGATCACAACGGGCTCGTGCGCGCTTTGCCGAACGCGGAGTTCTCCGTGTTCCCCCGGGTCGTCGAAGTGCTAACTCGATGCCTCGACGCAGATCCTTCGGTGAGGTACCAGAGCGCGCCAGTTCTGGCTGCGGAACTAGAGCGCATTCAAGCGGCCCGAAGACAGCACTGGCAAGAAGCGGAACGCCCAACCTGCCTCATTGGCCTGACCAAAACGACGGTTGATTCCCTGCGGCGCGAACTCGATACCGAATCTGACAAAGACGTCCGGGACTTTGTCTCCAACGATATTAATACAGACTCCGCCGCAGCCCGCTTCATTGAAAATTTCGGGCAACTCAACGAACGCGTTCGACAGAAGCACTACAACATCTATGGCAGTTCGTTCCAATACCACATCGCCGAAGACGAGCGCATGCAAAATGCGTTTGTCATCATCAATGCATTCAGAAAGGATCCAGATTGGCTTCAGCGGCGTCGAGATGAGTCGCTTGACTGTCCACTCCGGTTTTCGATGGACGCCCGAACTGGAGCGATCCGCTCAGAAGAAGCTCGCGATCGCCTTCTCACGGCCTTGGACACGTTCGAGACGGCGCGCGAACTCGAACGCCAGCAGCAAGAGCGGACTGCACTCTTTGACTCATGGCTCCGTGTACTTCAGGCGAGGCTTCAGTATGCCCGAGAAGCCACGAAACCCATTCCGTTCTCAGGAAGCAGTGTCGAGGGTCCATTCCTCACCCTTCAGACAGACTCCGACTTGAGTCAGATGGAGTTGGGCGAGGGCTGGCTCATTGAGACTGTGGATGGCAAGCGCATTCGCGGAGATGTATGGGAAGTCGGGGCGGGACACGTCATCCTCAACTGCTCGCATGCATATCTGAATGACGTACCGCAAGCAGGCATCCTGCGTCTTGACCTGTATGCCCTGAAAGTCGCCATTGACCGTCAGCGCGATGCAATCGATTCAATCCGATCGGGCACGTGCGTTCGCAGCAGCCTCCGCGACGTATTTCTGCGCCCCTTCGATCTTGCCGGGCCGTCCAATGATGGTATTCTGTGCGAGACCGTAAAGGAAATGCTCGATGATTCGAAGCAGCGAGCTGTGAGAAAGTGTGTCGAATCTGACGACTTAGTGTTGGTGGAGGGGCCGCCGGGCACCGGCAAAACCCAGTTCATCGTTGGCCTGATCCTCCAAACTCTCGAAAACAATCCACACGCTCGCGTTCTCCTAGCTTCGCAGACACATATTGCGATCGACAACGCGATCGAACGGTTGTCGCGGATCTGGGATAGTCGAGGTTTAATTCGGATAGCCCGAGAGACATCGAAGAGCGTTGCAGATACCTCGAAGCCGTATCTCCTTAATGCCCAGATGCAAGCGTGGCAGCGCACAGTCATGGACGATGCCACAGAAGGGCTAAAGGCTTGGGCATCGGAACGCGGGATCGACTTTGCTGACATGCGCGTGGCATCGATTGTCCGACAGTTAGCAGCCAGCACCCAGCGGAGTGCGGCTTTGCGAAAGAACGTTCACGCCGAAGAACAACGCAAGAACCAGTTAGCCTCCGGAACAAACGAACTGTCACCTTCGGAGCGTGAGGCAGAGGCCGACCGCATCTCGGCCGATCTTGAGGATCTCCGGGACCAACTCGATGCAGAGAAGACTGCGAGGCAGCGACTGGAGGCAGAGTTGGCTGCGCGTCGAGACGACTCTGAAGCCATCCTCCACAAGTCGCCCGAAGATCAGATTGCATGGGCTGACGACCTCATGTCGCAAATGGACGCCGCGGAAGTTGCTCAGCGAATATCGGCATTGCAGGCGGATTGGTTCGATCGCTTCGGATCAAAGAAGGGGCTAATTGCGCCGCTTGTCGAACGATCGTCCGTAGTGGCTACAACGTGCCTCGGATTGGCATCGGTCGAGGAAGCGACAGACACCGAGTTCGATCTCTGCATCATCGACGAGGCATCGAAGGCAACGGCAATGGAGGCCTGCGTCCCCATGTCTCGTGCGAGGAAGTGGATTCTGGTCGGTGATTCCAAGCAGTTACCTCCCTTCCAAGAAGAAGTTTTATCGAGCCCGGAGCTCCGTGAGCAGTTTGAAATCGATGGTCTCGATGCGCAGGAATCCGCTTTCGAGCGAATGCGTCGGCTTGCACCAGATAGCTGCCGGGTCATGCTGACCACGCAGTATCGCATGGTCGAGCCAATCGGACGGCTAGTGAGTGAGTGCTTCTACGACGGGCTGTTGCAGAGTATCCGAAAGGACGTTGACCCTTACCTGTGTCGCGCCCCACTGCGGGCAGTGAACTGGTTCAGTACGCGCGAGTTAAAGCAGAGGCGCGAGGAGCGGGCGGGAACCAGCTTTGTGAATTCGGAGGAAGCATCACGCATTTGCGACCTGCTCCACGATGTCGATGTTCAACTCGACGACGATGCAAATGGCAAGGTCCGCAAGGCCCTTGTGCTTAGCGGGTATGGCGCACAGGTCCAGCACCTTTCGCGACGTGTTAACTCGATCCGGTCTGACCTGAAGCACATCGAGGTCGAGTGCTGCACTGTTGACCGAGTGCAAGGCCGCGAGGCTGATATCGTTTTCTTTTCGGTCACCCGATCCAATGTAGACCGGAGGGCCGGATTCCTTAGAGCTCTTGAGCGGGTGAACGTCGCCCTCTCTAGAGCACTTGATCTGCTCGTGATCGTCGGTGACGACGAGTTTGTGCAATCCGCTTCTCAGGCCGAGCCGCTCCAGCGTGTTCTGTCGCATATCCGCAAGTGGCCGTCTGAGTGCTTTATGGCCATCCTTCATGATCAGGATGGATCGGCGAGGAGGGATCATTGAGCTTCGATGCCGAAGCCATTGCGATGCGATACGCGAACCGACCTGGTTGCCGCTTTGTCGGCTTCAAGGCGGTCGGCATCTGCGTGTTCGCCCTCAAGCTACGCACGATTGTGCTTGAGTCGAGCGACATTCCACCGATCGAGGAGTTTGTCCTCCGATTCCTCAATGCCGGGGTCGAAACGCCGCGGGACCTGTCCCGACTGCTGGGCCTAGAGCCTCGTCTCATCGAGCGACGATTAGTTGAGTTGCGACGAAGCGAGTTGATTGAAGTGGCTGGCGACGATCAGACTCCTCGCGATGCTATTCGATGTCAACTGACGGATAAGGGCCGTGAGGCTGCACACGTATTACAGCGAAAAGTGATGCAAGAGGTAACTCTACCGGACGTGATTTACCACGGCCTCCTACGTCGTCCAGTGCAATGCGGAGTCGGCGCAAAGCGGACGTATCTGCGGCCGAAGGAAGCAAAGGAGCGCGATCTCGAGCTGATCAGGGCCATTCCCAATCGAGCTCCGCGGATTGACGAGATTGATGTCGCCGAGTTAGACAAGGTTGTCAAGTGGTCTGTTCGGCCCCGACCCGGCGAGCCTGTCCAGGATGTCGTAGCGGTTAAGTCAGTGCTTCGTCCCATCCAGACCCGGTACGAGCCCGGCGTCATGATCGAATTCGAGACGATTGATCGTTCCAAGACCAGACAGGTCGCCTTCGCGGTTGAGGGGCAGCTGCTCGAAGAGTACGAGACAGCGTTTGCTCATGCGAAGGGACCGGAACTGCTGAAGGAGATTCTGACTTCACAGCCTGAGACATTCGAAGAGCGCACACGACGCGAGATCCCACCACACATCCGTTCAAGGCTGGGCAGACTTGACGATGTAGAAGCCCTGGCAGCGCGGGCGGCGTCCGCCAAGCAGGAACTCGTTGACGCTCAAGAGAGGATGGAGGACCCCGGAAGGGCTGACACTCGCGAAGTTCAACGCGAGGAGATCGCACGGCTCCAGGAACGCATCAGTGAGATCGAGGCGGAGCGAACTCGCCGAAAGACGAAGTACCTGTGGACACCGGAGATTCGAGAGAAACTGTGGGAGGCTCTAGATACGTGTGAAGAGCGACTGTTGATCTTGTCCGGGTTCATCAACTCAGATGTTGTTGACGAATCGTTTGAGTCTGCATTGCGAAAGGCACTTGGACGAGGCGTGCGAGTCTGGATCGGGTACGGCTTCGACAAGGGAACCCGTCGTGGCGACGAACAACGACAGCAGGCAAGTTGGGTTGAGGCGGAGCGGCGTCTGAATCGTCTTAAGGCTGACTTTCCAGATCTCATTGATCATCGAGACGTGGGGCGTTCACACGAAAAACGTGTTATCTGCGATAACAGCTTCACCTTCGGCGGTAGCTTCAACTTCCTGTCGTTCAGTGGCGAGCAGCGAGGGAGAGGAAAAGTGCGGCATGAAGGAGCCGATCTAATCGAAGATCCCGAGTACTGCCAAGAGCTATATGACCGCTACCTGAATCTGTTCTTTCGCTGAGGGCGGATCAGGCCGCCTAAGCCGAGTTACCCGAAGTCGACCGATCAGAAAAATCTTTACCCCACTTGCGGCCCTCCCAGCACGGGAGGGCCGTTGTCGTTGGTGGCCTGGGCGGTAACACGAGTTACCGAGTTACCGCCCCAAAACAGCGTGGATTTTTCCCCCGTCGCAAGCAGCCGGAGCCCAGTGGGGGCGAGGCCAGACGAGCGAGGAGTCCGACGTGAAGCAGCAAGATTCAACAGGAATGGCAAACGGGGCCAACCCAGGGGCCCCGGCCGCGGAGGAGCATATCACGCTCTCCCAGGCGGCCAAGCTGGCGCCCGGGCGGCCCTCTTTGAACTGCGTCTGGCGGTGGTGCCGCGAGGGCGTGAAGGCGGCGTATGGGACACGGGTGCGGCTCAAGCACGTGCGAATAGTTCGAGGACGAAACGGCGTTTGATTCGCCCGTCGAAATCTGGTAGAGATCACCTGTCTGGTCTTTCGAGCAGGTTTCCGGCCGATGTCACCAGACGTCTTTGACATCGCTGAACTCGGGCAGAAGTGGCGAAACGGTCTTGCCGGATGGGCATCGCTCCGTCCGGGGAGACCGGTGGTGCAACACAAGGTTTTTCACCCACCCGCGTGCGGACACGCGGGTGCTGTCATTTGTTCACGAAAGGACACAGCCATGTCTCAGATTTTGACCCGTGCTCACGACGAGCTGTACAAGCGGACCCCCGACGAGCGGTTCGCGACCATGCAGGACCTCTGGGATTCCTGCCAGGCCCGCAAGCAACGGTCCGAGCTGCTCTGGCGCTCGGCCGATGACCTGCTGGCCATTCCTCGGGAACGCCGGCTGGAGTTGGCGACCACGCCCATCGACAGCCACCGCATGAACAGCTGGTCGTTCGGCCAGTTGTGCGGGATCGCGGGCGTCAGCCGCGACACGGTCAACCGGCTCACGCCGGAGACCGCCGCCAAGGTCTTCGAGGAGACCATGCCCAAGGGCGGCAAGCCGATGCAGCTCTACACCGATGGCGACCTGATCCGCTCCATCCACGGGGCGAGCTACACCAGGCTCCACGACGTCGAGCTGCTGACGATGCTCAGGGAGTTCGCAACGGACTTCGTGCCGCCGCAGGAGTCCGGAGCGACGGGCTCATCGGGCGGCAGCGGGCTCTACTGCGGGGAGCAGGACATGTTCTGCTTCCTGATCGACCCGACGGGCTGGACCGAGATCAACGGGGAGGCCTTCGCCCCGGGGTTCTTCATCTGGAACAGCGAGGTGGGCAAGCGGTCGGTCGGGGTCCAGACCTTCTGGTTCCAGGCCGTCTGCCGCAACCACATCGTCTGGGATGCGGTCGAGGTCGTGGAGTTCAGCCGCAAACACACGGCGAATGTCCACGATTCGCTCCGCGATATCCGCCGCATCGTCGAGGCACTCGTCGAGAAGCGGGACCAGCGCCGGGACGGCTTCGTCGCGGCGATCAAGAAGGCGATGGTCGTCCGCCTCGGCGATGACGCGGAAGAGGTGATGAAGGTGCTGACCAAGCACGGCATCACCCACCAGCTCTCCAAGGAAGCCTTGGAGATGGCTCGGGAACAGGGGGCGTTCACCATCTTCTCGGTGGTGGATGCTCTGACCAAGATCGCCGGCCGCCTGAAGAACGCGGGCGACCGATCGGAGGTTGACCAGAAGGCCTCATCGCTGCTCGCTCTGGCGAGGTGATGGGGATAACTGGGAGAGGGTTTCGGATGCACCACCGGCTCTCCCCTCCCATACTCCAATCACGTACTACTCAACTAGTGCTTTGAGATAGGCATCCTTAGCGTCGCTGTAGAATTCGATGTTGACCTTGGTCCACAGCTCATCCGGAAGATCGTTCAACTGCCGACGCGCCGAGACGGGCATCAAGAGTGTCGTGGCTTGCTTCTCAATCGCCGCTTCTGCGATAGCCACCGCATTGGGAAGAAGCTCGATCGACCCACCGAGATTCAAGGAGCCTACGATGATCAAGGCGCCCTTAGTGCTTCGCTCCAGCAATGCACTCGAAAGCGCAATCACCACCGGAAGGCTGAGACCAACTCCAGTGCGGTCGTTGTCCATCGGCCGCATCTGGATCGAGAACTCGTGCGCCCGCGGGTCACGATCTCCGACCAGCATTTTCGCCTGCGCATACAGATTCTGCTCGCCAACCTTGACGCTCTCGCGGAACCCGGCAGGCGCCGGTGTGTTGAGGATTCTGACGCCCGAGCCGGGGCCGACGCTCACTTCGACTCTGTACAGGCCGGGGCTCGTCTCGGGGCCGCCCAGACCAATTGCCCAGACCTGCCCCGGCGGCAATGGATCCGCTTGAATCGCCTCTTCGCTCCTGAGTTCCGGAGTCGAGACAAACTTCTCGACTCCATCGACGCCCAGTGTGTAGCTGAAGTGTGTGTTTCGGAACTCCGACGGGAAGCACCGCTTTTGCTGCTCTTTTACTCGGCGGCGAGCCTCCAGTGCGGCTCTGATGATGACTTCCAGTTCGGCATCCGGCACGGCCATGCTCGGATCTGGGAAGAGCAGCTTTGTCAGCCCGCTGACCGTCTTCCTCACCGCTTCGATATCCCTTCCCCGGAACGCCCCTCCGAACAACACCCGCTGTTCCAGAACATCTGATCTGCTACGGCGTCTCAGCCGAGACCAGCACTCGCTCATGAAGTCACTAACCAGGCCGAAATGGTCGGTAAAGTGCTCGTCCGCCTTCAGTGATGGGAACTCCCACCCGGGCACATAAGCGTGCAATCGATCATGGAAAGCCGTGTCGTCTCGCATCTCGGGCGGGAGCGGCGAGAGCAAGTGTGCGATTCTCTGCTGGTGTTGGACATCCACGTCGAGGTTGCCCACCATCACCACGCAACCCTCGGCTCGAATACTGTCCTTGCCGCGGCTGAACTCGCCGTTGGCCATATAGCCCTTCATGATGTTGACGCCGTCCTTCTGGTCGAAGGAAATGCCAGACACTTCGTCGAAGCACACGACGTCGTACTGGCACACCAAGCCGCGTTGCCCGGTGGCCATATTCACGAACATCTTGGCGACGGTTGCTTTGCCACCTGATATCAAGTGCGAGTACGGCGAGATCTGCTGGAAAAGGTGGCTCTTGCCCGTGCCACGCGGCCCCAGCTCGACCATGTTGTAGTTACGTTCAACGAAAGGTACCATCCGCAGGAGGGCGACTCCCTTCGCCCTCTCTGATAGCGCGGAGGGTTCAAGCCCGATCGAGCGCAAAAGGAAGTCACGCCACTGCTCCGTCGTGAATCTCGCACGGCCCTCGGCCAAAGCGCCCAGCACGTCAGACTTTGACATCTGGATCGGCCGCAGAGCGTCGACGGAGAACGGACGCCCGTTCTGCTGTTGGGCTATCACCGAATCGTATCCGAGCGTGATCTCGGCATAGAACCCATCGGTCAACAGTCGCTCGTGCTCCTTCACCAGTCGGTCATCAATCCTCACGTCTTTCAGCGTCAGGCTCGGGATCTCGGCTACGTATACATCGTGCTTTGCGTCGAGACGCGCTTTGACGATGTCAATGAGCTTCACTGAGCCGTTGTCGCGGGCTTGATGCTTGAAGACTTCTTCTTCGCCCGTTCGCACGGTGCGGTCCTGCAGCTGTCGCTGCACGATTTCCAAGCCCTCTTGGATCTCCTGTTCGTCAACGGTCGCGCAATAGCGGCCGAGCAGGAACTCGACGACGTAGGTGGGCACGGGGTACTGCCGAGCGTAATTGCGGACCAAGTCCTTCCGGACGATGTATCCGTCGAACGCCTCCGACGCAAGTTGATCGAGCTGGTCGAGTTCCATTCCCATGTGCGATGTCCTTACTCGTCGCCACCAACCGACGTCGGATGCTTCGCAACGGGGCGCCCCGATGCGTCCAGCACGACGATGACCGCCGCTGTGCCCTCAAGATCTTCATCAGAGACGATCAGGCCCACACGGCCATCGTCGCCAACCGGCTTTGTCCCTGTTGCGATGCTCGATTCCGCAGCCCCGGCCTTGGTGCGGATGTCCACGCTCATGCCTTGCTTGTGCCCTTCGACTGTCACCCGGCATCGCAAGCCCACCCACTGGACATCGACCACGGCCGCCTTTGATCCGCTCTCCTCATCACGCGGCCGTACGAGCAAATCCGGGATGACGCACTCCTGCAGAGAGATTCCACCATGGGCGTACTCATGGCCCGCCGAGAAGCATCGGATCCCCGGAGCCGTTGCAAACTCGGCCCTTGAGTCCCAGTGCCAATGGGCAGTCGGTACGGCAACGCTCGACGAGCCCTTGATCGCGGCGCAGCGGGCCCATTTGCATTCGGTCAGATAGCTCGGCAGACCGTGCCGCGGCAAGCCCCCGGGCAGGAGCAGCCAACCGTGGTCCGTTACGACGCGCACCGCCAACCAGCCGCCTTCAAGTAGCTCAATCAACCGCTCGACGACATGCTCGATCTCGTGCCCCACATCTTCAGCCAGCCGCACACCCAGATCGTGCCCTCGCTTGTCGATCTGTCCGATTTCTGTCCAGCCGCGCGCGTCCGGCGCGCCGGGATCACCACAGCTCTGCTTCTCAAGGTACTGATACCCCGAAGCCCCGAGCAGCTTTCGGAAACGGGCGGTGGTCAGCGGCTTACTCTGATCGTCATTGGGTGAGAAACTCTCATCCAGTCCGTCAGCCCCCAACCTCGCGGCTACCGGTGACACCGCAGGCTTGGCGGTGGCCGTCACTGTCGGAAGCGCGGCCCACCGTCGCGACTTCGTGACGATCAGTCCCCGCTCTTCCAACGCCACCGCAAGCCGCTCTCCCAGATCGAATCGCAGCCCATCGACGAAGAGGATGCATGTGCCCACATCGGCTTCGACGGATGACTGTCGCCCCTGCCCCGGAAGCGGACTTTGCTTGATGAGCTTCTGGAGATGCTCGGCCGCCGCCTCGGCCCAGGGAAGGTACATCGCCCGCACCGCGGCACCGACAGCCTCCGCGTCCGCATTCGACTTGATGGTCGCTAGCGCCTGGATCGCGGCATCATCCGCCAGCACGCCGCCTTCCGCGTACAGGGTCGCCATCGCATCCGGCGTGTCGCCGCCCATGTGCTTCTGCGTCGCGTGCGCCAGACGGGCCAGGTGTCCAACGGATTCGGCGAGCACGCACTTGTCGAGTTTCGCCCAGACCCAGCCACGCCTCATCCCATGCTCGGTCTCGAGTGCAAGAACACGCTTCCTTGCGGCGGCAGCGTCCAGCGTGCCTGTATCGAGCAACGCCGCTCGGAGCCGACTCTCCGCCTCCTCGTTCTCGTCCGGCCAGGGTTCTTTGTCGAAGGCGAGCGAGCCGGTCGGCTTCGATCGGCGCAGGAGCTCGTGCACACCCGGATAGATCGCCGGCGAGTCCTTGAATCGCTGCCAGAGGTCCGCCCAGGCCGCGTCCTCATGCCGTCCCAGCTTCTCACCGGCGACAAGATCGCCATCGCTTTCGGGGTCAAAGCCGAAGTCCTTCTGGCAGCGACTCTTGAACGCGTGCCACTTGCCATCCTCGATCATCCTCGCTTGCACAGTCTCGGGCGCGTTCATCCACATGAGCAGGTTGCGAGGGTGATCCGTCACCATGAGACGATCGAAGTCGTCTGCTTCCAAGCGGCCCTGTAGCTGCACCACTGGCGTGACCGCCACGACATGCAGCGATGCGTGCATCGACTGCTTGGTCGCCGCATCTCGCGCGAGATCGAGACCGAGGCCGTCGTCGGAGGTCAGCATGGCGTCGACCGTCCAGTCGCGCCCGTTGCGCTGTGCCCACACCGCACCCCGATACTGCAACTCCACCAGCGGCTGCAACTCACGGGGGCACTCATCCGTTGCTCTGAGCGACTGCCGGCTGACACCTGGCATGTAGACGATCGGAACCTCTCCCCCCGGAAGATCGACATCATCGAGCACACCCGCAATAGCGCACTTGATCCAAATTGCCGGACCCCGCTTCGCCTTCGGGTCGAACTCGCCCAGCACGAGAAGTTGCGGCAGCCGGTCCCGCAGCAGTGCGATCACCGGCCGCCACTCGCCCTTCGGGTCCGCCCACAGGATCGCCGCGGGCTTCTCTTCGACGCCCGGCTGATGGCCGGCCGCCGAACGGAGGCTGGAGAGCACCGCTTCGAGGAGCGTGTTCGGGCCTGGGTCCGATTTCCTAGTCATGCGGAGTCTCGTCTCCCTTGAGGGCCACCAGCGATCAGTACAGCCACGCTTCAATCGCTTTCTGTCGAGGGCGTTGGACGGAAATGCCAAGTTCATGAACTGCCGTCCAGACACGGTCTCGGGTCGGAAGCGTCTCCTCCCTCTTCCAGCGCGCAAGCAACCACTCCACTTCAAGCGATCGGAGTGATGCAGTACTTATCCGGCGGTCCACCGCGTCTGCGATCGAATAGGCGGACTCAAGGAATCGCTTCAGATCCGGCCAAGTGAGCCGAATCCAGTCGCCAACATGCCGTCTGTTGTCCCCGAGCTTCGTTCGGGTCTCAGCAGTGAGCACACCGGCTTCATGGGCCGCCGCGCATCGGAGCTTGTACGCGGTCTTCCACGACGACCGAGCGGAGCCAAACTTCACATCCAGTAGAGACTCGGTGTACTCCAGCATATCCGGGATTGTTGAGCTCCTGATGACGGGCTGTGCGATCTGTTTCCCGATGACCGAGAGCCGAAAGTCCTCCGTGCGATGGCCTTGGTCAGCGACGAAGAGCTCGACCGCATCCTGGAGGAAGGATTCCAAGTTGGCGGAACACATCACGAGCAAGTGGAGTCGCTCCGTACCCGCACGCTCGTCCATTCTGCAAGTGAACTCGGTCACCGACTCACCCAGGTGCCTCGGATCAAAGGCCGCGTTGATTTCCGTGGCCGCCTTGGCAGTTGGCAACGACTTCGCGAGAACCGATCGAGCCGCGTGACGCCCGAGCTCCGATGTCCAGTGCATCTCACTCAGCACGGTGTTCTTCTTCCGGAAACTGCGAAAGGCGAGTGTCGTCTGCCGCTTGGTTGCAGCACTCATGCCTCGACCTCCTTCGCAGCCCGCTCCCGCGCCGCCTGCTTTGCCGCGTTGGTGTAGTGCAGGTCGTTCCAGCGGACGCCGTCGAACGCCGCCCCGCCGGTGAAGTTCTGCGTCCGCTCGTCCCAGCTCCAGAACCACGGGAAGTCCGCCTTCGGGCGAAGGCTCTGCGGCTCCTTGCCCCGGTCCGAGCCCCGCTTGATGCTCCTGGGCATCGCACGCAGCACGCCGGCGCCCTTCTTGCCCACATCCGCGGCCATCATGAACGGGCGGATGTTCAGGCGCACGCCGTCGTTGATGTCCGGCTCCCAGCCGATCGGCTGCTCGTGCAGCGGCTTCCAGCGGATGAACAGGTCGTACGGCGGCTCGCCTTCGAGGATCTTCTCCAGCTGCGCCTTCAGCTCGTTCGCCGCGGCCAGGCGGGCCTCGGCCCCGGGCTTGCCCGCATCGACCTGCTGCTTCTGCTTCGTGATCCAGTCGCCGAGGTAGGCGTAGGTCAGCGTCTCCAGCGTCTGGCGTCCGACGCCCCCCCGGGCGGCGAGCTTGTGGTAGTTGACCAGCGCGTGGAAGCCGTCCTTCTTGCCGTCCCAGATGTGCCAGACAAACGGGCGGCTGTGGAACAGGGCGCAGTGCTCTTCAAAGAACCGGTCCCGCATCCAGTCCTTGATCGACGGCTCGGTCTTGCCCTTGTTGAAGTGGGCCCCGGCCGCCGCGAGCAGATCGTGGGCCTTGCCGGCGGACCAGGCGTCGCCGAACGCGGCCCGCAGGAGCTTCTCAAGCCGGTCCGACGCCGACGGCTCGCCGCGGACGGACGAGAGGCAGACGATGCCGTCCCCGTCGGCGTGCTCGGCCAACTCGGCGCAGCGGTTGACCAGCGCGCGGGCCTCGGGGGCGAGCCGCATGTCGGGGTCAAGCTCGGCCGGCCAGCGGTAGCCGACGAGCCGGGCGACGCCGACCTGGAGCGCCGTGTGCGCCTCGGCCCGCTCTGGGCGACCATGGAAGTAGCGCTCAGCCGGATGATGAGACTGAGGCGCCGGCACCCCATCCGGGAATCTGACCGCGGCCTCGGCCTCCCAGCGTTCACGATCGAATGGCACCTTGAGAAAGCTACCAACGGCAGTCTTGACCTGCTTGTCGACCACTCGCACCGCTTCAGCTAATTCACCGGACTCAGCAAAGCACCAGAGTGCCGGCAAGTCCTCAGCATCCCGCGGAAACAGCGGGGCCACAGCATCTCCGAAAATTGTGCCACGCATGATTCCCGCCGAGAGCGACGACGTCCTTTGCATCGCAATAGCGTCGCGCCCCAGTGCTTCCTGGGGTGGATAGTTATGTGCTGTCGATGCGTTGTGAAGATCCCCTTCGGCATTCTCCCAGCGAATAACGGCGCCCGTTGAGATGGTTGGTGAGGTTGATTGTGGCGGAAGCTGCATCCCCGTCCACACTTCCGTATCTGCGACCTCCCAGAATCGGGCCACGTACCGGTTGTCGTCGCATGTGACAATGCCTTGCCAGGTATCGGCGACATCGCCGATCGTTACCTCTGAATCGACAAGGTCAAAGGCGACTATCGATGTTGCGCCGGTCGCGAAATCTCGCTGCATACGAGCCGCCACTTCGCAGGATGCGAGGGCGGTTGCCTTCGCATTTGCATTGGTCTGCGGCTGAACATCGACACCATGCGCGCGGTACAGCGAACTCACCGATTCTCGAACTAGCGAGAGCAACGCCACACTCACAACATGCCCGCCAATTGTCTCGAATGCACCGGGTCCGAGCCGGGCTGTCAAGGTCCATTCTGCCCGCGAGAGCAAGCTCTTGCGGAGGCGCGCGAAGCGCGCCAGAAAGAGCCAGTTTTGTGGAACAACTTGTGCTATTGCTCCGCCTCGGTCGATGAACTTTAGGGAGCGCTCAACGAAGAGTGTCGCCAGATCATTTCTGCTATTGGGGTAGCACTCATCACCGAAGTCGCGCATTGCTGGGCCCTGCGAGTTTCGCCCAAGGTAGGGCACATTCGTGATAACTAGCGTGTAGTCCCCTGACAAGATCTCCGCCGCGGTAGCCATCCCGCGTGCGGCGACGGCCCGCTCGTGGGCCTCGTCGTCGGCGGACTCGGCGGCGAGGATGCGGTCGAGCAGGGGCTTGATGGTCTCGAAGTCGGCCGCGAAGCCCTCGGCGGGCAGCTCGCTCGGGTCGATCAGCGAGCCGAGTTCAGGCGCGTCGCTGAAGAGTTCGTGCATGTGGATGAGGCCGCGGCGGATCGGCTCGCGGGCGATCGCCGGTTCCTTCTCCAGCTCGCGCTCAGCCATCTTGAGCCACTCGTCCTTGGTGGACTGCGGCCCGATGCCCGAGCAGGCGATGTTCAGGGCCGGCAGGTTGATCGGCCTGCCCGCGAGCTTCCACGCGGCGAAGGCGAGGTTGAACGCGGCGATCTGCGTGCAGCGCGGGTCGAGCTCCAGGCCGAAGAGGTTATCGGCGAGCACCGCCCGAATGGCGGCCTCGGTATCGAGCCCTTCCTCGGCGATGCGGAGGCGGACGAGCAGGTCGAACGCGGCGACGAGGAAGTGCCCCGAGCCGCAGCAGGGATCGAGCACGCGGAGTGACTTCGCTTCGCGGGGCCAGCCTTCGTAGGTTCCCGCGGCGGGTCGCCAGGGGCCGGTGCCGGCGTTGAGGTCCTCGCCGTCCTTCGCCTCGCGGACGAAGCGAAGGTACTCGAAGTCGTAGCCGCCGAGGGGGGCGAGGCGGACGGCGTCGCGGAGGGCTTGCTCAGAGTCCGCTCCCTCCCGGTCGCGGCTGGTCAGGGCTTTGCCGGCGTGCCAGGCGCCGATGGTGTTGTGCAGCAGGAACTGCACCATGTAGTGCTCGGTGAAGAGCTGCGTGACGGCGGGGAGGGTCTCGCCGGTGATTTTTTCGCCGGACTTGACGCGGTTGTTGACGGCGTCTTTCTCGGCGCTCTGCCAGAACTGGTAGGTCCAGCCGAGGGAGTCGTCGGCCTGCAGGGTCTCGACGGGCAGGGACTCCAGCAGGGCTTCCAGTTCCAGCCGCCTCTCCCGGGGCAGGGCGACGCCCAGCAGCGGATCGTCCCGGCGGAAGATCTGCGGCAGCATCCGCTCGGCGTACCGACTGGCCAGCTCCCACTGGTCCACGCCCTCCTCGCGGGCCAGCTCTTCGACCTCATCCAGTGTCACCGCAACCTTGTGCTCGGGGTGGATGAGCAGGTCGTTCTCGGCCAGGAAGCGGGCGAAGAGCATGCGGTGCCAGTGCTCGTAGGCGCAGGCCCGGACGAGGCGTGCGATCTGCTGCGCTCCGCTGGCTTCACGCTTGTCGCCGAGCTGCTTGGCGAGGGCGCGAAGCCGGCTACGGAGCTTGCGCCCGGCCTCATCGAGATGCCCGCCGGACTTGGCCTCGTGGACCGTGAGTGATTCGAGCGCGGCCTTCGCGCCGCGCTCGGCGACCGCGCGGGCCTCCTTGACCACCTTCTCCAGGTCGCGACGAAGATCACTTGCAAGGGCGGGCATGGTGGCGCTCCGGGATCAGTGGATGACTATGGGCCCTTCGGCGAGCTTGCCGAGCAGCTTGGCTTCCTGCTCGGCGACCCACGCCTTCACCTCTGGTTCGGTGGTGAGCGTGCTGCTAGAGAGGCGGACGTATTGCGTCTTGGGCTCAAGCAGCTTGGCGGCCTTCATCGCCGCGCTGGCGAACCGCTTGGGCAGGGCGTCCGCCTTGTCCCGCCATGAAGGCAGGGGCGTCGTGTCCAGGGTCGCGAGCAACTGGTCGTCGCTCCCCACCTGGATGGACGGGGTATCCGCGATGCCCTCCTCGGCGAGGATCGAAGACCGCTGGTCCGCGGTGATCTTCTTCCAGGCGTCGGTCGCTTCGAGCTTCTGCATCTCGGAGTCGTGGACATCCACAAGGGCCTTGTGCGCGTCGTTGACAGCGCTCCGGAGGACGCCGGCCGCCTTCTTGACGAGCGGCTTGGCGTGGTCGGTTGTATCCAGAAGCAGGCGGCCAGAACGGACGCTCTCGGCCGACGAACGGGTCTCCGTCAACTCGTCGCAGTCAATGCCGTGGACGAGCAAGCGTTCGAGCCGCTTCCACTCCGGCATCCTGCTGGCCGACAGCTCCGCGGCTGACGCCCACGCGCTCGCCTGCTTCTTCAGCTCGTCGTGGAGTTCGAGCATCTTCGCCAGACGCTCGTTGCCGGCGAGGCCGCGAAGATCGGCGAGGTGCTTGGTGTCCGGTCGCTTCGGCAGGGGCGCTTCGCCGCCGGCGGCTTCGGCGAGCCGTTCGAGCTTCTCGATGAACTCGGACGACTTCTCACCGATGTCCTCTGAGGCCTTGACCGAGACACCGGCCTCCTTGAACAGCGCCTTGAGCTTGATCTTGTCGCCCGGCGAGATCGTGGCCGTCTCGACCCGGAATTCGGCCCGGCCAACCTTCGCCTGGTCGAGGCCGCGCGGCGGCACCGGAGCGCCCGAGTACCGGGCTGTGAGGTGCCCGAGGGAGTGCAGCGAGATCAAGGCGCCGTCGATGGCGTCCTTCGGCCAGCCGAAGGGGGACTTGCTCAGTTCCCGTTCGACGGCCCGACCGTCGGCCCCAGAGCCGACCACGCGCATGACTTCCTTGCAGACCGGATGCTGCTCCATCGCCCCCTTCCAGCCGACGGCTTCGAGGGGTGAGTCGGAGCCCTGTTTCGCTCGCCCGATGGCCACCGACCAGTTCTTGTGGTCGCCCTCTTTGAAGTGCGGGTAGAGCCGGCTAAGTGAGTCCTCGGCGGCACTCCGGACCTTTTCGTCAACGGTCAGCTCGTGCTGCTCGGTCCCGCCGCCCTTGAAGACCCGAGCCCTGGCGACGACGCCGGATACGAGCGCATCGCGACGCTGCTTCGCATCGTCCATGCGGCCCTGCATCGCATTGCGGGCTTCCTTGCCCTCGTCGGTGCTCGGCGTTCCCTTGTACTCCAGTGTTTCCTTGGCCGACTGGAACTGGATGATCTGCTCGCTCAGCGCCGGGTCGTCCGCTTTGGGGACGAAGACGAAGACGATGGGACTGTCAGCGCCGGCTTGTCGGGCCGCGTCCAGCACAGCCTTGTCCGTGCAATTCCAGCCATCCCGCACCCACACAGGAATCTCGGTGCCGGTCACCTCGGGCGCATCATCGCCGAAGTGAACGGTGATACGACGCGGCTCTTTGCTCTCGCCCTGAAGCAGCTTCAGACCCTTCACCGATGCGTCGGCCATCTGCCGGAGCAAGCGATCCCGCTCGTGAAACACCTCGCCCTTGTCGGCCTGAATCCTGGTCTTTCTCGTGCGGAACTCCTTGTCCCACTCCGAGTACTCCCGAGTCTGAAGGTTGTACTCGTCGTGGTCCTTGAGGAGCACGCCCTCGCCCACCAACTTGTCAAGAAGTGCGGGCAGGTCCTTTCGAATCGTCGCGCCACCGTTCTTGAGGTCCTGGACGAGCAGATCCGCCAGAGTCTCTGATGTCGCCCGGATGCCCAGGTCGGCGCCGCCTTCCCGGGGG
This sequence comes from uncultured Phycisphaeraceae bacterium, assembly GCA_964577425.1. Classification (GTDB taxonomy): domain Bacteria; phylum Planctomycetota; class Phycisphaerae; order Phycisphaerales; family UBA1924; genus UBA6054. Next base: position 122,053 of record CAZNZC010000006.1, read on the forward strand.
AGCCGGCGAATCAAGAAGATCAGGCCACACACGCGTCGAGCCAGCTTGCCCGACGACGTCCCGTCATCGAGCTTCCGGATGGTCTCGTCCAGCGCTCGCAGGAGTACACCCTGCTGCACCATGCCCGCCTGGAGCTGCTCGAAGATGTAGTCGCCAGCAATCACTGACCCGACCGGAAGTTCCGCAAGGTCGCGAAGCGCGTCGTGGATGATCCGGAGCTGAGCGCGAAGCATGCTGCTGGTGCCGCTGGGATCGACAGCACGCAGCACCGCTTCCCAGAATCGCCGACGAGTCGGGAGCAACGGATAGTCGATCGATAGCAGGGTCCGATCTTCGGACCGCGGCCCAATGCGAGTGCCGGAGAGCTGACGCTCGATCTCGCCCGAGGATGCATCGAGCACACTCTTGAGGTCGGCAAGTCGATCTGGCTTCTTCGCGAGCAGTACCTTCCTGGTCACGACTTCAACATCCTGATCCTGCAACTCGACCGGGATCGTGTATCGCGCTCTAAGTTTCCCAAGCTGCGGGGTACTGGCACTCAGAGCGCTTTGACCTGCCCCAACAAGAAGCACCCTCGAAGCCATCTCTTTGGAGAGAGCCTCTGCGACCTCAACAATGACGGATGCGCGATCATCATCATTTTCGATGTACTGCTGCACCTCGTCGAGAAGCAATATGGTGCACGGCAGATGATCGCCGGGATCGGGCGCAAATACTTCCTTGACGGCAGCGATGAACGCAGGCGTTGAGATGTCGCCAGACGGTTGACCAAACTGAGTCTTGAGCCCTTCGCGGACATCTCTGCGACTGCCATATCCAGGATCACAACTGATCAGGGCATCATGAAGTACTGGGCTAACATAGAGATTGTTGAGTTCTCGGTGAAAATCCTTGCCGGAACTCTCGACTGCTTGACGAACGGCATCGAGGAAGCCGTTTGCTCGTAGGAACAAACAGAAACGGGCCTGGGCATATGTTTCTGGCAATCCCACTGACCTATAGATGATGCCCAACACCGTGAGCCGCACGCTGTCATTTCCACCCAGAAGCGTACCTGATGCCGCGTGAAGGCCTCCAAGGCGTCGACCCTGCGTATCGAGTTCCTTGAATGCGGCTTCGATATCCGGCGGCAACTCGGGGGTCAGCGTTCGGGCTGTTGCGCCATCCTCCGGGAACTCCGTGTTGATCCACAGGTGGTGCATCATCTTGAGCAGATGCGACTTGCCGCTTCCGTAAAATCCGCTCACCCAAGCCGCGGGCTGCTGTGTCGAGCCCAGGTTCGCCAGGTACGACTCCAGGATGCGGATCATGCCATCCGCATACTTGCCCTCGCAAACGAAGTGCGACAGCTCCTCTCGAAGCACACTGCGTTCCTGCTCCGACGCTACTTCAGAAATGCGCGCCTGGCCGTCGTTGATCAGGCTGCTGACCGCCGGGTCACGGACAAAGAGTTCACGGTTCTTCATTGGTCGATGTCTCCATTATGGAGCGTGATGGGCACCGCGAGGTAGTTCCAGCCGTCACGCGCGTCAAGGAGACGATAGTTGTTCCCCTCGTACTCGCCGGGGAAGAACACGAGCAGCCGTCCGCGGATGTCCGTCTCCACCCGCCGGAGCACGCTCGACAGCCTCGTCAGCCCGTAGAGTGCGCCGGCACCAAACACGCCAACGACCGTGTCCTCGGTTACCTGGGGATCACCTAGCACGCTCCGCAATCGATTCGCTGCAAACTCCGTGAACTCCGTTTCCAACTTGATCTCCAGATCATCGGGGCACTCGAAGTACGCGTCCCGGTACTCGTCGGCGGCCATCCAGTCGGGGAACACGTCCGTGAGATCAAACTCGCGCCAGCTCCTCCCCGCCTCTCGTGTCCGCAACTCGAACTCGTGCTTGCGGGCGCGGAGCTTCCGCTCGTCCTCCTTCGGGTAGATAACGAAGATCGTCCGTTGCGCACCGGCGATGTTGCGCTGCCACAGCGGCTCGATGTGACGCTCGTAGCTGTCCGCCAAGTCCTCAATTCGACCCATAGCTCTCTCGCACTTCTTCAGCTGTGAGAACGGATCCGAAGTCGACCTCGGTCACACCGCCGCCGTGACGGATGTTGAGGCCTCCCATTCGTTTGGCGTCCATTGCCAGGAACGTCAACTCATCGCGGTTTGCATCAAGAACCGCGGTCCACAGAGTGTCGAACAGGCGGCTACCACGCAGGCCCAGCAGGTAGCCGAGCAGCAGCGCGTAGGCTACAGCCATCGGCGTCGCCTTCACGGGCTTCCTGATCTTGCGAACACGCCCGTCGAGGTGACCGGACTGGGTCCACGTTGATGACGCGTTGCGAACGACCTTGTCGATGATGGACTCGTTCAGCCGGTGACCGGCGGCCTCCGTGACCGCATCGAGAGCGCTCTGCCGCATCAACTCCTCCCCGGGGGCAAGAGATAGGACGGGCGGCGCGGTGAGCCGGAGCAGCGGGTCGCGAGCAAGCGCGCAAAGCAAGGCCAGCAGCGGGCGGCCCTCTTCATCACGGCTCCAGTAGAACCGAAGCGCTCGAAACAGCGTCACGGTGGGATCGAGTCCGTAGAGCTCACCAAGTCGCTGATTCGTCAGCGACCGGGTCGCCGCGGTCCGCTTGCCGGTCACATTGCCGTCGACGATTGCGTCCGCATACCCGACGCGCGATGCCTCGGGCGACACGACAGCGAAAACCTGCTCCAGCTCGGAGAGCATGAAGGTTCGACTCGTGTGGGCTCCGCGTTCGCCCAATCGAAAACCAAACAAATCCTGGTGCCGATCTTGGATGGGCACCCGCAACAAGGCTTCGGCCTCGGCAATGGTTCTGGACATGGCATGATCATAGTCTCTCGCCGGCATACTTGCCGGCAGAATCCGGGCAATGTGGAAGAATTGCTTGATCCGGTCCCCGAGCGCGGTAAGCTTGGAGGTGCCATGTACGCCGGCAAGTATGCCGGCGAGAAAGGACCATCAAATGATCAGGCTGAACGAGAATGGGAATGGAACGGCAGGCGTGGCCCATGAGCTGCGGATCGAGCTGCGGCTGAAGGACCCGGAAGTGGTCCGCGAGCTCGAGCAGTACACGGAAGGACGGATGCGGGAGGAAGCGGCTGCGGCCGCCCTGAGAGTCGGGATCCTCGCGATTCGGCAGGCTTCGGGATCGCTCGATGCCGCCGTGATCAGGACCGCCGGGGAGGGTTTGATTACCGACGTCAAGCAGGTCCTGGCCGAGCAACTGGGCGTAGCTACGGCTCAGTTGTCCACGGCGCTCCGCGACTACTTCGACCCCGAGAACGGTTCACTGCCACAGCGCCTTAGGAGCCTGACGAAAGGTGGAGGCGAATTGGAGGCCGTGCTGTCGCGGTATCTGGACGGAGAGCAGTCCATGATCGCCCTAGAGCTGGAGAAGCGGATCGGCAAGGACAGTCCATTGGTCAGGCGCCTGTCTCCCGACCAGGCAGACGGGATCCTGGCCTCCATCGCTCAGACCGTTGGCGATGTGCTGGAGAAACAGCGAGCTGCCATCCTCGGCGAGTTCTCGCTGGACAACGAAGACTCCGCCCTCACTTGGCTTGTGCAGAAGGTCACCGATGGCAACGGGCAACTCCGGAAGGACCTGTCGTCGGATGTCGAAAAGCTCCAGAAGGAGTTCTCCCTCGACAACCAGGACGGGGCGCTCACCCGGCTGGTGGGCAGTATGGAGAAGGCACAGCGGGCGATCAGCAGCGAGTTTTCACTGGATAACGAGGGGTCGGCCCTTTCGAAGCTGAGCGCCGCGATCGCCAACATGGCCAAGTCCAATGCGGATTTCCAGCATGAGGTGCGATCCACCCTTGAGAAGCTGGCAGTCCGTCGTGCCGAGGCGGCGCGTGGAACGGCTCACGGCCACGACTTCGAAGCCGCTGCTCACGAAGTTCTCCGCTTGGACGCGAATGGACGGCCTGAGATGCTCGACGAGACCGGCACGACGGCAGGCGCTATCCCTCGATGCAAGAAAGGCGATTTCGTCACCACACTCACGGACGACTCCGCGGCCCCTGGAGCTCGGATTGTCATCGAGGCCAAGGAGCACAATTCGTTCTCTGTCTCCGACGCGGTGAAGGAGCTCGATGAAGCTCGGGATAATCGTAAAGCTGACGCCGGAGTCTTCATCTACTCCGCGAGTTGTGCGCCGGTCGGGCTTGAGCCGCTCAGCCGACACGGGGACAACATCATTGTCGTGTGGGACGCCAACGACGCGAGCACGGATGTCTTCGTCCAGGCAGCCATGTCCTTGGCCCGAGCGGTTGTGATCGGGAAGCGTCGGGACCAAGAGTCATCCTCAGCGGATCTCAGCGCCATGGACGACGCGATCAACCGAATCGTCAACGACGCCAAGGTGCTGGAGAGCATCGCCACCATGGCGGAGACAGTCCGCAGCAACGGAGAGAAGATTCGCGAGAAGTCCAAAGCGCTAAAGGACAAGCTCGACGAGCAGATCGCTCGGCTCGGGCAACACCTGCGGGGGATTCAGCAAGCGGACTGAACCCTACGCACCGAGTGTTCTGAGCAACCTGCGTCCATCATCCTCGTCTTTGAGGCTGAGCATCGACCACTCGCCCGCCTCAATCAGCCACCGGAACAGACCCGCCGGGTTTCGTGAACCAATGCGGTGCGCATGTGCGGCCGCAGCAAACACGGCCAGAATCTCCGCCTCGGTCTTCTGCACCCATCCCCTCAACCTCGCTTGCTTGAACAGGGCCGCCAACCGCCACGGGTCTTTCAGATCTACCACCGTGATGTTGTTGAGGTCCGGTCGATTCGCTCGTGTGCGAGCACCAGCCGGGTCCGCAGCTCGGGCGGGTTTCTGGTGTTCAGATCTCCGTGAGGAGAGTTTCTTGTGTTCTCTTGGGGGTGCGGATTCAGTTGTGGATTGCGTGTTTCGGGGTGCGGAACGGCTTCCCCACTCCAGGCTCACGAGCACGGGCTTGCCGAAGCGGTTTAGCCGGAGTTGGTCGGCGTGAGCCAGCAGCAGGATGCCGAGACGGACGAGCTTCTGTCTCGCGTCTTTGACGGCACGGATGGCTACGCCAAAGGTGTCCGCGACCCACGATGACTTGCACCAACCGCCCGAGCGACACTGACCGGTCCGGTAGAACAAACACCGCAGTAGATGCCCCAGAGCCGTGGCGAGGTAGGCTCGCCCGGTGGCACGGCAAAGGTGACGCAGCACGGGTCTCGGCACAGGAATCAGCCGACCTCGTCGCCCCCGGTCAAGGCCCGGGCTCAGGTCGATGGACCGGCCGTCGAAGGTCACGATGTGCTCGCGTTCGAGCGCACGCAGCGAGCGTCGCAGGTGCTCACCGCCCACGCCACCGACCAACGTGCCGAGTTCTTCCAGCGTGTAGTTCGGCACCCTGGAGTCGCCAACCACGCACCGCCTGGCCCTAAGTTCATGGCACGCCAGCCAGACGCGGAAGTCCCGCAGGCCGATACGGCCGTCTTGCAGTGCGTGCCACGCCCGGTAGATGGCCTGCTCGTACATGAACCGGAAGCCCCCGGCGGGCTTGCTCGCCGCCCGGTGCCAGTCGTGTCCTCGCGCTTCGATTACTGCTCCCATCGTTCCCCCGTGTTTAGACGGCCCGGGACGACGGAACGGAACCGCCGGCCCATCAATGCAAGGCATTGACGAACCGATGCGGAGTGTCGTAGCGTCAAAGGTACGGAGTTTCCCCTCCGTGTCCGTGTGTCCCGAGCGTCGCCGCATCATTGCGGCGGCGTTTCCCTTTCATTCACCATCACCCAACTCGATGCCCGCTGGCAAGACCCCGACTCACCATTCGGTGGTGCGTTGTCGCGTGGTGGCGTTGACGCGATGACGCGTTCCCGCATGGACGCTCCGTCGGGGCTTGTGTTCTCGCCGGGTTGTGTGGCATGGTCGGGACATCGACGCGTTGAAGCGTCCACGACCATGGAGGAACACATGAACGGAATCGAAACAGCCTGGGGCGGTGTCATCATCGCCATTGGCAACCAGAAGGGTGGGGTGGGTAAGACCACCACCGCCGTCCATCTCGCACGCGGCCTGGCCCTGCGAGGTCATCGCACGCTGCTCATCGACCTGGACCCCTCGGCAGGAGCCACCATCCATCTGGGTGTCTGCCCGGACGAATACCACGGGGTGTTTGAGCTGCTCACCGGCGAGGCCGAACTCGAAGACTGCATCGTGGACCAGAACGAGATGCCCCGGCTGGCCGAGCGTCTTTCACTGATGCCGGCGTCGCGACGGCTGGAGACCATCGACCGCCACCTCGGCGAAGCCAACCGCTTTGGGAATCCGGCCGACATCTTGGTCTCGCCAACCGCACGCCTCCGGGACCGTTTCGACATCATCGTCCTCGACACGCCGCCGAGCACGACCCTCTCGACCTCGCTGTCGGCCTACAAGGTCGCTGACTACTTCATCCTGGCCACCCTCGCCGAGCCGCTGGCCATGAGCGGCCTCTGCGTTGCCGCCCGAGACATCGACGCCGTCCGCCAGCACGGCAACGCCAACCTCCGTCTGCTCGGCGTCTGCGTCGGAGCCGTGCCGGCCCGGGCGTTGATCGCCGGATGGATACTCCGGGAGATCGACCAGGCGTTCCCGGGGCCTGGGCTCCCGGAACAACCAACCACGCTCCGCTTTGTACCAAGCATCCGCCGCTCCACCGTCGTGGCCCGCGTCCAACGCATGGGCCTCACGCTGTTCGACCGACTGCCCAGTCATCCGGTCACCCAGGACTTCATGGCCATGGTCGAGTCGGTCGAGCACCGCATCGCCGCGGCCCAGCGTGGTTTCGATGAGCACGACGCGTACCCGCTTTCACTAGATGAGGTTTCTCCGGGAGGTCACCATGAGCCGGCGGCGTGAACCCCAGAGTCCGTACAACCCACTGGAGCACCTGCGTCCTCAAGCCTCCACCGGGCACACGCCGCTCCCGGACTCCGTCCGGAGCGAGCCGCCGTTGCCGCTGGAGCGGCCCCGGACGGCTCTGTCCGAATCCGCCCCACTCCATACGACCACCCGGCCACGCCGGTTGCCCTGCGTGCGGGTCGGCCTGACGCCCGACCGCAAGCGTGCCTTCGAGCAGCTCTGCCATCAGCTCGGCGGGTCGCTCGATGCCCCGCTCCCGCCGAGCCAGGTGCTCCGGGTGTGCTGTGAATTACTGCTTGAGCATCAGGACGTGCTCCTCTCCGAGGCCCACGCCCTTCGTCCGCTCCCTCGCCCACCGAACGATGACCACGCCGCCATGCGGCAGTTCGAGGAAAGACTGAGGACGTTCGTGCTCCGCGTGCTCCGGGTTGCCCCCTGCGCCCGACGGCCGTCTATGTGACGCCGGGTCGGATACTCGCATAACAGCCAAGAGGACACCCTTCCCGGCAGGCAACGTCCCGCCAACGTTCGAGGTTGGGCTGTGCCGGGGCGCTCGTTCTCTGCACGAACGTTGTCATGCCGCTGCCCTGCTGCCGGGAAGGGGGCTGTGCCTTGTTTGTTTGTCGTACCGCTCCAAGGCCGCTGCGCGTCCGTCGCTTTGTTTCCTGGTTTTCTGGCAGGAGGGCATCGTGATCTTGAGGCCCGAGTGAAATATCACGATGCCCTCCAGCCAAAAAAACGGCGGGGGCCCTAAACGGAGAAGAACGAATGAACAGCAACACATACACACACCGTGCCACACGATGCACGCCGGGCTCACCGGCGTGCGGGTTGCACCCTCGGTGCCCGGAGCCGCTGCGCGTCTCCGGTCACCGTATCCAAGACGGTGCACGATGAGTCGGCAGCAGACGGAACGGACGGCCGCGAACTTGTCCGAGAATCCGCCATCGCTCAACACAACCATGGCCCCGGCGGATCTTCCCCGGTGGCTGAGCCTGAACCAAATCCACAAGATGCAACGATGCCGGCGGGAAACCGTCATCGAAGCCATGCAACGCGGAGAGCTCCCGTTCGAGCAACGGGGCCGCATCAGATACGCGAGGCTTTCGGATGTCATCGCGTGGGAGGAGCGCCGACTCAGGCCGGACGTTGAACCGGTACGGGGATTGATTCATCCAGAACTGGAGGAATTCGTATGAGCACGGCCATTGCACGGCCGGGCTCAACCCCGGCACCACTCATTCCAGCAGGAGCAGCAGACGCCGAACCTGTGAACAAGGCCGCCAAGGCCCGGCAGGTCATCGGACAGGCAATCAACTCGCTCGGTGAGGACCTGAACAACGGCAAAAGCGAAGGCTACCGCCGGTTCCTGGCTGCCATGGCCCGGTTCCATGATTACAGCTTCGGCAATGTCATGCTCATCGTGTCGCAGCGACCCGGAGCCACGCACGTGGCCGGCTACCGAGCTTGGCAGAAGCTCGGCCGGCAGGTCCGCAAGGGAGAAAAAGGCATCACCATCATGGCCCCGATGCTCTTCAAGCCCAAAGACGCCGACGCGAAGGACGAGGACGCGTTCCTGCGGTTCCGGGCTGTCGCGGTCTTCGATATCTCGCAGACCGATGGCGAAGCCTTGCCCGAGCCGCCCCGCGTGGACGGAGACCCGGGCCACCACTGGGACCGGCTGACCGGATTTGTGAAGGCTGAAGGCATCGCCATCCGGTACGAGTCGCTCGGGTCTGTCCAAGGCTTGAGCCGTGGCGGGACCATTGTCTTGAGCGACACACTCGACGAGGCCGAACGCTTCAGCGTGCTGTTGCACGAACTCGCCCACGAGCTCATGCACCAGGGCCCGAACCAGCCCGACCCCAGACCGCCGAAGGCCGTTCGCGAGCTGGAGGCAGAATCGGTCGCGTTCGTGGTCTGCACTGCTGTGGGCATGAAGACCGGGACCGCGTCGAGCGACTACATCCAGAGCCATGGCGGAGACGCTGCACTGCTCGGGCAGTCACTGCAACGGGTCCAGAAGACCGCCGAGCGGATTCTCGGGCACTTGCTCGAAGCAGACGCGAACGACTCCAGCAACGTCGAACCGGTCGCACTGGAAACACCGGCCGAGGAGTAAACCACCGCACCGGGATGAGTTCCCGGTGCCATTTCATGGAGACACAATGGACACAATGGATTCAACAAGAGAGGAGGTTTCGAGCGATTATCAGCTCACACCCGGGCTGTGCTCGCTGGTGAGCATCCCGTCGCGGAATCGCCGCTGGGGTAGCTCGTCGTATCGTGGAAACTGCGACGGAACGCTCTTCAAAGACCTGGTGCTTTTATACAAGCCCAAGAGCGTCGCAGACCCGATGCTCGGTTCTGGCACGACCGCCGATGTGATGCACGGACTCCGTCAGGCCGGCGTGTACCGTGGAAGGTTCTGGGGAAGCGACCTCAAACGAGGGTTCAACCTCTTGACGAGCCCCCTTCCAGGTGACTTCGAGTTGGTCTGGATTCACCCGCCGTACTGGGACATCATCCGCTACTCGGAGACAACCGGCGACTTGAGCACATTGTCGAGTTACCACGAGTTCAGGGAGGCCTTGGCAACCTGCTTGGACCGCTGTTACGAAGCACTGGTGCCCGGCGGTCGGCTTGCCGTTCTTGTCGGTGACGTGCGGCGACGCGGCAGATACTACTGCCTCGGTCACGACATCATGGCCCTGGCGGGCCGTATCGGCGAGCTTCGCTCGGTCATCATCAAGGCCCAGCACAACTGCACATCAGACTCCAAACGCTACGGCACATTGGAAGACCTGCCCATCAAGCACGAGTACTGCATGGTGTTCAAGAAGCCACTCTGCCCGGGAGTTGGCAGCGTTGCAGCGTAATGGATGAACAGATTTCCCGCAGGGCGTGCAGCCGGAATGCGGGACGGGTTCGCGTGTGGCAGTCCCGATGCCCACGCGGGCCCACCTTCGGAGGCATCCGCCGCCGAGGGAAAGGGAAAGGACAACCGGCACACCCTCGGGACGGGTGGCCGATACACGGAGAAAGAACCATGACAATGAACCAACTCACCACAGTGCGGCCCATGCTGCCCTTGGTCTCAGTTCCCGCGTGCGCGGAGGACTGTCTCAATGACGACGAGCAAACCGTTGAAATCACTTCCATACTGGAAGATGGTGCCCACGGCCTGCGTGTCGTCGCCAACGCCGACGCGGTCTGGTCGCTGGTGCGGGGCAAGTTCTGGCTTGGACAGGCCGAGCTGGTCCGGGAGATTCGCCGGGGTGCGGCGGAACTCTTCGAAGCCCTCGGAGCCGTTCCAGATATGGCCTCGGTGCGGGTGCACACCCCAGAGGGTGAACCGCAGCACGCGATGACGGTGCACATGAACCGACGGGCCGCCGTGCCGTTCGTCTTCATCGAAGGCTAACGACCACCCGGAGCGGGAGGCCGGGGCAACCCGGCGCCCGCTCTCTTGGTGACTCAAACCCCTGGGAATCCGCCCGGTTCCCTCCAGCCGAACTGGCACGGGTCAAGGTCCGCCTCCGGCGGGCAGCGTCTCTCCCGCCCTCCCACCCCGCCGTGCCCTCGGAACGGTGCAGCCCATGTTCCCCAGACTCACGTATAATCTGCGAACGCGAGGCAAGGCCCGCATGCAGCGGCGGCCCGCGAGGGGCGTCGCATGCTGCGGATTCAGGTCCAGAATGTTGCCGCAGCCGCCCGGCGATACTTCGTCGATGGCCTCGCTTCTGATGATTACTACCAGGCCGGCACCGAGTTGCCCGGCCACTGGTTCGGCCTCGCCGCCGAGCGACTCGGCCTCTCCGGACCTGTTGAGTACAGCGACTTCGCCGCACTCACCGAGAACCTCCATCCGCAGACCGGCAAGCCACTGACGCCACGCAAAAACGACGACCGCCGTATCGGCTACGACATGAACTTCCACGCCCCGAAGTCCGTCTCGGCGGCGTACTTCCTGACCGGGGACGAACGCATCCGCGAGGCCTTTACCGAAGCGGTCCGCGAGACCATGCAGGAAATCGAGGCCCACATGGCCACCCGCGTGCGTCGCGGCGGGGCCAATCATGACCGCGTCACGGCCAACATGGTCTGGGCCGAGTACATCCACTTCACCACCCGCCCGGTCGACGGCATCCCCGACCCGCACCTGCACGCCCACAACTTCGCGTTCAACTGCACATGGGACCACGAGGAGACCCGCTGGAAGGCCGGTCAGTTCGTCGAAATAGTCCGCCACGCCCAGTACTTTCAGGACGCCTTCCACGCCCGATTCGCACGGAGGCTCGGTGACCTCGGCCTGCACATTACCCCCACCGAGTTCGCATTCGAGCTGGGGTGGGTGCCCGAGGGCCTCATCGAGCAATTCAGCCGTCGCAAGCGGATCATCGAGACCATCGCCGAAAAGATGGGTATCACGGACGCGGCCCAGAAGGCCGGGCTCGGTGCCAAGACGCGGGAACGCAAACGCGACGACATCTCGCTCGAACAACTCAAAGAGAACTGGTCCGCTCGACTGACCGACGAAGACAGGCGATGGCTTGACTTGATTTACGAGTCGCTCCAGCAAGGGATTCCCTTCCAAGAATCCCCCCAGGTCGAACCGTCGCTGAACGACGCCCCCGACATGCACGACATGCACGCGGGTGAAGAGGCCCAACCGGCAGAGCCCGGTCGGGCCACCGAGAACGGAACTCCGAACCCGGAGCGGGACGCCGGCAAGCCCGCGTCTTCGGAGCAAAACCAGCCCAAGGCCGAGCAAGGCCCGGAGTCGAATCAAGAGCGGGAACACAAGCAGGGTCCGACGCGGGACGGGCCCACTTCGGACCGGTCGGAACGCCAGGACAAGGCCGAGCAGGCCCAGAGCGGGCCGTCGGCGGACGGCCAGCGAAAGAGGCAGTCTCAGGATTTCAAGCAGCGGTCGGCCGATGGTGGGAAGCGGGCCGGCGGCGGCCCTGGCGACAACCGCATGGGTGCGTCACCCAAAGAAGAGGAGAACGCCTTCCGTGCTCGTGAGTCCAGGCAGGAGCCGCGGCCCAGCATGTCCGCCAAGCGGGCCATCGACTTCGCCCTCAAGCACCTGATGGAGCGGGAGTCGGTCGTCACCGAGCAGAACATCGTCCGCCACGCCATGCGGCACAGCCGCGGCCGGGCGACGCCCGATGAAGTCTGGGCCGCCCTCAAGGACCGCGACGACATCATGCGGAAGACCATCGCGGGCAAGCGGTGCGTCACGACGAAGGAGGCCATCCGCGAGGAGAAGCGGATGATTGACTTCGCCAAGAACGGCCGCAACCAGATGCCGCCGCTCGGGGCGATGCCAGTGAGCCAGTCGGCCTTCAAGCTCTCGGCGACCGACCGGGAGGTCCTCCGCGGCCTGATGGACTCACGCGACCGGGTCACGCTCCTGAAGATGACCGGGGCGAGCTTCCGACCCGAGATTCTCCGGGCCGCGTGGCAGGGCGTGAACCAGGGCGGTTCGCGGCTCATGGTCTTTGGTGCCAACGCCGCCGCCAGCCGTGACCTGGAGAAAAAGTACGGGCTCGTCTCCGGAGCCCCGACCGTGGACCAGCTCCTGTCGAATCCCAAGACCAGGCAGCAGCTCCAGGGCCTGCTGGTGGACAAAGTCATCTGGGTCGAGCAGTCGGGACGTCTGGGCACCAAGATCACGAATGAACTCTTCGAGCTAGCCGACAAGAAGAACTGCCGCGTTGTGCTCTCGGGCGATGACGACGGGCTGCGGGCTTCCGCCCGGGGCGATGCGTTCCGCATCCTCCGTCAGCACGCGGGCCTGAACACCGCCGAGTGGCACGCCAACCAGCACAAAGAGGGGGCGTTCTTCGAGGACATGCACGCCATCCGCGACCAAGAGCGGAACGTCGGCAAGCAGTTCGCCGAGAACGGCCGGTACCGCCAGACCCCCGTGGGCTCCTTCGTCCACGAAGAGGCCGCCAAGCGGTTCATGGAGGTCAGCCAGCGGAAGAAGTCCGCCATCATGGTGGGACCGACCCGGGAGGCGGTGAAGTGGCTGAACCGCTCGGCCCGCGTGCTGCTGCGCAAAGCGGGCAAGCTCAAGGGGCCCGACTACTCGTTCCTCCAGCTCAACCCGGTGTCGATGAGCCGGGCCGAGAAGCAGGACCCCAAGAACTACCGACGCGGGCAGTACATCGAGTTCCACCAGTCGGTGCCGGGCTTCCGGTCCGGAGACCGGGCCAGGGTGGTCGGGGTCACGCCGCTGCTCAACCAGGTCATCATCCGCAAGGCATTCCGCTCGCCCGTGATGCTCTTCCTGTCCCACGCCGACCGGTTCGCGGTCTACGAACCCGAGCGGAGCCACATCGCCATCGGCGACAAAATCCGCATGACCCGGAACGTCAAGCCGGTGTTCGGCCGCCCCTTGCGGAACCAGAGCCTCCAGACGGTGGTCGGCATCGTGCCCGTCAGCCGCGACCTCATCCTCAAGAGCGGCCGCATCCTCAGCCGCCGCTGCGGGCACTTCATGCACGACTACGCAACCACCGCGCACGGCCTCCAGGGCCGCAGTGCGGATTCGGTCATCATGTCCGTCGACAGCTTCGACTGGAAACGGGTCAGCAACGAGCACCTGACGACGGCCTCCGAGGCCGCCGGCAGCCGCTTCGAGATTGTCTCCGACTCGGACCCCAAGGAGCTGGACAAGGCCGTCCTGCGGACCGCCAACCGGATGTCCGCGACGGACTTCAATGAGCGGGCCGAGCACTTCAACGAGAAGGCCGAGCACGAGCAGAAGGCCAAGCAGGACGAGAAGGACTTCGACGACGAGCTGAAGCGACAGGCCCGCCGGGAAGACTCCAAGGCCGCCGGTCGGTCCAACCGGTTCGGGGAGAAGGTCGCCAAAGACGACCAGGACCAGACCGAGACAGAGCTTGCGGAGGCCCTGAAGAACCAGGCGGAGCTGGAGAAACAACAGGCGAGGACCCCTTCCCATGGAATCTGACAAGCTCGAAGCACTCCGGCGTGCCATCAAGGCCGAGCAGGACGACTCGGCCACTCTCGAAGCCACCCCCCGCATGCTGGACATCCGGACCCTCAAAAAGGGGTGGCTGGCTCTCCCGTACGAAAGCCTCCGTCGAGTCGAGTTCGACCCCGACAGCAAGGTGCCCCTGCGTATCCATTTCAGCTCTCATATTCTGGAGCTGCAAGGACGCAATCTTCAGGCGATATACCGGGCGGTCGCGTCGAAGCGGCTCGGACAGCTCCGAGAGGTGGGCGAACGGCACGACACCGGCGAGCCGAACGACGCGGTGGTCCACGTCCTGACCATCACGGAGAAGGCGAAGGGCGACCCGGAAACCGGGGATTCGGCGGAGGCCGATTCAAAGCCGAACACCAGGGCGAGAAAGGTCGAGCCGTGAGTCCAGATTTGTTCAGACGTCTCCCCTTGCGTCCCGCAAGGCCCCAGCCCACCGGTCGGTGCTGCTTCGATTGTATCATGGGAGGCGTCCATGGATGAGCTCTTGGAACCATCTCGGCAACCCACGAACGGGCCCGTGTTCCCACTCTCGGCTCCGCTCCTCCGCGTCTCGACCCAGGACCAGCTCACCATCCAGGACGCCTTCGAGGGCATCCACATCTTCGGCGGGCTGGGCAGCGGCAAGTCCAGCGGGTCGGGCCAGTCCCTCGCCCATGCCTTCCTGCGTTGGGGATTTGGCGGGTTGGTGCTCGCGGCCAAGACCGACGAGGTTCAGACGTGGGTGGACTACGCCAAGGAGACCGGCCGCGAAGCGTCGGTGCTCAAGTTCGGGCCCGAGGACGGGGAGCACTTCAACTTCATCCGCTACGAGATGCAGCGGCCCGGGGCCGGTGCGGGCATCGCCTCGAACCTGGTCAACCTCTTCGAGCAGGTCCTGGAGATCCAGAGCCCCGGCAAGGTGGTGGGCGGTGACCCCTACTGGAGGCAGGCCCGGGCCCAGCTCATGCGCAACGCCATCGAACTGGTCCAACTCGCCCGGGGCGAGGTCGACTTCGACGATGTCGCCGCGGTCATCCGGTCGGCCCCGCTCACCCGCCAAGAGGTCAAGGACCCGGACTGGCGGAAGAAGTCCCAGTGTGCCATCTGCCTCGACCAGGCGTTCGACCGAGTGAAGGAGTCGGGGAACCCCCAACACATCCGGAGCCTCTCGGTCATCACGGCTTATTTCCAGGAGGAGTTCGCGGGGCTGGACCCGGACCCTCGCTCCAGCGTCGTGAGCATGGTCGGAGCCCTGACGGACATGCTGCTCCGCGGCCCCCTGCACACGATGTTCATGACGCGGACGACCTTCATCCCCGAGCTGCTCTATTCGGGGACGATCATCATCCTGAACATGCCCGTGCACGAGTACAACGACGCGGGCAAGTTCGCCCAGGTGCTCTTCAAGACCATCGTGCAGCGGATGCTCGAACGCCGCAGCGACCTGGACCGGGCCAACGAGGACGCCGCACGCCCGATCTTCCTGTGGGCGGACGAGGCCCAGTTCTTCGCCACCCCGCAGGACACCATGTTCCAGACTACGGCCCGGTCCTCTCGGGTCGCGACGGTCTACATGACCCAGAACCTCCCCAACTACTACGACGCCTTCGGGGCCGACTCCGGCGGGCGGGACCGCGCCAAGAAGCTGCTCGGGGCCTTCGGCATCAAGATCTTCCACGCCAATGGCGATTTGGAGACCAACGAGTACGCCGAGCGCCTGTTCGGCAAGCACCACGTCTGGCGGGAGAGCCACGGCACGAACGAGTCTGAGACCTGGGGCAAATCCAGCGGGGGCGGCAACATCACCGGGTCCTCCAGCTACTCCAGGACGCTCGGCTCCTCACGCAACTGGACCCAGGTCCTCGAATCCCAGTACCAGGCGAAGGTCCTAACCGAGCTGCGACGCGGCGGCAGGGAACGCAGATTCACCGAGGCCATCATCTTCCGGGCCGGTGATGTCTGGAAGGCCACCGGCACCAACATCCTGCCCCTGCGGTTCCCGCAGGACGTGGAGGACAACCCGACCTACCAAGGGGGCTCGGCGTGATCTTCGCCCGGGGTGTCACGACGGTCGTGGCGGTGGCGACCCGCCAACAAGTTGGGGGGGCGGTCGGCGGCTTCGTGGCCGTGCTCAACGCGATCGGCACGATCGCGCTCTTCGGCTTCCTGCTCGCCCTCGTACGCGGTCTGCTGATGGGCACCGACCTGCGTGCCCTTGTCAACATGCCGATCCTGATCCCGCTCGGGGTCTTCGCCGGCACGCTCGTCTTGGTGTGGCTGTTGCGTGGGCTCGGTTGGCGGGCCGTCGGCGGCCCGCTGATCAGCGATGAGGTGCCCGACAGCTTCACCGGGCACGCGACGGCGGTCTGGTGGCGGCACGCGAAGACCAAGCGGGAGTGGACCATCCTGGAGCGTCTGCAGCCCACCGTGCTGTGCGTGCTCGGCTTGGTGCTGTTCATCCTGCCGTGGACCCGCGCCATCGGGCTGTTCCTCTTTGTAGTCGCGTTGCTCGCCTCCCGGCGTGCGGCGGCCGAACGCTGGGCGGAGGCCGAGTACGACCGCCGGTTTCAGGAGAATGACCCGTACGCCCGGGTGCTGGCGCCCAAGAAGGGCGAAGCCAGCACGCCGAGTTGCAAAGCCCAGTTGCTCGGCTTGAGCCCGGCCCAGCGGGCCCTGCTCGATGAGAAGTCGCTGGCCGATCTCGAAAGCAATCGGGACCGGATCCTCCAGGAGGAGGGTGCCATCAGTCCGCCCCCGGTCAGCGATCTCCCAGACAACAAACCTGTATTCCGGCAGGAGCGGCCCACCGTGCCCTACGGCGTGACCTCACGGAACATCCTCGTGGCCACGCTCATCCTGGTCGCCAACTTCGCCGCCGGTGACATCGCCGGACTCTACCGCTTCATGCCGGGAGCCTTGACCGGCATGGTCGAGTCGTTGGACCGCGAGATCGCCGTGTTCCGGCCGCAGCGGACCGAGGCTTCGCTCGGGACCGGGGTGCTCACGCGGGAGTTCCTCACCGGGCTGGACCCTGCCGCCCTTCGCGACCGCGAGGCGAAGGCCCGCGTCGCGGCTCAGACGAAGCTGCGAGCGACGCTCGACGCGTTCGCGGAAGCGTTGACCCAGGAACGACGCACCGGGCGTGAGGAGTTGACCGTGGAGTACCACCCGGACGCGGGCTCGCCCGACCTCGACGCGCTCCTGCTCGAGGACGATGAGGCCCTGCAAACCTGGACCCGTCTGCTCCGGACCGTCGCCAAGCTCGAAGACGACCATCGCTCGGCCCACGCCTTCGCCGACGGGATCGGCCCTCAGACCACCGGCGAGGAAATTGCGGACGCCCAGGCGTCCGCCGAGGCGTTGCTCGACCGCCTGGCCGCTGTCACCGCAGACCGCGAAGCACTTCACGCCAAGCTCATCGCCCGGCTCGGGCGTACCCCATAAGCCTTGCACGGAGAAACTTCCACATGATCCATCACACACGGTTCCGACAAACTCTGTTCGCACTCGCCGCCGCGACCGTCGCGTTTGGCTCAGCCCCCGTGCTGGCCCAGGACGGCTTGAGCGACGAGGAGCTCCGCAACCGGGCCACCGCCCGCGAACAAACCCGGGCGAGGCAGCTCGAAGCCGACGCGGTCGCCAGGGCGAACATGACCGCGTTCGAGAACCGCGTGGCCGAGGCAGACCAGCAACTCCGCGAGTTCAAATCACAGCACGATGCGTTTGCGGCCCGGTTGGGCGAGATCATGCAGAACGACCTCGGGCGTCGGATCGCCGTGCAGAACCACCAGGCCGGCCTGGTCATCATGGACTGGATGGATGCGCCGCTGATGCGGGAGTCGGACTTCAACGAACGCCGCGTCTTCGCCGA
The DNA here is from genome assembly GCA_964577425.1 of uncultured Phycisphaeraceae bacterium. Lineage (GTDB taxonomy): Bacteria > Planctomycetota > Phycisphaerae > Phycisphaerales > UBA1924 > UBA6054. The sequence continues at coordinate 139,827 of CAZNZC010000006.1, forward strand.
CGCGATGGTTCGGGTGATCGCCGAACGCAAAGAGCGGCCCGACGTCCCCTTCTCGGTCGAGCCGCAGCAGCGGAACCGCACCGATGATGTCTATCTGTGGGCCAGAGAGCGGGCTTCGCGTCTGGCCGAGCGTCGGGCGTGGCTCGATGACACGATCCGAAGCGTCGACAGCAGCCAGCCGGTCGAGGGTGTGGCGACGCTCGCAGAGGCTATCGAAGCGTTCCGCAAGGCACGGCGGGACCTGTGGGCCCAGGCAGCTTCGACGGGCAAGCAGCTTGCCCGCAAGGAGGCAGAGCCGCAGATGACCGAAGCGGCCCGCATTGCCGAGCTGGAGAAACTGCTTCAGGAAACCGAGCAGCGGCTCCGCGAAGCCCGACAGGAAATCGAGATCGAGCGGATGCAGTTCGAGTCCCGCCTAAGCATCCGTGAGGCGGAAGCAATCAAGGCAGCGGCTGAAGCCGAGGAGGCCCGCCTGAACCTGCTCGCCGAAACCGAGCACATGCAGCGGCTCGAAGCGGCGAACCGGCGTCTGCAAGAGGAACTGAGCAAGGCCGACGAAAGGGACACGCTTGACAATGCCGAGCGCGTCCGGCTCGAACAGCTCGCGAAGTCACCTTCGGTGCAGCGTGACCTCGCCCCGTTCTTCGCTCGCGGCACCTGGCAGCCGAACCAGCGTGCATCGCAGCAGGGATCGGCGGCACCTGGACCGATCTCGTTCGGTGCGTTGAAGGAGGTCGGGGCTCTAGCGGAAGACCAGCAAGGACTGATGCAGTTGCTGGCCGTCGCCAACGCTCAGGGATGCGCCGGAGCGAAGTCATTGATTCACTGGCATCAGAACAACCGGCACCAGGACCGCGAACGGACCAAGTGGGGATACCCACGCCAGTTCCGCTCGCTCACGGCGGCCGATCAGGACGAGGTTCGGCGGATCCAGAAGCTGTTGAATGAACTCGGCCCCACTTTGGTGGAACTTGGCCTGCTTGCACCGTAAGTGATCGCAAGGGTGGACCGCCTTGGGCGCAACAACCCGACCGCGGGATTGTACGCCGGGCTTCGCCCGGCAAAGACCCGCCGTCGGGTACGCTGCTGGCAGGCATGGGCCGCATGCAGGGATGCGATGACACGCTGGCAACAAAGGGAGCCGGGGGAAGCGTCCCTGTAAACCGTGGACCGAGGCGGAACGTCCGTCTCGGCCACAACCTGCGTTTCGAGCGGTGGGATGAGGGAATCGGGCGTCAGCCGTCGTCCCGCATCCTCCGCTCCTCTTCCACGATGAACGAGTGGACCTGGTCGAGCACCTTGGCTGCGAGCAGCAGATCGTCACGGCCGAGGCTGTGCGTCTCCTTCCACTCGTCTTCCTGGTCCTTGTAGATGCGCACCAGCGTGGTGCTGAACATCGCTCCGTTGCGGGTGTCGTTCTTCCAAACCACACCCTTGACAGCGCCGATGCGGTACTCCGCCACCGGCTGGTTCTTCTCGGTCGATTCCATACGCCTTCCTTTTCGCGTTCCGTTCATGGCCATGCTGCGTCTCCTTCCGGGTTTGCGCAACCCTCTTTGGACACTTCCCCTGGCATGACAACGGGTATGGAGCGATTCCAACGCCGTGTGACCTAAGCCGCTCGGCAGAAGGCCACCGGCTCGAATGGACGCACAACCTTCCTGCGGGTGCGGATGCACTTCCAGTCCACGCTCGGCAGGCCGGCGACCTTCCTCGCCTTGTTCACCGCTCGCAGGATGCCGTAGAGCTGCCGCACCACCGGTGCGTACGGCTCGAACCGGAGCCTGGCGAACTCCGCTTCGACCTCCTCCACCGTCGACAGCCGCCCAAACTGGATCATGAACACCTTGAGCCACCGCTCCTCGTTGGGATGGATGCGGACCGACACATGCTCTTTGCCGTCGTTGCCCATCCGGTAGCTGATGCTGTAGCCGCTGAACGCGATCGGCTCACGCCGGACGTCGCGGAGCACATCCCGCTCTTCCTGGAAGATCGGGTGATCCCCGTGGTTAGCCAGCAGCACCCAGAACGACCCGCACCGCAGATAGTGGACATTGGCTTGGCCGAGGAGTTTGCGCCGGGCCCGTTGCCAGCGGGACATCGCCACGCCGTACTTGGCCATGAGCTTGCGGTCGATCGCGTCGGCGTCGGACCCTGGCGGGATATGCCCGGCGACGTAGAAGACATACCCGTGATTGATGTAGGCGACGGCGAGCTGCTGCACGAAGCCCGCCACGCTGGTGGCGACGTATCGGTAGACCATGATTCCCTCCTGTGTGGTGTAGTGGGGTGTCGATTCGGTCCTTTCCAAACCAGGCCCGACACCCAAAGCCCATTCAAAACCTTCTGCAACCATGTCCAACCCCCGGCCGCGTGCCCCATGCACCGGCCGGGCTCTTCACGCTTCAGTGCTGCTCACGCTGGACCGTGGTGTATGTCCCCGATCCAGGTTCCAAGGATTGCTGTTGCCCAATCCATGGCCGTTGCGGCAGGCCCGAGACTCCGTGCTGCGGAGTTCGGGGCTGCCATCCTCAGACAAATCAGGCCGGCGAGAGCGTGCGGCGGGACCGTCCCCGGTCTCGCCGCACGCTCGCCGACCGCTTGGCATTCCGCCGGGGCCTGCTCCGTTGAACAGGCCCCCGGCGAACGCACGCAGGAAAGCACGTCGCCGCTTTCGTCGGCCTGCACGCTCCGGCCATGGGAACCACCCCTGGCCTGATGGACGCGTGCATGCACGGGCCGCCACTGCCTTGCAGCGGACACCGCCCCCGTCTGCTTGACGCAGGCCGGGCTCTCTACTTGCGGCACACTCCCAGTCTCGGGCGTTTGAACCACCGGGTGGACCTCGTTCCGAAGAACGCAACCGGCACCGGCTCATCACGCCGGCGGCCCGAGACCTTCCCCTGTTAGCCGTACCCTTCATCAGAACGGTCACGTCGCTCGGCCATCGGTCGTCCGTCCACAGGCTCCCCTGTGGCGGCGTTTGCACCCGGACTCCCGTCCGGGTGATTTCAGCGGAGAGAACCCAGAAACTTCCGCTTACCCATCGACCGACAGCGTTGTTGCGCGGTTCGGCACCGTCTCCGTTCCGACTGACCGCCAAGCCCTCGCGGGCCTCTCATGGTTGAGCTTTTCACCGCCGGCTGTTTCGGCCGGTCGCCGGGCGTGGTCACGCCCGGTCGCCCGCATCGCTGCGGACGAGCTCCCCACGGCGGCACGGGTTGAGCGGGGTGCCAGCTCCAAAGAGCCGCACCCCGAACCCCCCGCGGCGGATTACGCGGCGGACCGGAGCATTGCTCCATCCAATCCACCACCTCACCGCTTCAGGTACGACAGCTCCGACCTAGTCCCGAAAGACCAGGCCGGAGCGTGTCCAGGTCGCCCCGGTTCACCGCTCACGAGCGCGCGGGGCGGATTGACTGTTTCATCGGATAGAAGCTGCGGATTGTTCTTTGGGTGGAGCACTGGGCCCATCCCCGAAGGCTTTACTCGCAGCAGCCTCCGTCGAGCCGGACAAGCACCTCTCGATGCATCCGGCTCTACGTGCCTCCGACGACCACCGCTCGCAAAGGAGCGGCTGGCGGGGTGATGAATCCCGCGTCCCTTCGCTCGGCTGGTGAGGCCGAGCTCCCGGGTGTCGGAGCCTACGTGCGAACGCCGGAACGGCCGGCTGGCCGGTCCCGATTCGCCCGTCGCACCGCTAGAACGCCGTCACTGAGACGGTGTTTGTAGAACGGTGTTTGGTTGCAAGCTAGCGCAGATCGGGGGCGGACTCAAGGTTTGCGTGCCCGCAATGGACCAGCCGGAAGGCTTGGCATACTTCCGCGATGTCGTTCCAGACACCAAGCATCGTGATCAAGTAGCCAATTTGGGGCGATAGTCACCATACATGGTAACGGATACTCCACACGCGGGACGAGACGAAACCGAGCGGAACTGCGGAGTTCATGTCGGCATCTGTACGCCGAGGCACCTGAGAGTTTCAGCGATCAGTCGTCGAACTCTTCGACGTCCTCATCATCGAGCACATCGTCCGTGAATAGGACGGTGAGTGTCTTTCCGTAACCACCAAGGCCGATCACGTCTTCCTTCATCTCAACCTGCGGTGCCCCTTCAAACCAGTCGTCGAGCGATGCATAGGCACCATCTTTCGAGCCCGACGTGATGTTTTCTCGTTTCTGATTGAATGTACGCGTGAGGCAACGTGGTGGCAGATGGATGCCCTTTTTGATCCAGGTGATGCCTTCTAGATTGCGAATGGCGTCCGACATGAAGCAGTAGTCAATGGTTGCGCCGGTGCTCACGATCACGGCGACCGGGTCTTCAGCGAACTGTGCGTAGCGAATCGCGGTCGACAGGATCGAAGTGCGGCATGTCTTTGCGAGCGAGTCGATAGCTACAAACCCCGGGTCGAGCTTTCGCATCTGGGCCAAGAACAACCCACCCGGCATCAGCAATCCCGATGCGAATCCGTCCGCTTCCTGCTCATAGCGGTTACCGCCCGGAGTTCCCGCTCGGCTTGCATGGGTGCCATCGCCGTTCGGGAATATCGCGTCAGGATGGCCAGGAATAAAGTAGTGCCCGAGTTCGTGCGCGACGGTGAATCTCACGAACCCGTCGTTCTGAATGTGCGAAGCGTGGTAGATCCCAAAGCTGTTGCCGACCCGCATCAAGAACCCGGTAACACCCGGCTCACTGGCCTGCTTGGTCTCGACGGCGATGTCGTGCTTCTTCGCCAACTCGAAGGGGCACACGGGCAGCGAAATCAGGCCGTTCTCCTCCAGCACATGTGCCGCGTGGGCCTCGCCTGACTTGTAGTAGCTCATCGCTGCCCTCGCTCAGCTCTCTCGCTGCTCTCGCTGTCTTGCGTGCTTCTCAGCGAGCATCTTTGCCATGCCGGCGACGGTTTCCTGATCCGACGAACTGAGCTTCTTGAAGTCCCGGTACAACTGCTCGGCGACCGGTCCGGCCGCCGTGCTCTCCGCCTGCCGACCAAGGAGATAGTCGATGGATACCCCGAGGGCATCGGCCAGCTTGCGGAGGTTGTCGAAGGACGGGGCCCGGGTTCCAGTCTCAAAGTGGGAGATGGCGGAGGGCTGGAATCCAGCCCGCTCGGCCAGCTCGGACTGACTCAAACCCTTGTCCTGGCGTGCTTTGCGCAGCCGGTCCTGAAATTTCTCGGACATCGGGAACAACCTCCATGACGCTGGCGTATACTATTCCGTGACGGTGCCGTCTCTATGGGTCCACAGTGGGCCCCTTCTTTGGCACCAGGTGTATACGGATTCGTCAGATTATGCACAACGGATCCGAGGAAGCGAGGTTTTTCCGATGGGATACGCCCTGACGATCGACGACCAAACGCACGAGACTGACGACCCAATTCTCACGGGCCGGCAACTGCTGGAGCTCGCAGGGAGAACGCCGGTCGAGGAGCACGTTGTCCTTGAGTTTGGTGACAGACGCCAGCTGGAGGATATCGACCTCGAAGAAAGGGTGGACCTGCGGGAACCAGGACGCGAGCGATTCGTGACGTTCCGCACCGACAGACTGTTCAACTTCGAGCTCGATGGTCAGCGCCAACCGTGGGGATCGGACTCGATCTCGGAGACGACCCTTCGGCGTATCGCGGGTGTCGGCGAAACCGGGAGCGTGTGGCTCGAACGCCGAGACGAAGCGGACCTTCGACTTCAAGCCGGTCAGCAGGTCTCGCTCGACGACGAGGGAGTCGAACGCTTCTACACGGTCCGAACCGTCACGATCATCGTCAACGGACGTGAGAAGATCGTGGAGTCGAACAGACTCTCATTCGACCAGTTGCTCGCCCTCGCCTTCGACCCGGTGCCCGACGGACCGAATTGGTGTTTCACGGTCACCTACCGAAACGGCCCTCGTCCGAATCCCCAGGGCACGCTCACCGAGGGTCAGTCCGTCCGCATCACCGACAGGATGGTGTTCAATGTCACAGCAACTGATAAGTCGTAATCCCGACCTGAAGCGGCTTCGCGATGAGGGGTACGACGTTTCCGTGAGAGGTGGCCATCTCGTCGTTGACCGGGTGCCATACATGCAAGGGCCCGGCCAGATCGCGTACGGGACGCTCGTGTCTGAGCTGACACTGAGCGGCGACAAGACGGTCGCACCGGGCACCCACGTCATCCACTTCTCCGGGGCATACCCCTGCGACCAAGAAGGCCGTCCGCTCGACAAAATCCGTCACCAATCCGGGCGGAAAGACCTGGGCAACGGTCTGGTCGTGGACCATTCCTTTTCGAGCAAGCCCCCAAGCGGCTACACCGACCACTACCACAAGATGTCCACCTACGCCGCCATTCTTGCGGGTCCCACTGCCTCCATCGACGCCCGGGCTACGGCGACCCCGTACCCGGCCGTCGAGAACCAAGGCGATGAGGGCGTCTTCCGGTACATCGACACCGCTTCAAGCCGGGCCGGCATCAACGACATAAACGAAAGGGTGGCCGGGGAACGGGTTGGAATCATCGGCCTTGGGGGAACGGGCTCGTACATCCTGGACCTTGTGGCCAAGACCCCCGTGAAGGAGATTCACCTCTTTGATGATGATGCCTTTCTGACACACAACGCGTTCAGGTGCCCCGGTGCCGCATCGCTCGACGAACTTCGCGCAGAACCGACCAAAGTGGCGTACCTCGCGGAACGATACGGCGTACTTCATACGGGAATCGTGCCGCACGAAGACCGGATCAGTGCGGAGAACTTGGCACTTCTCGACGACCTGTCGTTCGTGTTCCTCTGCGTCGATGACGGAGCGGCGAAGATCCCGATCATCAAGCACCTAGAGACCAACGCAACCCCGTTCGTCGACACTGGGCTCGGAGTCTCTCGCACAGACGGCAGGCTGTTGGGTGTGCTCCGCGTAACGACCAGCACCCAGGAACTGCGCAGTCACATCCACGAGAAGGGCCGGATCCCGCTCGCAAGTGCCGGCGACAACGAGTACACCACGAACATCCAGATCGCAGAACTCAACGCACTCAACGCGACACTAGCGGTGATTCGCTGGAAGAAGCACCGAGGGTTCTACCTCGACTTGGAGCGAGAGCACCATTCAACGTACACGATCGATGGGAACGCGATGACGAACGAGGACAAGTGTGAGTAATCCCGATCGTCTGACGCACGAGTTTGTGGAGTACATCCCCGAACGGCTGGAGCGGGGGAAGCTTTACATCTCCATTCAGTTTGCCACGGCGAGCCATTTATGTTGCTGCGGATGCGGGCACGAGGTGGTGACGCCGTTCACCCCAACGGACTGGACGCTCACCTTTGACGGCGAGGCCGTGTCCCTCAACCCCTCGATCGGCAATTGGAGCTTCCCGTGTCGCTCTCACTACTGGATCAAACAGAACTCGGTGCGGTGGGCCGGCAGCTGGAGCGACGAGCAGGTTCAACGCGGCCGCGAGCACGATATGGATCGTAAGCGTCGCGAGTACCAGTCGGGGGGTGACCAGCCAGTCTTGAGTCCTCCTCAAGTGACCGGTGGCACCGCGGCAAAGCGACAGGAACACCGTCGCCTCTGGAATCGAATTCTCGGGTTCTTCAGCCCGAAGTAGACATTCCTCTATGGCACGGCTGTATGGCCTGATTCTGCACGACAACGTGCGACAATCCACCCCTTTTCCAAACGGGCAAGACTCGCCGAAGTGCTTTATTTGAGTCTTTTACTTCGTTTCGCGAAGCCCGATTCACAGAGGCAGTGGATTCTCCCGAGTGGATCAACGCATTCGGCGATGGACGCTAAAGTCACTTGGCCGCCGACTGTTCGTTGGGGTGATGCGACCGCTCGACACTCAAGGCTGGCAGCACCAGGCAGTCGAACCAATGCGAAAAATCGTCTCTTTCCTGGTTGGAAGTCAAGAACGCATTGGTCGGAAACTCTGAACCACGACACAGCATGAGCTGCGAGTATGTAGGCCCCTGTTCGCTCGACTGCCGATAGAAGACATACCGCCAACGAACGTTGAAGTATTCTGCTGCGAACCGTCGTCGACCGCGTTGATCGACCTCTTGTCGCGCGGGATCGATTGCGACCAAATGAAGTCGATGAATTGCATCGCATGTCTCCCCCAAGACAGCAACTATATGTTGCCTTATTCTGGCAACTGACTGTTCCGCCTCTGACACCTTCTCATCCGCGGTCGGGAACACGTACGCAACATTAATACCCGATCGCAGACAGGAGACTGTCGGCGTGGTTAGCCGCTCGTCATGCGAAGGGTTCTCCGCAAGAAAATCATCGGTCTTGAGAAATCGCCGGTAGCCAGAGACACGAACAACCCAGGTATCAGCATGAGATGTGGCGAGGTGGCGACGTTCAAGTACGCGAAGCTCGGAGTACGCCTCCTGCGCCGTCTTCGAAAATCCATCGCGACAATGCTCCGGATTGAAGTACACGCTCGTGTTGCCGAAAAAATAGCCGACGATACGGTCAATAATCTCGTTTTCGTCAGATGTAGCGACACTCGGGTCTTGCTGTAATACATAGCGCATTAGAGTAGGTATGTGTGTTTGCCATGGAACGGTTCCCGCGCCATCCCCACGCAGGAATTTACCCATTGTGGATTCACTACATCGCAGTTTCAGCTTTTCTCTAGCGAAGCATGCAAGGCTCTTTTTCGTCACCACCCGATACGGCGAATCGGGCCGACTTGCTTGTTCCTGACGCCATTGCATGACCTTGTCCAGCAATCTTGCGGCGGCCGTCTGCGAGCATCGCGCTTCCGCCCAGAGACGAGGGCGTAGCTCAGGTGTGCAGAGCTCGTGCTCCAGCTCCAGCAATTTACCGAACTCCATTGCGCGATCTCCACCTCATGTCCAGCCGAACCCACATCGTCGGAGACCCATGATAGTCGCGGCGCGCGGATTTCGCGCGCGGGGCGCGCCGCACGTACTCTGCACGGCGTCGGCGTCATATGTCTTTCGCACGCAAGGGTTTAGCGGGAAATAATCCGGAGCGACGCGTCGTACATGTCATCGTCAGCCCTCCGATCACAATCCAATGCAACGGAGACCGCCATGCTCAACGCTCATGAGATCGAACCCGTCGAGGACCGCTTCTACGCCAGCCGATCCACCGCCGCAACCTGCCTGATCGTCGTGAGCGGCGGGATCCTGTGCGTGCTGCTGGCCTTGAATGCTCAGCTCGCGGCCGCCATTGGTGTGGCAGCCATCTCGGCCGCCCTCGCGGCCGCCGTCACCCTCTTTGCCAGGCGCCTCTTCCGCTTCGACCGGTGGATCGCCCGCCGGCTGAAGGGGACCAACTGCGCCGAGCTCATTCTGTATCTCTCACTGCCACACGAGAGCCGCACCGGGAAATTCGCCCCCGATGGCGAGGTCGAAGCCCGTCTCTGTGAGCTCATCCGACGCGGGTGCGGCACGACGCCGATCGCGGCCGAACGGGCGATCAATCTGACGGTCACCGCGGTCACCGTGGTGATCCTCTCGATCGCGCTCATCGACGACTACGAGCGTTCCCAGCCGAACGACTTCCCGATCCCGTACCGCCCCGCGATCAACGTGATCGTCGACGCACCCGAAGCCCCCGACGAGCCGACCGACGCCGATCCCTCGACGCCCGCCCGCGGGAACGGTGGCAACGGGGCCGACAACGGCGGCGGCGAGGCGGGCGATGGCGAGCAGGGCGGCTCCAGCGGCGACACGCCGGACAAGGGCGAGCCTTACGAGCGCGGCGATCCGAACGAGTCCGAGCCACCGACCGACGAGTGGACCGGCCCGAGCCTCGATCCTGACCTGACACCGGGCGCTGTGACCGACCTGATGCCGCTCGAGACGCTCATCGAGACGCTCGAGATGCACCGTGCGCGCCTCAGCGATTTGTACGATTCGATCGGCGAGGGTGAGGCCGATCCCGCCGGTGGCAAGGAAGCGCTCGACATCGCCGAGGGGATCGACGGCGTCCTCAACGAGCTGGATCTCGAGGACTTCGTGCCCGAAGACGTCGGCGAGGCCATCGAGAAGACGCGCCGGCAGGCCGAACGCGTAATCGACGCCGCGAAGGAGGCATTCGAGTCGCCGACGCCGGAGAACATCGCGCGCCTCCTCAAGGAGATCAAGGACCTGCTATCTCTGCTTCAGGACCTGCTCCCGCTGCTCGAGTCGTGGGCCCAGGAGATCGCGTCCTTCCTCGAGGATCTGCTCGGCGACGACTCCGGCTTTTCGCAGAAGACCAAGGACCTCTTCAACATGGGCATGCAACAGCTCGAATCCCAGCAGCACCAGGCCGCGGAGACGACGCTCGAGCAACTGCGTGATCGCCTGCGCAAGGAGATGGGTCGCATCAAGGTCAAGGTGTCCGGGATGCCCGAGGTTCCCAAGGACGACCCTGGTGGAGGCACGATCTCGCCGGAAGGCAATGACGACCCGAGCGAGCGGAACGCCGGTGAGCGCGGGAACCGGCGCGACGGCGATCCCGGCGAGGTCGACGACGATCGGCGGCTCAAGAACGGTCGCGGCCGCGGTGCCTCGGAATACCCCTCGTCCGTCGGCTGATATCAGGTCGCACACAGAACCTAGGAGCACAAGCCATGTTCAACCTCATCCGCAGCCTGAAGCCCATCGTCGACGCGCAGCGCCGGCTGCTTCCCGACCTTCCGATTCGTGGCAGCTGGCGGCGCTGGAATGTGCGTGGGCAGCGTCTGCTGCTCGTCGTGCTCGTCACGACCGTCCTATTCATCGTCATGACCTCCGCGGCCGTCGCCACGCTTGCGATCATCGACGCTCCCGCGGTGCGCCTCGAAGGCGGGCTGGTCCAGGGCGTCGTCGTGCTCTTCGGCGCCACGCTGATCGGCGCGGCCCTATGGGTGCGCTACGCCCGCGCCAGCCGGCCGGGAATGAGAGCCACCGGCGGCACGATGGTCGGCATCGGCGTCGTCACCCTTCGCGTCGCGCTACTCACCATCGCGGGCGTGTCGATCGGTGTTGCAGCGCTCAATCCCATCGGCGGAACCAAAGTGTTCGTTCTCGCCGACTCCTACAGCCTGGCCTCGTGGGGCTACCAGCGCGAGATGCTCGAAGAGTTGGTCCTGGCCACCGAGTCGGCCAAGGGACGCGACGTGCAGTTCGACAGCGCCGAGATCGAGCGAATCGTGCGCGACGCCGCGGCGAACGGGGTGAGCGACGCGGGCGCCGCGGCGCTGCTCCGCGCGGTCGAGCGGATCGACCCGGTGAACGCCCGTCTCGAGCAGACGGCCAGGCTCGTGGGTGATCGCGTCGGCGACGTCGTCTACGTGGTCTCGGCGCATCGCAACCCCGACGAGAGCGTCCGCGGCTGGCCGCTGGATCCGCGTCGTGTCGGGTCCGTCTGGCGGAACGTGAATACCTCCGTCGACCTCGCGACGGTCGATCGGCCCCGAATCCTCTATTACTCGATCCTCCACGATCCCGCGTTCCGTCCGCTGCTCGACATCGAGCTCATGGTGCCGGAAAGCTACCCCGTTCCCGCACTCGACATTACCGTGACCGAGCGGGGCTCCGTCATCCTCCAGAAGCGCATCCAGCCGCCGCCCCGCAGCGCCGACTGGACCAGGGCGGCCGTCGACGAGACCGTGCACTTCGGACGGCTCGGCGAGCAGATCAGCTACCGCATCGAGCTGCCCAAGCGAGGCGACGAGCTCAGTGTGAAGTTCACGGATCCGAACGGGGTCTGGGACGCGTCGGCCGAGGTTCCCCGCTTCGGCGGCCGTCCGTTCGAGCTCTCGCCCCGCAGCCTCGATGCCGCGGTCTCCGACGCCGCGCTGACGGCGCTCACCCGCCTTTCCGGCCTCGAGCCCTCGACGGGCAACGGGGACGCGCCCCCACTCGTGATCGGCGCCTCGCGCCCCGACGCGGACGTGATCCTGCACCTCGGTGAGATGGCAGCCGCGCCCGGTCCGGGCGAGTCGGTCGTCGAGATCATCCAATCCTCCGGCCCGGTCGACGGCGGGTACCACCTCGTGCGCACCGCCGAGTATCTCGAGACGCCCATCGGCGGTGTGTGGGTGGACATGGCGCGAGCCGCGGGATTCTCTGATCTTGGTGCCCATGTCGCGCTCGACGCCGACGCGAGGCCGCTCGTGATCGCACAGCGCGGGCATGCGCTCGGCGGTCCGGTCGTCTTCCAGCGCGACCCGGTGCACCGCCCCGGATATGTCACGGTCGTCGTCCCGCCGTTGACCGAACTGGACACGCTGACCACGGATAAGCAGCGCACGATCGCCCACCTCATCGTCTGGGCCGCGTCCCTCGCCGAGCGGGCGGGCGACGGGAGAGCGCCGGCCTTCTCGGAGCGTCTGGTCGCGCCCGCCGATCTCGTCGCCCTTCCGATGGAGGCAGGACGCGAGCCGTCCGCGTCACCGCTGTGGCGCGAGATCTTCCAGGCCCTCTTCGGCGCTCTGGACGATCGCCGCGCCTTCACCCCGGCGAACCGCATCACGCGCGACGTGCTCTCGATCGGCCTCGCCGCTATCGCCTTCATCATCGCGCTCGGCGTGCCCGTCGCCGCCGTCAGCCTCTGGAAGCAGCACGCCGCACGCCACGCATGACCTCGCAGGAGCATCTCTCATGTCACTCATGACCATCACGATCCTCGTCGGAATGTCCGGCATGGCCCTCGGCGCCGTCGCGATCGGCGTGCGGCACGGCCTGCACCGTGCCCTCGCGTACGCTCTGGTCGTTGTCCTCTTCTGGCTGCTCGCCTGGATGCTCCAAGCCCCGGTCGTCGACGACGAGGAGGCGGCCGAGGCGACGCATGTCGTCTACGTCGGCACGACGGACCGGTCATGGCTTCGAAACCTCGTGAATCGGTTCGGCGACGAAGAGGTCGTACTCATCACCTCGCCCGCGGCAGAGCGCGACGTGTCGCGCTGGTTCCCGAAGGCCAGGGTCATCGAGGTCTCGCCGGACGAGGATCACGGCGGCCTCACGCTGCAGGCGATCCTCCTCGACCTGGACGCACGCGTCCGCGACATGCCCGACGGAACCAACGTGTACATCTCCGGCCCGCGCAGCGACAACCTCGGGCGCGACAAGGCGGTTCGTGATCGGATCGTCGCCGCCCATCCCTGGCTGAACGATCACCTCTTCCTCGAAGAGGCGGGCACCCCTGACAACTCGATTGATGCGCCCACCGCCGTGCCGCCCGACACCGACACCTTCCCGGCGTTCGGGCGGGTCAACAACTCGACCGACGCCGACCTCTACCTCGAAGTCCGCTTCATCGCCGGAGACGGCACGGTGATGACCGGCGCCCCCGACGCCACGGGCAAGGTCGACTTCAGCACGGGCCGGTCGCGGCGCGTGGGCAGCGGCACGACCCAGTTCTACGCCGACCTGCCCGCCCCCGAGCAGGGCCAGACGAGCCTGCTCTACATGAATGTGCGCAACCGCTACGGGGAGGACCTGAGCGCCTTCCAGGTCTACACGCGCTGCCAGCCGCCCGAAATCGGCATCATCATCCCGGAGGCCACCGACGAATCCCGCAGCCAGCTGGTCGGGCTCATCCGCTCCCTCGGGCTTGCGGCGCGGTCGCTCGTGCTCGATCTCGACGACGACGCGGCTCTGTCCACCAACGCCCGCGCGCTGCTCGAATGGGGTCTGGTCGCGCTGGACGTCGAGCTGACCGACGCGCAGGGCAAGCGCCTCCACGCCGCGTTCGAGGCCGCCGCGAAGAATGGCTCCCCGCCCCAGCTCCTCGTCGTCGGCACCGACGGCTACGACACGCCCCCGAGCGGCTGGAACCGCTTCCTGAAGGAGCTCTCGGTCGAGTTTCGAACCAGCCGCGTCGTCGCCATCGCCACCGACCTGAGCGGCTCGATGTCGAGTACCGTGCCCGCCTTCGGCAAGAGCAAAATTCAGATCGCCTACGACGTCGCCCGGGCCCTCGACGCCGGGCTGCGCCGGCGCGACGGCAACAGCCTGATCTACCCGATCGGCCCCGACGGCGAGAAGACCACTCTCGGCGACTACACCTCCATCGTGCCCGACAAGCACACCTGGGAAGGCGGCGCGCACCTCCTCGCGATCCGCCGACTCGTCGAGCGCGGCGAGCCGATCAGCGACGCCGTTCTCTTCTGGGACAGCGCCGACCTGCTGAGCAACGGCGCCGGCTCGAACCACGCCATCCTGTCCGCCGAGCAGGCCGAGGCCGCCGAGTGGCTGATCGCCCGCGGCGTGCGCCTGCATGTCATCTCTATTGGGGGCGACCTCCACGGCGCCAACATCCCGAGCGTGCGCGACAGCGTCCGCGTGCGATTCGACGACCACTCGACGCTCGAGAGTCTCAAGAACGCCATCAGGACCCACGTGTTCGAGCATGTCTTCCCCCGTCTGACGCTGGAGGCGGAGCCCCTCGGCCTGGCCAGGCTCGCGGACGCCACGGCCGGCGCCGAACTGTCGGACGCCGCATCGAGGCCACGCCTGATCAACGTGCTGACCCGATTCCGCGCCGACCCGCCCAACCGGGAGAGCGTCCTGCTGTGGGCTCGTCACTTCAGCCACGACAGCCTCGCGCCGGTTCTGATGACGGGCACCTACAAGGCGGGCGACACGCGTCACGACGTGGCCTATCTGGGCATCGACCTCGTGAGCGAGTTCGCCAAGACCCCCTCCGGCCGGACGGAGCAGCGTAACGCGCTGGCCTCCCTCATTGTGGCGACCGTCAACGCGCTGGCCCGTGAACTCGATCGCCCCGCCGTGATCTGGAGCGTGGACGGATCGGGCCGTCTGACGGCGATGATCCGCGACCATCGCCCCTTCAACCTCGACCCCAACTCGATCGTGGCCCATACCGTCGATACGGGCGTTGGCGCGATCCCCGACTTCACGCGCCTCACCAGCATCGCCTTCCGCTTCACGGGCCTGGACACCGAAACGCCCCGTGACGTGCAGGTCGTCCTGCGCGACATAGACCCGAGCATTGGCACCCAGACCATTCGCATGCCCATGCTCGCCATGCCCCCCCTGCCGCTCAACGGTGAGGCCTCGCGCGAGCTCTTCGGCGGCGAGCCGTCGGCCATCTTCGCCGGTCCGGCGACGGAGGAGCCGGCGCCGTTTGCGATCCCCGCGTCCCTCATGCCGTGGCTCTTCGTGGGTTGCTGCGGCGTGCTCTGCCTGATCATCGCCCGATTCTGATGGTGACCCCATTCAAACCACTATTGGAGACATCCGCCATGACCACATCCAGCAACGGCTTCTTCGACGTTCGGCGCGCCACCGTGCATGAGAAGCATCGGCGCTACCATCAGTCTGAGAACTGGGGCACCTCCGAGCTGAGCGAGGAGGACAGAATCAACCTCGAGCGGCACCGCGAGCTTATCGGCGAGCCGATCTACGCCGACCAGTTTGACCGGACGAATGCCCGGCGCGTGGGCAGCCGAATCACGGCGAATTACCGGGAGTGCCGGCGGATCGCGCGAGAGCTGTTCAGCGGACGCAAGGTCCTGCCGGTCTTCGAGGGGATGTACCAGGCGCTCGTCTTCGGCCAGAGCGGCTACGTCGAGGGCTCCTCGGGCGTCGCCAAGACCGCGATGATGCGCGCGCTCTACCGGATGATCGACGCCCCGCTCGCCGAGTTCGACGCGAGCGCCGACGCATCGGACCTGAACCTCATTGGCGGCGAAATCCCCGGCACGACCCCCAACGGCGGGCTCAGCTTCACCTTCAGACGCGGCCCAGTACTCAAGCCGGGCGCCCTCGGGCTGATGATCGATGAGCTGCCCCGCCTGCCCGCCAACGCCTCCAACGTCCTGCTCCAGGCGATGGCCGAGCGCCGCCTTAACGTCAGCCTCGTCGCCACCGGCGGGGGCGACCACACGGTGCTGCTGTCGCCCAACTTCTTCGTCCTCGGCGTGGGTAACCCGGTCGGATACGGCGGCCAGGGCGAGCGCTCGCTCGCGCTCTACGACAGATTCTCCATCGGCCTCTACATGCCGCATCCGGGTTCGAGCGATCGCATCGAGATGTACAAGCGCTTCGAGAAGGGCGTCGGCGACGACCCCATGGCCCCGCTCGCCGGTAGCCCCAGTGCGCCCGAAGAGGTGGAAGGTGCAACGAAGTCGCTCGGGTTCACCTTCCGCGAGGCACACGCCGCGCTGCGAATGGTGACGCTTCCCGATGAGCTTAGGGAGCGACTCTGCGCGATGTCCTTCGCCGTGAGCCCAAAGAGCTTCCGCGAGCGAGTCGACTGGACCACGTGCAAGTTCTTCAGCAAGCTGCGCGCCGGCGACAAGGAGACGTCCCTGAAGCTGAGCGAGAAGGAGCTGCGAAAGCTCGAGCAGATGGTCAATGACTATCTCATCGAGGGCTCCAATCCCCGCGGCGAGCTGCACGGTGCCATCCGAAACGCTCAAATCCAGTGCCTCATGGACGCGGACGACGACGACTCGCTCGTCGTCAAGCCGCGCCATCTCGCCCGTGCCTTCGAGCAGGCCAATCTCGTCCGCCTCAAGCCGACGCCCGGGTGCGAAGAGCAAGCCGCGGCCATCATCGAGCAGGCGATCGACGTCTTCCTGCCCGGCGTCATGGAGAGCGCGGAGAACGCGGCATGAGGCTCGACCTCCCCAACGATGCGGCACTGATCGCCGCGACGCGACGCATCGCCTTCCAACTCGATCGCGGCGTCGTACCGAGCCCCGCGCACTACCGATCGAGGCAGCGATTCTTGGGGCGCGGCGAGCGCATGGGCCTGCGAAGCACCGGCCGACTGCGCGACCTCAATGTCACTGCCACCATCATCAAGGGAGAGCCGATCTACCGGGACGACCGCGTCGCGCCCCGCCGGAACGTGCTCCTGCTCGTCGATCTGAGCGCCCTTGACGACTCTGCCGCCAGCCGAAGGCTGCTCTCCGTCGCTGCTGTGGCGGCAGGCGCCCTCGCGAGCGTCCCCGGCGCGCGCGTGACCGTATCGACCGTCGGCTGCGACGACCTCGTCCGGCCCTTCCGGATGGAATCGGCGGGTGATCTTCCCGTCGCCGTCCGGGGGATCGAGGCGTTCGCGTCGCGCTCGCCGGCGCGCGTGAATGCGGGCAAGCTGCGATTCGCCGCGCTCGAGGCAGATCGGCGACACGTCGTCATCGTCACGCACTATCTCGATCCGGATATCGTCGCTGGCCAGGCCTTCCCGCTCGGCTGCACCACGCTTCTGGTCACGCCGCCGAAATCCGTGCTCTCCAGCGGCAGCTTCGGCTTCTCCGGCGGCCTTCATGCGCTCGGCACGGCGTCGGATATCGAGGAGCGAGTCGAGGAGCGGTACTCGAGGTACGCGCAGCGAATGCGCAGTCGCGGACCGTCGGTCGTGATCCCGGGCCGCATGTCCCCGGTCGACGCCGTCTCGGCCGCGATGGCCGGATAGTTCAGAAAAGTGGTCTTTCAAAGCCTGCTCTGGAGGGCGCACGTGCATCTTATCAATCTAGGCCGGATGCACAGACCGCGGGCGCCCGCGTTCTTAGTCGGGTTCTGGCTATGAGGCAGACGGTCGCCTCGATCCCGCCTGTGATTGGGCAACGTACGCGGCGACGTGCCCGGCGGTGCCTCCCCTCCGTCTCGCTCCGCTCGCCTGCGATGCGGCCCCACCGAGCACGCTGGTCCCTGGAATCCTGCACCGACTCACATAACGGGTGGACCGATGGGAGCGACCCGGCCACTCTGAACATTCATCCCTGACTCATCACTCGAAGATTGGAGGATTCCCATGCGACTTATCCAGAGCGCTGCACTGCGTACCATGCTTGGCGTTGCAGCCGCGCTCGGCGCGCAGCCCGCGGAAGTCCGGCTGTCGAACCTGAAGGGCCCGGAGAATGCGTCGATTATTGACTACATGAAGGCACGTCCCGACCGGTTCACGGACTGGAGCCTTGAGGCCAGGCGTGCGTTGTTCGCAAAGAAGGTGTCCGGGACCGAGCGGTTCACTGGCGCCGCCGATCAGAACCTGCGACTGCTCGCCAAGCTGGTCGAGGAAGATTCCGCGGCGAAGGAGTCGGTCGCAGCCTCCGAGAAGCATGTGCAGGCGGTTCTCGATCCTCAACTGAAGTCGGCCCCGATCGCCGGTAGTGCAGTCTGCTGGGGCTTCACGCCCGCGGAAGGATTTGGAGTGCACGGCACGTATGCGCTCGGCCTGCGAGCGTACCCACGTAACCATCAGCTTCGAGACCGCGACTTCCATGTGGCCGTTGACAGTGCGAGTTTCCGCCTGGGTACGCCGTCCGTGACCGCGACAGTTCAGATCGTGCGCGATGGGGAGGCGGATCCCAATGAGAAGTACCGCATGGTCCGGGCTTGGTTTGAAACGCTCGATCGGCAGGGTTCAACAACACAGCATCTTTACCTGCCGAAAGACACCGTGATCAATCTTGCCGGTTCAACGCTCATCACTGCGCGGGTGACCGTGCATCCGATTGTGAAGACCACTTCGGGCACCGTGGCGCTGATTGGTTGTGACGCGGAGATCGTTCTCGTTGATCGCGACATTTCCAAGAAGTAGGCAAGGGCATCTACACGACCGGAGACTGCGCCGCAGGCGAGAGTTGATCCAGTCTGCCTTCCCGGCGGCACCCGCGCTCGGATCCGCCGTAAAGGCATCGTCCTGTGCGTGATGTAGGGAAGTTCTCAGTGGCTGATGATCTCGTTTAGCGCAAGCAAGTCCAGCATGGCTCTCTGAGTGGAAATATAGGCACGACTCTTTGGTCCGATTCTGCACGACAAAGGTCGACAATCCACCCCTTATCCACTGAGGAAGAGTTCGCTGAAGTGCTTGACTTGTTGTGTTTTACGTTGAATCGCGGGGTGCGGAAAGTCGTGTTTGCCACTCTTGGGAAGCTAGCGTTCCGCGATGGCGTCCCGCCAGTCTCAGCCCACCACCTTCCCAAGCCGCTTCCGAACCCATTCCACCACCTCCCGGTCCTCTGGCGACACCGGCTTCATGTACCGGTCCGCCATCTGGGAGCTGGCCGAATGCCCCAGCCAACGCTTCATCGCCACGATCGAGCAGCCGGGCCTTGAGCCGAACTCCGTCGCCCCGAGATGCCGCAGCACGTAGAAGCCCTCCAGCGAGTCCTTGTCCTCGCCGATGCTCTCGCGGAGCCTGTTCCACCACTGGAAGACCGAGTCCGACTTCGTATGGACCAGCGGCTTGCCGTTTGAAGTGACGAATAGCAGATCGCCCTTCGGTCGTGGTGATTCGTCGAGGTACTCGGTGATCGCCTTCCAAGCGCCGGGTGGCGTTTCGCCGTACCGCTCAATGCCGGTCTTGCCCCTGCGGAGGTCGTAGGACTTCTTGTCGATCTGCCCCACCCTGATGTTCGACAGGTCACTCTGGCCAAAGCCCAGGCCGATGCCCATCCAGATCATGGCCCGTCCCCTCGCGTCGGCCGCGGCGAGGAGCTTCTCCAGCTGCTTCTTTGCCGGCAATCGCTTCTTCTTCGCCCGCTTACCGGTCAACCGGTCCATCGAGTCCCAGTTCCACGAGAGCACCTGCTGGCCGTACTCGGGCCGCCCTGCGCGATCGATGATGCGTTTGACCACCTGCATCTTTCGGTTGACCGTGCTCGCGGAGAGCTCAGCTTCGACCATCTGCCGGTTGTACGACTCGACATCGGCCATATCGAGATCGCCCAGCCGCATGCGTCCTGCTGCTCCCTGCCCGTGTCGTTCGTTTAGGAAAGCCAGGAAGTCCTTGACGGCCTTCTTCCGGTCCAGCAACACACGCGGAGCGATCGTTCCTGAAGAGCGGCCCCCACCATCGTCGCGGGCACGATCGCTCTCGTAGCGGACCAGGCCCGAGGCTACATGGGCAATCGAGCCCGGCTGTGCCGCGACCTTGCTTCGGCTCTCGCTCGACTGCGGTTTCTTGGGCTCCCCCTTCACCTGCTTGGGTACGGACGCCGCAGCCTTCACCGGCACCCGTGCATCGCCGTCGAGGAACGCGACCACCCATGCGTGGTATGCCTTCTCGGCTTCGGCCTTGGAGACCTCTCCAAACCGCACCTTGCGGGGTACCCCGGTCTTCGGATCGCGGTAGGAGACATGCCATCCCACACCCCGCAGATCCGTATACTTGAGCTGAGGCACCCGCCGCTTTCTGGTTCGGCTCGCCATGTCTTCACCGCCTCTCAGTCCCCCCGTTGACGGGGCCACGAGCCCGGTCCTCGGAGGAAATGTAGTGCACGACGAGCAGAAATGTAGTGCAAAACCGGCCTAGGAGCCCCGAAAAAGCGTTTTCTGCGACCCTTCCAAGCTGAATGTTGCGCGTTCGAGTCGCGTCGCCCGCTTTTCCGCATGACCCCGCATCTGCTCGCTAAACCCCGCATCTGAGCGGGGTTTTTGCTTGCCGGACTCCGAGCGTTCAGCGTGGGCATCGTCGCGTCGTCTCGCATCGGGAATGCACCGTTCCGCACTCCGAGCGCTGTGGGGAGTGTGGGCGCTTCGAGACCTCGCTTACTCCGATGCGCCAGAATCAGCACCGACGCTCTCAATCCACACACCCCCCACCCCATCGAACGCCGCGGCCAGACGCTCGGCCCCTTCCGGACCCAGCACGCAGGCCGCGCTCGCCAGGGCGTCGGCCAGAGCGCCGCTCTCGGCGATGACCGTCGCCGCGACGCGCCGGGTCAGGCCCAGGCCGGTTCGGGGATCGATGATGTGGGCGTATCGAACTCCGTCGATCTCGACGAACTGCTCCAGATCCCCTGAAGTGGCCACCGCTTGATTTCGGAGCCGCAGCATTCGGCTTTCGCCCATGCCGTCCCGGCCTTCCACGCTCCAACCCTCCGGGGAATCGGCGGGCGGATCGCCCGCGAGGACATCGCCCCCGAAGTCGATCAACGCGATCGGGTACCCGGCCTCCTGAAGCACCCGCATCGCTTCGTCCGCCGCAAAGCCCTTGCCCACGCCGCCGAAGTCCAGTTCGATGAACGGCTTGCGCAGCCGGACCCGCCCCCGCCCGTCCATCTCGAGCAGGTCAAAGCCCACCCGCCCGCGTGCCTCCTCCAGCACGGAGGTTTCGGGCAAGGCTCCCGACCGCCTCGTTTCACGCCAGAGTTTGGTCAGCGGCCCGACCGTAGGGTCAAACGCCCCTTCCGAGACCTCGTAGACCCGACGCGACAGCACCAGCACCCTTTCCAGATCCGGCGAGATCGGGCACCAAACTCCCGCGGAAAACTCCGCAAAACGCGAGACTTCTGAGTCAACGCGGTAGTCGCTGAGAACTTCCTCCAAGGCCGCGATCCGATCGAAGGCCGCCTTGCAAGCCAACGCGGCCTGCTCTTCATCCGGCCCGTAGACCACAATCCGGCACCGCGTTCCCATGAGCACCCTTGCAAACTCATGGCGTGCCGGGGTAGGCTGCACGCCCTGGCGATCACCGCCGGGGGCGTTTGCCGCAACACAACCCGGCACCGCCGCGTACAACAGGAGCATCCCGATCATGCGTGCCGCCCAGACCATCCCCGGACTCCTTCTGTTGCTGTCCGCGGGATGGTGCCTCGCCCAGCCCGCGGCCGCGCCGTCGGCCCCGCCGATCGTCGATCAGTCCACCCAGGTCCGAACCATCCGGGTGCCCGGCACCACCGTGTCGTTCGATCTGGTCCGGACGCCCGCCTGCGAGGACGGGACCATCCCCGCGATGTGGGTGCTCCGCACGGAGGTGTCCTGGGAACTCTACGACATCTTCACCTACCTACTCGATCGGCCCGAGAGTGAGTCCGCCGATGCCGTCGCGCGCCCGAGCAAGCCGTATGTTCCCCCGGACCGCGGCTTCGGGCACCAGGGCTACCCCGCGATGGGCATGACCCGCCAGGGCGCGGAGAGATTCTGCGAATGGCTCTCCGACGCGGCCGGCATCGCCTTCAGGCTGCCCACCGCCGCCGAGTGGACCCATTTCGCCGGGTCCGCGCCGGACGACCACGACGCCGTCGCCTGGACCGCCGAGAACGCCGACCACACCACCCACCCCATCGCCCGCAAGCGCCCCAACATCCACGGCCTGCACGACACGCTGGGCAATGTCGCCGAGTGGGTGATGACCGACACCCGCCGCCCCGTCGCCATGGGCGGCAGCTACCGTGAACCCGCCGCCGAGTGCCACGCGGAGGCCCGCATGGAGCAGGATCGTTCCTGGAACGCCAGCGACCCGCAGATCCCCAAGAGCCGCTGGTGGCTCGCCGACTGCTCCTGGGTCGGCTTCCGCTTCGTGACCGAAGATACCGTCCCGCAGGAGACGCGCGATGCCGAATGACCGCCACTGGACCCGACGCGAGTTCAACGCCGCCGGCCTGATGCTCGGGGCGGCCGCCCTCGCCGGCGCGTCCGGCCTGGCGCGGGGTGACGCCCGCCAACCCGGACGCGACGAGAAATCAATCCTCAAGGTCGGCGTGATCGGCTGCGGCGGGCGCGGCACGGGGGCCGTCGTCCAGGCCCTGGCCGCAGACCCCAACGCCGTGCTGTGGTCCATGGGCGACCTGTACGCGGAACGCCTCGTCCCCTGCCTGAACTACGCGGCGGACAACATCCGCGAGCACGCCGACGACCCCGACGCGGCCGTCAGGCACCAGCTCCGCGTCACGCCGGAGCGCATGTTCAGCGGCTTCGAGAACGCCCGCCGCGTCATCGAGTCCGGCGTCGATGTGGTCCTCCTCACCGCGCCGCCGGGGTTCCGCCCCGAGCACCTCCGCCTGGCCGTCGAAGCGGGCAAGCATGTGTTCTGCGAGAAGCCCGTGGCCGTGGACGGGCCGGGCGTACGCTCGGTGCTCGAATCCGCCCGCGTCGCCGGGGAGAAAAACCTCTCCCTCATGTCCGGCTTCTGTTGGCGATACCAGGACCAGGTGCGCGAGACATTCGCCAGGCTGCACGAGGGCGGCATCGGCGACATCCGCGCCATCCAGACCACCTACAACACCACCGGCTGGATCAAGCCCAAGCCCCGCCAGGGAACTTGGACCGACGCCGAGTTCATGACCCGCAACTGGCACTATTTCCATCCGCTCTCCGGCGATCACATCGTCGAGCAGGCCGTCCACGCCATCGACTGGCAGGCCTGGGCCATGAAGGACGCTCCCCCCGAACGCTGCTGGGCCGTCGGCGGGCGCCAGACCCGCCCGGATGTCCCGGAGACCGGCAATGTCTACGACAACTTCTCCATCACCTACGAGTACCCCGGCGGCGTGCGCGCCTACCACATGTGCCGGCACTGGGAGAACACGCCATCGGACAACTCGGCTCTCTTCATGGGTTCCGAGGGGGTCTGCACGATGCAGCCGTGGCAGCAGCGGCACACGATCGAAGGCAAGAACCCCTGGCGCGGGACCGCCCGGTCCAACGACATGTACCAGCGCGAGCACGACCTGCTCTTCAAGGCCATCCGCGACGGCACGCCCTGCAACGACGGCGTGCCCATGACCCACTCGACGCTGCTCGCCATCATGGGACGCATGGCCGCCTACACCGGCCAGACCGTCACCTGGGAGCAGGCCCTGGACAGCGCCGAAGACCTCAACGCCGTGCCGTGGACCTTCGGCGAACGGACCATCCCCACGCTCGCCAGACCCGGCAGGACGGCCCTGACATGAACACCCATCATCCCATCGACCGACGCACCTTCGTGGGCCTGACCGTCGCCGGCGCGGCGGGTCTGGCCCTCGCGGGGAGAACCTCCATGCCCCAGCCCGCCGCCACGCCACCCGATTCGTCCCGCTGGCTCCGCCTGGCCGTCAAGATCGGCATGGTGAACACAGGGAGCACGCTGGCCGAGAAGTTCGCCGCGGCCAAGGCCGCCGGTTTCCACGGCGTCGAACTCGACAGCCCCGGCCCCTACCAGCCCGACGAGGTACACGCCGCGAAGGAGCAGACCGGCATCGAGGTCCACGGCGTCGTGCTGTCCACCCACTGGTCAAAGCCCTTCAACCACCCCGAGGAGAGCGTGCGGGCCGAGGCCGGCGCGGCACTGGAGACGGCCCTGCGCGACGCCAAGGCGTTCGGGGCCACCACCGTCCTGGTGGTCCCGGCGGTCGTCAACCAGTCCATGCCCTACGCCCGGGCCTATGTCCGATCGCAGGAGGCCATGCGGGCCGCCGCGCCGCTCGCCGACGAACTCGGCGTCTCCATCGCCTTCGAGAATGTGTGGAACAACTTCCTGCTCAGCCCCCTCGAGGCCGCCCGCTTCGTGGACGAACTCAACGAGGGGCGGTCCACGCGCACCTTCGGTTGGTACTTCGATGTCGGGAACATCGTCAACTTCGGCTGGCCCGAGCAGTGGATCGACACCCTCGGAGACCGGATTCTCAAGCTCGACATCAAGGACTTCAGCCGGACAAAGCGCGACGAGAACGGTCTCTGGAAGGGCTTCGGCGTCGAAATCGGCGAGGGCGACGCCGGATGGGACCGTGTTGTTGTATCGTTGCGCAACGCCGGCTACACCGGCTGGGCCACCGCCGAGGTCGGCGGCGGCGGGCCGGAGCGTCTCGCCGACATCGCCGCCCGCATGAACAAGGTTCTTGAGCAGCCGCGATCCCCCGTTCCGAGCGACCAGGCCACAACCGAGCCGGAGAGAGAAAAGAGCCACCCATGAAGAACACCGCCCGCACCCCCGACTGGACCCGCCGCGACTTCATCAAAGCCGCCGCCGGAACCGGCATCGCCGCCACGGTCCTTCCCTCCTTCGCCTCCGGCTGGACAAACGGCGGGAGCGACACCGTCCGCGTCGGCGTGATCGGCTGCGGCGGGCGCGGCACCGGCGCGGCCTTCAACGCCCTTGAGGCCCACCCCTCCACCCGCATCGTCGCGCTCGCCGACCTGTTCCCCGAGCGGGTGAACAGCGCCCGCAACCACCTGACCAGCTCCGAGGACTTCGCCGATCGGGTTGATCTCGGCGAGCGGGTCTT
Organism: uncultured Phycisphaeraceae bacterium; assembly: GCA_964577425.1. Lineage (GTDB taxonomy): Bacteria > Planctomycetota > Phycisphaerae > Phycisphaerales > UBA1924 > UBA6054. Next base: position 164,729 of record CAZNZC010000006.1, read on the forward strand.
CACCGGCTTCGACTGCCACGAGCGTCTGCTCGCGCTCAAGGATGTGGATGTGGTGATCCTGGCCACGCCGCCGGGCTTCCGCCCGATGCACTTCGAGGCCGCGGTCAACGCGGGCAAGCATGTGTTCATGGAGAAGCCCGTCGCCGTGGACCCCGCGGGCGTGCGCACGGTCATCGCCGCCGCCGAGCGGGCCAAGGCCAAGGACCTGTCCGTGGTCGCGGGCACGCAGCGCCGCCACGAGAAGTGCTACCTCGAAGCCATGCGCCGGATCAAGGACGGCGCGATCGGCGATGTCCACTCCGCCCGCTGCGCCTGGAACCAGGGCGGCCTCTGGGTCCACGAGCGCCGCCCCGAATACTCCGACATGGAGTGGCAGTGCCGCAACTGGCTCTACTTCTGCTGGCTCTCCGGCGACCACATCACCGAGCAGCATGTCCACAACCTGGATGTCGTCAACTGGGCCTTCGGAGCCCACCCCGCCAGCGCCTACGGCACGGGCGGGCGACAGGTCCGCACCGACGAGAAGTACGGCGACATCTACGACCACTTCGCTATCGAGTACGAGTACGACGGCGGCCGCCGCTGCCTGAGCTTCTGCCGCCAGCAGGACGGCACCGACGGCCGCGTCGAGGAATCCGTCTACGGAACCCGCGGCATCCTGACCAGCCGCCCCGGCTATGCCCTCATCAACGGCGAGAACCCGTGGCGTTTCACCGGCCAGAACGGCAACCCCTACGCCGACGAGCATGTCCACCTGCTCGCCTCCATCCGCGGCGACGGCCCGTACCTCAACGAGGCCCGCCAGGTGGCCGAGTCCACGCTCACCGCCATCATGGGCCGCATGAGCGCCTACACCGGCAAGCGCGTCACCTGGGAACAGGCCATGGACTCCACGCTGGACCTCTCCCCGCCCGTGTACGCCTTCGGGGATCTGCCCGTCGGCCCCGTCCCCATGCCCGGTCGCACGCCGTTGATCTAACTTCCCCAATCCCCACCCCCCACCCCCCCAGAGGAACGCTTCTCTCATGGACCGACGCACCTTCATCGCCAGCGCGGGAGCCATCGCCGCCGCCACCGCCGTGCCCGCCACGGGCGCTGTGACCTCGCGCGCCACCCGCCCCTCCCACGCCCGCGGCGACAAGTTCTCGATGCACTTCGCCCCCCACTTCGGCATGTTCAGCAATCTCGCCGGCGGGGACGATGTCGCCCAGCTCGAGTTCGCCGCCGAACAGGGCTTCACCGCCTGGGAGGACAACGGCATGGGCGGCCGCTCCGTGGAGGACCAGGAGAAAATCGCCAAGGCGATGGAACGGCTCGGCATGGTCATGGGGGTCTTCGTCCTGAACATGGGGACCGCTTGGGGGCCGCACTTCTCCCGCAACCGCGACGACGACCGGAGCAAGTTCCTCGATGAGGCCCGCGCCGCCGTCGATGTCGCCAAGCGCGTCAACGCCAGGTGGACCACCGTCGTCCTGGGCACCCGCGAGCCGCGCATCCCGCTGGAGTACCAGACGGCCTACGCGGTCGAATCCCTCCGCCGCGCCTGCGAGATCCTCGAACCGCACGGCATCGTCATGGTCCTTGAGCCGCTCAACCCCCGCGACCACCCCAACATGCTCCTCGCCGAGATGGGCCACGCCTACCAGATCTGCCGGGCCGTCAACAGCCCCTCCTGCAAGATCCTCTGCGACATCTACCACCAGCAAGTGACCGAGGGCAACCTGATCGACAACATCGAACGCTCCTGGGACGAGATCGCCTACTTCCAGATGGGCGACAACCCCGGCCGGCGCGAGCCGACCACCGGCGAGATCAACTACCGCAACATCTTCGCCCGCATCAAGGCCAGGGGCTTCACCGGCGTGCTCGGCATGGAGCACGGCAACTCCCGGGGAGGCAAGGAAGGCGACCAGGCCGTCATCGACGCCTACCGCGCCTGCGACCCGGCCTAAAACATGGTGGCACAGGCGTCCCGCCTGTGCGTCTCACCCTTGCACAAGAATCCCCCCCCCCAAACACAGCACCCATCCAACCCCGTAAAGGACCCCCGCCCCATGCGCACCACCCTCTTCGCGGCGCTCACGACCACCGCCATCGTCGCCACCGCCCACGCACAAGAGTGGACCGACCTGTTCAACGGCAAGGACCTCTCCGGCTGGACCACCGCCGGCGAGGAAGGCTCCTGGGGCGTCAAAGACGGCGAACTCGTCACCCTCAAGCCCGGCAAGGGCTGGTGGATCCGCACCGACCGCATGTTCCGCGACTTTGAACTCACCCTCGACTTCTGGATGCCCGAGGGCGGCAACTCCGGCGTCGGCCTCCGCGGCTCATCCGGCGGCGACCCCGCCTTCACCGGCTTCGAGGTCCAGATCCTCGACACCGCTGGCCAGGAGCCCGACGCGCGCAACTGCGGCGCGATCTACGAGGCCGTCGCACCCTCCGAGATGGCCGTCTACCCCCACGGCCGCTGGAACACCTACCGCATCCGTCTGGTCGGCGATGTGCTGGATGTCTGGCTGAACGGCCGCCAGATCCACACCGCCACCCGCCTCGACGACCGCGGTTTCTACCGCAACGAGAGCAACCCCCTCCCCCTCAACACCCGCGCCACCACCGGCTACATCTCCCTCCAGGACCACGGCCACGCCTTCCGTTTCCGCAACATCCGCATCAAGGATCTCTCCACCGATCCCGAGCCGACCGGCATGAAGCCCCTCATCAACGGCGCCGACGCCAGCGGCCTGCCCGCCGGATGGTTCCAGGAGGACGCGGGCACCTGGACGGTCGAGCACGGCACCATCGTCGGCCGCGGCGGGCCGGGCCACCTCTTCACCAGGGACACCTTCCAGAACTTCGAGCTCCGCGGCCTCGTCAAGGTCAACGAGCGGGGCAACTCCGGCCTCTACTTCCGCGTCAAGCCCAACCCCGCCGCCAACAACCCCTGGCCCGTCGGCTATGAGGCCCAGATCGACAACCACGACCTCCGCAACTTCACCGGCGGCATCTACAACGCCGCCTGGCCGACCCACATCAAAGCCCCCATCACCCGCGACAACGCCTGGTTCGACTACCGCGTCCGGGCCGAGGGCGACCGCATCCGCACCTGGATCAACGGCGTCCCGATGGTCGACACCTTCCTCGACACGCACGCCGCCGGCCACATCGCCGTTCAGGGCCACCACGACGGCAACGAGATCTCGTTCAAGGATCTCCGCATCCTGAAGCTGGACTGACGCCGATCCCACCTGAAACGAGAGTCCCGGTGGCACAGGCGTCCCGCCTGTGCGGAGAACCCAAAGAAGCACACGCGGGACGCCTGTGCCACCGGGGCAATGGTCGCCTCACACACCAACCCACCCCGCCCCCCGCGCGCTCTCCATGCAGGCTTCCACAAAGCGCACGCCCAACCAGCCGTCCTCCGCGTCGGGCAGGTCCGCCGCCAGCGGACCCGGCTCGCGCCCGTCGCGCTCCGCCGAGACAGCCTCCGCGACACCCCGGTACAGGTTGGCGAAGGCCTCGATGAACCCTTCCGGATGCCCGCCCGGCAACCGCGTCGCCAGCGCGGCCGGCTCGCTCAGCCCGCCGCTCCCGCGGGACAGGATGGTCTTGACCCCATCCAGCCGGGTGAGCACCAGTTCCTCCGGGCATTCCTGCCTCCAGACCAGCCCGCCGGTGTCGCCGTACACCCGCAAGGACAGCCCGTTCGCCTCGCCCACGCAGACCTGCGAGCAGGTCAGCGACCCCTTGACCCCTTCCGACAGCCGCAGCAGGACGGAGGCGTCATCATTCACGCCGCGTCCGGGGACGAAGACTGTCAGATCCGCACACACCATCTCCAGCCTGGACCCGGTGACAAACCGCACCAGCTGCTCGGCGTGCGTCCCGATGTCGCCGAGCGCGCCGCCCCCGCCGGTTCTCGCCGGATCGGTCCGCCACGCGGCCTGTTTCTGCCCCGTGCGTTCGATGTCCGTCGCCAGCCAGCCCTGGTGATACTCCGCGAACACGCGCCGGACCTGCCCGAGCATCCCCCTGCGCACCAGCTCCGCCGCGTGACGCACCATCGGGTAGCCCGAGTAGTTGTATGTCACCGCGCACAGCAGCCCCTTGGAGGCGGCCAGCGAACGCAGCTCCGCCGCCTGCACGCTCGTCACCGTGAACGGCTTGTCGCACACCACATGCAGCCCGGCCTCCAGACAGGCTTTCGCCGCCGGGTAATGCGTGTCGTTCGGCGTGACGATCACGACGAAATCCACCCGATCCGGCCTGCCCGACTCCGCCCGGGCCAGTTCCTCGAAGGAGCCGTACGCCCGCGCCGCATCCACCCCCAGCTCCGCCGCCGACGCCCTCGACCGCTCCGGCGTGGACGAGAAAGCCCCCGCCGCCAGCCGCGCCGTCGCGTCCAGGGCGATCGCCATCCGATGCACCGCGCCGATGAAAGATCCCTGTCCGCCGCCGATCATCGCGTATGTCAGACCGTTCGTCACGCCTTACTCCCTGTCCTTGTCGAACGCCGAATCGAACGCCCGCCCGGCCGCGGGGAAATCCAGCCCGCGCACGAACCCGACCGCCTCGGCCGCGCCGTGCTCGCGGTCCATCGCGCTGTCCTCCCACTCCACGCTCAGCGGCCCCTGATACCCGGTCCGGTTGAGCGCCCGCACGATCCCCTCAAAGTCCACATCCCCGCGTCCGGGGGAACGGAAATCCCACCCGCGCCGGTGGTCCCCGAACGACAGGTGCCCCCCCAGGATCGAGTTGGTCCCGTCCAGCCGCGTCACGGCGTCCTTCACATGCACATGGAAGATCCGATCCGGGAACCGGTCGATCAGCTTCACCGGGTCCACCCCCTGCCACAGCAGGTGCGAGGGGTCGAAGTTGATCCCGAAGGCCGGGTGGTGGTCCACCGCCGCCAAAGCCCGCTCCATGGTGTGGATGTCGTAGGCGATCTCGGTCGGGTGGACCTCCAGCGCGAACCGGACCCCCTTCGCCCGGAACGCATCGAGGATCGGCCGCCACTGCCCCGCGAACTCGGCGTACCCCTTGTCCACATCCTCTTGGCTCGTGGGCGGGAAGAAGTACAGCTTGTGCCATACGGACGATCCCGTAAAACCGTTGACCACCCCCAGCCCCATCCCCCGGGCGGCCTCCGCCGTGTCGATCATCTCCCGCGCCGCCCGCTCCTGAACTCCGTCGGACTTCCCATCCCCCCAGACGCGCGCCGGGACGATCGCCCGGTGCCGCTCGTCGATCGGGTCCGACACCGCCTGCCCCACCAGATGGTTGGAGATGGCCCAGCACCGCAGCCCGTGCCCGGCCAGTAAGTCGTGCCGTCCCTTGCAGTAAGCGTCTTCCGACAACGCCCGATCCACCTCGAAATGGTCCCCCCAGCACGCCAGTTCCAGCCCGTCGTACCCCCATCCCGCGGCCTTCTCGGCCAGAACCTCCAGCGGCAGATCGGCCCACTGGCCGGTAAACAGGGTCACGGGTCTGGGCATAATTCCCTCCTGATTTTGCGAACCCATCCGCCCACAAACGGGCACATGGGCAACCGCTTTCTGGTAGGCTACCCCTTCCCACGACTCCGTGGATGAAAAGGCTCCGCAGGATACACCACCATGGCTCAGTCAGGTCAACGCTCCGGCCCGGTCATCGCCACGCAGCTCTCGGCGATGATGTTCCTCCAGTTCTTCCTCTGGGGGGCGTGGTTCGTCACGCTCGGGCCGTTCATGGGCGCCCACGGCTTCGCGGGGAAAGACATCGCCAACGCTTACTCAACGGCTCCGATCGCGGCCATTCTTTCGCCGTTCATCCTCGGAATCATCGCCGACCGATTCTTCGCGAGCGAGCGGGTCATGGGCGTGCTGCATGTGCTCGGCGGCGTGCTCCTCTTCATCGCCCCGCGGTTCGTGACGGACGCGGGCGATCAATCGTGGCTCTTCATCGGCGTGCTGCTCGCCCACATGCTGTGCTACATGCCCACGCTCGGTCTCTCGAACACCGTGGCGTTCCACGCGATGACCGATCCTGAGAAGCAGTTCCCGCTCGTCCGCGTGTGGGGAACGATCGGCTGGATCATCGCCGGTTTTTCCGTGGGCTATCTGGCGAGGGTGCTTGTCACGGATCCCGGCGCGTACCCCAGCATCGAATCCGCACGGGCCGCCCACCCGCAGTTCTTTTATGTCGCGGGTTCTTCGGGGGTTTTGCTCGGGATTCTGAGCTTCTTCCTGCCGCACACTCCCGCCCCCTCGAAGGGCAAGCCGGTCTCGATCGGATCGATCGTCGGTGTCGAAGCCATCAAGATGCTCAGGCAGCCCTCCTTCGCGGTGTTCATCGCCGCTTCGACGCTGATCTGCATCCCGCTCGCGGCCTACTACGCCTTCGCCGCGACATTCGCCGGCAAGGCCGGGGTGCTGGATGTGCCGATCAAAATGACCTTCGGCCAGATGAGCGAGATCTTCTTCATGCTGGTCATGCCGCTGTTCTTCCGCAGGCTCGGTGTCAAATGGATGCTCGCCATCGGCATGCTGGCCTGGGTTCTGCGGTACGGCCTCTTCGCGGGCGCGTGGGACGGCCTCGGTGGGTCTCATGCCCTCTGGATGATCCTCGGCGGCATCGTTCTCCACGGCATCTGCTACGACTTCTTCTTCGTGACCGGACAGATCTACACCGAAAAAACTGCCCCCAAGGAGATCCGGGCTCAGGCACAAGGCATGCTCGTGCTCGTGACCCAGGGAATCGGCATGTTGATCGGCAATCAGGTGTTCGGCCGCCTCGTCGATGCCCACACCATCGACGGCGTCACCAACTGGCGAACCGTCTGGATCTACCCCGCCGCCTTCGCCCTCGCCGTCCTGATCGCCTTCGTCCTGCTCTTCAAGGACACGAAGGCCACCCTGCACGCTCAGGAACTTTCCCCATCCACGCCCGCCGGACCCGATCATCCACATTCCGCTTGAACCAACCCCCTCCAAAGCGGTAAGTTAGACACAACCCGCAACCAGTTTCCCCGGCCCGAGACCCGGCCGCCCCCACGACCCCCGCCCCCGGAAGGAGCCAACCCCCATGACCGACAAAGCCAACCCGAACCACCCCGGCCACCCCCTCCCCGCGCCTTCACGCCGCCAGTTCCTCGGCGCCACCGCCCTCGCAGGCGCGGCCGCGGTCCTCGGAGCCTCCGGCTCCACCGCCAACGCCCGACCCGCCACGCGGGTGCTGCCCACCGTCAAGGCCGGGCGCGTCCGCGCCCCGGGCGCGGGCGAGACCATCCGCGTCGCCGTCGTCGGCACCGGCGGCATGGGCACCGGCCACGCACACGCCTACATGAACTTCAACGCCCGCGGCCAGGAGAAGGTCCAGATCGTCGCCCTCGCCGACCCCTGCGACGAACGCCGCGCCAACTGCCTCCGCGCCTGCACCGAGAAACAGTCCGGCGTCGAGGTCCAGAGCACCCGCGACTACCGAGAAGTCCTCAGACGCGACGACATCCACGGCGTCGTCGTCGCCTCGCCCGAGCACTGGCACGCCCAGCACGCCATCGACGCCCTCGAGGCCGGCAAGGATGTCTACTGCGAGAAGCCCATGACCCTCGAACTCGACGAGGGCCTGGAGGTCCGCAGGGCCGTCCTCAGGCACCCCGACCGCATCTTCCAGGTCGGCACCCAGATGATCATGCTGCCCAAGTACCAGGCCGCCCGCCAGGCCATCAAGGACGGCAAGATCGGCCCCGCCGTCTGGTCCCAGACCTCCTACTGCCGCAACTCCACCAGCGGCGAATGGAACTACTACGGCATCAACCCCGACTGGAAGCCCGGCGTCAACCTCGACTGGGAAGCCTGGTGCGGCCGCCTCGGCCCGCGCGAGTGGGACCCCAAGGTCTTCGCCCGCTGGCGCCGCTACAAGGACTTCTCCACCGGCATCATCGGCGACCTGCTCGTCCATGTCATGACCCCCCTGATCTTCGCCCTCGACTCCGGCTGGCCCACCCGCGTGGTCGCCACCGGCTCGCATGTCGTGGACCACGACATGGAGAACTTCGATCAGGTCAACCTCACCGTCCAGTACGAGAACGGCCACACCATGATCATCGCCGGCTCCACCGCCAACGAGGTCGGCCTGGAGACCATGATCCGCGGCCACAAGGCCAACATCTATCTCGGCGGCCGCCACTGCGACATCCGCCCCGAACGCATCTATGTCGATGATGTGGACCGTGAGGAGATCACCTGCCCCGACATCGGCAACGACCAGGACCAGCTCCGCCTCAACTGGCTGTCCTGCATCCGCAGCCGCGAGGCCGCCGCCTCCAACATCGACCTGGCCTCCAAGGTCATGGTCGCCGTGGACCTGGCCGCCAAGTCCATGTGGACCGGCCACGCCTACCAGTTCGATCCCAAGACCCTCAAGGCCCGCCAGGTCTGAACAGGTGCCCCCCCACCTCCCCCCGGCGATGCGGTCATTCGAGGCGATGGGCACGCGCTTCGAGTGCGTGCTCGCCGCTTTCAGCCGCCCCGTCCTCGCGACGGAAGCGGCCGCCATCGCGGAGGAAGTGGAACTGCTCGTCCGCGACTGGCACCAACGCCTGACGGTCTTCGATCCCGTCAGCCCCGTCTCCGTGGTCAACGCCCAAGCCGCCGAACGGCCCGTCCGCGTGGACCCCGAACTGTTCGCCCTGCTCGGGCGTTGCCTGTCGTACACACGGGACACCAACGCCCGCTTCGATATCGCCGTCGGCTCGCTGATGCGGGCCTACGGCTTTCACTTGGTAGGTCGGCACTCCGTGCCGACTCTTCGACAGCCCGGCTCGGGGGGGGCGAGCCGGGACTCTTACGAACCATCATGGGGCTCCAACCTCATCCAACTCGACCCCTCCACGAACACCATCCACTTCACCACCCCCGGCATCTCCATCGACCTCGGTGCCATCGCCAAGGGCTTCGTCCTCGATCTGGCCCGCACGGAACTGGCCCACCTCGGCGTCGCCAACGCCCTCATCCACGGCGGAACCTCCTCCGTCCTCGCCATCGGCCCCAAGCCGGACGGCTCGCCCTGGCGGGTCCGCATCCTGCCCGACGACCCTGATTCGCCCATCGTCGCCCTCGCCGGTGCGGCCCTCTCCGTCTCCGCCCCCTCGGGGCGCACCGTCGAAGGCCGCGGCCACATCATGGACCCCGCCACCGGCCGACCGTCCGAAGCCGCCTCCGCCGCCTGCGTCTTCGGGCCTTCCGCCGAGGTCTGCGAAGCCTGGTCCACCGCCCTCGTCATCGACCCGGCTCTGACCGACCGCCTGCCCGAAGGCTACGGTTGCCATCTCCGCACGAGATCGGCGTGGTTGTCGCACGAAACCGCGTGCGTAGGTTCCCCATCCCCGCTCAATCCGACCGACTGATCCAGACAAGGTGATCCTCCTATGTTCGACGCCGACCTCGACCGCCGCTCCTTCCTCGCCCGCGCCGCCGGCTCCGCCGCCGCCTTCGCGATCGTGCCCAACCTCATGGCCCGCCCCGCCGCCTTCTCGGCCTCCAACGCGCTGCGCATCGGCGTCGTCGGCATCGGACGCCAGGGCCGCGCCGTGCTCGCCGAGCTGACCAAGTTCTCCGGCGTCACCGTCACCGCCATGTGCGACACCGACGAACGCCGCCTGGCCGCCGGCCTGCGCCGCGTCGCGGGAGCCGCCGGCCACGCCACGGTGGACGCCATGCTCAAGTCCGGTGCCGTCGATGCCGTGGTCGTCACCACCCCGACCCACACGCACAAGGATGTGGCCCTGGCCGTGCTGGCCGCCGGCAAGCACCTCTACTGCGAGTGCCCCCTGGCCCACACCAAGGCCGACTGCGCCGCCATCTCGCAGGCCGCCCGGGGCGCGCAGGTGGTTGCCGCCGCCGGGTTCCAGGGACGCGCCAACCCCGTCTACCAGCTCGCCCGCGGCTTCTACCGCTCCGATTCCGTCCGCGACATGGTCACCCTCCGCGCCCAGAACAACGAGAAGACCACCTGGATCAACCCCGCCCCCGACCAGTCCCGCTGGAAGGAGCTCAACTGGAAGCTCGACCCCGAGGTCTCGCTCGGCCTCGCCGGCGAGGTCGGCGCCCAGCAGTTCGATGTCTTCCACTGGTACACCGATCGCTACCCCGTCCGCGTCACCGGCCGCGGTGCGGTCCGCGCCCACAGGGAGGACGGACGCACCGTCCACGACACCATCGCCTGCCTGCTCGAGTTCGACGACGGCGCGGTCCTCCAGTACGCCGCCACCATCGCCAACTCCTTCGAGGGCGCGTACGAGGTCTTCTACGGCACCAACGCCGCCATCAAGCTGGCATGGTCCCACGGCTGGATGTTCAAGGAGAACGACGCGCCCACCCAGGGCTGGGAGGTCTACGCCAACCGCCAGCAGTTCCACAACGACGAGGGCATCACCCTTATCGCCGGCGCCACCCAGCTCGCCGAGCAGGGCAAGCTCAAGGACGGTGTCGGCCTGCCCCACCCCTCGATCTATTACTCGATCGAGGACTGGATCAACGCCATCGGCTCCCGCGGCACGCCGGCCTGCACCATCGCCGAGGCCGCCCGCGCCACCACCGTCGGCATCGCGGCCAACCAGGCGCTCGTCACCGGCCGCACCGTCGATGTCGATCTCACCGGCCTCTGACCCCCCCCGCCCCTTCCCACCGGAACACGCCGCCCATGCAGCCCTTCCCACGCCTCACCCTACTCCACCCCCTGATGCGCCTGAGCATCGCCGTGCTCACGCTCGTGCTGCTCGGCGGCTACATCGTCTCCGGCATCCACCTTCGGAATCACTACAGCAACCGCGACATGGTCGACGGTCTCACCCTCGACGACATCCGCGGCCACTACCACGGCATCACCACACCCTCGCCCCTCATCAGAGCCTTGGAGGAAGGACACCCCGACGACCTGCCCGCCCGCGAACGCAACCTGCTCCTCGACTGGCTCAGAAACCCCGCCACGCTCTCCGCCAAATATGACGACTTCGACCTGGGCGACGACGCCCCCGCCGAGATCATCGCCGCCTCCTGCCTCTCCTGCCACGCACGCAACGCCGCCGGTGCGGGAACCTACAAGTCGCTCCCTTTGGAGTATTTCGACGACATCCGCCCCCTGACCGTCACCCGCCAGATCAACCCCACCACGCCCGAAATCATCGCGATGAGCCAGCACACCCACGCCCCGGTCATGGCGATCATCCTGATCGTCCTCGCGGTGCTGGCCGCGATGACCCGCGCCCCGCGCGGGCTGCTGGGTCTGGTCGTGCTCGTCGGATCGGTCGGCCTCCTGGCCGACATGGCCGCCTGGTGGCTCACCCGCTCGAACCTCGCCTGGGTCTACGCCATCGTCGGCGGCGGCTTCCTCTACTCCGCCGCCACCGGCCTCGCGGGACTGGCCATCATCCTCGACTGCCTCATCCCCGCCCGCAAACAACCCACCTGACCCTTCAAAACGGTGGCGCAGGCGTCCGGGGGGCCGCCTGTGCGTCTTCCGCCCGCGTCACTCCAACTCATACCAATGCTCCGTCCGCCGCACGCGGCACACCGCCTCCCCCGGCTCGTGGTCGAGCGCCAGCGTCCATCCACGCTCCGCCGCTTCGTTCAGGAACCACCCCTTGGTCACCATCGAGGTGTACGGCTCCACATCGTAAGACAGGCTGTACGCCTGCCCCACATGCCACCGCGTCGGCATCACATCGGGCGTGAACACTACCGTGCGGCCCTGGTCGTCCTCGAACGCCACCGCCTGCTGACCCCAGGTGTGCCCCGGCACGAGGAACACCCGAATCCCCGGCAGAACCTCCGTCATCCGCTCTTCCAGCGTGCTCTTGGGCCGCTCATCCCGCGAGGGCTTGCGGTTCATCGGGAACGGCCGGGCCGAGTCCACCACCCGCAACCGCGCCCGCCCGTCCGCCAGCGGCAGCCCCTCGTCCTCGAACGGCAGGATGTGGTCCTTGTAGTAGGTCTTGGTCATCACCGCGTCGTTGTTCCGCGCGTCCACCCATTCCCGCCGCTGCACGATCAGCTCCGCGTTGGGGAAGGTGAACCGCACGGCGTCCGCATCGCCCGACGCCACGCCCGGCTTGGTGATGGTCCAGTGCGGCTCCTCCCCCGCCCGCACCCGCCGGGTCAGCCCCCCGGCGTGGTCGAAGTGCAGGTGGGTGACGATCGTGTGGTCGATCTCCCCGACATCCACCCCCGCCTCCACCACGGCCGTCTCGACCGTCCGCCCGTCCAGCCCGAAGATCCCGGCCATCTTCGCGTCCAGCTTGTCCCCGGTCCCGGCCTCGATCAGCACCCGGCGCGGGCGTCCCAGCGCCGGGTCGATCTCCGTCGATTCCAGCAACAGGCAGTTGTGGCCCAGCTCGATCCGGTTCTTCTCGTCGCACGCCGCGGCACGCGACCACACCACCTTCGGGATCACCCCGAACATCCCGCCCCCGTCCAGAAGAAACCGCCCGGCCCGCAGAAGCCGCCACTTGTAGGTCGTCATGCAGGAGGGTACGCCGCCCCAACCCTCGAACCGATGCCCGACCCCCACCCCAACCACCCCCATATCCTTCCGTGTGCCCGCGCCCGACGCCGCCCATCTCGCCCGCATCGAGTCGCGCCGGCAGGCGGAGGGAGTCGCCGAGATCGCCGGCATCGCCGAGCCGATCCTCGGCGGGACCATGTGCTACACCGCCCCCGGCTCCTGGACCAACCAGGCCATGGGCCTCGCCCTCGATCCGAGCCTCACCGCCGCGGAGATCGAACGCGAGACCGACCGCTTCATCGATTTCTATGTCTCCCGCGGCCAGGAGCCCCGCGTGGAACTCTGCCCCTTCGCCCACGACGCTTTCATCGCCGCCCTCGCCGCGCGGAACTTCACCCTGATCGAGTTCGAGACCGTCATGGCCCGCCCCCTCTCGGCCGCGGATCCCGTCATCCCCGCGCCGCCCCGCGGCGTGACGCTCCGACGCATCGACCCCCGCGACCCCGCCCAGGCCGAAGCGTGGATCCGTGTCTCCAACTCCGGCTTCATCACACCAGACGACCCCCGCGAGCCTGTTTTTTCCGAGTCCTCACGGCGCGTCATCATCCACCCCCGCAACGCCGCGTTCATCGCCCTGGAAGACAACCAAGTCATTGGGGCCGGCGCGGTGGAGATCGCCGACCCCTTCGACGAGGAATCCATCGCCTGCCTCTTCGCCGCCTCCGTGCTGCCCGAGCACCGCCGTCGAGGTGTCCAACTCGCCCTGATCGCGCTCCGGGCCGAGTACGCCCGCCGGGCCGGCGCCACCCACGCCCTGATCCACGCCAAGCCCGGCATCCCAACCGAGCGCAACGCCCGCCGCCTGGGTTTCCAGACCCTCTACACGAACGCCGTGCTGGTCATGCGTCGCCCCGACCTGGCCCGCTCGGTCTGACCGGAACCCCCCGGTTTCGCGTATACTTCCGGCCCCATGCCCGACGGCCCCATCTATCTCGACAACGCCGCCACGAGCTGGCCGAAGCCCCCCGCCGTCATCCGGGCCATGACCGACTTCCTCGCCCACCACGCCGGCAACCCCGGCCGCGGGGGCCACCGCCTCGCCCGCGAGGCCGCCACCACGGTCGAGCGCGCCCGATCCGGCCTCGCCGCCCTCATCAACGCCCCCTGCGCCAAGCGCGTCGTGCTCACCCACGGCTGCACGGACTCGGTCAACCTCGCCATCCACGGCGTCATCCGCGGCGCGATGCGCTGCTGCAACGGCGTCAGGCCCCACGCCGTGATGACCACCATCGAGCACAACGCCGTCCTCCGCACGCTCTCCTGCTACGCCAAGGACGGCCTGATCGACACCACCCTGATCCACTGCGATCCCCAGGGGCGTGTCGATCCCGACGCCTTCGCAAACGCCATCACCGACCGCACCGTCCTCGCCTGCCTCTCCCACGCCTCCAACGCCCTGGGCACCATCCAGAATGTCGGCGAAGCCGTCCGCAAGGTCCGCGCCCGCAACCCCGACACCCTCGTCCTCGTGGACGCCGCCCAGACCGTCGGCCACATCCCGGTCGATGTCCAGACCCTCGACATCGACCTGCTCTCCATCGCGGGCCACAAGGGCCTCCGCGGCCCCACCGGCACCGGCGCCCTCTATGTCTCCCCCCGCGCCTACCCCGACGAGTGCAGCAAGTCCCGCGTCTTCTGCGAACGCCGCGGCGGCACCGGCGCGGTCGCCCCCGGCCTGGAGATGCCCACCGAACTCCCAGACGCCCTCGAAGCCGGAACATCCAACGCCGTCGGCTTCGCCGGCCTGCTCGGCGCGATGGACGCCCGCGACCCCGCCGCCCGCCGGCGCGAGCACGACCACGAGATCGCCCTGACCGCCCGCCTGCTCGACGGCCTCGCCTCCATCCGCGACATCACGCTCTACGGCCTGCCGGACACGCACAACCGCACCCCCGTCGTCCTGTTCAACCTCAAGGGCATCCCCGCCCGTGAACTGGCCGCGGGCCTCGACGCCGAAGAGGACATCGCCGTCCGCGGCGGCGTCCACTGCGCCCCCCTCGTCCACGAAACCCTCGGCACCGCCCCCCAGGGCGCGGTCCGCGCCAGCCCCGGCCCGACGACGACCGAGGCCCAGATCGACCGCTTCCTCCACGCCATCGACCGCGCCGCCAACTTCTGACACCAAGGACCACCCCATGCCCCCCACCCCCATCACCCGCCGAGAAGCCATCAAGATCACCGCCGCCGGCGCCATGACGCTGGCCGCCGGAGCCGCCGCGGTCGCCCAGCCCGCCATCCGCTCCGCCCCCACCGCGGCCCCCTTGTTCCGCGTCTCGCTGGCCCAATGGTCCCTGCACAAGCTCTTCTTCTCCAACGAACTCAACCACCTCGACTTCGCCAAGGAATCCCGCTCGATGGGCTTCGAGGCCATCGAGTATGTCAACGCCTTCTTCAAGGACAAGGCCACCGACGCCGCCTACCTCGCCGAGATGAACAAGCGGGCCGACGCCGAGGGCGTCAAGCAGCTCCTCATCATGTGCGACGGCGAAGGCAACCTCGGCGACCCGGACGACGCCAAACGCAAGCAGGCCGTCGAGAACCACCGCAAGTGGCTCGAAGCCGCCAAGACGCTCGGCTGCCACTGCATCCGCGTCAACGCCGCCAGCGCGGGCAGTTATGAGGAACAGCAGAAGCTCGCCGCCGACGGCCTCCGCGCCCTCTGCGAACTCGCCGACCCCTACGACCTCAGCGTCCTCGTCGAGAACCACGGCGGCCTCTCCTCCAACGGCGCCTGGCTCGCCGGTGTCATGGAAAAGACCGCCCACCCCCGCGTCGGCACCCTCCCCGACTTCGGCAACTT
This sequence comes from uncultured Phycisphaeraceae bacterium, assembly GCA_964577425.1. Classification (GTDB taxonomy): domain Bacteria; phylum Planctomycetota; class Phycisphaerae; order Phycisphaerales; family UBA1924; genus UBA6054. The sequence continues at coordinate 180,066 of CAZNZC010000006.1, forward strand.
CTGCATGGACTGGTCCCGCTCCTCGGAACCCGACGCCTGGTACGACCGCTACAAGGGCACCGCCGAACTCATGCCCTGGGCCAGGGCCGTCAGCGCCAAGTCCCACGATTTCGACGAGCAGGGCAACGAGACCAGGACCGACTACCCCCGGATGCTCCGCATCGTGAAGGACGCCGGCTACCGCGGCTGGATCGGCGTCGAGTACGAGGGCACAACCCTCGATTCCCGCGCCGGCTCCATCGCCACCAAGAAACTCCTCGAGCGCGTCCGCGACCAACTCGCCTGACCTCCCCCCCACTCCCTCCCCGGGCCAGACCGGCACCCCTAGAATCGCCTAAAGCCCGTGGATCATCCCGCCAAGACCATCCCGTCCCCCTCCGTTCCGCCCCAAACAAAGGCCGAGGACGCCCCAGTGACCCCGGCCCCCTCCCCAGCCACACCCGCGGCTTCCCCCGATCCGACCCCCGCTCCTCCGTCGCCCGAGGCGGCCCCATCCTCGGCCCCCCGCCGCCCGAAGCGGGCCAAGCCGACCATGATGGATCGGATCGACGCCTTCGTCAGCCGCCTGAGCACCAAGAACAACTTCTGGCACCGCGTCTGCTCCATGATCTGGCTGCCCTACGCCTTCAAGTCCGGCATCCAGATGAAGCGTCTGGACGACACCACCTTCCGGGCCGTCCTCCCCTTCCGCCGCTTCAACCGCAACTGGTACAACGCCATGGCCGGCGCCGCCCTCCTGGGCAACTCCGAGATCGCCGGCGGCTCCTATGTCTTCGGCTTCGTCGGCGCGGACTACACCGTCGTCTGCAAGCACCTCGAATACACCTTCAAACGCCCCTGCTTCGGCCCCGCCGAGTACCGCATCACGCCCCGCGAGGACATCGCCGCACTCATCACGACCGGCAAGGAGTTCAACATCACCCTGGACATGGAGATCGTCCAGCTCGTCCCCTCCTACGCCAAGAAGGAACGCGAGAAGCTCAAGAACAAGCCCAAGGAAGAGCGCACCCTCAAGGAACGCCTCGGCGGCCGCGAGAAGCGCGTCGGCCACTGCGCCGCCACCTTCCATGTCACCCCCAAGCAGCACCAGAAGGACAAGGGCCGCAACTACAGGGCATGAATCAGGGATCAGGGATCAGGGATCAGGGATCAGGGATTTGGATCGGACACACCATGACCCATTCCCCCTCCTCTCCCAATCCCCAATCCCCAATCCCCAATCCCTCGCCCACCTTGTGGGCGCTCTTCCTCGCCGCCTCCTGGACCTGGTGCATCGGCATGTTCCTGCCCGTGCTGCTGCTGCGCGACGCGGGGTGGATGGGCTACCTCGTCTTCTTCCTCCCCAATGTGATCGGCGCGGGCGCGATGGGCTTCGTCCTCCGCTCGCCAGAGGCCGCAACCCGGATCATCGAACGCCACGGCGCGATGGCCCGCCTCTTCTCGATCGTCACGCTGTCCTTCCACGCCTTCTGGCTCGCCTGGCTCTTCGGCTTCTTCAAGGACGCCTTCCCCATCCCGGACACCTGGCTGATGGGCGCGGCCGCCGCGGGCATCGCCTGGATCATCCTCTCCGGCCGCGCGGTTCGGGCACAGGGCGGCGCGGTCCACCGTGCCGCCGCCGTCCTCTGGATCGTCGCCCTGACCACCGCCATCGCCCTGCTCGCCCGGCCCGACGCCCTCGAGCCCAGCACCCTGGCCATGATCTCCGCGCCCACCCACCCCGACGCCGCCCTCTGGCTCATGCCCGTCACCGTCTTCGGCTTCCTCCTCTGTCCCTACCTCGACCTGACCTTCCTCCTGGCCCGCCGCTCCACCGCGGGCGTCGCCGGCGGCCGCCTCGCCTTCGGCCTGGGCTTCTGGCTCTTCTTCCCCGTCACGATCGGCCTGACCGCCCTCTACGCCGGCCCCATCATCGCCGTGCTGGAAGGCCGCACGACGCCCAGCGCGGTCCCCTGGGCCGGCGCGGCCGTCCTCTTCCACATCATCGCCCAATGGACCTTCACCGTCCGCGTCCACCTCTCCCGGCTCACGAGCGAACGGCCCAACGAACAACAAGACGGGCAAGCCCGCAGCGGAAGCGACGGGGATCCTGATCCCCCTCCCCCCAGCATCAACGACGGGGATCCCTCCCTCTTCTCCCGCTCGTCCATGCTCCTCCCCGCCACCTTCGCCGCATGCATCACGGCCGCCGGCCTCGGCCTGCTGGCCCCGGCCCTGCCCGCCCACGCCGGACTCAGCGCCGGCGAGATCATCTACCGCTGCTTCATGTCCTTCTACGGCCTGCTCTTCCCCGTCTATGTCTGGTCCCGCATGATCCCCCGCCGCCGCCCCCCCACGCACGCCGCCTGGATCACCGCCTGCATCCTCGCCGCCCCCTTCTACTGGATCGGCTTCATCGAACGCCAGGGCATCTTCCTCGCCCCCGGCCTGCTCATCGCGATGATCCTGCCGCTGCTCTGGCGTGAACGGGCGTAAGCGCATCCCCAAAGTTCACGCCCACGATGAGTCCGCGAATCGTGGGGTTCTTCCTGCCCGTGACGCCGCCGATGCAATCGGCGGATTCTGAATCTCCCCGCCCCCGTGGAGCCGACTTCCAGCCGGCTCGCACACCGCCCTCAAACCTCAAGGCTTCCCATCAGCCCGCCTGCCCGCCTCCGCCCGGCCGAACGCCGCACGCACGCCCTCGGCATCCAACGGTTCGCCCCGTTCCATCCCGTCCAGCATGTCGCTCACCACATCATCCATCACTTCTCGAAGGAACCACGGGTTCTCCTCCGAGCGAATCAACCGCAGCAGTTCCTCACCCGCGGCCCTCCTGACATCCTCCCCCACATCCATCTCTCGAAGCCACTCACCAAAGCCGAGCAGCGACCAATGGGCCGCACCCCATTTCCAGTTCACGCGCGATCCGAACCACCTGACTTTTCTGTGTACGGTTGCCCAATCACCCCGCCGCTCCAACGCATACTCGGCGAACCACATCGGGGTATCGGGCCGGGCGCGGACTTCGGTGTTGAAGATATAGAGCACCCGCCGCTTGTCCCCCGAACTCAGATCCATCTGGATCCCCGTGGCGACCGCCCCCTGCCCAAGAACAAACAGCAGAACGATCCCGCCCAGCACAAGGGAAACGATCACCAGACCCAGGGTTGACCGCTTCTTCCTCATGGCGAGCCTGTACGCAAGTCGTTCCCGCATGTTCCGTCCCCGTGCCACTGACCCCGCCCCGGGGTCAGTGCTCTTCTCTTCCAATCGACGCAAGAACCCCGATCGCCGCCTCCCGCACCATCCCCGCCTCCGCCTCATCCGCCACAATCGCCTCCAGCCGCTCCCGGAATCCCCCGTCAACCCCTTGCCGCAGCCAGTTCCCCGCCACAATCACCGCGTTGCGCCGCATCATGTCCAGCCTCGCCCGCTTCATCGCGCTGCCCGTGAACGCCGCCCCGCGTGCGGCCTCATCCCAACCCAGCACTTCCAGCAGATCGAACCGATCCCGTTCCGACACATACGCAGGGTTCGCACCCTTCCCCAGCGGCGCCCCCCCTCGCTCCCCCCTCGGTGAGTTGTGCGGACACACCTCCTGGCAGATGTCGCACCCGTACACCCACTCCCGGAACCCCGCGAACAACGCCGGGTCCACCGGCTCGCGCCGCTCGATCGTCAGATAGCTGACGCACCGCCGCGCGTCCACCGAGTACGCCGTGATCGCCCCCGTCGGGCACGCATCAATGCACCGCGTGCAACTCCCGCAGTGATCCGTCACGACTTCCTGCGTCCCCGGCGGCTCCAGCTCCAGCGTGGTCAGAATCCCCCCGAGCAGGAAGTAGCTGCCCGCCTTGGGGTGGATCAGCAGCGTGTGCTTGCCCGTCCACCCCAGACCCGCCCGCACCGCCAGCTCCCGCTCCATCACCGGCGCGGTGTCCGTGAAGACCCTGAAATCAGCCGCCGGAAACTCGGCGCGCAGCTCCTCCACCAGCCGGATCAGCCGCTTGCGCAACACCGTGTGGTAGTCCCTGCCCCGCGCGTACCGCGCGATCCGCCCTTCCCCCGGCTTCAGCGGCCCGTCCGTGTTCGCGTCCCGCGTCGCGTACAGATCCGCCACCACCACCGCCGACTTCGCCCCCTCCAGCACCCGCCCAGGATCTTCCCGAACCGCCGCGTGCTCGGCCATGTAGCCCATCGACCCGTGCTTGCCCGCCGCGATCCATTCCCGCAGCGGCCCGGTAAAGTCCGACGCCCGCGCGTCGCACACCCCGGCCAGCGCGAAGCCCATCGCCTCGCACCGCCGAAGCACCCGCTCGCTCAGACTGACCGGGGCGCTGCCCATCGCCGGCCCCTCTCGCAAAGCCCGCGTCCAAACGACGCGGCCCCTCTCACTTCACACGCCCACGCCCGCCCGCCCCGACCACGCGAACAGCCTGCCCGCCGCCTGCTCCAGCACCCCGGCCGTCTCGCCGAGTTCCGGCCGCCACAGCCTCGGGTACTCGTACACGATCCACCCCGTGTACCCGATCTCGCCCAGGTGCCGCACGAACTTCTCCACCGGCAGCCGCCCCCCCGTCCCCAGCGGCACCGGCCGCCCGTCCTCCCCGATATCGCCGATCTTCACGACCTTCAACCCCCCGATCACCGCCTCCACCCCGGTCATCGGGCACTCGCCCGCCATCACCGCCGGGATGATGTTGTACGACATCGACAGGAACGGCGAGTTGACCAGCCCGTGCAGCTCCGCCAGCTCCTCCGCCCGGCTGAACGACCCCGAGTTCTCGATCAGCACACGCACCGAGGTGTTCCGCGCCGTCTGCGCCGCCAGCGCCAACCGTTCGGAAACCCGGCGCAACCCCCACGCCCGCGGCTCGCCCCCCGGCAACTGGTGCCCGAACACCCGCACAAAGAACCCGCCCGCCCCCGCCGCCAGCGTCACCGCCGCCTTCGTCTCCTCCACCCCGGCCTCGGCGTTGCTGAACAGGTGCCCCATCACCGGAGGCCACACCGGCTCATCGAACCGCACCCCGGTGGCGATCCCCACCAGATCCACCCCCGCGTCCTCGAACACATCATGCACTTCTCCCGCGGCCCGCCCCATCGGGTCCGACGCCACCGGCCCGGCCCCCACCCCTCCCCCAAAGCCAGTCGGCGACACCCGCAGCTCCACCCCCTGATACCCCCACCGGGCCGCCGCCCGCGCAACCTCTTCCAGGCTCAGATCGGGGCAACCAACGGTGGAAAAAGCGATCTTCATGGCGGCGTTCCTCGGATGGCCCCAAGTGTAGGAGCGAACCCGGATTCGGGGTCAGCCATCAGCGGGCAAGAGTCAAGCGTCGGAGCCTCTTTCCGGCCTCTTCCCTGATGGTTGATGGCCGATCCCTGATCCCTACTCCCTATCATGCCCCATGCCCCGCGATTTCGAGCCAACCCTGCACACCGACCTCCGCGACGAGATGACCTACTCCGGCTATCTCGGCCTGGACACCCTGCTCTCGTCCCAGCACCCCCGCTCGGACCACCACGACGAGATGCTCTTCATCATCATCCACCAGACCACGGAACTCTGGTTCAAGCTCATCATCCACGAGCTGGCCGCCGTCCTGGACCACATCGCCAGGGACGAACTCGAGCCTGCTTTCAAGATCCTCGCCCGCGTCAAGCACATCTTCAGCCAGCTGATCGACCAGTGGTCCGTGCTGGCCACCCTGACCCCGTCCGAGTATGTCCAGTTCCGCCATGTCCTGGGCCGCGCCTCGGGCTTCCAGAGCGTCCAGTACCGCACCGTCGAGTTCATGCTGGGCAACAAGGACCGCCGGATGATGAAGGTCCACGCCCACGACCCCGCGGCCGCCGCCCAGCTCGCCGCCGCCCTCGAAGCCCCCAGCATCTACGACGCCTTCCTCGCCCACCTCGCCCGCCGCGGGATGCCCGTGCCCGCCGAAGTCCTGGACCGCGACATCACCACCCCCCACCAGAAGCACCCCGGCGTCACCGCCGTCTTCAAGTCCATCTACTCCGGCACCGCCGCCAACTGGGACGCCTACGAGATGTGCGAAAAACTCGTCGATCTGGAGGAGCAGATCGCCCTCTGGCGCTTCCGCCACCTCAAGGTCGTCATGCGCGTCATCGGCTTCAAGACCGGCACCGGCGGCTCCTCCGGCGCCAACTTCCTCCGCCAGATGATCGACCACGAGTTCTTCCCCGAACTCTGGGCCGTGAGAACCGAACTCTGACCCGTTCCCTGGAGCGGGGGGCTTCCAAGCCCCCCGATCGGGCGAAGCCCGATGACAACACTCCAAACCCGGCGGGCTGGCAGCCCGCCGCTCCAAGAACACCGCCATGCCCAGCATCCAACAAGCCGCATCCAGCCTTCCCCCCGGCCCCCTCACCGAGGCCGCCCTCGTCGAGCACATCCACCCCCTCTTCTCCCGCGTCCTCGCCCGCAAGGATGAGATCTACCTGGCCAACCACTCCCTCGGCCGCCCCCTCGATCAGACCGCCGACGATGTCCGCGCCGCCCTGGACGGCTGGTACACCGACATGGACGCCGCCTGGGAGGCCTGGCTCGCCGAGCGCGACGCCTACCGCGCCCGCGTCGCCCGCCTCATCGGCCGCGCCGACCCCAGGGCCGTGGTCCCCAAGACCTCCGCCGCCCAGGGCCTCCGCGCCGTCATCAACAGCCTTCCCACGAACACCCCCCGCATCGTCTCCACCCGCGGCGAGTTCGACTCCATCGACTTCGTCCTCAAGGCCTACGCCCACCGAGGCCGCGCCCGCGTCACCTGGGTTCCCTGCGACGACGACGCCCGCTTCGACGCCGACCGCATCATCGCGGCCGTCACCCCGGGCGCCGATCTCGTCGTCGTCAGCCGCGTCTTCTTCGCCACCGGCCAGATCCTCGACGGCATCGACCGCCTCATCACCCACGCCCACGCCCTGAACGCCCGCGTCCTCGTCGACGCCTACCACGCCGTCGGCGTGCTGCCCGATTCCATGGACCGACTCGGCTGCGACGCCATGATCGGCGGCAACTACAAATACACCCGCGGCGGCCCCGGCGCGTGCTGGCTCGCCCTCGCCGATTCCATGCTCTCCACAGCAGACACGCCGGAACCCGATGCGCCCGCCCCCCCCGTCCCCCTCGACACCGGCTGGTTCGCCAAGGCCCAGCCCTTCGCCTACCACCGCACCGACCTGCCCGAGTACGCGCCCCGCGGCGACGCCTGGCTCGAAGCCACCCCACCCGTCCTCACCTGGTACCAGTCCCGCGCCGGCCTGGACCTGACCCTCGCCCTCGGCGTCGAACGCCTCCGCGACTACTCCCTCCGCCAGCTCGCTTTTCTCCGCGCGGCCCTCCACGACGCCGGCGTGCGAACCCGCCTCATCAACGAGCGCCCCGACCAGCACGGCGCATACCTGCTCATCCCCGTCAAAGACGGCAAGAAAGCCATCGCCGACCTCAAACGCGCCGGCCTCAACGCCGACGCCCGCCCCAGCCCCGCCGGCGGCGAATGGTTCGTTCGTCTCTGCCCCGACATCCTCAACACCGAACCCGAACTCACCCAGGCGGTGCGAAGGATCGCCGGCTCGCTCCAAGACCCCAACGATCCAACCCGCGCATGAACGCCCGATCGCAGCGGTGGCACGGCTCGCCGAGCCGTGTCTTCCGATCACGCCCACGATGAGTCCTCGAATCGTGGGATTCCCCTCCCCCCGTGGGGCCGACTTCCAGTCGGCCTTCCCCCCTCTTCCCCTTCTTCTCC
>CAZNZC010000007.1:0-149583 GCA_964577425.1 uncultured Phycisphaeraceae bacterium
CCAAGATCCCGGCTCGGCCCTTCGGGCCGACGGGGGGCTGGAAGCCCCCCGCTCCGTGAAACGGGGGAGTCGGCACGGAGCGCCGACGGGCCGTCACAGCATCCAGAACAGCAGCACCGCCACGAGCAGCACGACCACGCCGATGGACCACAGGGGCAGGGTCCTGGCCGGGGCTTCGAGGATGTGGCCGCATTTGGGGCAGATCTCGGACTGGTCGTAGATGCGGGCCTTGCAGGCCGGGCAGGGGACCAGCTCGTCGCCGAAGCGGTCCAGGTCGGCCGCCGAGGGTCCGTCGGGGTCCAGGCCTTCCGCGATGTCCCAGTCGGTGTCGCGCATGAGCAAGGGTATCGTCCGGCCGGCCCCCCGCCCTGTCCCGCGTCGATAGGGACATTCCCGCTGGAGTCGGGGGCCTTGAGGTCCGATTCATCACATATGGTCGGGATTCCGGGCAACTCGAACTGGCTGACCGGCCTGCGGGCGTTGGGCCAGCACCAGCAGGCCCAGCAGACCGCGCTGGAGCGCCTGTCCACCGGCAAGCGGATCAACCGGGCCGCGGACGATCCCTCCGGGCTGGCGGCCGCCGAGAACTTCAAGGTCCGCCAGCTCGAGATCACGAAGAAGCTCGACGGGTTCGAGCGGGAGACCGCCCGGCTCGGCGCGACCGAGGGCGGGCTGAGCGTCTTGCAGGACATGGTGCTCGAACTGTCCGGCCTGATCGTCCGCGGCGCCGACACCGGCGGGCTGACGCCGGGCGAGCGGGACACGCTGGGCACGCAGATCGACGGCATCCTCAAGGGCATCGACCACATCGCCCAGAGCACGATGTTCGACGGCGACCAGATCCTGATCGGCTACACGGCCTCCGACCTGGGCCTGAGGCCGCGCACGCCGGAGGGCGAAGCCCCGATCGACCTGAAGACCCTGCTGGCCGTGGACCCGGAGGCGGCCCAGCGGCTGGTGAAGCGCGCGGAGGGCATGATCTCGGGGGACCGGGCCGCCATCGGCAACCGGCTGCGGACGATCGACAGCGAGATGAATGTGCTGCGCACCGAGTTCGAGGGCAACGCCGGCGTGCTCAGCCGGATCGAGGACGCGGACTACGCCAGGGAGAGCGCCGAGCTGGTGCGTTCCCAGATCCTCGAGCAGGCCACGATCAGGGCCATCCGGATCGAGCGGGAGAACGCCGAGCGGGTGCTGGACCTGATCGTCGGGGCCAGGCAGGGATGACGCGCCCCGCCCCGGCTCTCGACGGCCCGGATATCGTCGTCGGTATTCCAAGGAACGACCGCCGGGAGCACGACGCATGACCTTCGAGATCGCCCTGGTCCTGGCGGTGCTGGCCGGTGTGCTGGCGCTGCTGGCCCGCACCCGGATCGCGCCGGACGCGGTGATGGTGGCCGGGCTGACCGTGCTGATGACCGCGCCGATCCCCACGGACACGGGCTGGACCATCGGCGTGCTCGGCGTGGGCCAGGGGTTCTCCGGGTTCAGCAACACGGGGATGCTGACCGTGGGCGTGCTGTTCGTGGTGGTGGCGGGGCTGAAGGAGACCGGCGGGGTCGAATGGATCGCGTCGCTGCTGCTGGGAAGGCCGCGGGGCGAGCGCCGGGCGATCCTGCGCCTCATGCTGCCGGTGGTGGGCATGAGCGCGTTCCTCAACAACACGCCCGTCGTCGCCATGATGATCCCCGCGGTGCAGGACTGGGCCAAGAAGCTGGGCGTCAGCCCGTCCAGGCTGCTCATCCCGCTGAGCTACGGGGCCATCCTCGGGGGCACCTGCTCGCTGATCGGCACCAGCACGAACCTGGTGGTGGCGGGGCTGGTGATCGCGCAGACCGACCTGCCCCCGCTGCGGATGTTCGACATCACCTGGGTCGGGCTGCCCACCGCGCTGCTCTGCTCGGCCTTCCTGGTGCTGTTCGGCCCGAAGCTGCTGCCCAACCGTCGGGCGTCCGAGGCCCCGCTGTCCGACCCCAAGGAGTACACGCTGGAGCTGCTCGTGCCGCCCGGCAGCCCGCTGGCGGGCAGGACGGTGGACCAGGCCGGCCTGCGCAACCTCCCCGGCTGCTACCTGACCGAGATCGGGCGTCCGGACGAGGTGGTCGCGCCGGTGGGACCGGGGCAGGTGCTGCGGGCGGGCGACCGGCTGATGTTCGCCGGTGTGGTCGAGGCCATCCGCGAGCTGACGAACACCCGCGGGCTGACGCTGGCGACGGACCAGGTGTTCAAGCTCGATTCGGCCCGGATCCGGCGTCGTCTCTTCGAGACGGTGGTCGCGCCGGACTGCTCGCTGGCCGGCTCCACCATCCGCGAGACCGGCTTCCGCAACCGCTACAACGGCGCGGTGATCGCCGTGGCCCGCAACGGCGAGCGGGTCGGCGGGCGCATCGGCGACATCCGGCTCAAGGGCGGGGATCTCCTGCTCGTCGAGTCCGACGAGGGATTCACGGCCCGGGCCGGCGCCTCGCGGGACTTCCTGCTCGTCCATCCGCTGGAGGACTCCGCGCCGCGCCGCCACGAGCGCGCGCCCATCGCCCTGGCCATCCTGCTGGCCATGATCGTGGCGGCGACCGTCGGGGTCTACGACATGCTGCTGGCCGGCACGCTCGCGGCCGGGGCGATGGTCCTGACCCGCTGCTGCACCCTGACCGAGGCCCGCCGGAGCGTGGACTGGTCGGTGCTCATCGTGATCGGCGCATCGCTGGGCATCGGCAAGGCCATGGACACGACCGGAACCGCCCGCCTGATCGCCGACTGGGTATTGGATGCGGTGAGCGAAAACCCGTGGCTGGTGCTGCTGGCGATCTACGCGACGACCTCCCTGCTCACCGAGATCGTGTCGAACAACGCGGCGGTGGCGCTGATGTTCTCCATCGCCATGTCCGCCGCGGAATCGCTGGGCGTGAACTTCATGCCCTTTGTCATCGCCATCATGATGGCCGGCTCGGCCAGCTTCGCCACGCCGATCGGCTACCAGACGAACCTGATGGTCTACGGGCCGGGCGGGTACACCTTCGGGGACTTCCTGCGCGTGGGCGTCCCCATGAACTTCGTCGCCGCGCTGTGCCCGGTGCTGATCGCGCCGCTGGTCTTCCCCTTCTGACCGCGCGACAGGCCGCGACTGCAAGGGAGCGGCCGGGACCGCCAACCGACAATCTGATGCCGGACGATCGGAAACGACGGATCAATCGGCGCACTCCGCCGCGGAGGCAACCGCGGCCGCTCCCTTGCAGTCGCGGCTTGTCAATCAGGACCCGGCTCGGCGAGCCGGGCCACCGATGCCTGCATGTCAAAGGAGCACGGGCGACCGTGCGGCCGCCCGTGCTCCAGGAACAGGATCCGTTGTCTCAGCGACGCCGGCGCGTGCCCACCAGCCCGCCCAGCGCGAGCAGGGCGAAGGCCGACGGCGCGGGCACCGCGCGGATGGAGATGTTGTCCACCTGGATGTCGAAGTTGGTGAACCCGAAGAACCAGCCGGGCACGAAGGTGGTGAACGAGATCTCGTCCACGCTGGCCAGCACGCTGGCGAAGGTGCGGTCGGCGGGCAGGATCGGCTCGAAGGTGTGGGGGTCCTCGTCGCCGTAGCCGCCCCAGCCGGACGGGAGCACGGTGGCGAAGGGGTCGTCGATGACGACGCTGTAGGTGATCCAGCCGTTGCTCCCCTCCGTGGCGGCCCGGAGCGTGCCGAGGTTGTAGTACACGCTGGTCCAGGGGTAGCCGTTGCCGTTGGTGTAGTCGCGCAGCTCGACCACGAGGTCGCGGGAGACCTCCTGCCCGAAGAAGGTGATGGAGTTGACCTGGATGTCGATGCTCAGCTCGAAGGCTCCGTAGCGGGACAGGTCGCCCAGGAAGGCGGCGTTCGTGTCGTTGCGGATGTCCGCGCCGAACACATCGAACAACATGCCGTGCAGGTTGGCGCCGGGGTTGCCGCCGGTGGGGTTGATGTCGGTGCGGCCCGAGATGGACCAGCCCTCGAGGCCGTTGTCGAAGGTGGTGGTGGTGTCGGCCAGGGCGGGGGCCGCCAGGCAGGCCGCCAGGCAGGCGGCGAGGGTGCGGGTGTTCATCGATCAGTCTCCTTCTCTTTGCGTCAACGGTTTGGGTCAATGGCCCGGCGCGGCGTCAGCCGGGCCGGGGATATCCTCCCGCGCCGTGCCCGGCGCGAAAGGAGGAATCACGGATCAGCGACGCCGACGCAGACCGGCGAGCGCGCCGACCGCCAGCAGCCCCGCCGCGCCGGGGGCGGGCACCACCGAGCCCGACACCACCAGCCCGGGCACGCCCTGGCCCCAGCCCGAGATCCAGGCGCCGTCCGGATTGAACGAGTTGCGGATCGAATGCCACACCGGCTCGTCCTGCTGCGACGCCACCCAGACCGGGTTGAAGAACGCCGGCTCGTCGGACTCGGCCACGATCCAGTAGGTCACGCCCGCCGAGAGCAGGGGGTTGAGCACGGAGGTCATCGAATCGAGCACCGGCAACCAGCCCGCCGCGCCCGTCGCCACCGTCCAGGACTCGATCACCGTCGCCCCGGGGATGGTCATCCCGTCCGCGGCGTCGGTGCGGAGCGACACGGTGTAGGTCGCCCCCGCGTTGTCGAAATCGTTGCTCATCATCCACAACCCCAGCGAGTCCAGCCGGTAGTCCTGGTCGGGGGTGAAGGCAATGCCCACGGACTGGTCCGGGTAGAGGTCGAACCCGTAGTAGCCCAGGAAGCCGGGGTCAGGCGTGCCGGTGGTGAAGATCACATCGGCCGCCGCGAGGGGGGCCGCCAGCCCGAGCAGGGCGGTGAACAGAGCGGTGCGGATCATCTCGGTCTCCTCGATTCGGCCCGTCAGGCGGGCCGATCCGTGTTTCTTGGGAGCGCCGCGGCTCCCCGGACACTGTTGTACCCGAGGGCGGGGATCAATTGCAAGGAAGTTTCTCTGAAACTTGACAGAAATCTTGTGCCCGTCACCCTTTTCGGGTACCCTACGCTCCGAACCGGAAGCCCTGTATCCTTTATATAGGTTCTTGTTCGGTATCCGATCCTCCTGTATGCCAGACCAAGCCTCCATCCCGACCCCCGGCCCCCAGCGCCCCCTCGAGTCCATCGAGGTCCGGATCACCCAGACCGGCGACGCCCTGCTGCGCGGGCTGACCCGGGTCATCGAGCGGGTGCCCGGCTCCGAGGCCGGACCCCAGAAACTCGCCGGGCAGCTGGGCGTGGACAAGGTGCTGGCCTCGCGCCTGCTCAAGGCCCTGCGCTCGTCGGACCCGATGGCGATGGTGCACCGCACGCCCGGCCCGGAGCCGCTGCGGCGTGTGCTGGCGGCCAGCGCCAAGCTCGGCGTGCCCGCCGACCTGCTGGCCGAGGCCCACGCCGCCGTGGACGGCTACGAAGACCTGATCCGCTCGGACATCGGCGACCGCAGCGCGCTGGAGGCCATCCTGAGCGCGTGGGTGCCCGAGGCGCGGCGCGAGTTCGAGCTGCGCCGCAAGCAGGCGGCCTACCGCGCCATGAGCCAGCTCAAGGGCGTGGAGGCCGATGTGTACGCCGAGGCCGCCGTCTTCTGGCCCAGCGCGGACGCGGGGCACATCGACATCGTGTGGATCAAGGCCGTCATCGGCCTGCACCGGCTGCGCCCCGGCGTGCCGGTCCACTTCACCAGCCAGCGCCGGGTGGAGGGACGCGCCGGACGACGCCCGACGACCCTGACCGGCGAGGCCGTGGACTCGGTGCAGGGCGCGGTGGTCGGCGCGTTCTCGAGCGACCCGGTGCCGCGCCTGAAGGCCCAGATCGTTGGCGAGGCCACGCACTACCTGCTCGACGAGCCGGGCTTCGGGGCGGTGTCGGGCGTCAACCTCGTCACCTGCGAGGTCAACCGCGCCGAGATCCCCCGCTACCTGCCCGCGTCCCGCAACCGGCGCGCCTGGGCCTCCAGCGACATCAACATCCCCACGCGCTCCAGCCAGTTCGACCTGCTGATCCACGAGGATCTGTTCCCCGGAGAATCCCCGGACCTGCGCCTCTACGACACCACGATCCGCGGCCAGGCCGATGTGAACGACCGCACCCGCGACATCGACCAGCTGGACCTGCTCGAAACCGTCGAACCGCTGGGGCACGGCTCCCATCGGTTCGGCTCCAGCGTGGTGCCGCAGTACCGCGCCCTGCTCGCCCACGCCTGCGACACGCTGGGCTTCGACGGCCAGAGACTGCGGGGCTTCCGCGTTCTCAGCGAGTACCCGATCTACGGCAGCCAGTTCGCCCTGACCCTGCGCACGACCGAGCCTCCGGCGGGATGAGGAGGTACGCAGAGGTGCGGAGATCACGCAGAGGACGCAGAGAAAAGACATGGGGTATTAGCGCGAAGGACGCGAAGACTGCGAAGATACCTTCCGGACATCTTGGTTCTGACCCGGTAAATCACGCTCGGCGATGAACTTGATTCAGGAAGGGGATCAATATCTCGCCAAGGACTCTTCGCGTCCTTCGCGATCTTCGCGTTCAAAGTCCGATCTCTGCGCCCTCTGCGTGATCTCCGCACCTCTGCGTACTTCTCCGCCCGCGGAGCCGTCAGAACCACTCTGACCGACGGCGCGAGAGCGTCCGTCGGAGTCTGTCCAGGTCCTCCCCGCACTCCGGGCACCGCCCGCTCTCCAACCCGTCCAGGCGGTACGCGCAGCGCGGGCAGACCTCCCAGACTTCTTCCTTGGCAAAGCGCTGGTAGTGTCGCCACTCGGCCACGCGCAACCGCCACCACACCGCGCCGACACCGGCCGCCGCCAGGCCGATCAACAACGCAACCGCCCCAACCCACGAACTCCCCCACATCGAAAGCCCTGCCGCCCCCCACCACCAAGCCCCCGCACACCAACGCGGGCGGCAGCCACCACGGCCGGCGCGGGCCTTGCAACACGAACACCAGCCGGTGCCGGGACGAAGCGCGGAACTTCACGCCGTCGCCTCCGGCCCCGCATCAGCGGTATTCACCGCGTCCCCGCCAGCTTGCGCACCGTGAAGTCGAACCCGCGGACCATCGTCGTGTGGATGGCGTAGACGATGGCGATGTAGACCGCCGCGCTGACGACCGCGCCGACGCCCAGCGAGATCCGGGCCGCGAACAGGCCGGAGTCCGTCACGGTCTGGTTCATGCGCTGCACGGGCGCGACCAGCGCGTCCAGCAAACTGGCGGGCGAGACGGCGGCCACCGCGGGGCCGACCACCGGCAGGTCGGCCCCGGCCGCCCAGCCGCACAGGCCCACGATGCCGCTGATGACCCCCACCACCGCCACCGTGCCCACCACCGATCCCAGCGTGCCCTTGCTCTTGAGCGACCATTGCAGGCCGACCATCACGCAGAACGCCGCGAACGGCACCAGCACCAGGGCCGCGACCAGCCCGGCCTCGGGCAGCACGGCGGGCACGAGAACAGTGCCGCCCATGATTCCCTCTTGGACCATCGTCCCCCCCTTGCGGAGGTCGTTGAAGAAGCCCGCGTACAGCCCGGCCAGCCCCACCGTGAACACCGGCACCGCGATCAGCGGCAGCAGGTACGCGATCAGCCCGCGCAGCTTGCCGGCCAGGTACATGCCCGGCGTGATGGGCGTGGTCAGGATCAGGTCCAGCGTGCCGTCCTCCCGCTCGCGGCTGACCGCCGTGGCCGCCATGTTGATCGCCACCAGCGCGATCACGAACACCTCGGTGAACACCACGCTCCGCACCACGAAGCGGAAGTCCTGGGCGTTCAGCGAGCCGGCATGGAACAAAATCACGATCACCACGCCTGTGATGAGTCCCAGCGCGATGAACGACCACCGCGCCAGGATCCGCCAGAAGGTCGCGTTGCGGGCCGCCGCCTCGCGCCAGGCGATGGGGTTGGCCCACACGCTCCGCGGCGGGCGGAACTCCGCGCCCTTCGCCCCCAGACCCATCACCCGCCGGTACCAGGGGATGCCGCTGGCGCCGCCCGCGATCTGGCGCAGCCCGCCCGCCCGCACCGTCAGCGTGCTGGCCAGCACCAGCAGGCTGCTGATGACCACCGTCCCCCACACCCACGCCCGCACCGGCGTCTCGAACGCCAGCGCCCGCAGGCCGGAATAGGTGCCCGCGTCCGCCGCCGGGTAGGTCGTCGGGCTGAGCAGCGACCGCAGCGCGAGGAAGGGATTGACGCTCGTCACGGCCGTCACGCCCTGCCCGTTCACCCCCGCGCCCAGCCCGCGCGACCGCAGCCACGCATCGACCGCGATCGTCGCCGCCAGGTAGGTCATCACCGACACATAGAACGCGAACACCGCCCGCTGCCCCACCAGACGCGACACCGACAGCGCGATCGCGATCGAACCCACCAGCAACGCCGCCCCCGCGGCCACCAGATAGCTCGCCAGGATCGACCGCCCCGGCACCCCGCCGAAGAACTGCGTCAGCGCGAACAGCGGCAGGCTGGCGAACAGCAACGCCAGCACGAACCACAGCCGCCCCAGCAGGTTGCCCAGCACGATCTCCAGCCTGGACATCGGCGTGGTCAGCAGGATATCCCAGGTCCGGGGGTTGGCTTCCTGCGCGATCGCCCCCGCCATGAACACCGGCGACAGGATGCAGATCAGGAACACCTGGAGGTAGGCCACCCAGGCGAAGCTGGTCGCGCCGGAGGAAGCCAGATCCCGATACGAGACCTGGCCGCCCTGGGTATTTCCCAGAACAGCCCAGAGCAGTACCAGGATGAGCACCGCCAGATAGGTTGATCTCACCAGATTGTGCTTGGAACGCCGCGAGGCGTTCTGAACCAGACGCACCGCGATGGGGTTGGTCGGGCCGAGACGCAGCAGCCAGCGGAGGAAGACGGGCATGGGTCCATGATACTCAGGGGCCTTCCCCTGCGTTGCAGGCGTCACCGCGCATCAGGCCCAATAACCCTATCGAAACCAAAACATCCGGTTTGGCGAGCAATTGTGGCAAAAAGATCTGTGCGACCCCCATGTTTCGGGGTAGACTCTCCTTTGCCGCGCCCGTGTGGGGCGGCGGAGATAAAGAGAGATCCGAATCGATCTCGGCGTGGAGTGCGGACCCGGTTTATGTGAGCCGGAAACTGTTCTTCACCTTGAACGCAAAGAGAGAAAGAAGAGAACCATGAACCTGAAGAGCCGCCTGAACAAGCACCTGGCCGTCGCCGCCGTCGCCACCGCCGCCGTCTCGGCCGCCAACGCTCAGATCGTCCACCATGTCGTGAACCACGACATCCCCGCCACCCTCAACGGTCTGTACCTGAATGTCGTCACCGGCGCGAACAACCTCGTCGGCGCGGGCGGCGGCTCGACCGTCCCCGGCTGGGACATCAACTTCTGGTCGTCCTCCAGCTTCAATCAGTTCAGCCCGAGCAACCCCGCCGGCGGCGCGTATGTCATCACCGCGGCCAACACCGCGGCCAACCTTGGCTTCGGCACCGATGTCGGCGCCGCCAGCACCTTCGGCTCCGGCTCCACCAACGCCGGCCAGTGGGCTTTGAACAGCGATCAGAACCTGATCGGCTTCCGCTTCTTCAACGAGGCCACCAGCGCCGTGCATTACGGCTGGGCCCGCGTCTCGCTCGGCGCCACCCTCACCAGCCCCCGCTCGCTGGTCGAGTACGCCTACGAGTCCACCGCCGGCGCCTCCATCGGCGCGGGCGTGGTCCCGGCCCCCTCCGCCGTGGCCCTGCTCGGCCTGGGCGGCCTGGTCGCCGGGCGTCGTCGCCGCTGATCCGGCCCGCGTCGTGACCGCACGACGCGACCGAACCTGACAAGGTAGCATGGGCGGCCCACCGGCCGCCCATGTTCTTTTTCCCCCCCCGCACCCCATCCGCCCCCTCACGCATGACCCAACGCCCCGCACGCAAACTGCTCATCCTCGGCTGGGACGCGGCCGACTGGATCATGGTCCGCCGGCTGATGGACAAGGGGCGCATGCCGCACCTGCGCCGGCTGATGCAGGGCGGCGTCCACGCCGACCTGGCCACCCTCGAACCCCGCCTCTCGCCCCTGCTCTGGTCCACCGTCGCCACCGGCAAGACCGCCGACAAGCACGGCATCCTCAACTTCCTCGAACCCGATACCGAGAACCAGAGCCTCCGGCCCACCTCCTCCACCACACGAAAAACCAAGGCTCTCTGGAACACCCTCCACCAGTCCGGGCTGCGGACCCATGTCACCTCGTGGTACGCCTCGCACCCCGCCGAGCCGGTCCGCGGCTGCGTCGTCACCAACCTGCTCAACGAATCCCAGCCCGCCAATGCCAAGCAGCCCTGGCCGCTCGTTCCCGGCACGGTTCATCCGCCGGAACTGGCGGAGCGGATCGCCGCCGCTCGTGTTCACCCGACCGCTGTCCCCGAGCGGGTGCTCGCCCGGCTCGTGCCGCAGTGGGCCAAACTCGGGCGCGACCACCCCCGCATCCGCACGCTGACGCGACTGGTCGCCCAGTGCCTGTCGGTCGACGCCGCTGCCAGGGCCGCCATGCAGGCCGACCCCGGCTGGGACGCGGCCCTGGTCTTCCACGAGGCCATCGACACCATCGGCCACCACTTCATGCAGTTCTTCCCGCCCCGGATGAAGCATGTCCAGCCGCGGGAGTTCGAGCTGTTCTCCGGCGTCATGCCGGGCGTGTACGAACTCCACGATGAACTCCTGGGCGAGATGCTCCGCCTCGCCGGGCCGGACGCCGCGGTCATCCTGCTCTCCGACCACGGCTTCCACTCCGGCGACCAGCGCCCCGTGACCGAGGGCCTCTCCAACGAGCAGCGCGCCGCCACCGAGGCCGCGTGGCACCGCGAGCACGGCATCCTCGTGATGCACGGCCCCGGCGTCCGCGCCGATTCCCACCCCCACGCCCCCGGCCTGCTCGACATCGCGCCCACCGCCCTGGCCCTGCTCGGCCTGCCGATGGGGCGCGACATGGACGGGCGCGTGCTCGCCGAATCCCTCACGCAAGCCCCCCCCGACCCGATCGAGAGCTGGGACGCCGTGCCGGGCGATGACGCACGCCATCCCGCGGACCTGCGCCAGGACCCCTTCGAGGCCCACGACGCCATCCGCCAGCTGGTGGACCTGGGGTACATGGCCGCCCTGCCCGAGGATGCCGTGGCCCGCGTCGAACTGGCGCGGCGTGAGACCGCGTTCAACCTGGGCGCGGTCCATCTTTCGCGCGGACGGGCGCGGGAGGCCGCCGCCGTCTTCGCACCCCTCGTCGCCGAGCATTCCACTGAGCCTCGCTACGCCCTCGCCCTCGCCCGCGCCCTGCTGGAGCTGGCCCGTTTCGACGAGGCCGAGGCGACCCTGGCCCGCTTGCGGAAGGCCAACCCCGCGCACGGCTCCGACCCGGAAACCACCCTGCTCCGCATCGGCGGCCTCACCGCCGCCGGGCGCTTGGCCGAGGCCAACGCCCTGCTCGACGGCGTGCTCACCAACCCGGAACTTCCCAGGGTCGCGCTGGCCGAGGCGTGCAACACGGTGGAACGGTGGGACGAGGGCGCGCGCCTGGCGGAACAGGCCGCGAGCGCATCGCCGAGCGATCCGGGCGCAGTGCTGGCGCTGGCGCGGGCCGAGATCGGACGCGGGCGTTTCGAGCCTGCCGCCGAACGGTGCCTGGACATTCTCGAATCACGCCCGACGCTGCCGGAGGCCAACCATCTGCTCGGCGTCGCCCTGGCCTGGCTGGGCGAACAGGCCGACGCAGCGCGAGCCTTCGAGGCGGTGGTCGCCGTGCAGCCCGGGCGGATCGAGTCGCAACGGTTTCTGGCGGCCCTCCACCGTGCCGCCGGCGATGCCGGCAAGGCCGCGGAGATTGACGCCCGGACCAACTCCATGCTGGAAGCGCAGATGCCCGATCCCGCGCAAAGAGCCTTGGCCGACCGCGCCACGCCGCGCGGGCCGGCCGCCTGGGCCGCCGCTCAAACCCCGGGGGCACACGGATGACCGTCGGGCGCGACTTCATCACGGTGGTGTCCGGGCTGCCGCGGTCGGGCACGAGCCTGGCGATGCAGATGCTCGCCGCGGGCGGCATCCCGCCCGTGACCGACCACGAGCGCGCCCCCGACCCGGACAACCCGAAGGGCTACTTCGAGTTCGAGCGGGTCAAACGCCTGCGCACGGACAAGGCGTGGCTGGGTGATGCAGCGGGACGGAGCGTCAAGGTCATCCACATGCTGCTGACGGAACTGCCGGCCGACCGGCCCTACCGCGTGGTCTTCATGCGCCGCGACCTGGACGAGGTGATCCGGTCGCAGGGCGTCATGCTCGCCCGGTCCGGGCGGAGCGGGGCCGGGCTGCCGCCCGATCGGCTGGCCGCGATGTACGAGCAGCAACTGGCCGGGGTCGCGCGCTGGATGGCGGAGCGCCCGTGCTTCCGGGTGCTCGATGTGCCCTACGCGGACCTGATCGGTGATGCGACCGGGTGGGCCGCGCGGATCGATGCGTTTCTTGGCGGTGCGATGGATAAGGAGGCCATGGCGCGGGCGGTGGACCCGGCGCTGTACCGGAACCGGTGAGACGGACCCCACCTGAAGCCCGGGCGTGCCCCGGGAGACAAGCCGCGACTGAAAGGGAGCGGCCGAGCGACGCACATCCTCGCCGCGGCCTGCAAATGACAGCGAGATGGAAGCCCGCTCCCTCGCAGTCGCGGCTTGTCAATCAGTCGCGCCGGACGAAGGCGATCCGCGAACGCCCGTAGTCCAGGTGCAGCACGAACGGGCGGAGGAGTTCGACCCCGATGTTGCCGGATCGGTCCTTCTCCGCGAAGGTTCCCTTGGCCTCGACCGCGAACATCGCGGGAACCCGCTCGGTGCGGAGGCCGCCCAGCTCGAACCACGCCAACTCCCCCTGCTTGGCCGCGACGAAGCCGCCGACGCCGCCGAGCCGGGCGTCTTGCAGGTCGCGCCCGTCGAGCAGGCCCAGGGATTCCACGGCGGGCTGATGAAAAGTGACATGCCCGTTCGCGCCGGTGTCCAGGCGGAACAGGCCCTCGCCGCCCTCGAACCGGGCGTGGACCGCCGGCACGCGCCCGATCAGCTCCAGATCCTCCCAGGCCAGTTCCGCGTGCGCGGGATCATCCGGCGGGAAGATCGTCACGCTCGGCGTGGCAAGGTCCATCGCCACGACGGAGCGGGCGAACACGCCGTAACCCAGCACGCCCGCGATCTCCTCGCCCAGGTGCGGCGTGAGGAACGAGAGATCGGTGACGAGCATGGGATGGTCCCGCAGCGTGAGCGGGCCGACGATGAGGGAATCGGCCGACACCGTGCGGGCCGCCTCCGCGCCGCCGACGCCCACCGCCTCGATCGCGCCGGAGTCCTTCAATCCCAGCGATTCGACGCGCGGGGTGGAGACCACACAGATGCCCGCGCCGGTGTCGAAGATGAACCATCCCGCGTCGCGCCCGTTGACCTCGCACCGCACGAGCACATGGCCCGTCGGCGCGCGCTTGCACTCCAGGCGCGCCGGGCGTGAAGCGTCAAAGGTTGGCGTGCCCGGCTCCGGCACCCCCTGCGCCACAGCCGGGAAGGGGAGCGTCAGCAGGCCCAGGCAGAGGGCGAGGGCGCACCGGAATCGGCGGGGCGTGCGGGTGTTCATGGCGTGCTCTTCCTTTCCGGAACCGTTTCCATCAGCGGTGTCAGCGCGAACGCCAGGGCCACCGGGCGGCCGTCGGCACCCGCGCGGCTCTCGCGCAGGATGGACGAGCACTCTTCGAGCAGGGCGTTGACGCGGGCGAGTTCCTCCGGCGTGACCCGCCCGCGGACGCGGGCGACCCAGAGGTCACGGCGCGGGCCGTGGGCCACGGCGTTTGGGCAGGCCAGCGCGCGGCGCGTGTCGCGCCGGGCCAGGCGGAGCAGCGCGTCCAGCGCGGGTCCGAGCCGGGCCGCCCGCCCGCGCGGCGTGGCGTAGTCGATCCGCACGGGGCGGGCCGGGACATCGAAGACCGCCGCCTCGGACCGGCCTTCGCCCCGCGTGCCGACGCGCCGGAGCAGGCGGGCCTTCTCCAACGCCCGGATGTGGAAATACAGACCGTCCGGGCGACGGGCCAGAGCGACGGCGATCTCGGCGATGGTGCTCGGGCCGGCCGCCTCCACCGCGTCGAGGATCTCCTGGCGGACGGGCGAGGCGATGGCCCGGACCTGGGCGGGCGTGCGGACGGCGGGGGTCGGGATGGGAGACGGGCGGGCCATTATTGAACGATTCTTGATTTCTTCAACAATACACCGGCCCGGGGCCGCCCGGTTGCGGGTCCGGGTGGGGAAGGCAAAGAAAAAGCCCGCGTCGTGGGACGCGGGCCTGAGGGTGCAAGGGTCGGAGGGGTCAGGTGGACTGGGTCTCGGTCCCGTTGGCCGCCGCGGCGGGTTCCGGGGTTTCCTCGGCCGCCGCCTCGGCGGCGGGGTCGGTGCTGGTCTCGAAGCTGAGCTTGTCCTCGGTCCCGATGCGGGTGGCGCGGACATGCGTCTTGCCGTGGAGATCGCCGGAGAGGAGCATCTCGGACAGGGGGTCCTCGATGTAGGTGCCGATGGCGCGGCGGAGGGGGCGGGCGCCGAAGTCGGGGTTGTAGCCCTTGTCGATGAGGAAGTCCTTGGCGGGCTGGTCCAGGGTCATGACGATGCCCTGCTCCTTGATGCGCTCGGCCACCTTGGCGGTCTCGTACTCGATGATCTGCACGAGATCGTCGCGGGTCAGCGGGCGGAAGACGACCACATCGTCGAGCCGGTTGATGAACTCGGGGCGGAAGAACCGCTCGATCTCCTTCATCAGGACGGACTTGATGTTCTCGAACTGGTTGTCCGAGGTGTGCTTGCCGAAGCCGAACCCGCCGCCGCCCTTGATCAGATCAGCGCCGATGTTGCTGGTCATGATCATGATGGTGTTGCGGAAGTCGACATGGCGCCCGAAGGAGTCGGTCAGTCGCCCCTCCTCCATGATCTGGAGGAGCATGTTGAAGACATCGGGGTGGGCCTTCTCGACCTCGTCGAGCAGGACGACGGCGTACGGGCGACGGCGGATCTGCTCGGTGAGCTGGCCGCCCTCCTCGTAGCCGACATAGCCGGGGGGCGCGCCGACCAGGCGGGAGACCGTGTGCTTCTCCATGTACTCGGACATGTCGAGGTGGACGAGCGCGTCGGCGTCGCCGAACATGAACTCGGCCAGGGCCTTGGAGAGCAGCGTCTTGCCCACGCCGGACGGGCCGACGAAGATGAAGCTGCCCATCGGGCGCTTGGGGTCCTTCAGGCCGGCGCGGGCGCGGCGGATGGACCGGGCGATGGCCTTGATGGCGTCGTCCTGGCTGATGACCTTCTTGTGCAGCTCGGCCTCGAGCGCGAGCAGGCGGGCGGCCTCCTCCTTCTCGAGCTTCTGCAGCGGCACGCCGGTCATCTTGGAGACGACCTCGGCGATGACCTCCTCGTCGACCACGCCGCTGGCCTCCTGCTGGCGGGCGCGCCACTCGGTCTGGATGGTCTCCTTCTTGCGCTTGAGCTGCTCGGCCTTGTCGCGCAGTTCGGCCGCCTTCTCGTAGTCCGCGCCCTTGACGGCCTCGTCCTTCGCGATGGTCAGCTTCTCGATCTCCGCCTCGATGTCGGCCAGGTCCGGCGGCTTGCTCATGCTGCGGATGCGGATGCGGGCGCCGGCCTCGTCGAGCACATCGATGGACTTGTCGGGCTGCACCCGCCCGGTGATGTACCGGCCGGACAGCTCGACGGCGGCCTTGATCGCCGCGTCGGTGATCTTGACGCGGTGGTGCTCCTCGTACTTGTCGCGCACGCCCTTGAGGATCTCGACGGCCTGCTCGTTGTTCGGCGGGTCCACCGGGATGGACTGGAAGCGGCGGGCCAGGGCGGCGTCCTTCTCGATGTACTTGCGGTACTCGTCGAAGGTGGTGGCGCCGATGCACTGGATCTCGCCGCGGGCCAGGGCGGGCTTGAGGACATTGGAGGCGTCGATCGCGCCCTCCGCCCCCCCCGCGCCCACCAGGGTGTGCAGCTCGTCGATGAAGAGGATGACATTGCCCGCGCGGCGGACCTCGTTCATCACGGCCTTGATGCGCTCCTCGAACTGGCCGCGGTACTTGGTGCCGGCGACCATCATGGCCAGGTCGAGCACGACCAGGCGCTTGTCGTGGAGGATCTCGGGCACCTCGCCGTCGATGATGCGCTGGGCCAGGCCCTCGACGATGGCCGACTTGCCCACGCCAGCCTCGCCCAGGAGGACGGGGTTGTTCTTGGTGCGCCGGCAGAGCACCTGGGTGAGGCGCTCGATCTCGTTGGCGCGCCCGATGACGGGGTCCAGCCCGCCCTCGCGGGCCAGCTCGGTCAGGTCGCGCCCGAAGGAATCCAGGGCGGGGGTCTTGCTCTTGCCCTTGGCCTTGCCCTCGCCGGAGGGAGTAGCGCCCGGCTCGCCCGAGACGGCCTCCGAAGCGTCGGACTCGGCGCCCGCGCCGAGCAGGTTGAGAACCTCCTCGCGGACCTCCTCGAGCTTGAGGCCCAGGTTCATCAGCACCTGGGCGGCCACGCCGTCGTGCTCGCGCAGCAGGCCGAGCAGCAGGTGCTCGGTGCCCACATAGTTGTGGTTGAGGTTGCGGGCCTCCTCGATGGCGTACTCGATCACCTTCTTGGCGCGCGGCGTCTGCGGCAGCTTGCCCATCGTGACCATCTCAGGCCCGGCCCGCACCAGCTTCTCGACCTCGAGGCGGACCTTGCGCAGGTCCACATCCAGGTTCTTGAGGACATTGGCGCCGACGCCGGAGCCTTCCTTGACCAGGCCGAGCAGGATGTGCTCGGTCCCGATGTACTCGTGGTTGAATCGCTGGGCCTCCTGGTTGGCCAGCGCCATCACCTTGCGTGCCCGGTCTGTGAATCGCTCGAACATGCCTGTCTCCCAACGGGCTTGCGGCCCGTCCCGAACTCGGGGCTCCTGCCGGTTCCCCAAAGAGAGGAACACGGTTCCTCCCGGGTCTGTTCGCTCCCGGGGCCGTTGCGGATCGTTCTTCCGCCCGGAACCGGGAATCATCCCGATGTATCGGCTGCACGGGGCGTGCCAGTTGCCAGAAGAATCCAAAGCGGCCAAAACCGGGTTCCGAGCGGCGAAACCCTTTCCGAACAAGCACTTGCGCGGATTGCTCCCCTTGGGGAAGCCCCTCGGGGTGTGCCGAATTGGCAGGCCACCAGCCGAACTGGCCGGTTTCGTGAGTTTGGGCGCGTGTGGTCGAATCAATCGACGGACGAAGACTCCATGCCGTCCGTGGGCGGCTGAAGCGTCGCGGGGTCGCCGACAAAGAAGTGCGCCCGATCGTTCTTCGGGTCGAGGAGGACCGGATGCCGCCGCAGGAAGTCCAGGCCAAGGATGGCGAACGGCCGGTCTCCGGGCGTCCGGGGAAGGGTGGTGCTGCGTGTGCCGAACCAGGTCACGAACGGCCCGCCGCTCGTCGCACCCCACAGCGGACCCTCTGCGCCCGCGGGCGTGAGGGCGCGGGAGCGTCCTTAGGGCCTGCTCGCGTCGGCGACAGAAGCATCCGAGATTCGAGGGGTGTCTCTTTCAACCTCGTCAGCAGGCAGACTATAATTGGTGGTCAACAGCCAAATCTTGGCAAGCGTGACTCACGAGGGCGACTTGGTGGGTGAAACAAGCGACGGATCCAAAGACGGTGGCAAGTCGTCGCGGTCGCCGAGATAGAAGTGCGCACGATCATTCCTCGGGTCAAGAAGCACGGGAGCACGCCGGAGAAAATCGAGACCGAGCAAAGCGACAGGCTGACCGCCGTCCAATCGTGGAAGTGTGTTCCGACGCACATCGAGCCACATCACAAATGGGTTGGGAAACTGAATCCCCCCGAGATGGACGGGTTCGTCACTCACTCCAGCCCGCATTGGACCGACGGGTCCCGCCTTCGCAATGACCCGAAAACGCTTCCAAGGCTTTGGCACAAAGCCCGGCGGACGCGAAACCTCGATGAACAGTTCCCGGCCCATCCCGGTGTCAATGATCGCTTCATAGCGATCTCCGCCGATCTCGATCGGCATGAACCGATGCCCGTTCGGCTTGAAGGCTCGCCATGGCACCGACACCCACCGCGTGCGGGTACCTTCCGACAGGGCCTTGTCAACGGCCTGATCGTCGAACGACACCGCGAGCAGTCCACCCGCCGGATCAATCCAGGTTGCCGCTGCCGACGCGAACCACTCCTGGCCGAGCAACGGCGTGTGAACAAGCGATTGCGCCGTCCTGTCCGAAAGGTCCACGGGGGCTGGTCGGTAGACGACGCCCCCGACCGACAAAGACGTCGCAACCGCCCGCCACGAGCGGTGTTCGGCGCGCAGAGACATCGATTTGCGCTCGCCGTACTCCTGCGAGGCCCACAGGTGAGACGCCAGATCGTGCTCGGTCGACATACTGAAGAACCCGTTCGAGCCGGTGTCGACGCATATCCGCTCGATCGGCACGCTCGTGCCGCTGTCGTCGTACCCGATCGCCCCCTTGACATGCACGCCGTGCGAATCAAAGTCCGCGTCGAGGTCCATCCAAACACCGTCCGGCGTGCTAAGACGGAGCCGGTAGTGCTCAACCGCGTGGTCGGGGTCCGACCCGTCGATCTCCACGGTTTCACGAATGCTGGCGGGCGCGTGGTGCAACGGCGACAGCATTGGCCCGGCGGGTCGTGCGCAGCCGGAAACAAGGAACACGACGAAACTTAGTACAATCCGCATAAACGCCGGGGCAGGGCGGCGGCCCTGACCCGGCCAGCTCAGTTGTAGTTGTGCCAGTCCGTTTCAGGATCGACCCAGTGGGGGAGCATGTCGGCCGCCATCGCATCAAGCGTGTCCTGGGACGGCATCGGGAATCCGCCGAGCGAAAAGGCGACCGGCATCATGGCGACGAAATCGTCGTAGGTTTCGACCGTGATGGTGTCGGCAAAGTCGCCGTTGATGTCGTACACATCGAAACGATACTCATACCGATACTCAATCGGCACGGGGACGGGGTTGGCCGCCAGAGGCAGCCCATCAAGGCCCTCCATCAGCGGAAACGGAACCATCCTCCGGATCTCCCGCCGGGACTTGCCGGTGATGTCCATCTCGATCTTCTCCCCCCCGTTGTCGCGTTCGATCGTCATCCTCGTAGTTCCATCGGTAAACCTTTCGAGGATGACCTTTTCGGTCCCAAAGTCGCGCGTGTAGGTGCATGCCGCGAGCAGCGTGGTGACGATGGCGGCCGTTGCGAGCAGAATCTGTCTCATGTTCATCCTTCTTTGCTTCTGCGAGGTGCTTATCGAAGCCATCTGGATAAACATAAGGTACCCCCCCCCCCTGCTACCTTGTCAAGCATCCTTGCCTGCATTTGCAAGAAAATTTTTAATGCCTAGTCACAAAACAACAGAAAAATGAACAAATCTGCTGTAAATGCGTGACACTGATGAGGTTATAAAAATCGTCCGATCCTGCCCAAGGATCACCTTCCGCCCGCCACGATCTCGATCGGGATGATGGTCTCGGCCAGGTTGCCGCTGACCAGGTCGCGCATCACCACCTTGAGGTGGTACCTGCCGATGCTCAGGTTTGCGGGCAGCGTGACCTGGTTGATGAGGTAGTAGTCCCGCACCAGGTTGCGCGAGACGGTCTTGTCCATCTCGGCGGCGCGGTTCCAGGTGTTGAGGTTGTCGGCCACATGGTACAGCTCAAGCCGCTGGGAGAGTTGGATCTCGTAGCGGGGCGCGCCGTCCGATCCCGTGGACTCGCGGTGGCCGAAGCGGTCGATCTCCGTGTAGACGATCACCGGCTGGGCCCGCCCGGCGATGAAGCGATTGGCGGGGAAGGTCTCGTAGCGCCCGAAGCCGGTGACGCTGGTGCAGAGTTCGGCGCGGGTGATGCGCAGGCCGGCGCGGGCGTCGAGATCGCGCCGGATGCGGTCGAGCACCGTCGAGACCTCGCCGGGATCGGCGATGCCGCCCCGCGCCGACATGGCCCGGAACAGATCCCGCGCCGCGTCGAGCGAGGCGACCTCCGCCTCGGACAGCACGCCCTGGCCCTTCAGGGCGTGGAGCGCGTCGGGGCGCACGGCCTCCAGCCCGGCCAGCGCCAGGGCAGACGAGCCGGGGCCGTCGCCGGAAAGGGCCAGCTCGCCCAGCACGCCGACGAGTTCTTCGAGCAGTTGCTGCTTGCGCTGCTCGGGGTCGGCCGCGACCGGGACGGCCGGAACGACCGCCGGGCCGGGCGACATCTCGGGCGCGGCGTGCCCGCTCGGCTCGGAGATGCTGGTGTTCGCGTCATCCTCGCCCACGAACGCCAGGAGAGAGACCCGTGTCGGCTCTTCAGCAACATCGGGATCGGCGATGGCGGTGTCGGGCGACTCGCCCGAGCGGCCCGAGGGCGACGCCCGCCCGCCCGACGGTTCCCAGGTCTGCACGGGCGTGCCGCCGGCGGACCGCTCGGCGTCTTCCCAGATCTGGTCGTACAGGGCGGCGTACTGCTCGACGATGGCGCGGGTGGGCCGGAAATCGTCCGGCGGGGACGCGCCGAGGGTGGGGGGAGGGGCCGACCGCTCGTTGGCGAGCGCGGCCAGGCCCGCGTTGGTGGCGGGGCGCTCGGTGTCCGCGGCGGGCTGGCCCCGCTTCTGGGCGCAGGCGGGCAGCAGGCACAAGGCCGCGGCCGCCGCAAGCGCCCGGCGGTCGCCCGGCGTGGTCCGCCGCCGTACACCGTGGGTTGTGTGTGCCATCCGTTCCGAGCCTCCTGCTCTGAGGGATTGTTCCGCACATCCTGGCGGGCCGTCTCAACGGGCCGACGACGCCCGGTGATGATAATGCGCCGAGCCGGTCAGGGCGTCGTACGAAAGCACCACGCCCGCGAAATAGACCGCCAGGAGCATCTCCAGCCCTTCTTCCCAGGCCGACATCAGCAGATCGACGCGGACGGGCAGCTGCACGCCCAGGTCGCCGCGGATGACGGCCGGGGCGCGGTCGAGGGCCTTGGTGAAGACCAGCATGAAGCAGGCGAACACCAGCGCATACAGCCACGCCGGGCGGGGGGACGACGCCCAGGGGCGGAGCTTCCAGACAAGCCGGAGCAGATAGAACCCGCTGGCGAGGGCCGCCAGCACCAGCACGCCCGCGATGGCCTGCTGGTGCAGGGGATACTCCGCGTGGGTGTAGAACCCGGGCTTGAGCACGCTGTAGCCGGTGAAGAACTTGTGCAGGTCCCACTCCCGGGCGGCCGCAGCCAGACTCAGAACCACCCCCGCCACCACCCCCGGCGTGGCGCGCCGGAACACCAGCACGATCAGCACCCCTAGCCCCAGCCAGAACCAGGGGGAAGCACGCTCGAACGGCCCGGTCTCCGCGAAGAGCGACTCGTTCGTCGCCGTCGGCAGAACCTGGGACATGATCCCGAAAACCACCGCCGTGAACGCGCTCAGCCCGAGCACGCAGAGAAACACGCACATGCCCGGCCTGGGTGGGGGTCTTTCCATGGAGGATGGGAAGTATATCGGCCCGCGTGCGCCGTCCGCTTGCCCGACCGTGGGGCCGAGTTGCACCCGGGTGCCCCCGGCCAGACCCTCAGCCCCTGGCGACGAACCGCAGGGCGAGCACCTCGATGGCGATCTCGGTGTCCATGCCGGACTTGATGCCGGCATCCACGGCGATGGCCGCATCAAAGAGTTCGCGGGCGCGGGCGGGTCCGAGCCGGCGGGCGGCATCCATGATCGGGCGGTCCGAACCGCCCCAGAGGCCCAGATCCTTCGTGATCTTGCCGGGCGGCGCGCCCTGGGCCATGCCCTCGGCGGCCCCCACCAGCTTGCGGGCCAGATCGCAGCAGGCGAAGCTGACCGGCACGCCCACATCCTTCGAGCCGTTGCCCATGATGACCCGCAGCTCGCGCAGCATCCGGGGCGCATCGCCCGAGAGCAGCAGCGACTGGATGGCCCAGGCCTCCTGCTCGCGGGTCAGGCCGACGAGTTCGGTGATGAGCTGGGTGGTGATGGTCCCGCCCTGGCCCGCCGACGCGGCCAGCTTGGCCAGCTCGCCGTCGAGCCGTCCGAGGTCGGTGCCGGTGCGGTCGATGAGCATGGCCGCGGCCGGTGGCTCCAGACGCACGCCGTGGGTCTTCTCCGCCCGGCGGACGACCCATTTGCCGGCGGACGCCGCGTCGATCTCGTCGCACCGGATGACCAGGCCGACCTTGTCGATGGCCTTGTCCAGGTTGCCCGGACGCCAGGTGGAGGCCCGCAGGACCAGCGTCGCCTGGTCCGAGGGTGAGTCGCAGTAGCGCTCGAACATGGGGCGGGTGTCCTGATTCAGCATCAGGTCCGCGTCGTCCACCACCACCAGCTTGTGCGTGGCCATCAGGCCGAATGAGCGGCACTCGTCCAGGACTTCCGCCGGGGCGGCGCTCGCCCCGTCGAACTTGGCGAACTCGCAGTCGCCGTGGGCGGCCCTGAGGAGCCGGCGCAGGTGCTCGGTGTACTCCGTCCGCAGGAAGAGTTCCTTGCCGTGCAGCAGCACCACCCGGTCTTCGGGCGTGGGCATCCGGCTGGCTTGGGCGGACTTGGCCATCGGCAGAATCGTATGCGGGCGCCCCCAAGGCCCCCTCCCCATCCCTCCGGACCCCCGTATCCTGTGGCGTGCTGTCGCTGCTGGTCATCCAGGGTCCGGACGCGGGCAAGCGGTTCGCGCTGCCCAAGGGGCTGCCGCAGCTGCTCGGGCGGTCGTCCGAGGCGCTGCCGATGACGGACACCACCGTCTCGCGCCGGCACGCGGAGCTGACCCCGGACGGGGACATGTGGTTCATCCGCGACCTGAAGAGCCAGAACGGGACCTGGATCAACGGCGTGCAGATCCGCGAGCGGATCAGGCTCGAGCCCGGGGACCAGATCCGGGTGGGGGCCACGGTGCTGCTGTTCGGGCCGGACGCGATCGGCGACGGGCCGGCGGTGACCATCACGGACGAGGGCGAGCAGCAGACCGAGGTCGAGGCGCGGATGCACGCCAGCGACACCGGATACAACGCCGAGGCCGCGGCCGAGCACCTGCGGGTCATCTACCAGCTCACCGCGCTCACCGCCCGCCTGGCCAACAAGCGCGAGCTTCTCGAAGCCGTGATGAACCTGGTGTTCGAGGAGTTCCGCCCCGAGCGCGGCGTCATCATGATCCCCGGCGAAACTTCCGACGCGGACATGGTGCCCGGCGTCATCAAGTACCGCGACCCCCCCAAGAACGAGGAGGACGCGCGCATCCATGTGTCGCGCACCATCCTCGGCGCGGCCATGGACGGCGAGGGCGTGCTGAGCAGCAACGCCATGCAGGACCCCCGCTTCGCCATGGGCGACTCGGTGCAGCGCTACCAGATCCGCAGCGCGATCTGCTCGCCCATCATGTTCGGCGAGCAGCGCTTCGGAGCCGTCTACATCGACTCGTCCTCGGTCAACCACGCCTTCACCGAGGAGCAGCTCGCCCTGCTCAACGCCGTCGGCCAGCACACCGGCCTGGCCCTGGCCAACGCCGACGAGCACCTGATGCGCATGAACAGCGAGCGCCTGGCCGCCATCGGCGAGACGGTCGCCAGCCTGTCGCACTCGATCAAGAACATCCTCCAGGGCCTCCGCGGCGGGGCCGATGTCGTCGAGATCGGGCTGGACAAGGGCGACCTGGCCATCGCCCGCAACGGCTGGGGCATCCTGCGCCGCAACCTCGACCGCATCGTCGGCCTGACCATGAACATGCTGGCCTTCGGGCGCAAGCTGCAACTGAATCTCGAACTGACCCGCATCAACACCATCGCCGAGGAGTGCGCCCAGCTGGTCGAGACGGCCAGCCAGGAGAAGAACATCGTCATCCTGGTGGACGCCGACCCGGAGATGCCGCCCATCGCGGTGGACCCGGGGCTGATCCACCAGGCGCTGATGAACCTGGTGATGAACGCGATCGAGGCCGTGGAGAAGGACACCGGCGCGGTCACCATCCGCGTCACCTTCCACGAGGCCAGGCCGCTGATGGACCCCAAGCGCCCCAGCGCCACCACCCCGCCGCATGTGGAGATCCGCGTGATCGACAACGGCCCGGGCATCCCGCAGGACAAGCTCGCGTGGATCTTCGAGCCGTTCAACACCACCAAGGGCATCCGCGGCACGGGCCTGGGCCTGGCCGTCACCAAGCGCATCATCTACGAGCACCGCGGGCGCATCCGCGTGGAGTCCAAGCCCGGCCAAGGCTCGGTCTTCCGCGTGCTGCTGCCCGCCGACCTCGACGCCCAGATCGATCCCTCGGCCACCGCCAACGACAAACCCCAGATGCGCTCGATGTTCCCGGGGGCGTGAGCCGCACTGTTCAGTTTTTATCAATAATCTGAACACCTAAATCACGCTGTGTAAACGACTTGCATCTTTTTGTCAAAAATACAATTTTTCACTTCCAAAGTGGGGGGTGGGGGGGGGTATCTTGTGCTGATCTAGAGGGCTTCGATAAGCGCCTCGTATTCAGAAAGGTTAAACATGAGACAGATTCTTCTCGCAACAGTTGCCGCCGTCACTACGCTGCTCACGGCGTGTTCCTACACCTTCACGCGCGACGGGAGGACGCATACTGTCGAGGAACATCCTGATGGTCGAAAAACCTGGACGACCCATGAGGAAACCACCTCGGTGACCATCAGGATCGACGGCATGTCTAACCGTGAGATCCGTCGTATCGTGTTCCCGAATCAGGAGAGTTTTGGCGGAGAGGCCGTGCAGAACCCGGTTGTTTTCGATTACCGATATGAGTATCGGTTCGATGTATATGACACGAACGACGAGAAGGTCGGCACTGTCGCCATCGAGACCTTCGCCGATTTCGTCGCCATGATCCCCGTGGTGTACCAGATGGGCGGACTGCCGACCCCCACTCAGTCGGAAGTTGACGCGCTCGCCGCCGAGATGTCCGGCTGGTGGGTGGATCCCGAGACCGACTGGCATAACTACAATTAAAATTTTGTCCCGGATTTTCAACGAGATCCGGGACATTTATGCGTGCAATCATACTCGTATTGGGAATCCTCGGGGCGGGCTGTTCGCCCGCGTGGCGGCCCGTGCTGAGCAGCATGGAGGAGGCCCCTGCGTACATCCGCGAACGGGTCGAACTCGGGCGCGACGACCAAGGCATCATCTTCCAGCATTACGAGTTCGTACTGCGCCGAAGTCCGGGTGTCTGGCTTCGTGTACCCATCCGTGCGGCGGGCGGCTTAATGGTCGTGGATGCGCTCATTGATCCCGACGACGACGAACCGCTCGTGAAGGAATCGCTGATTATCGACACTGGCTACAACGGGTTCTTGGCCGTCTCGAGTCGCAGGCACTTTGCTGGTCGGTTCTGGCTCTCGTCCGAGGTGGGCGAGGTTGAGATCACCACCGCCGGGGATGCTGCCCGGGGGTATCTGGGGGTTGCCAACGCCCTCATGTTAGAGAACCTGCTCGTGCATCCTGTTCCGGTCACGGTCGGCGTAAAAGACGGGCAGGTTCATCGCCAAGGATCCCTGCTCGGTGTGTCAGTATTAGAGATCGCCAAGGCCGTGCTCGTAGACCCGGCCAGTTCGCGACTGCTCGTGTCATTCAATGAAAATGCTTCGGCGGAGGTGGTGTCGAAACGGCCCGACCTCTGGGTTGCGGCCGGATGGGCGAAAGGCTCGAACGGTCGCCGCACCATTCGGATGCAGATCGTCGACAATCCGTACGATGTCTTGCTCGACACGGGTGCTGATGATTGGCTGCTCCTACCCAGAGAGGGCAGGCCGTCCATCGCCTCCGGACCGACGAGACGGACACACTTGCTGGCATCACACGGGACGCGTCCCATCGAGTATGCCACTCTGACAATGCCCATGATGATCGGCAACGCTGCGTTTCGGGCTCCCACAGTCTCCTGGGCCGATCTACCACAACTGGCGTCGTTCGCCTCCGACCCGAGCATAGATTTCGCGATCCTTGGCTTGCAGTTCCTGCGCGAGTATCCGGCCATTTTGGACTTTGAGCAAGACCGCGTGTTGTTCTTCATCGGCCATCCAGATGACCTTGATTGGTTGTTCGATATTTGCCCGTCCAACCAAGTTGCGTACGCGATGAAAAACGAGGTCTGAACATGTTGCTCCGCGTCAATCTTGTGAATGCAGGCCTGCGCATAGCCACGAACTAAAACACCAGCTTCTAGAATGGTATGTTCATTCGCGGATGCTTTGTTTGCGCATGATGTCGGCGATTCGTTCATGATGGTCAAGTAGCGTGAGTCAATACGAGTTAGAATGAGTTCTTGAGCGTGCCGCTCTCGCAATGCGTGACCGACCGCAGTGGATCTCAGTCAAATATGTCGAGCGCCACGCTAATGTTCTTGATGGCATATTGCAGCCTGGCCGTCACCAAACGCATCATCTACGAGCACCGCGGACGCATCCGCGTGGAGTCCAAGCCCGGCCAAGGCTCGGTCTTCCGCGTGCTGCTGCCCGCCGACCTCGACGCCCAGATCGATCCCTCGGCCACCGCCAACGACAAACCCCAGATGCGCTCGATGTTCCCGGGGGCGTGAGGGCTACTGGTCAGTTTTATTGCAAAATATGAATAATCAAGTCGTGCCCCCCACTCGACTTACGCGATACTTTTAAGAACCGCTATTTTCTGCTTGCGGAATGTGGGGGAAAAAGATACTCTGGCCTCGTCAAGAAGCGGCCTTGTCGGCCGCCTCGCAGAACGAAAGGCAAAGGATGTACCGAACCATGTTGGCTCTCTCCGCCGCGATCGTGATGATTGCGGTGTCGGCATGAACTTACTCGAAAACGGTCGATGACTGGGATTGGGTGGTCGAGCGGAAACCCGACGGCTCATACAGGGCGGAAGGGAAAAAGCGCACCACGACTCAAACGATCAAGCTCGAGGCTGACTCCATCCGGGAACTGAAGAGGCTGAGTCCGCTCCAAGACGCCGATCCTGTCGGCATGGATGTTCAAGTCGCGTATCGCTATGAGTACCGCATCGATGTCTACGATACTTCCGATGCTTTTATCGAGACTCTCGCGGTCGCCACGCTCGATGATTTTATCGCCATGCTTCCCGTGGCGTTCGTGCTCGCTGGTGTCGAAGTTCCTCCCGCTTCGACACTGGATGTCCTTGTCGCGGATATCACCGCGGCCTGGATCTCCCCTCAGACGCACTGGCATCTCTACAACTAACCCGTTCCGGCCCGGCGTGCCCGCCGGGCCGGTATTTATGAGATCGCTTTTTCTTATGGTGCTTCTGTGCATCCTGTCGTGCGCTGATGCTCCAAAGCCGAGTATGACGACAATCCAGAACGCACCAGACAGCGTGCGTGAAGGTGTCATTATTGACTTGACTTCAGGATCGCCGCAGATGCGGATCGTGTTCTCTCTATATACGCCAGTTGACGGAAGCGCATGGATAGATTTTGGTGTTCGTGTTATCAACAATCGAGTCCTTGTTGACGGGCACATCGCATACAATGATGATGTGGAGTTCTCCCAGATTCAGGCAATACTGGTCGATACGGGATTCAATGGTTATCTTAGTTTTCCGGTGGACCACTGGGTGGCTGATCGTGCGTGGATCTCCGCCGAGTTCGGCAAGGGGTCGAGCGCAGCGCTCGGGGGCCGGAAAGCGAAGTGGGATGGGGCGGTCTCCGGATTCTCGATCGGGGGCGTGGTCATCAGCCCGATACCGCTCACCATCATGGGCGACAAGACGGGCTGGCCGGCCCGAGGATCGCCTTTGCTCGGGCAGTTGTGGTTCGATGTCGCGGAGGCGACATGGGTGGATCTTGCCGCGGAAACCATCGCGGTGTCTTTCGAGGCGCACGCCGTGCGGGATGCCATCGGCGACAGCCCGAGCCTTTGGGTCGAGCTTCCCTGGCGGAAAGCCGGGTCGGACAGCCATCGATTCGTTACCATTCAGGTAGGAGAACAAAGTTACGATGCCGTCATCGATACCGGTTCGGTCGGCGAACTATTTCTCGAGACTTCCCATCCCCCGTCGTTCGTCAAGAAGCCTTGGGTGCGCGGCCGTCTTGTCGGGGCGAGAATCGGCTCGTTATTCCGTGCGATGAGCACGGTTCCTGTTTTCCTCGGCGACACCGAGATCCGTGATGTCGAGATCACCTGGAGGAGCCGCCCGAGCGAACTGTTCGCCGACTCCAGTTCGGGCCGACCGTTCGCCCTTCTCGGTGTCCCTTTTCTTCGCAAGTTCCCCGTGCTATTGGACCACCGCAACGATCGGGCCTACTTCTTCATCGGCGATCGTGTCGACCTGCCCCGGTTCCCGGAGCCAGAAACCAAGCACATTACTGAGCCGGCCGCGCGGATCGATCCCTCGGCCAACGACAAACCCCAGATGCGCTCGATGTTCCCGGGGGCGTGAGGGCTACCGTTCATCCTTCAACCCACCGGAAGGATGAACCCATGCAGCACCGCCCCCTCGGCAACTCCGGCCTTTCCGTCTCCGAGATCGGCTTCGGCTGCTGGACCATGGGCGGCCCCAACTGGGCCGAGGGCACCCCCATCGGCTGGACCGAGGTCAACGAGGACGATGTTCTCGCCGGGATCAGGGCCGGGCTGGACGCGGGCGTGACCCACTTCGACAACGCCGATGTCTACGGCAACGGCCGGGCCGAGCGCACGCTGCGCGACAGCCTCAGGAAACTCGGCGTGAAGCCCTCGTCGCTGACCATCGCCACCAAGGTAGGCTGGCACCGCGGCACCGGCGAGCACGCTTATGAGCCGCACAACATCCGTCATCAGTGCGAGACCTCTTTGCGCAACCTCGGCGTGGAGGCCATCGACCTCTACTACCTGCACAACGATCTCTGGGCCGCCGACGGCCAAGCCGGCAACCTGCCCGACGCCGCCGAGACCATGCACGCCCTGAAATCAGAGGGCAAGATCCGCGTGATCGGCCAGAGCGCGTACTCCGACGCGGGGTTCGAGCGATCGGTCGAGATCCTCAAGCCCCAGGTCTTCCAGAGCTGGGCCAGCATGTTGTTCGACAACTTCATCCGCCCGGGGTCGCCGGTGCAGGCGCTGATGGCCGGGCACGGCATCTCGTTCGTGGCCTTCTCGCCGCTGGCGCAGGGACTGCTGCTGGACAAGTTCGACCCCGAGAAACCCCTGCCCGTCGGCGAGGGCGATGTCCGCGCCGGGTCCAAGGACTTCCAGCCCGAGAGCCTGCGCCGGATCAAGCCGAAGTGCCAGGAACTCAAGGCCCGCTTCGGCGACTCGACCGAGGCCCTGGCCTCCGCCGCTCTGCGGTTCGTCCTGGGCCACGACCGGGTGTGCTGCGCCATCCCCGGCTTCCGCAACGAACGCCAGGCCCGGTGCAATGTGGGCGCGGCCGCCGACCCGGCCTTCACGGCGGAAGACCTGGCGTTCTGCCGGGGGCTGTTCAGGGATTTGCAGTTGCGGGGGTAAGCCCAATCGAGTACGATGAAACGGCTGCCGTGCCGATGTGTCCCGCTTGGGTATTGGGGAATCAATCTGATGAAAGTTTTTCATGCTCAAACCATGCGGGATTTCGGCAAGCCGTCCCCGTCTGAAAAATTTGCGTTATCCACCATCGTGGTTCTCGCACTCGCAGTCCGCTTGGTTTGGGTCGCCCTCGTCTCGGTCGAACCTATTTCTGATAGCTACGCCTATTTCAGCTTCGCTACGAACATCGCGGCAGGGAACGGGTACTGCTGGACCCCGGGCAATCCAACCACCTATTGGGCCGTGGGTCCGAGCGCGTTCTTTGCGTTCTTCCTGCTTTTTCTCCCAAGCGGGGCCGCGGTCGTCGTGGGCAATCTGATCGCGACCGTAGCGGGCGTGGTCGCCGCTTTTTTCGCGGGGCGTCGGTTCTTTGGACCGCTCCCGGGCCTTACGGGCGCGGTGCTGTTCGCCCTCTGGCCGACCTCGATCATGTTCACGACGGTCTACAACAGCGAGATGCTCTTCGCTCCTCTCATGCTCGCCGCTCTCTGGATGGTCGGCTCGGCAAAGCTCGGTCCCCGCTCCTGGGCCGCGATGGGCGTTCTGTTCGCCCTGACCGCCTTCATGCGCCCCGTGGCGCTGCTCTTCCCTTTCGTCCTGGGGGTATCACGGCTGGCGAGGTCGCGTCGGCCGGCCGAGACCGCCGTCGGCGTGACGATCGCGGTGGCCGTCATGGCGATCTGCATCGCACCCTGGACCGTCCGCAACCACCGCGTGACCGGCGGTTTCGTCGTCATCTCGACCAACGGCGGCACGAACCTGTGGATGGGCAACAACCCGGATTCCGACGGCACTTATCAGCGGCTGCCCGATCGCGTGGACGGAATGTCCGAACTTGAACGAAACCGTCAGCTCAAACACGAAGCCAAGCAGTATATTATCCGTGATCCCATCGCTTTCGTCGGCCGAACCATGACGAAGCTGATCAAGCTGCACCGGTCTGAGACAATCGGTGTCGCCTGGAACGAGCCTGGCATGAAATCAGGACCGCTCCATTCCTCTGGCACCGCCCTCAAACTGATCGGCACCCTGTTCTGGTGGGGGATCCTCGCGGGGGCGCTGGGAGGCGGCATTCTGCTCATCCGATTCAAGGGGATATGGGTATTTCTCTTCCATCCGATAGTTCTCTCCGCGCTCTATCTCATCGCGGTTCAGTCGATGGTCGTTTCCCAAGACCGTTACCACATGCAGTGGTCGCCACACTTCATTCTCCTCACCGGCTTCCTTGTGTCTTCCCTCATCGTTGCCAGACGGTCACACGCAGATACTGACGCAGATGTCCCTACGCCCTCCTTCTTCCCGCCCGATCCACCGGAGATGCTCGGTTCATGACCACGCTCTTCTCCCCGCTTCTTTCCGGATTCCTGGGTCTGCTGCTGCTCGCCGGTGAACCCGCCGTTCAGACTCACCCGCTTCCCGATCCTTCCGGTGAGACCTCCGCACCGGACGATGCGATGTCCGAAGCGCAGCGCTGGCTGGTCTACCAGTACATCCTCGGCGGCGCGGAGGATGCTCCGCGGATGCTGCACGCGGTGATCGAGGAGATCGATGACCCCGACAAGCGGGAGGAGGCGTGGCCGCTGCTGAGCGTCTACGCGGCGTGCCTCGGCGCACGCAACAAGCCGCACCTCGACGGCTGGGCCCGGGAATCGCTCGCCATGTCCGATGATTTCAAGATGGTCTTCGCCTACGCCTCGTGGTACGCGGATTTTCCTGGGTCGGCCGAGCGCCTCCGCCCGCT
Organism: uncultured Phycisphaeraceae bacterium; assembly: GCA_964577425.1. GTDB lineage: Bacteria > Planctomycetota > Phycisphaerae > Phycisphaerales > UBA1924 > UBA6054. The sequence continues at coordinate 31,207 of CAZNZC010000007.1, forward strand.
CATCGACTCGATGCCGGAAGACCTGTCACACCGCCGCCGGATCGAGTTCATGCTCGATCAGGAGCCGGCGGACTTCGCCACGCTGCCGGTCAGTTCACCCGCCGCGCTGGATTATCTGTGGGCCTGCTTCCTGGCGACCGGGGAGACCCGTTTTGTCGACCGCATCATGACCGCGCTGCCGCCGAAGCATCAAAGCTTCGATGACCCGGAGTTTGGTGACATCCAGGACATCCTGCTCGCCGGCGCGGCCCGGTGGTCGCTGGCTTCCAACGCCTTCCAGCATCCCCGGGTGCTCAAGCACTTGCAGCACCGAAGGGCATCCGAGCCGGAACCCTGGCCGGAACTGGACAACATCATCCAGATCGCCCAGGAACAACTTTCCAAGCGTCCCAGCCCGGCGCCGCCCGAGCCGGATCGGACAGCCGACGCGGAGGAGCCTGCCGCCCCGCGCCAGGATGAAGGCAAGAATCTCCCATGACCCGCGCCATCATCCTGCTCTCGGCCCTCTCCTGCATCGCCTCTTGCGGCCGGGAGCAACCGCCCCCGTCGGCGCCGCCATCTCCACCGAATCATGTGCCCACCCAAAGCACCATCCCCCTCGAAACCGCCCAGCGCTGGATGACCTACCAGTACCTCCTCAACACCCCCGAACAGGCTCCGGCCATGGTCCGCGCCCTGCTCGATGCGGGCTGGCACACCGCCAACCCGGACGCGAACGCGCTCGGCATGTTGACGGTGTTCCTGGGCCGCCTCGGCGCGGCCCACCCCGGCGTGCTGGACGCCTGGACCGAAGCGGCCGGCGCCGACGGGGCCGCGCCCGAGTTTTCCTTCATCTTCGCCTACGCCCTGTGGGACGCCGACCCGGCCGACGCCGGGCCGCGGCTCCGACGCATCGCGGGGATGCTCGAAGGGGAAGAGGCCGCGGCCGTGGTGGAACTGATCGAGCAGACCCCGCCCGACCTGCGCCAGCTCACGCCCGACGAGCCGATGGTGCTGGACTATTGGTGGGCCAGCTTCATGGCCACCGGCGACACGGCGTGGGTGGACATGGTGCTGGCGCTGATCCCCGCGCCGGGCGTGTCGTTCGAGGACTCCGGCCTGGACGATCCGGCCCGCATGGGGGTGACGCGCGCCGCGGCGTGGTCACTCACCTCCAACGCCGCCCAGCACCCCCGCGTGCTCGACAGACTCCGCCAACGCCTGAATGAGGCGGGCGACGATTGGCCGACGGTCGCACGGATCGTGGAGGCCGCGGAGATGGCCGCGGCGGAGAACGCGCCGGACATGCCCTGACTCCGATCCGGACAAGGTGTGACCTCAAAGCCATGCCCACCGACCGCACCATCCTGCATGTGGACATGGACGCCTTCTTCGCCTCCGTGGAGCAGCGCGACCACCCGGAACTGCGGGGCAAGCCGGTCCTCGTCGGCGGCACCGGCCCCCGGGGCGTGGTGGCCGCGGCCTCCTACGAGGCCCGCAGGTTCGGCTGCCGCAGCGCGATGCCCTCCGCGGTCGCCAGGCGACTCTGCCCGCAGGCGGTGTTCGTGAAAGGCTCGTTCGCGGTGTATAAGAAGGATTCTGAACGGATCATGGATATCCTCGAATCGTTCACGCCGCTGGTGCAGCCGGTGTCGATCGACGAGGCGTTCCTGGATGTCACCGGCTCGCACGGGCTGTTCGGATCGGGCGAATCCATCGCCGGGGAAATCCGGCGTCGGGTGAAGCACGAACTCACGCTGACCTGCTCGGTCGGGGTCGCCCCCAACAAGTTTCTGGCCAAGCTCGCCTCGGACCTGAACAAGCCCGACGGCATGACGGTCATCACGCCCGCCACCGTCCGCGCCACGCTGGACCCGCTGCCGGTGTCCCGCCTGTGGGGGGTGGGTCCGGCCGCGGAGAAATCCCTGCACAAACTCGGCATCCGGACCATCGCCGACCTGCACGCCCTGCCATTGGAAGTGCTGCGCTCACGGTTCGACGACTTCGGTGAGCACCTCTGGAACCTCGCCCGGGGTCTGGACGACCGGCCGGTCCACACCGACCGCGAGGCCAAGTCCATCTCGCATGAGCACACCTTCGCCCAGGATCTCGAAGACCCGGACGCGGTGCGCGCCGTGCTGGCGGATGAGGCCGAGCAGGTGGCCCGGCGGCTGCGCCGGCACGCGCGGTTCGCGCGGACCGTCACCGTCAAGATCCGCTTTGGGGACTTCGAGACCGTCACGCGCTCGGCCACGCTGGACCGCGCGACGGATCGGACGGACGAGATCACCGCCGCCGCCCGTTCGTTGTTCGACGCCTGGGCCAGAGCCTTCCGGCCCGTCCGTCTGATCGGCGCGGGCGTCTCAAATCTCACGGACGCGCCCGACCAAGCGGGGCTGTTCGATACGGGCGATGCCGAGCGCCGCCGGGCCGTGGACAAGGCGACGGATGCCATCGCATCCAAGTTCGGCAAGCGGGCCGTGCAGCGGGCCAGCGCGCTGCACAAGCAGGGCCGCCACGGGGCGCACGGGCCGGGGTCCGACACGCCGCCGGCATAGGAGGAGCACGCATGGCCGCCATCTCGTTCATCTCGACCGGCAACCAGTGGGAACAACGGTTCGGCTACGCTCGCCTGGCGCGGGCGGGGGATCTGGTGCTGATCGGCGGCACGGTGGCCGTCAACCCCGACGGCACGGCCCACGCGCCGGGCGACGCGGGGGCGCAGACCACGCGCTGCTTCGAGATCATCGAGTCCGCCCTGCGCCGCGAGAGCCTGGACCGCACGGCCGTCATGCGCTCCCGCGTGTTCCTGACGGACATCACGCAGGCCGAGGCCGTGGGGCTGGCCCACAGGGCGTTCTTCGGCAACCACACGCCCTGCCTGACGCAGGTGGAGGTCTCGAAGTTCATCGCGCCTGGGTTCGTGGTGGAGATCGAGTGCGACGCGCACGCATGAGCGGGGCGGATTTCAACGCGAAGGCCGCGAAGAGCGCGAAGAAGGTTGCGGAACCCCGAACTGTTCTGCACCCGCTGGAACGGATTCCATTTGAGCTTCGGACGGGGCGATCTTTGCATGACGAGCCGGGAGCGTAAGCGACCGGGTGTTCCACAAGCCCGGAGCGTGAGCGAGGGGAGCGGGAAACCCACGATTCATACGGAACCCACTTGGTTTCCGCGCGGGATCCGTGTTAACCGCCGGAGCCAATACAAGCCGCGACCGCAAGGGAGCGGCCGGGACCGCCAACCGACGACCCGATGCCGGACGATCGGCAACGACCGATCAAGCGGCACACTCAGCTGCGGACGAAACCGCGGCCGCTCCCTTGCGGTCGCGGCTTGTCGATCAGGCCACGACCGAAACCAAACTCGGATCCGTACTATTCATCGGAACCATTCTTCGCGCCCTTCGCGGCCTTCGCGTTGAAAAATCCTCAGAACTGCCGCCGCATCCGCGCCGTCGGGATGCCGAGCTGGTCCCGGTACTTGGCGACGGTGCGCCGGGCGATGTCGATGCCCTTGTCGTTGAGGATCTTGACCATCGCCTCGTCGCTGAGGGGGTTGGTCTTGTCCTCGTTGTTGATGAGTTCCTCGATGCCGGCGCGCACGGCGTTGGCGCTGACATCCTCGCCCGAGTCCGTGGCCAGCCCGCCGGAGAAGAAGCCGCGCAGCGCGACGATGCCGCGGGGGGTCATCAGGTACTTCTCGCTGACCGCCCGCGACACGGTGGCGACATGGATGCCCAGCCGGTCGGCGATGGTCTTCATCGGCAGGGGCTTGAGGGCCTCGGGGCCGTAGTCGAAGAAATCCCGCTGCTCGTCGATCACGGCGTTGATCACGCGCAGCAGCGTGCGCTTTCGCTGCTCCACCGCGTCGATCAGCCACGCGGCGTTCGACAGATTCTTCCGGAGAAACTCCTTGTCTCGCTTGTCCGTCGAGCGGTCCCTGGCCAGCGATTCGTACTCCGTGCTGAGGCGCACGCGGGGCAGTCGCCCGTCGTTCAGGTACGCGAAGTAGCGGTCGCTCTCCTCGTCGTACTCGACGGTGGCGTCCGGGATGATCGCCTCGGGCGCAACCTCGGTCAGCCCGCGCGCCGGGGCGAGGCTGAGCCGGCGCAGCTGCTCGATGCCCGCGTTGATCTCGTCCAGGGTCAGGCCCGATCGGGCCGCGATCTTCGGCAGCCGGTTCTTCATCAGGTCGTCGAAGAACTCGGCGATAAGACGCCGGGAGGCGCCCAGCGCGGCCAGGTCCACCCGCGGGGCGTCCTCGTCCTCCACCGCCCGCTCGGCCAGCGTGTCGATCTGGATCAGCAGGCACTCCCGCGCGTCCCGGGCGGCCACGCCCGGCGGGTCGAGCATCAGCTGCACCGCCTGAAGAGCCAGTTCCCAGTCGGTCTCGCTGGGGTCCAGGGCGCGAACCAGGCGGGACTCGCGCTGGGCGATCTCGCCGAACGAGGCGCGGAGGTAGCCGTCCTCATCCAGCTGGTTGATGATCGCCTCGCCCATCACCCGCACGCGATCGGACACATCGCACAGCGACCACTGGGCCAGCATCTGCTCGCCCAGCGAACCGGCCCGCGCGGGGGCCTGGGCCATCGCGTCCATCTTGGCGTCGCGCTCGCCCCGATCCCGGACCCGCTGGCGGGGTTCGTCATAGTCGCGCACCCGCCCGTCGAACGAGTTGTCCGCGGCGTCCGGGTTGGTCGCCGTGTACTCGTCCAGTCGATCGAAATCCGCCGCCCCGCCCCCGCCGTCGGCGATGTCCAGCGCGCCGTCCCGCGTGCCCACCTCGTCGCGGTCGGTCGGCCCGTCGGCCGTGAACTCGGTCAGCTCCAGCGTGGGGTTGGACTCGAGCTCCTGCTCGATCCGCTCGCGCAGCTCGGCGAGGGGCATCTGCAGGATCTCCATGGACTGGATCATCCGGGGCGCCAGCTTCATCTGCTGGCCGAGCTTCATCTGTTGTGAGTGCTCGAAACGCATGGCTGGCCCCTGGGAACGGCTCTCCCCGGAATCTCCCTTTCAGCGGGCGCTCCGGCCCGCGAAATCACGGATTACATCATCTCCTGTCGGCCCGAGATGGCGTCCGCCAGCACCGCCTTGTTGGCGAACTCCAACGATCCGCCCGTGGGAAGGCCCCGGGCCAGCCGGCTGACCCGCACACCCTTCCTTTTCAGCCGATCCGCCAGATACAACGCGGTCCCGTCGCCCTCGATGGTCGGGTTCAGCCCGAGAACCACCTCCCCCACCGCCGTCGTGTCCGCCCCCCCCGCGCCACCCTCATGCAAAGCGTGCCGCTCCGGGTGGTCGATGCGGTCGAACAGCACGCCCACGGTCAGGTCGCCCGGACCCACATGGTCCAGCGGGCTGATGCGCCCCATCAGCACATGGTACAGACCCCTGTACATGCCGGTCTGCTCCAGCGCGATCAGGTCCTTGGGCTGTTCGACCACCAGGATCCGCGAGCGGTCGCGCCTGGGGTCCGAGCAGATCGAACACCGGTCCGAATCACCCAGGTTGAAGCACGAGCGGCAGTGACGCACCGACCGCTTGACCTCCAGCACCGCCGCGGCCAACCGCTCGGCCTCCGCCCGCTCGGACTTGAGCACATGGAACGCCAGCCGCTCCGCGCTCCGCCGCCCGATGCCGGGCAGCTTCGCCAGCTCATCAATCAGCGCCCGGACGGGTTCGGGATAGGCCGAAGAGCCGTTGGAGACGGGCTGCGCAGGCTTGGTCCGGGGCGAGGCCATGCCAGAGTGTATGCGAAAAGCGTGCCAAGCCCGACCACGCTCCCCTCAAGGTCGGAACCGGGCGGCGTAAGGCAGTATGCTTGCTCGCTCGTGCGTTTCCGCCCCGCCCATCTCGCGCTGATCGTGCTGGCCTGGGGGCTGGTGACGCTGCCGGGTTTGGCCACGGCGGGAGGCACGGGGCTGACCATGTCCGAGGGGCACCGGGTCGTGCCCGCGCTGGAGATGCTGGAAACGGGGGAGTGGCTGGTGCCCCACATGTTCGGGCGGGCGTACCTGCGTAAGCCGCCGGGGGGGGTCTGGGCGTTCGCGGGGATGATCGGGCTGACGGGGGACCATGTGCTGGGGCCGCGTCTGGCCAGCGCCGTGGCGTTCCTGTTCCTGGCGCTGGGATCGTGGTGGTTCGGTCGCCGGTGGTTCGGCAACATCGGCGGCCTGGCGGCCGGGCTGGCCACCGTGCTCACGCCCATGCTCTGGAACCCGGCGCGGGCCGCGGAACTCGAATCTCTGAACAACCTGTTCGCCGCGCTGGGCGCCTGGACCGCGATGGAACTGCTCCTGCGCCGGGCCTGCCGCCCGAGCCTGACCATGCTCGCGCTGGGCGCGTTCGTCGGCGCGCAGATGCTGGTCAAGGGACCGGCCGGTCTGCCCGCGCTGGGCGGCGTGCTGATCGGGGCGGCCTGGGCCGGCCGGTCGTGGCGGACCCTGCTGACCTGGCGGGTCTGGACGGGGATGGGGCTGGGCGCGCTGGTCTTCGCGGGCGTGTGGCTGGCGATCGGGGCGCGGGCGTCGGGGCTTGATCCGGTGCGGCAGTTGCCCTCGGCGTTCTTCTTTGAGGACGGGAAGCTGCTTGAGCTGGCGGCGTTCGTGCCGCTGGTGTTCCTCGGCGCGATGCCCTTGGCCTTGGCGGCCCTGTTCCCGTGGGGGCCGGACGCGCGGGCCGAGGCTGAGGAAGGCGGGCAAGAGACCGCCCGACGCCTGCATGTCGCGCGGGTGCTCACGCTGGGCGCGCTGGCCGGGACGCTTCTGATGCTGTTTTCCGGGGTGAGCAACCCGCGCTATGCCCAACCGATGATCGCGACGCTCGGGCCGCTGGCGGGCTGGGCCGTGGCGGGGATGAGTCCGGGCGGGTGGTACCGCGCGCACCGCCGCCGGATCGGCCGGTGGATAACCCTCGGCGGGCCGGCGGTGTTGGGGACGGTGCTGCTGGGGGGATCACTGGTGTTCGCGTTCGTGGTCCAGGCCAGGACGCGGGCGACGACCGGCGAGCCGGCGGGGCGCGCCGCGGCCGGCGCGATGATCGACGATCTGCGGGCGGCCGCGAACCGCGGTCCCGTGGTGCTGGCCGCCGACGGCGTGATCGAGGCCCGGCCCGAGATCCTGCTGGCCTTCCGGGAGGAAGCGGCCCGGCTCGGGGTGTCGGTCCGGGTCGTGTGGATTCCACAGCTTACCCAAATTCACATTTCAGGGGTTGGTCTGCCCGCCGAGGTCTCGCTTCTGGTCCTGCGGGACGATGCCGGGGGGGATGAGACCGGGGCTTTTTCGGAGTGGGTTCCCCTGCATCGCGGGGCGGCGCACAAGTTCGCATTCGAGTGGCGGGGCCGACCGGACCCCGACGGGTGAAGACTCGGCAAAATCCCGAGAAAGAGCCTGGAATCGGTGGGTGTTTGGTTGCGTCCGGGACGGGATTCCGGTACCTTATTCATCCACATCATCGGCAGCCTTGGGACTCGTTTGTGGAGAGAGGTAGGTCCCAGGGCTGCCGGTGTTTTTGGGATGCCTCTGTTTGCTGCGTGCTCCGCGGGGACGGGATCAGGGGCAGCCCGCGGCGAAGGCGTCGAGGAACGCGGCCAGGTCGAAGAAGTTGAACACGCCCAGCGGCTCGGCCAAATCCGCGGCGGGGGCCTGCTGGTTGTAGAGGGCCATGAACTCGGTCAGGTCGAAGAAGTCGAGCACCTGGTCCCGGTTCAGGTCCGCCATGCAGCCCGTCGCGCAGTCGCCGAAGCCGCAGAAGAGGGTGGCGCTGGCGACGCGCGAGAGGGCCGGCTCATCCGCACCTGGGTTGTCCACGACCCATTGCATGTGGACGGTGCGTCCCTCGAGGATCGGCGAGAACGGGATGGGCCAGTGGGCGGTGGCGGAGGAGGCCAGCCCGTCGGGGTGCGTGGCGGTGAACGGCCCGAGGACGGTGTCCGGCGCGACAAGACCATCGACCGGCTCGGCGAAGGAGATGTGCAGCACAGCCTGCGCGCCCTCGGGCACCTCCGTCAGACCGATCTTGAAATCATCCGTGCCGATCAGGGGCGGCGTGACGGCGATGATGCGCGGCAGCACGCCCTGGGCGTCGGGGCGGCCGGTGCCGGGGACGATGGCGGGGTTGGGGGCGTTGGCGGGATCGAAGAAGAGGCGGGCGGCGTCGAAGGGGAACTCGCCGTTGGCCACGCGGGGATCGGTCAGGGCGTTCTGCATGAAGGCGGCCATGTCGGCCCGCTGCTGGGTGTTGAGGCTGACATTGGCGAAGCCGTCCACATTCTCGGGGAAGGGCTTGGGGCTGGCGTAGAAGTTGACGACGGACAGCAGGTCCGTGAACTGGCCGTTGTGCATGTAGGAAGACTTGAGGCCGACATTGCGCAGGCCGGAGTTTTTGAACTTGCCGCGGTCGGCGAAGAGGCCGGTGACATTCTGGCGTCCGCGGTCCTCGGCGATGGGGCGCAGGCCGAGGTTGGCAAAGCCGCCGTTGGTGAAGAGGGGCGCGATGTGGCACTGCGTGCAGCGGACGGACTGGAAGGCGTTCCAGCCGCGGATCTCCTGGGCGTTCATGGCCGAGGCGTCGCCGAGGATGTATGCGTCCCACGGGGTGCGGTCGGAGACGAGGGTGCGCTCGTAGGTGGCGATGGCCATGGCGATGCGGGCGGGCGTGATGCTCGAATCGCCGAAGGCGCGGCGGAAGAGTTCGGGGTAGGTGCGCGCGTCGAGCGCCGCGTCGGCCATGTCCGGGGGGATGTCGCCGGCGAGCGCGAGCGGGCGCGCGTGGGCGAGCTTGGCCGTGACATGGGGCCAGTCGCGCCCGTGGTGGGCCATCTCGTCGGAGGCCAGGGGGGGATTGACCACCTGGCTCTCCAGGGCGGCGAAGCCGACGAGCAGGGGGTCGCCGGTCTCGGGGTCGTGGAAGGTATCGCCGGCGCGGCCGTCCCAGAAGAGTTCGAGGAAGTGCGCGGCGTTGATGACGGGCGGGGCCGCGCGGTTGGTGACCTGACGGTCGAGGCCGAAGACGGGGTGCGCGGCGTAATCGAGCTGGTCGTCCTGGTTGATGACGCCGGGCGAGGCGAAGATGTCGTCGGGCGTGTTGAGCTGGCCGTCCGGGCCGGGCTGGCGGACCCGGCGGCGGTCGGAGCCGCCCTTGGTCTGGGAATGGCAGGTGGCGCAGGAGACTGTGTTGTCGGTGCTGAGCTGCTCGTCGTAGAACAGGATCTTGCCCAGAACCCGCTTTTCCTCCGTGAACGCATTGCCGATGGGGTACGGCACATCGGGCAGCATCGTGCCGCGGGGCGACGGGACGGCGAACATGGCCACGCCGAGGGCGGCGGGGAGGGCCAGCCCGGCGAGCGCGAAGACATGAGGGGTCCGGGTGGACATGAGGGGAACCTTCCGAGATGAAATCCGGATGCCGGAAACCGAGTGGGTCCGGCGGGGGGAGAAGCAACAGATCGCCATCAGAATACCAGAATCGGGCCGGACTTCCCAGCCCGATCCCGGAGATGCACGGGAGCCGGAGTGGAATGAGACGGGTTTTTAGGTGTTTTTACCCGCCGGTTCAGGGGCATCCGGCGGCGAAGGCGTCCAGGAACGCGGCCACATCGAAGAAGTTGAACACGCCCAGGGGTTCGGCCAGGTCCGCGGCGGGGGCCTGCTGGTTGTAGAGCGCCATGAACTCCGTCAGGTCGAAGATGTCGAGGCTCTGGTCCCGGTTCAGGTCGGCCATGCAGCCCGTGGCGCAGTCGCCGAACCCGCAGAAGAGGGTGGCGCTCGCAACACGGGACAGCGCCGGCTCGGCCGCGTCAAGATCCTCCACCACCCATTGCAGGTACACCGTCCGCCCGTCCAGGATCGGCGAGAACGGGATCGGCCAGTGGGCCGTCGCCACCGGGGCCAGCCCGTCGGGGTGCGTGGCCGTGAACGGCCCCAGCACCGTGTCGGCGGCCACCTCGCCGTTCACGGGAGGATTGAAAGAGATGTGCAGCACCGCCCGCGCGCCCTCGGGCACATCCGTCAGGCCCACCTTGAAGTCGTCGGTCCCGATCAGCGGCGGCGCGACGGCGATGATGCGCGGGAGCGTCCCGTCCGCGCCGGGCCGGCCCGTGCCGGGGATCGGCACGGGGTTCTGCGTCGGCGTCTCGGGATCGAAGAACAGAGTGGGCACATCGAAGGGGTGGAGACGGCCGACCACGCGGGGGTCGGTGACGGCGTTGGTAAGGAACTCGGCGAGGTCGGCGTGTTCCTGCTCGGTGAGTTCGATCTCGGTGACGGCGGGGTCGAGGTTCTCGGGGAACTTCTTGTCGCTGACATAGAAATCGAGAACACCGTCCAGGGTGTCGATGGCCCCGTGGTGCATGTAGGACTTGCGAAGCCCGGCGTTGCGCAGGCCGGGGGTCTTGAAGCGGCCCGCATCGAACTTGTAGCCCGTGACCTCGGCCAGGCCCATGTCCTCCTCGATGGGGCGGAGGCCGATGTTGCGGGCAAAGTGGTTCGTGAACAGGAATGGCGCGTGGCACTGGGTGCAGCCGCCGACCAGAAAGGCCTGGAACCCGCGGGTCTGGGCGTCGGTCATGGCGCTTGAATCGCCGCTGTTCCAGTCGTCCCACGCGCTGCGGTCGGAGATCAGCGTGCGCTGGTAGGTGGCCAGGGCCAAGGCGATGCGGGCTGGCGTGATGGCCGGGTCGCCGAAGGCGCGGCGGAAGAGTTCCGGGTAGGTGCGCGCGTCGAGGACGGCCGCGCCGAGGTCCGCCGGCGGGTCGGACGCCAGGGCCATGGGACGGGCGTGGGTGAGCTTGCCGACCACCTGGGGCCAGTCCCGCCCGTGGTGGCCCATCTCGGCGGAATCGAGCGGCGGATCGAGCGACTGGGTCTCGAGCGCGGCGCCGGCGGGGATCAGTGTGTCGCCGGAGACGGGGTCCACGAACACGCCGGCGGCGCGGGTGTCCCAGAAGAGTTCGGGGGCGAAGGCGGCGTTGATAACGCTGGGCGCGGCGCGGCGCGTCACCTGCCGCTCAAGCCCGAACACGGGGTGGGTGCGGTAGTCGCCGTGCTCATCCTGGGCGATGACGCCCGCGGAGCCGAAGACATCGTCCCCGGTGTTGAACAGACCATCGAAGCCGGGATGGCGGGCGGGGTTCGGCTCGGCGCCGCCGGCGGGGTGCCAGTGGCAGGTGGCGCAGGACACGGTGTTGTCAGCGCTGAGCTGCTCGTCGTAGAAGAGGGCCTTGCCGAGAAGCCGCTTGTCCTCGGTGATGGGGTTCTCGTCCGGGACGAGGACCGGGGGGAAGACGCCGGAACCGCGCTGCCAGCCGGGGGGGGCGAGCATGGCGGCACCGAGCGCGACCGGGGCCGCGAGGAGGGCGAGGGCGAGCGGGCTGGTTCGGGTCTTGGTCATGGCGGCGGAGAAAAGGACGCTGGCACAAGATACACCACGGGCCGGCCCGACCCAGGCGGGTGGACGGAACAGACCTGTGCCTGCCCTATTCGCGGGCGGATGGGCAGGGGATGCCCGGTTCTCGGTCCTGGTTCTCGGGCGTGTTCAAGGACAACCGGCGTTGTAAAGATCAAGATACGCGGCGAGGTCGAAGAAGTTGAACACGCCGAAGGGCGGAGCGAGGTCGGCCGCGGGGTTCTGGGTGTTGAACAGGTCGAGGTAGGCCGCCAGATCGAAGAAGTTGAGCGTGCCGTCGCCGGTGATGTCCGCCGGGCAGGTCGCGGCGCGGGTGTCGATGGCCAGGCTGACCGCGTCCCATGTGCCCGGCGCGCCCACGACGCCGATCATGGTCGCCGCGCCGGTGGCCGGGTCGATGGTGTAAAGGTGGGTGGAGATCTCCTCGAATGTCTGCGGGCCGGTCTGACGGAACCCCTGGATCAGGGCGTAGAGCGTGCCGTCGGCGGCCCAGTCCAGGCCGGTCTCGTACTGCGGGTTGAAGCCGATGCCGAGAACGGGCGGCTGGGAGACGATGGTGTTGGTCTCCAGGTTCAGCCGGTAGAGGCGCATGCCGCCGGTGCCGGTCATGCCCAGGCCCCAGATCTCGCCGGCGGGATACACGGGATGGCCCTCGGGCACGGTGGCCAGCGAGCTGAGCGAGATGTTGACGATGTTGTTCATGCCGAGCACCGCGCCGGTGTCGGCGTCGGCGCGGACGATGCGCGAGAAGCCGCCGACCACGGTCGAGGCGTAGGCCGTCGAGCCGTCGTTGGAGAAGGTCAGCCCGGCGACGCCGGAATCCATCCACCCGATCGAGTCGATCAGGGTGTTGCCGTCGCCCTTCTCGGCCAGGACGCGCAGGGAGTTGGTCGTGTTCTCGAAGGCGACAAGATCGTTTGAGCCAGGGCGGACATCCACGCCGCCGAAGCGGAGGTCGTGCGCGGCGCGCCCGAGGACGACGACATCGGAAGGGTCCGTCAGGCTGACGGAGGCGACCGTGCCGATCTGGATGCCGGGCACGCCGAAGAAGCCGGAACCTTCGACGATGACGGCCCGGGGCTGGGCGGCGGCCGGGCCGGCGGCGAGCAGGAGGGTGAGAGCGGCGGGTTTCATCGTGCGGCCTCCTCGCCCCGCTCGTCGGCGAGGATCTCGGCGTGGGTCCGGGTGTCGGCTTTGGCGGGCGAGCTCCGGGCCGACGGTTGCGGCAGGGAGCGTCCGGCGGGCGGGGTGACTCGGGTGATGTAGCGGAACTCGCTGCCCGTGGCGTGGGTGGCGACGACCAGGCCGGTACGCGTGACCTGCTGCACGCCGGTGCCGCTGGTGACGAGCAGGTTGCCGTTGTCCAGCTCGGCGACGCCGCGGAACAGGGTGAGCGTGCCGGGGCTGTACTGCCCGGCGAGCTGGCCCTGCGGCGTGAACTCGAGGATCAGGCCGTTGGAGAACTCGGCGAGGAGCAGGTTGCCGTTCCCGGCGACGGCCATCTGTTGGGGAAAACTGATCTGGGGGACATCGAAGAAGCTGACGAAGCGCTCGTCGAACCTGCCCTCGGGCGTGTAGCGGACGATGGCGCGGGCGCGCTCGTCGGAGACGAGCACGGAGCCGTCGTACTCGATGACATCAAAGGGGCCGCGGATTCCCCCGTAGCGGTTGAAGGCGAAGTCGGGCTTCTCCGAGCCGTCGGCGGCGTCGAGGCGTTTGATGTTGTTCTGGCTGACGAGCAGGGCGTTGGTGCCTCCGGCGTTGCACACCAGAACCTCGCCCGCGTGGGGGCCGGTGGTCAGGACATGACCGCCGCGGATGTTGTCCATGATCTGGGTGTCGCGCACGCCGCCGAGGGAGAAGACGCGGAGGAACGCGCCGTGCTCGTCGAACTCGCTGACCACATCGGCGAACTGGTCCGTGACCAGCAGGGTTCCCGTGGCGGAGACGAGGACTTCGAGCGGGCGGTCGAACACATTGATGCCGCCGACGACGCCGGGATCGGCGATGTACGAATCCGTCACCAGCGATCCGTCGGCCGCGCTGAAGGCCCAGACGCGGTCCGAGACCGAGTCGGGGATGAGCATGAGATCCTGGGCGGCGACGGACGACGCGACCGCGGCGAGCAACGGGAAGAACATGGTCCGCATCGGTTCTCCTTTACGGGCAGCCGGCGTTGTAGAGGTCGAGATACGCCGCGAGGTCAAAGAAGTTCAGCACGCCGAAGGGGGCGACCAGGTCGGCACCCGGGTCGCCCGCGTTGTACAGGTCCAGGTACCCGGCGAGGTCGAAGAAGTTGAGCACGCCGTCGCCGTTGAGATCGGCGGGGCAGCCGGGGTCCGTCACGGGCGTGGCGACCCAGACGCCGACGGTGCCGTTCTGGAGGAACGCGGCGAAGGCGACCTGGCCCGCGTCGTTGATGTCGATCACGCCGCTGAGCACCTGGCGTCCGCCCTGAGAGCCGAAGTCGAAGCCGAGTGGGATGGGGCCGAGGTCGGTGTCCATGACCCGGCCGTACTCGATCAGTTTGACGAGGTTCTCGCCGTCGCCGACCCAGATGGCGGTGGAGTTCTGGGCGGTGTCGGTGGCGCGGAAGGCGACCCAGCCCGCGCTGTTGACCACGGGCGGGAAGTTGGCGATCGAGGTGTTGTTGATGTCGGCATTCGAGCCTTCCGCGATGGCGATGGTGCTCGCGCCATCCCAGCGGTTGACCTGCCAGATGGAATCGGCCGTGCGCCGCGCGCTGAACGCCACCTGCCCGCCCTCGCTGAGGCCGATGGAGTTGACGAAGCTGGAGAACTGGACGCCGGTCTCGGCGACGACCGTGGGCGTGTTGTCCGCCTCCCAGCGGAGGATGCGCCGGGCCGGGCCGGAAACCGGGATGGTGTTCGACGCGACCTGGCGCGCGTCGTTGACACGGGGCGCGAAGAGAAAGGAGTACGGACCCTCGAACGAGTCGGCCACGAGACGCTGCGTGCGCACGCCCGCGATGAACTCGTCCACCACGGTCTTGGTCCCGATGAAGCCGAAGTCGCCGCGGTAGGCGATGGCGCCGTCGGTCGTCACATCCACCGCGCCGTAGCCCGAGGTGCCCTGCGGCCCGCCGATGTTGTAGCGCTGGAACAGCGTGCCGTCGGCGTGGTAGACGGACGCGCCGCCGTTGAAGCCGCCGTCGCCGACGCCCAGCAGGCCGTGGCGGATGGAGATCTGGGTGGTCCAGACCGGGTCGGCGTTGTTGGCGGTCAGGACCAGCCCGCCCGCGCCGTCACGCCCGACGAAGATGCCCTCGGTGACGCCGCCCGAGCCGAGGAAGGCCCGCACGGCGACCGTGCCGTCGGCGTCCAGCGTGACATACTGGCTCGACAGGGAGCTGATGTCGGGCAGGTTGAAGGCCGGGATGGACGGGTCCAGGCTGGACCGGCACTGGAGCTGGAAGGTCCACTCGGTGGGGACGGATGCCGACGCGAGCGAACCCGCGGCGGCGACAAGGAGCAGGGACAAACGCATGGATTTCCCTCCGGATGGGCGGTTTGGGGCGCGCGGGCCTGGCCTGCCACCATACCACCCCAGGCTCCGAGATCCAAGAGCGATGCCGCCAATCCGCGCGGATGTGGTGGCCGGGGCCGGAGCAGCGGGCGTCGCTCATGGGGAAAAATCCCATAGTTTGGCGCGGGGCGTGCGTTTGTGGCAGAATGCCCGTGCAGGCCGGAGACCGGATCGGGGGCGGACCTCCCCGCGGTGTCCGGCGTGATCTCCAGGGGGTTTGATGCTGCCGAAAGCGCCCGAATACCACATTGTGACGGACCCCAAGATCATGTGGGTGCTGTCCGCGCCGGCCCGGCTGGAGATACTGGATGCGGTATGCGTGCTGGGCGTGTGCTCGGCCACCGAGATCGCGGGGATGACGGGGCGATCACGCGGTTCGCTGTATCCCCACCTGGAGCAGCTCGTCGCCGCCGGGCTGCTGATCGAGTCGGGCAGGCGGGTCGCGGGCAGGCGCAAGGAGCACCTGTACCGGCCCGTGGCGCGCCAGATCAACTTCCGGCACAACAGCCAGGACCCGGACAATGTGGCGTACCACGCCGCCTACGGCAAGACCATCTGCCGCCTGCTGGCCCGTCTGTACCAGAAGGCCACGCGCCACCCGGACATCAGCCCTCGCGGCCCGCACCGGGACACGCACTGCGGCGCGCAGACCGCCTGGGTGGACGACGAGACCCTGGCCGAGATCAACACCCACATCAACCGCATCTGGGAGATCTGCCGGCACAGCGAGCCGGGCGAGGGCAAACGCCTGCTCCAGATCGGGGTGGTGACCGCGCCGGTTCGGCGGAATGAGGGCGGCGAGCAGGATGAACCCGGGGACGAGTGACCGTCAGGGGCAGCCCGCCGTGTGCAGGGCCGTGAAGGCGCTGAGATCGAAGAAGTTCCAGACGCCGAATGGTGCGGCCAAGTCGGCGGCGGGGTCCATCGCGTTGAAGGCCGCCATATAGGCCGAAAGGTCGAAGAAGTTGACGGTTCCGTCCCCGTTCCAGTCCGCGATGCAGTCAACGCGAAAGAACTCGGAGTCGGACAGGCGGACGCCCATCGGGTTGTACACCGCGACATGCCACTGGTACACATGCCCCGGGAGCAGCGGGAAGGTGGCCGGGGGGACCGACAGCGACCCGCCGGTCAGGTCGTCCGCGCGATACACCAGGACCGGATCCCCGCCCCGCCCTTCCGCGTGCTCGACCTCGCTGCCGAGGTCGTACACCAGCAGGTCGGACGAGGTGGAACCGGCGCCGGGAACCCACTGGAAGCCGAGGACGAGGGCGGGGTCGATTTCAATATAGTTCACGGGTGCCTCAAGTTCAGGCTGAGGAGACGGGGCGAACTCATTCGTATTGATAGCGTATCCCATCACATCAAACGCGCGAATGTCCGTAGGCTGGAGGTATGAGCCATTGACAACATAGCTGCTAGAATTGGGGTGTGGCTCCATAAGGCCGATGTACACATTCTTGTTATTCGTATCATCTATCCAGTGGCTTGATTGCGCACCATCGCCACCGGGCGTCTCTCCCTGTGAAAGAGGCAAAGTCCAGGCAGTGGAATTGATCTGCAACGCCGCATTCGCCTCCATTGTCTGGCGAAGCTCGCGTCTGGCCGAAAAAAACTCGTTCGGATCGATCGACCCTAACGCGGCATTCATCCGGAAGATGTCCCAGACGGAGATCGAGTCTTCAAGGATGAAATTGAGGGTTTCGACATTTGACACGAACCCAAAGTGATGACCAAGCTCGTGGATAAGGGTTGCTGTAAAATCCTTCTTGTTCCGTATAAGAGTACTACCCACCCAAGTTCCGATGTCATCCGATGGGTCTGCATCGAAGTCTGCTCGGTTTGAGTTCATAACGATCCGCAGACTCGACCCAAAGCCCGCGCCGGTGAACTTGGTTCGCAACGGCCAGACAATCTTGATCACACTGGTGCTGTCGGTTGCATTGCCGGGTCTTGCGTAGCCAATCGAACTTCCAGGCGGAAAGTTGGTGTAGAGTCCGTTCTCAAAGGTATTGGCATCTGCCGGGTTCGCAGCGTAGGTGTTCAGAATGCTCGTTCGGATGGAGGAGAAAGTTTGGCCGCTCTCGATGACCTCCGCGTATGCAAGTGTGAGAGGATCGTCGGCTTCCCACACGAACCGGAAACTGGACGAGATGGCATCGTCCTTGAACAGATTTTCGTAGACGGAAATGGCCCGGTAGATTGCGGCACGAACCTGGGACTCCGGAAGATAGCTGGGCGCACCAGTATGATCGTAGGTCCATGTCAACATCGTCCCACGGGGCAAGGGCGCGGGATTGCGATGATCAAGAATCATCGCGGAATCGGACCCCAAGATCGTTCGCGTGAACTGGCGGTTCTTCGGCCCGTGGATGACGGACCACTTGAAGTTCTCGACCGTCCATGACCCGTCCTCTGCTCGGACCACGGCCCCCGGATACCTGGTGGCATGGTAGCCAGTGGCGCTTGTCCCCGTGTAGGATATCCCGGGCACGAGCCTACCGTCCTCAAGTTCCGTGAAGACGGGCACCCCGCCATCGACCGTGGGCTGCTGCGCGTCCGGTGTGGGTGCGTCGAAAATCATCCGAACAGAACCGTCGGCTTGGACAATCAGGCGGCTTGGCGGCTCATCCATCGCAGCAGAAGTCAGAAAACTACATGCCAGAATAACCGCTAAGAACATAGAAACCTCTTTCTGGTGTTACCACCTAAACCCCGCATCCTTGACATGAATGATGTATCTTGGAATCGGTTCCATGTAGTCTGTGTGAATATTCACGCCCGCACCGATCGGTCCATCCGGGTCGGGTGATCGTGGCAAGACCATGCGGGACAACTGGATGCGCCAAATGCCCTCATCGCACCAGAGTGACAGCGGCCCCCTCCACCTCACAACGCCAACATGCTTGTCCCGCACCCGGTACTTCGCCGGCGGGATCAGTCCTGCGCGTCGTTCGCCGCCTTCTTCGGTGAAGATGGGAACCGTGTCGGGGTACGCAGTCTCGCCCTCGCCGATGATCGGCGCGATTTCCACACGCCAAGCGTCCCGGTCCCGGTCATAGACGATGGCCGTGGGCACGCCGGGCTGGGGCGATGCGCACCCCGGGGCAAGGAACGCCAGCAGCATCACGGCGACGCCCCAAGCCCGACCCCGATCTGTTCCCACACCCACCAACATGACCGCCAGCCTATCGGACCCCGGCGGCCAGTGCAAAAGAAATTTTCAGACAAATGCCCGGGTTGTCCGGCCTCACCCCGGAACGGGGGTGGGAGGGGGGGTCTAGGGGCAGCCCGCGTTGTACAGCCCCAGGTACGCCGCGACATCGAAGAAGTTGAACTCGCCGAACGGGGCGGCCAGGTCGGCCGCCGGGTTCTGGCTGTTGAACTGGGCGATGTACGCGGACAGGTCAAAGAAGTTGAGCGTGCCGTCGCCGTTGATGTCGGCCGGGCAGGCGTTGCAGGCGGCGGTGCCCGGGCCTTGCCAGTCGCCGCCGATGGCGGCGCAGGTGGCGGCGTCGAACTGGAGGCACGCGCCGGTGGTGGGGACATAGCACGCGCCGGTGCAGGAGATCGAGGCGCACTCGGTGCCCACGCCGCGGAACTGGCCGCCCAGGGCGATGGCCTCGTCCTCGGTCAGGCCGTTGGCGCAGGAGCCGTCGGGCAGGCAGACCGCGCCGGTGGGGCTGGAGGCGCAGTCGATCACGGCGCGGATGACCCAGTCGCCCGAGACGCCGAGGCTGCACGCGCTCTGCCAAGTGGTGCCGTTGACCTTCACGGTGTTGCGGCCCTGCTGGCAGCCGTCGCTGTCGGAGACGAGGGTGCCGGCGAAGAGGTTGTTGGCGGTGTCGGTGTCGAACCGCAGCGAGACGACGAAGGTCTCTCCGGCCGTGACGGGGATGGAGATGGGGATGGTCTGGTTGTCGTCCTCGTAGCGGAACTCGTTGAGGCCGCCGTCGGTGAGCACGGGGGCGAGCAGCTCCTTCTTAATAGGGCCGACCTGGGGGAAGTTGCCGGCCTGGTAGACCATGATCGAGTCCTGGATGGTCTGGGGCGCGCCGCCGAAGTAGGACTTCCAGAAGATCTGGATGGCCACGATCCGCCCGTTGCACGGGCTGGTCAGCCAGACCGCCGCCTCCTCGGGCGCGGCGAAGCAGGGGCAGATGTTGACCGAGCCGCCGTCGGCCAGCGAGTCGTTCTTCACCACGACCTCGTCCGCCGACGCGACCGAACAGACCAGACCGGCCGACAGGCCCGCGGCCAGACACAGAACAGCAGTTCTCACGACCATCTCCTCTCGGGGCGGGGGTAGCGGTTCAGCCCCCGTCCATCAATGTACCACGCCGGCGTGCGGTCCCCAAACACAACCCGGCGTGCCCACAGGTTCGCGGACTCATGCTCTCCGGTTCGCACCCCCGCCCGATCCGGCGCGAAATTGACCGGTCGCCGACCGAGAACCCCCGCTGCCCCACCAAAGCCACGGCCAGGCGGGACACCCACTCCTACAGTCCCCCGGACCGCCCCGGCAGGGGCCAGATTAGGGAGTTGTCCGTGGCGAACAAGCACTTCGATGTCCTCGTGATCGGTGGCGGACCCGGCGGCTATGTCGGGGCCATCCGGGCGGCCCAGCTCGGCTACAAAGTCGGCATCGTCGAACGGGCCAGGCTCGGGGGCGTGTGCGGCAACTGGGGGTGCATCCCCTCCAAGGCCCTGCTGACCAACGCCGAACTGATGGAAAAACTCCATGAAAAGGAAGACTTCGGCCTGTCCTTCGGCGAGATCAAGGTGGACTGGGACAAGGTCATCGGGCGCTCCCGCTCCGTCGTCGACAAGATGAGCAAGGGCGTCGAGTTCCTGATGAAGAAGAACAAGGTCGAGTACCTCGCGGCCCACGCCAGGATCATCAAGGCCGCCCAGGGCGGCAAGCCGTGCGAGATCGAGATCTACGACTGCGAGGTCAAGGAAGACTTCACCCCCGCGCCCGCCAAGCCGGCCGCCAAGCCCCGCGAGACCGTCACCGCCGACCGCGTCATCATCGCGACCGGGGCCGTCGCCCGCGACCTGCCCTTCGCGAAGTTCGACGGCGACGCCATCTGGGGCGCGCGCGAGGCCATGCACAACAAGCAGCGCCCCAAGAGCCTGATCGTGGTCGGGGCGGGCGCGATCGGCATGGAGTTCGGCTACTTCTACAAGCAGTTCGGCACCGAGGTCACCATCGTCGAGATGCTCGACCGCCTGGTCCCCGTCGAGGACGAGGAGATCGGCAAGGCCATGACCAAGCTGTACCAGAAGCAGGGCTTCAACATCAAGGTCTCCACGGGCGTGCTCGATGTCAAGACCTCCAAGTCGGGCGTCGAGGTCGTCGTCGCCCCCATGAAGGACGGCAAGCCGGACGAATCCAAGAAGGAAACCCTCAAGGCCGACAAGGTGCTGCTGGCCATCGGCGTGGTCGGGCGCTTCGACGGGCTGTTCGACGACTCGCTCAAGCTCGAGACCGTCAAGGGCCACATCAAGACCGATTATGTTCCCCTCGGCCCGGACTCCCCCGCCGATCCCAAGCCGCTGGAGTACAAGACCAACCTGCCGGGCATCTTCGCTATCGGCGATGTCATCGGCCCGCCGTGGCTGGCCCATGTCGCCGAGGAGGAGGCCACGCTGTGCGTCGAGCGCTTCGCCTGGAAGGACAAGAAGCTGGACCACGAGCCGATCCCGATGGACTACACCGTGATCCCCGGCTGCACCTACTGCCAGCCGCAGATCGGGTCCGTGGGCTTCACCGAGCAGGCGCTCAAGGCCAAGGGGCTGAAGAAGGGCGAGGACTACGAGGTCGGCAAGTTCAACTTCTCGTCGCACGGCAAGGCCGTGGCCGCCAAGCACACCGACGGCATGGTCAAGGTCATCCGCGGCCTGCCCCGGGGCGAGATCCTCGGCTGCCACATCATGGGCGACCAGGCCACCGAACTGATCTCCGAGATGACCCTGGCCCGCCGCCTGGAAGCCACGACCGAAGAGATCATCGCCACCGTCCACGCCCACCCCACCATGCACGAGGCGCTGCGCGAGGCCACCCTGATCTCCGAGGGACGCGGCGTGAACTCCTGACACCGCTGAGATGCCCGGCTTGGCGACCCTCCAATCGTAGGGTTCGGTGACCTCGACCCAACCCGGCACTCGCCGGGTTTTTCGTGCCACACTGGAGTAAAAACAGCGATCGGATATCCGAACTTTCGAGCCACGAGATAACTTACTTTTCGGATGTGGATTTTGTCTTGCAGTCTGCGTGGAACACTGGTACATTGCTCCCATGCGGGTTCCCGGACGATTCCCGACGATGCTCGGCGTGATGGCTCTGGCCGCCGTCCCCGGCGGTTGCAACCGGCAGACGCAACCGCTGGCTCCGGTCGCCGTCCACCAATGCCCCATACCCCTCCCCGTCGCCGTGGTCTACCACGCGGCCCAAGACCGGTGGGAGATTGTGTTGGCCGAGCCGGATGCCGCGGAGACGGATCTTCCACGGACTCTTCCCCTCCAGACCTTCATCGACGGGCGTGTGGTGGACGGATTTGTGCCGAGTCCGACCGCGTTCCAGCAGGACAACCTGCGTCTGACCGGACAGTTTCCCCTCTCTGTTGAGTTCCACAATGGCCGGTGGTTCGTTTTGCGTGAGTTCGCGGCAGTAGCCGAGCAGCCCCTTCTCAATAAGGGCTCTTACGGAGCGTATGTTAATAGAATCGGTTCAAGAACCCTGTATTATATACACATCGACGGTCGAGGTATTGCCATTGATTGATGGCATCCATGGTCCGAGGATTATCCAGCATACTGGAGGTTCAATCATGAGACACATCATCTGGTTGGTCTTGTACATGACGGCAGTGTCGTCCATCGCTTTCTGTGAAGATTCTGTCTCCGCGGATGCTCCTTGCGTCATCGCACGGGCGGACGGGAGCTATGAAATGAGACTGGATTTGGAAAATGCACTTCGCCACGGAGATCGAGCTGCGGTCTATTGGGAGGATGTCGATGGAGCATTACACTCGCGGAAGATCTATGCTGGCACTTCTTCGAACGGGCTGGGCGCACATCACGCGCTTGTCCCACGACACCTGGTCCACCAGCCCGATGGTTCTTGGACGCTGCCAGACAGTGTCTGGACGGTGGTTCATGGCCCATCCGGCCACTGGCGGACGGAAATCCCGGGAAGCGATTATGTCGAAGTCCTGGATTTAAACACCCCCGTGGGGCTTCGCGCCGCGCCGATGCGGAGTACTGCCACTCGTGGAGTCAATCTACTTCCTAGTTACGATAACACGGGCAAACCCGATGGTGTGGAAGAATCAGAAGTGGTGCGAGCGATATCGAATGCGATAATCGCTGTGAACACTCTTCTTGCAAACGACCTTGTTCCGGCGGTGATCCATTTCGAGTGGAACGATTTTTCGAGCACCCCCGGTTCAGAGTCCACTCTGGCTCGCGCTCATGTCGACTCGTCGTCTGTAGCACTCAGTACTACATTGAGTTTTCTTGAAACAACATATACTACAAACGACATGGATTCTTACGAAAATACTTTTCATGTCTATTTTCTCGTCCCAGCATGTCGTACAACAACAGCGATTCCCCTCCTGCCAGGGTGACAAGTAGCATTAGACTTTCTTTTGTTCAACTTGCAAAGTTGGATTTTCTTCCACGACCGACCCGGGTCATTCAAATCTATTCTGCATACAATAATTTTGACGCAGATCCGTCTGACGGAATTGAGGCGGGACACCTTGATCTTACCGGCATATTGATACACGAGATCATCCATCTTCTTGGGTTTAATTCATCTGCGGACGCTTTGATTCCTACTGTTTCTACGCCCACAATGTGGGATGTGTTTCGATTTAACGCATCCAACTCGATCGTGTCGTAACAGCTATTTTCTAGCGGCAATCGCGAGTTGCGACCGACACAACCGGCGATCGCAACACTGCAACTCAACAGTTCACTCCATAACTGGCCTCTTTCAACGGGTCCTGTATCTATGGGCGGCGATGGTAGAGACGCCTCGCACTGGCGCGATAATTCTTTGGATCCATTTGAAACTTATATCGGTATTATGGATCCAAGTGTTGACATTGGAGTGGATATGTCCCATCTTACACTTTCAGGGACATACTTTACTATCGCTGATATCCGTGCGTTGGATGTTCTTGGATACGATATCAACATATCGAACTACACCCCGTTCCCCACAATCACGAAGCCGGTGCTGGTTCTGCCGATTGACGACGCCGAGGTGGTCCTGGCCGTCAATGTTGAGTTCGTGTGGAACGCAGGAAATCCGTTTGAAACCGATCTGCTCGTGTACGATCTCGGCACGACCATCGGCAGCGCTTCCACGGAGCCGATACTCGTTTATCGCCAGAATGGAATCGTGGGGGGATCGGTCAGCGTCGCCCCGGCCCAGATCGGTCTTCAGCCCGGCCACCGGTACCGTTGGAACATCGGCGCGTATCACAACCTCGGCTTCGCCGCATCTCAGTCGGAAACTTTCTTCGTCCGCTGTCTCGCCGACTGGAACAACGACGGCGTGATCAACTTCTTCGATCTGGCCGCGTACATGGGAGCCTTCAACGCGATGGACCCGGCCGCTGACCTGGCCGCGCCGTTCGGCGTCTGGAACTTCTTCGACATCGCCGCGTTCCAGGCCCTCCAAGCCGCCGGATGCCCGTAGGCGGCGCGGCCGCCGCCATTCTGACGCCCCCTCCAACCCGGCAACCGCCAGGTTTTTCATGCGCCGCGCGGCGCGCTGTCCAGTGATATGGGCATGGCGGGTTTCCGACGGTTTTTGCTGGACAAGGCAAGCCCTTTGTGGCACCCTTTCTCCCGCCGCGTGCCGCGGACTGGAGTGTGTTGATGCCGGCCAACCCGAAGATGCCCGTGTGTTCCGCCGCCCTGGTGCTGATGATGCTCTCCGGCACGGCCGGTCATGCCGCGGCGCAGGCCCCGGGGAACAGAGGCGGCAAGCCGGCCGTGCTGTTCGTCGATGACGACGCCCCTCCCGGCGGGGACGGCTCGGGCTGGTCCGCCGCGTTCCGACATGTGCAGGACGCGCTCGCGACCGCCCAGAGGATGGGCCAGGCCGAGATCCGCGTGGCCCAGGGGCGGTATCTTCCCGACCGCGACGCCGGCAGTCCCACCGGCACCGGCGACCGGCTCGCCGCCTTCCGCCTGCTCGACGGCGTGACGCTGCTGGGCGGGCACGCGGGCCTCGGGGCCGCCGACCCCGACGAGCGCGACCCGGCCCGGTTCCCCTCCGTCCTCTCCGGCGACCTGAGCGGCAACGACAACCCCGCCGACCCCTCGACCTTCAGCGACAACGCCTGCCACATCATCGAGAGCTGGCACAACGACGCCACCGCCGTGGTGGACGGCTTCGTGATCCGCGACGGCCGCGCCGACCGGGCCATCGGGGAGGGCTGGTGGCCCGACCGGCGCGACGACTCCGGCGGCGGCGCGCTGCTGGTGCATTCCGACGCCGTCATCCGGGACTGCCTGTTCACCGCCAACCACGCCGAGGCGAACGGCGCGCTGTGGATCGCGCTGAACGGTCCCTTCGCCTTCGCTGAGCCGGGCGGCGGGGCGGTGTACATCTCCCGCGGGTCGCCCACCATCGAAGGCTGCGTGTTCGACGCCAACACCGCCAACCGCATCGGCGGGGCGATGGCCCTGCACCGCTCGCCCGCCCGCGTCGTGCGCTGCGACTTCACCCGCAACGCCGTCGGCAACGACGGCTACGGCGGCGCGCTGGGCGACATGAGCGCGGACTTCGGCACGCCCGAGCGCGCCCGCATCGAGTCCTCCCGCTTCATCAACAACACCGCCCGGGGCATGGGGGGCGGCGGCGCGCTGTACACCGGCCTGTCGGACTCGGTCTACGCCAACTGCATCATCCTGGCCAACCACGCCGAGGATGTGGCCGGCGGGCTGTTCGCAGACAATGTCGCCCTCGTCGAGTTCTACAACACCGCCATCGTGGGCAACACCGCGGCACGCCGCGCGGCCGGCGTGCAGGAGATCTCGGAAGCGGGGGATGTCTATATCTTCTCCAACTGCATCATCTGGGCCAACCGCTCGGCGGACGCCATCGAGCCGCTGAACGAGAACATGGTCTCGATGAACGGCAACATCGCGCTGTACGACACCATCCTCGAACACGCCGCCGAGCGTCCCGTGCACGCCTTCGACATCAGCCGCCTGCTGGACGCCGACCCCCTGTTCACCGATCCCGTCGGGCCGGACGGCGCGGCGTTCAGCGGGGACGAGAACCTGCGACCCGCCCCAAACTCCCCCGCCGTCGACGCCGGGAACTCGGGGCGCGTCCCGGCATGGCTGACCACCGATGCGGACGGCACGCCCCGGTTCATGGACGCCCCCACCATTCCCGACACCGGCGTCGGCCCCGCGCCGGTGGTGGACATCGGCCCGTTCGAGTCCGGGCCGGGCTGCGCCCCGGCGGACCTGGCCGAGCCGTGGGGCGTGCTCAACTTCTTCGACCTGGCGACCTACCTGACGCTGTTCAACGCGGGCGACCCCGCCGCGGACCTGGCCCTCCCGCTGGGCGTCTTGAACTTCTTCGACCTTGCGGCGGCGATCGAGCGGTACAACGCCGGCTGCCCATCACCGGGTCGCCGGGGCAAGTTATGGGTGGATCTCCCCCGGTTTGCCCTCCGTCCATGATCTTTCCGGCGCGGGCGCGTCCGTGCCTCTTTCATTCCTCGATCAAATCTGTTACATTGCACGCACCGCCCGGCATGACCCGGCCGGGCGGGTGTGTGTCCGGGTTGTCAATCCAGGGTCTTTGACCCTGGCAGCTCCGCCCCTCCGGTTCTCGGTGCGGGCCGCCGATGTCGGCGAAATCAAGGATGTGTCGCATGGAACGGAAGTACGCCGCTCGTGGTTGTGCCGCTGTGATGCTTGGTCTGATCGCCGGCCAGGCGGTCGGGGTGTCGATCGACTGGAAGAACCCGGGCGCGTGGGTGCCGACGGGCGTCGAACGGGCCGAGCCGGCGGGCGCGCTGCGGGCGGCGGCCGCGACGCCTGGCGGGTCGCGCGTGATCGCCCGCTTCGCCCAGACCCCCACCGCCGGCGAGCGGGCGGCGCTGAAGGACGCCGGGCTTGGGCTGCTCGCGCCGCTGGGCGGGGGCGCGTACTTCGCCCGCGTGGAGGCCGGGGCCGACGCCGACATGCTGGCCACCCGTCTGGTGGAGGCGACCGGCGTGCGCCGCGAGCACAAGCTCCACCCCGACCTGAGCGCGGCCACGCCGCCCGCGTGGTCCGTGCTGAGTGCCCGGGCCGGGCTGTACCCCGGCGTCAGCGAGTCCAACCCCCTGGTGGCCGCCTATGTGGTGCTGCACGCCGATGTGGACGCGCTGGACCCCGCGATGAACCGCCTGCTCGCGGCGCACGCCGGCGTCGTCCGCGACCATGTCCAGTCCGTCAACGCGCTGGTGGTCGAGGCCCCGCTGGACCAGCTCCTGCGCCTGGCCGACGACGACCGCGTGCAGTGGATCGAGCCGCCCCTGCCACGCCTGAGCGAGACCAACGACAGCAACCGCGCGCTGGTGCAGGCGAACCAGGCGCAGGCCGCCCCGTACAACCTCGACGGCTCCGGCGTGACGGTGTTCGTGTACGACGGCGGGCGCGTGCGCCCGACCCACCAGGATTACGGCGGCCGGGCCACGGTGATCGACAGCTCCAGCCAGTCCAATCACGCCACGCATGTGGCGGCCACCATCGGCGGCGCGGGCCATGTCAACCCGAACAACCGCGGCATGGCCCCGGGCGTGACCATCCTCAGCGCGGGCTTCGAGTACGACGGCTCGGGCATCTTCCTCTACACCAACCCGGGGGACACCGAGGCGGATTACTCGGCCGCCCTGGCGCTCGGCGCGAACCTCTCGAACAACTCGATCGGGTCGAACATCGCACCCAACGGGTTCGGGTGCCAGTACGAGGGCGACTACGGCGTGATGTCCGGCGTGATCGACAACATGGTCCGCGGCTCGCTCGGCACGCCCATCACCATCTTCTGGGCCGCGGGCAACGAGCGCGGCTACGGGTGCGGCAATGAGTATTTCACATCCCCGCCCCCCGGCAACAACAAGAACGCCATCACCGTCGGCGCGGTCAACTCCAACAACGACTCGATGACAAGCTTCTCGAGCTGGGGCCCGTCGGACGACGGGCGGGTCCGCCCGGTCATCGTCGCGCCGGGGTGCCAGTCCGGGGGCGACGGCGGCGTGACCAGCGCCTCGTCCAGCTCGGACACGGCCTACACCACCATGTGCGGCACCTCGATGGCCTCCCCCACCGCCGCGGGCGTGGGCGCGCTCATCCTGCAGGATTTCCGCAGCACCCACCCCGATGCGGGCGACCCTTCCAACCAGCTGATGAAGACCTTCCTCGTCCACACGGCCGTCGATCTGGGCAACCCCGGCCCGGACTATCAGAACGGCTACGGCTCGATCCGCGCGGTGAACGCCATCGACTTCATGCGCGCCGGCAACTTCGAGGAGGCGGCCGTCGATCACGGCGGCGTGAAGACCTACACCGTGCATGTCGCCGAGCACGACGCCGAGATGAAGATCACCATCGTCTGGGACGACCCGGCCGCCACGCCGAATGTCGCCACCAACCTCGTCAACGACCTGGACCTGGTCGTGATCGACCCGAACGGGGTGACGCACTTCCCCTGGACGCTCAATCCCGCCATCCCGGCGGCCCCCGCCGCGCGGGACCGGGCGGACCGCCTGAACAACATCGAGCAGGTCTATGTCGCCGACCCCGTGCCGGGTGTCTGGCGGGTCGAGCTTCACGGGCATGATGTGCCGCAGGGGCCGCAGGGCGTGGCGATCGCGTCGACGCTCCCGCTGGAGGAAGGCTACCTCGCCCTCGGCCTCGGCTCCCAGACCCCCGCGCTGCTCCCCCCGGGCGAGGCCCTGCCCGTCCGCGTGCAGGTGTTCGAGGGCATCGACACCCTCATCGCCGGGTCCGTCCAGCTCAACTACCGCAACAGCGGCGGCGCGTTCACCACCGCCCCGATGTCGCACGCCGGCGGCGGGGTGTACGAATCGGTCATCCCCGGCGCGCTCTGCGGCAACGACATCCGGTTCTTCGTCACCGCCCAGGGCGAGTTCTCCGGGCTGGTGTCCGTGCCCGCGCAGGGCGCGGCCGCGCCGTTCGTGACCGACATCGGCGTGGTGGCCGTCGCCTTCGAGGACGACTTCGAGACCGACCTCGGCTGGACGCCCGGCGTGCCCGGCGACACCGCCACCACCGGACTCTGGGAACGCGCCACCCCCCAGGGCACCACGGCCCAGCCCGACGGCGCGCTGTTCGGCCAGATGTGCTATGTCACCGGGCCCTCCTCCGCCGGCGGCGTGGGCGGCCACGACATCGACGGCGGACGCACCACCCTGCTCAGCCCCGCGCTCGACCTGTCCGGCCTGGACGAGAACTTCGAGATCTCCTACTGGCGGTGGTACTCCAACACCGCCGGCGCCGCCCCCAACGCCGATGTGTTCACCGTGGACATCTCCGCGGACAACGGCCAGACCTGGGTCAATGTCGAGGTCGTCGGCCCCGGCGGGCCGCAGAACAACGGCGGCTGGTTCCAGCACCGCTTCAGCCCCGCGTCGCTCATCCCGCTGACCGATCAGGTCCGCATGCGGTTCATCGCCGCGGACGAGGGCGCCGGCTCGGTGGTCGAGGCCGCGCTGGACGGGTTCCGCATCGAGGGCATGACCTGCGAGAATCCCTCCCAGGGCTGCTCGTCGGCCGACCTGGCCGAACCGTTCGGCGTGCTCAACCTCTTCGACCTGTCGGCCTACCTCGCCCTGTTCAACACGGGCGACCCCGCCGCGGACCTGGCCGCCCCCCTGGGCAGCCTCGACTTCTTCGACCTGGCGGCCTACCTCAACCGGTTCAACGCGGGGTGCCCGTGACCACAACCAACCGAGGAAATAGGCCCAGCCGACAGGCCAGGGACGGCCCGAGAACCAAAACTTTCGACAAGCCCGTTGCACACGGGTGCCATCATCGGTGAGAATAAGGGACCCGGGCATCCGTACCCCGGGTCCCTTTCACGCGCGAAGGCCCCGCGGGGCGGAGAGAGAAGATGAACCGGTTCCGTTCGATCGCGATCATGGTCGCGTGGTGTCTCGGTGTGGCCGCCACAGCCGCCTTCGTGACCCTGTCCTTCGCCGACCCGCTGCCGCTGCCCACGACGCTGGAGGACTACTTCCTGGACGGCACGCAGCCGAACACGCTCAACCACCCGATCGTGGACGCGCAGAACTGCGCGATCTGCCACGGGTTGTACGACGAGGCCCACGCACCCTTCAACAACTGGGCGGCCTCGATGATGGGCCAGGCCGCCCGCGACCCGCTGTTCCACGCCGCGCTCGCCGTGGCCAACCAGGACGCCGCCTTCGCCGGCGACCTGTGCATCCGCTGCCATGTGCCCGGCGGGTGGCTGGACGGGCGTTCCGTGCCCACCGATATGTCCGCCCTGGAGAGCGTGGACATGCAGGGCGTGTCCTGCAACTTCTGTCACCGCATGGTCGATCCGGTCTACGCGCCCGGGCAGTCGCCCAAGGCCGATAAGGGCATCCTGGCCGCGCTGGACAACCTGCCCGTCAACCCGCACTCTGGCAACTACATCATCGACCCCGACGATGTGCGACGCGGGCCGTTCGAGATGGGGCCGAAGTTCTTCTTCCACGAGTGGGCGCAGTCGCCCTTCCACCAGGAATCGGCGATGTGCGCCACCTGCCACGATGTGTCCAACCCCGTCTATGTCCGCCAGCCCGACGGCGCGTACCGCCTGGGCGACCTGGACGCCCCCCACCCGACGCAGGACAAGTACGACATGTTCCCCGTCGAGCGGACCTACTCCGAATGGCTGATGTCCGCCTTCGCGCAGGGTCCGATCGACATGGGCGGGCGCTTCGGCGGCAACAAGCTGGAAGTCTCCTCCTGCCAGGACTGCCACATGCCCGATGTGACGGCCCAGGGCTGCCGGTTCGAGCCCCCGCGCCCCGACATGCCGCTCCACTCCTTCAGCGGCGCCAACACATGGGTGCTCCAGGCCATCCGCAACCTCTACCCCGACAATGAAACCTACCTGGACGACAACAATGTCGCCCAGGCCCTCGGCCGGGCCGAGGACATGCTCCGCAACGCCTCCGATCTGGAGCTGACCCAGGCGGGGCCGAACCTGAATGTGCGCATCGTCAACCAGAGCGCCCACAAACTGCCCACCGGATACCCCGAGGGCCGGCGCATGTGGATCAATGTCCGCTTCTTCGATGCCTCGAACAGCCTCATCGCCGAACGCGGGGCCTACGACGCCGCGACCGCCGTCCTGACAGCGGCCGACACCAAGGTCTACGAGGCCAAGCTCGGCCTGGACGACTACGCCGCGGACGCGACCGGCATCCCGGCCGGGCCGTCCTTCCACTTCGTGCTCAACAACACCTGGCTGAAGGACAACCGCATCCCGCCCCGCGGCTTCACCAACGCCGGGTTCGCCGCCGTCCAGGCCGCCCCCGTCGCCGCGACCTACGCCGACGGTCAGTACTGGGACGACACCCTCTACGCCGTGCCGAGCAACGCGGCCCGCGCCGAGGTCCGCACCTATTACCAGACCGCCAGCAAGGAATACATCGAGTTCCTGCGCGACGCGAACACCACCAACTCCGCCGGCCAGATCATGTACGACCAGTGGGAACTGCTCGGCAAGGGTCCGCCCGTCGAGATGGCCTTCGCCGAGCTGGACTTCACCCCGCCCTGCGCCGCGGACCTGCACCCCCCCGGCAACCCCAACGGCGTGCTGAACTTCTTCGATGTGGCCGCCTACCTGGAGTACTACAACAGCCAGAACCCGCTGGCCGATTTCGCCCCGCCCTTCGGCGTGATCAACTTCTTCGATCTGGCCGCGTATCTGGAGGCCTATAACGCGGGCTGCCCGTGATCCGGGCCGTTTTTCCGGAGGATCTCCGAGCCTCCGCCGGTTCCCGTGGTACTCTGAACGGGCGGTCGTCCGCCGCCCGCCCGTCGTCATCAAAGGACGCCCCGACATGATCCTGGCCATCGCCATCGGCATCCTGCTCCACGCGGCCCCCGGCGAGCCTGTCTCGCCCGCCCGCTCGCAGCCGCCGCTGAACCAGAACCTGCAAGGCATCCCGCTGCCGCCCGACTCCGATCAGCGGCTGGTCAAGGTGCTGCTGATGGGCGACTCCCAGATGGGCCAGTCCTCCAACCGGCTGGCGGGACAGATCCAGAAGTGGGACGCCGACATCGTCGGCCGGATGCTGATGTGCGAGAATCAGCCCGGCGCGGGCGTCCAGTTCACCAGCGTCACCGGCCAGGCCTACGGCGCGGCGCTGTCCTCGGTGCGCATCGCCCTGGGCGAGGACCACGGCGACGGCAACACCGGATCGCACTTCCACCACTCCCGCCGCATCACCGTCCAGGGGACCATCCAGCCGAACTTCTCGCAGCTCGCCACCTCCGCGCTCGTGGCCGGCGTTCCCACGCGGCCCCGGGACCTCAACTCCCGAAAAAACGCCCGCATCGCCGTCTACGACCGCGCGGGCGGGTTCTCGCGGTTCCGGATCAGCGAACTGCGCGGCGCCCTGACCGGCAACGCCACCGATTTCGGCCAGGAAGGCGACCCCGGCCCCACGCTCAGCGGCTCCGGCACGGTCAAGTGGTTCCAGCGTGAGATCCGGCCGGCCGGCGTCTTCGGCACGCCCGGTTCCACCCCCGTCGGCGTCACCATCCGCGACAGCAACGCCCTGGACACCAACCGCACGCTGAACATCGTCGGCACGCTGATCCACGACTCGCCGCAGGGGTCCGACTTCCCGGATCGCGGCCTGGTGGTCAGCCACATCAGCCAATCCGGCTGGTCCGCCTACGACCACCTCCACACCCTCACCCAGGACGCGATCGACGCCGCCATCGGGATGAACGAGGGCGTGGACACGCTCATCATCGTGCTCGGCCACAACCGGGAGGACAACTACAACGCCTCCGCCAACCCGCTCGCGTACCCCATCAACATGAAGGCCCTGGCCGACCGCGTCCGCGACCGGCACCTCGCCCTGGGCTTTGCCGCGCCGAAGGTGGTCATGGTCGCGCCCTGGCCGCTGGGAACGGACGCGCACAACATCCGGCTGGCCGCACAGACCCGGGACCTGTTCGATCTCTGCGAGGCCCAGGGCTACGGCTTCATCAACCTGTTCGATTTCTTCGACCGCCAGCCGCTCGTCGGCATGATGACGACGCCCCGCGGCTCCTTCCAGTACACGATGGACAGCTTCCTGACCCACCCCGCGGACGCGGCGACCGCTTCGCACCTCGTGCAGGACATCGAGTGGAGTTTCCACCCCCGGAACTGGTCCGACACCTGCCCGCCCGACCTGGCCGCCCCCTTCGGCGAACTCAACTTCTTCGACCTCGCGACCTATCTCGCCCTGTTCAACGCCCAGGACCCCGCCGCGGACCTGGCCGAGCCGCACGGGGTGTTCAACTTCTTTGACCTGGCCGCTTACCTCAGCGCGTTCAACGCGGGTTGCCCCTGATTTTTTGTTTTGTTTGGTATATGATCGTGTCATTGCCTCCGCCCAGTCGTTTTCCCCCCCGATCCGACGAACTTCCCCGGATTCTCTTTGAATCCGGGCCGTTTCGCGGCTAGTTTGGAGTGTCGGGGGACCGGATCGGGTGTCGATCCGGAAGGTTGCATACCGCCCAGTCGGAGAAGAGAGCCATGCTGAAGTCCATCCTTGTCGGCGCCGCCCTGATCGCGGCCGCCGGTTCCGCCGCCACCGCCCAGCAACTGACCACCCAGGTCTACCAGACGGGCGTCACCCGCCCCGTCTTCATGACCCACGCCGGCGACGGCTCGGGCCGCGCCTTCATCGTCGAGCAGCCCGGCCGCGTCCGTCTGGTGGACGCCAACGGCACGCTCCAGACCACGCCCTACCTCGACATCCAGAGCCTCGTCACCGGCGGGACCTCGTCCAGCGACGAACGCGGCCTGCTCGGCCTGGCCTTCCACCCCGACTACGAGACCAACGGCAAGCTCTATGTGAACTACACCGCCACCATCAGCGGATCGCTCCGCACCGTCGTTGCCGAGTACACCGTCTCCAGCATCAACCCCAACTTCGCCGATCCGGCCAGCGCCCGCATCATCATCACCATCGCCCAGCCGTTCACCAACCACAACGGCGGCTGGCTCGGATTCGGCCCCGACGGGTACCTCTACATCGGCATGGGCGACGGCGGCTCGGGCAACGACCCCGGCGACCGCGCCCAGCGCCTCAGCTTCCTCCTCGGCAAGATGCTCCGCATCGATGTCAACAACATGGACCCCGGCCTGGCCTACGCCGTCCCCGCCAGCAACCCCTTCGCCAACGACGGCGATCCCAACACCCTCGCCGAGATCTGGGCCTACGGCCTGCGCAACCCCTGGCGCACCAGCTTCGACCGCCTCACCGGCGACCTCTGGATCGCCGATGTCGGCCAGAGCAACCGCGAGGAGATCAACTTCCAGCCCGCCGGCGACCCGGGCGGCAACCACTACGGCTGGCGCTGCCGCGAGGGCTTCGCCGCCACCAACCTGCCCGGCTGCCCCGCCTCCAACCCCCTCTGGGTCGATCCCGTCCACGACTACGGCCGCGCCCTCGGCTGCTCCATCACCGGCGGCTATGTCTACCGCGGCTGCGAACTCGGCGACGCCTACCAGGGCA
This sequence comes from uncultured Phycisphaeraceae bacterium, assembly GCA_964577425.1. Taxonomy (GTDB): domain Bacteria; phylum Planctomycetota; class Phycisphaerae; order Phycisphaerales; family UBA1924; genus UBA6054. Next base: position 64,937 of record CAZNZC010000007.1, read on the forward strand.
AGTACTTCTTCTCCGACTACTGCACCGGCACCATCTGGTACCTCGACCCGGCCAACAACTACACCCGCACCACCGCCTTCAGCTCCGGCTTCAATGTCTCTTCCTTCGGCGAGGACGAGAACGGCGAGATCTACATCGCCAACCTCTTCGCCAACACCGTCTACAAGATCGTCCTGGCCACCCCCAACCCGGACAACTGCGCCCCCAAGTTCCCCGGCTGCAACCCCGCCGACCTCGCCGAGCCGTACGGCACGCTCAACTTCTTCGACCTGGCCACCTACCTCGACCTCTACAACGCCCAGGACCCCGTCGCCGACCTCGCCGCCCCGGAGGGCGTCTTCAACTTCTTCGATGTCGCCGCGTTCCTTGATTACTACAACGCGGGCTGCCCGTAACCGATTCAGACCCGTCATTTTTCACACAAACTCCAACCCGTCGCGAAAGCGACGGGTTTTTCTTCGCCCGCGTGATCAGACGCGCGCTCCTTCGCTCACCCCGTATCACATCCAGGCCGGCGAGTGCTCCGTCGAGGTGGGTAGGACGGACCACCGCGGCCTCTTTTCCCGGGGTTGTCTTCATACTCCAACTCCAGCACGGCAAGGGATCGGGGCGTCCGGTGGTCGCCCGGCAAGGTGTCACTCCCGCCCGTCGGCACCGGCGACGGGCACACAGGAACAGGAACCATGAACCGCATCCAGACCAGTTGTTGCCTGATCGTCGCCGTCGGCGCGTGCGTGAGCGCGAACGCCCGGCAGGTCCAGGCCGTCGCCCAGCCCGAACAGGGCCGCCCGGCCGTCTCCCTCCGCGACGCGGGCGCGCCGGACTCGGGGGTCCAGTCCACCGAACGCTTCAGCGACCGCCAGGCCTCCGACGCGCCGCTGCCCGCCCCCAGCCACCCGCCGCTCGACCAGATCCCGCCCATGCCCATGCCCCACCCCGACGACGAGGGCCGGGAATCTCCCATCCCCGTCGGACGCCAGTGGACCGACATCGGCGGCATGACCTTCTACGACGCCTCCAGCGGCGAGTGGTACGACATCCCCGCCCGCGTCCCCACCGGCCTGGACGGCGCCGAGAGCGCCGAGGGCGACTACTGGGGCGTGGTGGACCACGACCCCAGCGACGAGATGCTCCGCGGGTTCGGCAGCATGAGCCTCGCCGGCAGCCTCGGCACCTGGCCCCGCTCGGGCAATGTCAAGCTCGCCATGCGCTTCACCGATCAGAACGGCATCGTGCGCTGGTACAGCTGCTCGGGCACCATGGCCGACGCCGGCGTCGTGCTGACCGCGGGCCACTGCGTCTACGCCCGCAACCCCAACGGCATCAACATCTTCGACTGGGCCGACATCATCTATGTCTACCCCGCCTGGGACGGCGTCGGCGACGCCTTCCCCCCCTCCTCCACCGCCGTCCACCAGAACTTCGGCTTCGCCTCCGGCACCGCCTTCCTCGCCGGGACCAACTACATCAACAACGGCGACTGGGACGCCGACGCCGGCCTGATCCGCATCACCCGCGGCACCTCCCGCAATGTCGGCATGCTCACCGGCTGGTTCGGCTGGGCGTGGGGCTACAGCTGCGCCACCATCCAGGGCCGCACCTACCACAACTTCTCCTACCCCGCCGAGAACTGCCCCACCGCCGGCATGCACAACGGGCGGGACATGTACTACTGGTCCGGCACCGTGGACGACTGCCCCGACAACCAGCTCCAGCTCAACACCACCACCGGCTGCCTCACCGCCGTCTGGGGCGGCATGTCCGGCTCGGGCATGTACTACATCAGCGGCGACAACCGCAATGTCCACGCCGTGTGCTCCACCTCCAACCGGTCCACCCGCGGCTGGTACGCCAGGCTCTGGGAGACCTTCGTCAACGACATGATCACCTACGAGAACAACACCAGAACCAACAGCGAGGACTGGGAACCCCTCATGCTCCGCGCCCGCGGCTCCACCACCGTCCGCGCCGGCACCGCGATGAACGACAGCCTCGATGTCAAGATGATCAACGCCACCAACGCCAACCCACCGCCCCGCAACTATGTCCTCCGCGTCTACCTCTCCACCAACAACACCATCTCCTCCACCGACACGCTCCTCAACACCTGGACCTGGACCAACCGCGACTTCGACGCGATGGCCAATGTCAACTTCGTCGTCCCCGCCCCCACCATCCCCATCGACACGCCCCCCGGCCAGTACTGGCTCGGCGTGATCGCCGACTCCGCCCTGCCCGGCACCACCGCCAACGACGACTCCAGCGGCTGGGACGCCCAGCGCATCACCGTCACCCTCGGCCTGCCCGCCGCAGCCTCCGCCCCGGTCCCCGCCAACAACTCCCTCAACCAGTCCGCCAATGTCAACCTCGATTGGGCCAACGCCGCCCGGGCCACCAGCTACCGCGTCCACTTCGGCACCTCCACCACCCCGCCCTTCATCGGGACCACCACCTCCTCCGCGTGGAACCTGCCGACGCTGGCCGCCAACACCCGGTACTACTGGCGCATCGACACCGTCAACTCCGCCGGCACCACCACCGGCCCGACCTGGAACTTCCGCACCGCGGTCAACTGCCAGGCAGACTTCAACAACGACGGCATCCTCAACTTCTTTGACCTCTCGGCCTACCTCTCCGCCTACAACGCCCACAACTCCTCCGCCGACCTGGCCTCCCCCTTCGGCGTCTTCAACTTCTTCGATGTCGCGGCCTACCTCAACCTCTACAACGCCGGCTGCCCCTGAACGACCCATAACCTGACCGAGCCAACGCCCGGGGCCTTGAAGCCCCGGGCTTTTTCATGCCCTGATACCGAAGCGGATCAACCCGCCCTTCCCCGTCCTCCCCGATCGGGAAAGCGCCGGAATCCGCTGGATAATCCCGCCATGATGGGTTATTCTGCACCTGCTTCCACCGGCCCCCACTCTCTCGCGTCACTCCACGGCCCGGATGCCGGTCTGTGACAGGATCCCCCGCCATGCGCACCCCACCCCGACCCCTCATCGCTCTGGGCCTTATCGCCGCGATGCCCTCCGCCGCGATCGCCCAGACCGACTATTCTTGGGCCGCCCCCGTCAGCGGCAACTGGTCCGCCCCGGCCAACTGGAACCCCACCGGTTCCCCGGGAGCCAACCCCTTCGACACCGCCACGCTTGGCCTGATCGGCTCCTATACCGTCGCGGCCGACACCTCACGCACACTGAGTTCCGTGTTCATCGACAACCCGCTTGCAGCACTGTCAATCCGCCCGGGCACCAACCTGACCATCCGCGATGCCATCCTTGGAACTGGCGGAATAACCCTCCACGACCGACTCGGCAGCGATGTTGCTACCCTGACGCTCTCAAACGGTGCCGCCCTCGGCGGCGTCATCACTCTGAACGCGCCAACAGCAATCCCCGCACGCGCCGCTATCACGGGCCCCATCGCCCCCGATGAGTTCGCGTCTTTCCTCCCCGATGTCATTATCCGGGGTAATGGACTTATCTCTGGAAACTTCGAGCCTGGATTCAACGGGACAATCAGTGCCGACATGCTAGGCGCTGTTCTTCGCATTCACACTGCTACTCCATTCCACTCTTCTGGAACTCTCCGCGCGATCAATGGCGGTAGACTTTCAGTCGGAAGTGATTTGATCGGCGGTACTTTGCATGGCGATGCCAACAGCCGCATCTACTCGGAATCAGCCAGTGTATCTGATGCCACCCTGTCGGGTACGGTTGTAGTGGCCAGTCCCGGCTCTTCTCTCACCCTCGGAACCGGAAACACCTTCACGGGTGAAATTGTTCTCAACAATGGATCGACCACCACTACAAACTTTACACTCGCCCTGCTCGATGGCGCGGCCGTCGGCGGTACTATCACACTCAATGCGCCGGCTCAATATACCAACTATGCTACTATCGCGGGTCCAACCAATGCCGATCAGCTGGCGTTCTTCTTGCCCGACACGATCATTCGTGGCTGCGGACGAATCACCGGGCGCTTCGCCTCCGGTTTCGATGGCACGATCCGTGCTGATGTGCCCGGCGGAACTCTCTGGATCAACACCGCCACGCCTTTTCATTCCGCCGGCACGCTTGAAGCCGTAGGCGGCGGAGTACTCCACATTAACCCTGCTCTCTCCGGCGGAACTCTCTATGCCGATGAACATAGCCGTATCGCTTCTAGTTCCGCGGGGATTTCCGGCACTGATTTTTCCGGCACTATCAAAGTAGCCCGCCCGGGTGGCACATCATTCACGATCGGGCAGGAAAATATCTATAATGGAACTATTATTGTCCACGATGGCGTAACGACCGGAGATAACTACACACTTTTCCTGCTCAATAAATCCACTCTTGGGGGAACTGTTGTTCTTAACTCCAATTTGTACAATCAACATACCGCCAGAATTGCCGGTCCTACATCTCCCGGTGAATCCGCGGTAATTATTCCTACCGCAAGGATCCGTGGATCTGGCAACATCACTGGTCATGTGGTCAATCAAGGAACGATCAGCGCGGACAAGCCGGGGCCTGGACACCACATTGGCATTGCTACTACAGGACCGCTTTATTCCACCGGCACCCTTGAAGCTATAAATGGAGGAACACTCAGTATTAGTTCTGGCTTGGTCGGAGGATCGCTTTACGCTGATATTAACAGTCGTGTTTTATCTGGGCAAATCTCTGACACTACACTGTCTGGCCAAATCGCGGTAGTTGGCGGAAATGCTTCCATCACCCTTGGACACGACAACACATACACAGGTGAAATCCTCATCAATAATAGTTTCACCGATTCCATCAACAGCCTGAGACTGCTCGACGGTGTGTCGCTGGGTGGAGTTGTCAGACTCAGGGGTTCATATTTCAACTATGCCGTTCTTGAGGGTCCAACCACCGCCGGGATGCACGCCTCGATCGCTCCCGACGCCGTTGTCCGCGGAGTTGGTCGAATCACCGGGCACCTATCCAACGCAGGAACGATCAGTGCGGATACACCAATTCCCGATGCCTTGCAAGGCACTCTATGGCTTAGCACCACGGGTCCGCTTCTATCAACCGGGACTATTGAATCCGTCAATGGCGGCAGGCTATGGATTCAGAGTGACTTGACCGGTGGCACGCTTCACGCAGATGCTGACAGCAGGGTCAGTTCATTGCTGAACACAAACATCTCTGGCGTCACATTTTCCGGCACGGTCGTTTTGGATCAACACCATCCCTCCCTTACCCTTGGCCCTGGCAATACATATAACGGCGAAATCGTTGCCAATGACGGATCAGATGCCGCCTACACCATCAGTGTTCTGAATGGTGCAGACTTCGGTGGCGTTATCACACTCAAAGGCTTTGACCACAGTTCCGCTGTTATTGCAGGCCCGGCACACACTCCTCAAGTGGCGGCCATCCTCCCAGGAACCACTGTTCGCGGTACCGGGCAAATCAGCGGACGCTTCAGCCCCGTCTTCAGCGGCACACTCGCACCCAGTCACCCTACCAACCCAGCCCAAGGCGGCAATCTTCACATCATTACTTTCAGTGGCTTGACCATGACCCCCGAAGCCATCACTGAGTTCGGTTTGTTCGGCACCAGCACACCGCTCTACGACCGTATTACAGGCTCTGCCACTGCCCCTTTCCAAGCTGCCGGCCTCTGCCGTATTACTTTGGGTGACGGTTACATACCCTCCTCCGGCGACTCCTGGCACATCATCGACGACCTTTCCATCACCGGAGCGTTCGACACGCTCGACCTCCCGACGGCCCCGCCCGGCCTGGCCTACCGCATGGACTACCAGCCGAACCGCGTCACCCTGCGTCTCACCTGCGCCGCGGACTTCGCCGCTCCCTGGGGTGATCTCAACTTCTTCGACCTGTCCGCCTACATGGCCGCCTTCAACGCGCAGAACCCCTCGGCCGACCTGGCCCCCCCCTTCGGCGTCTTCAACTTCTTCGATGTCGCGGCCTACCTCAACCTCTACAACGCCGGCTGCCCGTAATCACGCAACCCGCTCCACACACGCAAAAACCCCGGCCAAACGGCCGGGGTTTTCTTTCATGGGTGATGGAGAATCGAAGACGGTCGAAGGATCAGACCGGCACGCGAAGCAGCTGCATCGCCCGGACCACGATGTCCTCGGCGGTCAGGCCGCACATCTTGAGCATCTCCTCCGGCGTGCGCGCGCTCTTGGGGATGCGCTCGACGAACATCTGCGACAGCTCGAACCCGTCGCCCGAGCCGACCAGCGCGTCCGCGATGGCCGAGCCGAGCGACCCGCCGTAGTTGTCCTCCAGCGAGATCACGAACCCGCCGTTGGACGCCACCAGGTCCAGCAGCTTGTCCTGATCGAACGGGATCGAATACATGTCCACCAGCGTCGCGCTCACGCCGGCCTTGTCGAGCAGCTCGACCGCCCGGTTGCCCTCGTGGACCATGTAGCCCGTGGCGGCCAGCAGGATGTCGCGCCCCTCGTGCAGCACCTCGAACCCGCCCAGGTTGAACACATGGTCGTCCGAGTACAGGATCTCGGTGTCGGCCCGCAGGGTCCGCATGTAGCACAGGCCCTCGTACTCGGCCATCACGCCGGTCAGGGCGTAGGCCGCGTAGGCGTCGGCCGGCTGGAGGATGTAGCACCCGGGGTTGCCGCGGTGGTCGGTGGCGGTCGCCAGCGAGCGGAACCAGGCCACATCGGGCAGGCTCATCTGGCTGGGCCCGTCGGCCGCCAGCGTGATGCCCGAGTGCGACCCCACCAGCTTGAGGTTCGCGCCCGAGTACAGCGCCATCTCGATCTGGTCGTACGCCCGCGTCATGAACTTGCTGAAGGTCGAGCAGAACGGGATCTTGCCGCCCGCGCTCAGCCCCGCGCCCGCCGACACCATGTTCTGCTCGGCGATCTTGCACTCCACGAACCGCTCGGCCAGCGTGGCGTCCTTGGCGAACGACTCGGCGAAGGTCGAGTTGCTCACATCCGCGTCCAGCACCACCACATCGGGGTTGATCTTGCCGAGCATCCGCAGCGCGACGCCGTAGGCCCGGCGCGTCGCCATCTTGCCGGTGTGCAGCACCGTCTCCATGTCCAGCGACTTCATCGCCTCGGCCAGCGGCGGCAGGTCGCCCATCGCGTAGTCCTTGGCGTTGGCCTCGCCGGGAGGCTCGATGGTGAACTGGTCCGCCCCGGACAGCGCGCTGGTCAGCTCGATCCGCCGCTCGTCCAGCTCGCCCAGCGCCTTGCGCAGCGCGTCGCCCGTCGGGGGCTTGCCGTGCCAGCCCCCGCCCTGCACGCTCGGCGCGCCCCAGCCCTTGACCGTCTTGGCCACCACCGCCACCGGCGTCGCCTGCTCATCGCCCGAAACGGCGGCGAACCGGTCGAACGCCTGCTTGATCTGCGCCGGGTTGTGCCCGTCGATCTCGATCACTTCATAACCGAAGGCCTTGAGCTTGGCCGCGAGTTTCGCCGTTCCCTGCTGGACCGAAACCCGGTCCGCCTGGCCGTAGCCGTTGCAGTTGAAGATCGGCAACACATTGGTGAGTCTGTGGTCAACAATGAAGTCCAGCGCCTCGGCGATCTGCCCCTCGCGCGACTCCCCGTCGCCGATGATGCAGTAGACCCGCTTGTCGTAGCCGTCGAGCCGGGCCGCCTTGGCCACGCCCGCCGCCACCGAAAGCCCCATGCCCAGGCTGCCGGTGGCCGCGTCGAAGAACGGCACGCCCTCCATCGGGTTGGGGTGTCCGTCCAGCACGCTGTCCCACTCGCGCAGGGTCTTGAGGTCGTCCACCGTCAGCTTGCGCCGGTCGTCGCCCTTGCCCACCACCACGCCCAGACGGGCCATGGCCGCGTACACGATCGGCACGCCGTGCCCGGCGCTCAGGACCAGCCGGTCGGAGGTCGGGTAGTCGGGGTAATCCGGGCTCCACCGCATGGCGTTGAACATCAGCGCCGTCACGATGTGTCCCAGGCTCATCGCCGTGGTCGGGTGCCCGCTCCCGGCGGCGGCGGTCATCTCCAGCGAGAGCCGGTCCAGCTCGATCGCCTGTGCGTGCACCGCGGCTTCAATCGACATCCTTGGCCCCTTTCAAATCAACCGCCGCTCCCGCCGACCCCTCACCGGTCCTCAACACGAGGGGGGGCCGGAGCGCGGCGATCGCGGCCAGAATGTTGCTTCCAGCCCAACCATAGACCCCCGACCCCCCGCCACTCACCCCCACCGCCCACAATTCCTGTTTGGCCCCGCTTTTGCTACACGACGCCCCGCCCCCGAGCGCGATACACTCCACGCCCCGGTCCACCCCTCACATGGTGCCGGGCGAACGGAGATCTACAAGATGAAGGCCATCTGCGAACGCGCCGCCCTGCTCGAGGGCGTCAACCTTGTCTCCGGCGTCGTCGCCGCACGCTCCCCGCGCCCCCAGCTCACCTGCGTCAAACTGGAAGCCACCAACGATTCCAACGGCCCCGAGCTGGCCCTCTCCGCCACCGACGCCGACCTCACCCTCACCGTCCGGCTCGGACGGGTGGAAATCTCCCAGCCCGGCGCGGCCCTCATCCCCGCCGACAAGCTCCGCCAGATCGTCTCCGCCGAGGACAACGAACCCACCCTCACCATCGAATCCGACGGGGATACCGCCCACATCAAGGGGGAGGACGCCCACTTCCAGCTCCACGGCTTCCCCGCCGACGAGTTCCCCGCCATCCCCTCCTTCAAGTCCGTCGCCGACGCCCAGCCCAAGACCATCTTCACCACCTCCGCCGGCGTCCTCTCCGGCCTCATCACCCGCACCCTCTTCGCCGCAGCCCGGGAGAACTCCCGCTACGCCATCAACGGCGTCCTCCTCGTCCGCGACGGCAAGAAGCTGGAGATGGTCGCCACCGACGGTCGCCGCCTGGCCAAGTGCAGCGCCACCACCGAGGCCAAGAGCGACCCCGCCCGCTGCATCATCCCCTCCAAGGCCCTGTCCATGCTCCTCCGGCTCGCCGACGAACCGGAGGAACCCGTCCATGTGGCCATCACCGACAGCCGGGCCGTCTTCGCCTTCGGCGACGACGCCGCCGACGCCCGCGCCACCCTGTCCACCTCGCTCGTCGAGGGCACCTTCCCGCCCTACGAGGATGTCATCCCCAAGGACCAGGACATCAAGGTCACCTTCGACCGCGACCTGCTCGCCTCCGCCGTCCGGCGCGCCGCCCTGCTGACCAACGAGGAATCCCGCGGCGTGCGCCTCGCCTTCAAAGGCTCGGCCAAGGCCCTGGAGATCTCCAGCCGCGCCCCCGAGATGGGCGAGGCCCGCATCGCCGTCGACCTGGCCGGCTACGACGGCAACGACATCGAGATCGGCTTCAACCCCACCTTCCTCACCGACGCCCTCAAGGTCATCACCGACCCCGAGGTCGTCATCGAACTCAAGGCCGCCAACAAGCCCGGCCTGGTCAAGTCCGGCGGCGACTTCCTCTATGTCGTCATGCCCGTCAACCTGCCGTAATGTCCACGGGCGTGATCTGAGCAACAAGCCGCGACCGCCTCACCCCGGAGGGGTGATCGTTTGTAGCCACGGGTGGAGCGCAGCGCAACCCGTGGAAAAGGGGTCGATTTTGACGGCTTTGACCCCGGAGGGGTCATGGCAGTTCGAGGATTCTCATCACCCCTTCGGAGTGCGAGAGATCGCAACGATTCACGCCCGAGATTCTTACCCTGAGCGTCTGGCCCGATCCGTGCCGCACTCCGGGCACTTGACCAAGGCGCCGACCTCGTAGCCGCATGCCTCGCAGACCCCCGCGGGCACGACGCGATCTTTCATGCTTACGAGAACAGCCAGAGACACCAGCAACACGGCGACACCTATGGCGACGACATAGCACATCAGCGCCGCCAGCCGAGAAGTAAGCCAGCCTTCCGGTTGTGACATCAACGGCCCGAAGACCACCGGCACCGACGCAATCCGCGTGGTATGCATGAGGCCCCCGATCAGCAGCGACGCCGCGATCAACCGAGCCCAGTTCCTGCCGACCGCATCATTGACTCCCCGTCCAACAAGGAGGATCCAGCCGATCGTATACAAGACGGTCAAGATGCCAAGAAAAACGATCGCATAGACCAGCGATAACTGGAACACATGCCAAGGATGTGAGACGAACCCGGACGCAAAGTGCCTGAAGTTCTGGAACGGCGCTGCCATGATCGCCAGTTCAAGAGCCGTCATAAACCAGAACAGAAGAAACATCGCCAACAGCAGCGATGCCCGACGCCATTCGGACCGCCTTGAAGCGCAAGGGGCATTCATCGCGAAACCCTAGCACTCGGCATCAGCAAAAACGGGCGCTTTACCCCCGCGCTCCACCGCCCGCGTGATCCCGATCCCCCGCACCTGATGGGCCGGATGCGTCACACGGCCGGACTCCCGCCTGGCCGCCGTCCGGACGCGGGCCGTGCAAGTGCCCGGTGGTCACGGACAGCCGGAGGCGCCGAGGAGCGTGCCCAGATCGAACAGCGTGAACGCCCCGTCCCCGTCCAGGTCGGCGCCGGGCGATCGGGCCACGAAGTCGGCGATGTAGGCCCGCAGGTCGAAGATCCCGAACTGCCCGTCCGCGTCCCAGTCCGCGGGGCAGACCGGGTCAAGCCGGAAGGCCCGGGTGACGCGCTGGGCGTTCTCAAGCCGAGTGGCCCACCCGACGATCACGCCGTGGGCGTTGATGTCCTCGGCGCGGGCAAGAACCCAGCCGTCCGCGGCCAGGGCGGCGGTGCGATGGTTGAGGTCGTGCATGACGCCGCCCGTGCGAACGAATGCGACCGCGCCGTCGGGGGTCCACGACTGGCCGACGATGTCGCCGCCTGCGTTGATGGCCGTGGCCTCGGCATTGGCGCCGCCCAGCGTGCCGAGGTCGTGCATGGAACCGTTCTCGTGCAGGAACGCCCGGCGCGCGCCGGTGGCGTCGAGCGACCAGCCGACGATCTGTCCGGCGTTGTTGATGTCGTTGGCCTCGCCGCCGGAACCGCCGAGGGTGCCCAGGGAGACCGCCCCGCCGCCGGTGGTCCAGCGGAACGCCGCGATCGGGCCTTCGGCGGTGAAGGACCCGCCGACGACCGTTGCCTGATCGTTCAGGGCGTTGGCCCAGTTCGACCAGCCGCCGAGCGTGGGGATGATGACCGGGGTGTTGAGTTTGCCGTCGACCGGAACGACAAAGGCCCTGCGGTGGATCTGATTGCCGGCGAACTGGAGCGGAGTCGCAAACACATAGCCCACCGCCACCGATTGGTTGTTCACGCACATGGTCGCCGCCCATGCGTGCTGGGGCAGATAGTTCAGGACGAGCGGCGCGAGGTTCGGTGCGCTCACCCACGCCGCGAACGGACGCCCTGAGAGGGTGGCGGTCCGGCCGTGGCCGAAGACGGTATCGGCAGGCCCCAGCGCCATCGCCCAGGCGTGATCCGTGCCGGGGAACGGGTGATATGCCGAATCATCCGACGCATCCCACACCACGCCGTGGGTCTGGACGGTGGTGCCCGCTGCGACCGTGCGTGCGCCGGCGACACGCCCGTCGTCGTGAACGGCACTGGCCCATGAGTGCCGCCCGGGGGCCGTGGGCAGCTCGGTCAGACGATACCGCGGCGGCGCGGCGACGACGGACGATGCGAGAACGGTGAGAACCAGCGGGGAAATCTGCGCCATGGCACGGCTCCGTTGGAGGGTTCGCGGTTGAGGGTGTTCACTCGGGTCGCAGGACGGCCGCGCGGCGCTGACCGTTCACCTCGACATGGACCAGGATCTCGCCCCGGTCGTTGATGTCCGAGGCGGTGCGGATGCTCCAGCCGGCCGGGAGTGTCGTTGAGTCGTTGAGGATGTGGACCTCGCCGCCGACCCAGATCACGCCCCGGAACGGCGGAAGGTCGAAGCGTGACGCTTCACCCACCACGGCGCCGGATTCGCTGACGGCCCTGGCCCGCCCGGTGGGGTAGCCGTCGGGCAGCGGGAGCGGCTCGATGCGTCCCTGGGCGTCCCAGCGGACCGGGAACTTGAAATGGTCTCCCTCGATCGGTTCAAACCGGCCGTTCTCGCTCCAACCAACCACCTCCCCGCGGTTGTTGATGTCCATCGTGCCGGCCTGCAACCCGCCGAGCGTGGGCAGTTCGCGCATGCCGTGCGACGCGTCCCACAGGAACGGGGCGACGCGCTCGCGGTGCGTCCGCCAGGACAGCGCCACCACGCCGTCGTCGTTGACCGCGTCGGCCGAACTCAGGTCGTTGAACGGCGTCGGGCCGAGGTCGTGCAGCTTGCCGTCGATGACCGCGAAGCCGTGCCACGCCGTCTGCCCGGCGAACGCCCGCGCGTAGCCGCAGATGTTGCCGTTGGGCGACATGCCCATGATGTCGGCCAGGCCGGTGCCGAAGACGGCGAGTTCTTCTGGAACCCCGTCGCGCCAGAGCGTGGGAACCAGCGACTCGAACGGGCCGCAACTGCCCCCGATCAGGCCGTCGGCCGACATGGCGCGGGCGATGCAACGCCCCTGACCCTGCAGCGCGGGGATCGGGGTGATCTGGCCGTCGGTCCACAGGTATGAACGATCAACGCCGTCGTTCGCGGTCCGGACCGACACAAGCACGCGGCCCAGTTCGTCGATCTTCATGCCCGAGACCGGACCCGCCGGAAGACCGGTGATCTCCACCAGCGTGTACCGCGCCGGCCCCGCGCCGGCCATGGTTGCAGCAAGTGCGACAGGGAAGAGAAACGCTCGGACTGACATCGTGAACCTCCGGGACTTGGCGCGCGGCAGCTCCCCCGGGTGCGGCCCGGTGATCACCGCGTGCTGGTTGGGTTGACTCCCGCGGGACGGCTTGCGGCCGCCCCCTGACCATCCGGCAGCGCCGACCACCCGGTTCCCGCCCCGCGTGCCCGACCCCGCACCTCGCGCGCGGAGCATTCAAAGGCACCCCGTGGACAAGGTGCGCTCCTGCCGGAACACCCACGGCCATCCCGACCCCACCGCCGAGAATCCCGACCAGCCCAAGGACCACACCCGAGCCAGGCTCGGTTTCCAGGACCAAACGCACGCTCGCCCCCGCCGGCAGTACGATCAAGCCCCCCCACCCACCACCCAGAGCGCTGAAACGAAGGAACCGGGATCTGGATTCCACCGTCTCCGGATCCCGCCCCGCCCGGCGCACCGCCTCATACGGATTCCCCTTGAATCTCGGGCGATGCCTGACCGACAAGCCGCGACTGCAAGGGAGCGGCCGGGACCGCCAGCCGACGACCGGATGCCGGACGATCGGCAACGACCGATCAATCGGTACACTCCGCCGCGGACGCAACCACGGCCGCTCCCTTGCAGTCGCGGCTTGTATGTATTGGCTCCGGCGGTTGACGGGCATCACGCCCGGAAACCAAGTGGAATCGGTATCAGTCACCGACGGATCGCCGGGATCGCCGCGCAACCGCATTCCGGAACAGGATTTGCACCCCGTCCGCGCCGGGTTTCCACCGCGCGCGCTTCCGGATCCGCATGATGTCCTTGGACCCGATCCGAGCCGCCGCACCCATCGACCCTCATCGCCGTCCGATCACCCCGCCCGATCGGCCGCCCGCGTGGTCCCGACCCCGCGCACCCGGTGCGCCGGCGGCTCGCGCCGCGCGCCCTCCTGCGGATGGGCAGGGTGCGTCACACGGTCGGACTCCGGCCCGGCCGCCAGCATCCGGCGCCGCTCGCGGCTGTCCACCCGCAACGCCACGAAGGTCAGCCCCGGCAGCACCAGCATCCCCACCGCTCCCATCAGGGTCAGCGTACCGGTCCGGGCCAGCGAGCCGCTGTCCACCAGGGCCGCGGTCACCCCCACCCCCAGCACCACGCACCACAGGCCCGCGCCGACCATCGCCCCGCGCCGCACCCGGGGCCACCACGACATCAACGCACCGATCCGACCCACGCAGCCTCCCGCTCTCTCGCCCCGCGACCACGCCGGGGGACGGAGGGTATCGGTCAAAGTCCCTACGCTCCACCAATCCGCCGCGCCAATCTGCAACCCACCCAAGATGCCCCGCCCCAGCCCTCGGACCGCCGCTCGCACCCTCTCTTTCTCTTCCGCAACGGAATGACCCGCCGGGTTTGTGTTCAAGCACCGGGCGGGGTATCGTCCGGGCCGTGACGCCCAGGGCACCCCGATCCATCCCCGATTCCTTTCGTTGGCCCGCCCGGGCGGTCGCGGCCGTCCTGCTGGCCGGGGTGGCCGGCTCGCCGGCCCAGGCCCATCAACCGGCGTCCCCCCCGCCCACGGCCCCCGCCGGCCCGGACGACCTGAGCGTCTACGAGAACCGGCGCATCCGCGAGGTGATCTTCCGCGCCCCGCCCGGACCCGGCGGACGCATCCGGGAACTCTCCGACCCCGCCCGGCTCCAGGCCAACAACTCCACCCGCACCGTCCGCGGCGACATCTTCGACGCCCGCGCCGTGCGCGAGGATGTCCGCCGCCTGACCCGCCTGGGCCATTTCTCCACCGTCGAGTCCTACGCCGGCCTCAACGACGACGGCAGCGTCACCCTGGTCTTCGAGCTGGCCGAGCGCGAGCTGGTGACCGATGTGCAGGTCGTCGGCAACACCCGCCTGAACGACGCCGAGATCGCCGCCGTCGTCGATGTCATCTCCGGAACCCCCATCGACCGCTTCCAGATCGACCGCAGCGCGCGCCGCATCGAGGAACTCTACCGCGGCAAGGGCTTCTACTCCGCCCGCGTCGTGCTCGACGAGGAGGAACTCGCCGACGGCGGCATCGTCATCTTCCGCATCCGCGAGGGCGACCGCCTCCGCGTCACCGGCCTGCGCTTCGAGGGCAACACCGCCTTCACCACCAGCCAGCTCCGGCGCGAACTCGAGACACGCCAGGCCACCCTGTTCCGCAGGGGCCAGCTCGACGACGACAAGCTCAACACCGACATCGGCAACCTCATCTCGTTCTACCGCGACCGCGGCTTCCTCGATGTCCGCGCCGACCGCATCATCCAGCCCTCGCCCAACGGACGCGAGGCCATCATCACCTATGTCATCGAGGAGGGCGCCCTCTACACCCTCCGCTCCGTCCGCATCGACACCCTGACCACCGGCGGCGAACCCATCCTCTCCCGAGACCAGATCGCCGGCCTCGTCCGCATCAAGGCCGGCGATGTCCACTCCGTCCGCCTGCTCAACGAGTCCGTCCAGACCGTCACCGACGCCTACGGCCAGATGGGCTACGCCGGCGTCCAGGTCGGGCGCGTCGAACGCCGCGACCCCAACCAGCCCGTCGTCGACCTGATCTTCATCATCGACGAAGGCCCCCGCTCCCGCGTCGGCGAGGTCGTCATCCAGGGCAACGACCTGACCCGCCAGGAGGTCGTCCGACGCCAGATCGAGCTGCGCCCCATGCGCCCGCTCGACACCACCGCCATCGCCCGCACCGAGCGCCGCCTCCGGCGCATCCGCCTGTTCAACGAGCGCGCCAGCGGCATCCGCATCACCCCGCTCGACCCCGGCGTCGAGTTCTACTCCGAGGTCTGGAACGACAACCGCGCCGCCGCCGCGCCATCCTCCCCCCCCGCGCGCGGGACCGATCTCTCCGGCCCCGCCGACCTGACCCTTTCCAACCCCGAGCAGTACCGCGATGTGCTCGTCGAGGTCGAGGAAACCAACACCGGCGAGTTCAACCTCGGCGGCGCGGTCTCCTCCGACGCCGGCCTCGTCGGACGCATCGCCCTCATCCAGCGCAACTTCGACATCCGCGACACCCCGGACTCCCCCGGCGAACTCTTCTCCGGACGCGCCTTCCGCGGCGGGGGCCAGACCTTCCAGCTCGAACTGCTCCCCGGCGACCGCGTCGAAACCTACAGCATCTCCCTCAGCGAACCCTACCTCTTCGAGTCCAACTTCTCCGGCACCGCCCAGCTCATCTACCGCAACCGCGACTTCGACGAGTTCGACGAGGAACGCTTCGGCACCCGCCTGGGCCTCGGGCGGCGCTTCGGCACCCGCTGGACCGGCAACCTCCGCTTCCGCGCCGAGTCCGTCGAACTCTCCGATGTCCAGCCCGACCGCCCCACCGACATCTTCGATGTCGCCGACCAGAACACCATCATCGGGCTTCAGGCGTCGCTCGAACGCAGCACCGTCGATTCGATCTTCCGCCCCACCCGCGGCTCGCGCACCCGCCTCTCCGTCGAGCAGGTCGTCGGCGACTTCACATTCACCAACTTCAACGCACGCCACACCGTCTTCATCCCCGTCCGCCAGGACTACCTCGGACGCAACACCATCCTCTCCCTCACCAACGAGATCGGATACATCCCCCAGGGCAACGACGACACCCCCACCTACGAACGCTACTACATGGGCGGCCAGTCCTTCCGAGGCTTCGACTTCCGCACCGTCTCCCCCAAGGGCGTCCGCAACGACAACGGCCAGCCCTCCGACGACCCCGTGGGCGGCTCCTGGCTCTTCTTCCTCGGCGCCGAGATCCAGCAGCCCCTCTACGAGGAGATCCTCTCCATCGTCTTCTTCGTCGATTCCGGCACCGTCACCGACGACCCCGGCCTGGAAGACTACCGCGTCTCCATCGGCGCCGGCCTGCGCCTCTACATCCCCCAGCTCTCCCCCGCGCCGCTCGCCTTCGACTTCGGCTTCCCCATCCTCAAGCAGGACGACGACGAGGAACGCCTCTTCACCTTCTCCATCGACCTGCCCTTCTGACCCCCACCCCCCTTCTCCGCCGCCCGCCCGGTGAACCCCCGGCCCGCCGCGCCGGTATACCATGCGCCCGAGAACCCAACCGACCGACGGAGATCGCCCCATGCTCAAGGCAAGCAGGCTCAACACCTTCCTCCCGATCATGCTCGTCCTGGCCGCCGCCGTCGCCTGGCACGCCGGCGCCAACACCGCCCAGCGTCCCCCGGCCCAGCCCACCGCCGTGGCCACCATCGACATCGTGGCGATCGTCGATCGTCTCAACGAGCGCACCCACCTCGAAGCCCAGCTCGAAGCCCGGCGCAAGGCCCGCGAGGCCCAGCTCGTCGAAGTCCGCAGCCGACTCGAGGACATCCGCAACAACATCGAGACCGTCCACCCCCGCGGCTCCGACGCCTCGAAGGAAGCCATCCGCGAGTTCATGGAGCAGAAGGCCGTCCTCGATGCCCGCGGCGAAGCCCTCAGCCAGATCATGTCCATCGACCAGGGCAACATCCGCCGCCAGCTCTTCGAGAAGGTCGTCGTCGCCGTCAAGAAGATCGCCGAGCGCGACAGCATCGACATCGTGATCCTCGATGATTCCACATTCCCCCTGCCCGACAACAACTCGTCGAACCTCGAGGTCTTCCGGGCCATCGTCTCGAAGAGCGTCCTCTACGCCCACCCCACCGTCGACCTGACCGACCGCGTCGTCACCCTGATGAACAACGAGTTCACCGCCCCGTAACCCGGGCGTGCCCCTCCCCATGCACGACCCCGCCACCAGCCCCGCCCCCGCCGGCAACCTCAAGGCCCTGCGCATCCGCGCCGGCGACCTGGCCGCGCTGCTCGGCGGACGCCTCCACGGCCCCGCCGACCTCGAACTGACCGGCATCGCCCCCATCGAGTCCGGCGCGCCCGGCGACCTCACCTTCGTCCGCGCCCCGGCCTTCGCCAAATACTGGGAGGCAAGCCGCTGCTCGGGCGTGCTCGTCACCGAGGGCGTCACGCTCCCGGAGACCCCGGGCCGCGCCGTCATCACCGTCCCCGACGCCGACGCCGCCTTCGCCAAGGTGCTCGCCCACATCGACCCCGGCACCCACACGCCCCCGCCCGGCGTCCACCCGTCCTGCGTCGTCGATCCCGCCGCCGCCGTCTCGCCCACCGCCTCCCTCGGCCCCAACTGCGTGGTCAGCGCGGGCGCGGTGATCGAGGACCGGGCGGTGCTCATCGCCCGCGTCTTCGTCGGCGCGCACGCCGTCGTCCGCCCGGACACCGTCCTGCACGCCGGCGTGGTCATCGGCGACCGCTGCGTCATCGGCCGGCGCACCGTCGTCCACCCCAACGCCGTCGTCGGCGCCGAGGGCTTCGGCTACATCCCCCCCACCGACGCCCGCCCCGCCATCAAGATCCCCCAGATCGGCTCCGTCGAGATCGGCGAAGATTGCGAGATCGGCGCCGGCTCCACCATCGACCGCGCCAAGATCGGCCTCACCCGCGTCGGCGACCGCGTCAAGATCGACAACCTCGTCCACATCGCCCACAACTGCACCGTCGGCGACGACTCCATCCTCTGCGGCCGCACCACCCTCGGCGGCTCCGTCACCATCGGCAAACGCGTCATGGTCGGCGGCGCGGTCACCGTCGCCGACCAGGCCACCATCGGCGACCACGCCCGCGTCGCGGGCGCCGCCATCGTCATGGACGCCGTCCCCGCCAACGAGACATACGCCGGCATCCCCGCCATGCCCGCCCGCACCGCGCTGGCCAACCACGCCGCCATGCGCACCCTCGCCGAGTTCATGCGCCGCGTCGACAAGACCCTCGCTAGGCTCGCGCCCAGGGACGACGCCGGGAAACCCTGATGCCCCCGCCCGGCCTTTCCATCCCCCCGATCCCCCGCCGCACCATCGCCCGCCCCGTCACACTCGCCGGTCCCGCCCTCTTCACCGGCGCCGACGCCGAGATCACCATCCGCCCCGCCGACGCGCACGCCGGCATCACCGTCCACGCGCACGGGCACACCGCCGCCCTGACCATCGTCAACCTCTCCGACCACCCCATCCACCCCGTCTTCGCCACCGTCAAACCCCGCTGCACCTCCGTCCGCGTCCACGCCCACACCGTCGGCACCGTCGAGCACCTCTGCTCCGCCCTGTCCGGCCTGGGCATCACCGACGCGACCATCGAGACCAACCCCCCCTCCACCCCCGAGATCCCCATCCTCGACGGCTCCGCCCTCCCCTTCGTCGAAGCCCTCCTCGCCGCCGGACGACGCGAGCTGATCGCCCGCGTCGAACCCGTCACGCTCGACCGCGCCATCGAGATCCGCGACGGCGACGCCGTCCTCACCGCCGAACCCTCCGATCCCGCCCACCCCATCGACTACGCCTACACCCTCGACTACGGCCCCGCCCCCGCCTCCCCCATCCCCCCCGGCACCGCCCGCTGGACCGGCGACCCCCACGACTACGAGACCAACATCGCCCCCGCGCGCACCTTCTCCACCCTCGCCGAGGCGACCCACATGCAGTCCCTCGGCCTCTTCGCCCGCTTCACCCCGCGCGACCTCCTCGTCATCGGCCCCCACGGCCCCATCGACAATGCCTGGCGCTTCCCCGACGAGCCGGCTCGCCACAAACTCCTCGACCTCATCGGCGACCTTGCCTTGCTCGGCCGCCCCCTGCACGCCAAGGTCCGCGCCCACAAAACCGGCCACGCCCACACCCACGCCCTCGTCCGCGCCATCATCTCCCCCCCTCCCTCTCCCGCTCCCAGCGGGAGAGGGCCGGGGTGAGGGCTCCTCCTCCTACCTTTTCTACCACTTCTGCCTCTCTTCCTCTCTTTCTTTCTCTCCTCCTCCCTCCGTCTCTTCCCCCCTCCCCCCCCCAACATCCACTCTGGTGCGCCATCTGCGCAACCTCCCCACTTTCCCCTTGGACACCCGCTCATCGCGCGGTATCCTCCCCCCGCCCGCTCCCACGCCCCGCCGCTCGGCGGGCAGACGCGCCCGTCCGCCGCGCGCACCGCACCGGGCGCGAGCAAAGGGGAGCGCATGCGCTGCCACCGTCTCGCCGTGATCGCCCTGTCGATCGTCACCCTCTCCCTCACCGCCTGCGCCGACATCCCGGGCGCCATCGCCCAGGCCACGGCCCTGCGCGAGGACGCCGCCCGCGCCCGCGACCGGCTCGGCACGGAACTGGCCGACCTCCAGGCCGCCCGATCCGACCTGCCCGACGACGCCCCGGCCGCCCGGGACCTCGACGCGCTCATCGCCCTGGCCCAGGCCAAGCGCCACGCCCTCGACGCCGCCGTGGCCCACGCCGATCTCGTGCTCACGGAGATGCGGACCCCCACCGACGCCCTGACCCACGGCGTCTCCGCCCTGGCCCCCCTGCTCCCGCCCCCGGCCCAAGGCCCCGCCCTGCTCGGGGCGGCCCTGATCGCCACACTCTTCCGTGCCCGCCAGGTCCGCAAGGGGGCCGGGTCCATCGCCGCTTCCATCCAGAAGGCCCTGTCGGACCCCGACTTCCGGGCGGCCTTTGATCGTCAGGCCGCCCTGATCCGAAGCATCCAGACCCCCACCGCCCGCCGAATCATCGACGAAACCACCAAACCCGGCCTGATGCTCCGCTCCCCCATCTGACGATCCCCCCACACCCTCAACGCGGGACCGGCCATTGAATCCCCCGACCCGATTCCCGGTACAACTCCCCCGGACCCCGCCATGCACGCATCCCACTCCAGCTCTCCTCACGCCACCGACCCCACCCCCGGGGCCGGTGGCCTTTCCGCCCCTCCGCTCCGTCTCCCCCCTTCCGCCCCTAGTCCCCAGTCCCTAATCCCTAGTCCCTTCCCCAAGGCCTTCACCCTCATCGAACTCCTCGTCGTCATCGCCATCATCGCGGTCCTGATCTCCATCCTGCTCCCCTCCCTCGGCGCGGCCCGCAACTCCGCCCGCCGCGTCCAGTGCCTGGCCAACCTCCGCTCGATGCAGATGGGCCTGACCATGTACCTCGACCAGGAATCCCGCGGCATGCTGCCCGAAGTCCTCCCCATCGTGGACCCCGGCGACACCATCGACGGCGACTTCGTCAACTCCAACGACCCCTCCCTCCTCGCCATCCTCGGCAACTACATCGAAGCCCCGCTCCCCCGGCGCGACCCCGACGACCCCGCCGCCGAGGAAGACCGCCGCTGGCTCGTCGAGCACCCCTACCGCTGCCCGCAGGACCGCTACTCGCAGGACGCCACCACCGACGCCCGCGCCGTCCACGAATCCTTCGGCACCTCCTACGCCTACTTCCCCGGCCTGGCCATGCTCGTCCTCGAGTTCACCGGCGCGGCCACGGCGGGCGAACTCTCCCGCCCCGTCACCCGCGTCTGGAACGACTTCGTCGATTCCCAGAAACGCCGCCTCGACCTGCCCGTCCTGTACGACGCCGACAACTGGCACCCGCGCGGCTCCGGCTCGCCCCGCCTCGCCTCCTACCTCGACGGCCGCGCCGACTGGATCATCGAAAACCTCGAAGACCAGGTCTTCCAGGACATCATCACCCAAGCCGCCCGCTACGCCGGACTCGGCAGCCGCCCGTGACCGAGCCTCACGAGACCGAACCGCCCAGGGGACCACCCATGCTCAACCAACCCTCCCTCCTCGACGCCATCAACGAACCGACCCAGGGCAAGCCCGGCGCGAAACCCAAGCGCCCCAAAACCATCCCCTGGCTGCGCAGGCACGGCCGCACCGCCCTGCGCGACCCGCGCGCCCGTCTCACGCTCGGCTCGTGTACCGGCATGTTGGCCCTCGCCGGCGCCATCGTCGGCTTCGCCACCATGCTCGGCCCGGCCCGCCCCGACTACCAGAAGGACCGCCTCGATTCCCTCTTCCACTACACCCTGCTCACCGACGACTTCAACCGCCTCTCCGTCAAAGAACGCGCCGAACTCATCGGCCAGCTCGTGCAGCGCGTCGGTAGCATGGGATCCTCCGACTCCGTCCTGATGGCCGCCTTCGCCGCCACCATCCAGGGCGAGGCACGCAAGCAGCTCGTCGAGAACGCCTCGCGCCTCTTCCTCGACATGATCGACGAGCAGGCCGTCCGCTACGACCCCAGCCAACCCAAGGACCTCCGCGTCAAACAACTCGAAGACTCCATCATCGAGATGGCCCGCCTCTTCGAGACCATGGGCGGCCAGGACAACCCCACCGACCCCGAGAAAATCCTCGAAGACGCCCAACGCCAGGCCCAACGCGACCAGCAGCGCGTCAAGGAAGGCCGCGTCTCCGCCGAGGAAGCCGGCCGCGTCATGACCGTCCTCAACCAGACCCTCGGCCAGAACGCCACCCCCCACCAGACCGCCCGAGGCGGCCGCCTCCTCCGCGACATGACCCGCCACCTCCGAGGCCAGGACATCGACTCCGGCAAGCCCGTGAGGAAGCCGTGAGGAAGGGACTAGCCACTTGGGACTTGCCACTGGGGAGATCCGGAATCAGCCATCAGAAAGTATAAAAAGAACGCCCGCAGGGCGCTCCTCCCCTATCCCTAATGGCCAATCCCTAATCCCTTCCCTCCCTCCCCCCCTCCGTCCTCAACGCCACCCCCACCCCGTCCTCCACCGCCGCCAGCTCCAGCACTCGCACGCGCCGGCCGTCCGGCAGCCTCACCACCGGCTCGACCATCAGCGGCATCTCCCCTGCCAGCACCGCGCCCAGCGTCCCCGCCGCCTCGGGCGCATGGACCGCAAGCTCCCGCTCCATCCCTGAGAGCGCCCAGAACCACGGCACGCGCTGCGTCCCCACCCACGCCCCGTGCGCCTTCAGCCACACCGACCCGTCCCGCCGCACCTCCGGCGTGAACTGCGCCCACACCACACCACCCCCACCCCGCCCGCCCCGCACCCGCATCCCCAGCGCGACCCGGTCCCCCGCGAACCCAGCCCGGATCTGCTCGACCCCCTCCGGCCAGGCCACCCCCTCGCCCTCCACCCACGCCCGCAGCCGCACCGCCAGCCAGGCGTTCGCGCTGCCCGATCCCACCTTCACCTTCCAGTCCGCATCTCCTGATCCCCCCGCCCCCCCAGTCCCCGTCCGCACCATCGACACCTGATTGGCGAACGCCCGCTCGACCTTCTCCGCCTCGGCGATCACCCCCGCATCCGCCGGGTCCAGCCCCGGCCACCACCCCGGCTGCGTCCCCGCCCGGTGCAGCACCACCATCACCACCGCCCACCCCACCACGCACGCGCCCACGAACCCCACCAGCACGCGCACGCCGTGCCGATCCCAGAAACCCGACCATCCCGCCTGCTCGCCCATCCGCGCACAATAGAAACGCGGCCCGGTCGAAACCGGGCCGCGTGGCATGGAAACATCCAAATCGGGCTGCACCGGCCAAAGCCGAGCGGCCGCAGGGCCGGTCAGCGCTTCGAGAACTGGAAGCGCTTGCGGGCGCCGGGCTGGCCGTACTTCTTGCGTTCGACCTTGCGGGCGTCGCGGGTCAGGAACCCGGCGTCGCGCAGGGCCGGCTCGAAGTTGGGGTCATATCCGACCAGCGCGCGGGCCACGCCGAGGCGGATGGCCTGGGCCTGCCCGGTGATGCCGCCGCCGTGGGCGCGGACGATCACATCCAGCTTGCCGTCGGTGTCGGTCAGGCGGAGGGGGGCGGTGGCGTCGTTGCGGTCGCGCAGCTCGCTGAAGTACTCGTCGATCGGCTTGAACTTCTGGCGGGAGACCTGGACCATGAGCGCGCCCTGGCCAGAGTTCTTGGCCGGACGCAGGCGGACCCGCGCCACCGCGGTCTTGCGTCGGCCCGTGCCCCACCACCAGCCGTGCTTGTCGGCCGGGACGGGGTCGGGCAGCTTGTGCTCCTGCCGGGCGGGTCCGGCGGCGGGCACCAGCAACTGGCCGGCCATCTCCGGGTTCATGATCGTGGTCTCGAATGCCATCTTCAATCCTCGTTGATCGCGTCCCGCATCCACCGTCCCGGGCACGCGCCGGGAGGCTTTGGGCGCGTTGGAAATCGTGTCAGATCTTCAGCTCGGCCGCGTTCACGCCCGCGTGGGGGTGCTCGGCGCCGGGGTACACCTTCAGCTTGGTCAGCATCTGCCGGCCCAGGCGGCTCTTGGGCAACATGCGGCGCACCGCGTCCTCGATCAGCTTCTCGGGAGCCCGTTCGCGCACCGAGTCATAAGTCTCCGCCTTCAGCCCGCCCGGATAGCCCGAGTAGCGCATCCGCAGCTTCTGAGCGCCCTTCTTGCCCGTCAGGCCGATCTCCGAGGCGTTGAGCACGATGACGAACTCACCGGTGTCCACATGGGGGGTGTACTCCGGGCGGTGCTTGCCCATGAGCACCGTGGCGACCTCGGCCGCCAGACGCCCCAGCGGGATGCCGGTCGCGTCCACCTGATGCCAGCCCTTGGCGACCTCGCCGCTCTTGGCAACCCAGGTCTGACGGCGCAGATGCACGCGGGTCTTCTTCATCGACATGACGCACTCCTTGGTCCGCGGGGAGGGACGGGGACGAAGCCACGCCCGATGCGGGTCTGGTACGCCGCCTACCGGGCGGGGCGGGCCGGATGGGAAAGCTCCCGAACCGGCAGGCTTGTCATCAACAGCGCCCGGGCACGCGGCCCGAGCAGGGCCAAAACAATAGCCCCACCCACACGCCGGTCAAATTGGCTCCTTATGACAAGCCGCGACCGCAAGGGAGCGGCCGAGCGTGTGCAGGGTACCGGAGTGGTCCGGCTCTGGGGGGGTACGGGGCCGACTTCCAGTCGGCCATCGCTCATCCCCCCGCGCGAACGCCCGAGATTGGCAAAAGACCCCATCGCTGACGCTCTGGGCGTGTCGTAGGGTGTCTGGCTCGGCCGGCCGCCTGCGGGGGCGGTGCGACCGGCGACGGCACAAACGCCGCCGCACGCCACGAGAAAAAAGCCGAGAACTTTCTCGGCTTCACACGGCTCGCAGCAATCCTCGTCGGACAACTCCGAATGCCCACCCACACCGCCTAGAGCCGACGCCGCCTGCAACCGGCGAAAAGCCCGGCCAGCATCGGAAGCGTGGCGACTCCGGGCGCGGGAACAATGTTCAACGAACTGAAGATGGCGCCGCCGTTGGAGTTCTCGTTCAGGGTCACGCTGAAGCGCGCGATGTACTGATACTGGACGCCGGGGATCAGCGTAAAATACTCGGACCCGGCGGTGTTGATGGTGCCCTGGACGAGCATCTGGTCGTTCGTCAGATCCCTGAGCCGCGCGAAGACCAGTGCTTCAGGGGGCACCAAGCCGTTGAGATCCCAGTCGAAGCGGACCGTGGTCGCCTCGCTGACCTGAATCTCGGCATGAATGATCGCCTGTCCAAACCCCGCGGCGCCGAAGAAGCCCGGCGCCGTGACCAGCGTCGCGCCCAGGCCCGTGGCGGAGGAGTACACCTGCGCGATCCCGTGGATTCCACGGTTGTGATACTCGAATGACAGCTCGCCCGGATGAGGGTGGAAGCTGTCGGAGAACGACGCCCCGACGATGTGATCCTCAAGCGCGTAGCTCCCGTTGTTGTGCGGAGCTGCCGTGCCGTAGGTAAAGCCGCCCAGCGCGACGCCGGGCAGCATCGTGACCGCGAGACTTCCGATTGCCGCCGCCGTCATCCGGCTCGTGATGCGTTTCATTGCGTGTCTCCTCCTCGGGCCTTGCGGAAGGCGGTCGGCGAACCGGACGACGACACATCGAACGGCTCCCAAGCGTCCCCGTTGGCCAATCTGAGCGGAGTATAATGCCTGTGTGTGAAATCCCAAATGGAATTTCCAAATTTTTGTTCCACACCAGCGTTGTTCAAGTGAGCGTATACTGCACTGAAAGGAAGTGAGGGATTCGTTTCCCTAACAAAATGGGAATATTTGATGGCCCAGCCGGTGGTCGAAGTCGAAGCATGGCTCACGCGGTTCGCACCGGTCGCGGAGCGATTGCAGAGTGCGTTGGCCGCCGTCATGTATGTCTCCGGTGACGACCAGGCCAACGCGGTCGACGCGGCCCGGGCGTTCGACCTGGGGCGAACCATGTCGTGGCGGCTGTTCCGGGTTGTCCACTCCAAGGACCCGCGGGAGGTTGCGACCCTCCTGCCCGGCCGGCCGACGATGGAGCGCCTGATGGGACGCGCGCCGGCCCTGGGCACGAAACCGGCGCTGATTGAAGAACTCCGTGCCGCGTACGAGGACTTTCAAAGAGAGGTCTCGCGCGTCGCGGACAGTCAGCGGAAGCTCCAGAGCTTTCTGCGCGAGCATGATCCTCAGGTTCTGGAGGCGGAGGCCGTGCGCAAGCGGGCCGCACTCTTTCGCGCGGCCGTGGATGTCGTGGGCGGGTACGCGAAGGATGTCTCGGTCGTCGTGATCACATGGCCGAACCGGACCGACCCGTCGAAGGGCGATGTCGCGGCGGTGCAGGGGTATCACGGCCTTCGGCGCACCGGGAGCATGGACCCGCTGTGCGTCTTCACGCGGGCGTCGCTCGATGAGGCCGGGGAAGAGCACCGGATTCGTCGCCTCGACGGAGCCTCTATCGAGGCCGGGTCGGACGGCGCCCGTGTCCACGAGTTGTCGGACGACATGCTCCAGTGGCGCTCGGTGCGCACCGGCGACGCGGTCTATTCCGTGTACATGGGCGAGGATCTGCCCGAGGGCCGAGCATTCGATCTGTTCGAGGCGACGCTCCAGGAGCGGTGGATCCGCAACATCCGAGCGGGTGAGCGCGGGTGCGTGGTGCGGGACATCGTTGGGGGGCTGCCCATCGAAGCGATGATATTCGACATGATCCTGCACAAGGACATGTGGCCCGGCATCACTCCGAGATTCCGATTGTACAAGGACGCACGGGGTGCGTTCGGCAACTCGCCCGAACAGATGTGGTTCAGGGAAGTGACCAGTTATGAGACCATGGAAGCGATATCCGCGCACCGCCTGATGATTCCCCCGGGCGAAGCTCCAAAGCACATGGAAGTCGTGCGGTACGCGCTGGACAAGTCCGGGATCGACCTTGCGGACTACCGCGTGTACCGCCTCGTCATGCGCTACCCGGTCATGGGACGGGCGATGTGCGTCTTCTTTGAGCGGGATTAGAGAATGCGCGGTGCGTCGGCTTTGCGCCATGGCGCACGGCTCGCCCTCCGGGCGGAGCCGTGGCGCCGGTCGATGGTCGAAACGAGGCTGTCGTCGATCGCCTCTTCGACGATGCCGCCCCGGACGGTGAATGATCCCCCCACGGGCGGACGCCCAGCACCCGCTTTCGGAACACCCCCACCGCCGGAAGACCGATGATGATGCCCATGGACACCCACCCCAGCCGCCCGCTCCGCGAACCCCAGCCCCCGGTGGGCTATGGGGGGGGCGGGGCGCCGCTGATCGAGTCGATGGCGGTCCACGACCGCCCCCGCTTCACCCGCCGGGGCAACCCCATCGTGTCCCCGGACCCGGGAACCCCGACCTCCCGCCTGCTGGCGGTGCTGGCCGCCGTTCTGTTGGCGGGGATCGTCATCGTCTGGCAGAACATCGGGGAAGACCGGCAGCAACGCCTGATCCAGGCCCCGCCGGCCCCCCCGCCCGCGGCCCTGGCCGCGGACGAACCCGCCCCCGGCGGCATGACCGATCTCATGGCCCGCGCCTTCCTCCGCCTGCGGGGCATCATGGCCCAGGGCAGCGAGAAGGACCGCCTGAGCGTCGTCGGGCAGATCGACGCCACCGCGGCCAACGACGCCGACCGGGTCCGCGCCATCATCGTGGCCGCGGAGTATCTGGGCCACGACGCCGCGACCGAACGGATCGTGCGCCTGCGCCAGGATCTGCTCACCCGCGACCACTCAACCACCGGTGGGGATGCCGGCACGCCGCCCGAATCAGACGCGGCCGACCGAAGCCTCATCCGCGCCGAACTCGACGCGCTGGAGACGATCTACTCCGCCGGCCCCGACGCCCTTGAACAACCGGCCCGCGACCAGCTCAGCGCCCGCTACGGCGTGCTGGGCGACTTTGCGCTCACCGTCGGAGAGCCGCAAGCCGACCGCGACGCCGTCATCGGCGGCCCCTGGCTGCTGCTGATCTTCTTCCTTGCCGTCCTCGGGCTGGGCGCGGTCGCGCTGCTGGCCGGGTTCGTGCTGCTCGTCATGGGCATGATCTGGTACTTCAGCCCGCGCACGGCCATGCGTTGCGAGAAGCCACTGCCCGGCGGCTCCGTGCTGCTGGAGACCTACGCCCTCTTCGTCGGCGGCTTCGCGCTGCTCTCCATCGGATCGACCATCGCCCAGGCGCACGGGTCGGAGTCCGTCCGCGACCTTGTGGCGATGCTGCACCTGCCGGCGCAGTGGCTGCTGCTGCTCACGGTCCTCTGGCCGCTGGCCCGGGGCATGGCGCTGCCCGACTGGCGGCGCGCCGTGGGCCTGACCCGCGGCCGGGGCGTGGCCCGCGAGATGGGCTGCGGCCTGCTGGTCTACATCGCCAGCATCCCGCTCTACATCGCGGGCGTCCTGCTGAGCTTCCTCCTGATGACCGCGTGGAACGCCATCAGGTCCGGCGGTTCCGGCGAACCCGTCCCCCCGCCCGAGAACCCCATCATCGATCTCGTCGGCTCCGGTGATCCGGTGGTGCTGATCCTGATCTTCACGCTGGCGACCGTCTGGGCGCCGATCACCGAGGAACTCATCTTCCGCGGCGCGCTGTTCCGCCACTTCCGCGCCCGCGTCCACTGGACGCTGGCCGCCCTCGGGTCGGCCGTGCTGTTCGCGTACATGCACTCCTACGGCCCGCTGATGGTCGCGCCGCTGATCGCCCTGGGCTTCATGTTCGCCTTCATGCGCGAGTGGCGCGGCTCGATCATCGCCCCCATGACCGCCCACTTCCTGCACAACTTCACCCTGCTGACCATCATCATCCTCACATTCCAGATCCTCGCGTGACCCGGAATCCGGCGCGTGCATGGTCGGCATGAGCGGTGGCGCAGGCGCCGCCCCTTCACCCAAGATCCGCCTCCACGATCGGCACATCGCCCCCGATGTCCCGCGCCGCCGTTCGCCCGACCACCTCGTCCAGCCGGTACGCAAGGATGCCCGTGCCCGGTCGCTTGATGGTCAGATGCTCGCGCGTGATGACCGTCCCGGCCGCGATCGGGCCGATACTGACCACGGACTGGCGGGACACGGTGCGGACATCGCGCTCGCAGTCGAGGACGGTCTTTGCGGCAGGTTCGCGCTGAACCTCTTTTCCCATTGCCCACGATCTCGGAATACTGTCTGATCCAATCCGATCCGCAATGCGTCGCGCGGTCTCAATGCTTGGCGCGGCTGTTCCGACAATCGCATAAGCAGTGTTGATGTGCTCTCGTTCACGAATATGCACCGCTGCGTTGCGGATGTATGTGCCAAACTGAGCAAGCAGCAGCGATGCTTTATGATCTGGACCAGCCGCATTGCGGTCGTATGTAATGTGCTTTTCGAGCATGCACGCACCGAATGCGACTGCGAATGACCCGGAAAAGTCCTTGGTGTGATCGCTGTACCCAACAGGAAGCCCCGTCTCCTGCTCGATCGCTCTGATCCCGCCGAAAGCCGCCTCCGGCGCGGGATACGAACTGACGCACTGCAACAGCGCCAGCCGATCCCACGCCGACTCCAGCCACCCCACCGCCCGCACCACCTCGTTCAGCGTGCTCGCCCCCGTGCTCACGATCATCGGCTTGCCGGTGGCGGCCAGCGCTTCCAGCAGCGGCCGGTTCACGATGTCCGGGCTGGCCGTCTTGTACGCATCCCACGCCAAGGTCTCCGCCGGCGCCACCAGCTCCGTGCTGAACACCGTCACGATCGCGTGGATGCCCCGGGCGTGCGCCCGCTCCACCACCATCGCCATCTCGTCCAGCGACAGTTCCAGGCGGCGGAGCATGGCGAGGGGGTCCGTCTCGCCGGCCGCCTTCTGGTACGCGGCCAGCTTCGCCGCCTTGCTCATCAATCGGTCGGTCTCGAAGTACTGCAACTTGACCGCGTCCGCCCCGGCCTCCGCCGCGGCGTCGGTCAGTTCCAGCGCGCGGGCCACCTCGCCGTCGTGGTTCACGCCGATCTCGGCGATGATGTACGGCGGGTGGTCAAGCCCGATTGGTCGCTGCCCGATCCGCATGAACGCTCCGGGGTGCCCGTGCCGGCCCGTACCATACGCCGGACGCGGAGCGATCCGCATGACGAGCCTGGAGCGTAAGCGAGCGGGGGGCAGGGGCTTCTACCAGCCCGGAGCGTGAGCGACGGGGGAAGGTGGGGACATGGCCGACTGAAAGTCGGCCCCACGAGGAGAACCCCACGATTCGAGGAGGGGGGCTCATCGTGGGCGTGACCGGATGATACATACCGTCTCAAAGCAACCCCGGCCGCTCCCTTGCAGTCGCGGCTTGTCAGGTCTGAGCCATGCCCGAACTTCCCGAAGTCGAATCCGTCCGCCGCGCCCTGACGCCCCTGGTCGGCGTGCCGATCGTCGGCGTGCGCGTCGCCCGGCGCGATGTCGTGCGGGACGACCGCGCCCGTCGGCGCGGGCGGCTCGATCCCGACGCGCTGCTCGCCGGGGGTGGGATCACCTCCACCGCCCGGCACGGCAAGCAGCTCGCCCTGCTCGGCGCGTCGGGGCGCGTGGTGCTGATCCACCTGGGCATGTCCGGCCAGATCCTCATCCTGGACCCCGGCACGCCCGCGGGCGCGCACGCCCATGTCGTGTGGACCTTGGGCGACAGGCGGCGGATGGTTTTCCGAGACCCCCGCCGCTTCGGGGGCGTCTGGCTGCTGCCGGATCGGGCCACCCTTGAAACCCGCTGGTCCGGCCTCGGCCCCGACGGTCTGACCATCACCGGCGGCCAACTGGCCGGTGCCCTCGCCCACTCCCAGCGGTCCGTGAAGGCCGCCCTGCTGGATCAGGGCGTCGTGGCGGGCGTGGGCAACATCTACGCCGACGAATCGCTCTTCGGGGCCTCCATCGCCCCCACACGCCCATGCCGCGGTCTGACCCCCGGCGACTGGGAACGGCTGGCCGCGGAAATCCGGGCGGTTCTGGCGGCGGCGGTCGAGGCCCGGGGTTCCACCCTGCGCGACTACCGCCTGCCCGACGGCTCGGCGGGCGAGGCGGCCCTGACCCACCGGGTCTACGCCCGGGGCGGCAAGCCCTGCCCGGCCTGCGCCGGGACGATTACCCGGGGAATCCTCGCTCAACGCTCCACCTGCTGGTGCCCGGCCTGTCAACACTGATTGTCCACAATCGGCCCGCCGACCAGGCGACCCGGGGGTTCGGATTTTCCGTCCCGTGCGGCGTGGGCGGCGTCTTCACTCTTCCAAAACAAAGAAGAAGATCCGATGACGATGAGAACAACGCTGTCGGAAGCGTGGCAAACCCGTGTTTGTGGTCTCTAAACCCATGTTATCGCGTTATTTGGCACGATGGGTGGGGTATGAAGAACCTGTCATTTGTCTGTCGGCGGGTGTCGGGCGCGCTCGGCTGTCGGTTCAGAATGTGCGAACGGGGTCCGAGCAAACGGGGCTGGGACCGACACCAGCCGCGCGCCGCCGAGCGCTTATCCACAGCTGTTGCACAGTCGGTTGTCGGTTGCGGGAACCCTCTTAGTCAGGACTTTGATCGGTGGCACAGGCGGGACGCCCGTGCCACCGTTGTTCTACTGGTTCCGCAACCGGCCCACGATCGTGCTCAAGGCCCGTTCCACATCCGGGGCGGACTGGCGGACCTCGGCGATCTTCTTCACGGCGTGCATGACCGTGGTGTGGTCCCGCCCGCCGAAGTGGGCCCCGATCTCCTCCAGGGAATGCCCCGTGTGCTCCCGGGCGATGAACATGCCCACCTGCCGTGGCAGGGCCACCGAACGGAGCTTGCGCTTGCCCAGGATGTCGGTCTGCTTGATCTGGTAGTAGGTGACCACCTCGTTGATGATCTGCCCGATGGTGGGTGCGGCGTCCCGCGCCGGGGGGAGGATGTTGCCCAGGGACTCGCGGGCCATCGCCAGGTCGATGGGGCGTTTGGACACCGACGCCGTGAGCTGCAGGTGGCGCACGGCCCCTTCCAGCTCGCGGATGTTGGTGTCGATGTGCTGGGCGATCTCCGTGGCCACCTGGTCGGGCATGGTCATGCCGAACATCGCGGCCTTGCGCTTGAGGATCTCCACCCGGGTCTCGAACCCCGGCTTGTCCACCTTGCACACAAGCCCCCAGGAGAACCGCGAGACCAGGCGCTCCTCCAGGTCCGGGATCTCGTCCGGCGGCGCGTCGGAGGACAGGATGATCTGCTTTCTGTCCTGGTAGAGCGAGTTGAAGGTGTGGAAGAACTCCTCCTGGGTGCGGTCGCGCTTGGCCAGGAAGTGGATGTCGTCGATCACCAGCATGTCCACATCGCGGAAGGCGTGGCGGAACTCGACCATGCGCCCGGACTGCACCGCGTTCATGAACTGGGTCATGAACCCGTCGCACGAGACATAGTGGATGCGGGCCTGCGGGTTGGCCTCGAGCAGCGAGATGCAGACGGCTTGGAGCAGGTGGGTCTTGCCCAGGCCGACCCCGCCGTGGATGAACAGGGGGTTGTACGCGAAGCCCGGCTTGTCCGCCACGCCCAGGGCGGCGGCGTGGGCCAGGCGGTTGTTCGGGCCGGGCACGAAGTTCTCGAAGGAGTAGTCGGGGTTGATCGGCAGCGCGTCCGGCCCGCCCAGGCGTTCGCGCTCGGAACCGGCGTGGACGGGCGCGGGCGGCGCGCCGGCCGGCTCGGAGCGGGCGGGCGCGGGGCGCGGGGCGCGGGGGGGTCCGTCGCTGTCCCATGCTTCGCCCTGGGCGAGGAAGCGGACGGCCAGCAGCTGCCCGGTGGCGGTGCGCACGGCGTCGTTGAACGCATCGAGGCAGATGCGCCGGAGATAGTCGAGGTGATGCGGGGAAGCCACCCGGATGCCGAAACTCCCGCTGCCCACGCCCAGGGGGTGCAGGTCGGCGAACCACGCGCGGCAGACAGCGGGATGTTCGGCCCGGAGGTGCGACAGCACACCTTCCCAGACCCCTCGATCGTGGTCGGACATCGGGGCGGATGCTCATTGTCAGGTCGGACCGGCCGCGGCCGGTCCGAATGGTGAAGTGTCGGTCTCTCGGACCCCGTTCCCCCACGCCGCGCCGGTCCCGCGCCCCGTGGGGTTGGTGGCCCCCAACACCGTAGGCTACCGCCTCCCCGGCACGCTTGTCAACAGTTTTCCACAATGGAAACGCGGGGGAGGCGGGATCACGGCGCAAGCGCTTGCGCCTCCTGCTCTTGCTTCTCGTAGCGAAACTTGTTCGCCCGCAGGTCCATCAGGAAATGCACCTTGGACGCCGGCCCCTCGCCCGCCGCGTCGGCCAGCTGGCGGATGGCCTGGGCCAGGTTGGTCCGTCGGGAGACATGGACCAGCACCATGTGCTCGCACTCGCACACCCGCAGCCACTCGGCGATGTCGTTGACATGCATGTGCATGCCGGTCCTGGCCCGGGCGCGGTGGTCGGTGTCGAAGAAGGTGCATTCCGAGATGATGATCTTGGACTTGCGGACATGGTCCCGGAGCAGGTGAGGCCCGGGAAGGGTGTCCCCTGTATAGGTGATCTGGGGAACCTCCAGGTGCCGGACGATCTCCGTGCCCTTCTCCTTCAACTCGCGGAGTTTTTCCTGCGGCAGGCCGACGAACTCGTCCTTGAGCTTGGTCCGCTTCTCGATGATCGAATAGCCCATCGCCGGGCAGGTATGCTCCACATGGAAGGCGCGGAGCACGATGTTGTTTTTGATCTCGACCTCCTGGCCGTCCTCCAGCGGGATGATCTCGTAGGGGGTCTTCTGGCGCTCCAGGGCGCAGAAACCCTCCATCATGGCGCGGACATCCTTCTCGATGCGTGCGTCGCAGACGATCGTGCCCGGGCCCATGCCCTGGAAGTTGCGCTGCGAGCACCAGTAGGCCAGCCCGCCCACATGGTCCATGTGGCCGTGGGTGACGGCGCAGAACTTCGAGGGCAGGGCCATGCGCGGGCAATAGCCCATGTCGAAGGTGACATCCATCTCGGGGATGGTGATGGTGGTGGCCTCCCCGGCGACGGAGAAGCCCTGCACGCGGAAGGGCGGGAAGTAGAGGAATCCGAGCGCGCCCTCACGGGGCGGGGGCTTGGGGATCATGCGTCAATCCTCCGGGCGGCGTTGTCACGCCGACGGAACGGACAAGGGGATGTCGCCGCCCGACGGCCGGGGGCGTGGGGCATGGTAGGGGCACATCGGGGCTCGGAGGCCGTACCATCGCCCCGTGGAAGAAACGCCGAACACGCCGCCGTCCTCGTCCTCACCCCTCCGCCCTCAGGATTCACCCGGCCAGGAAGGCGCTTCAACGGACGCCTCCCTGGGCGCGGTGTTCTCCCGGCTCGGCCCGGCGGCGTGGCTGGGGGTGGCGTGGGCGGTGCTGCCCTTCTTCGCGGGCATCACCCTGCTCACCCGGATGAAGCCCGTCTCCGACCGTCTGATCGAGCTGGCCGGGCACGGCGGGGCGGACCTTTGGAAGAGCCTGTCCGCTTATGTCGTCGGTTTCGTCGTGCTGTCCGGCGCGGGGCTTCTGCCGACTTTCGCGATCTCGGTCCTGGGCGGCTTCGCCTTCGGCGTGCCCGTCGGCTTCGGCGCGGCCCTGGCGGGCTTCGGCGGCGCGTCCGTGGTCGGCTACTTCATCGCCAGGACCGTCGCCCGCGACAAGATCGAGCAGGAGATCGTCCGGCACCCCAGGGCGGGCGTCGTCCGGGATTCGCTCGTGGGGAGCGGCTTCTGGAAGACACTGATGATCGTCACGCTGGTGCGCGTGCCGCCCAACTCGCCCTTCGCCCTCATGAACGGGACGCTGGCCACCACCGGCGTCCGTCTGCCCGCGTATGTCATCGGCACGCTCGTCGGCATGGCGCCGCGCACGCTGGCCTATGTCGTGATCGGCAGCCAGGTCACGGACTGGGCCAAGCCCGAGCGCCCCAAGTGGATGCTCATCGCGGGCATCGGCGTCACGGTCGCCGTCATTCTGGTCATCGGGTCGATGGCGAACAGGGCGCTCAGGCGTGTGACGGGCGAGGGCGCGTGATCGGGCGGGCCTGTGTCTTGCTTGAAGTGTCCGCACAGGCGGGACGCCTGTGCCACCGACCAGCGAATCCGCATCACAGCCGCTCGATCAGCTCCGCGGCCAGGCGCGCGCCGAAGCCCGTCGGCCCGGCGATGAAGGGGCCTCTGTCCTTCTCGGTGGCGTGGGTGCCGGCGATGTCGATGTGGGCCCAGGGGATGCCGTCCTCGACGAAGTAGGACAGGAAGGCCGCGCCCTGGACGGGGTGGGCCTCGCGGACGGGCGCGCTGTTGACGATGTCGGCGATGGGCGACTTCATCATGGCGTTGTAGTCCGCGTGGTGGGGCAGTCGCCAGACGCGCTCGCCGCAGGCCTCGGACGCGGCGTCGATCCTGGCGCGCAGGGCGTCGTCATCGCACCAGAGGCCGGCGTAGACCGAGCCGAGCGCCACGACCACGCCGCCGGTGAGGGTGGCCATGTCCACGATGCAGGCCGGGGATTCCTTCTCGCACGCCCAGCACAGCGCGTCGGCCAGCACCAGGCGGCCCTCGGCGTCGGTGTTGGTGACTTCGACGGTGACGCCGTTTCGGAACTCGATGACATCGTCGGGGCGGTAGGCCTCGTCGGAGATGGAGTTCTCGGCCGCGACGAGCAGGGCGACGACGGGGAAGTTGGGCTTGACGACGGTGGCGATGGCGTGCATGGCGCCGAAGACGGCGCAGCCGCCGTCCTTGTCGCGCTTCATGCCCTTCATGCCGTTGTTGACCTTGAGGGACAGGCCGCCGGAGTCGTAGGTCATGGTCTTGCCGACGAGGACGACGGGGTCTTTCGACTTGCCGCGGGCGGGCGTGTACTCCAGGCGGATCATGCAGGGCTTGTTCTCGCTGGCCTTGCCGACATTGATGAGGCCGGTGAACTTCTGGTCCTCGAGCTGCTTGCCCTGCATCACGGTGCATTTGAGGCCGGCCTTGCGGGCCATCTTTTTGGCCTCGCCGGCCATCCAGGCGGGGGTGGCGATGTTGGGCGGGGTCTGGGAGAGGGTGCGGGCGATGTTGGCGCCCTCGGCCAGGCCCAGGCCGCGCTCCAGGCCGGCGCGGAACCGGGCGTTGTCGCAATGGACGCTGAGCTTGGGGCGGTCCTTTTTGGTGGTCGCGCTGCCGCGGAGGGTGTCGTAGTTCCACGCGATCAGGCCCAGGCCCTCGCCCGCGGCCGACGCGCAGGCGTGCATGTCCACCTTCGCCGATTTGGGCAGGCGGGCGATGGCGTGATGGATCGCCAGCTCGGCCGAGTCCGACCTGGACCTGGCCAGCGCGCGCCCCACGCCCGCCGCCGCGTTGCGGACGGCGTGGTGGTCGAACCCGTCCTTCTCGCCCAGGCCCACCACGAGCACGCGGGCGTACCCCTTGCCGGGGAAAGCCTCGACGACGACACCGGCCTCGCCGGTGGCCTCGGGGCGTTCGACGGCGGCGGCGGCCAGGCCGGAGGGATCGAGCTTGCGGGAATCGGCGTCGAGCTTCTCGCCCTTGAAGTGGGCGAGGACGAGGACATCGGCGGAGCCGCGGGCGGCGATGCGGACGGATTCGAACATGAAGGATCTCCCTGCGGGCGTGCGGATGCCCGGCGTCGTTCTGGAAAGGGATGGTAGGGGAGCCTGAGGCCGGGGTTGCGTCAGGCGGCGTGGCGCTGGTCGGCGTGGGGTGGCGAGGCGGGGGGGGCGACCCGGCCGCCCTCCATGCACGCGATCGACCAGCGGACCACATCGCGGAGGGTCAGGATGCCCACGCAGCGCAGGTCGCGGTCCACCACCGGCAGGCAGGAGATCTTGTAGTCGAGCATGACCCGGGCCGCGGCGTGGAGCAGGGTGTTGGGGCGCACCGCGACGAGCCTGCGGGACATGACCTGGTGCGCCCGGCGCTGGAGGCTGGCCAGGTCCGCGGAGCGCTCGGCCATCTTGCCCACGAAGGGCGAGACGGTGGAGAGCAGGTCGCGGTCGGACACCACGCCCGCCGTGCGCCGGTCGTCGTCCAGCACGATCAGGTGGTGGAAGCGGCGTGACTCGAAGACGGCCCGGACCTCCTCCATCGTGGTGTCCAGGGCGATGGTCACCGGGGCGGCGGTCATGATGTCGGCGACGGTCTGGGTCATGGAGGGCCTCGTGCCGGATATCGGTCGGTTCCGACGCCCGCTACACTCGCGCCATGCGGACGCCGGCGAACAGGGGCGATGACGGTGGGCCCTTCGGCCCGGACGCGATCTGGGCGCCGTGGCGGCTGCCGTACCTGGAATCCCTGGCGTCCGAGAACCCGGCGGCGGGGCAACCGGGCAGGGTGTCGGGACCGAGCGCGAGCGGCAGTTTTCTGGCCGACTACTGGGCCGCCCCGGACCGCGACGCGGAAAACCATGTGATCGTCCGCACCGGCGAGGGGATGATCTTGCTCAACAAGTACCCGTACGCCAACGGGCACCTGCTGGCGGCGCTGGGCGAGGCCCGCCCGTCGCTGCTGGACTACGACGCGGGACAGCGGGCCGCGCTGTGGGCGCTGGTGGACCGGGCGATGGAGCTGATGCAGCGGGTGCTGGAGCCGCAGGGCGTGAACATCGGCATCAACCAGGGCCGAGCGGCGGGCGCGGGCGTGCCCGGGCACCTGCATGTCCACCTCGTGCCGCGCTGGGGCGGGGACACGAACTTCATGACCGTGGTGGGGCAGGTGCGGGTGATCCCGGCGGCGCTGGAGGCGGTGTATAGTCGGTATTGCAGTGGAAGGGAAACCGCATGAGCTTCTTCTCTTTCAAGCGCGATAGGCACCTCGCCACCGACGAGCCTGCTGCAGCACAGTTTGACCAACTTGTTGCAGAACTCGCGAGTTATCGTGCAGCGATGGGAGGAGAACCACCATTTAAAATATTCAATCTGAAGGATAGTTTCCAATCAAAATATGGCGATGAACGACAGATAGGATCTGTCAGTACCAATCCTATACCAACGAACGGCTTGAAGGGCACAATCCACTACCTTAATAGATTACGCACTCCTCAAGGTGATAAGTTTTGTTATCAGCGTCTTGGGTCCCTAGTCGATCCACAAGACAGGCATCCAATAGACATATTTGAGGTGTGCTCTTTTCAGCTCGATCTACGACAAGTGCTTTTCTTCGATCCATACTGTAGCAGGCGATCACGGATACCTCCAGATGGACTTTTATTACTCGGTATAGACAAGCTGAACCGGCTTGAGCAAGCCTTACTTAGCACGCCCTGGCTAGGGGCTCAGACTCGAATTCCTGGCTTCCCATTCTCCACTCTGCCATTTGTTTTAAACGAAGCGGCAAATACGGGTTGCCCCCCTGAAGTTCGGGGGATCATCGAACAGCTCTGGAACGATTCACCATCCAATATGGCGATTCAAGCGAACTCACCAAAGCTCGTCGCTATTTTATCAGGAGATGGACTTACAATCCCGAGTCGAGGACCAGACGCACAGATCATCATCTTTGATGATCGGCACACCTCAACCATCCCATACCCAGATTTACTTGTTGCGCTGGTAGAAATGGTAAGAAATGGCCGCTTGTGTGGCCTGACTAAGCAGGTGCATGACCGGGTCATTCAAATTGAGGTGCGTCACGGTCAATCGATCGGCCGTGGCGATCTAGAACTAATTGGCGATTATTTGAATCAAACAAACCGTCATAGTTACTCCGGCCTCAGTGATTTCCGTGAAGTTTGTCGCGACCAAGTTTTCATTGAGATAAAAGGTGTTTAGCGCCCCATCGCCCCCGCCAGCAGAAACGCCAGTTCCAGCGACTGCTGGTAGTTCAGCCTCGGGTCGCACGGGCTGGCGTAGTTGCGGCTCAGATCATGCTCGCCGATGCCGGCCGCGCCGCCGATGCACTCGGTGACATCCTCGCCGGTCAACTCGAAGTGGACGCCGCCGAGGCGGGTGCCCGCGGCCCGGTGGGCGTCCACCGTGCGCTCCAGCTCCAGCAGGATGTCGTCGAACGAGCGGGTCTTGATCCCCGCGGCGGTCTTGATGCCGTTGCCGTGCATGGGGTCGGACATCCACAGGACCGTGCGACCCTCGCTCCGGACGCGCTCCAGCAGCGGGGGCAGGGCTGCTTCCACCTTGCCCGCGCCCATGCGGGCGATCAGGATGAGCTTGCCCGGCTCGTTGGCGGGGTTGAGGGTGTCGATCAGGCGGAGCAGCTCATCGGGCGACACCTTCGGCCCGATCTTGACACCCACCGGGTTGCGGACGCCGCGGAAGAACTCGATGTGCGGCCCGTCCGGTTGGCGCGTGCGCTCGCCGATCCAGGGCAGGTGGGTGGTCAGGTCGTACCAGCCGGCGCGCCGGGGCACCTGGCGGGTCTGGGCCGTCTCGTAGTGCAGGTTCAGGCCCTCGTGAGAGGTGTAGAAGTCCACGCGGGTGGAGTCCTCGACCCGCTGCTCGGCGAGGTTCTCCATGAAGGCCAGGCCGTCGGCCAGCGTGCGGGACATGTGCTCGTACTGGGCCTTGCGCCGGGGGGAGAGGTCGGCGTTGTGGAAGAAGGAGAGGTCCCAATACTCCGGGTGGTGCAGGTCGGCGAAGCCGCCGTCGAGGAGCGAGCGGATGAAGTTGAGCGTGAGGGCCGCGTGCTGGTAGCCCTGGACGAGCAGGTCCGGGTTGGGCGTGCGGGACTCGGGCGTGAAGGGCGCGCCGTTGATGAGGTCGCCGAAGTAGCTGGGCAGTTCGAGGCGGGCGCCGCCGCACTCGCCGGGCTCCGTGGCGCTGGAGCGGGGCTTGGCGTACTGCCCGGCGAAGCGCCCGATGCGCGTCACCGGCGTGCGCAGGCCGTGGATGAGCACCAGCGACATCTGGAGGAGGATTTTGAGCTTGTTGGCGATGGGGGCCGGGCGGCAGTCAGCCAGCGTCTCGGCGCAGTCGCCGCCCTGGAGGATGAAGCGCCGGCCCTGCTGGGCCTGGGCGATCTGGTCCTTGAGCCGCTCGATCTCCCAGCTCGTGATCAGCGGGGGCAGCTCGGCCAGGCGGGCGGTGGCCCGGACCAGGGCGGCCGGGTCGGGGTAGGCGTACTGCCCGGCCGCGTCGTCGCCGCGACGCTTCCAGGAGTCGGGCGACCAGCTCTCCGGCGTGGTCGGCGCGGGGTTGATAGGAGAATGTTCGGCGGCGCGGCTGGGCATGGGTGCGAGGACTCCCGTCATCCCTCCCGGGATCGTAGATGTCGGCCGGATCGGGCGTTGCGTTGATTTGAGGCCTTCTGAAATGGAAATGCTGGGGGAGGCCGGTCGGTTGACTGATACAGTCGTCACGATGGCCGACACACCCCCCACACCCCAACCCACCCCCAGATCCGTGTCCCTGCCGGTGATCGAGGCGAAGGGGAAGGCGGGAAGGGGTCCGGCCCCGAGGATGGGCGCGACCCGGCGGGGCCGCTGGCGGTTCTGGGTGCTGCTGACCGTCCACATCCTGATGGCGGCCCACCTCGTCCAATGGCTGGTCATGGGCTCCACGCTGTCCCCGGTGGAGCCGTCCGAATCAATGAAGACCCTGGAGCTGGGCCTGCTCAACGCCGGGGCGGTCCTGTTTCTGCTGGCCCTGCTCTCCACGCTGGTGTTCGGGCGGTTCTTCTGCGGCTGGCTGTGCCATGTGGTGGCCTTGCAGGACGCCTGCGCCTGGTTGATGAACCGCGTGGGCATCCGGCCCAAGCCGTTCCGGTCCCGCCTGCTGGTGTTCGTGCCGCTGGCGCTGGGCTTCTATATGTTCATCTGGCCGAACTTCAAGCGGTTCCTGATCGCGCCGGCGCTGGAGTCGCGCGGGATCGCGTGGCCGGCCTGGCTGCGCCCCGTGGTCCCGTTCAACGCCTGGGGGTCCGAGATGATCGTCTCGGACTTCTGGGCCACCTTCCCGGCCTGGTATGTCGCCGTGCCGTTCCTGCTCATCTGCGGCTTCGGCACGGTCTACTTCCTGGGGGCCAAGGGCTTCTGCACCTACGCCTGCCCCTACGGCGGGCTGTTCGCCCCCGCGGACAAGGTCGCCCCCGTCCGCATCCGCGTGACCGACGCCTGCACGCACTGCGGCCACTGCACCAGCGTCTGCACCTCGAATGTCCGCGTGTCGGAGGAGGTGCGCGACTTCGGCATGGTGGTGGACCCCGGCTGCATGAAGTGCCTGGACTGCATCGAGGTCTGCCCCAACGACGCGCTGTACCTGGGCGTGGGCCTGCCCGCCCTGGGCGCCAGGCCCCGGGACAAGGAAAGCCGCGCCCGCTCCAAGGCCAAGACGGCCGGGCGGTACGACCTGACCTGGGGCGGGGAGATCGCCGCCGCGGTGTTGTTCACGGGCGTGTTCCTCGGCACCCGCGGCATGATGGACCAGGTGCCGATGCTGCTCGCCGGCGGGCTGGCGGCCATCGTCACCTATTTCATCATCCAGGCGTGGTGGGTGCTGACCCGCCCGCACGCGCGGATCTACGGGCTGATCTTGAAGCAGAAGGGCGGGGTCCGACCGGCGGGCATCGGCTTCGTGCTGGCGACGCTGGCGCTCGCGCTGCTGGTCGCCTGGGGCTTGCAGGCCCGGTACCCGCGCTGGCGGGCCGACATGGACTACGCCCGGGCCGTCATCCCCACCGGGTACATGGTCCGCCCCGAGTTCGCGCCCGGGGCCGAATCCCTGGAGCGCGCCCGCCGGTCCACCGAGTGGCTCGCACGCGCGGACTCGTTCCGCGAGGGCGGGCGGGGCTGGACGCTCAACGCCGAGCACCGGACCCGCCAGGCGTACTTCCTGACCGTGCTGGGACGCTTCGACGAGGCCGCGGACGCGCTGGAGCGCGTGGTGGAGCACGGCCGGCCCGGCGACGCACTGGTCGCCCAGCTGGTCCGCCTGCGCCAGCTGGCCGCGGGGAGCGACGACGGCATGGGCGGCGTGGACGAGTCCATCGCCGACCCGATCCAGCGCCGCGCCCTGGAACTGCACCCGCGCCTGCACCAGACCCGCCTGGAGCTGGCCACCCGCGCGGGGATGCGCGGCGAGGACGGCGGCGCATGGTTCGAGGTGGACGACGAATCCCTCCGCTCGGACATCGGCTTCCGGTTCATGGAGCTGTCGTACTGGAACCGCGCGGGCGAGGCGGACAAGGTCCGTGAACTGATGCCCGGCGTGGTGGCCCTGGCCGAGGCGGACCGCCACACCGCGGGCTGGCTGGCCGACTGCGCGGGCGTGGCCATGAATCTCGGCGATGTCGGCATGACCCTGGACCTGATCGACCGGGCCATGACCGCCCGCGGCGTCCAC
Organism: uncultured Phycisphaeraceae bacterium; assembly: GCA_964577425.1. Lineage (GTDB taxonomy): Bacteria > Planctomycetota > Phycisphaerae > Phycisphaerales > UBA1924 > UBA6054. The sequence continues at coordinate 106,984 of CAZNZC010000007.1, forward strand.
CCCGGCGTGTTCTTCGCGGCGGCCGAGATCGCCGCCAACACCGGCGACGCGCCCCTCGCCATCGAGCGCATCGACCACGGTCTGGCCATGCGGGGCGGGGACGAGGTCGTCTCGCTCTCCCGGGCGGCCGGGCTGCTCCTGCGCCTGCGCGAGAACGAGCGGGGCCTGGACCTGTACCGACGGGCGGCGGCCCGGTCCGTCCAGCCCTTCGAGCAGGCCCAGATCGGCCAGACCCTCATCCGCTCGGGCATGGGCCTGCAGGACCGGGCCATGCGGGAGGCCGGGCTGACGATCGTGACGGAGGCGGCCGAGGCGTCCGGCGAGCCGCTGATCTGGCACGACCTGGCCCTGGCCGCGTACCAGATGAACCGGTTCCGGGAGGCGGGCGACGCCATTGTCCGGGCGGCGGAGCTGGCGCCGACGAGCGTGGAGCTGGCGCGGCGCGCCTCGGAGCTGAGCGCGGAGGTCGGCTTCCCGGACCGCGCCGCGGAGTGGCGGGCCGAGGCGGCGCGCCGGGCGTCCTCACGGCCCTGAGGCGGCGCGGGTTCGCGCGATCTTTGCGCAGACGGCGCGACCGGAACACAAATTGTGCCGCTTCAGCGGAAAGTTCAACTCCGTTCTTGATATCCGATCGCGGACTAGTCGATCTCAACGCGCCACGGGGGACGGATCCCCCGCGCGGGGCGCGTGCCCCGGAAGGACGGGCGGCCGGGCAAGGCCGACGCCCGAGAACGCAATCAACGCCGGGCACGACGCCCGGCACGCAGGAGATGATTTCCATGGCCACCCGCACCACCAGGCACGGCGCCCGCAAGACCGCCCGCACCACCGCCAAACGGACCACCCGCAAGCCGGCCGCCAAGAAGAGCGCCCGCAAGCCCGCGGCCCGGAAGACCGCCAAGCGGACCACCGCCAAGAAGACCACCACCGCCCGCAAGCCCGCGGCTCGCAAGACCGCCAAGCGGACCACGGCCCGCAAGTCGGCCGCCCGCAAGCCCGCCGCCAAGAAGGCGACCCGCACCACGGCCAAGAAGTCCACCGCCCGCAAGCCCGCGGCCCGGAAGACCGCCAAGCGCGTCGCCCGCCCCACGGCCAAGAAGACCACGGCCCGCAAGGCCGTCAAGCGCGTCGCCCGCAAGCCGGTCGCTCGCAAGACCACGGCCAAGAAGACCCCCATCGCCAACAACATCCCCGTGATCGCCACCATCGGCATCAAGCGGACCACCACCCGGCGCATCCGTCGCGTCGCGTGATCCTCTGCCCCCAGGGGGGAACCGATGAACCACGCAGCCGCGACCCCACCCCGGTCGCGGCTGTTTCTTTGCGCCAATGAGCCGCGGGCTTCAGCCCGCGCGGTCGCGACAGCTTCCGCCCGGCGCCGCCCGCCATGCTACCCAAGGCTCCCTCGCGGCCGCGGCCTGCCTTGCCGCCGTGATCGCGCGCGACCTTCACCGCGCAATCCGTGACGAAAAGCCGGCCGCCGGCCCGGACGGGCCGCAAAGAGCGAGGACCATTCCGAGCCGGGCAAAGGCTCAGCCCAGGGCCTGGTCCAGGTCCGTGATCAGGTCTTTCACATCCTCGATGCCCACGCTCAGGCGGACGAGGTTGTCCGCGATGCCGAGTTTGGCCCGCTGGTCGGCGGGGACCGAGGCGTGGGTCATGATGGCGGGGTGCTCGATGAGCGACTCGACGCCGCCGAGGGACTCGGCCAGGGCGAAGATGCGGACCTTTTCAAGCATGGCGCGGGACTCGGCCAGCCCGCCTTTGAGATAGATGGTGATCATGCCGCCGAAGCCGCGCATCTGCTCTTTGGCGATGCCGTGCTGCGGGTGGCTCTCCAGGCCGGGGTAGATCACGCGCTCGACTCTGGGGTGCTTCTCAAGATGGCGGGCGATCTCCATCGCGTTGGCGCAGTGGCGGTCCATGCGGACATGCAGGGTCTTGGTTGAGCGCAGGAACAGGAAGCACTCCTGGATGCCCGGCACCGCGCCCTCGGACAGCTGGATGAACTTGAGGCGCTTGTGCAGCTCGGCGTCGTTGCAGGCCAGCACGCCGCCGATGGCGTCGGAGTGGCCGCCGATGTACTTGGTGGTCGAGTGGCACACGATGTCCGCGCCCAGGGCCAGCGGGTTCTGGAGGTAGGGCGAGCAGAAGGTGTTATCGACGCAGGTGATCGCGCCGTGCTGCCTGGCGACGGCGCAGACCGCCGCGATGTCGATGATCTTGAGCATCGGGTTGGTCGGGGTCTCGATCCAGACCAGCCTGGTGTTGGGCTTGAAGGCCGCCTTGAGGGCCGCGGAGTCGGTCATGTCCACGAGCGTGATCTGGATGCCCAGCTGCTGGAACACGCGGTGGAAGATGCGGTTGGTCCCGCCGTACACATCGTCGCACAGCACCACATGGTCGCCCGCGCTGAGCAGGTGGATCACCGCCCCGGTGGCCGCCACGCCGGAGGAGAACGCCAGACCGTGCCCGGCCCCCTCCAGGCTGGCGATGTTCGCCTCGAACGCCGTGCGTGTCGGGTTGGCCGCCCGGGAGTAGTCGTACTCCTCCACGATGACGCCCGGCGACTTCTGCACGAAGGTTGAGGTCTGATAGATCGGCGTGCAGATCGCGCCGGTGGATGGGTCCGGGACCTGCCCGGCGTGGATGGCGCGGGTGCCGAAGCCGTGGTTCGCGTTGGTGTGCATCTCGATCCCTCTTGGTAGGTCGGCTCTCCGAGCCGACTCTCTTTGGTGGCACAGGCGTCCCGCCTATGTTCCTGAATCCGCACAGGCGGGACGCCTGTGCCACCGTCAGACCGCTTGCTGGTCGTGCCGGGCCAGGTGCTCGATCAGATCGATCTCGCTGAGCACCGCGACGATCCTGCCCTCGTTCATCACGATGGCGGCCTGCTCCGCGGCGAACACGCCGTACAGCTCCTCCACCCGCGACTTGGGGCTGACGATGCCGCCGATCTTGTTCCCGATCGCCCTGACGGGCGAATCGGTGGTGACCTGCCCGCGCTGCAGGCCGCGGAGGATGTCGATCTCGTGGACCAGCCCGACGGGCTTGCCGGCGCCATCGGTCACCGGCACCTGGGAGATGCCGTGATCACGCAGCAGGGCGATGACCGCGCCGATGGAGTCGGTTTCCTTGGCGGTCACGACGGGCTTGGTGGGGTCGATCATTGCTTCGATGTCGCCCAGGCCGCGGGGTTCTTCGAGGAAGCCGTGCATCTTCATCCAAGCGTCGTCGAGGTACTTGGTGACATAGCGGGTGCCCGAGTCGGGCAGGATGACGACGATCTTCTTGCCCGGCCCCATCTCCTTGGCGAGCTTGCAGGCGATGTGGACCATGCCGCCGGAGGAGCCGCCGCAGAAGAGGCCCTCCTCGCGGATGAGGCGGCGGGCCATGGTGAAGCACTCGTAGTCGTTCACCTGGTGCATCTCGTCCACGACGGTGGGATCGAACGCGCGGCAGACGATGTCCTCGCCCAGTCCTTCGACCTTGTAGACATAGGGCGTGCTGGGTTCGCCGGTGTAAAAGATGGAGTAGTGGACGGACCCCAGCGGGTCCACGCCGACGATGCGGGCCTTGGAGCCGTGGCGTTTGAAGCAGCGCCCGATGCCGGAGACGGTGCCGCCGGTGCCGGTGCCGGCGACCACGGCGTCGATCCGGCCGCCGTCGGTCTGGCGGTAGATCTCCTCGCCGGTCATCTTGTCGTGGGCCTCGATGTTCCACTGGCTGTGGTACTGGTCGAGGTAGAACGAGTTGGGCGTTTCGGCCGCGACCCGCTTGGCGACATTCACATAGTGGTCGGGGGAGTCGCCGGGGACATCGGTGGGCGTGATGATGACCTGGGCGCCGAAGGCGCGGAGGCCGTCGATCTTCTCCTTGGACATCTTGTCGGGCATGGTGAAGACGGCCTTGTAGCCCTTGGCGGCGGCGGTCATCGCCGCGCCCATGCCGGTGTTGCCCGAGGTGTTCTCGACGATGGTGCCGCCGGGCTTGAGCAGGCCGGCCTTCTCGGCCTGGTCGATGATGTACCAGGCCATGCGGTCCTTGATCGAGCCGGCCGGGTTCATGAACTCGCACTTGGCGTAGACCTCGGCCGAGTCGGGGGGCACGACCTTGTTGAGGCGGACCAGCGGGGTGTTCCCGATGGCGTCGAGGATGGTGTTCTTTGTGTCCAAGGCATCCCTCCGGCGGTGCGAGGGCACGGCCCCGCGTGCGGGAGGATAGGGATGGGGGCGCGTGCGGCCCACCGGTACGGGCCGGGGGCGGGGGTTGGGCGGCGGGGTGCTACCCTGCACCCATGCGGATCCTGCTGACCAACGACGACGGCATCCACGCCCCGGGCATCGCGGCCATGCACAAGGCTTTGCTCGGGCCGGAACCGCTCGGGGAGGTCTACACGGTCGCGCCGCTGACGGTGCAGAGCGCGACCTCGCACGGGGTGACCTTTCACCAGCCGCTGATGACGCGGCCGACCCTGCTCAACGGGGACGGGGCGACGGCGGTGGACGGGCGACCGGCGGACTGCACGAAGCTGGCGCTGACCAACCTGTGGCCGGAGCGGTACGGGCTGGGGTCGCTGCCGGACCTCGTGATTTCCGGGATGAACGCGGGGGCGAACTGCGGCATCAATGTGCTGTATTCGGGGACGGTGGCGGCGGCGTTGGAGGCGGCGTTCCTGGGGGTGCCCTCGATCGCGGTGTCGCTGCACCTGGATTCGGTGCGCCCGGACTTCGATCGGGCGGCGGCGGCGGCGCGCCGGACGATCGACCGGCTGCTGGCGGGTGGTCTGCCCGACCGGCACGAGGCGCTGTCGATCAATGTGCCGGCGACGGAGCACCTGCCGGAGAACCCCGAGATTGTGGTGTGCCCGATGAACACGCACGCGCTGGTGGACAAGTACGAGCGCCGGGTGTCACCGTCGGGGGATGTCTACTACTGGGCGGCGGGGCACGGCCTGGACTTCCGCGGGACCGATCCGGGCACGGATGTGCACGAGCTGTTCGAGCGGAAGATCACGGTGACGCCGCTGGCGTTCGACCTGACGCGCCGGGACCGGCTGGGGTTCTGGCGGGAGCGGGTGGGGTAAGACGGATCCCGGTTGAAAATCGGGGCACGCCCGATTTTCAACCGGAATCCGTATGAGTGCGTGCTCAGGGAGCCGCCGGGACCGCGCGGGCTGAAGCCCGCGGCTCATTCCGCCGCACGCCTGCGTGATCTGTGCGTACCTCTTCCTCTCTCCGTCCCGGACAAACCGCCGTTATCGGTCCCGCCTGCGAAACTCCGCCCCCTCCTGTCCCCCCTCCCGGACAAGTCGCCCCCGCCGATGGCCGATGTCGAGGCATCGAACCATCAGCCCCAAGGAGCGCGGGATGCCTGTCACGGAAGAGCAGCGTCAGCAGGTCGTTGAGAGCGCGATCCGCGAGATCTCGCACATCGCCACGCTGCCGGAGGTCACACTCCGCATCATCGAGCTGGTCGAGGACCCCACCAGCACGGCGCAGGACCTCCACGCCGTCATCTCCAACGACCCCGCGCTCTCCAGCCGCATCCTGAAGGTGGTCAACTCATCCTTCTACGGCCTGCCGGGGCAGATCTCCTCGATCAACCGCGCCATCGTCATGCTCGGCCTCAACGCCGTCAAGAACATCGCCATCGCCGCCTCGCTGGCCAAGCTCTTCCGCGGCGGCGAACTCACCCCGACCTTCTCCGCCAAGGAACTCTGGAACCACTCCAACGCCACCGCCATCGCCTGCAAGATGATCTCCGACACCCTGGGCATGGGCCTGGGCGACGAGGCCTACCTCGCCGGGCTGATCCACGACATCGGCATCATGGTCGAGATGCAGTCCGACCGCTCCAAGCTCATCGACGCGCTCGACAAGACCGGCGCCGGCCCGGACGGCATCCCCGCCCAGTCCCTCCTCGTCACCGAGGAGATCGTCTTCGGCGCGACCCACCAGCACTTCGGCCAGGGCCTGTGCGCCAAGTGGAAGTTCCCCGCCCCCTTCGCCGCCGCCACCGGCTTCCACCACAACCCCCTGGGCGCGCCCGCCGAACAGGCCAAGCTCGTCGGCGTCGTCCACGCCGCCGACTGCCTCGCCGGACGCATCGAGAACGGCTTCCGCCTCGACAACCCCGACTGCCGCATCCAGAAGGAAGTCCGCGACTCCCTGAAGCTCAACGACGAGAAGATCGAGGAACTCGTCGCCAGGCTCCAGACCCTTGTCGCCGATTCCTCCAACATGATCTGAGGATCGCACTTGGTGGCAGAGGCGGGACGCCTGTGCCACCGATTTTTAGTAGGTGCAGCGTTTGCGGAGGAGCGCGCGGGCGGTGGGGTCGCGCTCGGCGAGGGCGCGGGCGGCGCGCGGGCCGGTGTTCGCGTCGCCGTAGGGATGGGGGGGGCAGTGCGCGGGACGATCGATGGTGATGCGGTCGAAGGCTTCTCGGATCTTCTCGGGTGATTCGGGGGCGTGGGCGGTCAGGGTGTCGCAGCGTTCGCGTCCGGACTGGCGGTGTCCGATGTCCACCGTCGGGCAACCCAGGGCGGCGGCTTCGATGAGGCCGGCGGAGGAGTTGCCGACAAGCCCCCCACCGCCGGCCGCAACACGCTTGAGCAGGGCGATGAAACGGGTGCGTTCGAGGTGCGCTTGCACGCGGACATGGGCGGGCGCGTGGACGAGGGCGCGCATGATCCCGTTGCGCCCCGGGTCGAGGTTGGGGTGCAGGGCGAGGGTCGGCACGCCTTCGAGCGCTTCGAGGACGGCGTGGGCGGCGTGCTCTTCGAGTTCGTCGGTGCGTCCGACGGGGTGGAAAAGAACGACGGCCCCGGGCGAGCCGAGTTCGGCGTAGGCCGCGTCGTCGAGGGGTTCGATGGCGGCCAGGCCGTCGATGGCGGGAGAGCCGACGACGATGATGTTGGCGTCCGGCTCGCCCATGCGGCGGATGCGGTCGGCACTGGTCTCGGTGGCGGGGAGGTGGAGGTGGGCGAGCTTGGTGATGGCGTGGCGCATGGCCTCGTCGGCGACGCCCTCGGCGCGGTCGCCGCCGTGGAGGTGGGCGACGGCGAAGCCGCCGACGGAGGCGGCGGACGCGGCGGCGAAGGCCTCGATGCGGTCGCCGAGCACGACGACCCAGTCGGGGCGGAGGCGGTCGAACGATCGCCCGAAACGGCCGATGCCCTTGCCGAGGGCCTCGACATCGTGGGCGCGTCCGACGCGCCCGGCGGTCTGCATCGGGATGGAGTCGGCGACGGGGAACTTCGCCTTGACCTCGCGGAAGGTCAGCGCGGGCTGGACGAGGTGCGCCCCGGCGGCGATGACGAGCAGCTCGCAGTCGGGCCGGTCCCGCACGGCGTGCATGACGGGCGTGAGCAGGCCGAACTCGGCGCGGGCGCCGGTGACGACGGCGATGCGCCTGGGGCGGTCGGGCGTGGGACGCGCGTCGCGGGCGCGTTGCTCGTTGGTGTCGGTCCAGCCGTCGCCGATCACGGGGTGTGCTCCTTGAGAATCTGGAGGGGGATGATGTCGAGAGCGCGCTCGTGCGTGGATTCGAGGTGGACCCTGGGCGCCATGCCCGCTTCAAAGGCTTCCAGCCAGCGGACGGCGCAGAGGCACCAGCGGTCGCCGGGCTTGAGGCCGGGGAAGCCCCATTCCGGGCGGGGCGTGGACAGGTCGTTGCCGCGGGATCTGGAGAAAGCGAGGAAGGCGGCGGTCATCACGGCGCAGACGGTGTGCGAGCCGAGATCCTCCGGGCCGGTGGTGCAGCAGCCGGTGCGGGTGAAGCCGGTGAGCGGGTCCATCGAGCAGGCGCGGAGGGGGCCGCCGAGGACATTGCGCTCGCCAACGACGGATCTGGCGGGGGGGGCGATCATGGGGTGGTGGTCTCCCGCGCGGCGCACCCGCAGGATGAGGCGCCGGGCTTGGCGCAGCATGAGGCGAGCGGCAGCGGGGTATCGGCCTTGGGTGCGGCGCAGCATGACGCGGGCGTGGGTTCACCACCGCAGCACGGGGCGGGTGATGACGGGCCGGAACAGCACGATTTGGGTGCGGAGGGCCAGAATCGCGTGGTCAATGCGTAGGCGAGCATGGTGACGAACACCACGCCGCCGATGGCCCGGGTCCAGGCCCAGAGGCCGCCGGGGTGGGCGTCGGCCGCGCCCAGGGCGGAGAGGATCATGGTGTCGGCGAAGAACAGGTCGAAGAGGGTGCCCGCGCCCAGCGCGACGGCGGCGATGACGCCGATGTAGATCACCAGCACGCGCACGCCCAGGTCCTTGATGACCCAGGCCATCGTGGCGACATTGACGGCCGGGCCGACGAGCAGCAGCACGATGGCCGCGCCGGGAGAAAGCCCCGCCATGACCAGCGACCAGGCCAGCGGGGTGGAGCTGGTGGCGCAGATGTAGACGGGGATGCCGATGACCAGCATCAGCAGCTTGGGCCAGATGCCCGTGCCGACATGCTCGGCGATCCAGCCGGGGGGAACGGCGGCGGCGATCAGGGCGGCGACCAGGATGCCCCAGGCCAGCCACGGCGCGAGGTCGCGGAGCATGGTTCCGAAGGCGTGTTGGCGTGCGATACGGAGTTTCTCGCTCAGTGATGTGCGCGGCGGGGGGGCGGCCTCGGCGGGGAGGGCAACCGCCCCCGCGTCGTCGCGCTCGATCGCGTTGATGGTCAGCCCGGCGAGAAACGCGGTGATGACCGCGATGATCGGGCGGGCCAGCGCGAACACGGGGCCGAAGAGCGCCCAGGTGATGGGGATGGACTCCTCGCCTGTCTGGGGCGTGGAGATGGCGAAGGCGGCCGTGGCCCCCTTGCCCGCGCCCTGCCGGCGCAGGCCCGCGGCCACGGGGATGACCGAGCAGGAGCACAAAGGCATCGGGATGCCCAGCAGGCTGGCCTTGGCGATGGGAAGAACGCCCGGCCCGCCCAGGTGCCGGGTGAACCAGGAGCGGGGGACGAAGGCGTGCACCAGACCGGCCAGAGCGAGGCCGAGGATCAGCCAGACCCCGGACTCGAGCAGGATGTGCCAGAGTTGGGACCAGAAGCCGGCGAGAAACGCGGAAAACGCCTCCATAGCGGAGTGTAGGTGATGACGCGGGCGCGCCCGCTATGATCCCGCCGCCCCCGATCGGCCGTTTGTGTTTGATCGGGGGAAGCACCCGGACGACGCGCTTCGGAGCCGATTCATGCCGTACACGCTCAAGCCCGACCAGGGCATCACCCCTGACTCCGACAACCTGAACTACCTGTCCGAGCATGTGGACACGGGGGATCGGTGGGTGCTCAACTTCGGGCCGCAGCACCCGGCGACGCACACGACGCTGCGCCTGGTGCTGGAGCTGGACGGGGAGCGGATCGCGCGGTGCACGCCGCACATCGGGTACCTGCACTCGGGCTTCGAGAAACTCGGCGAGCACCTGGATTACAACCAGTATGTCACGATCGTGAGCCGGATGAACTATCTCAGCCCGATCGCCAACGACATCTGCTGGCACCACGCGGTGGAGAAGCTGTTCGGCATCGAGATCACGCCCAAGTGCAAGGTCCTGCGGACGATCATGGCGGAGATGGCGCGGATCCAGGACCACCTGCTTTGCGTGGGGGCGGCCGGGCTGGACATCGGCGCCTTCACGGCGTTCCTGTACTCGTTCAACCCGCGGGAGAAGATCTACGACATCGTGGACTACATCTCGGGCCAGCGGTTCCACCCGGACTGGACCCGCGTGGGCGGGCTGATGAAGCCGATCCCCGACGAGGAAGTGTTCAGGCGGATGGTCAAGTCGTTCATCCACGACGACCTGTCGCAGGCGCTCAAGGATGTGGAGGGGCTGGTCAACCGCAACCGGATCTTCATGGACCGGACGCAGGGGATCGGCGTGTTCACGCGGGAGGAGGCCATCGCGTGGTCGCTCTCCGGCCCGCTGGCCCGCGCCTCGGGCGTGAAGCGGGACCTGCGCAAGGACGAGCCGTACCTGTGCTATCAGGACAACTGGGACGGGCAGGGGGCCGAGGCGGTGAAGTTCAGCGTGCCGCTGGCGTACGAGGGCGACGCCTACTGCCGCTTCCTGGTGCGCGTGGAGGAGATCAAGCAGTCGATGAGGATCATCGACCAGCTCATCGACAACATCCCGGACGGGCCGATCGACGCCTTCGCGGACTCGAAGATGGTCAAGCCGGACAAGAAGGATGTGTACGGCTCGATCGAGGGGCTGATCCAGCACTTCGAACTCATCATGACCAACCGGGGATGGGAGCCGCCGATCGCCGAGGCCTACGGCGCGAACGAGACGGCCAACGGGGAACTGGGCTACTTCATCGTGTCCGACGGGAGCAAGTGCCCGTTCCGCGTGCGGACCCGCCCGCCGAGCTTTATCAACTACCAGGTGGCGGCGAAGATGATCGAGGGGCACCTGCTCAGCGACATCGTGGCGGTGATCGGCTCGATCAATGTGGTGGCGGCGGAGCTGGACCGGTGAGCGCGCAGGCCCGATAACCGCGGGTTGTTCTTCCACATTTTTGCTCGTCTCCGGCGGGGATGGTGGTATCTTGTGGTGCCGCCTTTTTCCATCCGGAGACCGACCCATGCGTGTGTTGCCGCTCGTGATCCTGCTTCTCGCCGCCGTTGTCCCCAACGCGAGCGCCCAGTGGCGCAAGCTGACCGTGGCGGCCCACATGACCGACTTGGCGCAGCCGCTCTCGACCCTGGGGCCGGTGCCGAACGGGACCTGGGACTTCGCCTCGGCGGCGGGGTCGTTCGTGTTCAGCACCACGGCGGGGCCGGTGAAGGTGACGGACACGACGATCGAGTTCGCCATCGCGGACCACGATTTCAGCATCACGACGATGGTGGGGGGCCGCGGCGCGGAGCGCTTCGACCTGAACCCGACCAACAGCGATGCGAAGGTGGTGTACACCGCTGCGAGCGACAGCCTGGCCTTTACCCTGACAGGCCGGGAGGGTGGGGGAGATGAGCCGCTCGACCTGACCTTCACGATCGTGAACCCGGCCGGGGATTTCAACCTGGACATGACCAACATGCCCGCGACGGGGTATGTCGCCAACGGGAGCGTGTTCAGCCTGCTGCACGCGAGCGGCGACGCCTTCCAGGCGGTCTACCTGCGTCCGAACAATGTGTTCACCGCGGGCGCGGTGCAGTACTCGGCCGGGGCGACCAATGAACCCCCGCCCCGCCCGTGCAACGCGGCGGACCTGGCCGCCCCGTTCGGCATCCTCAACTTCTTCGACCTCACGACTTACCTGAACATCCTCCAGCAGGGCTGCCCCTGATCGGTGACGGGCCGGACCCGCGCTAGACTGGGGCCATGAAGTCAGCCATTCTTTGGGGCGTGCTGGTCGGCGTGGGGCTTGGCGCCGGGGGGGGGGTCGGCTGCTCGATGCGACCGACCTACGAGGTGCGGGTGGTCAACGAGTCCTCGCTGACCGTGGACGCGGCCATCATGAACACCCGGAACCTGGCCCGGCACGAGACGCTGGCTCGGGTCCGTCTGGCCCCGAACACCGAGGCGGTGCTCGGCCCGGTGGATGCTCCGCCGCTGGACCCGGTCGAGCTGCATGTGGGGCGTCCGGAAGACATAGGGGTGATGGCCCGGCGGGAAAGGCTGGGGCGCGGAACCTGGAAGGCGACCGTGGCCGGGGCGAGGGTGGATTCGTGGGAGCCGATCGCGCTGACGGTCGAACGCGAGTGAGCGGAGCGGGGTCGGCACGATGGGCCGGGCGATGGACAGGCCCCTACCATCCCCGACCATGGCGTGGATCACCAAGAACTCGGCGGGAACACGGATCGAACGGCGCGATGAGCCGTACCTGACCGCCCACATGCGCGACGAGCTGCTCAACACCTACCTGCCCCGCTACGAGGTGCGCAAAGGCGCGCTCTTCCCCGCGCTGCACATGGTCCAGCACCACTACGGCTGGATCCCCCACCAGGCCATGCTCGAGATCGCCGAGGTTCTCGGGATCACCCCGGCCGAGGTGTTCGACACCGTCACCTTCTACGAGGAATACTGGACCAAGCCCAAGGGCGAGGTGCTGGTCTCCGTCTGCCGCTCCATCGCCTGCGAGTTCTGCGACGCCACGAGATGCACCGAGGCCATCAAGGCCCGGCTCGGCATCGATGTCGGCGAGACCACGCCGGACAACAAGTTCACGCTGGTCGAGCTGGAGTGCATCGGCTCCTGCGGCACGGCCCCGGCCGCGCTGTTCAACGAGGACCTCCACGAGAACCTGACCCCGGCCCGCTGCGTGGAGTTGATCGACCAGATCCAGGGCGGCACCTACCGCCACGGCGGGTCCGGCGCGGTCAAAGGCGAGTGATGCCCCCCCCTCTCTTGAAGAGGAACGCAGAGGCCGCGGAGCGAAGCCCGCAGAGGACGCGGAGAAGAGTCTGAACGCGAAGAGCGCGAAGCGATCGAAGCGTTGAACGGCTGATCTCCTGCTTCCGGCGGCAAGTCCGATCAATCAGACCTGATCCGATCCTGATCCATTCAGAACTGATCTGCTTGTCATCTTCGCGCTCTTCGGGTCTTCGCGTTCAAACTCCGATCTCCACCTCCGCGAACTCTGCGGGCTTTGCTCCGCGGCCTCTGCGTTCAGTCCTGTCCCACAGCGCACACCGCGTGGCGTGGGCACGAGACCAGGTGGTCGTTCACCAGCCCGCAGGCCTGCATGAAGGCGTACATGGTGGTCGGCCCGACGAATCGGAACCCGCGGGACTTGAGGAGCTTGCTCAGGGCCTTGGATTCGGGTGTCTGGGCGGGCAGATCCTTCAAGGTTTCGCGGCGGCTTTGGAGGGGTTGGCCGCCGACGACGGACCACGCGAGGTCGGCCAGTGTTCCGCCCGCGTCATGAACGAGGCGGAGGGCCTTGGCGTTGTCGATGGTCGATTCGATCTTGAGCCGGTTGCGGACGATGGAGGCGTCGCCCATCAGCCGCTCGACATCCTTGGCGGTGAAGCGGGCGACCCTGGCGGGATCAAATCCCTTGAACAGCCTGCGGTAGCCTTCCCGCTTGTTGAGGATGGTGGACCAGCTCAGCCCGGCCTGCGCGCCCTCCAGTGTGAGCATCTCGAACAGGTGGGTCTCGTCGCGGCTGGGCACGCCCCACTCGGTGTCGTGGTAGATCGCGTCGGCCTCGGACTTCGCCCACGGGCAGCGGGCTTGCGGCTTGGGCTTGTTCGCCATGTGTCAGGATATTCCGGCCGTGGCCCGCCCGCTCGGGCCGCGTGAGCGAGGATGCTCGTAGGATTCTTCATGCCTCAGATCAGCACCTTCCTGACATTCAACGACCAGGCCGAAGAAGCCGCCCGCTTCTACACGGCGGTCTTCCCCAACTCGGAGATCACGCGCATCTCGCGCTACCCCGACCTCGGGCCGGGGTCGCCGTTCAAGACGGGCGCTGTCATGACCGTCGAGTTCACGCTCGACGGCCGCCCGTTCACGGCCCTCAACGGCGGGCCGCAGTTCACATTCAGCCAGGGGTTCTCCATCTCGGTGCTGTGCGACACGCAGGCGGAGGTGGACGAGTACTGGGACAAGCTCGTGGCCGCGGGCGGCGCCCCCGTCGCCTGCGGCTGGATCACCGACCACTTCGGCGTGTCCTGGCAGATCAACCCCAAACTCCTGATCAACCTGATCACCGACCCGGCCACATCCGCCAAGGCCATGCGGGCGATGATGGGGATGGTCAAGATCGAGAGTGAGGAGCTGGAGCGGGCGGTGGGTGGGTGATCGGGGCAACGCCGGGTGCGCGGAAGTGTGAGCCAAACTGGTTGACACATCCTCACGCTCGCCAGCTCATGCCGACGGATCCGAGCTTACTGCTATTCCTCACACTGACGACCCGTCCTACGCTGCCCACAGACTTCCCAACGGTAGGGGAAAGATCACTGTCTACACGCTCCCTCGGGTAAACACCTACAGAGAAAAAGACCCTTGGAGTGAAGTGACCACTGCAACAATTGTGGTATGAGGGATGACTGTGATGATTGGAGTGGACAAGCAGCAGAGAGTATTTATCGCGAGCCCCTGCGACTCAGTTGTTCTCGAGACCCGACTTGCGCTTCCTGCCCTTCTTCTTGCGCTCTGCTTTGGGGAACGGAAGCAAGCCTTCATCGGTCGAGTTTGCTGTGCCGAGAATTAGCCAGTAGTGACCCCGACGGTCAGCAGCATAGTTCTTCCGCTGCATTTTTACGACAAGAGGTACATCTTCGTGGAATGAGCCTGTGTACTGGTTGCCCCGACGGCGAATCGATTTGTCCTCGCAGTGGAAACGCTGTTGTCCCAGTTGCGATTTGTCTGTGGCTCGAACAAACGAAAGAAGTCCGTACCCAGTCTTCTTGTTGATCCGAACAAACTTGACGGCGGCTTCGATCACATCCTCAGCGTCAGGGTCCAGTGTCGGCGGCTCGAAGGGTGCCTTAATGACTTGACGGCCCTTGCCGTCCACAACAATCTCAACGGTCTGGCCCTTCAATGACAGAACTTCCCGCGCAGCGGATGAATCGAGTGGAACGGTTGCATTGTCAAGCGCCGTGTTCAACGCTGCCGCGAAGTCCTCGGTATCCTGGCGGTCGATGCTGACTCGAATGTCGTTCGCCTTGGCGACCTTTTCCAGTTCTTCAACTACGCCATCCAGCGTCTTGCGCTCGCCCTTGGCCTTGATGTGCGTCTGCACCAAGACGACCGACCATTCCCACATTTTCTTGATTGCGTCGTAAGCCGCATTGCCGATGACACCGGCTGCGATAATGCCGCCAAGCGTGATGCTCGCGTCAACAACAAAGGAACCCTTGCGTACTTGGCGAACGCGGAAGTCCACCCGTATCGAGGTTCCAGTCTTGGGGATCTGCAGATCAGATGACTGGTACGAATAAAATGAAAGCTGAAGGAATCGGTCCCAACCTTGCAGCGCGGCGCCTAACTCGGTGGCGGGTATCTCGCCAGTGTCTGCAAGTTCACCATCCCACTTGAGCGTGAGTTCATACACCTCGCCTCGCGTGTTAATCTCGTCCCGCTGGATACCTGCGGACTTGGCCATGCCCAGATTCTATCAGGGTGACGACATTGCTGACCGTACTTCAACCGTTCTTGTGCCGGAGGTGGCTGCCCCTCGGCACGGTTCCCTTTCAGGAGTCAATCACTCCGATTTCTGCGGTGACTGGTCGCCGCCGTTCTGAACCGCCCGCCGCACGGCATCTTTCACGAACTTTGGCATGGCCTGGGCATCTGTTCCCGCCTTGGCTTTGGCCGCGTCAAAGTCGGCGACCTCACCGTCGGTCCATGTCAGGTCCAAACGCCGGATGTTCTGCATGGCGACATGCGTGTACTTCAGTGGTTTGGCCCAGTAGCAGACGACGCATACCTTTGGGTTCTTAGTTTCCAGCCCGTTGCGGCAGTGCTCGCACGACCACGACTTGGCGCGGTTACAGGATCCGCAGACGAGCATGTAGTCGTTCACATCCAGTTCGATAGAAACACCATCGCCCGCGACGAAGTATGGAACGCGGTGGTCGATTTGAAGGTATCTGGCCTCGAATGGCACATTGCACAGGGCGCAGCGGCACCCATAAGCCTCTACCAAGGTATGCTTGAACGCCTTGGGAAAGTTGGCGCGTCCTCCGACGCGCCCAGCGACAATGTTGTTGAGATCGCCGAAGCGGTACTCCGCCATGCGCTTGCCGTCCTGCTTGCGAACGATAGTCTTCACCAAAGGGACGCCCTGATCCGAGACATCCTTGATCGCGCGGGGCGGATGATCGTACCCATACTTCTCTTTGAGATCGTCGGTCGTGATGGAACCGTGCTTGATGATGTGGTCAACCACAATGCGGGCACGCTTGCCGGTGACTGCATCCAGAGCAGCCCTCGCGGCTTTCGATAACTTCTCCGGCATCAAACAGACTCCGCGAAGAGGGAAGCGGATTTCGTGCGCTGACGCGGGCCATGCTTGAGATGCGATTCGTCGGCACCGATTTCAGGCGACAGGTACAGCGATTCGTATGTGCTGTCGTCCCGACCGAGCAAGGTTGCCTGCGTCGAACGCCCAGCGGGAATCTCAATGTGCGTGAGGCCGAGCGACACGGGAAGCGAACGGCCGTAGCGTTTGTTTCCCGTCCGTCCATCGTAACTGACGATGAACGGAATGCCTTTACGGCGCAGCTTTTCGATCGCGGACACAAATTCCTCGAAGGCGATTCCATGTCGGTAGCGGTGGTTGTGTGTGTTCACCACGCCCTGGTAGGGCGGGTCCATGTAGACTAGATCACCGGGCCGCGCCGATTCCAGTATCTCGCGGTAATCCACGGAAGAGATTGTGGACTTGCCCTTGAAGATGGCCGATGCGCCGGTGATGTGACGCCGCATCGTCTCGGGAACTGCGCCGAGGCGGCGGTTGTCGGGGCTGTTGTTGAACTCGCCGCGCGAGTTGTAGCGGATCGCGGCCTTAACGCACCTGGCAAGAAGGTACAGAAAATCCTCTGGGCGGTGTTGCTTGTTGAAGCAATCTCGCACGCGGTCATAGTGCGCCCGCTCGTCCCCAAGCTGTGCTTTCCAGATCTTCTCGTACTTGTCGCTGATCTCGTCGGGACGCTGAATGATCTCCGCCCAGAGGTCGATGAGTGGCCGGTGCAAGTCGTTGATGGCCCAACGCTTCACGCGGCGCATGTGTCCCGCTGCGAGAGAAACAGCGGCGGAACCCGCGAACGGTTCGACGAGTCGCCTAGTGTCACTTGGAAAGAGACTAACGATGTACTGCGCCAGTTGACGCTTGCTTCCCTGATACGGGATCGGGTGCGGCACACCCGCGAGAGGCTTGGGAACTGCAACAGAGACAATTGGTGAGCAGCCGTGACCCAAGCCCGGCTGTACCGTGACGATGCCGCCATCGCTGTGGTCACTGTTCAGTCTGTCGTCCGATGGTGCCGATGTGGGCATGGTCGGGCCTCGTTCGTGTCCAAGCCATTGTAGCAGATCTGTTACAGGCGTGTACCCGTGGTGGTGTCGCGATTCAGGCCAACCATCCCGGCCTGCCTTCAAGTCGCACGGAACAGATCGATGCACGACCCACTGTCCTGCGTGTGCCGATTGACGGCTTGGGTAGCGGTTGGATGTATTCCCTTGGACACCGTTCCACGCTCGCAGTTTACAACAGAAACGGAACTCACACGAGTTGGGGATTCCTCACCATGCCCAGCGGATGGGCTCGAACTCTGCCGTAAGCGCAGATGGCCCCAGCACTTGCCGAGGCCATCGAGTCTGCAAAATCGGGATAGCAGGATCTAAGCCGGGCTGATGACAGTCGAGGCCTTCAGTCATCACCATTCCCCGGCCGCATTTTCAAGCAAACCCCCCCGAAACGACGACGGTTGCTCCATGCCGCGCGCCCGACCGATCCACCGCGTTTCTCTGTCCGTCCTGGCCGCTGGCCTGGCCGTCGGCCTGCCCCTGGGTGGCCTCGGCGGCATGTCCGGGTGCTCGTCGTCCTCCAAGAAGACCAGCCGCGACCCGACGGTGACCACCGAGATCGTCAACGCCTCGACCCACACCGTCCGCGTCAGCCTGCACATCGGCGACCGCGTGCGGCTGGAGGGGCGGCCCGTGCAACCCCGCCAGGACGGGCGGGCGGTGGAGATCGCGCGGGGGCAGGGGGAGGCCGTCACCATCCGGCGGCCGCGGGAGGCGGTGTTCCTGGGGACCAAGCCCGACGACGAGCTGGTGTACTGGCTGCGGGCGGAGATCGTGACGGCCAGCTGGGAGCAGGACGCGGTGTTCTGGTTCGAGCTGCTCGGGCCGCCGGCGCGGCAGGTCACCGTGCGCAACGCCACGGCCAAGGGGACGACGGGGTTGATCGCCGATTCGGCCTCGGTGCCCATCAAGCCGCTGGCGGCGGACCAGTACCCCATGCGGGACCGCAACTACGCCTTCGAGGCGCCCAAGGCGGACTGACCCGGAGCCAGTACAAGCCGCGACTGCAAGGGAGCGGCCGAGACCGCCAACCGACGACCTGATGCCGGACGATCGGCAACGACCGATCAACCGGCACGCTCCGCCGCGGACGCAACCGTGGCCGCTCCCTTGCAGTCGCGGCTTGTCGTTGGCTCTGGCCGACTGCAAGTCGGCCCCACGGGGCAACCCCGGTCGATAGGATCAGGCGTGCCCCCGAAGAACAAGGACATCCCGATCTCCCGGGCGGTGGGCCGGTTCTTCGGCCACCTGTGGCACGCCGCGGCCAAGCCGGTCAAGCCCGCCCCCCCCACCCCCCCTTCCACCACCCAGACGGTGCACGCCCAAACCGAGGAGGCCCCGGGCGTGGTGGACGGCCAGCGGGTGATCCTGCGCCGGACCACCATCGAGGAGGTCGAGTTCCGCGAACCAATGCCGGAAGAATCCTCGGAATAACCCCCAATTCAAACGCCGACCGGAACCGAGCAAGGCCACTCCCGTATAAAAGTGAGTAATCACTAACTATTAGGGGGTTGGTGGTGCGCACGGGAGACGGCGATGGTCAATGAGGCGTTCGGCTGGGCGTGGTTCGTGCTGGGGATGCTTTCCGGGGCGGTGCTGGGCCTGGGGTTCGCCCGGGAGGGGTTCCTCGGCGGCTACGGCTCGTGGGAACGACGCCTGCTCCGCCTGGGCCATGTCTCGTTCTTCGGGCTGGGGTTGGTCAACATCCTGTTCGCGCATTCGGTGGCGCGGGTGTCGCTGGATGCGCCTTGGCCGATGCTGGCATCGGTGTCGCTGGTGGTCGGTGGGGTGACGATGCCGGTGTGTTGCGGGCTGAGCGCGTGGAAGAAGCCGCTGAAGGTGCTGTTCCCCATTCCGGTGGTGGCGCTGTTGGTAGGGACGGGCATCACGGCGGTGGGGATCGTGATCGGTGGGGTCTCGTGATGCGTGTGGGACTGATCGCCATGTCGGGCGTGCGCGTCCAGGACGCGGAGTTGATGAAGCTGGGCCTGACGCTGCCGGGCTTCGTGGAGCGTTCGGAGGTGATCGCGTCGCTGCCGAGCCTGTCGCTGCTGACGCTGGCCGCGCTCACTCCGCCGGATGTCTCGGTGTCGTACCACGAGATCGCGGAGATGAAGCCCGGCGCGCTGCCCGCCGGTGAGTTCGATCTCGTCGCCGTCTCGACGATGACGGCCCAGGCGTTTGAGGCCTACGCCGTGGCGGATGCATTCCGGGCGACGGGCGTGCGGGTGGTGATGGGCGGTCTGCACGCGACCTGCGTGCCCGATGAGTGCGCCGAGCACGCCGACGCCGTGGTGGTCGGCGAGGGCGAAACCGTGTGGGCGGGGCTGATCGAGGACGCGCGCGCCGGGCGGCTGAAACGGTTCTACCGCTCGGACACCCCGTTTGAGCTGAGGGACGCGCCCATGCCCAGGTTCGACCTGCTCGAACCGGCCCGCTACAACCGGCTGACCGTGCAGACGGCCCGCGGCTGCCCGCACAAGTGCGGGTTCTGCGCCAGCTCGATCCTGATCCACCCCGGCTACAGCGTCAAGCCCGTTCCGAAGATTATCGACGAGGTGCGGGCGATCAAGGCGATCTGGCCCCGGCCGTTCATCGAGTTCGCGGACGACAACTCGTTCCTGCACCGCGCGCACGCCCGCGAGCTGATGGCCGCGCTGGAGCCGGAGCGGATCAAATGGTTCACCGAGTGCGACATCTCGATCGCCGAGGATGCGGACCTGCTGGACGCCATGCGCCGGGCGGGCTGCCGCCAGATTTTGATCGGCCTGGAAAGCCCCACCGCGGACGGCCTGGACACGGTGGACCCGCGTCGCTGGAAGCTGCGCCAGATCGGCCGGTACGAGGACGGCGTGCGCCGCATCCAGAGCCGGGGGATCACGGTGATCGGGTGCTTCGTGCTGGGCCTGGACGGGCAGGGGCCCGAATCGTTCGCGGCCGTGGAAGAGTTCGCCAACCGCGTGGGCCTGTACGATGTGCAGGTGACCGTGCAGACGCCGTTCCCGGGCACGCCGCTGTACCGACGCCTGGAGGCCGAGGGCCGCCTGACCCACCCGGGGCGCTGGGACCGCTGCACGCTGTTCGATGTCAACTTCCGCCCGGACCGCATGAGCGTGCCGGAACTGGAGCGGGACTTCCGGTCGCTGGTGGCGCGGCTGTACCACCCGGACGCGGTGTGGACCCGGCGGGCGGAGTTTGTGCGCCTGCGCGGGGCGGGGTGAACGGATCGACAAGCCGCGACTGCAAGGGAGCGGCCGGGCCTGCGTGGAGGCTGGGGTTCTCCACCTCCCCTTCTCCCGGTGGCACAGGCGTCCCGCCTGTGCCACCGGGGGAAGAGGCCGACTGGAAGTCGGCCCCACGGGGGGAAAAGGCGAACGCCGGCGTGCGGGCACGCCGGCGTTCGGAGAGAAGAACAACGAAGAGTTCGGGGGGCGGACCGACCGCCCGCGGCTCAGGCCCGACGCCGGCGCGCGGCCAGCAGCCCGCCCAGCGCCAGCATCGAAACGCCGGCGGGCGAGGGAACCTGGACGGCCCAGCTCGTGATCTGGCCGGAGGCGTTGGTGCCCCAGCCCGTGAACCAGGTGCCGTCGCTGGACATGTCGGTCACGAAGGAGAAGGTGTAGCCGGCGTCGTAGCCGATACTCATCGAGTCGAGGTACTCGGAGAACTCGATCACGCCGGTGTCCTCGGTCCAGATCACGCCGGTGCCCCAGAACGCGGGGCCGAAGCCCCATGTGCCGCCCACGGCCATCGTGCCGGCGTCGTTCACCGCGGTGGCGGCGATGGTGCCCATGCCCGTCGGGATGTTGCCCAGGTACTGGTGCTCCTGCGTGTCCGTGTTGTAGATCCACATGTTGCCGACGCCGAAGAAGCCGACATTCTGATAGCCGACCGCCCAGGTTCCGTTGTCCGACAGGGCATAGACCTCGCCCATGCCGAAGCCGTCGGCGTCAAAGATCAGCTGCTGCGAGCCGTTGGCCCACACCGCGCCCTGGCGGCCGTTGTCGTTGTCCTGCCAGCCTCCGATGACGCTGCCGTTGTAGTTCACGGCGTTGGCCCGGGAGCTGCTCCCGGGCGTGGTGGAGCCCAGGTCCACCGTGCCGGTGGACTGGTTCCAGGAGATCGCGTGGGCGCGCCCGTTGGAGAACCAGCCCAGCCCGACGGCGGTCTGCCCGTCACCGGAGATGCCCCAGCCCGAGCTGATGTTGTTGTCGATCACCCCGCCGCCCGGGACGCCGGGCAGCTCGGACCACACCCCGGTGGCGGTGTTGTAGCGGCCCATGCCCCAGCGCCCGTCGGCGCGGGTGTGCGTGCCGCTGACCCACAGCCCGTCGTTGGAGATCGAGGCCTGGCCGCCGGGCCCGTCCACGGCGATGATGCCGCCGATGTCCACGCCGCCGGCGCCGGCGGACCACATGAAGTACTGCTGGCTGGCGGTGTTGTCGCCGACGACCACGCCGTTGTTGCTGATCCGGTTCGCCTGGTAGCCAGCGCGGAGTTCCCAGAACTGCGCCGAAGCCGACGACGCCGCCGCGCCCGCGGCCGCCACGATCAGTGCCTGTTTGATTGCCATCTCGTTTCTCCTTCTTTCTGTGGTGTTCAGGTGGGTGCCTTGGGTCGAAAGGTCGGCGGCATGGGGGTCATGCCGCCTTCCGTACCCCACCAGACTACCAGACCGGATGCCTCTGTACAACTTTCCCTGCGAACAATCGCAAAGAAATTTGTGCTTTGTCGTCGCGGCGTGGTATGATTTCCTCGTTCGCTTCCGGAAAATACCCCGCCTTCTCAGCCTCCAGCCCCGTCGATACCCAATCAAGATCCAGATATATGGCCGATCCACACCCCATCCCGATCATCCCGGATCGCTTCGACCGGGACTGCCGGGAGGCGGTGCATCAACTGCGGGGATCGTTGCTGAACCTCTATCAGGCCGTGGGCGCGGACCCGGCACGCCCGCAGGATGTTTCCCGACGCTTCAATCTCGGCAAGAACCTGGCCTGGAAGGTGGCGCGGATCATCGCGGCGGAGGACGCCCTGGCCGCCGTGCCGCTGATCCCCGGCGCGGGCGGGCTGGAGATCCTCCTGACCGCGATGGGGGACGCGGGCGCGCGGGCCGAGACGGTCGATCGCGTCCGCGGCGCGGCCAGGGCCTTCGACGACATGATCGAGGTCCATGTGGGCGACCGGGCCATGCTCGGGATCATCCTCGATTCGATGGGGTCGTCGGAAGAGAAGCCCCTGGCGATGAGCCGCAAGCTCGCCTTCCGCGGCAACAGCGGGATCTGGGGCATCCAGGCCGATGTGCGCGTGACGGCGCAGTTCATCGCGCCCTCGACGGGCGACCCCGGCGTGCTGGACCTGGCCATCGTCGCCGGCTTCACCGGGCTGCGCCGGCTCCGATCGCTCCCGCGTTGGCCCCTGTTCCGGATCGACAGCTACAACGACGACCAGAGCCACCGCCCCGCGGGCGGCAGGCGGATGGCCATCGACCCGGAGGCCGCCGACGATCCCTGGCTCATCCCGGAGTTCTGCACGGGTTCGCTGCCGGAGATCACCGTGCGCCCGAGCGGGCGCGCGCTGATCTACGACGCAGGGGACGGGCCGATCGGGCGCCTGGGCGAGTTCGACTGCTTCTTCGGGTTCATCGACCGCGGCGATGTGCCCCGCTACCGCGACGAGACCAACACCACCGCCGAGCTGGTCAGCTCGATCTCGATGCCCGTCAAGACCGTCCTGTTCGACCTGATCGTGCATCGGGACCTGTCCGAGGCGATCAGCCCGAAGCTCGAGCTGTTGGGCCACCCCGCCACGGGCCTGCTGGGGTCCGACAGCGTGGCCATCCTGCCCCACGCCGAGCGGATGACCCTGCTCGGCCAGGCGACGATGGTCAAGACGCCGCTGGTCCCGGACTACGACCGCCTGATCGCCCGCGTGTTCGAGCGGGGCGGCTGGAACGCCCGGGACTTCGTCTGCCTGCGGCTGGTCATGCCGTACCCGCCCATGCCGGCGAGCGTGAAACTGTGGTACGAGCTGCCGCGGCGGTAGTGATGGCCCCGTCCGGCACGGCACCCGCGGGCGAACCGTGTTCGACCCGGTGAATCCGGTCGGCATGACCGGGCATGAAACGGGCCGTTCAACCCAAAGCGATCCAGCCACTCCATCAGGCGGAGAAAACCCTAGCATGGTTCTGAAATTATCGGAGCATCGCTTGACAAGCAGGAGGGGGGGGGGGGGGAGAAAACCTTATGTTGCGGATTTTGCCAAAGGGGGGGAAACCCCGTTCGGCCAGATCAATCAGAAAGGATGAAAGTCATGAGAACACGCACGCGCTGTTTGAGCATCACGGTCGTTGCCGGCGCCAGCCTTTTCCTCGGCGGATGCTGCGATGAAGTCTGCGATGCCCTCGATGATCTCAACGCTCATATCGCTTTCCAGTACGCGGCCTGCTGCCAGGCCGGCGGCGATACATGGGGCTCATGCGTGACCAACGCGGCGAGCCAGACGAATCAGCTCCGGGCGATTCTCGTCCAGGCCGAGGCCGCGTGCCGGAACGGGCAGCGGGATCTTGCCCGCCAGCTGCTCCGTGAGTTCTACCAGCTCCTCCGCGGCCAGATAGCCGTGGCCATCGGCCCGAGCCAGCTTCGAGACGGTTCGATCCGCAACACCTACAAGGTTCTGCGCCCGGATGAACTCATCTCGATCCAGCTGGCCGCAACTCCGACCGGAACGACCACGACCTCCGTCCCAACGATGAGCGTTGACGGCGTTTCGTACCTGAGCGTCGCGTCCGGCCCGGCGGTTCAAGCCTTCATCATGCTGAACCCGTCGGACCCCGTTCCCGTCGCCGTGGCGGAGCCGGAACCCATGGGCGGTCGGGTGGTGAGCCACTTTGCGATCAGCACGGGGTCAATCCAGGTTGACCTTGGGGTGGTGGATGAGACGATGACCATCGACGGCGGCACGGCGAGCTTCGTGTCGATCGGATCGGACGGGCGCGTCGTTCCCACGGCGTTCAGCCTGGACCTTCAGAATGCCGCCATGAAGCTGGGCGTTCGTCTTGAGCCGTCGTGCCCGCACAACGGGCTTTGGCTGGACGAAAACGGCGAAGGTCACTTCCGGGCCGCTGTTTCGTTCCAGACTTCCAGCGAGGAGTTCTTCCGCCTGATCGAACTCGGCCCGTTGTGGATGGAAGTTCCCGTGTCGAAGGACGCCATTACCGGCGTGCTTACCTTCAGCACCGGCGGGCTTGTGTCCGGCACCGCCGTGTTCCCGGTGCAGGAGTCGACGATGTCCATCCTCCAAGGCCAGGTCGGGACGACCACCGTGCCCAACGGGCAGGCCGAGTCGTGCGCCGATGCGGACAACAACGGCATCCGCGATGGCGCGGACGAGCTGATCAACATCAACAACATGCACGCGAGCGACTGCAACTAAACGGGCCACCCCGATAAACTTCCGTCCGGCGGGCCTCTGACCGGCCCGCCGGGCTTTTCGTTTGCCGCCAGAACCCGTGGTCCCTCTTGGCCCGCGCTGCCCCGAATCCGGCGGGGTGTTTCACCGTCCAGCCGGGACCGGGCTGCACGACCGGACCACTCCCTTACCCCCCTAGAATCGGCTTCAAGCCCGTTTTCTCCCGGCTCGCCCCCCCCGAGCCGGGCCACCGCCGGAGCCGACCCCCATGCCCAAGAAGACCTGGGAAAACACGCTGACCGAGCATGTCCTGCTCAAGCGCATCCCCACCGCCCCGTTCGGCGACATCCGCGACCGGCATGTGGTCGGGTATGACGAATATGTCAGGACCGGCGGGTATGTCGGCCTGCGCAAGGCCGTGACGATGGCCCCCAAGGATGTCACCGAGGAGGTCAAGACCTCCGTCCTGCGCGGGCGCGGCGGCGCGGGCTTCCCCACGGGATTGAAGTGGACCTTCCTGCCCGCCCCGGACGGCGGCCACCGCTACCTGGCCATCAACGCCGACGAGTCCGAGCCGGGCACCTTCAAGGACCGGCTGCTGATGGACTTCGACCCGCACCTGCTGCTCGAGGGCATCGCCATCTGCATGTACGCCTGCCGCCTGGACCGGGCGTACATCTTCATCCGCGGCGAGTACCACCATCAGGCCCATGTGCTCGAAGAGGCCCTCAAGGAGGCCTACGCCAACGGCGTCTTCGGACCCAAGGGCGTCCTCAACCAAGGCTCCAACGCCTCGGGCGACGCCTTCGTGGGGGATTGCTTCGTCCACCGCGGCGCGGGCGCGTACATCTGCGGCGAGGAGACCGCGCTGCTGGAAGCCATCGAGGGCAACCGCGGCTGGCCCCGCATCAAGCCGCCGTTCCCGGCCGTCAAGGGCCTCTTCGGACGCCCGACCATCATCAACAATGTCGAGACGCTGTGCCACCTGCCCTTCATCATCGAGCGCGGGGCCAAGGCGTTCATGGAGCAGGGGGTGGAATCGACCATCGGCGGGCCGCCGAGCTTCGGCACCAAGCTCATGGGCGTGTCGGGCCATGTGAACAAGCCCGGCTGCTACGAGCTTGAACTCGGCATCCCGCTGCGCACGCTCGTCGAGGACTACTGCGGCGGCATCCGCAACGGCAAGAAGTTCAAGGGCGCGATCCCCGGCGGCGTCTCGATGGGCATCCTCGGCCCGGACCAGTACGACGCCGAACTCGACTTCGACATCGGGCGCAAGCACAATGTGCTGGGCCTGGGCACCGCCGGCCCGACGGTGTTCGACGAGGACACCGACATGGTGGCCGTGGCCCGCAACATCGCCCGGTTCTACAAGCACGAGTCCTGCGGCCAGTGCACCCCCTGCCGCGAGGGATCGGGCTGGCTCTACCAGCTCCTCTGCCGCATCGAGGAGGGCGACGCCCGGACCAAGGACCTGGACCTGGCCCTGGAGATCGCCACCAGCATGGGCTCCATGCCCGGCACCACCATCTGCGGCCTGGCCGACGGCAACAACTGGGCCACCCGCACCATCATGAACAAGTACCGCGACGAGTTCGAGGCGCGGGTCCGGCGGACCTTCGTGCCGGTTTCGGTGTCCGCTCGGGTTTCGGCAGGCTGATTGCTGCCAAAACCTCCTAGTTTTGGAAAAATTGGGAGAAAACTGGGAGCAAAACTACTAATTGCCTAGGAATTGGTAGGTTACTGTGAGAAACCCATACGCATGCTTGTGCGCCATCCCGCTTGAGACGGCTTATACGGATTCCACTTGATAATCGGGCGTGATCCGTATCACTCGGCGGGAGCGGCGTCCAGCACCACGACCGGGCTGCGTCCCTGGGCGAGGTATGCGATGGTCTTGTCACGCAGCGACGCGATGAAGACGCCGCGCGTGCCGGGGGCCTCCGCCCCGGCGAGGGCGAAGACCAGCCGGTCGCCCGGCAGAACCGTCGCGGTTTGCGCCGTCGCGGAGGTGCCGAGCATCGCGTTCATGAGTCCGAGCCGCTCCACTTTCCCGTCGATCGGTCTGACCCGGATCGGAGCCCAGGGTGAAAGAGACTGTTCCACGACGGGTCCATCGTGCCCGCTCGCTCGTAGGTCCGCCGCATTCCGTGCGTGGGCCGGGATGGTCGGCTCGTCACTCCATTCGTACCAAAGGCTTCCCGCGTTTCCGACCCCGCGAACGACGATCTTCGAAGCATGGCCGGCGCTGTCGGCGTGCCAGCCGTTCTCCGGCGTGAGATCAGCGATCGAATCGCCGCCGATCCACCCGGACTGGAGGGCGATGCAAAGGTCCAGGCGGTCGTCCTCGCCCGGTCGCAGCACCAACCACAGGCGTCCGCCGTTGTGCTGATACCGCCGGGGAACCGCGGGGATTTCCGCGATCGTTTCGCTCCGAGTGCCATCAATCCGGATGCGCCGGATCGCGGAGAGGTCTTCGTCGATCAGGTAGACCCAAGCGTCCAGGTCGCCCGCGGTCACGGACGGCGGCGCCACCCGGTAGTCCGTCACAAGCGACATGTTCGAGTTCTTGACATACCACAGAACCACGCCCGCGCCGGTCACGGCGTTCACAAGCACGCCTGCCGCGACAATCCGCTTCCACCTCCTCGGCGGGCGGAACGCGAACGCGATGAACGGCAGTTCGATGAGTACGCCGAGCAGCACAAGCCCGATGAGCACCGCCCACGACAGCGGCAGCGCGTTGGTCAGCAACGACTCCCCTTGGAGGAGCCGGTCGGTGGGGATCACGGAAACCACATACACGCCGATCCAGGCCGAGATGTAGTTGGCGGGGATCATGACCGCGGCGCGAAGCTTCGAAGCGCCGAGCATGCTCAGGCCGATCCACTCGACGGCGCCGATCACGAAGTTCCCGATGACAAGGTACATGCCGACCGTGATGGCCATGGCCGTGCCGGGGTTGGCCCACGCGGGGGACACGACCACGGCAAGCACGGCGGCGGCAAGGACGGTCTGGCTGGCGTGACGCCGGGGCATCCACGGACGGTTCGGACGGGTGGGCAGTGCGGTTGCGGCCACGGTCATTTCCTTACAGCATGGTGAACGCCGCGATCAGCACCGCCAGGTGGACCGCCACCGTCACCCAGAACACCCGCACGAAGGTTCCCTTCCTGCGTTTGTGCCTGAAGAGCCGCATCGCCGGCAGCGCCCCCGGCCAGCCGCCGAGCATGGCCAGCAGGTGCAGGCGTGCCTCGGGGACGCGCCGGGTTCCCTTGACGGCCGCCCGCTTGTCCCACCCGTAGACGGAGAACGCCGCGAGCGACAGGGCGGCGTGCCAGAGGAGCAGGATGGTCATCCACGCGGGCAAGCCTGATCCTTGCACGCCTGTGGTCGCACGGCCTTTCCACGGCAAGCCCGGAGTGTCAGCGACGGGTTTCTGCCAATCTCAAGCGTCAGCGCGGGGAATGGGAATGGCCGACTGGAAGTCGGCCCCACATGACAGCACAACGCCTCGCGTGGTGGCGGGGCGTTGCGGGACACCTCAATCGTGTGAGGAGGAGCGAAAGGGGAAGGGGAGGGGGGGGTCAGTCGCGGGCGGGGCGGCGGGCGGGACGCTCGCCCTCGGGGCCGCCGGGGCGACGCTCGCCGCGACCTTCGGGACCGCCCGGACCGGCGGGGCGGCCCTCACGGATGCGCTGGCGCTGGGCCTCGATGGCGGCCTCCACCCGCGCCTGCTGCTCCTTGGTCAGCACCGCGCGAAGCTTCTCCTTGCTCTGCTTGTCCGCCGGGGCGGCGGTCAGCAGCTCGCGCAGGCGTTCGGCGGCCTTGGCGCGTTCCTCGGGCGAGGGCCGCGCGCGGTCGGTTTCCTCGGGGTGCATGGTGTCGCGGTTCTGCTCGCGCCGCTCCTGCATCCGCTCGCGGACCTGCTCGCGTCGGGCGGGGTCGGCATCGGGCCGCTCGCCGGGGCGGGGGCGGGCGCCGTCCTCACGGGGACGCTGGGGCTGGCGGCCCTCGCGCTCCGGCCCTTCCAGGCCGGGGATGCGTTCGCCGGACACCCTGCTGAGTTCAGCGATCTCCTCGCGGTGCTCTTCCAGGTACGGACGCATCGCCTCCTGGTGCTCCTGGTTGATCGTGCGGACGCGCTGGGCCTGCTCGGGCGTGAGGCGGAGGGTTTCGTCGTCGCCGCGCTGCAGGGAGCGGAGGGCCAGGGTGTAGGCTGCGAAGGGCAGTTCGATCTTCTTCTGGGCCGCCGCCTCTCCCGGCTTGGCCGCGTCCGGCTTGCCGGCGTCCTGGACCCGCGGCCCGCTCAGCGGGGCGTTCTGGGTTTGGGTCTGGGCGAGGGCCGAGCCGGTCATCATGGCGAGGGTCGCCGCCGTCAGGATTCGTGTGGTGTTCCGCATGGCTTGGTTTCTCCGTGACGGGCGTGCGGCCCGTCGATGCCGGCCCAACGCGGGGGCTCCGGGGCAATTGCATCGGCGTGTTCCGGGGATCCCTACGATCCTGTTTCGGCCCGTGCCGGGGGCCTTTGCCGCCGGCGTTCCGGGCTTCCGCCGCCGTCCGCCTGCCCCGATCGGAGTCCGTATGGGCCTCAACAAAGACCAGATCCGCCAATGGCTGCGATCCGTGCCCCACCCCGGAGGCGGTGATCTCGTCGGGCGCGAGGCGGTGGTGAATGTCGCCGCCTGCGACCAGCACGCTTCCATCAAGCTCAGCCTGGTCTCCGGCCCCAAGGACCCGGACCCTTCCGCGGAAGCCATGCAGTCTCTGGCCAAGCGGGTCGAGCAGGTGGTCCGCGCGGCGGCCATGGCGTCCGGCGAAGAACAGATCGTGCTGGGCATCGAGTTCGTGAACCACGCGGGCAAAGTGGTAGCGCGCTTCGGCGCGGGTGATGACGGGGGCAAGGCTCAGGAGAACCCGGCTCGCCCCCCCCGAGCCGGGCCGCCGGAGTCGGCCTCCGGCATCGACGGCGTGCGCCACATCATCGCGGTGGGCGCGGGCAAGGGCGGCGTGGGCAAGTCCACCGTCTCGGTGAACCTGGCCGTGGGCCTGGCGCGGCGCGGGCACGCCGTGGGCCTGCTCGACGGCGACATCTACGGCCCGTCGCTGCCCACCATGCTCGGCCTGGACGCGATGGACCAACTGGTCCACGAGGGCGCGCTCCAGCCGTTCCTCGTCCACGGCGTCAAGGCCGTCACGATGGGCAAGCTCGTCGATCCCGAGAAACCCCTGATCTGGCGCGGCCCGATGGCCCACGGCGCGTTCACCCAACTGACCGAGCGCACCCGCTGGGGCGAACTCGATTTCCTGGTCATCGACCTGCCGCCGGGCACGGGCGATGTGCCGCTGACCATGGCGCAATCGCTGAAACTGACCGGGGCGGTGGTGGTCTGCACGCCGCAGAAGGTGGCCCAGGACGACGCGGTGCGCGCGGCGAAGATGTTCCAGCAGCTCGGCGTGGAGGTGCTCGGCGTCATCGAGAACATGAGCTTCTTCATCGGCGACGACGGCAAGGAGTACGACATCTTCGGCCGCGGCGGCGCGGAGAAGATGGCCCAGCGCCTCGGCCTGCCCTTCCTCGGCTCGATCCCGATCAACACCGCCCTGCGTCAGAACTCCGATTCCGGCGACCCCCTGAACAACTTCGACCCCCCGACCGCCGGCGGCCCTGCCCTGCCCGCCGCCCTGGAAACCCTGGTCCGCAACCTCGAAGGCCAGGTCAACCTGGCCGGCCTCAGGCAGGGACGGAGCCGGCCGACGCTGACGGTGCGGTAGCCCCCGGCGTCCGGCACCGATCCCGGGTTCTTGACAACGACCGGAATCCCTGCTTCGCTCTGGTGTGGACCGGACGGAACCGGTACACCGTCCCGAGGCGGCCGCACGCCGCCCAAGCACCGCAGGAAGGACCCCGTCATGGCCAAGAAAGCCGCGAAGAAAACCGCCAAGAAGACCGCGTCCAAGGCCGCCCCCAAGGGCGCGAAGAAGCCCGCCGCGAAGAAGGCCGGCAAGAAAGCGGGCAAGAAGGGCAACTCGCTCGCCCCCAAGATGGTCAAGTCCGGCAAGGGCGCCACCCCGGGCGAGCTGGGCGGGGCCGTGGTCGCCCATGTCAACGCCATGTCCGCTCCGGACACGGAGCTGTGGAAGCAGCACTTCCACCCCAAGTTCGTCTCGATCGAGGGGTCGGGCGAGTCGTGGGCCGGGCGCAAGGCAATCGACGCCAAGTGCCAGGCGTGGATGAACGCGAACACCGTGTACGGCTGCAAGGCGACCGGCCCGTTCGTCGGCGCGACCGGCTTCTCCGTGGTCTATGAGATCGATGTGGAGCCCAAGGACGGCTCCCGCCCCCGCGGGATCTTTCATGAGGTCGGCGTCTACACCGTCAAGAACGGCAAGGTCGTCCAGGAAGAGTTCATGTACGGGGGGATGTGAACGCGCCGGCGCCCATGCATCCATCCGCAAAGCACAAAGCGCAAAGCCCAGGGATTGAATCCCTGGGCTTTATCCTTGGGAATCGCGGAGCTTTGCGCTTCGGCGCTCCCGTTCCAGGTTGACAGTCTCAACCGCCTCATCAATCGCCCGCTCCAGCACACCGTTGGTGATGAAAGCGTCGTAGGCACCGCACCGCTGCGCTTCGGCGATCTCGCGCTGGGCCTCGGCGAAGCGCTTCTGGATCAACGCCTCGTCCTCGCGCTTGCGCCCGCGCAGGCGACGCAGAAGTTCCTCCTCGCTCGGAGGCAGGATGAACACGCCGAACGCCTCCGGCATCGCCCGCTTGATCTGCTTGGCCCCCTCGACATCGATCTCAAGGATCACCAGACGCCCGCGGGAGAGCTGCTCCTCCACCCACGCCCGCGGCGTGCCGTAGCGCTTCCCAAACACGCCCGCCCACTCCAGGAACGCGCCCTCGCGCACCATCTCGTCGAAACGCGCCTCGTCCACGAAGTGGTAGTCCACGCCGTCGACATCGGCCTCGGTCCTGGCGCGGGTGGTCGCGCTCACGGAGAACACGGACCCGGGGATCGAACGCTCGACCGCGCGGGTGATGGTGGTCTTGCCGACGCCGGAAGGGCCGGAGATGACCAGCAGCAGGCCGTCGTCGGTGTCGGTTGGCAGGCGTGGGTGGCCGGGGCTCATGGGGCGAGGGTAGGGGGGCAGGGAGGGGGGGGGAGGCGATTCAGGCGCGGCGCATCGAGGTTTCCAGCACGGCCATCCGCACCCGCACGCCCGCCGCCACCTGCCTGCGGACCAGCGAGCGCGGCCCGTCGGCCACGAAGCCCTCGATCTCCACGCCGCGGTTCATCGGGCCGGGGTGCATGACCACCGCGCCGGGCCGCATCCGGTCGGCCCGCGAGCGCGTCAGGCCGAACGCGCCGTGGTAGTCGAAGCCCTCGGGCAGCAGACGCCCAGCGCCGCGCTCCAGCTGGATGCGCAGCATCATCGCGGCGTCCGCTTCCGCCAGCACCGCGTCCAGATCATGGCTCACCGCGCAGCCCAGCGCCCCGCCCAGCTCGGGCGGCACCATCGGCGCGGGTCCGACCAGCGTCACCTCGGCCCCCAGCGCCCGCATCAGGCCCGCGTTCGATCGGGCGACGCGGGAGTTCACGCAATCGCCCACGATGGCCAGTCTCACGCCGGTGAAGTCCCAACCCTGGTGGCGGTCCAGCGCCTCGCCCAACGCCAGCGCGTCGGTCAGGGCCTGGGTGGGGTGCTGGTGCGCCCCGTCGCCGGCGTTGATGACCGCGCAGCGGGCGTGGTCGGCCAGCAGGCGGGCCGCCCCGCCGTCCTGGTGACGCACGACCACGATGTCAAAGCCCATCGACTCGATGGTCCAGAAGGTGTCCATCAACGACTCGCCCTTGGACACCGACGAGCCTTTGCTCGACCAGTCCACCACCCGCGCCCCGAGGCGCTGCGCGGCCAGCGAGAAACTCACCCGCGTGCGGGTGGAGTCCTCGAAGAACACCGTGGTCACGGCCCGTCCCCGGAGCGTGTCCGGCTCGAAGGTTTCCTCGCGCGCGCGGTCCAGCAGGGCGCGGACCTGGCGCGGGTCGGGGTCATGGGTGGTCAGCAGGTGCGGGCCGTCCCACATGGATCAGTCCCCGCCGCCCACCGGAACCTCGCGGTAGACCGCGCCGCCGGAGGGGGGGGGCGGTGTGGTCTCGGCCGGAGCCGCGGGAGGGGTGGACTGTTCCCGGGGAACCGCGGGCGCGGGTTGGGCCTGCGGAGTGGGGGCCGGCTCGGCGACGGGTTCCGAGGCCGGGGCCGGAGCGGGCTGGCGCGCGGCACGGGCGGCGGCCCGCTCCGCCTCCGCGATCGCATCCAGCTCGGCCTGCGGGATCGGCACCCAGATGGAGGGGGTCGGCACGGTGCCCGGCGACCAGTACTGCCCGCGCGTCACCCGCCAGGGGTGGACCCCCGCGCTCATCCAGGCGGTGACACCCCGTTCGATGTCGCGTCCGAGGCCGTCCTTGGAGGGGAAGACCACATCCACCTTCCCGTCGGACAGCCGGATCCAGACCCGGCTGACATGGTACACCGGCAGGTCCGTCGTCCCGGACAGCGGGATCTGGGCCATCGGCCCGAGGGCGGCGGCGATCGACCGGGCGGTCTCCGTCGAGGTGCCCGGTGGCAGGTTGATGATGTACGGGCCGTCGACCGGGTGGCGCCGGATCGTCCAGGCCAGGCCCGCCTCGGCGGCCCGGCTGGCCTGACGCCCGTTGGGGTCCTGCCCCGCGATGGCCGATTCCGGCCCGGGAACATTGGTGAACCCGGGAAGATTGGTGTAGCTGGTGCAGCCCGGCAGCGAGGCCAGGCCCGCCCCCGCAAGCATCCCCGCGGCACCCATCATCGAAACCAGTCGCAACGCGCCCATGCGGTGACCTCCCCGGGCGTCGGTCGTGACGCCCATCGTGAAACTCTTGCGCAGACTCTAAGCCGCCTCCCGGCCCATGACCCGTCCCGACGGGGGTGAATCGTTCCAACCCCTTGGCAACCCGGCCCGTAGGATGAACCCCATGCCCATGCAGGCCCCCCGATCCGCCCCGCCCGCCGCCGTTCCGCCCGAGTCCGGGCGGGTGTTCGTGGTGGGTATTTCCGGCGCATCCGGGGCGGCCTACGCCGTGCGGACGATTGAACAGATGCTGCTGGGCGGGCACGCCGTCCACCTGGTCGTCTCCGAGTACGGCCGACGCCTGCTCTTCGACGAGCTGGGGGTCCGCGAGGTGGGCCTGGAATCTCTTTGCCCCCACTTGTACGCCACGCCGCACGCGCCGGAGTATGTCCGGCGACTGGTCGTCCACCCGCACAAGGATGTGGGCGCGGTCATCGCCAGCGGCGGCTTCCTGCACGACGGCATGGTGGTGGTGCCCTGCTCGTCCGCCTCGCTGGGCGCGATCGCGACCGGCTCGGGAAGCAACCTGCTGACCCGCGCGGCGATGGTGACGCTCAAGGAACGCCGCCCGCTGGTCATCGCCCACCGCGAGACCCCGCTGAGCCTGATCGACATCGAGAACATGCGCACGCTGACCCTGGCCGGCGCGATCGTCTGCCCGACCAACCCCGGGCTGTACCTGCTGCCGACCACGGTGGACGAGATCATCGACTTCGTGGCGGGCAAGCTGCTGGACCTGCTCAAGATCCCGCACGACCTGAAGACCCGGTGGGAAGGCGGGGCGTGACGGGGCGCGCCCGGTTTCTCCCGGCCCTGGTCGGTCTGCGTGGGCCGCTGTTGGGTTGGCTCTGCGCCGGCGCGGGCGCATGGCAGGCCGTCGTCATCACGGGGTTCCTCATCGAGGGGCATGGGTCCAACCGCGGACTTGTCTGGATTTCCGGCGTCGCCCTGCTGATCGGGTTGGCGGCGGCGGTTTTTTTCGGGATCCGAGCGTGCGCGGGCGAACGAGCAAGCCGCGCGGATTGGTGGATGTCGGTCATTCTCACGGCGAATCCCGTGTGGTTCGGGGCCGCGGTCTGGTTCTTCCACCGCAAGCCGTCGGACGACATCATCACCCTGGCCGGATTCGTCCTGCCGCATGCCGTGCCCGCCCTCCTGTTCTCGATCCGAATCCGTGACCTGCTGGGCTTGCCGAGAAACGCGCCCGACCACATCAACCCGAATCAAACCACCCGCATCCTGACCCTGATGTTCCTCAGCATCCTGATCGGCGGATGGACCGCCGGGCTTGCCGGCCTGGTGTACCCGATCGCCGACCCGTTCATGTTCGACCTGAACGGCGATTACACCGTCACCCCGCATGAGAAGCTGCTCGGCGGGCTTCGCTTCGCGTCGGGAGTTCAGTGGCTCGGCTTTGCGTTGGGCTTTCTCGCCGGCGCGTGCGTCGTCGCGCCCCTCATGAGAAACACGAAGCTGGAACAATCCGTTCCCGTGGTCTTCCTGCTCCTGCTGGTGGTCGGAGCGGGCACGACGCTGATCGACCCGCTGCTGGCGATTGTGGCGACCGTCGCGACGCTCATCGTGGCCAGCCTGCTCGCGAACCGGTTGTTCGACCTGGGATCGGCGCGGTTCCAACGGTCGCGCGCCGATTCCTGCCCGGACTGCGGCTATGACCTGACGGGCAGCGACACGAACATGTGCCCCGAGTGCGGCAGGCCCGATTCTCATGAAACCGTGCTTCACGACACACGCGGATCGTGACCATCAGATGACTTGCCGCCAAGGCTCTGCAACCGGCGGGGTTTACGGCCGGTGAGCGTGCGAATGCGGTGGGTCCTAGCATGGGGGTGATCGACAGGTCGCCGATCCCCGGAGGAGCCAGTGCATGGCCGCCCCGAACGAGCATGACGATGGCCGCCGCTTCACACCTCCCCGCCTCCCCGGTTTCGTGGTGCCGACCCGGTTCCTGATTGTGTCCGCCTGCCTTTGGACGGCCTGGTTCGGGATCAGCACGCTCATGGCCGGTTTCTTCACGATCGTCCAGGCGGGCCGGAGCGGGACCGGCGTCCACCCGGGCTGGTGGACGGTGTTTCTTCCGGCGGCGTTCCTGTTCCTGTTGGTCTATCTCATCGCCCGCGCGGGCATCTGCCGCAATCTCGGGGTCGCGAGCAAGTGCCTGCGCGCGGCATGGATCACGATCGGCATCGTCACCGCCGCCCTCTGTCTCGGCCCAGTGGCCGCCCTGGCGATCCGGGCCTGGTGGAACGGAGAGCCGCTCGGACCGCCCTTCCGAGACGGCGGGATGATCTACTGGCTGATTTACAGCGGCGTGGCGATGATTTTCGCGCTTCCCGCGCTGGTGGGCGTCATGGTCGCGGACAAGGCCGTGCGCCGGCGGCTTTGCCGCCACCAGGCCTCCCGGGATCCCCGGCTCGCCTGGCCGCACCAGAGATACGCCGCCACCGTGGGCATGTTGATGACAATCGGAGCCTTCGCGGTCCTGTTTGCGGCGATGGCCCCGGCCGCGATCGCGCCGGTATCCCTGTCGGCCGAGCGTGTCATAAGGGCCTGGTTCCACGCATCCCTCGCCGTGCCTGTCGGCGCGATCATCGGTGCCGTGGTTGGTTCGGTCGGCTCGCTCTGGCTCGCTCGGGCCGACCCCGCCAAGACTCTGCCAAGGATCGCCGTGGTGACCGGCGTCACCGGCGTGGCGCTGTCGCTGATCGCCCCGCTGCCGCTGGCCGCCCTGGGCATGATCGCGGCGGCCATTCCGGTCGGCATCATCGCCGCCCGCAGCCACCCCCTGTTCGGCCTCGGCCTGTGCGCCGGCTGTGGCTATGACCTCTCGGGCTTGCTCACACCCATCTGCCCGGAGTGCGGGATGACGGCGCCGGCCCTTGATTTGTACTTCGGATCTCGATCGCGAGCCATCGGAGCCATCAGCGATGCCCCGGCCGACCTCAGATCGGGAAGTGCCCGAGCAGGGTCTGGCGCATAGGCACAACCGCCCGACGATTTCGTCTCCACAACCCCCGAAGGATCCGAGCGATCTGAAACTCGGTGCGTACCAGCCTCCCGGGAGGCCGACCTGATTGGGAAATATCAGGGTTCATGCCAAAAATGTAGCATGAACTGGTTTGCAAACCCAAATCTTGGCAAGACTTTGGGTTCCTGTCTCTCCACAACCCAAACCATTGGGTTTGAGTGTTTTACCCAGTTTCACACCCTCGTGCCCCCTCACCCTACCCCGTCCATCTGATACGGACCACGCCCGAAACTCAAATGGGATCCGTATGACACCACACACCCGCTCAGGGCTGCGCGTCTTCATCAGGGGCCTCGACCACGGCCAGAACCTCCGGCGCGTACCACATCCGGCCGTAGGCCACATGGTCCGTCAGCCGCAGCACCCCAAGGTCTTCGAACACGGCGATGTCCTTGCGGGCGGTCGGATCGGTCACGCCCAGCAGTTCGGAGACGCGCCGGGCCGAGATCACGGGCGAGTCGAACACATGGTCGAGCAGCGTGAGCAGCCGGGACGGGGCGCCCCGGGTCCGCAGCGCTTCCGTGTAGGCCCGGTGGATCCGGACGAGGCGCTCGGCGAGAACCCGCGTCTGGACCGACTGCGTGGCGATGCCCTCGGCGAAGAACCGGATCCACCCCAGCCAGTCCCCGTCGGCGCTGACCGCGAACATCCGATCGACATACTCCTGCCGGTACCGCTGGAAGTATCCGCTCACCGACACCACGGGCAGGTCGAGCAGCCCGCGGCTGCAGAGCTGGTGCAGAATGAGCGCCCGCCCGATCCGCCCGTTCCCGTCACGGAACGGGTGGATGGTCTCGAACTGATAGTGCATCAACGCGATGCCCGCCACCGCCGGGATCTCGGGCCAGTCCGAGTTGACGAACTTCTCGAGTCGGCTCATGCAGTCCACCACCTCGCCCGGCATCGTCCCCGGAGGGGGGGGGACGAAACGGGCCTGCTCAGGACGGGTCTCCGAGCCGATATAGACCGGCATATCGCGGAACTCTCCGGGCTTCTTGTCCTCGCCGCGGACGCCCACAAGCAGGGCGCGGTGCATGTCCTTGATGAGGCGGATCGAGAACGGCAGGTCCGACTCCAGACCCAGACGGACCGCCTTGAGCGCGTTCCAGGCTTCAAGCCCCTTGTCGCCGCCGTCCCGTGCTTCTCTCGATCCCGCCAGCATCATGTCCAGCGCGGTGGTGTGGATGTTCTCGATCTCCGAGGAGAGTTTGGCTTCGCGCAACCAGAGCGCCTGACGGAGAATGCGTGTATTCGGCGCGAGCGGTACGAGCCCGTTGACACGCTCCAGGGAAGCCTGTGCCCCGGATAGCGGCTCGAACAGGTCCGCCTTGACCGCCCGCCAGTCGATCGCCGGCGGCAACGGATCGGGAACGAACGAGAGCGCCGGGACAGGATCGAACTCGGTGGTCCCGCTGGATGTGATCCGCCGCTTCCGCAGTGTCATCGGCACCAGCCGTCCCGGGCTTTGGTCCGAGAACCGCTCGCGACTCATCAAGCACGGCTTTGAATCCGGAGGCATGATTAAAAGCAAATCGCAGTTTTCTTTCAAAGTCAAGCCCAGAATCCAGTGCCCCTTTGAAACACCGTGGGAAGGGGTTGGGGTTCAGGCCCATCAATCTAGGTAAAATCACCCCTTGGCGTACTGCCTGCGCCGCTCATCCTTGTTCAGCTCGATCGACACCCCGCCCGCCAGGCGGATGGAATCATCGCCCAGCTCGCGGCAGAGCCGTTTGACCAGATCAGGCCGGAGCTGGGCGTGCTTGATCCCCTTCGGCTCGATCAGGATCCAGGCGTCGTCGGTCTCGATGATGAGTTCGACCGGGCGGGGACTCTTGGCCAGCGACAGGTCCGAGGCATCGGGCGGCTGGGAGAGGATGTCGCGGACGAGGGCGGCCTTGGCGGGCGCGCTCCCGTTGAGGTTCTTGCTGCGCAGCATGACCTGGATGGTGCCCTGCTCGAGCGGGTGGCCGTCGATGGGAACGAGGCGGTCCACGATGATCTGCGGGTCGCCGCGGGAGTGGTCGAGCCTGCCCATGAAGAACTTGGGCTGGTCGGACTCGAACAGATGGCCGAACTGCTGGTAGACATTGGCGAACAGCACCGCGTCGGCCGTGCCGCCCGCGTCCTCGATGGTGAGGATGGCCATCTTCTGGCCCGCGCTGCGCCCGTTCTTGACGATGATGGTGCGCGCGCTCTGCACCATGGCCGCCACGATGACCCGCTTGTCCTGCGCCAGCTCCTTCAGCCCGCTCAGTTTCAGCGGCGTGAACGCCCTGGCCCAGTTGCCCCACTCGTCCAGCGGGTGGCTGGAGACATAGAAGCCCAGGGTCTCCTTCTCCTGCTTGAGGGTTTCGGCCTCGGCCCACGGCTCGACCTTGGCCAGCGGGGTGGCCTCCGTCGCGCCGGCGGCCGGCTCGGCCTCGGCGAACATGCCCCCGCCGAACAGCGCGCCCTGCCCAGCCGCCTTGTCCGCCGCGATCTTCTGGCCCGCGGCGACGGCCTGCTCGATCGTGGCCACCATCGACGAGCGGGCGGGCCGCCCGTGCAGCGAATCGAACGCCCCGGCCTTCACCAGCGCCTCGATCGTCGCCTTGTTCACGACGCTGGAGGGCACCCGCTCGCAGAAGTCGAACAGCGAGGTGTAGGGGGAAGAGACGGAGAGACGAAGAGACGAAGAGACGGAGGAAGACGGAAGAGAGTGCGCTTGGGAATCCCCTTCGTCTCTCCGTCTCTTCGTCTCTCCGTCTCTTTCCCCCACAATCGCCTCGATCGCCTTCGCGCCAGCGCCCTTGATGGCCCTCATGCCGAAGCGGATCTGGCCGCGGTCGGCGCGGCGGGGCTCGTCCTTGGCGTAGACCACGAAGAAGTCGGCCCGCGAGAGGTTCACATCCGGCGGCATGACCTCCACGCCTGGGCGGACGGTGTTGCCGGACTGCGGGTCGATGGAACGGGTGCGCTTGCAGTCTTCAAGATAAGGGATCCACTCGCTGACCTTCTGCGCCTGGCTCTCGTAGGTGAGGAACGCGGCCATGTAGTGCGCGGGGAAGTAGGTCTTCAGGTAGGCGGTCTGGTAGGCGACGATGGCGTACCCGGTCGAGTGCGACTTGTTGAAGCCGTAGCCGGCGAACTTGAGGATCAGCTCGAACAGTTCCTCGGCCTTGTCCTTCGGCAGCCCCTGCCTGCCCGCGCCCTCGACGAACTTGGGACGCTCGCCGGCGATGATCTTCTCCTTCTTCTTGCTGATCGCCTTGATGAGGCCGTAGGCCGAGCGCAGCGGGATGCCGCCGAGTTCATGCACGATCTGCATGACCTGTTCCTGGTAGACCATCACGCCGTAGGTTTCGTCCGTGAACCTGTCCACGATGGGATGGACACGGGGCACGCCGTCCTGCCCGTGCTTGCGCCGGTTGTAATCCGGGATCAGGTCCATCGGCCCGGGGCGGAACAGCGCGTTGGCGGCGATGAGATCCTCCAGCCGGTCGGGCCTCATCTCGGTCAGCAGGCGGCGCATGCCGCCGGACTCGAACTGGAACACGCCCGTGGTGTCCCCCCGGCGGAACATCTCGAACACGCGCTGGTCGTCGTACCGCAGGCGCTCCAGATCCAGAGGATGCCCAATGCCCAGGGACTGAAGTCCCTGGGCTTCTTTCTCTTTATCACGCCCCACCGCGCGGTAGACCTCCTCCTCCGGCAGCGTCTCGCGGATCAGGAGCTTGGCCCGCTCGATCACGCTCAGCGTGCGCAGGCCCAGGAAGTCCATCTTCAGCAGGCCGAGCTTCTCGCAGGTCGGGCCGTCCCACTGGGTGACGATCTCGTTCTCGGCCGCCTGTGGCGCCTTGTAGAGCGGCACCACCTCGTGCAGCGGCCGCGTGGCCACGATCACGCCCGCGGCGTGGACCGACGAGTGCCGCGCCTGGCCCTCGAAGGTCCGCGCGGTGTCGATGATGCGCCTGACCGTCTCGTCGCGGTCGTACCACGCCCTCAGGTCCGGCTCCTGCACGAGCGCCTTGTCCAGCGTGATGTTCAGCTCTTCGGGCACCAGCTTGGCCAGCTTGTCGGCCTCGCCGAGCGGGAACTCCAGCACGCGGGCCACATCGCGGATGCCGGCCCGGGCCTTGAGCGTCCCGAAGGTGATGATCTGCGCCACATGCCCGTACTTCTCGCGCACATAGTTGATGACATCCCCGCGCCCGTCCTGGCACAGGTCGATGTCGATGTCGGGGTACTCCGACCGGTCCGGGTCGGTGAACCGCTCGAACAGCAGCCCGTAGTGGACCGGGCAGGCGTTGGACAGGCCGAGCACATAGCCGACCATCGTGCCCACGCCCGAGCCTCTGGCGTTGGCCGGGATGCCGCGCTGACGCCCCCAGTTGACGAAGTCCCACACGATCAGGAAGTACGCCGAGATCAGCTTGTCCGCCAGGATCTTCAGCTCCCGGTTGAGCCGCGCCCACTTGTCGAAGGCCGCGACATCAACCCCTCCGTCGCTCCGTCGCTCCGTCGCTTCATCGCTTCCTTCAATCAACTCATGCCGGTGCTCCAGCACCCCCGGCCCGTACCGCCACACCATCCCCGCCTCGGACAACAAACGCAGGGTCCGATCGCACTCGGCCTTGAGCACTTCCTGCTTCAGGTCCGGATCGGTGGCCGGCTCCAGCGTGAACCTGGCGCAGAACTCGGTAAACCAGCCGGTCAGATCGCCCGCGAACTTCTTCTCGTCGTGCCTGGGCAGCTCGCCCTTCGCCGGGGCCTTGACCACCACCACCGGCGCGTGGTTCGCCCCGACCGCCAGATCGACCTGGCACCGATCCGCGATCGCCACCGTGCTGGCCATCGCCTCCCGGCCCGCATCGCCGAACCGCTCGTTGTTGTACTCCTCGGAGTGGAAGATGGCCTCCATCTCCTCCGGGCCTTTGACATACAGCTCGGTCGGGTAGCGCATCCGATCCGGGTCGTTCTTCACCTTGCCGGTGGAGATGCAGATCAGCGTGTCGTGCGCGTCGTGGTCGGTTTCGAGCAGGAAATGGCTGTCGTTGTCGCACACCAGCGGCAGGTCCAGCTCCCGCGCCAGGCGGATCAGGTGCGGGTTGATCGAGTTCTGCAGCCCGATGTGGTGCTGGATCTCGACGAAGAACCCCGGACCCTTCTCCGTGCCCTTGAACACCGAGGCGTGCCACCTCGCCACCTCCACGGCCGCGTCCCAGTGCGCCTTGTCCCGCGTCTCCTCGAACTTGACAAGATGGAACGCCAACTCCGACCCGAGGTGGCCGTTGATGGCGATCAATCCCTCGCTGTGCTTCGCCAGGATCTCCCGGTCCATCCGCGGCTTGAAGTAGAAGCCGGTCAGATACGCCTCGGAGCACAGGTACAGCAGGTTCTTCCAGCCCGTCTCGTTCTCGGCCAGCAGCACCAGGTGGTGCCCGCCGTCGGCCACGCCGGTGTAGGTGCGGTCCCGCCGATCCCCCGCGGCCACATACGCCTCCACCCCCAGAATCGGCTTGATCCCATGCTTGCGGGCCGTCTCCCAGAATGACACCGCCGCGTGCATGTTGCCGTGGTCCGTCACCGCCACGGCGTGCATCCCGAGTTCCTTGACCCGCTTGACCAGCTTGTCCACCCGATTGCCGCCGTCGAGCAGCGAGTACTCCGAGTGGAGATGCAAGTGGACGAACGAGCCTCGGGTCACGCCCTCAGACACAAACAAACCCCTTTCGATCCCCGTTGACGCCCGCGGCGGGCGTCAGGGAACGATTGTATTCGAGACCGTGCGCGCGTGCCCCGCGGAACCCGAAACTTCACAACGCCCGGCCGTTCTCCCCCGCCCGAACAGGCGGTGGAACGGCGCGAAACTCGGACTCGTGAACTTCGTACAATCCACCGTGGAACCCCGTGGTCCCAGCACCGCCCCCGCCGCCTTCCGCGTGAGCTACGCGGAGAACGCCTCCGTGCGCTCGTTCCGCGTGCCCGGCCTGCTGGTCCAGTTCCTCGCCCTGCTGTTCTTCCTGGGCCTGCTGGTGCTGGGCCTGATGATCTTCATCCCGCTGGCGATCTTCGCCGGGACGCTCTTCCTGATCTGGCTGGGCGTGGTCTGGGTCCGCCTGAAGTTCGTCCGGGCCAAGCAGCCCAACGGCCCCCTCGACGGCCGACGCAATGTGCGCGTCCGCCAATGACCGCGCGGTCATTGGGTCAATCGCTCCCGCAGCGACCGGCACACCTCCCCCCCCCCCCCCCCCCCCCCCCCCCCCCCCCCCCCCCCCCCCCCCCCCCCCC
>CAZNZC010000008.1:0-16197 GCA_964577425.1 uncultured Phycisphaeraceae bacterium
ATTACTAGCGATTCCAGCTTCATGCAGGCGAGTTGCAGCCTGCAATCCGAACTGAGATAAGGTTTTTGAGATTAGCATCCTGTTGCCAGGTAGCAACCCTTTGTCCTTACCATTGTAGCACGTGTGTAGCCCTGGGCATAAAGGCCATGATGACTTGACATCGTCCCCTCCTTCCTCACGCCTTACGGCGGCAGTTTCTTCAGAGTTCCCAACTTAATGATGGCAACTGAAGATGGGGGTTGCGCTCGTTGCGGGACTTAACCCAACACCTCACGGCACGAGCTGACGACAGCCATGCAGCACCTTGTTTCGTGTCCTTGCGGAAAGACCCCTTTCAGGATCGGTCACTCACATTCTAGCCCAGGTAAGGTTCCTCGCGTATCATCGAATTAAACCACATGCTCCACCGCTTGTGCGGGCCCCCGTCAATTCCTTTGAGTTTTAACCTTGCGGCCGTACTCCCCAGGCGGAGTGCTTAATCCGTTAGGTGTGTCACCGAACAGCATGCTGCCCGACGACTGGCATTCATCGTTTACGGCGTGGACTACCAGGGTATCTAATCCTGTTTGCTCCCCACGCTTTCGTACATGAGCGTCAGAACAGGCCCAGTCAGCTGCCTTCGCCATTGGCGTTCCCATGAATATCTACGCATTTCACCGCTCCACTCATGGTTCCACTGACCCCTACCTGCCTCAAGCCCTGTGGTTCGCCGTGCAGTTCCCCGGTTAAGCCGGGGGATTTCACACGACGCCTTCAGGGCCGCCTGCGTACGCTTTAAGCCCAGTGATTCCGATTAACGCTCGGGCCCTCTGTATTACCGCGGCTGCTGGCACAGAGTTAGCCGGCCCTTCCTTTGGGTCTGGTCATTGTTCCTAAACCCTGACAGTGGTTTACACGTCGAAGACGCTTCATCCCACACGCGGCATTGCTCCGTCAGACTTTCGTCCATTGCGGAAGATTCGTTACTGCAGCCTCCCGTAGGAGTCCGGGCAGTGTCTCAGTCCCGATGCGGCGGGTCGTGCTCTCACACCCGCTACCCGTCTTCGGCTTGGTGGGCCATTACCCCGCCAACTACCTGATAGGACGATCGCCGCTCCCAAGGCGGTAAACCTTTTCTCCGTAGAGGACATGGGGTATTACCGTGAGTTTCCCCACGCTATCCCCCACCTCGGGGTACGTTCGATCGTATTCCTCGCCCTTTCGCCACTCTCCCCGAAGGGATCGTTCGACTTGCATGTTTTAACCATGCCGCCAGCGTTCAATCTGAGCCAGGATCAAACTCTTCAGTTGAATATTGTTGCAGACGAACGACCGAAGCCGCCCGCCATACGCATCAAATGAAGCCGATCCGACTTACCCCGCCCGTGCCTTGTCTCCAAGGGCGACGCGGGGCCGGTCTTCATCAGGCCGAAGCCTGATGCCCGGGTCGGCTGGACCCGGGTAAGTTCAAACCAACACTCAAAGTGTCAGTCCATTTCAAATGAAATAGGGCTTTCCACTTCGCACAAGAATGCTGGCATCGGGGAACGCTGTGACCTGTTCTCCGACCCGTTTTTTCGGTCGTCACCGCCCCGGGGGGCACGGCTGTGCAGCCGGCGTGACGACCATCGCATTCTCGCGGTGGACCCAACTGTTCACTTGCCACAGAAGCAGGCTCTCGCGGGCATCCGCCCCTCGAACCATCGTGCCGCCGTTTTTAGCGGCGGGGGAGAGTGTAGTCCGCCACCCCGCAAGGTCAAACCGCCGACGCAAAACTCTTCGTGATT
The DNA here is from genome assembly GCA_964577425.1 of uncultured Phycisphaeraceae bacterium. Classification (GTDB taxonomy): domain Bacteria; phylum Planctomycetota; class Phycisphaerae; order Phycisphaerales; family UBA1924; genus UBA6054. The sequence continues at coordinate 1,767 of CAZNZC010000008.1, forward strand.
TTCTCACGCTCCCGCGCAGACACCCCCCCAACCCGCCCACCGACCCCCCCGGAACCGGCAGCCGACGCGCCGTTCCCGCGCCGATCCGTCGCCACCAACGCCGTCAAGGCCCAGATCTCAAGACCACGCCCGACTATTCCCCGAACCGAACGGCACGCCGCCGTCATCGTCGCCCCCGTCGTCCGCACATCGTCCAGCACCACCACCGCCCGCACCCCCTCCAGCCCGCCCAGCGCCGGCCTGGCCCGGAACGCCCCCCGCACATTCGCGGCCCGGGCCGTCGCGCTCAACCCCACCTGCGCCGGCGTATGCCTCCGTGAAAGCCCCCGAATCACCCGCACCCCCGCCCGCCGGCCCGCGCCCTCCGCCAGCACCCCCGTGTGGTCGATCCCCCGCTGCATCCGCCGCCGCCAGCTCGCAGGCACCGGCACCAGCGCGACCTCACCGGCCCGGAACCCGCCCGCGTCCATCACATCCCGCAACCGCTCCCCCAAGGCCGCGCCGAGTTCCGCCCCCGTCCGCCGCCACCGCCCGAACTTCAGCTCCATCACCGCCGCCCGCGCCCCGCCCTCGTACACCCCCAGACGCGCCGCCCGGTCCCACGCCAGCCGCTTTTCCCGGCATGTCCCGCAGCCCGTCCCGTCCACCTCGTGCGGCCCCACCGAGTCCGCGCACCGCCAGCAGAACGCCCCGAACCCGTCCGCCCGCCACCCCGTCGCCCGCGCCCACCGCGCGAAACTCACCGACCGCACCCCCAGCAGGTCCGCCTCCGCCCGCGCCATCCACCCCGGCGCGACCACGCCTGGCTCGGCGAACGCATCCGTCGGCAGATCGACCGTCACCGGCGTGTCCGCATCCCGCGGCGGCCAGACGAACGCATCCGTCTCGGGCGTTTCAACCGCTTCCGACCTGTTCGTACTCCCGCTCACGCCCCCCCGCCCCCGCCCACCCCCCCGAGCCGCCCGCGGCACAACTCCGCCCGGCTCGACCGGCGCTCGTGCGGGCCGAGCGTTCGTCCCACCGCCCGCTGCAAGTGCCCCGGCTGCACCGCCAGCAGCAGCCCGTGGACCTGTTCGAGCGTCACATCGTGCAGCAACCCGCCGACGATCCCCAGCCGCGCCAGCCCGAGCAGCTCCATCGCCTCGCTCGACCGCAGCAGACGCGCGTGGCGCAGCGTCCCCAGCGCCCTGGCCACCGCGTCGTGCGTGCTCTCGCGCCGATCGGTCAGCAGCTTCTGACGCGCGTGCCGTTCATACCCCACCAGCCGCGGGATGATCTCGTCGTTGATCTCCTTGAGCAGCAGCGCGTCGGTCTTGCCCAGCGTCGTCTGGTTGGAAATCTGGTAGAACTCGCCCGCGGCCTCCGACCCCTCCCCATAAAACCCCCGCACCGCCAGCCCCATGTCATGCGCCGCGCGGCTGGCCTTCTCCAACTCGCCCGTCATTTTCAGCCCCGGCAGGTGCAGCATCACGCTCAGACGCAGCCCCGTGCCCACATTGGTCGGGCACGCCGTCAGATAGCCGAACCGCTTGTGGAACGCGAAGTCCAGCCCGCGCTCCAGCTCGTCGTCCACCCCGTCCACATCCGCCATGCACCCGTCCAACGACAGCCCGCTGCGGATCGACTGGATCCGCAGATGGTCCTCCTCGTTGACCATCACCGACACCCGCTCCTCGGGCAGCAGCACCGCCACGCCCCGAGGCTCGTCCGCCCCGCCACCCGTCTTTCCAGTCCCCCCCCCGATCACCGTCAACTTGCCCTTCGCGTGGTTGCGGCTGATCAGCTGCCGTTCCACCAGCAGATCCCGCTCATCATGGCTGGTGCCGTGCAGATCCACCCACAGCACGCGCCGCCCCTCGCCCACGGGCAGGGCCAGCAACCGCCGGCGGCACAGGTCCAGGATCTGCGTCCGGTCCACCCGCCCGGCCGTGGTCATGAACGGGAACCCCGCCAGATTCCGCGCCACCCGCACGCGCGAGGACAGCACCACATCCGAGCAATCGCCCTCCCCCCGCAGCCACTCGGCCGCCCGCTCCGGCATCGGCCCCGACGCCGCGCCGGGTGACGGGGGCGGCATCGGCGAAGGAGGAGGGTCCGGGATGGGATCGATCCGATCGTTCACGCGTTGCCCGCGTCCTGGAGCAGGTCCGTCACCCGGTTCAACTCGTCCCGCAGCATGGCCGCCCGCTCATAGTCCTCGTCCCGCACGGCCTTGGCCAGCGATTTCCGGATCGACTCCAGCCGTTCCTCCCGCTCCCGCGCCGACCCCAGCAGCACCTCGACCCGGTCCCGGTCGCCCAGCGACCGGCAATCCCGCAGCGCGCGCCGCGGGAACTTGCCGACATGGTGGCACGCCCCCTCGTGCGCCCGCTCGATCAGCGGCCCCAGCCGATCGACGAAGGCGTCGTAGCACGCCGGGCACCCCAGCAGCCCAGACTCCTTGAACGCGGCGTAGGTCGTGCCGCACCCGGCGCACCGGCTGATCGACTTCGGTGTCGCCGGAACGGCGGTGGGGGCGGCCTCACCCGGCTCGGTGGATTTGGCCTGTTCGGAGGGTTGGCCGCTCGCAGGCCCACTGGGAGGATGGTGCGGCCCCAGCATGAACCCCGTGATGAGCTGCGCGATCGGCAGGTGGGGGTCGGCCGACAGCCCGGCCTGCCGGGCACAGGCCTCGCACAGGTGGCGTTCCCGCTTCTTGCCCTGAGCGATGATGACCTCGTGGATGGTCGCTTCGCGTTCGCAGCGCTCACAGCGCATCGCGGGCCTCCGTTCCCCTGTGCGCCCCATCCTACCAAAAAACCGGCCCAAGAAAAAGCCGCCCGTCAAAGATCGGGCGGCTTTTGCACTTGAACAGGGGGGGGGGTGGGGGTGGGGGGGTTAAGCTTCAGCCTTCTGGGCGCGGGTGTAGGTGTACTTGCGCTTGGGAGCCTTCACCACCAGCCCGGTGCGGATCGCCTTGGCGGACGCCAGGATCTTGCCCGTCGAGGTGTTGCCGTTCTCGTCCGTGATGATGGCGTTGACCTTCTGCAGATTCGGCTTGAAGGTCCGCCGGGAGATGCCGGTCGGCTTGAGACCGAAGCCGCCCTTGACGATCTTCTGACCGCGCCACGCGCGCTTCTTGCCGAAGGTGGTTTTCTTGCCGGTGAAGTGGCACTCGAAGGGCATGGGGCACCTCGGGGGGTGTGGGGGACGGGGATCGAAGGTCCGGGACGGGGTCCGGCATGGACCGGGCCGGAATGGTAGGCGGGTCAAGGGGTTGGGCAAGGGGTGTTGGAGATGAGAAGAAGACCCGGCTCGCCCCCCCGAGCCGGGCTACCGGGAGGGGGTCACCGCCGGGCCAGGTTCTCCCGCGAGATCATCACCTGCAGCGTCTGGACCACCAGGTCGATCTCCCGCTCCGTCAGGGCCGCGAAGAACGGCAGCGCGATCGTCCGGTTGCTGACCGACTCCGCAATCGGGAAATCCCCCTCTCGGAACCCGTACGCCTGCCGATAGAACGGCTGCAGATGGATGCAGGGGAAGTAGTCCGCTGCCCCGATGTCATGGTTCCGCATGGACCGGATGACCCGGTCGCGTTCCTCCCGCGTGTACCCGGCGGCCAGCCGCACCACGAACACAAACCACGACATCTCCGCCCCCTCGGGAATGGTCGGCAGGATCAGCTCGTTCACATCCAGCAGCCGCTGCATGTACCGGTTCGCCACCCGCTGCCGTCCGGCGATGATCTCGTCCAGCCGCTCCATCTGGGCGACGCCAAGCGCCGCGTTCACCTCGCTCATGCGGTAGTTGAACCCCAGCCGCTCGTGGTGCAGCCACGCTCCGGCGGTGGACCCCGGCGCGATCGCCCCCCGCCCGGCCACCGCCCGACCCTGATTCCGCAGGCTGCGGCACAGATCCGCCAGCCGATCATCGTTCGTCACCACCATGCCCCCCTCGCCCGTGGTGATCTGCTTATTGGGGTAATACCCAAAGACCCCCGCCCGCCCGAACGCCCCGGCCCGGTGTCCCGCGTGCTGCACGCCCAGAGCCTCGCAGCAGTCCTCGACCAGCACGATCTCGTGCCGGGCGGCGATCCGGGCGTAGGCCTCCATGTGGGCCGGGTTGCCGAAGGCTTCCACCGCGAGGATGGCCTTGGTGCGTGGGGTGATGGCCCGTTCGACGAGTTCGGGGTCGGCGTTCAGGGTCTTCGGGCAGATGTCCACGAAGACCGGCTTGGCCCCGACATACAGGATGGCGTTGGCGCTGGCGATGAACGAGAACGGCGTGGTGACGACCTCGTCGCCCGGCCCGATGCCCAGCGCCGCCATGACCATGTGCAGCCCGGCGGTGCCCGACGAGCAGGCGACCGCGTGGCGCACGCCCACCCGCTCGGCCGTGAGCCGCTCGAACCGCTCGACCATCGGCCCGATCGAGAGCCGCCCGGATCGGAGCACTTCCAGCACGAGGTTCTCCTCATGCTCGGTGATGTCGGGGCGGGACAGGGGGATCTCGTGATGGGCGTGGGGGGGGGGCATGACGGTATTGTTCGGCCCTTCGAGGGTCCGGGCACGAGGGGGGAAACCGGGGCGCAACCTCTTTTTATACCACCGGCAGGGGTTTCCTGCCGCGGGTTGCCACCGCAGTATCAATATGATACTATTCGGCATGGCCAGACCCAAGCCCCCATCCGCCGCCTCTCCCAAGCCCGCCCGGAAAGCCCCCAAGAAGGCCAAGGCGACCAAGCCGCCCTTCAAGAAGCCCGAGGAGTCCGCCAACTTCCTGCTCCGTGATCTGGACCCGGATGTCGTGGGCATCCTCAAGGCCCGCGCCGAGCGCGCGGGCCGGTCGCTCCAGCAGGAGCTGCACCTGGCACTCCGGCGTGATGTCCGCCGCAACTTCGACGAGGCGGTCGCCATCTCCTCGTCGTGGCGTGAGCGGCTCAAGGGCCGCGACCTGCCCGATTCGACCGAGCTGCTCCGCGAGGACCGCGCCCGATGAAGACCCTCGTCGTGGATGCCAGCGTCGCGGTCAAGTGGTTCCTCCCCGAAGACGGCTCCGAGCGGGCCGAGTCGCTGATTCGGGGCGAGTTCCGGCTGGTCGCTCCCGACCTGCTCTGGACCGAGGTCGGAAATGTGCTGTGGAAGATCGCCCGCCGCGGATCGATCACCCCGGCCGAGGCCGGGCGGATGCTCCGCGACGCCTCCGCCATGCCCGTCGAGATCATGGAATCGCTGCCCCTTCTCCCCGAGGCGCTCCGGATCGCAACCACCGCCGATCGCTCCGTGTACGACAGCCTGTATGTCGCCCTGGCGGATCGGGAGAAGTGCGGCATGGTGACGGCCGACCGGAAACTGGTCAACGCCTTGGCCGGGACCGAGTGGTCCAACCGGATCTTGCCGATGCCCGACACCTGACCGCGACCCGCTCACGGAATCTCCCTCCCCCCCGCCCATGCACCTCACCCTCGCCAGCGTGTCCCCCCGCCGCCGCCAACTGCTCGAGGCGGCCGGCGTGGCCCACGATGTCCGCCCCAGCGGCATCGACGACGCCCGCCTGCGCATGGGCCGTTGCACACCGGCCGAGTGGGTCATGGCCCTGGCCCACCTCAAGGCCGCCGCTGCCGCCCGCCGGCCCGACCTCCACCCCGCCACCCTCGTCCTCGGCGCGGACACCGTCTGCATCAACGCCGGGACCATCCTTGGCCAGCCCTCCGACGAGCGTGACGCCGAACGCATGATCCGCGCGATGGCCGGCGCCGCCCACGAGGTGCTGACCGGCGTGGCGTTGCTCTGCCCGCGCTCCGGACGGCGCGTGGTCTTCCCCGATCGCTCCGTGGTCACCGTCGGCCCTCTGACCGACGCCCAGATCGCCGACTACCTCGCCACCGGCCTCTGGCGGGGCAAGGCGGGCGCGTACAACATCGCCGAACGCCTCGAAGCGGGCTGGCCCATCTCGTTCGAGGGCACGATGGACTCGATCATGGGCCTGCCGGTCCAGCGTGCCTTGACAGCGGCCCACGGTCTTTCATACCCCGATCCCTAATCCCTCATCCCCAATCCCCAACCCCTCACTCGTACCTGAATACCCCGTGCTTCGTCTTGTCCCCCAGCCGTCCGGCCGTGACGAGTTGCTTGAGCAGCGGGCACGCCCGGTACCGCGGGTTGTTCAGCCCCTCGGCCATCACCTCCATGATGTGGACGCAGGTGTCCAGCCCGATGAAGTCGGCCAGGCGCAGCGGACCCATCGGGTGGGCCATGCCGAGTTTCATGATCTCGTCGATGTGCTCCGGCTCGGCCACGCCCTCCATCCAGGTGTAGAACGCCTCGTTGATCATCGGCATCAGGATCCGGTTGCTCACGAAGCCCGCCCGGTCGTTGGCCGGTACCGCCGTCTTGCCCATCGCGGTTGAGAGGGCCAGCACCCGCTGCGTCGTTTCCTTGCTCGTCTCCAGCCCGTTGATGACCTCCACCAGCTTCATCACCGGCACGGGGTTGAAGAAGTGCATCCCGATGAACCGGTCGGCCTTGTCGCCCACGCTGGTGGCCAGATCCGTGATCGAGATCGACGAGGTGTTGCTGGCCAGGATCGTCCGGTCCGACACCGCGCCGGCCAGCCCCTTGAAGATGTCCTTCTTGACCGACGCCCGCTCGACCACCGCCTCGATCACGATGTCCGTCCCGTGGATGTCCGTGGTCCGGTCCGAGTAGGCCAGCCGCCCCTGCGCGTCCTTCACCTGCTCGGCGGTCATCCTGCCCTTCTCCACCGCACGGGCGAACAGCTTGTCGTGCAAGCCCTTGCACCGCCCGAGCGCGGCCGAGTCCAGGTCGTACACCACCGTCGCGAACCCGCTCTGGGCCGCGACCTGCGCGATCCCGCCGCCCATCTGCCCCGACCCGATCACACCCACCCGCTCGATCCCGTGCATGTTCTTCCCTCCGAATCGCCCGGCCCGCGCCGGGCTGCAACCCTAGGGCCTCGCCACGCCGAACGCCCGATTCTCACCGCCGATCCGTCCCACACCTACCATGCCCCCGGACCCCCCATGCCCCCGCCCCCCCCGCCCGAACATCCCGACTCGGACGCTGTGACCGAACCGCTCGACCCGGAAGCGTGCGCCATTCCCTGCCCCGAATCGGACCAGGAGGAACTCACGGTCGTTCCCACCATCCCCGCGCCGATCATCTCGCGCGGCGGGGGGGGGCTGACCCCCGACGGGCGTTTCAAGTCCGGACGCCTCGCCGGCCTGACCCTCGGCCCCGCGCTCTGGATCCTCTCCTGGCCGGTCATCACCGAATCATTCCTCAACTCGCTGGTGGGCCTGGTGGATACCGGCCTGGCCGCGGGCCTGGAGGACGGCGAGGCCGCCGCCGACGCCATCGGCGGCGCATCCTACATCATGTGGTTCATCGGCCTGGTCATCATGGCCCTGTGCGTCGGCGCGACGGCCCTGGTGTCGCGGTCGGTCGGCAAGGGCCGCCTGGCCGTCGCAAGGACCGTGATCGGCCAGACCTGCACGCTGGCCATCGTCTGCGGCCTGCTCGTGGGCCTGTTCATCTACGCGATCACCCCCCATGTGGCCCAGTTCCTCAACATGTCCGAGGCGGCGTCGCGCCACTTCACCAGCTACATGCGGATCGTCGTCCTGGGCGTTCCCTTCGACGCGGTTCTTTTCGGCCTGATCGCCTGCGCCCGCGGCGCGGGGGATTCCATGTCCCCCCTCTGGGCCATGATCGTCCGCAACATCGTGAACATCGCGGTCTCCTGGTTCGCGTCCGGGGCCGAGATATTCGGGTATGTCCCGGTCTACTCCCTGGGCCTGGGCGTCGTCGGCATCGCCGTCGGCGGGGTCGTCGCCGATATCGCCGGGATGCTGGTGATCCTCGCCCAGGCGAGGTCCGGACGCTGGGCCGTCCGCCTGCGCCTCCGCAGCATGAGGCCCCACCGGGTCACCATCCACCGCATCGTCCGCCTGGGCCTGCCCAACTTCGCCGAGACCTTCGGCATGTGGATCGGCAACGCCATCGTGATCGCCTTCGTCGGCCTGCTCGCCCGCCAGCTCGTCACCGACGGCCTGCTGGGCGCGCACATCATCGCCATCCGGATTGAGGCGTTCAGCTTCCTGCCCGGCTTCGCGATGGGCGCGGCCGCCGCTACCCTGGCCGGGCAGTACCTCGGCGCCCGCCGCCCCGACCTGGCCCGGCGCGCCGTCCTCATCTGCACCGGCGTGGCCGCCGTCATGATGGCCGTCTTCGGGCTGGGCTTCGTCTTTTTCTCCAGGACCATCACCGGCTGGTTCAGCCCGCACGAGTCCCACCTGGCGCTGGTGCCCACGCTGCTGGTCATCTGCGGGGCGGTCCAGGTTCCCTTCGCCGTCAGCATCGTCCTCCGCTCGGGCATGCGCGGGGCGGGCGATGTCCGCGGCGTCATGCTCGTCACCTGGATCAGCACCTACGCCGTTCGCCTCCCCCTGGCCTACTTCTGCTCCGGGGTGGATATCCCCGTCCCCGCGTTCCTCGGCAACGGCATCATCGAGAACCCCGCGCCGTGGGAGCCTTCCCTCGCGGGCCTCTGGATCGGCCTGTGCATCGAGCTGGTCCTCCGCGGCCTGCTCTTCGCCATCTACTTCCTCCGCGGCAACTGGCTCAACGCCCGCGTGTGACAACCGACAAGCCGCGACTGCAAGGGAGCGGCCGCATTGCCGGGGTGGCCCGGCTGGGGGGGGGCCGAGCCGGGTCTTCCGGAAAGAACCCCCTCACCCCGACGGCATGAAGATCGTCCCCCCCGACGCGATTTCAGTTTCGCCCAGCACGCAGGCCACGATCTTCGCCGCCACCGCGTCCGGGTCGAGGGCCTTGTCCAGTGGGAGAACATCCTCGCCCCACAGCGACCGCAGCATCCCGGTCTCAACCGCGCCCGGGGCCACCGCGTAGGCCCGGACCCTGGACCCCGCCCCCCCCGCCCTTTCATCGCTGGCGATGGCCCGGCACGCGGCGTTCAGGGCAGCCTTGGCGCAGCCGTACACCCCCAGGCCGGGGAACGGGTCCGCCGAGGACATGGACGAGGTGAAGACCACCACGCCCCCGCCGGAGCCCATCGCCCGGATACACCGGGCCGCCAGGTCGATCGGGCCGAGAGCGTTGACCTCGAACACGGCCCGCAGGTCGTCGATGGTGTGCTCGCGCAGCGGCTTGAGCGCGGCCGCGCCGGCGTTGTTGACCACCGCGTCGATGCGCCCGAAGGCGCCCAGCGTCCGCTCGACGATGCGGGCGCGGTCTTCGTCGCGGGCGACATCGGCGGGCACGGCGATCCAGGCGGCGCCCTCCGGGCCGAGCGCCCCGCCGGTTTCGCGCAGGCTGGACTCCGTCCGCCCGACCAGGGCCACGCGCCAACCCGCTTCCGCAAGCCTCCGAGCCACGCACCGGCCCACGCCCGAGCCTGCCCCCGTCACGATCGCCACTTTGCTTTCGCTCATCCGATTGCTCCTCTGACGCTCTCACACGCCCCCATGCATAGGCTCCGAGATGATGCCCGGCACGACGACGCTGACATTGGCCCATTCTCCCGATGCGGACGATCTGGTGATGTGGTGGCCGCTGACGGGCCAGCGCCACCCGGACGCGGGGCGGTTCGCCCAGCCCCAGCTGGACACGCGAGGCCTGGCGTTCGACCTGACGGCCCGGGATGTCGAGGAACTCAACAGGCTGGCGGTGACGGGGGGGAGGGATTCCATCTACGACATCACGGCGATCTCGGCGGCGGCGTACCCGGCCATCGCGGATCGGTACGCGGTCACGCGGGCGGGGGCGTCGTTCGGGGAGCACTACGGGCCGAAGCTGGTGGTCCGCAAGGACGCCGCCATCGAGACGATGGAGGATCTGGACGGCGACCTGATTGCCATCCCGGGGCGGAACACCACGGCGTACCTGACCCTGCGCCTGGCCCGGCCCGGCGTGCGGGTGGTGGAGATGCTGTTCTCGGAGATCCCCGGCGCGGTGGCGCGGGGCGATGTCGATGCGGGGTTGCTGATCCACGAGGCGCAGTTGACGCTGGGGCGGCACGGGCTGCGGGCGGTGGCGGACATGGGCCAGTGGTGGGGCGGGCAGACCGGCATGCCGCTGCCGCTGGGGCTGAATGTGGTCCGGCGCGACCTGCCGGATCTGGACGGGTTGTGCGACCTGCTGGCCGGGTCGGTGGCGATCGCGGCCCGGGAGCGGGAGGCGTCCAAGGCGTTCCTCAAACGGAACAACGCCGGCAAGCCGGAGTGGGACGACGATGCGCTGCTGGACCGGTACCTGGACATGTATGTCAGCCCGATGACGGTGGACATGGGCGAGCGGGGCCGGGCCGCGCTGGCGGAGCTGTACCGGCGGGCGCACGGGGCCGGGCTGATCGGCGCGGCGCCGGTGCTGGACATTCGATAGACCGGAGGCGAACCGATGAACGCGCTGGAAAAACTCCGTGAGGTGACGGACACGATCGGCACTTCCAAGAACGGACTGCAGATCGTGGACGCGTGGGCGTTGGCCGGGCGGCTGCTCTCGCGGTTTCCGGTGGACGCGGCGGAATCGAAACGGGTTGTCACAACCAAGGACCACGCCGGGCTGGACGCGCTGGTGCGGGGGCTGGAGAACCCGGCTCCCCCCACGAGGGTGCAAGCCGGGGTGGGCGTTTCCGAAGGAGACATGACGGCCGCGCTCAAGGCGTTCCGCAAGCGGCTGAAGCTGACCCGGCTGGACCAGGAGTCCAAGCTGGGCGGGCGGTACACATCGGGGGGGAAGCAGTCGGGGATTGACGGGATCACGCCGCCGACGGAGTTCCCGCCGGAGGTGTGGCGGGCGTTGGAAGAGGCGGGCAGGCTGCGCCGGACGGCGGGCGGCCTGTACGAGGAGGCCTGAGTCGGGATGGCGCATGATCGGGCGGGGCAGGTCGGGGCGTGTTGCGGGCGCCTGCCCCGATCGCTGCGGCTGGCCAAACTGCTGGACTCGAAGTTTCGGGTGCCCGGCACGGGTTTCCGGTTCGGGTGGGACCCGCTGATCGGGCTGGTGCCGGTGGTGGGCGATGCGCTGGCGTTCGGGCTGGGATCGCTGATCGTGATCGACGCCTGGCGGCTGGGGGTGCGCCGGCGTGTGCTGGCGCGGATGCTGGTGAATCTGGGCGTGGACCTTCTGGTGGGCGCGGCCCCGGTGGTGGGGGACGCGGCGGACTTTTTCATCAAGGCGAACCGGGCGAACGCGCGGCTGCTGCGTCGGGAGTTGGGGCTGGGCGAGGGCTGATGCGGCCGCACCGGGGGTGGGATGGGGGTCAGGGGCAGCCCGCGTTATAGCGGCTGAGGTACTCCGAGACATCGAAGAAGTTCAGGACGCCGTACGGCTCGGCGATGTCGGCCAGCGGGCTTCCGGCGTTGAACATGCTCAGGAACTCGGCGACATCGAAGAAGTTGATCACGCCGAAGGGCGGGGCGAGGTCGATGATGCAGGCGGTGCGGAGCGTGACATTGTCCAGGGACACGGTCTCCGCGATGACGGACCCGAACTCGGCGGGGATGTAGACGGCGGTGACATTCGCCAGCACGGCGGTGAGCTGGGCCTGGGTCGCGGCGGGGCCGGTCTGGTTGTTGACGCGGAACGAGGCGGGTGAAAGGGTGACGGAGCGGCTGGACCAGGTGTTCAGCGCGGGCATGGGGATGGCGCCGGCCAGGGTGGTGCCGTTGGCGCCCACGAGCAGGACGCTGCGTTCGAGCGCGTAGTTGTTGAGGGTGGAGTAGATGCTGAACGAGAGGCTGCCGTGCAGGTAGGCCGACAGGTCGCCCGTGAACGCGGGCGCGGCCCTGAAGTAGTAGCAGTTGCCGGACGGATCCTCGGCGGCGATGGATCCGCCGGGCACGCCCCCGGCGGCGGACCAGACGACCGGCCCGGTGGCGAGGGGGTTGAGGTACGGCCCGCCGCAGGACATGTCGGCCCAGACCCACCCGTTGGGGCCGTCGTCGAACCCCTCGAAGACGGGCGGGGCGGACAGGGCGTGGGCGCAGCAGAGGGCCAGGGCGAGCGTGGCGGCGCGGGTGCGGTGCGGCATGGGCGGTTTCCTTCTTTGTCGGCGAGCGCTGGGTGTGGGTGGCCGTGCTGGCGGTGAAAGAAGCGGCATCGGGCTGGGTTGGTCACGGCATCTCCGGAAATTTTGGATACCCTCCCGGCGTGAACGAGGCTTCCGATTCCGAGAACCCGGTCAAACTAGGCCCCGTCCGACTGGTCGGGCGGTGGCTGGAGATGCTGCTTCTGTATCTGCTGCTGCCCGGCCTGCTGGCGGCGGCGGTGGACCGGGCGGGGCGCGGGCACGGGGTGATGCGGTCGCTGGGGCTGGGCTGGCTGGTGGAGATCGGGACCGTGCCCGGGCGGCTGGTGTTCCCGGTGCTGCTCGGGACGACGGTGCTGATCGTGTCGTTCCTGCTGCTCGACCGGTCGTTCGACAACGGGTGCCTGTGGTGCTGGAGGCGGGCGCGGGCGGACCTGGGGCGGATCGTGTCGTGGTGGTGCGTGCTGGGGATCGGGCTGCTGGGGGCGACGGCGTGGCTGGCGTATTGCACGCCCTTGCTGCCCGAGTCCGGGTTCCTGCGCCTGCCGCGGGAGCGGCCGGAGATTCTGGTGTTCATCTGGTTCTTCTACCCGTGGGTGAGCGCGTACCCGCAGGAGGTGACGCACCGGGTGTTCTTCTGGCACCGCTACGCGGTGCTGTTCCCGGATCGGTGGACTTTGATCGTGTGCAACGCGCTGTTGTTCGCGTGGATGCACGCCCTGTTCTGGAACCGGGTGGCGCTGGTGATGACCTTCTTCGGCGGCCTGCTGTTCGCGTACACCTACGACCGCACCCGCTCCGGCCTGGCGGCGGGGATCGAGCACGGGCTGTACGGGGCGTGGTGCTTCACGATCGGGCTGGGGTGGTTCGTGTTCGCGGGGAGGTGAGGGGGGGGAAGAGACGGAGAGACGGAGAGACGGAGAGACGGAGAGACGGAGAGACGGAGAGACGGAGAGAGAGAGCGACGAAGGGGGGAGTTGGAATCCCGCGATTGCATCGCGGGCGTCACGGGGAGGAGAGAAAGAAGGCCGACTGGAAGTCGGCCCCACACGGAGAGGGGTTATGGGCAGCCTGCGTTGAAGGCGTTGAGGTAGGAGGCGAGGTCGAAGAAGTTGAAGAGGCCGTCGGCGTTCCAGTCGGCGGTGGGATGCTGGGCCTGGAAGAGGTTGAGGAAGGCGGCGAGATCGAAGAAGTTGAGGAGGCCGTCGGCGTTGAGGTCGGGCGGGCAGGTGGGGGCGGTGGGGCAGCCTTGCCATTTGGCGAGATGGGCGGAGGCGTTGCCGCCGGCGGTGGTGAAATCGCCCCCGGCGTAGAGCGCGGGGCCCGCGTCCCCACCGATGTCGAAAGTTGCCAAGGTGACGACTGAACTGTTCATCCCTGTTCCCAGCGGAGACCAGGCCACGCCATCCCATCGGGCGATGCGACTGGCTGCCTGGCCACCCGCGGTGGTGAAGGCGCCCCCCACATAGAGCGCCGGTCCAGTACTCCCATCGTCGTCAAAGACCGTCAGGGCACTGATCCAACTATTTACTCCTGATCCCAACGGGGCCCAAGCCGAGCCGTCCCATCGGGCGATTCGGTTGGCCGACTGTCCGCCCGCCGTGGTGAAGCTGCCCCCCGCGTAGAGCGCCGGCCCATCGCTCCTTCCGTCGTCGAAGACCGTCAGGGCAGAGACCGGTCCGTTCAACCCCATTCCGAGCGGGGACCACGCTGCGCCATCCCAGCGGGCGATGTTGTTGGCCGGTTGCCCACCCGCGGTGCTGAAGAAGCCTCCCGCATACAGGGCAAACCCCGACCCATCATCGAGGACCTCCAGAGTGCTGACGGCCGGCACGAAATCGCCGACAATTCCCGTACCCAGCGGGGACCAAGCTGCGCCGTCCCAGCGGGCGACGCGGTTGGCGATTTGCCCACCCGCAGTGGTAAAGAAGCCCCCCGCGTAGAGTGCGGGCCCAGCACCTCCACCGTCGTCGAAGACTGTCAGCGCATATACCCCTCCGTTCAAACCCATTCCGAGCGGGGACCATGTCGAGCCGTCCCAGCGGGCGACGCGGTTGGCGATCTGCCCACCCGCGTTGGTAAATATGCCCCCCGCGTAGAGCGCGGGCCCCGACCCGTCGTCAAAAACAGTCAGAGCACTGACCCCATTGTTCATCCCCGATCCCAGCGGAGACCATGTCGAGCCGTCCCAGCGGGCAATGCTGTGGGCCTCCTGCCCGCCTGCGGCAGTGAAATAGCCTGCCGCATAGAGCGCAGAACCCGACCCGTCGTCGAAGTACATGAGTGCAGTGACCGTGCTGGTCACCCCAGATCCCAGCGACGACCAGATCGATCCGTCCCAGCGGGCGATGTAAAGGGCCGACTGTCCGCCCACGATGTAGAA
>CAZNZC010000008.1:16297-129597 GCA_964577425.1 uncultured Phycisphaeraceae bacterium
ACCCGTCGTCAAAAACAGTCAGAGCACTGACCCCATTGTTCATCCCCGATCCCAGAGGAGACCAAGACGAGCCGTCCCAGCGTGCGATGCGGTTGGCCTCCTGCCCGCCAGCGGTGGTGAACTGGCCACCCGCGTAGAGTGCGGCTCCCGATCCGTCATCAAAGACAGTCAAGGCCCATGCTTGGTTGTTCAATCCGGTTCCGAGCGCGGACCAAGTTGAGCCGTTCCAGCGTGCAATGCGGTTGGCCGGTTGGCCGCCAGCGTTGGTGAACTGGCCCCCCACATACAGTGCGGGCCCTGTCCCATCGTCAAAGACCGTCAGGGCACGAACTTCGGGGACGGAGATGCCGCCGACTCCTGATCCCAACGGGGACCAAGTCGAGCCGTCCCAGCGTGCGATGCGGTTGGCCTCCTGCCCGCCAGCGGTGGTGAACTGGCCACCCGCATAGAGCGTTGGCCCCCTCCCATCATCGAAAATCGTCAGGGCCCAGACCCTGCCATTCAGCCCCGAATCCAACGCAGACCAAGCCGAGCCGTCCCAGCGGGCAATGTTCGCGGCGGTCGCGCATCCGGCGATGCTGAAACTCCCGCCCACATAGAGGGCCTCGCCCGTGCCATCGTCCCAGGACACAGCCGCGTAGACATACCCGTACAAACCTGGCCCGCAGAACAGATCCTCCGCCCACTGCGGCTCGCAGTCAGCATCGCGGTCCGCTGCGCCGGGCAGGGTCGGCGCGATCGCGACCGGCAAAGCCGCGTGCAGATCCTCGGTCGTGTGCCCGTTCTCCGCCCGGGGCGAGTGGTTGTCCATCGACACGCGGGCGACCGGACCCAGCCCGATCGCCGCACCGAGGCCGATGAACAACGCCACGCTCGCGGCCATGCGGCGTGTGTAGTTTTCTGCCAACCATCCTCGGGCGTTCATTACTCAACCTCCGGTTCGGCTCGTTCGTGTTTCAGTCCGGGATATGCCAAGGCACGCCTGAACGAGATTGTCGTGTGTAAGTTCGTGGTCGGGGATGTCTGTTTGGTCAGGGTCGATGCGGTCGCCGGTGCGGCGGGGTGGGTGGTGTGGCCTAAGATAACCCGATTTGGGGTGGGTTTCAAGGATTGAGTGCGGAAAATGGCCGGGGGATAGGTTCTGGAGAGGGATGGGAGGGAGAGGAGGGTAAAAAACCCGCGATTGCATCGCGGGCGTCTCGGGGAGGGGGGCACTGACCCCGGGGATTGGGGCAGTGGTACGGGGGAGGCGGACTGGAAGCCAGCCCCGGAAGATAGGAACCCCACGATTCGAGGACTCATCGTCGGCGTGAACCGGGGGTTCAGTTTGTGGGGCGGGGCTGGATGTGGCGCCAGTAGGTGTTGGCGTAGCGGGTGTCGAACTGGACGCGGTAGATGTTGCTGTACCAGATGGTGCGGCGCTTGTCTTCCCACTCGCCGAGGGCGTCGTAGGTGTGGAACTCGATGAGGTCGTCGTGGGCCTCGACGAGCACGCCGAGGTTGAAGGTTTCCCATTCGCCCTCGGCATCGGCGGTGATGGAGTGGATGAGCATCTGCGGGTACATCGACGCGATGGAGACGATGGCGTCGCGCATGGAATCGATGTTGATCTCCGGCGGGCGGATGAGGCCCGAGAGCAGATTCTCGGCGGCGAGCATCTTATCCCAGAAGGCTTCGGTGTCGGAGCGGCGGACTTCTTCAATATCGTCGGTGCGCAGGATGGTGTAGCCGTCGGGATCGAAGTCGGTGAAGGTGTGGAGGAGGGCGAGGTTGTCCGAGAGCCCGAGCAGATAACCGGAGAACGGCTCGTCGGAGCCGTCGGTGGCGACCCGGATCTTCTGGTTGGTGGCGAGGTGGGGGAGGAGGTCGGGGTGCATGGGGTGGTCCGGTGGGGTGCGGGCGGGAGAAGGGCGTTGCGGATCAGTCCGGCTTCCAATCCCAGAACTGCTCAGGTATTGCCATACCCGCGAGGAGAAGCACGATCCAGCAGACGGGGGCGATGAGCAGGAGGGCGAGCAGGATGCGTGCGGGTCGGGGTCGCGCAAGCGGCGGGCGGCGTGCTTCGTCCAACAGCACGACGGGCAGGAGCAGCAGCGCGAGGGCGCTGAGCGGCAATGAGAGAAACACACAGTGCATGAACAGCATCAGGGCGTCGAGGAGGGGTTCCTGCCCGTCGTTGATGTGCTGGTTGCGGGGCAGGCCGAGGAGGACGAAGGCCGTGAACTGGCCGGCGGCTTCGACCGCGGGGAAGAGCCAGGCCGGGATGCAGAGGGCGGCGTAGACGCGGAAGCGGGTGCGGGCGTGGCGGAGGCGTTTGGCTTTGTAGCGGGAGCGTTCGGGGCAGGGCGTGCCGCACTCGGGGCACGGGGATTCGGGCGGCGTGGCCGTGAGGTCGTAGCGGCATGTGGGGCATGGGAAGGGCATGGGGGGGCGGATTCTGGGCGAGTCTTGGATAGGAACGCTGCTGGCAGAGGGAACACTGACCCCGAGGACGGGGTCAGTGGCACGGGATTATTCCTTATAAACGGGCTGTGCGGGGGCTTGGGGCGGGGGCGGGGGATGAGCGGGCGGTGTTCGTGGGTTGGGAGCGTGAGCGGGACGATGCTTTTCCGCTCGCTTGAGAGAGTTCCCAATCGGCGGGGGGCGGAGAAGGCGCCATGAAACTTGCAGCAGCGATGGGTCTGGTGGCGGTCGGCGGCAGCACGGCCTGGGCCGGGGTGGAGGCGGAGGGGCAAGGAATGTCCGGCCTCGCGGTGGTGCGTTGGGTGAACGACGCGGGCGGGGCGTGGAACGAGCCGACCAACTGGGACGCCGAGCGCGTGCCGCTGGACGGGGAGGCCGTGTTGTTCGACCTGGACGCCGCGTACACGGTGACGGTGTGCGGGGCGCGCCCGGCGATGTGGGCGTGGCTGCGGGTCGATCGGTCGGAGGTGGTGTTCGACCTGTGCGGGTCGGCGCTGGCCTTCCAGCCGAAGGGGCTGTACAAGTGGTTGCCGGTGATCGAGGTGGTGGGGGATTCGGAGTTCGAGGCGGGCGTGGTGTTCACGAACGGGGTGGTGTTCGATCCGGAGTCGTGGCTGGTGGACGCGGAGCTGGTGATTGATGGCTCGGATGGGGAGGAAGGGGCGAGGGGAGCGGGGCGGGGGGCCGTCGTGACGATCGCGTCGGACGCGGCGAGCGGGCCGGTGGGGCGGGTGACGGTGACCGGGGACGCCGAACTGCGGGTGGAGGGGGGGTTGGAGCTGTTCTTCAGCGGGATGCTGGGCATCGGAGAGGACGCTGCGGTGATCGTGGAGGGGGTGCTGGAGGGGTGGACATTCGCGGCGATCGTGGTGGACGGGGCGATGGAGGTGCTGGGGACGGCGGAGGCGGTGGAATCGACGATCGCGGGCGACGGGCTGGTGCGCGTGGCCGACGGCGGCGTGCTGGACGGGTGGTACCTGTTCAACGGCGTGGGCGTGCGGCCGGAGGGCGCGTCGGCCGTGACCAGCGCGTACATCACCGATGCGACGGTGGACTGGCGCGGGGCGACGGGCGACACGGTGTTCACGGTGCCCGGCGATCTGGTCTACGCGGTGTTCGAGCGGGTGGAGTTCGAGGCGGACCTGTGCAGCGCGGGCGGGAGCTTCGGCGCCCCGCTGGTGGAGTTTGGGAACGCGTTCGAGGTGGGGTTCTGGGATTCGCGGTTCCGGCTGGGCGGGTCGTGCGTGCCGGCGGTGGGGGAGGCGGCGGCGCTGATGCGTTGGCGGTGGCCGCTGACATTCGGCGATCCCGTGCCGAAGTCGGTGGAGCTGGAACTGGTGTCGGATGCGGAGGGAGAGCACCCCGTGGTGCTGCGGGTGGGCAGGGTGGACGGGCAGACCTTCGCGGTGTTCGCGCTGGGCGTGCCGGAGGACTGGTGCCCGGCCGACCTGGATTTCAACGGGGTGGCGGACTTCTTCGATGCGTCGTTGTTCCTGGCGGCGTACCAGACGGGGTCGGTGTGGGCGGATGTGAACGGGGATCGGGTGGTGGACTTCTTTGATGTCTCGGCGTTCTTCGCGATGTTGGGCGGGGGGTGCGGGGAGTAGCGGGGCGGGTCAGATGTTCATGGCGCGTTCGAGGCGGGCGGTGAGTTCGGCGGCGGTGATGCCATCGAAGGCGGCATCGACGGCGATGGGGTTCTGGGTGTGGACCCGCTCCTGGAAGCGCTGGTGGGCGGTGATGACGGTGGAGTGGTTCGGACGCCCGAGGGACATGGCCAGTTCGGGGTAGGAGCGGCCGGTGTGGCGTTTGCCGAGGTGGACGACCAGTTCGCGGGCGAGAACAACCTTCTTGGCGCGTCCCTTGCCGGAGAGGTCGTCGCGGGTGACGGCGAGTTCGCGGCAGACGGTGTCGATGATCTTGTCGATGGAGACCGGGCCGGGGCGGATGCCGGGGCGCTGGCCGGCGCGCATCTCGACGGCCTGACGGACATGCTCGGCCGAGAGGAAGAGCGCCCGGTCCCGGTCGAGCAGGTTGGCCATCGCCTGGATCTGGGTGAGCGTGCCCTCGATGTCGCGGACGGTGGCGGCGGGGTCCTCGGTGACGCGGTGGACGAGGATCTCCAGGGCGCGGGGGTCCAGCGTGAGGCCCCTGCGTTTGGCCAGCGCGGGGACCAGGCGGCGGACGAGGTCGGGGTCCGGGCGGGCGATGGGGGCCACCACGCCGGAGACGAGGCGCGAGGACAGGGCGGCCTGGAGCTTGGCGATGTCGCGCGGGTGGGCGTCGGAGGCGAGGATCACGCGGGCGCCGGTGAGGTGGAGGTCGTTGAGCGTGCGGACGAGTTCCTGCTGGGTGCCGTCCTTGCCCGCGATGACATGCACATCGTCGATGACGAGCAGGTCGAGCCTGCGGTGGCGTTTCTGAAAGTCCGGGACCGCGCCGTTCTGGATGGCGTTGACATAGCCGGAGATGAACAGTTCGCCGCTGGTCACGCGGATGCGCGCGTCGGGGCGGGCGCGCCGGGCCAGGGCGGCGGCGTAGCGGGCGAGGTGGGTCTTGCCGACGCCGCAGGGGCCGTGGATGAAGACGAGGTTGGGGGCGTCGGGTTCGCAGGCGGCGCGGCGGGCGGCCTCGTGGGCGACGCGGTTGGCGTGGCCGACGATGAAGTCGGGGACAGGGGTTTTCCTGGGTTGGGGCGCGGGGAGCCTGTCCTTGCGGGGCGTGGCGGCGCCGCGGTCGGGGGCGACGGGCGAGGGGGATGGCGCGGAGTCATCGACGCGGACACGGATGTCGCGCCCGGGGGTGATGCGGTCGGCGGTGCGCCGGAGCGCGTCGCCGAGTGCGCGCTCGACGCGCTCGGCGCTGAAGCGGTCGGGGACGCGGACCTCGACGCGGTCGCCGTCGGCGCGGATGGCGGCGCGGGGGCCGAGGAGGCGGGCGACGCGCTGCTCGCCGAGCGATTCGGTGAGGTGGGAGCGGACGCGGCGCCCGAGGTCGTCATCGCCGCGTGCGTGGGGGGTTGATGGGTGGGGGGGGGTGGGGGAGTCCGTCCATGTGGTGCGCTCGTTTCGCGGTGCGGGTGCATGGGAGTCGTGGGTCACATGGGCCTCGCTGGTCATCCTGGACCTGCGTGGACGGGATCGGCGCGGTCCGACCGCGCCCCGTGCTCCGTCCAGCGCGGGCGATACGGCTTGGTTGTCGTCGAGTCCGTCCCCTGTGTGCGGTGCGATCGCGCCCCGGGCGGGTGGGAAACCCGTCCTGCCGAACGATGGGCTGGGTGTGTGGCGCCCTGCCAAGTCGTGAAGCGTGAGGCGGAAGAACATCGTTCCGCGG
This sequence comes from uncultured Phycisphaeraceae bacterium, assembly GCA_964577425.1. Lineage (GTDB taxonomy): Bacteria > Planctomycetota > Phycisphaerae > Phycisphaerales > UBA1924 > UBA6054. The sequence continues at coordinate 22,094 of CAZNZC010000008.1, forward strand.
GCGGGTCGAATCCGTAACCCGCCGAGGGGGAGGATATCGGCAGAGCGGGGTGCGTGCAACGGGCGCGTGCGCGATTTTGCCGGTCGGAGCGGGGTTGGGCTGGCGTTCACAAGCGCTTAGCGCTCGCAATATTTTCTTGTCCACCGGATGTCCCGAAGGATTCACTTTGTCCACCGGGTGTGGATTTTGCGGGCTTGGGCTGGATGAGTTCGGAAGCGAGCGGCATGACGAAGCCGGTGCGCGAACCGAAGTTGCGGAAGCCCATCGCGTGGTAAAGCCTGACGGCGGGGGCGTTTCGCGTGTCCACGGCGCAGGTGACTTCGCGCGCGTCCGGGGTGTCGGCGCGGGCGAGGGTGTGGGTCAGAAGCCGCCTCGCCAGGCGTCGGCCGCGGAGCGCGGGGGAGAGGCCCAGGTAGACGAGTTCGATGGCGCGGTTGGCCGGGCAGTTGTTGAGCAGGCAGCATCCCTCGGGCGCGCCGTGGAGGCGGATGATCCACCACCGCTTGGGGTCGAACTCGCCGGTGGCCATGTGGCTTGTGATGACATCGCGTGTGTGGCGCAGGCCGCAGAGTTCGGGGCAGTCGAGCGTGTCGGTGTAGGTTGCTTCGAGGGCGCGTGCGAGGGCCGTGCCGTCGCCGGTCGGCCCGAAATCCAGGGGGTTGGCGACCGGGGCGACGGTGACGCCCTCGGGCCAGGGGGTCGTGTCGGTGGGGAAGCGGACGGGGTAGGGGAGGCGCATGAAATGGAGGCGTCCGACCCAGGTGAGGCCGGCATCGCGGCAGGCGGCCTCGGCCCAGTCGTGGTGGGTTTCGAGGAGCGTCTGGGCGAGGACCAGGGGTGCCTTGGCGGCCTTGGGGAGTTCGTGGAGCGCCACGCGGAGCGTCTCGGTCAGTTCGGCCCGCTGGACGGCGGGCGGGCCGTAACGGGCGTCCGGGGCGGAGAGGAAGAGCATGGCCGTGCGCCCGGCGGAGGGAACGGCCAGACAGGTCTGGGAGACGGTCGGCAGGGGCTGGTGGGCGGTGGGGGGATGGATGAAGCCCCAGAGCAGGTCGAGATCAATGGCGTGCTGCTGGGCTGATTCGATGAGGGTGCGGGCGGCCCGGGCCCGGTCGGGGGCGGTGACGATGCGTTCGACGGCGGCCAGACGGAGTTCGGGCGGGATGCGTTGTGCGGGCTTCCACCGCCCGGGGGCGGTGGAGGTGGGGGGCGGGCTGGATTTGTGGTCTGGCATGGCAACCCTTGAAGCCCGTGGTGCGGAAAGGCCGGGGCGGGCGGGTGGTTTGACGCCCTCGCGATTGCCACTAGACTACCACCCGATCCGTTCGGATGACAGAATGAGTCCGTGAGGAAGCATTGATGATGAAGACGACCCGGAAAATGGCCTGTCGCGTGCTTGCAGCCGCCCTGGTGGTGGGCGTGGCGGGCGGTCCGGCGGCGAACGCGATGCTGGCTCCCGAGCCTCGTCCGGTGCCGACGCGGTGGGAGTTCTCGTTCGAGGACGGCCCGCTGCGTCTGGCGTGGGTGGAGACGGACGGGACGCTGCGGCCGTACTTCTACATGACCTACCGGATCACGAACTTCTGGGGGCAGGACCTGCTCTTCGCCCCGGATGTGACGCTGGTGACCTCGGATTCCGAGGTGCTGCGCTCGGGCCGGGATGTGCCCGCGTCGGTGACGGAGGAGATCCTGGGACGGCTGCGCAACCCGCTGATGGAGTCGCAGATCGACATCGTCTCGACGGTACTGGAAGGCCCGGAGCACGCCCGGGACGGGTTGCTGGTCTGGCCGGCGACGAACCTCCAGGTGGACGAGATCTCGATCTTCTTCGCCGGGCTGTCGGGCGAGCAGGAGTCGTATGTGGTGGGGCGGGGGACGGACAATCCGCAGCGGTACTCGCTGCGGAAGACGATGATGCTGCGGTTCGCGACGCCCGGGGATTTTTCCCAGCAGGGTTCGCGTCCGTTCGAGCGGGTGGAGAAGCGCTGGGTGATGCGGTAATCGGTGTCGCGGGGGTGCTTTTCGGGGGACGGGGAAGGCACTGACCCCGAGGACGGGGTCAGTGGCACGGGAGTACTGACCCTGAGGACAGGGTCAGTGGCACGGGGGTCAGTGTTTCGCGGGCGGGGTGGCTCCGACGGCCGCGAGTTCGTCGGTGATCTGCCGGAGCAGCTCGGCGGGCAGATTTTTGCGGTCCAGGGCGTGGTTGACGGCCTCGACGACGGTGGCGTTCCAGCTGACTTCCGGGCGCACGAGGTTGTTGCTTGCGAGCCAGTGGCTGACGGCGCACCAGGCCCAGAGCGGCGCGCGGTCGGTGATCTGACAGGCGGGCGGGGGGAAGCCGCCGGGGCCGCGTTGCCCGGTCATGAACTGGTGGACCAGCTGGCGGCTTCTGCCGATTCTGCGTGCAATTTCCGCCTGCGTGACGAGGTTGCATTCGTCCACGCGCAGAACGGCGGCACCGATTCCTGACTTGATGACATCGCGGATGGCGCTGAGGATCGCGTCCTTGATTGACGGAGCTGTGCGGCTGAACTCCATGTAGAGAAGGCCGTGCTGGATGCTCAGGGTCGCGTCGTCGCACCCGGCCTCGAAGAGGGCATCCTGGACGGTGTCGGTCAACTCGGGAACGCCCGCCACGATCAGGGCGAAATCGAACTCGCGTTCGGTATTGTGGTGGGTCTGGGACGGCATTTCATTCACCCGACTTCTCGGCATTCTCGGCGTGGAGGCACTTGTCCACGGTGTTGCGGATGTGTCTGGCGTGGTTGCCCGGGTTCCGGGGCGTTGACCAGACACTCAGGATGCACCCCTCGCGCGTGGCGTGGGGGCAGTACAAACGCCCCCAGGCGTGCCCGGCCGACATCCGGACGGCCCAGCCGAGGGATTCGGCGTAGCGCACGGCGTTCTCGATCTCGGCATCGGGATGTCTACTCCTGTTCTTCGCCATGAGTTTGCCTTCTTGTTGACAAATGTCAAGCAAAATCCGATGTGGATCGGGATTTGTTCGCACGATAGGCTTGTTGCATGGCCCGGAAAGGGGTTGGTGTTCGGAAAATGAGTGGGTTCCACGGACGATCGGTCGCTGCGTTGGACTCTCGGAGCAGGTCGAGCGGGCGGCGGGCGCCCCCCCCCCCCCGGGGAGTGGGATCTCCAAGTGATTTGGCGGGAAGGGGATAGCGTCCTCCGTCGGGATGGGGATCGAGAAGGGGTCGTGGGGCATTCAGAGATGTGGACGGGGGCGGGGTTGGGGCCTAGGCTTGCGACCCCCTTCCGCTCGGGTTCGGACCCGGGCGGCGGGTATTCGGATGGAGTGTGCGAGATGGCGCATAAAAAGGCCGGCGGCTCGACCAAGAACGGACGGACCTCGAACCCGCAGTATCGCGGCGTGAAGCTGTACGGCGGCGAGACGGCCCAGCCCGGCGCGATCATCATCCGCCAGTGCGGCACGCCGTTCAAGGCGGGCTTCAATGTGCGTCGCGGCAAGGACGACACGCTGTTCGCGGTGAGCACCGGGCGCGTGGTGTTCCAGAACAGCACGGTGCATGTCGATCCCTTCGAGGAGGAGACCCCCCGGCCGCAGTGGCTGCGGGAGTATCGCGCCGCGCAGGGCGCGAAGAACTGAGTCTCGATGAGCTTGGCATGACGACCGCCCGGCAAGCCGGGCGGTTTTTTTGCGTTGTGTTCGCCGAAAATCCACCTGATGAGGGGGGATTTATCACAGGGCAGGGCGTGCTTCACACGGGGGTGGTCTGCTGGGCCTCATGGGCGTTGTTCGATGGTGCAGCGTGTGCGCGGGCGAAGCTGGCCGGATGGTGGCGGGCGTCGCCGCCTGCTTGCTGGCGTGCGGGTGCGCGGTGAGCGTGCCGGCGGAGTGCGGGGATCGCGGCGGGCTTGCGGCGGGCGGCATGGGACGCGGCGGCGGTGAGCGGGCGTCGTTCGGGGAGTTCAATGCCCTGCCGCGGGCGCGGGTGGGGTGCCTGCCGTTCCCGGGGCCGTTCACGCTGTACTCGTCGGCGACGGCGGACGGGCTGGGGGAGCACTCGTACGGCGACGGGAACGGGGAGACGAGCCGGGGGATCGTGTACACGACGCGGGGCGGGTTTCTGGACATCGCGCACATCCGCAACACCGCGGACATGACGGCGTACATCCACGCGCGGGTGTCGCACGCGGTGCGGGCCGGGTGGGGGTGCGTGCGGTTCCGGGGGTATGAGCCGTGCGTGTACACGGTGGCGCTGGCGTACCCGGCGTCGTGGGCGGGCCTGTCCGCGCGGGAGCGGGCGGAGGTCGGCGAGGAGTTCTCGCTGCGTCTGGCGCAGCGGCTGGCCGTGCAGGTGATGACCTGGCACGAGATCCTGACCTGGCACGGGTACAAGAGCACGGGGCTGGTGTCGGAGGCGGGGTCGGCGTTCACCCATGAGGACGGGCCGAGTCATGTGGTGGGGGCGCTGATCGCGGGCGAGGCGTTGCGCGCGGGAGGGGGGGGCGGGGATTTCGACGCGCAGGTGACGGCGCTGCTGATGCAGACGCTGGAAGAGTTGGGCGCGGTCGGGAAGGACGAACTCTCGGAGGCGGTGGCGGCGGTGGAGGGGGATTGGTGGTCGGCCGGCAAGGCGATGCGTCGGCATGTGGAGACGGGGCTGGACGGGCCGCTGACGGCGTGGCTGGCGCCGGGGCTGTCGTTCGACGACGGGTCCGGGCCGGAGGTGTGGGCGCTGCCGGATCTGGATGATGTGATGGGGCATGACTGCACCGGGCTGGCGGCGGTGCTGATCGACCCGAAGGTGCTCGAGCGGAGAAGAGTGCTGCGCCGGCTGGCGGAGACGGATGACCTGGTGTGCCCGGATCGGGACTTCCCGGTGCTGATCGCGGACATCCGGTCGGAGGTGGGCGAGGCGATGACGCGGGTGGAGCTGCGGGAGGGGACGGAGACGGCGGCGCGGGAGTGAGGGCTTGCGGGGCCGTCGTGGGCCGGATTGATGCGGATTCTCCTTGAATCTTGGGTGTGGCCGAACAACAAGCCGCGACTGCAAGGGAGCGGCCGCTTGGCGTACGCGATCGTCGCGGTCGGCAAGTGCAGGAAAGCGAAAGCCCGCTCACTCGCGGCCAGCACTGTCCGGGCGGAGGCTGTCAATCGCCAAACCGAAACCAGTCGCAACCGCGAGTGAGCGGGCTTCAAGTCCGTTGTCGTTTGCGGGCCGCGACGGTCATGTTCGTCGCTCGGCCGCTCCCTTGCAGTCGCGGCTTGTCGATCGGGCATCGCTCGAAACTCAAGGGGAATCCGCGTCAGGCAGGGTCCGGTGCTTCGGGCTGGTGGTCGCCGAGGTCGTCGGCGGCTTCGGCGAAGGCGGTGAGGAGGTCGGCGAGTTGGAGGAAGTCGCGGGGTTTGGCCTGGCCGGGGGAGGCGAGCAAGGCCCAGTGGCCGCGGAAGGACCACTGCTCGGCTTTGCCGGGGATCTCGTGCAGGCGGAAGCTTTTCCGGGCGGTGTCGTCCGTGACGAACCAGTCGGCGAGGGGCGCGAGGGCGGTCACGGCGTCGGGGTGGTCGGAACGCATCTCGCGTTGGGCGTCGAAGGCGCGGCAGCCGAGGTCGGAACCGTCGCGGAGTTGGTCGAGGAAGCGCTTGCGGCGGATGATGGCGGGCGGCCAGTCCCGCAGGGTCTGGACGGCGACGAGGGACATGCGGACTCGGGCTTTTCCCGCCGGGATGGTGTACGCGGCGATCCAGACGGTGCGGCCGCGGCGCTCGCCGGTGAGCAGGAGGGTGCGGTGCCGCGCGGGCAGCTGCCACGGGCGCATGGCCTTGGCGGCGGCGGCGATGTCGGGGTCGATCAGGTCGGGCGTGCAAGGCTCGTAGCCGTGTTGGGCGAGGTCCGTGATGAGTCGCTTGGCGCGGGTGCGTGCGTCCATGAAGGCACCCGCAAAGAAGATGATGATGACCAGGATGAACCAGAAGAGGCCGATGCCGGGGGGCAGCGGGGCGACAATGCCCACGATGCCGAGGGCGAGGGCGGCGAAGAGGCCGCCGATCGCCCATTTGCCGGGCCGGGCGATCGGCGAGAGGAAGGGGCGCTGGGGCTTCATGCGTGCATGGCGCGGCGGATGGCGGCGCACTGGGTCAGGATGTCCCGCACGGCGTCGGGGCGGAGCTGGGTCGCGCCGTCGGACCAGGCCTCGAGCGGGTTGGGATGGCACTCGATGAAGAGGGCGTGGACGCCGGCGGCGGTGGCGGCGCGGGCGAGGAGGGGGGCTCGGTCGGGGCGGCCGCCGGTCTGCTCGCCGGAGCCGGGGAGCTGGGTGGAGTGGGTGATGTCGAAGCAGACGGGGGGGGACCAGGTGTTGGTGGTCTCTTTGGTTGTACAGGCGTCCCGCCTGTGCTCTTGGGCTTCGCACAGGCGGGACGCCTGTGCCACCGGGGAGAAGGAAGAGCAGTCGAGTTCCATGAGGTCGCCCAGGCCGGTGAAGTCGTTGACGAGGCGGTGGTAGCCGAAGAAGGTGCCGCGTTCGGTCAGGAGGATGTTCTCGCAGCCGCCTTCCTTGGCCTTGCGGACGGGGCCGGCCATCTCCTTCGGGCTGAGGAACTGGCCCTTCTTGATGTTGACGGCGCGGCCGTGTCGGGCGGCGGCCTGGGCCGCGGCGACGACGAGGTCGGTCTGGCGGCAGAGGAAGGCGGGGATCTGGAGGAGGTCCACGGCCTCGGCGACCGGCTCGGCCTGCTCGGGGGTGTGGATGTCGGTGGTGGTGGGGATGCCCAGTTCCTTGCTGATGGCGCGGAAGGTGTCGAGGGCCTCGGCCATGCCCGGGCCGCGTCTGGAGCCGGCGGAGGAGCGGTTGGCCTTGTCGAAGGAGGCCTTGAAGATGAAGGGCAGGCCCAGGTCGTCGCAGATGGCCTTGCAGACGCGGGCCATGTCGAAGCCGAGTTCGGCCGACTCGAGCGTGCAGGGGCCGGCGATGACGGCCAGGGGGTGGGCGGGGCCGATGGTGATGGGGCCGATGCGGCAGGTGCGGGGGGAGGGGGGGTTGGGCATGGGGAAGAGTAGGGAGTGAGGTGGTGTTTGGAGCCGCGCACGAAGGAAGCGGATTCTTCGTTTGGGGCGAGGAATCCGCTTCCTTCGTGCGCGGCTCCAAAAGAGGTGGCGACTCCAAAGAGGGGCGCGGCTGTATGATCGGGCCGTGCTTTCGCTGCGGGGCATCGTGAAGCGGTACGGGCGGGTGACGGCCGTGGACGGGCTGTCGCTGGAGCTGCGCCGTGGTGAGGTGTTCGGGCTGCTGGGGCCGAACGGGGCGGGGAAGACGACGACGCTCTCGATCGCGGTGGGGCTGGTCGAGCCGGACGCGGGGGAGGCGGTGCTGGTGGGGGGGGATGGGGGGGAGATCGGGCGGCCGGCGGAGGCTCGGGTGCGGGCGCGGATCGGGGTGTGCCCGCAGGGGGATGCGTTGTATGAGAACCTGACGGCGCGGGAGAATCTGGTGTTCTTCGTCACGGTGCAGGGGGTGGCGCGGGGGGAGCGGAAGGGACGGGCGGAGGAGTTGCTGGGGATGGTGGGGCTGGCGGAACGCGGGGACGACCTCGTGCGCGGTTTCTCCGGCGGGATGCGGCGGCGGCTGAATCTGGCGGCGGGGCTGGTGCATCGGCCGGAGCTGGTTTTGCTCGATGAGCCGACGGCGGGGGTGGACCCGCACTCGCGGGCCGCGATCTACGGGATCGTCGAGGGGCTGCGGGCGGCGGGGACGACGGTGGTGTACACCACGCACTCGATGGACGAGGCGCAGCGTTTGTGCGACCGCGTGGCGATCATGGACCACGGGCGGGTGCTGGCCGTGGACACGGTGGACGGGCTGATCGACCGCTACGGCGGGCGCGCGGTGGTGACGGTGACGCGGGCCGCCCCCGACGGGGAAGTGCGGACGGAGACGGATCGGCCGCTGGAGGTGCTGGCGGGCGTGGATTTCCAGAGCCAGAGCGTGCTGGGGGTGCGGATCGACCGGCCGGACCTGGAGCGCGTGTTTCTGAGCCTGACGGGGAGGAGCCTGCGGGACTGATGGGCGTGGTCTGGGCCATCGCGGTGAAGGATCTGCGCCTGCTGATGCGGGACCGCACGGCGGCGTTCTTCACGCTGGTGTTCCCGCTGCTGTTCGGCGTGGTGTTCGGGCTGATCTTCCGGCAGGCGTTCGGGGGGGGCGGGGGGGCTGTGGTTGATGTGGCGATCGTGGATCTCGATGGGTCGGAGTTGAGCCGGGCGTACGCGGACGCGCTGGTGGAGCCCTCCGTGGGCGGGCTGACGGTGGTCCCGGTCTCCGGCGCGGCCGAGGCGGAGGAGCGGGTGCGGCTGGGGAAGATCGCGGCGGGGATCATCATCCCGCCGGGGTTCGGGGAGGGCGTGCAGGACGCGGTGTTCGGCAAGCCCCCGAGCGTGGAGGTCGTCATGGACCCGAGCCGCGCGGCGGAGTCGGGGATGCTGCGGGGCGTGCTGGCGGGGGCGGGGTTCCGCGTGATGGCGGGGGTGTTCCAGCGGCCGGAGATGGTGGGGGATCAGATCGAACGGGTGCGGGAGAGGGTGCGGGCGGACGAGACGATGCCCGGCGTGGAAAAGGTGGTGATGGGGACGCTGCTGGACTCGGCGGATCGGCTGTTCGGGCGCGGGGCGGTGGAAGGGGGGGATGGGCAGGCGGGAAGTTCGGCAGTGACCGGCACGGGTGGGCTGGCCGGGTTCACACCGGTGGAAGTGGCGGTGCGGATGCCGGCGGGGAGGGAGGGTCGTGACGGCACGGCGCGGACGCTGGAGAGCGCGTTCGAGCTGACCTATCCGCAGGCCGTGGCGTGGGCGCTGGTGGGGTGCGTGACGGGGTTCGGGTTGTCGCTGGTCGGCGAGCGGTCGAGCGGGACGCTCCGGCGGCTGGCGGTGGCGCCGGTGCGTCGGGACGCGGTGGTGCTCGGCAAGGCGCTGGCGTGCTTTCTGGCCGCGGTAGGAGTGCTCACAGCACAGCGGGTGCTGTTCGCGGTGCCGTTCTTCGGGGTGCGGGGTGGAACGGCGTGGATGGAGGCGGTGACGCTGGTGGTGATCGCGTTCGCGTTCGTTGGGGTGATGATGACGCTGGCCACGGTGGCGACCTCGGCGGGCGGGGCGGAGGGGGGCGTGCGGGCGGTGCTGCTGGTGCTGGCGTTGCTGGGCGGGGCGGGGGTGCCGCTGATGTTCTTCGTGGGGTGGATGCGGTGGTTGACGATGGCCAGCCCGTTCCGGTGGGCGATCACGGCGTTGGAGGGATCGACCTGGCGTGGGTGGTCGGCGGGGGAGTTGATGGGGGTCTGGGGGGTTCTGGCGGGGATCGGGGCGGCGGGGATGGTGTTCGGAATGTGGAAGTTCCGGCGGTGGCCGGCGGCGGAGTGACGGAAAAATCCCGAGAACAAAGTCCCCATTTCTTTGATTTTACGGGCCTTCTCCATCTTCACAGGCTCGCGGCAGGGTGCTGTTGGTAGGCTGGAGGCGGTTCTGTCCTTTTCTTTTCCCTCCCGAGATCTTCGCGGGGACGGACTCGTTTGCGGCGTCTGCACCATGCCGCAAGCACCACACGATCGCCCGGACCCCGCACCGCCAAGGCCCCGCCTTGGCGGCGATCTCTTTTGGGATTGGGGCGATCCGGTCGGAAAGGGCGGCGTTGGATCGGGCGGGGGTGGGGGGTGGGGGGGTATGGTTACGGACCCAGCGGGCGGGTAGCTCAGTTGGCCAGAGCGCTCGCCTTACACGCGAGTGGTCGTGGGTTCGAGTCCCACCCCGCCCATTGCCCGTCCTGACGCACAAGGTGACGCCGCCGTGAACCTGTTCGATGTGGGGTATCTGATCGGCGGGGCGGTGCTGGCGCCGGTGTGGGCGCGGAAGAAGCGGTCGGGGTGGGACGAGCGGTTCGGCAGGATCGGGGGGATGGTCACGCGGGGGCCGACGGGGGGGGGGCGGCCGCGGGTGGTGCTGCACGCGGTGTCGGTGGGGGAGGTCGCGGCGTGCCGGTGCCTCGTGCCGCTGCTGGCCGAGCACGCGGATGTGATCGTGTCGGTGACGACGGACACGGGGTTGGCGCGGGGGCGGGCGTTGTACGGGGATGTGTGCGATGTGGTGCGCACGCCGCTGGATTTCTCGTGGGCGGTGCGGCGGTTTCTGGATTTCACGGGCCCGGATGTGCTGGGGCTGGTGGAGCTGGAGGTCTGGCCGAACCTGGTGCGGCAGTGCAAAGCCCGGGGGGTGCCGGTCGGGGTCATCAACGGGCGGCTGAGCGAGCGGAGTTTCAAGGGGTATCGGCGGGGGCGGGCGTTGATCGGGCCGTCGTTCCGGCGGCTGGACTTCGCGGCGGTGCAGGACGATGCCTATGCGGCGCGGTTCCGGGCGATGGGGGTGGTTCCGGAGCGGGTGGCGGTGACGGGGTCGATGAAGTGGGACGCGGTCGAGGTGGCCGAGGGGTCGCCCAGAACGCCGGAGGCGTTGGAGCTGGCCCGGTCGCTGGGATTGGATGTGGATCGTCCGATCGTGGTGGCGGGCAGCACCGCGCCCGGTGAGGAGGCGCTGCTGCACGCGGCGGTTCCGGCGGAGGTGCAACTGGTCTGCGCGCCGCGCAAGCCGGAGTGGTTCGACCAGGCGGCGGCCGCCATGCCGGGGTGCGTGCGACGGTCGGAGGGTGCGGGGCGGGCAAGCGCAACCCGGTTCGTGCTGGACTCGATCGGGGAGCTGAGCACGCTGTACCGCGTGGCGGATGTGGTCGTGATCGGCCGGTCGTTCGGCGGGCTGTACGGGTCGGACCCGATGGAGCCGGCGGGGCTGGGCCTGCCGGTGCTGATCGGCCCGGAGCACGCGGATTTCGCGGCGGGGGTGGGGTTGCTGGAGGCCGCCGGGGGTGTCCGTGTGGTGGGGCGGGACGGGCTGGCGGAGACGCTGCGGGGGTTGCTGGACGACCCGGCGGCGCGGCGGGCGATGGGGGAGAAGGCCCGGGCGTGCGTGCGGGCGCAGCAGGGGGCGTCGGCGCGGCACGCGGCGTTGCTCATAGGGATGGTGTCAGGAAAGAAGAGATAAGGCTTAGGGCTTTTGGCGTGGAATTGGCAGGGCACGGGGGTCGGTCCTAGGATTGCCACTTCGCGCGTCCGCCCCCCGGCGGGGGCGTCGGGAGCCTAGCTCAGCGGTAGAGCAGCGGCCTTTTAAGCCGTTGGTCCTGGGTTCGAATCCCAGGGCTCCCATTCGGCTTTGACCAACCGCCGGGTTGCGGCCGGGCGTTGTTCCCGGCGCGGCGTGGGCGATCCCTCTCAGCGAGGCACGGAGGCTCCGAGTGGTGCAGGCAGCGACGGCGGTCGGGACGCAGGCCCTGGTGGTCCATGCGGCTCACACGGGTCGGGGGCTGCATTTCTGGTGCGAGCGCGGTTTCAGCCCCGTGCCGGGCCGGACGCACCCGGGGGCGGTGCGCCCGGACTGGATCGAGGGTGAGGAATCGGAGATCACCCTGCGCCTGCCGGAGCGGGACGGGGCGGTGCTGCCCAGCGCGACATTGGCGATGGAGCTGGGCCTGGCGCTGGCGACCGGGGACGGGCTGGTCGAGGTGGCGGTTCCGACCGTGCTGGTGCCCGCGGGCCGGGCGGGCGGGGTGTTCGAGCGTCTGGCCGAGCGGGTGGAGACGGCGGACGGGCGGCTGGCGCTCGGGGCGTCGGCGTCGTACTTCGATGCGGCGGCGCGGCTGGCGAGGCACCTGCTGGCGGGGCACCGGTTCGTGCCCATGATGCTCCAGGACGAGGAGGGGAACCTTTCGGCCACCTGGTGGCCCTGGCTGGCGGACGAGGCGACGGCCCGGCGCGTGTCGCTGCTCGTCGGTTCGATGCCGGCCTCGGCCAGGGCGGTGGTGGACGAGCACGCCCACGATGCGTGGTCGGTGTCGATGGCGTTCCTGTCGGCGGTGACGGACGAGCTGTGCCGCGCGACCTTGTTGAGCGAGGAGATGAACGACACGATCGACGGCGTGGACCCCCGTGCCGACCCGCAGGTGGCCTGGCTGCGCGGGCTGCTGAGCACGGGGCACGAGGTGCCAGCGCCGGGTTCGCAGCGGACGGAGATCACGCGCCGGGTGCGCCGCTGGATCGGCTCCCTGGAGGAGCGGGGCGAGAGTTCGTCGTGGCGTCTGGGCTTCCGCGTGTCCGAGCCGCTGGCGGACGGGCTGGGGGTGGAGCTGCGCCAGCCGGACGCCTCGGTGCGCTGGTCGCTGAGCTTCTACCTGGAGAGCAGCGTCGATCCGGAGGTGACGGTCGAGGCGGCGGACATCTGGCTGCTGTCGCGGGATTCGGTGGTGGTGCACGGGCTGACGCTGGACTCGCCGCAGGAACTGCTGATGGGCGAGCTGGGGCGCGCCAGCCGGTACGACAAGAAGCTGGAGGACGCGCTGGACGAGTCCGAGCCGATCGAGCTTCTGCTGGAGACCAAGGACGCGTACAGGTTCCTGCGGGAGACGCGCCCGGTGCTGGTGGAGCAGGGGTTCTCGGTGCAGGCGCCGGCGTGGTGGGATTCTCCGGCGGGCCGGCTGGGGGCGCGTCTGCGGATCGAGTCGGACCCGGCGGAGCTGCTGATGCAGGGCGCGGCGGACGCGGGCGGGCCGCAGCTCGGGCTGGGGACGCTGGTGGGGTATCACTGGGAGATCGCGATCGGGGACACGACGCTGACGCTGCACGAGTTCGAGCAGTTCGCCAGCAAGTCATCGCCGCTGGTGCGGATCGGGGGCAAGTGGGTGGAGATCCGGCCGGAGGATGTGCAGAACGCGATCAAGTTCATCCGCGAGAACCCCGGCGGGCAGATGGAACTGGGCGAGGCGATGCGTCTGGCGCTGGCGAGCGACCCGAGCCAGACCGGGCTGCCGGTGACGGGCCTGCACGCGACGGGGTGGGTGGCGTCGATCTTCGGGGGCGGGTCGGCCGAGGGGGTGACGCTGCAACTGCCGGAGCTGGAGACGCCCGGGCTGTTCAGGGGGACGCTGCGTCCGTACCAGAAGCGCGGGCTGAGCTGGATGGCGTTCATGGAGCGGTTCGGCTTCGGGGCGTGCCTGGCGGACGACATGGGCCTGGGCAAGACCGTGCAGTTGATCGCGCTGCTCCAGCACGAGCGGGCGGTGGCGGGCGGTGGTGTGGGCGGGGAGGCGGGGGGGGCGGTCGAGCCGACGCTGCTGGTGGTGCCGATGTCGGTGATCGGCAACTGGGTGAAGGAGACGGAGCGGTTCGCGCCCGAGCTGGATGTCATGGTCCACCACGGCCCGGAGCGCCTGCAAGGCCCCGCGTTCGTCGAGGAGGCGAAGAAGCACGACCTGATCCTGACGACCTACGCGCTGGTCAACCGGGACCGGGAGATGTTCGAGTCGGTGCCGTGGGGCCGGATGGTGCTGGACGAGGCGCAGTTCGTCAAGAACCCGCAGGCGAAGCAGAGCCAGGCCGTTCGGGCGATCCCCGCGCCGCGCCGGATCGCGCTGACGGGCACGCCGGTGGAGAACCGGCTCAGCGAGCTGTGGTCGATCATGGACTTCCTGAACCCGGGGTACCTGGGGCCGGCGGGCAACTTCCGGCGCAAGTTCAGCGTGCCGATCGAGCGGCACCGCGACAAGTCGAAGATGGACAAGCTGCGCGGGCTGGTGCGTCCGTTCATCCTGCGCCGGGTCAAGACCGATCCGACGGTGGTGGCGGACCTGCCCGAGAAGCTGGAGAGCCGCGAGTGGTGCCCCCTGACCAGCGAGCAGGCCGCTCTCTACGAGTCGTGCGTCAAGCGGATGCTGACGGAGGTGGAGCAGTCCGACGGCATCCACCGGCGCGGGCTGGTGCTGGCGGCGCTCATCAAGCTCAAGCAGATCTGCAACCACCCGGCGCAGATGCTCAAGGACCAGGACCCGCAGGCGGGGCGGATCATCGACCCGTCGCGGTCGGGCAAGTGCGTGCGCCTGCTGGAGATGCTCGACGAGCTGCTCAGCGAGGGCGACCAGGCGCTGATCTTCACGCAGTTCCGCCAGATGGGGCACCTGCTGTCGGGGATGCTGCGTCACGAGCTGGGGCGGGATGTGCTGTTCCTGCACGGCGGCACGCCGCAGGGCCAGCGCCAGAAGATGGTCGAGCAGTTCCAGGAGGCGACGGGCAAGCACCCGATCCTGATGCTCTCGCTCAAGGCCGGCGGCGTGGGCCTGAACCTGACGGCGGCCAACCATGTCTTCCACTTCGACCGCTGGTGGAACCCCGCGGTGGAGAACCAGGCGACCGATCGGGCGTACCGCATCGGGCAGACCCGGACGGTGCAGGTCCACAAGTTCGTGGTGCGCGGCACGCTCGAGGAGCGGATCGACGAGATGATCGAGAGCAAGACGGAACTGGCCGAGAACATCATCGGCGCGGGCGAGCGCTGGCTGACCGAGCTGGACACGGACCAGCTGCGTGACCTGCTGACCCTGCGTGCGGACGCGATCGCGGACGAGGTGTGAGCGTGGCGAAGAAGGCGAGCAAGAAACCGGAAGCAGCCCCTCCCCCGCCCCCCAAGGCGGACCGGACCGTGTCCGTGGTGGCCAAGCCGCAGCTGAGCGGGATCATCCCGACCGCGCCGGCGCGGCAGCGGACTCAGACGGCGTCGTTCCGGTCGAGCAAGAAGCCGCTGACCAACCCGCGCCGGGTGCGGGGCGGGGTCAAAACCAGGACGAAGCCCGGCGAGGCGCCCAGGAGCTGGGTGACGCAGCGCGTGATGCGCGTGGCCGAACTCGGCGCGTCGGGCGACGCGCTGCGCGAGGGCGTCGAGTACGCCCAGCAGGGCCAGACCAAGCGGCTGACGATCGAGGGGGTGCTGTGCGAGGGCATCATCCAGGGGCGGGCGGAGAAGCCCTACCGCACCACGCTGGGTCTCGAAGTCTTCACCGCGCCGCAGCAGGAGCAGGTGATCGGCACGATGGGCGAGCAGGTCCGCTACGCGGCCAAGCTGCTGGCCGGCGAGCTGCCCAGCAACATCGAGGATGTCTTCGCCCCTCTGGGCCTGCGCCTGCTGCCCACCGAGCCGGACGATCTCCGGCCCGGATGCACCTGCTCGGACTGGTCGGAGAAGACGCCGTGGTGCAAGCACGCGGTGTGCCTGACCGCGCTGCTGAGTGAGCGGCTGGGCGATGATCCCATGCTGATCTTCGGCCTGCGCGGGATGCCGATCGAGGACCTGGTCGAGGGGCTGCGCCAGCGGCGGGTGGCCGGGTCGGGCGCCACGGGACCGACCCCGGTGCTGCTGCCGCATGTGCCGGGGGTGACGGATCGGACCAGCGCGCCGCTGGAGCAGTCGCTGGAGGATTTCTGGGAGGTCGGCGACGGGCTGGCGGACCTGGACACGCCGATCGCGCCGCCCCCGATCAGCTGCGTGCTGCTGCGCCGGCTCGGGCCAAGCCCGTTCCCGGAGGGGCGCTTCCCGCTGCTGGGGTTGCTGGCGACCTGCTACGACCTGATCGGACGCGACGCGGTGGAGGGCGGGGACGGGCCTGGAGCGTGAGGGACGGGTTCTCAGCCCCCCCCGGTGGGGCGGGCGTCCCGCTCGTGTGTCGTTGAGGTTTCCGCACAGGCGGGACGCCTGTGCCGCCGGTGTGTCAGGACGGCCCGGCGTCCGGGGCGCTCTTCGGGGCCGGTTCGGCGGTGCTCTCCGAGATGCCCCAGAGCTTGCGGATGGAAGCGAGCATCTTGTTGATCTTGGCCTCGTCGAGGCCCTGGCGGAGCATGACATGCTTGGCCAGGGAGAGTCCGACCTCGCCCTCCTCGAACACGGCCTTGTTGGCGCCGGCGACCTTGAGCGCGCCCAGCTCGGAAAGGTAGCGGGCACGGACGGTGATCTCGATGGACTTGTTGAGCTCGCGGGCCTCGAGGACGAGGTCGTTGCGGTTGGAGGCGTCGGCCAGGGTGATGACCAGGTGGACGGCGTGCTTGATGCCGGCCAGTTCGAGGATCTCCGGCTTGCTGGCGTCGCCGTAGACGGCGATGCGTCCCTTGGCCACCAGCTTCTCGACGGTGTCCATGTTCATCTCGATGATGGTGGTCTCGAAGCCGGCGTCGCGGAGCAGGGCGTCGGCGACGCGCCCGACGGGGCCGTACCCGATGATGACGGCCAGGGGCTTCTCGCTGGCCTCGAGCGAGGGCGCGACATGGGCGTTGATGATGTTGCGGCGCGTCTCGCTGCGTGCGTTCATCAGTTTCCAGATCTTCTTGCGTCTCTCGAGGAACCGTTCGATGCTGTTCAGGGATCTGAACACCATCGGGTTGAGCGTGATGGAGATCATGGCGGCGACGACGAGGACGCTCATCCCCTCCTCCGGGATCAGCTTGTTCGCCAGGGCCACCTGGCCGAGGATGAAGGAGAACTCGCCGATCTGGCCCAGGCCGATGGCGACCGTCAGGGCGGTGCGGGCCGGATACCCCAGGACGCACACGATGAAGATCGCGGCCAGGGGCTTGGCGACCAGCACCACCACCAGGGCCGCGCCGACCATCAGGGGTTCCTGGACGATGAAGTTCGGGTCGAAGAGCATCCCGACGGAGACGAAGAACAGCACGGCGAAGGCGTCCCGCATGGGCAGGGCGTCGGCCGCGGCCTGGTGACTGGCCGGTGACTGCGCCACCACCATGCCGGCCAGGAACGCGCCCAGCGCCACGGATGCGCCGAAGAACACCGCCGACCCGACCGCGATCGCGATGGACAGCACCAGCACCGTCAGCGTGAACAGCTCGCGGGACCGCAGCTTGGCGACCTGCATCAGGATCCACGGGACGATCTTCGAGCCGGCGACCAGCACCAGGGCGACCAGCACGGCGAGTTTGCCCAAGGCCCAGACGATGGTCATCAGGCCGCTGGTGCCCCCGCCGGCGGCGGTGGCCTCTGTAACCCCTTCCATCACCGGCTGTACGGCCATCAGGGGGACCAGCACCAGGGCCAGGATGGTGAAGATGTCCTCGACGATCAGCCAGCCCACCGCCACATGGCCGTGGACCGTGGTCAGCATCTGCTTGTCGATCAGCACGCGGAGCAGCACCACCGTGCTGGCCACCGCCATCGCCATGCCCAGCACCAGGCTGGACTTCCATTCCCAGCCGAAGGAGTGGAAGATCAGCATCGTCGTCAGCGAGGCGACCGCGCTCTGGACGACGGCGCCGGGGATGGCGATGGACTTGACGGCCAGCAGATCCTTGAGATGGAAGTGCAGGCCCACGCCGAACATCATCAGGATGACGCCCAGCTCGGCCAGCTCGTGGGCGATCTCCTTGTCGCCGATGAATCCCGGCGTATACGGCCCGATCACCACGCCCGCGAGCAGGTAGCCCACAATCGGGGAAAGCCCGAATCGTTGTGTCACCAGTCCGAACACCCATGCTGCGGTAAAGCCCGCAGCAAGAATGTTGAGGAGCGGAAGTTCGTGCAGTGCGGCCAGCGTCAGGGTTCCCATAAGCCTCTTCAATCGGTTGATGGGTGCCCCTGAATTGCGTTTTCGCGTTATAAGGATTCGGATTTTGGACGCAGTCGGGTGGGGTCTACTGTCCAGAGTGCCATCGGCACGCTGAGCGTGGGCGTTTGGCCCCTTGGCACAAGGGTGGGATTTGACGCACCACGGGCGGCGCATATAGTCTGGGCTTGCGGAGCCGGGCGTGACGGACGCGGGAAGTTCCCCGCCGAGGCGCGTCCAGGGATCCCCGCTTCATGGGACTTCGGTTCCGTGCGGCCGGCGGGGGGCCAGCTCCAAGCCGTGTTCCCCGCGGGGCTTTGCACCGGTAACAGGGAAATCGGCGAACAGTGCCGCGGCCTTGCACGGGCGGGTTCTCCCGGCGTGTTCGGTCCGCGACGGAGCGGAACGGACACCGGGGCGCGTCAGCGTCCCCCAGCCAGCGGAGCAGCGCGTCGCGAAGCCCTTTGGTCTCGCAAGAGACCGATCCCACCGATACCCCGTGGTGTAATGGCAGCACAGGTGGTTTTGGTCCATCTAGTCCTGGTTCGAATCCAGGCGGGGTAGTTTTGGGCTTCATCGTCGCCGACCCACGATGTCGGGGCACACGGACAAACCGGTCGGGGCGCTGCTGCTGGCCGCGGGCAAGGGCACGCGGATGGGGTCGGACCTGCCCAAGGTGTGCCACCCGGTGGGCGGTCGCCCGATGGTGTGCGCGGTGGTCGATGCGTGCCTGGATGCGGGGTGCTCGCGGGTGACGGTGGTGGTGGGGTACAAGCAGGAACTGGTGCGTGACGCGCTGGCGGGGTACGGACCGACGGTCGGGTTCGCGGTGCAGGACGAGCAGCTGGGCACGGGGCACGCGGTGATGTGCGCCGAGGGGGCCTACCCGGTTGACGCAAGGGGCGGGCTGGACCTGTTCGTGCTGTGCGGGGACGGGCCGCTGATCCGACCGGAGACGCTGCGGACGGTGCTGGCGCGGCACCGCGAGAGCAGCGCGTCCGCGACGCTGGCGACCAGCGTGATCGCTGATCCGTCGGGCTACGGGCGGATCGTCCGCGATGAGCAGGGTCGGTTCCTGCGGATCGTCGAGCAGAAGAACGCTTCCGCGGATGAACTGAGGATCCGCGAGATCAATCCGAGCTACTACTGCTTCGACGCGGGGGCGATGTTCGAGGCCCTGAAGCGGGTCAAACGGAACGAGCTTTCGGGCGAGTATTACATCACCGATGTGTTCGAGAACATGCTCAACGCGGGCAAGCGCGTCGAGGTCATCGACGCGGTGCCGCCCGAGGATGTGCTGAGCATCAACACCCCGGAGCACCTGGCGGAGGTGGACCGGATCTTCCGAGGCCGAGCGGGAACGGGGAGCGTGCGATGAACACAGGCGGCGTACACACCGGCAACGGCGGCTACGGCAAGCTCAAGGTCTTCTCCGGGCGGAACAGCAAGCACCTGGCCCAGCGGGTGTGCGACCACCTGGAGATCCCGCTGGGCGGGGCGAAGACGACGCTGTTCCCCGACGGCGAGATCATCACCAAGCTCGAGGACGATGTGCGCGGGCGGGACTGCTTCGTGATCCTGTCCACCTGCGAGCCGGTCAACGACAACATCATGGAGCTGCTGGTGTTCTGCGACTGCCTGCGCCGGGCCAGCGCGGCGCGGATCACGCTGGTCATGCCGTACTACGGCTACGGGCGTCAGGACCGCAAGGACGAGGGGCGCGTGCCCATCACCGCCAAGCTGGTGGCCAACCTCATCACCGCGGCCCGGGCCGACCGCGTGCTGGCCATCGACCTGCACGCGGCGCAGATCCAGGGCTTCTTCGACCTGCCGGTGGACCACCTGAGCGCCGGCCCCGTGTTCTACCAGTACTTCAGGTCGATCCGCGAGGAACTCGGCGACCTGTGCCTGGTCTCGCCGGATGTGGGCAATGTCAAGGTGGCCGAGAAGATGGCCAACCTGCTGGACGCGGACCTGGCGATCATCAACAAACGCCGGCTGTCGGGCACGCAGGTGGATGTGGGCAACCTGATCGGCACGGTGGCGGGCAAGCGGGTGCTGATGTTCGACGACATGATCTCGACCGGGGGGACCATCTGCGAGGCGGCCCGCCTGCTGATGGACAAGGGGGCCGTCGATGTCCACGCCGCGGCGACGCACGGGGTGCTGGCGGGCAAGGCCGCGGAGAAGCTGGCGGCGTCGCCGATCTCCCGCGTGGTCGTCAGCGATACCGTCCCGGCGGGGGAGCGGTGCGAGCCGATCCGTGACAAGCTGGTGGTGCTCTCGGTGGGCGAGCTGCTCGGCGAGGCCATCGGGCGCATCCACAACAACTCATCGATCAGCGCGCTGTTCCACGGGACGGCGGGCGTCAAACGCTGAACATTTCCTGGATCAGAACCAACACCCAAGGCAACCAGCAAGAGGTACAAGCCATGCACGAAGAAGCGCCGGTTCTCAACGCCAAGGTCCGCGACCGGGTCGGCTCGCGGTATTCCAAGCGCATCCGCGAGACGGGCGGTCTGCCCGCCGTGATCTACGGCCACAAGGAGGAGCCCCAGCCCGTGGTGCTCGACGCCCGCGAGGCCCTCAAGCACATCACCAAGGGCGAGAAGGTCTTCTCGATGCAGGTGGACGGCAAGCAGCAGTTCGTGCTGCTCAAGGACATCGGGTACGACTATCTGGGCACCAACATCATCCACGCGGACTTCGCCCGCGTGGACCTGAACGAGCGGGTGGACACCCACGCCCACCTCAAGTTCGTCGGCGAGCCGATCGGCCTGAAGAAGGCCGGCGCGGTGATGATGCACCCGGTCAACGAGATCGCGCTCAACTGCCAGGTGACCAACCTGCCCGACCAGATCGAGGTGGATGTCTCGGGCCTGGATGTGGGCGATGTGATCCACGCGGGCGAGATCAGGCTGCCCGTCAAGACCATGAAGCTGCTGACCGACCCCGACACCGTGGTCGTTCAGATCATCGTCATCAAGGCCCAGGAGGAGAGCGCCGAGGCCGCCACCGTCTCCGGCGCCGCCGCCCCCGCGGTGACGACGGCCAAGAAGGAAGAGAAGAAGGGCTGACCGCGCCATGAAGCTGATCGTCGGTCTGGGCAACCCGGGCGCTCAGTACGAGCGCACGCGCCACAACGCCGGATTCCTGGCGGTGGACGAGATCGCGCGCCGGCACGCCGGCGGCGCGATGCCCAGGGCCAGGTTCAACGCCGTGACGCTCGATGCGTCCATCGGCGGGGAGAGGGTGGTGCTCGCCAAGCCGACCACCTTCATGAACCTGTCCGGGCGGTCGGTGGGCGAGGCGGTGCGCTTCTTCAAGCTCGACCCGGCGTCGGACCTGCTGGTGATCGTGGACGAGATCGCGCTGCCCGTCGGGCATGTCCGGGTCCGCGAGAAGGGCAGCGCGGGCGGGCACAACGGCCTGGCCGACATCGACCGTGCCCTGGGCGGGGCGGACTACCCCCGCCTGCGGATCGGCGTGGGGGCCATGCCCCCGGGCTGGGTGAAGGCGGACTGGGTGCTGTCCCGGTTCGCGGAGGAGGAGCTGGACGCGATGCGGGCCGGGACGGCCGAGGCCGCGGACGCGGCGGAGTGCGCGGTGCGGGAAGGACTCCCGGCCGCGATGAACAGGTTCAACAAGAGGCTCCCGCAAGAGAGCAAACCATCAGACAAGCCCGGCCCCGACGCCCGGAGCGCGGAAGGCCGGAACACGGATCAGAAAGAAACGGAGCGATTGAAATGACGACCGAGACGATGGCCCGCACGGGCGTGTACGAGGGAATGTTCGTGGTGTCGCAGGCGGCCGCCGCCCAGTTCGGCGACACGCTCGAGCACATCAACGAGCTGTTCGGGCGCGCCCACGCGAGCGTGCTGGCGATGCGGAAGTGGGACGACCGGCGCCTGGCCTACGAGATCGACAAGCAGAAGCGCGGCGTGTACATCCTCGCGTACTTCACCTGCCCCACCGACCTGGTGGCCAAGCTGGAGCGCGACGCCCAGATCTCGTCCAAGATCCTGCGTCTGCTGGTCATCAAGGCCGACCACCTCTCGGAGGAGGAGATCGCGTCCAACGACGAGCGTCAGGCCCTGGCCGACGAGGCCAAGTTCCGCGCCGAGCGGGCCGACGCCACCGAGGACGAGAGCTCCGGGCGCGTCCGCCTGGGCGCTCCCGAGCAGCAGGCTCCGGCCGCGTCGTCCGACGGGGACGACGGGGTGGAAGGCGACGACGAGAACTGATTCGCATGGGGCTTTGCCCTGTGTGCAACCGCCGGTCCCTCGGCCCCGTCCGGCTCTTCGTCGGGCGGGGTGGCGGGCAGGGGTGTGTTCGGGTATGCTTGTTCACCGGCGTTCGCCCGTTGGGGCAGCCGCGGGCACGGTCCGTTGCGGGCCGGAAGGAGATCGCATGGCGGGCAGTTTCAACAAGGTCATTCTGCTGGGCAACCTGACGCGGGATGTCGAGATCCGCGCCATGCCCAGCGGGCTGAGCGTTGGGTCGTTCTCGATCGCCGTGAACGAGCGGTTCAAGGACCGCGACGGCAACTGGCAGGAGCGGGCGACCTTCGTCGATTGTGAGATCTTCGGCGCCCGGGCCGAGGCGATGGCCAAGTACCTCAGCAAGGGCAGCCCCGTCTTTGTCGAGGGGCGTCTGCGTCTGGACCAGTGGGAGGACAAGAACGGCGGCGGCAAGCGCTCCAAGCTCAAGGTCGTCTGCGAGAACTTCGAGTTCGTCGGGGGCGGCCAGGGCGGTGGCGGCGGTGCCGGGGGCGGCGAAGGGCGCGCGTCCGGTGGTGGCGGTGGGGGGTATGCCCGCTCCGGTTCGGGCGGCGGGGGGGGGGGGGGTCGCCAGTCCCAGGGTTACGACGAGCCGGCCATCGACCACGACGACATCCCATTCTGACCCGAGCGGGCCGGGCGTCATCTTCCCGGCTGATTCTGATCCGTTCCGCAGGTGTCCCATGCGTGGGACGCCTACGCTTTTCCCCCTCCTCCCGGCCCGGCCGGGGGGAACCCGTTGGGGCCGTGATGGCCCGGGCGCGCGCCCGGGAGCGGCTCCTCAACTTCGTCCGGCCCTTGTTCACACGGGCGGCCGGGCAAGGACAGCGAAGGAGGCCCCCGTGGCCAGCAAGCATGTGAAACTGCTCCTCACCGAGAGCGTGGACAACCTGGGCATCGTCGGCGATGTGGTCCGGGTCCGTCTGGGCTACGCCCGCAACTACCTGCTGCCGTTCGGCCTGGCGACCACGCCCAGCGAGGATCTGATCAAGGATCTGGCCGCCAGGCGGGCCGACGCCGAGAAGCAGGTCGCCGCCCTGCGCAAGCAGCGCGAGGAGATGATCAAGAAGCTCGATGGCCAGCAGCTGACCATGACCCGCGCCTGCAACGACCAGGGCCACCTGTACGGCTCGGTCACCCAGCAGGACATCGCCACCGCGCTGCAGGAAGTCGGCTTCGACATCAAGCCCCGCGAGGTGCGCCTGCCCGGCACCATCAAGCGCGTGGACACCTTCGACATCCACATCAAGGTCGATTCCGACCTGGGCGCGGATGTCAAGCTGTGGGTCGTCGCCGACCGCCAGCTCGATGTCGATGCGGCCCCCGAGATGGAGTTCGACTCCGAGGGCGAGCTGATCGAGAAGCCCGCCAAGAAGAGCAAGAAGCCCGAGGCCGCCGCGGCCGAGTGAGTCTCCGCTCGTGGGGCCGACTTTCAGTCGGCCATGCCCCGCCGGGGCATCCACAACTCCGATCATGAACAATGCCCCGTCCTTGTGACGGGGCATTTTCGTTGGGCATGGCGGTGGCCTGGGTCTACGCATCCCCCTTGAGTTTCGGGCGTGGCCCGGTCTACAAGCCGCGACTGCAAGGGAGCGGCCGCGGTTGCGTCAGCAGCGGAGCATCTTTATTGATACGCATCCCGCTTGATTTCCGGGCGGGATCGGTCTGCGGTTCCGTAGCCAATGCCGACGCGACCGTCAGGAAGCGGGCTTCCATTTTGCCGGTATTTGCTGGACGCGACGGCGTGTGGCGTCGCTCGGCCGCTCCCTTGCAGTCACGGCTTGTCCATCGGGTCACGCCCTATTTCGGGCGGGATGCGTATCAGTTGCCGCGCGCGGTCAGGGGTGGGCGGATGTTGGCCAGGACGACATCGCCCACGGCCAGCTGCTCGATGGTGGCCCCGGTGGTGACCACGAACAGGATCACGAGCTTCTGGTCGTCGCGGGCGGTGGAGATGGCGGGGGTGTCGGCCATGCCCGAGAGGGTGTTGCCCAGGGTGTAGCGGACCTCGAAGACCTCGCGGTCGCTGTAGATGAAGCCGATGGCCTGGAACTCGTTGCCGTTGGAGTCGATCAGGACGATGGGCTGGTTGGTCGGGGCCAGGCGGCCCGCCTCGGAGACGAAGCCGGCGGGCGTGCCGGCCGAGACATCGACCTGCACCATCGTCTGGTTTGCGCCCAGGGCGAAGGAATCCACCCGCATGGTGCGCCCGGCGGAGACATTGCCGCGTCCGACCTCGCTCTTGAGGAACTTGGCCTGGCCGTTGGTGATGCGGTTCTGCTCGTCCAGGTCCACGCGGGAACGGGCGGTCTGGCTGGAGGTAACCTCACCCAGCGAGGCGCTGATGGCGATGCCGGAGGAAGAGGCCCCGCGCCCGACGGCCGAGCCGTCGATGACGACGGCGTGGGAGTCGTTGCGCTGGCGGCGTGTCGCGCCCTCGGGCCGGAGGATCGCGCCCGAGGCGATGCGCCGGTCGCGGTCGCCGGTGCTGTCGAAGGCGACCGGGGCGGGCATATCGGCGACCAGGGCGCGGGCCTGGCGCAGGTGCAGGCCGAGGGGCGCGTAGCCCTCGGGCACAAGGAACTCGAAGGCCATCACCGGCTGGGACTGCGCGCCCACGGAACCGATGAAGACATCGTTGGCGTCGAACTTCCAGCGGCCCAGGCGTCCGTCGGCCTCGGCGTTCTCCGAGATGACGGCGATGGGGAAGATGGTGATGGAGTCGCCGGTGGCGTCGTTGTGGGCGATGAGCTGGGCCTGGCCGTTGGAGACGACGACCTGGCCGCCCCCGCGTCCGCCGCTCTCACGGGCGGCCGGCTCGAACTGCACGACGAGGCCGAGCAGGTGGCCGCGGGCGACGGTCTCGCCGCGGATGTCGAGGTAGCGCTGGGGCGTGGTGGAGCCGGGGAATGCGAGCAGCTCGTTGGCGGCGGCGGGGCGCTCGGCCGAGGCGACGGTGTAGGTCTTCAGGACGCGGAACTTGTCGGGATGGATGGCGTTGCGTCCCGCGCCGTTGCCGGGGGAGATGCGGGCGGCGAAGGCCGAGCCGTCCAGATCGGGGTGCCACCTGGCCAGCGACTGGCGGGAGGACATGGAGCCTTCCGAGACATGCTGGAAGACGCCGGCGGTGATGCGGTCGGCGGGGATCCAGAGCCGGTCGGAGTGGGTCAGGCTGCCCGCGCCGCCGGCGCGGTCCTCGGTGTACCAGATGGGCTGGTAGCCGATGGTGGTGGGCAGGCGCAGGCCCTGGATGCCGATGGCGAAGACGCCGGCGGTCAGCACACCGATGCCCAGGCCGCAGACGGCCCCGCCGGCGTAATCGGCGGCGGTGGAGTTCTTGAGGTTGCCCCGAACGATGCGGTCCGAGATCAGGCGGGCCAGGATGATGAACACGGTGAAGGGGACCAGCAACGCGAGGCCCCAGGCGGCGCTGTCGAGGAAGGCGAACAGGCCGCGTTCCGGGGCCATGCCGACGAGCAGGTAGGCCAGCGGCTCCCAGACGGCGAAGGCGAGCGCCCCGGCGACGAGCACGCAGAGGAGGTGGAGGAACGCGCTGAAGAAGCCGCGGACCATCCATGCGTAGGCCAGGCCGAGCACGAGGCCGACGATGAGGATATTGAAGATCATGGTTCGGTCTCCGACTTTCGTCCCGAGGGTGGGACGGGCGGGGCATGGCCGGCTGGGATGGCCGACTGGAAGTCGGCCCCACGGGGGGAGGGGGGTCAGGCGGCGGGTTCGGGGGTTTTACTGCCGCCGGCGGGTTTGGGTTCGGCGGTGATGCGTGTGACCTCTTCGATGCTGGTCATGCCCTCGACGGCCTTGCGCAGGGCGGACTGCTGGACGGTGGGGAGCTGGCGCTTGCGCATGGCGGTGCGCAGGCCGGCCCAGTTCTGCTCGGCGATGAGGGCCTTCTCCTCGTCCTCGATGGGGAAGACGCCGAAGCAGCCGGTCTGGCCCATGTAGCCGACGCCGGAGCAGACGGGGCAGATCTCGGGTTTGTTGCGGACGAGCACCTGGCCGCCCTTCTTGAAGAGCTGGGAGACCTTGTCCGGGGGCAGGCCGAGCTTCTTGAGCATGTCGGGCGTGGGCGGGTAGGCGACCTTGCAGTTGCTGCACAGGACGCGGAGCAGGCGGTGGGCGACGACGCCCTTGAGGCCCTGGGCGGCGGCCTTGGGATCGCCGACGGCCTTGGTGTAGAGCTGGACGGCCTCCAGGGCGGAGTTGGCGCGGAGGGAGAGGTAGACGCGGCTGCGCTCCAGGTCGGCCCGGGCGATGTTGGCGGCCGTCTCGGTGTCCGGCAGTTCCGCCACGCCGAGGACATCGGGGTCGCGCCGGAGGTTGGAGCGGACGGTGGTGGCGAAGTCCGGCCCGTCGGCCGCCGGATCGAAGTGGATCTGCTTGACGCCCTCGAGGGCGTCCTCAATGTCGAGTTCGATGGTCGAGATGTTGCTGGTGTAGGCGTCGTGGAACTTAAGGATGGTGTAGAGGGTGGTGGTGCGCCCGGAGTCGGCCGGGCCGGCGATGAGGACGACGCCGCCGGGTTCGTTGGCCCAGCCCTGGATGAGTTCCTGCTGCTTGTCGGACAGGCCGAGGGCGTTGGTCTTGCGTCGGACGGCCTCGGCCGGGTTGAAGGTCATCTCGAGGCGCATGCCGTTGGCCGACCCGCTGGTGACGAGCCGGAGGGTGGCGGCGGTGATGCCCTCGCCGGACACGGAGACCTGGCCCTGGAGCTTGCGCCGGCGGTCGCTGACATCCAGGCCGGCGCAGGACTTCCAGAAGTCGATGATCTGGATGGCGTCGTTGCGCGCGATGGGGTCGCCGGCCTGGCGGACGCCGTCGACGAGGTAGGAGGCCGCGTAGGTGGACTCGTTGGCGGGGAGGATGTCGATCTGGGAGGCGTGCATGGAGAACGCCTTGGCGACGACCTGCTCGGCGGCGAGGCGGACGGCGAACTCGGCCGATTCCTTCTGGGGCGGGGGGATCTTCATCTTGTTGGCGCCGACGATGACCAGCTCGGAGTTGCCGAGCTGTTTGGCCTTGGCCTTCTCCTCGCGGGCGGCCTTCATCTTCTCGAAGTCCATCGAGATGCGGGCGCGCTCGGGCACACGCTCGTCGCGGTTGGTGATGGCGACGAACAGGCCGATGTCGCCGGCGAGCAGGGCCAGCACGATCAGCAGGGTGGCGGCGAAGCCGGCGATGCCGCCGATGGGCACCAGGATCACCGCGCCCAGCGCCGCCATGCCGAAGATCATGTGGACCAGCGCCCACTTCTCCCGCCCAAGGTAGAAACGCTGGGCCTGCTTGTCCAGGTGGGTCGAGACGAACCACGCCCACCCGAGGAACGGGGCGAAGAGCAGGATCGGCTTCCACACCGAGACGAGCATGTAGCCCGCGGCGAGGGTGGGTGAGTGCTGGGCGATGGTCAGCGAATCGAGCACCTTGGGCGGTCCTTCCTGGCCGGGCACGCGCCGCGTGGCGCTTCCCGGCTCCGTGCGGCGGGGGAAGTGGGGGGGGGGCGTGTGCCGCCCCCCCCCCGGGGGGATCACTTGAACTTCTTGAGCTTCATCTGGAGGTCGTCCACATTGGGCGAGGCCTCGAGGGCGACGCGGGTGTGGATGAATTCTTTCTCGACGAGCTGCACCAGCGAGTCGTTGAAATCGAGCATGCCGACCTGGCGGGCCTCGATGGAGTTGAGCACATCGCGGAGATCGCCCTCGCGCTCGTCGAGGATGTACTTGCGGACCACGCCGTTGTTGATGAGGATCTCGATGGCGGGGATGCGGAAGATGTTCTCGTGCAGGGTGGGCAGCAGCTTCTGGTAGACGAAGGCGCGCATCTGGAAGGCCAGGATCTTGCGGACCTGATCGACCTCCTCCTGCGGGAACAGGCCGTAGATGCGGCTGAAGGTCTGCGTGGTGCTGGAGGCGTGGATGGTGCCGTAGACCAGGTGGCCGGTCTCGGCGGCGTGCAGGGCGGCCTCGAAGGTCTCCTGGTCGCGCATCTCGCCCACCAGCACGACATCGGGGTTCTCGCGCACCAGGGCGCGCAGGCCGGTCTTGAAGTCCAGGCAGTCCAGGCCGATCTCGCGCTGGTTGATGACGGCCTTCTTGTCCTCGAAGATGTACTCGATCGGGTCCTCAAGGGTGAGGATGTGGATGTTCTTGCGGGCGTTGATGTAGTCGAGCATCGAGGCGATGGTCGTGGACTTGCCCGAGCCGGTCACGCCGCAGAGCAGCACGATGCCCTGCGGCTGCATCGCGATCTCGGACATGATGGGGGGCAGGTGCAGGCCCTCGAAGGGCAGGATGTTGCTGGTGATGTTGCGGGCTGCGACCGAGATGGTGCCGCGGGCCATGAAGAGGTTGACGCGGAAGCGGTGGTCCTTGTCGTAGTTGTACGCGAAGTCCACCGAGCCGTACCGCTTGAGGTCATCGATCTGCTGGGGGGTCAGGATGGCCTGGGCGATCTGGAAGAACTCCTCGGCGGAGACGGGATCGACATCCAGCGCCTTGAGCGAGCCGCGCAGGCGGATCTTGGGCTTCTGGCCGGACTTCATGATGAGGTCGGAGCCGTTGAACTTGATGGTGGCTTTGAGGAAGTCGCCCCAACGGGTCGCGTGCGGGTCGTTGTCCTTCTTCAGCACCGAGATGTCCATGGCGACATGCCCGGTGGTGTTGACGGTCTCTGGTGCTTCGGTCAGGCTCATCGTGGGGTGATCCTCTCGGCTCCGCCGGTGGGTCTGTCTGGGGGGCGGGGGGCGGCGGGAATGGCCGCCCGGATGGGAGTGGAAGGGTACGCGCGGCGGATCAGCCGGGCATGAAAGATTCGGTCTGCGGCGGTCGCCGGTTCCGCCCCGGGCGGGGGTCGGAAGGGGCGTGCTCCCGAGCGGGAGTGTCGGAAGCATACCGGGAACCGCGCCGGTGGAAAAGAAAAGGCCCGGACATCGTCCGGGCCTTGGTGGGGCTTGGATGGTCAGTTGGCCGCGACGGTCTCGACCTCGTCTTCCTCGATCTGGGTGCCGAGGAAGTTGGCTTCCAGCTCGACGCGGATCTTCTCCATCGCCTTGTTCTGGATCTGGCGGACGCGCTCCTTGGTGACGCCGATGATCTGGCCGACCTGCTCGAGGGTCATGGGCTTCTCCAGCCCGCCGGTCTCAAGCCCGAAGCGGTGCTCGATGACGGTCCTTTCGACATCGGTGAGGTCGGCCCGGTTGGACAGGACGATCTCCCGCACCTCGTCGGCGGCGTCCCGCTCGAAATCGGCCCGCTTGGTCTCGAGGTAGTTGGACTTCTCGAGCTTGGGGTCGAAGTCGGTGGGGAAGCGCTGGCGGTACTTGGACAGCTTCATGCCCTGACGGGAGAAGGCCTTGAGGATCGCCCGGCAGGCGTAGGTGGAGAACTTGAACCCGCGCCCGGCGTCGAACTTGTCGACCGCCCGGAGCAGGGCCATGTTCCCCTCGCTGACCAGGTCGGCGAAATCCACCTCGGACATGCGGGTCCGTTTGGCCATCGCCAGGACGAGGGCCAGGTTGGTCTCGGCGATCTGCTCACGGATCCGCTCGGCCCGGCGGTACCAGCTCAGGAGCTGGTCGGCCTGCTCGGCGGTGGGCTTCTTGTCCGGGAGCGCCCAGACCTCCTGCTGCAGCATCCACACCCGGTGCCGGGCGTAGTTGAACTGGTGGAACAGGACCCGCTCTTCGGCGCCGGTCAGGATGACCTGCTGAGCGCTCTTGACGGTGCGGGTGCGGCTGGTGGCCGAGATGTCGTCCATGACCGGGTGGTACCAGGTGGTGTCCGGCTTGGCGATATCGGGGGCTTCCTCGTAGATGCGCTGCTCCGCGTCGTCCTCGTAGAAGACGGGAGAATCGATGTAATCCTGCTCTTTGGCCAGGATCTGGTTCAGGAGCCGCTCGTCCTCGTGAGACAGCCGGCGGTTGGTCTTGCCCTCCCGGGTGGAGGTGCGAGAAACCCCGACGCGCTGGCGGCGTCTCATCTGCTCAAGCGGGCTCGGGCTTTGCCTCGGTGCCTGCGTCATGCGTCCAACTCCTCCGCCGCGTTCCTGCGGCGGCGATGGGGGTGGCCATCGGCCCCCCGTTGCCTTGCTTGTTCCGTGCGTTCCGTCCCGATTGATTGGGTTCGGACCGGCCCGGATTGCCCGTTGTTCCCCCGCCGCCCCGCACCGGAGCGTTCATGACGATGGAGCAACGGTTTCAGTACTTACCCACCGGAACTCGTTCCGGGCATTCCCCATTCCCTGTCGCGTTCGGCGCGTTCTGTTTCCAGGGCCGATTCCGTCAGGGACGGCTCGCTGGCGTATCGCGTTCTGGCGTGCAGGGGTATGGGAGTCTTACGACGAAAAGCGGCCGCAAGTTTCTTCTCTGGACACGAATCTTGATGTTCCCCACCCCGATCTTTGTGAAGTCGGGCGAAGGGCACGGGGAAAAATCCCTTGATGACACGGGGCGTGCGGCGGCGGTCCCTGCTCGTTGTCCGATGCCGATCCGTGGCATCGGTCCGATCCGGTTGACGCCCGATAAAGCAGGGCCTACCGTCCGCAGTTCGGGCCGCTCGGCTTGACTCCGTCGCGCCGTCGTTCCGCCCGGATGCGAACCTTCATGGTACCCGAACACCCTGGACCGGGCAAACTGTTTGCCCAGGTTCGCATAATTCTCGTGTGAATTTTGGTTCTGTTCGGGTTTTGCTCTTGGCTTTTTTTGCCTGATCCGAGGATTCATCAACAGGAGATCCCGAAATGGCCTTCAGTCTCCCCGCCCTGCCCTATGCCGCCGACGCTCTTGAGCCTCACATCGATGCTCGGACGATGGAAATTCATCACGGCAAGCACCACCAGGCGTACATCACCAACGCAAACAAGGCCCTGGAGGGAACCCCGTGGGCCGACAAATCGGTCGATGAGGTGATCCGGAGTCTCGATCAGCTCCCGAGTGACAAGCAAGGCCCCGTGCGGAACAACGCCGGCGGGCACGCCAATCACAGCCTGTTCTGGACGGTGATGGGGCCGGGCAAGGGCGGTGCCCCCTCGGGCGAGCTGGCCAAGGCCATCGACGCGGCGTTTGGCTCCTTCGACAAGTTCAAGGAGGCCTTCGCCCAGGCCGGGGCCACGCGGTTCGGTTCGGGCTGGGCCTGGCTGGTGGTCAAGGACGGGAAACTGGCGGTCTGCTCCACCGCCAATCAGGACAACCCCCTGATGCCCGCCGCGTTCGGCGGCGGCCAGGGCACGCCCATCCTCGGGCTGGATGTGTGGGAGCACGCTTACTACCTGAACTACCAGAACCGTCGCCCGGACTACATCACGGCGTTCTGGAATGTGGTGGACTGGGACGCGGTGGCGAAGCGGTTCGCCGCGGCGAAGTGAGCGGGGGCCGGGGGCGGTCCTACCGTCTTCCGTGGCGTCGAAAAGCCGGAAGAACCTGCTGCTGACCGTGTGGCTGGCGTTGCCCATCCTGGTGTTCGCCGGGATGGTCGCGTGGATCTTCGTGTCCAAGGGGCGGCCGAAGGCGATGGATGTTGTCGCGGTCGGCCCGGGCGCGGGGGATACGGGCGGGGCCAACGCGCTGGGGGAATGGCTGGCGGGACGAAGCCCGAACCGGGTCGAGCGGGCGAACATCGCCCGTCGGCAGGGGCAGGCGGTGGACCCGTTCTGGTGGCCGGGCGGCACGCGGGTGGTGGTCGATGCCCCGGGCGCGCCGGCGGTCTCGGTGGGATGGATTGATGCGGAGAGCGCGCTGCTGCGTTCCGTCGTGCTGCGACGCGACGATGAAGGCCGATGGGCGGCCGTGCTGCGGGACCACCGGCCCGCGGAGGGGGCGGTGGTGTTCGTCTCGGACCGCGGGATGACGCAACGCATCCGCGACGGCGTGCGCGAGGTGGTGGACGATGCGGGCGGGTTGATCGCGCCGGTGCCCGTCGCGCCGGTCGTGGTGGGAGAGACGGTGGCGTCAAGCCCGTTGACCGTGGTGCTGTCACTGTCCGACTGACGGTCTACAAGCCGCGACTGCAAGGGAGCGGCCGCGGTTGCGTGAGCAGCGGAGCATCCCGAGTGATCCGGATGCCGGTTGATTTCCGGGCGGAATCCGTCGGTCGCCGAGCCGATACCAGCCGCAATCACAGAGGAACCGGCTTCCCGCTCGCTGTTGTTTGGTGGCCGCGAAGGGTATGTGCGTCGCCCGGCCGCTCCCTTGCAGTCGCGGCTTGTAGATCGGCTACGCCCTGCGCAGCAGGTTCAGGTGGCGGTAGCGGTCGCCGAGCACGGCGTGGCTGTCCGTGCTCAGCCAGCGGTCGAGGATCTCGGCGTAGACCTGGCGGAAGTCGATCCGGTGCCTGAGGTCGCCGGCGTCGAGGTCGCGCAGGTCGGGGTTGGGGCCGTGGACGCCGGCGTTGAGCATGGGGCCGAAGAGGAACATGGGGGCGGCGGTGCCGTGGTCGGTTCCGCCCGAGGCGTTCTGGGCGACGCGCCGCCCGAACTCGGAGAAGCAGACGGAGAGGACGCGCCCGGCGTTGCCCTGGGCGGTCAGGTCCTTGTAGAGGGCGTTGACGGCCTCGGCGAGCTGGGTGAGCAGGCGGGCGTGCTGGCCCTGCGCGCCGCCCTGCCCGGCGTGGGTGTCGAAGCCGCCGAGGGAGACATAGTAAACGCGGGTCTTCATGCCGGCGCGGATCATGGAGCCGATCATGCTCATCTGGTTGCCGAGCTGGGTGCGGGGGTAGGTCGCCAGGGAAGGCGTGGCCACGGCCTTGCGGATGGTGTCGCTGGAGACGCGGGCGTCGAGCGCGGTGCGCAGCAGGAACGACGCGGGGGCGTGTTCGTCCTCGGGTGGGGGGGTGCCGTCGAGGATCTTCTGGTAGGCGTCGGCGAGGGCGTCGATGCGGTCGCCGGACCAGCGGAAGGCGTCGGCGGATTCGAGGGAGACGGGCATCATGGAGCGGCCCTGGAGCGCGAGGGGGATGTTGCGTCCGAGGGCGATGGGCGGCTCGACCGCGGTTGTGGGCGCGGCGTTCGCCTCGGGCGTGCCGGACTCGCCCTTGCCGAAGCCGCAGCACTGGGAGTCGATGTACCGGCCGATCCAGCCGTCGCCGGTGCCGTTGGTGTCGGCGGTGTGCCAGATGTCCATGCTGGCGAAGTGGGAGCGGTTGGGGTTGGGGTAGCCGACGGACTGGACGACGGAGCAGAGGCCCTCGTCGTACAGCTCGCGGAGCTTGGTCAGCGCCGGGTGCAGGCCGATGTCGTGGGCGTTGCCCGCGCCGTTGCGGCTGAGCCGGTGGGCCTCGTTGCCGGGGATGGCGATGGTGGGGCGGACGCGCCGGTAGTTGTCGTCGCGGAAGGGGATGACGGTGTTGAGGCCGTCGTTGCCGCCGGAGAGCTGGATGACGACGAGGACGCGCCCCTCGTCCACGCCGGGGATGGAGGACAGGCCGAACTCGGCGCGCGGCAGGGCGAAGGCCGCGCTCTGGAGGAAGGCGGGCACGGTCAGCGCGGCGGAGGCGAAGAGTGCGCCGTTCTGGAGGAACGCGCGCCGGGTGTACGCCCTGGCCTCGCCGGGATCGGTGTGGTGGGTCTGGTCGGTCCGGTTCGTCATGGCGTGGTCCTCAGCACAGCTGGTACTCGGGCATGGCGGTGATGAGGGTCATCAGCCCGGCGAGCGTGGAACGGTCGGTGGGGGCTTTCTGGACCATCGGGGTTGAGGCGAGGGCCTCGACGACGCGGGGGTCGCGCCGGCCCAGGGCCAGTTCGAGGAGCGCGCTCACGATCTCGCGCGGGTCGGTGGGCTTGTCCGGGTCGATCAGCATCGGCAGCACGGAGCGGGGGTCGTAGTCCCCGCCGATCCCCTGGGCTTGGGCGCGGTTGGGCTGCCGGCCGGAGATCAGCGACGCCAGGGTGTTCTGGCGGACGAAGAGCGTGGCGGTGCTGATCCAGGCCCGCCCGCCGTCCCAGCCCTTGACCGATGGCGGGAAGAACAGGTTCTGGCCCATGCGGTCCATCGCGTCGTTGAGCTGTCGCAGGTCGCCGGCGGGCACGCCGAGGGTGCGGACCGCGCCCACGACCAGCTCCGCGGGCGATTTGATCTTCCGGCCCACCACCGCGTCGGAGTAGAAGTGTTTGGAGCGGAAGAGCAGTTTGAGGGCGGGGCCGATCTCGTACCCGTCGCGCTGGATGCGTTCGGCCATCAGACGAACCACGGCGAGGTCGTTGCCCCTGAGATCACGCGGCTGGGCGGCCACATCGGCCGCGAAGAAGCGGTAGAGCCGGGCGGCGACGAAGGGGGCGCAGGCCTGGTGGCGGAGCAGGAGGTCGATGAACCCGTCGCCGTTGATCGCGCCGCGCCCGCCGAGGATGAACTTCGCGCCCGCGTCGTGCTGGTTCTCCCGGAAGATGAAGGCGTCGTCCTCGAAGGTGTAGCCGGTCAGGGCGCGGGCGCCTTCCTTGATGTCGCGCTCGTGGTAGTTGCCCTCGCCCAGCGAGAACAGTTCCATGAGTTCGCGGGCGAGGTTCTCGTTGGGGTTCTCCTTGCGGTTCTGGTTGTTGTTGAGATAGCGGAGCATCGCCGGGTCGCGGATGATGCCGCGGAGCAGGCTCGAGTAGCTCTTGGCGTTGCCGCGGAACATGCGGTTCTGCTGGAAGAGGTGGTAGGAGTCCTCGACGGAGCGGTAGCTGGTGGCGAAGTGGCCGTGCCAGAACAGGGTGAGCTTCTCCTCCAGCGGCCGGGCGGTCTGGATCATGCGGGCCAGCCACCAGCGGCGGATGTCGTTCATCTGCTGGCGGTCGGCGCGCTGGGCCTGCTGGCGCCTCTCGCGGAAGCGGGCCAGGGTGTCCTCGTCCTGGCGCTGGCGGGCGGTGCGCATCAGCGTCTGTTCGGCGGGCGAGTAGGGGCGCATGATGTCTTTGTTGAAAGTGTCGCGGTCCTCCGGCTCGGCGGGGACGGACTCGTAATCGACCAGGTGGTCCACGGAGCGGGCCGGACCCCAGGCCACCAGCGTGCGGACCTGCTCGTCCGTGCCGCCGAAACCGGCCCGCAGCAGCAGGTGCCGAGCCTGGGCGGGGCCGAAGGTCGCGTCGGGCAGGGGGGCGAGCAGGTCGCGGACCGGGTTGCTGGATGGCTGGGTGGCGGTTTCGGTCATGGGCGGCTCCGACTGATCGGTTCAACGGCGCTCACCCTCGGTACATTGCCTCAATCCGCCGGGTTCGGGGTTCTATGCGGGGACGGGGGGGGGTGGGACCGGTCCCGGCGGCATCCGAGACGCAGCAGCCACGAGGTCGTGACGACGGCCAGCAGCAGCAGCACCGCGCCGCTGGCCTGGTGCGCGGTCGTGATGAGGGCTTCCACCGTGCGGATCGGGGCGGCATCGGCGAGCTGGTCGGCCGTGGGCACCACGGCGGGCGACTTGCGGGTCATGATGAGGCCCAGGGTTGCCCAGCCGAGCAGGAACTGCCAGGTGACGAGGCCGTGCAGGGAAATGCCCAGCAAGCGGATGCCGTTGAAGCGCGTGCCGGTTTTGCCCGCCCGGATGGCCAGCGAGCCGGCGAGGATGATGAGGAACATGACCACGAAAGCGAAGGCGGCGTGGGTCAGGCGGGCGTGGTTCGCCCCGGGGTTGGGGGGGTCCATGCGGTCGAGGTGGCGGGCGGCGGCCCCCATCGCCAGTTGCAGGAGCAGAGCGGCGGTCATCATCAGGGCGAACTTGACCGCCTTGCGGGCGGCGGCCCGGCGTTCGGGGTCTTCGCCCAGGGATCGCCAGGACTCGGTGAGTGTGGCGGCCAGAACCCCGGCCAAGGCCAGGACGACCTGCCCGAACACGCCGTGGAGGATGGCGACGAAGGTGTTCAGATCGGACACCCGCTTGATGCCCATGTAGCCCTGGATCGAGACGGACAGGAAGAGGGCGATGGCGAGCAGCACGGGCACGCGACGCCGGTCGTGGACCAGCACGCAGACCATCAGCACGATGGTGGTCAGCCCGGCCAGGGTGCCGAAGAGCCGGTGGGAATGCTCCAGGAAGATCCGCGGCTCGGACATGAGTTCGAAGGGGAACAGGACGGAGACCGCGCCGTAAGTCGTGACGGCATCGGGCACTGCAAGCCCGGACTCCGTGCTGGTGACGGCCCCGCCCACGGCGATGAGGGGCAGGTAGATCAGCGTGGTGACGAGGCCGAAGCGGCCCAGCCACCCGGATCGGGTGGTGAGATGGCCCCGCCCGCCGCGGGCGAGCGCGCCCGCGATGGCCCCGGCGATGACGCAGAAGAGGATGCTGCCCGGGACGATGAACAGGGCCTCCGACCGGAAGCGGTTGGCGTACTCGGCCAGGGCGTCGGTCGAGGCGGGCTGCTTGACGGCGACCGAGCCGACGATCAGCAGGTTGACCAGCCCGGTGATGCACCCGGCGAGCAGGGCGGTCTTCATGCGGCCCGGCCGGGGGTGGGCGCGGAGCATCCATAGATAGGTTGCGACAAGCCCGAGCAGCAGCAGCGGCAGGGCGATGCGGGCCGGGGCGTCGATCGCGGGCAGGTGCAGCACCCACGCCAGCACCCACGAGACGATCACGCCGGCGAAGCCGACGGTGATGGCGGCGAGGGCGGTGGTGGGGGGCGGGACGGACGCGGAGGGGGGGGTGGGTTGGTCGGTCATGGCGGCTCCCTGATCGAGTGTAGGACGAACTCGTTGAGACTGATTCTCATTTCTTGTTCAACCGTGCAGGGACGGGGATCTTGAGGCTGAAAATGGAACAAATTTCGGTGTCACCGCACAACACATGCGCGGTGGTTCAGGCTACGCTTGTGCCCGTCACGATGCTCGGGGTTCCGTCCGGGTGTTCCCCGGCCGGTTGTCCGGCCAACGGAGGCAGCCAGTGAAGCCGATTTTCCCGAAGTGGTTGAACGCCGTGCCGACCGTGGCCTTCGCGGTGGTCAACGGCGGCGTGATCCTGGTGATCGCGGGGTTCTGGTACTACGCGACGCCGCGGTTCTGGGAGGTCGGGTACATGCCCGAGCAGCCCGGCTCGGGGTTCAACCACCAGATCCACGCGGGCAAGCTGGGGATGGACTGCCGCTACTGCCACACGCATGTGGAGGAGTCGTGGCACGCGAACATCCCGAATGTGGCCACCTGCATGGGGTGCCATCAGGACGGGATGCTCGGGCCGGACGCGAGCGCGACGGCGGACAAGGTGGGGTTCATCCGCGAGGCGTACGCCGCGGACAGGTCGATCGAGTGGCGGAAGGTCCATGTGCTGCCGGACTACGCGACTTTCCCGCACCATGTGCATGTGAACGCGGGCGTGAGCTGCTACTCGTGCCACGGCCAGATCGCGGGGATGCCCGTGGTGGCGCAGGCGGAGCCGCTGAGCATGTCGTGGTGCCTGGACTGCCACCGCAACCCGCAGGAGCAGCTCGTGCCGCGGGACCGCGTGACGGATCTGTACTGGGTGGAGCACGAGTGGTTCAGCAAGTCGGTGACGGAGCGTGCCCACGGGGGCCTGACGGCCTCGCAGCTGGTGGACTCGCTGCTGCGCAGCCCGCCGGACCACTGCGCGGCCTGCCACTTCTGATCCCTCTCCCGCGCGGTTTGAAGCAAACGACGCATCCCCGGGGCATCACGCCCCGCTGACGAGACGAGACCATGAGCACCATCGACCAGTGCCCCTCGACGAAGGGCAAGATCGAGATCCCGGAAAGCCCCGCCGAGCTGGCGCGCCTGAGCGGTCGTCCGGTGTGGCGGTCGGCCGACGAGTTCGCGGGCGACCCCGGGTTCAAGGATTTCGTCGAGCGTGAGTTCCCCGGCGGCGCGAGCCTGCTGGAGGAGACCAACCGCCGCTCGTTCATGAAGGTGATGGGCGCGTCGCTGGCTCTGGCCGGGGCGGCCACGCTGCCCGGTTGCCGCCGCCCGGACCGCAAGATCCTGGCCTACTCACGGCAGGTGCCCGAGGAGGTCATCCCCGGGCGGGCGCTGTACTTCGCCACCGCGCTGCCGCTGCCCGGCGGCGGGGCGGAGGGCCTGCTGGTCGAGACGCACACCGGGCGTCCGACCAAGATCGAGGGCAATCCGCTGCACCCCAACAACCGCGGCGCGACCAGCGCGTTCGCGCAGGCGTGCGTGCTGGACCTGTACGACCCGGACCGCCTGAAGTTCCCGGTCTATGACAACCCGGCCCGCGGCAGGGTGCCCGCGACCTGGGACGACTTCCGCCACTGGTCGGGCGAGCACTTCGCGCGGTTCGACCGCAGCCGCGGGGCGGGCCTGGTGTTCATCGCCGATAAGCAGACCAGCCCGACCCGCAACCGTCTGCGCGACGCGGTGCTGGCCCGCTGGCCGATGGCCGAGTGGGTCGCGTGGAACCCGGCCGAGCGACGCGGCGGCATCGAGGGCACGCGGATCGCCTTCGGCTCTCCGCACCGCGCCCGTTACCGCTTCGAGAAGGCGCAGCGCGTGCTGAGCGTGCAGTACGACTTCACGGCCGAGGGGCCGGACCAGGTCTTCCACAGCCGCGGCATCGCCAGCACCCGCAAGGTGCGCCGCGCGGGCGACGACATGAGCCGCCTGTATGTGGTCGAGTCCCGCCCCAGCGGCACGGGCGCGCTGGCCGACCACCGCTTCCGGCTCAGCCCCGGGCAGATGGGCGCGTTCGTCGCCGCCATCGCCCGCGTGCTGGGCATCGATGCGCCCGGCCCGGATGTCGCCGACATCCCCGCGGCCCACATCGCGGCGATCGCCGAGGACCTGCGTGCCCACCACGGCGCGGCGGTGGTCGCGCCCGGCGAGGGGCTGGCCCCCGAGGTCTACGCCCTGGCGATGGCGATCAACGCCCAGCTGGGCGCGATCGGGCCGATCGTCGAGCTGTTCCCGCTGGACGGGGAGATGGCGATGGATTCCGCGGCCGCGCTGACCGAGATGGCCGGGAAGCTGAACGGCGGGCAGGTCGACACGGTGGTGGCGCTGGGCGCCAACCCGGTGTACGACGCCCCGGGCGGGCTGGACTTCGCGGCGGCGTTCGCCAAGGCCCCGACGCGCATCACGCTGTCGGTCGGCGCGTCGGAGACGGCGGCGGCATCGACCTGGTCGCTCAACGGCGCGCACACGCTGGAGGCCTGGGGCGATGTGACGGCCACCGACGGCACGCTATCCGTGGTGCAGCCGATGATCGCGCCGCTGTTCGAGCCGTCGCTGTCGCAGGTGGAGTTCCTGGCGGCCCTGCTCGCGCCCGCCGGCGCGACCCCGCCCGACGGCTACGCGCTCGTGACCGAGACCTGGGCGGCCCGCGCGGGCGCTCCGGCGGATTCGCAGCGGTTCACGGGTTTCTGGCGTCGGGCGCTGCACGACGGGCTGGCGGCCGATTCGGCCGCTCGCCCGGCGGCGGCCCGTCTGCGGATGCAGGATGTCACCCGCGCCTTCGCCGCCCACCGCCCGGCCCAGCTGCCCGGCCCGGCGGCGATGGAGGTCGAGTTCTACACGGTGCGGTTCAACGACGGACGCAGCGCGAACAACGCGTGGCTTCAGGAGCTTCCTGAGGTCGGCTCCACCGTGGTCTGGGACAACCCGGTGTATGTCAGCCCCCAGACGGCCAAGTCGCTGGGCCTGCTGCCCGAGCACACCCGTCTCGATGAGTTCAACCCGTACATCAAGCAGCAGATGCCGCAGGCGCGCCTGGCGACCCTGACCGTCGCCGGTCGGTCGATGGATGTGGCGGTGTGGATCCTGCCGGGCATGGCCGACCATGTGATCGGCGTCAAGCTCGGGTACGGGCGCACGGCGGCGGGGCTGGTGGGCGACGGCGCGGGGTTCAACACCTACGCGGTCAAGCCGGCGGGGATGTCCGCGTCGGGCGCGAGGCTGGACCGCGCGGGCGGGACCTACACCATCGCCTCCACCCAGAACCACTGGTCGCTGAGCGTCAAGAGCGAGGAGTCGTCCCGCAGCGACCGGCGCGACACCATCGTGAGGGCGATGGACAAGAAGTGGTGGGACAAGCACGGCGACACGATCGAGAAGAGGCCGGACCAGATCTACGGCACGGAGGTCTCGAAGCTGAATGCGGCCGAGAAGCTCGGCGAGCTGTCGCACACGCCGCCGAACATCTCGGCGTACGACAACCCGATGAACCGCTCGCCGCGCGATCCCGATCCGACGGCGATCGAGCCGAACCGGGCGCTGAACGGGCGGATGGAGCCGCCGCCGTACTCGCGCGGGCCGCAGTGGGGCATGTCGATCGACATGAACGCCTGCACGGGCTGCGCCGTCTGCACGGTGGCCTGCCAGGCGGAGAACAACATCCCGGTGGTGGGCAAGAGCGAGGTGGCCAAGGGACGCGAGATGACCTGGATCCGCGTGGACCGCTACTTCGTCGGCTCGGACCTGAACAACCCCGACGAGATGCTGATGCAGCCGGTGGCGTGCGTCCACTGCGAGAACGCGCCGTGCGAGGTGGTGTGCCCGGTCAACGCGACCGTCCACGACAAGGAGGGCACGAACAACATGGCGTACAACCGGTGCATCGGCACCCGGTACTGCGCCAACAACTGCCCGTACAAGGTGCGCCGGTTCAACTTCTTCGACTACGCCGTCAAGAAGTTCCGCGGCGGGCTGAACGAGAACTATGTGTCCAACCAGGGGGCCGGGGCGTTCGACAGGACGATCGGCCAGGACCGCACCTTCAACCAGAACTTCATCCCCCCGCGCCTGCGGGCCAGGCTGGACGAGATCCAGAAGATGCAGTTCAACCCCGATGTCACCGTCCGCTCCCGCGGTGTGATGGAGAAGTGCTCGTACTGCATCCAGCGGGTCAACGCGGCCCGCCAGGAGGTCAAGGTCAAGGGCCTGTGGACGGACAAGGACCAGGTCGGGCCGATCCCCGACGGGTTCTTCCAGGCGGCCTGCCAGCAGGCCTGCCCGACCGGGGCGATCAGCTTCGGCGACATCCTCGACCCCGAGTCGCAGGTCTACCGGGACCGCGACTCGGGCCGGACCTACAGGCTGCTGGGCTACCTGAACACCCGGCCGCGGACGACCCACATGATGCGGGTGCGCAACCCGAACGAGGCGATCCGGGTCTTCGACGAGCACGACCCGCTGGACCACGGCGGCGGGCACGGGGACGACCACGACGCGCACGATCACGGGGATGAGCACGCCTCGGCGTACATCGACACGGTGAAGAAGTACACGGACCAGGGGTATTCGCTCAGCCTGAAGGTGCTGGGCGCGAGCGTCTGACCTGATCTGACACAAGCCCCGACCGGGTCACACACGGCGGGGAACACGGTGGAACGAACATGACCGCACTCGAACCAGACCAGTCCATCGCAGCACGGCTCACCGGGCTTGAGCCGGGGGCACAGCCCCCGGCGCGGCGCGTCAAGACCGTGGGCGACGGGCGCGACGACGGCACCCTGATCGAGGACCCCGCCCGGCGCGCGCCGTTCGTGCTGGGCGACCGGACCTTCGGCGAGATCACGGACATCGTCTGCGGCTACGCCGAGGCCCCCCTGCCCAAGCCCTGGCTGGCGCTGTTCACGCTGACCTCGTCCGTCGCCGCCATCGGCACGGGCATGATCCTGTACCTGGTCATCACCGGCGTGGGCGTGTGGGGCCTGACCAACCAGGTGGACTGGGCGTGGGACATCACCAACTTCGTGTTCTGGATCGGCATCGGCCACGCCGGCACGCTGATCTCCGCGATCCTGTGCCTGCTCAAGCAGAACTGGCGCACGGCGGTGAACCGCTCGGCCGAGGCGATGACGATCTTCGCGGTGATCTGCGCCGGCATCTTCCCGGGCATCCATGTGGGGCGCGCGTGGTTCGCCTGGATGCTGTTCCCGGTCCCCAACTCCAACGGCATCTGGCCCAACTTCCGCAGCCCGCTGCTGTGGGATGTGTTCGCCGTCTCGACCTACGCGACGGTGTCGGCCCTCTTCTGGTTCATGGGCATGATCCCCGACCTGGCCACCCTGCGCGACCGTGCCTACCTGCGTTTGCAGAAGGGCCTGTCCCGCCCCTTCGCCCTGCCGATGCCGGTGGGCAAGGACATCGTGGTGCCCTTCCTGCCCCGCCCGGACACCATCCGCGTGCTGGCCTACGGGGTGCTGAGCCTGGGCTGGCGGTTCTCCAGCCGGCACTGGCACCGCTACGAGAAGGCGTACCTGATGCTGGCGGGCATCTCGACGCCGCTGGTGCTCAGCGTCCACTCGATCGTGTCGTTCGACTTCGCGACCTCGATCCTGCCGGGCTGGCACACGACGATCTTCCCGCCCTACTTCGTGGCGGGCGCGGTGTTCGGCGGGTTCGCGATGGTGCTGCTCCTGCTGATCCCGATCCGGGCCATCCTGCCGAACTTCTCCGACCTGCTGACCCTGCGCCACCTGGAGAACATGGCCAAGATCATCCTGGTCACGGGCACGATGGTCGGCTTCGCCTACTCGATGGAGTTCTTCATCGCCTGGTACGGGGCCAACCGGTTCGAGTTCGAGGCCTTCGCCAACAACCGCGTCAACCCGATGGTCGCGCCGTACTGGTGGGCGTACTGGACCATGATCACCTGCAA
This sequence comes from uncultured Phycisphaeraceae bacterium, assembly GCA_964577425.1. Lineage (GTDB taxonomy): Bacteria > Planctomycetota > Phycisphaerae > Phycisphaerales > UBA1924 > UBA6054. The sequence continues at coordinate 64,362 of CAZNZC010000008.1, forward strand.
TGTGATGTTCCCGCAGCTGTTCTGGTTCCGAAAGTGCAGGCAGAGTCCGCGGGTCATCTGGATCGTGGCCCTGGCGGTGACGATCGGCATGTGGTTCGAGCGGTTCGTCATCATCGTCACCAGCCTGCACCGGGCGTTCCTGCCCGGCGAGTGGCACATGTTCTGGCCGACCTGGGTGGACATCCTGACCTTCGTGGGTTCGTGCGGCATCTTCGCCACGCTGTTCCTGCTGTTCCTCAAGTTCCTGCCCGTGTTCGCCATGGCCGAGGTCAAGCTGGTCATGCCGCAGGCGCACACCCACGACCACCACGACGACCACCACGGCGGGGAGCACTGATCCATGACGGTCATCAACACCATCAAGTCGGCGGCGGCGGACTACTTCCCCATGCTCGTGCGCAGGCCCGCGCCGCGGTTCGTCTCCGAATCGGGCAACCGGGTGTACGGCATCGTGGCCGAGTTCTCCGAGACGCCGAGGGTCTACCACGCCGCCGAGATGGTCCGCGACGCGGGCTACTCGAAGTGGGATGTCCACAGCCCCTTCCCCGTCCACGGGATGGAGCAGGCGATGGGCGTGAAGAACACCCGGTTGCCGCTGATCGCCCTGGGCGCGGCGGTGTCCGGCGTGGCGTTCGCGGCGTTCCTGCAGTGGATCACCTCGGCCTACCTCTACCCGATGGTCACCCACGGCAAGCCGTTCGGGGCGTGGCAGCCGTTCATGCCGATCATGTTCGAGCTGGGCATCCTGTTCACGGCGTTCGCGTGCCTGTTCGGCATGTTGGCGCTTAACGGGCTGCCCCGGTTCCACCACCCGCTGTTCGGGCACGAGCGTTTCTACCGGGTCAGCAACGACCGGTTCATGATCGCGATCGAGGCCGAGGACCCGAACTTCGACCCGGCCGCGACCCGCGCTCTGCTCGAGAAGGCCGGGGGCACCGACATCACCATCATCGAAGAGCAGGACTGAGCCAGACGGCCTGCCCCCACCGGGACGATCCGGGGCCGAGAAGGGGCGAGGAAACGACGATGACGACCAGCCATACCAACACGCGGCACGCGGCCATCACCGGCCTGGGCGCGCTCGCGCTGCTCGCCGGCCTGGCGCTGCTGCCCGGCTGCCGGGGCGACCGCTCGGACAACCCGCCGCGCCAGTTCTTCCCCGACATGGACGACCAGCCCAAGCTGCTGCCCCAGACCGGCACCCCGTTCTTCGAGGACGGCCGGTCCGACCGGAACCTCGTGACCCGCACGGTGCCGTTCGGCTCCACCACGCACGACCCCGAGTCCATCGCCGGGGCCGAGTGGGCCGGGGCCATCCTGGCCGACCGCGAGCGTCTGCTGCGGGCCGACCAGACCTACGCCTTCGGGCTGGTTGCCGGTTCGACCGCCGAGGAGCCGCGCTACGCGGACTTCATGCCCGTCGAGGTCACCCGTGACCTGATCATCCGCGGGCGCGAGCGGTTCGACATCTACTGCTCGGCCTGCCACGGCTACACCGGCGTGGGCGGCCAGGGCGACGGGGCCGGCACGGTCGGCAGGCTCTGGAGCTACGCCCCCGCGAACCTGACCGCCGACCTGTACCGCGACCGCTCTGAGATGCAGGGCAAGGACGGGTATCTGTTCCATATCATCCGCGACGGCCTGCGCAACCCGGACGGCACCTTCCGGATGCCGGCCTATGCCCACGCCGTGAACGAGGCGGACGCCTGGGCCATCGTCGCGTATGTCCGCACGCTGCAAGCGGCGCAGGGTGTCCCGGCCTCGTCGCTGGACCCCGCCGACCGCGCCCGCCTGACCGAGACGGGAGGCAACCCGTGAGCCAGATCGCCGCAGACCATTCCGGCCCGAACCATTCCGGCCACGCCGATCCGAACCGTCCCGCGCCGGCGCAGACGGGCCTGTCCGAGGCCGCGTGGCGTCGTCGGCTGGACCGGATCGCCCACGATCCGCGGATGACCGAGGAGAACATTTACGCCCGCGGCGTGCTGGGCAAGTTCGGCGTGCCGCTGCTCTTCCTCGGCATCGCGGGCCTGCTGCTGACCGTGATCGGCGGGTTCTCGGTGAACCTCCGCCACGCCCTGGCAGCCTACGAGGTCGGCGTGTTCACCGCCCTGGCCATGTCGCTGGGATGCCTTTTCTTCCTGCTCGTGTTCCACTCGCTCAACGCCGGCTGGGTTGTCACCTGCCGGCGCGTCTTCGAGCACGGCGCGTCGCTCCTGCCGTTCTGCTGGCTCGCCCTGATCCCCATCGTCGTCATCGAGCTGGTCAACGGCGGCGTGCTGCTCGTCTGGATGGGCGGCACGCACGGCGACCACCTGCTGGAGGCGAAGGCCCCCTACCTCAACCCCGGCTTCTTCATCGTCCGCCTGTTCATCTACGGCGCGGTGTGGTCGTTCCTCGGCTGGCGGTTCTCGTCGCTCAGCCGCCGGCAGGACGAGACCGGCGACCGCACCCTGGGGCGCAAGGCCCGCTTCACCGCCGGCTGGGGCATCCTGCTCTTCGCGCTGACCACCGCCTTCGCGGCCTTCGACTTCCTGATGAGCCTGGACTTCCGCTTCTTCTCCACCATGTGGGGCGTGTACTTCTTCGCCTCCTGCGCGCTGTCCGGTATCTCGGTGGTGGTGCTGACGCTGGCCGTGCTGCGTTTCCGCGGCAAGCTGGCCGGCCTGGTCACGGAGGAGCACTTCCACGACCTGGGCAAGCTGGTCTTCGCGTTCATCGTCTTCTGGGCGTACATCGCCTTCTCGCAGTACTTCCTCATCTGGTACTCCAACATCCCGGAGGAGACCGCCTGGTTCGTGTACCGCAAGAGCGAGGGCTGGAAGTGGCTCTTCATCCTGCTGTGCGTGGGCCACTTCATCGTGCCCTTCCTGATCGTCGGTTGGCGGGGCGTCAAGCGCAACCCGCTGCTGCTGGGCATCATGAGCGCCTTCCTGATCTTCATGACGATCATGGGCATGGTCTGGACCATCCGCCCGATGGTCTATGTCCAGATCCCCGCGGTGGTGAACGCCGGTCTGCAAGACCCCGGGCTGCGGGGGATCTGGCTGGACATCGCGGGCGTGGTGGGGGTGCTGGGTGTCTGGGGCTGGCTGCTGACCCGCCGGGTCGAGTCGGGGCCGCTCCTGCCCCTCAAGGACCCCCTGCTGCACGAGTCCATGGCCCACCGGAACTATGTGTGATCCCCTGAACCACGCCGCCCGGACGGGACACCGCCCGGTCGGCCTCTGACGGACTGAAACAAACCGGCCCGGCCCCGGGCCGACCAACGGAACCCGCCCCTTACCCCCCCCGCCCCACCCCCTCGGGACGATCGAAGACGGAGGTTGACCATGAGCGATGCACACGGCCATGACGCCTGGCACCAGCACAGCACCGCGGAGGGCGTGCCCCAGCACGAGCACGGCTCCCAGACCAGCACCAAGGCGCTGGGCGTGACCTTCATCATCATGGTGCTCGGCGTGATCGCCACCATCCTGGTGCTGATCCTCTACTTCAACTCCTTCGTCTCGCGCTTCAGGGCCGAGCGTCAGGAGGGCACCGCCATGATGCGTCCCGCCTTCGAGGCCAAGCTGGCCGCCCGGCAGCGCCTCGGCGAGTTCGGCTGGATCGACCGCGAGGCCGGCACCGTCCACATCCCCCTGAACAACGCCATCGACAAGGTGGTCAACGAGTACGGCCAGCGCCGCAGCCAGGCCACGGAGCAGACGCACAGCGATGTCCAGGGCTGACCGCCCCAACCCGATCCTCCGCCTCCTTCTGGGGGCGTTGACAGCGCTGCCCGCGCTGGGCGCGGTGGGCGTGCCCGCGTCCAGGGCTTCGGGCCAGCTCATCCTGCCGCGCGAGCAGGTGGCCGAACTCCGGGGCGTGGACATCGAGGAACGCCTCAACAGCCAGGTCCCGCTCGACGCCGTGTTCACCAACGACCGGGGCGAGAAGGTCACGCTGGGCGATTCGTTCAAGGACGGCAAGCCCGCCATCCTGGCCCTGGTCTATTACGAGTGCCCGGTGGTCTGCACCGTCGTGCTCGACAAGCTGCTCGAATCGCTCAACCAGCTCGACTACACCGCCGGCAAGGACTACCGCCTGCTGGTCGTCAGCTTCGACCACCGCGAGGGTACCACCCAGGCCCAGGGCAAGAAGTACCGCTTCCTGTCGCACTACAACCGCGCCCCGGCCGCCCCCCCCGGCGCGGCCGACGGCATCGCCTTCCATACCGGCGACCGGGCGAGCATCGAACGCCTGACCGATTCGGTCGGCTTCCAGTTCGCCCCGCTGGCCAACGGCGAGTGGTCCCACGCGGCCGGCATCACCATCCTCTCCCCCGACGGCCGGGTGATGCGCTACCTCTACGGCTACTCGTACCCCTCCGACCAGCTCAAGCTCTCCCTGCTCGACGCGACCGACGGCAAGATCGCCCGGAGTCTCGGCGAGCGCATCATGCACTACTGCTTCCGCTACGACCCGACCGCCGGGGCCTACTCGCTCGAGGCGATGGCCCTGATGCGCCTGGGCGGCGCGGTCACGGTGGTGCTGCTGATTGTCCTGATCGTGTGTCTGCTGATCGGGGAGCGCGTCCGGCGCGGGCCGGGCCGCGCCCTCTCCCCCATGACCGACATGACCGACCGAAACCCTGGTGACGATCGCGGGTCGTCCCGGGCGGGGCCTGGCCCCGTCACCCCCGCGGGGCAGGTGTCCTGATGATCCATACGCTCGCGTCCGCCGACCAACCCTGGCTCAGCCGTCTGATCTTCCGCAGCGCGCCGGCGTCCGACACGGCCGTGTGGACGGACGGTCTGTTCATGATGATCTTCTGGTTCTCGGTGTTCTTCTTCGTGCTGCTGATGGGGCTGATGGTCTACTGGACCGTCAAGTACCGGCGCCGCCCCGGCGTGCCGGCCCCCGCCAGCCCGCACCACAACACCCCGCTGGAGATCATCTGGACGGTCGTGCCCAGCTCCGCCCTGCTGGTCATCTTCGTGCTCGGCTTCTGGGGCTACATGCAGAAGATGGTCCCGCCGATGGGCGCGCTCGAACTCAAGGTCGATGCGTGGAAGTGGGGCTGGTCGGTCAACTACCCCAACGGGGCGAAGAGCACCGAGACCCGCCCCCTCTCCGAGGGCGAGATGGGCTACCCCATCTTCTATGTCCCCGAGGACACCGACATCGACCTGCGGATGTCCTCCGCCGATGTGATCCACGCCTTCTGGATTCCGGACTTCCGCACCAAGATGGATGTGTACCCCAACCGCTACACCGGCTTCACCTTCCGCACCCCCAGGCTCAACGCCAACGAGTTCGTTACCGACGCCTCCAAGGAGGAGCCGGTGCAGATCCCCGGGCGTGACATGTGGGTGTTCTGCGCCGAGTACTGCGGCGACGACCACTCCCGCATGGCCGCCACGCTCCGTGTGGTGCCGCGTCATGTCTACGAGCGCAAGATCGAGGAATGGAACGCCGATGTCCCGCCCGTCGAACTCGGACGCCGCATCTGGGCGATGCGCTGCGCAACCTGCCACTCGATCGACGGCGGCCCCGGCACCGGCCCGACCTGGAAGAACGGTTACGGCCACGAGGTCGTCCTGAGCGACGGCTCGAGCCTGATCCGCGACGCGGGCTACATCCGCGAGTCGGTCTACTTGCCCCAGGCCAGGGTGGTCGCCGGCTACGCGCCCACCATGTCCAGCTTCCAGGGCCTGGTCAGCGAGAAAGAGCTGGAGGGCCTCATCGCCTTCATGCGGTCCATCTCCGACCGCGGCGGACCCACGGAAGGCGAAGAAACCCCCGAAGACCCCGCCCAGGAACCGTCCCAGACCACCGACGGAGGTGAGCAATGAGTACCGCTGAGTTGACCGGTTCAGCCCCGCACTCGGGCCAGTACGGCCACCACGAGGGGTCGTACCTCGAAGGCCCGTCCGGGTTCTGGGCGCGCATCTGGCAGTGGGGCACCACGGTCGATCACAAGAAGATCGGCGTGATGTACCTCTTCGCCGTGATGTTCATGTTCTTCCTGGGCGGTGTCGCGGCCCTGGCCGTCCGCATGGAGCTGCTCGACCCCGTCCGCATGTCCACCAACGCCGCGGGCGAGGCGGTCCAGACCGGCCACATCCTCAAGAGCATCCTCGGCGCGACCGAGATGTCCGGCAACGAGATCTACAACCGCGCCTTCACCCTCCACGGCGCGATCATGGTCTTCATGTTCATCGTGCCCTCCATCCCGGCCTCGCTGGGCAACTTCTTCCTGCCCGTCATGCTCGGGGCCAAGGATGTGGCCTTCCCCCGCCTCAACCTGCTCTCCTGGTACATCTATGTCTTCGGCTCGATCTTCGGCGTCGCCTCCATCCTCATGGGCGGCGTGGACACCGGCTGGACCTTCTACACGCCCTACTCGCTGACCACCGACGCGGACCATTGGCGCGTGGTGCTGATGGTGTCCGCCGCGTTCATCCTGGGTTTCTCGTCCATCCTGACCGGCATGAACTTCATCGTCACCGTCCACAAGCTCCGCGCCCCGGGGATGGGCTGGTTCGACATGCCCCTGTTCATCTGGGCCATCTACGCCACCAGCATCATCCAGGTGCTGGCCACGCCCGTCATCGGCATCACCCTGCTGCTGCTCATCTTCGAGCGCATCATGAAGATCGGCATCTTCGACCCGGCGATGGGCGGAGACCCGGTGCTCTACCAGCACTTCTTCTGGTTCTATTCGCACCCCGTGGTCTATGTGATGATCCTCCCCGCGATGGGCATCATCTCCGAGATGCTGGCCGTCCACTGCCGCAAGCACATCTTCGGCTACCGCGCCATCGCCTTCTCGTCGCTGGGCATCGCCGCGGTCTCCTTCCTGGTGTGGGGCCACCACATGTTCACGGCCATGGGCGAGCTGGCCGCCATGCTCTTCTCCGCCCTGACCTTCCTGGTCGCCATCCCCACCGCCATCAAGGTGTTCAACTGGATCGCCACCCTCTACAAAGGCTCCATCGCCATCAACACCCCGATGTGCTACACCCTGGCCTTCCTCTTCCTCTTCTCCATCGGCGGCCTGACCGGCCTGCCCCTGGGCGCGCTGGCCACCGACCTCCACCTGCACGACTCCTACTTCGTCGTCGCGCACTTCCACTATGTCATGATGGGCGGCACCGTCATCGCCTTCATCGGCGGCATCCACCACTGGTGGCCCAAGATGTTCGGACGCATGTACAACGAGAAGGTCGGCATGATCGGCTGCGCCATCGTGTTCATCGGCTTCAATGTCACCTTCTTCACCCAGTTCATCCTGGGCACCCAGGGCATGCCCCGCCGTTACGCCAACTATGTGGACGAGTTCCAGACCCTCCACATCATCTCCACCGTCGGCTCGTGGCTGCTTCTGATCGGCTTCGTCATCCACTTCTTCAACTTCGTCCACTCGCTCATCGCCGGGCCGAAGGCCCCGCCGAACCCCTGGGGCGGCCTGACCCTGGAGTGGGAGGCCGAGTCGCCCCCCATCGAGCACAACTTCCACCACGAGCCCATCGTCAAGCACGGCCCCTACGACTTCGACACCGTCGTGCCCCCGCACTGCGACCCCAAGGACTACCCCCTCCGTTCCACCGCCCCGCGCCACTGATCCCGTGACCACCCCGCGGTCCCGGGCCAGACGCCCCGGCCCGCGCTTCACCCTGATTCCCCCCCTCCCCGGGCGTTGGCCCGGACCCGGAGCACGCGATGCAGACCACCCTCGACGCCTACGACACCCCGGCGCCGTCCCGCCTGCGGGACCACCCGAAGCACTGGCGCAACCGCAAGGCCGGCCACCACTGGCGCACCCACGACGAGGAGTTCGACGGCGCCAAGTTCGGCATGTGGCTCTTCCTCACCACGGAAGTCCTGCTCTTCGCCGGCATCTTCTGCGGCTACGCCGTCTTCCGCTTCCTCTACCCCGAGGCCTGGGCCGCGGGCAGTCACCACCTGGACTGGCGCTTCGGCGGGGCCAACACGGTCGTCCTGCTCGTCTCGTCCTGGACCGTGGCCAACGCCGTCCGCTGCGCCCAGCTCAACAATCAGAAGTGGCTGCGGATCAACCTGATCGTCACGCTGCTCTGCGCCGCCCTGTTCGTCTTCATCAAGCTCAAGTTCGAATACATCCCCAAGCTCAGTGAGGGCAAGGCCCCCGGCACCTTCTTCTCCTACCCCTACGCCCAGACCGCCCACGAGCAGCTCTGGTGGTCCCTGTACTATGTCGGCACCGGCATCCACGCCCTCCATGTGCTCATCGGCGCATCGCTGCTCGGCTGGGTGCTCATCCGCTCCTGGAGGTACGAGGCCTACGGCCCCACCGAGTACACCATGGTCGAGAACTCCGCCCTCTACTGGCACCTGGTTGACCTTGTCTGGATCTTCCTCTTCCCCCTGCTCTACCTGATCCACTGACCCCCCCCGCCCGTCCCCAGCCACGAACGCACACATCCCTCCGCCCTCGGAGTTGACACGATGAGCCACGCTTCCCACGCCCACAACCCCCACGCCCAAGGCCTCGGCTGGAACCCCGAGGACCCGCACGGCATCAACACCCACGCCCACGCCCACGGCCATGTGGTGGTCGGGTGGAAGCTCCAGCTCGGCGTCCTCGCCGCGCTGCTCTTCCTCACCGCCCTGACCATCGGCTTCTACAACGCCGAGCAGTGGGCCGAGGCCGCCTTCGACATCCACCTGCCCGGCTGGGTCAATGTCGTCGGCGCCATGTCCATCGCCACCGTCAAGGCCACCCTGGTCTGCATGTTCTTCATGCAGCTCCGCTACGACAAGGCCCTCAACACCTTCGCCCTGCTCTTCTGCCTCTTCGCCGTCGGCCTGTTCGTGTTCTTCTCCATCATCGACCTCTCCACCCGCGGCTGGGTCAACGACTTCAAGTTCGGCGAGATCACCGACGGCGGCACCGGCGTCGGGCTTTTTACCGGACCCCGTGATCCCAACTTCTCCGCCCGCGTTTCCCCCCGCGTCGAAACCGCCGGCGGCAACATCGTCAACGCCCGCCGCAACGAGCGCATGGCCGCCTGGCTGGCCGGCCACCCCGGCAAGGCCGAGATCGACTTCTGGGCCTACTGGTACGACCATGTCGGCCCCCGCGCCCGACGCCACCCCTCCGACACGGAGAACTACTTCGCCCAGCTCGGCATCGGTGCCGACCCGCACGCCGTCTCCACCGCCAACCGCTCCATCCCCCGCCACGGGCGTTCCGACGCGCTCGACCTCAACCCGGCCCCCGCACCCCACGCCGGCGGCCACTAAACAACGGTGGCACAGGCGTCCCACCTGTGCTTCCCTCGTTCGCCCCGAACGCAAGCGAGGGGATGGTCCGGCGGCACAGGTGTCCCCCCAGTTTTTCGCAGCCCCATGACCCCCGACCGCCCACCCCGCCGCCTCCAACCCATCCCCCTCGCCGTGGCGGGCGTGTCGCTGGCGGTGCTGGCCGTCTCCATCACCACGCTGGCCCTCCGCGTCCGTGACTACAACCGCTCCGCCATCCATTCCCTGTTCGCCTACATCGAGGTCAACAACCCCTCGTTCGAGTTCCAGGGCCGCCCGGTCGAGCTGGCCGACGCGGCGGACGACGACGGCCACCCGCTCCTCCGCGTCACCTACGGCGACGACGAGCTGCTCATCCCCGTCGCCGTCGAGACCCGCCAGAAGCTCCCCGCCTTCTTCGCCCGCCACTCCGACTGGATGCGCATGGTCTTCTTCGCCGACCGCTCCGGCATGGAGATGGAGGAGTTCCAGGCCCGGATCGCCCGCGACGAGATCCCGGCCCGTCTGGTGATCGTCACCCGCACCCCCTTCGGGGCCGACCCCGCCAAGGACGCGCTGTTCGGCCTCGAGCAGGACAAAAACGAGTCCACCGCCGAGGTCCGGCGCGACCGCTGGCTCTTCGATTTCTACGAACTCAACCCCGACGGCGGCTTCACCGTCCACCAGCCGCTGCGTTTTCCCGAGTCCGGCGCGAGCCTGCTCCGCCGCCAGAACCAGGCCAAGCTCCGCGGCGAGCCGATCCCCGACCGCAACCCCGGCGAACTCGAGGAACGCACCTGGCAGTACGGCGCGGCCCTGAAGGTCATGCCACGCGCCCCGGCCATCACCTTCGAGAACCAGGCCCTCCGCGCCGCCGGCTGGACCCTGCCGGCCGCCTCCGCCTCGGTGCTGGGCCTGGTGTTCGGCGTGTTCTTCGCTGTCGCGCCCCAGCGTCGCAAAGCATGATTGGTATCCCGATTGATTTTCCTGCGTGGCCCGGTCTACAAGCCGCGACTGCAAGGGAGCGGCCGCGGTTGCGTCAGCAGCGGAGCATCCCGATTGAGACGGGTCCCGCTTGATCTCCGGGCGGAATCCGTTGGGCGCCGAGCCGATACCAGCCGCAATCACAAGACAGAGGGTTTCCGGTTCGTCGTTGTTTGCAAGGCTCGAAGGGCATGTGCGTCGCTCGGCCGCTCCCTTGCAGTCGCGGCTTGTCGGTCCGGCCACTCCCTGAAATCAACTGGGATGCGTATGACCATCCTGGTTGCTCGTCCGTTCCAACGAAAAACGCCCGGCCTTGGCCGGGCGTTGCTCATCACGAATGCGAGGGTCACTTCGTCGGATCAACCTGCGGCGTCGTCCGCTGCGGGGCAGGAGCCGCGGCCGGTGCGGGCTGGGCCGCGGCGCTCGGGCCGCGCCAGGTGGAGGGCACCAGATAGATCTCGACGCGCCGGTTGGCGGGGGTGTTGCCCGTTGCCGAGTTCGGCACCGCCGGGCGGAACTCGCCCCAGCCGGCGGCCTGGATGCGCTCCGGCGCGACACCCCGGTCGCTCAGCACGCGCCGGACGGAGATCGCCCGGTGGGCCGACAGGTGCATGTTGGTCGGGTGGCGCTGGGCGGTGCTGGCCGAGATCCGCTGGCTGTCCGTGTGGCCCACGATCACGATGTCGTAGCCCTGCGCCTCGTTGCTGGACAGCACCGTGGCCAGACGGCCCAGCGCGTCCGCGCCGCCCGCCTGCACCTGGTCGGAGCCGGACGCGAAGGTCAGGTCGCTGGAGAACCGCAGCATCCCGCGGTCGGCGTCGTAGACGATCAGGTCGGGGAACTGGCGGGCCAGGTTGGCCAGCGCGCGGTCGGTGGTCGGGTCCAGGCGCCCGAGTTCCAGCCCGCCGAGCCGGCCTTCGAGATCCCGCATGGACTGCATGGCCTGGTTGAGCTGGTCGCGCAGGCGGGTGTTCTCGTCGGTCAGGTTGGCGATCACGCCCGATGCTCCGCCCGCCGACCCGCTCAGGGCCGCGTTCTGGGCGTTGCACGCATTCAGGCTCGCCTGGGTCTGCTGGAGCTGGTCGGTCAGGCTGCGGTTGGTTTCCCACAGCTTGTCGTACTCGCCCTGGCTGACGCAGCCGGTTAGGCCGGCCGCCGTGGTGATAATCGCGGCGGTCCGGATGGCCCGGCTCCGCGTGAAGATGCGCTGGTTCTTGATGGTCATTGGGGTCCGCTCCTCGCTGCTGATGCGTCCCGGCCTTGGAACGCGCGTTCATCCTACGATGCCCGCGGCGCCGACGCGACCGCGCCCGCGGACGAAGCCGCTTGAAACTCTGGCATCGGCCCACGCGGCCCGCGGGCATGAAACGACGCGATGACCACCCCCCCCAGAACCTTTCCCGATCCGCGCTTCGAGCGTCCCGGCGTGGTGCGTCTCGATGTGGCCGCCCTGGCCGATGCGACTTTCGGCGTGGTTGCGCCCGGCGCGATCCTGCTCCGCATCCACCCGGATCAGGGGATTGAGGTGCTGGTGGTCGGCGAACCCGGCGCGCTCGACGCGCCGGACCTGCCGCCCCCGGATCGGACTCTCTCCCTGCCCGACCACCTCCTGCTGCCCGGCCTGGTCAACGCCCACGCCCACCTGGACCTGACCCACATCGGCCCGGCCGTCCATGATCCAGCTGGGGGGTTCGTCCCCTGGGTCGAGCGCGTCCGCGCCAACCGCCGGGATTCGCCCGGGGGCATCGCCGAGTCCGTCCGGCTAGGGATTGATCTGAGCCTAGCGGGCGGCACCGTCGCGGTGGGGGACATCGCCGGCGCGCCGGGGGGCCGGCTCACCGACACCGCCGCCCGGGTGCTGGGTGATTCCCGGTTGGCGGGGTTGTCGTTCCTGGAGTTCTTTGGCATCGGCCGCTCCGCCGCCGGTTCGGTCGAGCGGTTGGAACGATTTGTGCGGGAAACCCTGCCGGGCCTCCGCAAGGCGTTGGAGGGGCATCCCGTCCGTGTCGGGTTTCAGCCGCACGCGCCGAACACGGTGGACCTGGGCGTCTACCGCTGGGCGGCGGCCCTCGCCGCCCATCATGGGCTTCCCCTTTCAACCCATCTGGCCGAAACCCCGGAAGAACGCGCCTTCATCGCCCACGGGACCGGGCCGCAGTGGGCGATGCTCGAAGGCTTCGGGCTGTGGGACGAATCGGTGCCGCACCACATCGGGCGGGGGCAGCACCCGGTGGCCCACCTCGGCCGCCTGCTGCGTGACCATCGGGTGCTGTGCGCCCATGTGAACGACGCGACGGACGAGGCGATCGGGGTGCTGGCGGAGACACGCACGCCGGTGGTCTATTGCCCGCGGGCCTCGGCCTATTTCGGGGCGGAATCCCACTTCGGCCCGCACCGCTACCGGGACATGCTCGCCGCCGGCGTGCGGGTGTGCCTGGGGACGGACTCGATCGTCAACCTGGACACGCCGGATCGGATTTCCGTGCTGGACGAGATGCGCCTGCTCCACCGGCGGGACGGGACCGATGCGCGCACGCTCCTACGCATGGGTACTGTCCACGGGGCGGAGGCGCTGGGTCTCAACGCGGACGCGGTGACGCTGCGTCCGGGGCCGCTGGCGGGGCTGCTGGCGGTGCCTGTCTCCGGCCCGGACCCGTGGGGATCGGCGATGGGCGGAAACCGGCCTCCGGTGGTACTGTTTGTCCGTCGAGAATCCTTCTAAAGGAAGGGTGGCGGGCGTAGGATTCCTGCCAAACCGAAAGATGAGCGAATGAGCAGGAAATGGCAGCGCAATAAGGCGTGGGAGGATGAGCACCTGACCGGGCCGCTGACGCCGGTGCGCTGGGTGCTGCGGCTGTTCAGCGGCATCCCCCTGGCGGTGGTGCTGCTGTCGTTTATCTCCATCTATTGCGCATTGGCTTCGATCCCGGTGGGCCTGCTGGCGATGATCCCGACCTGGGCGATCATCGCGTTGACGGTGGTATTGGCCGCGCTGATCCCCGCGGCGGCGGCTGTGGCGTTCGTGCGCTGGGCCGTGCCGCGTGAGTCATGGTCGGGGCGGGAGGTGGGGGGGGCGCGGTTCTGCCTGTCGGTGCTGGCGGGCCTGGGGCTGGCGGCGGCCGGGGTGGGGGCGTGGCTGCGGTTCGCCTGGCCCGCGCTGCACTACGACCCGGCGACGGGGAATGGGCTGCTGCTGTTCCGCTCATTCATCGCGGAGTACCAGTCGGTCACGGTGCGCCGCCTGCCGTGGATGGAGATGACAGAGACCCAGTTCTACGCCTGGTGGCCGATGCGCTGGGCGCTGGTGCTGTTCGTGGTGAACATGGTGACGGCCACGGTGCGCCGGATCGAGTTCAACTTCAAGAACCTGGGCGTGCTGAGCGTTCACTCGGGCATCGTGCTGATCGCGGTGGGATCGGTGTTCTACCAGGCGTTCAAGCAGGAGGGCGACACGCTGATCCACGCGCCGGCGATGGGCCAGCGCGTCGGCCCGGCTCAGGGCCTGTTCTACGACCGCGAGGCGGTCGTGCTGCACGCCGGCCAGCACACCGGCCCGACGGGGCAGGTGCGGTTCGAGCAGCGTCCGCTGGCGGACCTGCCGAGGTACAACAACTACAACCTGCGCGCGGGGATGGAGGGCGTGGCCGGGGAGCTGTTCTCGGAGCGCGGCAACCACCGGGGCCACGCCCGGGGCGGAGAGACATTCCGGCCCGGCGAACGACTGGCGATGTCGGACTCGGGGCGCGTGCTGGACCAGACGGTGCCCGGCGCGCCCCCGGGCCAGAAGGTGCTGTATGTCGATCCGGACATCCGCTTCCGCGTGGTCGGCTACGCGCCATACGCCCGGATGCAGACGGACTGGGCGCGGTCGGGGCCGACCCGCGACCCGGCGGCGGACAACCCGATGCGGGTCGTGGAGCTGTTCGCGTTCGGCGTGGAGATCCCGGGTGTGGAGCTGCCACCGGACGGGAAGCTGTTCGAGTTTCCGTTCTTTCTCAATGATCCGGCGCAGCGAATCCGGACGCACGATGTGGTGGCGATGGAGTTCACCCGCGGCATGGACGCCCAGCGGTGGTCGGACCTGTCGCAGCGTGTCGCCGCGCCGTCATCGCACGCCCTCGTGGTCGAGGTGCCGGGCGCCGGCTTCCACGCGGTGCTGCCCGCCCGGGCGGGGACCGAGTTCACGCTGGGCGAGACGGGGTGGACGGTGGGCGTCCAGGAGATCGCGCCCGAGCCGCCCTTCCCGATCATCACCCCCGGCTACGAGGGCGCGACCAGCTCAGTGGCGATCCTGCGTCTGACCCCGCCGGCCTCCCCCGACGGCGTGCGTCCCGAGCCGATCGAACGCTGGGTCTTCCACCGCTTCCCGGAACTGAACCAGGATCTTTCGACGACGGTTGACCCGGTGCTCGGGCGTCCGATGCGCGGCAAGCCGGACGAGCGTGTCCGCGTGGCGTATCTCGACATGTCCCGTTTGCAGGTCCACCTCGACGAGCGGAACGACGGGCGGGTGCGCGCCATCGTCCGCCAGCCGGGCGGCGAGGTCCGTGTGATCGACGGGGTGGAGGAATGGGTCCGCGACATCGTGCCCAACGACGCGGGGGCGAGGCTCGATCTCAGGCTCGGCGAGCGCTGGGCACACGCCCGCAAGATCGAGCGCCCCGTGCCGGTGCCGGTGGCCGAGCGGGACATCGCGCTGATGGGCTCGCACGCCGAGGCGTTCGTGGCGGTCGAGGTCTCGGCGGACGGGCTGGGCGGGCGCGAGGCGTGGTCTGAGGTGGTCTGGCTGCCGTTCACGAGGTACATGGGCATCCAGCAGGACACGATCCGGCGGGTGGTGCTGCCGGACGGGCGGGACTTGCAGATCGCCTTCGGGCGTTTGCGCCGCCCGTTCCCGGATTTCACGGTGTCGATGGTGGATTTCAAGATGGTCTCCTACGACCACCGCGGCGCGCCGCGAGACTACCAGAGCACGGTGCGCGTCGCCCCGCGGCCGGACGCGACCCAGAGCGGGCGCGGGTTCACCGCCTACGAGCACCTCATCAAACTCAACGAGCCGCTGCGTGCTCCGTTCCATTGGGACCCCGGGGCGAACATCCTCTCAAACATCGCCCGCCGGCTGGGCGCGGGCCTGAACCCCCACCAGTTCAAGCTCTCGCAGGCGAGCTGGGACCGCGCCGGCTGGCAGGAGACCCAGCGCCTGACGGACCTGGGTCTGGCGCCCGGGCCGCGGGTGAGCTTCACCATCCTGGGCGTGGGCAACAACCCGGGCATCCATGTCATCGCCTTCGGCGGCGTGCTGATGGGCGTGGGCATCCCGTGGGCGTTCTATCTCAAGCCGTGGATGGTGCGGCGCGAGAAGGAGCGGCTGGCCCGGGCCGTCCGTGAGGGCGCGATCAAGACCCCCAAACAGCGCGCGGCCGCACCGGCGGGCGCGGAGGTGCCGGCATGAACCGACTGATCCGCTCGATCGTCCTGCCCGTGTGCGTGTTTTTCGGCCTTGCCTGCGGGTCGGCCGCGGCGCAGTACGCGCCGGACGGCAACGCCCACCCCGACACGCAGCTCGTGACCGAACTGTCAGGGAACACCGTCAACCCGTTCGGCGCACCGGTGCGGACGGAGATGTCCACGGCGGACAAGGCCGCGTTCGCCGCCCGCCTGGATCTGACGCCCCTGCACGACCTGGCCGTGTTCCACAACGGGCGGGTCAAGATCGTGCGGACGCTGGCGGACGAGTCGGTCATGCGGATGACCGGGCGGCACAGGCACTTCGACCTGGACCGCTCGGGCGAGAAGGTGCGCAAGGTCAGTTTCGACCCGGTCTTCACGCTGTTCGACATCATGATCGACCCGGCGCACTATGTGGACCGCCCGACCATCGGGATCGGGTACCTGCCGCTGCGCCAGCAGATCCTGCAGCGCGCGATCAATGACCCGGCCCAGCGGGACGCCTGGCTGAAGACCGGCATGGTCTCGCCGCGGATGGTGGACCGGCACCTGACGGAGGTGATGGACGCGCACGGGGGGGAGGAGCAGTACCTCCGGGCGGCGCGGCCGGTGGACAACGCCCTGGCCTTGTTCGTGAACTCCTGGTCGAATCTCAACCTGATCGCTCCGGAGGCGAAGGACCGCCCCTGGATTCATCTCGGTCAGTTGCCCGATACCGCACCGGCCCGGGTGGCCGTCGCGAGGATGGCCGCCGCGTGGCGGAACGCCGACGCGGACGGCGTGAACAACGCCGTTCGTGAGTTGGCCGAGACCCTGCCGACCATCAACGCCCCGATTTATCCGACGACGAAACGCGATCTTGAGTCGCTGTATAACCGGCTCAATGCGTTCGAGTGGGGGTACTGGATCTATCTGGTGTCGTTGGTGTCGCTGGTGCTGGCCTTCGGCACGGGGCGCAGGTGGCTGGTGGTGGTCGGCATCGCCACGCTCGTGGCCGCGATGACGCTGCACGGGCTGGGCTTCGGCCTGCGCTGGGCAATCGCGGGCAGAATCCCCATCCAGAACCAGTTCGAGTCGATGACCGGCGTGTCGCTGTTCGCGGCCGTCGTCGGGTTCGTGGCGATGGTCTGGAAGCGGCAGTGGCTCTTCGGCGCGGCGGCCGCGGCGACGGGGTTCATGGTGCTCATCGTCGCCACGGAGACGGGCATCCCCGGCTCCAGCATCGAGCCGGAGGCGGCCATCCTCAACACCTCCGTGCTGCTCAAGTACCATGTCACCACGGTGCTGACCAGCTACGGGCTGATCGCGCTGGGGTTCATCATCTCGCTGTTCTACCTTGGCACGCACTACGCGGCGAAGTTCGCCGGCGGGCCGGAAGCAGCCGTGATTGCCTCGGGAGCGCTCGGCGGTGGTGGTGGGGATGCGGAGTCCGCCCCGGCGACGGAGACCGAGGCCCAGATCCGCCTGCGCCGCACCCTGCGCGACCTGGACATGGCCCACATGACCGTGCTCCAGCTCGCCTTCTGGACGCTGGGCGTGGGCATCCTGCTGGGCGCGTGGTGGGCGGACCACTCGTGGGGGCGATGGTGGGCCTTCGACCCCAAGGAGACCTGGGCGCTGGTCACCTGGATCGTGTACCTGATCGTCATCCATGTCCGCATGACGGGCCTGAAGGACCGCGGCCTGACCACGGCCTGGCTGTCCGTGGCGGGGTTCATCGTGATGCTGTGGACCTACTTCGGCGTGAACCTGCTGCTGCCGGGGCTGCACGCGTATGCCTAATCCCCCGGACTGGCCTTTCGCGGATCCGCCGAATGTGGCGTGCTTCACGACTTGGCGCGTGCTGGACGGGATCGAGCCGATCGTGTATGTCTCGCATGACGCGGAGGACGGGGCATGGCAGTTTTTACCGGAGTCGGGAGCGATTGAGGAACTTGCTGCGATTGTCGGACTCGCGGAGATGTGCAGCACGGATCCCACGCTTCTGCAACTCGCCTGCCTGCCGCTGGGTTGGAGGGCGGAACGGAGCGAACAGGGCGCTCCGTGGATGTGGCTTCCGCATGACATGCCGTTGGAAATCATTGGTATGGATGCTGGAGTCCCGTGTGGTGAGCCAGATCGGCTGACCGAAGAAGCGATGTGTGCTGTTTTGAGGGCGACGCGTGCGTTCGTGAGCCGGGATGAAGAAGAGATGCGCCGTCTTACGCGGGCGGAGATCGATTATCAAGCCCTTTATCACTGGGCTGATCAGTACCCCGACTCTATTGCGATGCCCAGCGGAGATTTTTCACGCTCGGTCATCGCGATATGCGTTACAGCGGCAGGCCAGCCGATCTGGTCGGTTTGTGTGGATCTAGGCGATGGCAAAGGAGGGCGATCCGATCTCACACTCTCTGGAGATCTCTACCGCTTTGGGACTCAGTTTGTCTTTGTCTATACAGACTGCCGTGTGCTCTAAGCCTTAAAGGGGTAACCATGGGAAGGAACAAGCATGACCGTTCGACCATCAAACGCATGCTGCGTGAGAAGGAGCAGAAGGAGTTGCTGGATCGACTCCCCGTATCCATGGAAACACTCAAAGAGTTGGTCTTCTACCTTGAAGACCAGATCGAAGGTGCAGGCAGGGCGTGCGATCACAGCACAGCGATGGCGGAGAAATGGATGTCCGCACGCAGGATTGAGGCATCGCCGCTGCTCGCCTGGCTGGACGACATCGGCGGGCACTGCGATTGCGAGATTGTTCTGAATGTTCCGGGGAACTACCTGCTTGCCGATCTCTTTGGTTGACTCTGTGGCCAGGCTTCATGGTTTACTCGTGAGTATTCGAGGGTTTGTAGCTTCCGACTACGGTTCGGCCCGCCACCGCGAAACGGTTCCATGCGTTGATCGCCGCGATCACGCAGGTCAGGTCGCTCACCTCCTGCTCGGACAGCTCGGCGCGAACCTCGTTGTAGACGGCATCGCTGACATGGCCGTTGTGGAGGTGGGTGACCGCTTCGCACCAGCGAAGGGCGGCCCGTTCGCGGGCGGTGTAGTACGGGCTTTCTTCCCAGGCGGAGAGTCCATAGAGGCGTTGTTCGGTCTCGCCGCCGGCGCGGGCGTCCTTCCAGTGCATGTCGATGCAGAAAGCGCACCCGTTGAGCTGGGAGGCTCGGAGCTTGACGAGTTCTCGAAGAGGCAACTCAATCGAAGAAGTCTGCAAGCTCATCTCGAACTGGTACATGGCCTTGTACGATGCTGGTGAGAGCTTCGCGGGATTGAAGCGGGGCTCCATGGGCTGTCTCCTTCCGTCGATTGCGGCGACGGATTCTAGAAGGGAATGAGATATTGGGTGCGTGCCGTCTGACTGCTGCAACCTTCGGTCTCATGGCCGTTGACCTCGCCCCGCGCCTCATCGGCTGCACCCTCGTCCGCACCCTGTCCACCGGTGAGCGACTGGCCGGGATGATCGTCGAGACCGAGGCCTATGTCGGGCCGGAGGATCTGGCGTCGCACGCCGCGGGCGGGCGGCGGACGGCTCGGAACGAGTCCTTGTGGGCCGAGCCGGGGACGGTCTATGTCTATTTCACCTACGGCATGCACTTCTGTTTCAATGTGTCGTGCAATCGGAAGGACTACCCGTCGGGGGTCCTGGTCCGGGCGGTGATGCCCACCGACGGGCTGGAGACCATGCGGCGGCTGCGAACGAAGCCCGGCGGCAAGCCGGTGCCGGACCGGGATCTGTGCCGCGGGCCGGGGCGGTTATGCCAGGCGATGGCGATCGACCGGTCATTGGACGGCGTGCATCTTCTCCGGAATCCTTATCTTGCCCTGTTTGACAGGGCGAGGAGGGAGCCGGAGCCGCCGGTGGCGGCCACACCGCGGATCGGGCTGGGGTCGGAGGCGGCGCTGGGGGCGTGGAAGGACGAACCGTTGCGATTCGCATGGGCAGATCACCCGTTTCGTTCGAGATGAAGGCCGGTTCATGGAACCCGAGTGCCCTGGGGAGCAAAAAGATGATGCGGAGCCGGGCGTGATCCCGAATCGAAATGCACGGTGTAGAGTTCACCGGCGGACAAGGCACCCATGACCGAGATGGACATCGATATCAAGGCGATCTTCGAGCGTGCAGGGGGGTTTTCCCCGGCGTGCCTGCCGTTCATCCGGGACGGGCTGGCCCACACGGTCGAGATGGTCCACGGCCAGCCGGAGTCGGCCCTGGCGGGGCTGGAGGACGAGCAGCGCCATGTGTCCGGGCAGCAGTTGTGCCTGGGCCTGCGGGACTACGCCATCCAGCGGTACGGGCTGATGAGCAAGGCCGTGCTGAACAAGTGGGGCATCCGGAGCACGCGCGACTTCGGGCGGATCATCTTCGCGATGGTCGAGGCCGGGCTGATGCGCAAGACCGATGAGGACACCCTCGGGGATTTCGACGGGGTGTACGACTTCGACGAGGCGTTCGCCGAACCCGGCCTGGAGCCCGCGGCCGGGGCCTGAGCGCCGGACGCGGGGCTTGCTCGCGGGTATGCTGCGGGCATGATCGAGCCTGAAAACCCGCCCCGTCCGCTCCCCGTCTGGGCCAAGCTCCACCTGTGGCAGATGCAGCCGGTGCGCGATGTGCTGGTCGGGCTGGCGGTGGTGGGGTTGTTCATCGTGGCCAAGATGACCTCGGTGGTGACGGTGCCGCTGCTGCTGGCGATCCTGCTGGCGTACCTGTTCGAGCCGGTGGTCGTGTGGCTGATGCGCCGGCTGAAGGTCTCCCGACGGCAGGCGGTCAGCGGGATCATCGGGCTGAGCGCGCTGTTCATCGTGGTGCCGACGGTGGTCGGGCTCTCGGTGGGCATTGCGCAGTTGGCGGTGTTCGGATCGCAGGTGATCGACAACATCCGGACGGTGCAGCTCGCGCAGCACGCCGGATCTCCCGAGGAGGCACAGCGGGTTTTTGATGAATGGAGCGTCCGCAACGACGGAGTGGAGTTCGGGGGGGCCTGGCTCTGGGCATATGAGCAGATGAGCGAGCCAGGCGAGGAGCCGTCGATGGCCAGCCAGGCCGTCAGCGCCGGGGTCGCCTGGGTGGACGAGAACCGCGAGCAGGTCGCCACCACGCTGGCGTCGTTCGGCGTTGGGATGGTCGGGCGCGTGCTGGGCTGGTTCGGGGCGATGTTCGGCCTGGGGTTCATGTCGTTCATCACGCTGTTCTTCTTCTTCTTCACGGCGACGGAGTGGGTCAAGCTCAAGGGCTTCGGCGTGGCGATGCTGCCGCACAAGAACCGCGACCGGATCATTGACCTGTTCCGCAAGTTCGATCGGGTGGTGTCCGGCTTCGTGCGCGGGCGTCTGACCATCGCGTTCCTGCAGGCGATCATCTTCTCGGTGGGCTACTTCCTGGTCGGGGTGCCCGGTGCGTTCATCCTCGGGCCGGCGGTGGCGGCGCTGTCGATCATCCCGTACCTGTCGATCGTGGGCGTGCCGATCTCGATCGTGATGCTGCTGCTCGCCGGGCACGCCGGGATCCGGGGAGAGTGGTGGTGGGTGGTGGGCGCTCCGATCCTGATCTACTGGATCGGGCAGGCGCTGGACGATTATGTGTTCACGCCGCTGATCCAGGGCAAGAGCACGAACATGGACATCCCGACGATCGTGTTCGCCTCGCTGGCGGGCGGCACGCTGTTCGGGTTCTTCGGGCTGCTGATCGGCATCCCGGTGGGCGCGTGCGTCAAGATCCTGGCGCAGGAAGTGTTCTGGCCGCGTTTCAAGGAGTGGGCCGCGGGTCGGGCGGAGGACCCGCTGCCGATCGAGTAGTACGGACCCTACTTGATTGTCGGGCGTGATCCGTTGGCCACCGAGCCAATACCAGCCGCAACTGCAAGGGAGCGGGCTTGCGGCTCGCCGTGGTTTGCTGGCCGCGAAGGGCATGTGCGTCGCTCGGCCGCTCCCTTGCAGTCGCGGCTTGTCGATCGGGCGTGACCTTTGACCTTTTACCGGCTCTTGGGCTTGCGCTTCTTCACGCCGCGGGGGGTGGCCTTGGTGTTGCCCTTGCCGCCCATGCCGGGGAAGGCGGGCATGCCGCTGAACATGCCGCTGCCGGAGAGCTGCTTGGCCGCGGCCATCTTGGAGCCGGCGCTCATCGAGCCCATCTGTTTGGTCATCTTGTTCAACATGCCGAACTGCTTGACGAGCTGCCCCACTTGGTTCTGGTCCGTGCCCGAGCCGGTGGCGATGCGTCGCTTGCGGGGGTTGTTGACCAGGTCGGGCTTGGCCCGTTCGGCGGGGGTCATGGACTGGATCATGGCCTCGGTGCGGTCGAGCTGCTTCTCGTCGATGTCGATGTCCTTGAGCATCGAGCCGATGCCGGGCAACATGCCCAGCAGGCTCTTCATCGAGCCCATCCGGCGCAGGGTCTTCATCTGCTTGAGGAAGTCGTCCATGGTCAGCTCGCCCTTGGACATCTTGGCCTCGAGCGCCTTGGCGTCCTCCTCGCTGACCTCCTGCTGGGCTTTCTCGACCAGGGAGACGACATCGCCCATGCCCAGGATGCGTCCGGCCATGCGCTCGGGGTGGAACGGTTCGAGCGCGTCGAGCTTCTCGCCCACGCCGATGTAGCGGATGGGCGCGCCGGTGACCTCCTTGACGGACAGCGCCGCGCCGCCGCGGGTGTCGGAGTCGAACTTGGTCAGGATCACGCCGTCCACGGCCAGACGCTGATGAAAGCTCTTGGCGCTCTGCACCGCGTCCTGCCCCGTCATGGCGTCCACGACCAGGAAGATGTGGTGCGGGTTGAGCAGGGCCTTGACCTGGCCCAGCTCGCCCATCAGTTCATCGTTGACATGCAGGCGGCCGGCGGTATCGAGGATCAGGACATCCACGCCCCTGGCCTTGGCCTCCTTCACGGCGTTCTGGCAGACCTTCACGGCCACGCCCACGGCCTTGCCGTACTCGGCGCACTTGTCCGGCTCGCCGTAGAAGTGGACCTGCGCACCGCCGGGGAGTTCGTTGGCCTGGCGGGCGACGGTCTGCAACTGCTCGACGGCGGCGGGCCGCTGGAGGTCGGCGGCGGCGAGCATGACCGAGCGGCCCTGTTTTTTGAGCAGCCCGGCGAGCTTGCCGCAGGTGGTGGTTTTGCCGCTGCCCTGCAGGCCGCACATCATGACGATGGTGGGGCCGGGGGACATCTTCATGATGCCGGGCGGGGGGGCCTGTTGTTCAGCGTCCGGGTCGCCGCCGAAGAGTTCGACGAGGCGGCGGTGGACGATGGCGATCATCTCCTGCCCGGGCTTGACGCTCTTGGTGACCTCCTGGCCGAGGGCGTCCTTGAGAACCTTGGCGCAGAAGGCCTCGGCGACCTCGTACTGCACATCGGCCTCGAGCAGGGCGTTGCGGACCTCGCCCATGGCCTCGCGGACATTGGACTCGGAGATCGTGCCGCTGCCGGAGAGCTTGCGGAGCGCGCCGGAGAAGGAGTCGGAGATGCGGTCGAACATGGACACTCCCGCCGGGGGACTCCCGGGGTTGGGGCGAGTTTCGGGGGCCGTGACCGCAGCCGGGGGAGTGTAGGTGGGGGGGAGGGAAGGGATTGGGGATCAGGCATTGGGGATGAGGGGACGCGGCCGCTTCGCGGCCGGATTGATGATGCGGGCTGCACCCGGTTATCTTCTCTTTCCCACTCCCACTCCCAACCCCTGATCCCCAATCTCCAAGCCTCCCCGGGAAACACCATCGGAGATGGCTTCACGACGACCGTGAATCGCGTGGCGGGAGTGATAAACGGGGTGGACCTTGTGAGGAAGGGCTTTTGAACTCAAAGGTCCGAAGGACGCGAAGGAAAAAGGGACTGCGGACGCCATCAGGGACTCAGGGTGGTCGTCCGGGGGGGCGCAGCCGCCCCATTGCGCGCGTTGGCTACGGTCGCAACTACAGGGTCCCAAATTTTTGACCGGCAGCGATAAGAAATGTCATACGAGTTGTAGCCAGTGGCGTTGGACTCGTTACTGTCATGGCACTCGCGGCGCTGATTGCTGCACCGGGATAGTTGCCTGTCACAAGGTTTCCAACCGCTCCCACAAACCCAATGCCGACTCGGGCTCGGCTCTTGAGCCATGCGCGGTAATGCCCGTCGATTGAAGCCTTGTTCGCTTCAAATTGTTCCCGCCGCTCACGGAGAAGCGTCTCCTCGAAACGAGTTCCGCTGGCTGCAAAGTCTTGGGCGGCTTCCATGATCCCCAGACGGTAGCGGTTGAGAAGGTCATGGTGTTCGCGCCGGAACGCGATAATCTCGTCGATCGGTACGGAACCCAGACTGACACCAGCCGCTTCCATGTCCGTGGCGATTATTCTGGTCGCTGGGCCCAAGGGCACCAAGCCACCGGCCTCGCGAATGAGCGTGTGCAGTTGCAATCGGTCTGTAGAGGGAAAAAGCTCGATTCTTTGAGACCGCGCGTGGCGGATCACATGTCGGCCCACTTCGGAAAGGATCAGCACACCAAGTGCGGGATGTATCGCTACCGAATGCGAAGAGAAAAGCGGTGCTACTAGGTCGCTCTTCCGCAGTTCCGTGAGTAGATCTTGGACCAAGTCTGGATCAATAGCGCTACCAAACTTCGAAAGGTAGAATTCCATCGACTGATGGTTACGCGGAAGTCGCTTCAGTTCCTCCGATCCTAACAGGTTTAAGGTACGCATCACGACTTCGTCGCAAGCCTGCCGATCTACAACAGCCTCGGGCCGGATACACCGAAGTACCTCATACTCTTCAAGGCCCGCGATTACTGCTTCGTCTTGTTGATAAAACCATTCTTTCTCTTGTTCTGGCAATAGAATGGCCACGCCATCGAACAACAGGAGCATGTTCTTCGGCCACTCACTCGACCCCCAGTGAACGCCGGTCTCAAGATAGGCGTATTCGAGAAGGGGAGCGTCGTGCCGATAGGTTGGTGCCGTGCTCATTCGGACATACTACGCGGAAATACTGTGGTGGGGAAACCCGGTTACCCGCAAATTGTTCTCGGTCGACTCGTACTCTGCAGGCACCGCAGCAGTCTTGCCGCTCTATGTAGCCGGGCGATTGGGCATACAATGTTTCGGTCTTCCTCAAGCCCCTCCGCCCAATCATCCGATCCCCGAGGCGTGTTCGCCCGGCCGTGTTGCCTTTGGCGTGCCGTAAACCACTCTCTTGATAGAAGATACAGGCATGGGCCTCATGTCCAACACCCGCCTCGGAAAGATCGAGTTCTACGAGTCGCACTTGGCCGTCTGGACCCCTACCGCCATCGGCACCGAGCCCGGCGACTACCGCTTGGTCGCGTGAGCCGTCCCGGCCAACGCTCCCCACACGAAAAGCGCAAACCGGGAGGGTGGCCCTCCGGGTTTGCGCTTTGCTATTTGCCCTTTTTGGAGCTTTGCCGTCAGCCCGGCGGATCAATCCTTCGACAGGATGATCACCGTGTACGGCCCGATGCCCACATTGGCGTTGAAGCTCATGCCGTCCTTCGCACCCGAGACGGCGGTGGTGTCGTAGGCGTTCCAGTTGCCGAAGCCGGAGTCGTAGCCGTTCCAGTCGGAGTTGAAGCGGACCTTCCAGGTTCCCGCGCTGGGGAAGCCGATGTTGTAGCTGGAGTAGCCCGTGCTGGAGAAGTTGGCCACGATGATGACATCATCGCCCGAGCCGCCGTTGTCCCAGCGGTGGAAGGCGATGAGCTTGTTCGTGTTGTTGACATGGTGGACATTCACGCCGTTGCCGCGGAGGCCGGCGGTCTTGCCGCCCGCGTTCTTGCGCAGGCCGATCAGGTCGGTGTAGAGATTGACGATGCCGGCGTGGGTGGCGGCCTTGGACCAGTCGAGGGGGTCGGTGTCCTGGAAATAGCCGTCCTCGAGGAACTCCTGGCCCTGGAAGATCATGGGGATGCCGGGGCTGGTGAAGACCAGGCCCGCGCCGAGGGTGGACCGCTTTTTGGAGGCCCAGCTCGCGGCGTTGCCGGGCCAGATCTCCTCGGGCACGCGGGCGTGGCCGTTGGCGACCTCGTCGTGGCTCTCGGTGTAGATGACCCGCTTGAGGCGGTCGCCGTTGTCGATCTTGGCGATCGCGTCGCGGACGGCCCACATGTCGCGGTTGGCGTCGTTGGACTCGATGACGGCCGCGCGGACGGGGTGGACGAAGGCGGCGTCCCACTGCGAATCGAAGCCCGCCCCGCCGGCACCGGTGGCCTTGGTGATCCAGTCGTTGTTCTGGAGATCCTCGGCGATCGAGATCTTCCAGGGCATGGCGGTGTCGATCTCGTCGTTGATCCACTGCATGAGCGACCAGCCGTCGGGGATGTCGCCGCCGCCCCCGTTGTTCTGGGTGCGGATGTTGACGGTCGAGTCCCAGCGCAGGCCATCGGCGTTGAACTCGGTCAGCCAGTACAGGGCGTTGTCGCGGAGGTAGGAGCGGACCTCGCCGCGCCCGTAGTCCGGGCGGGTGTGGCCCCAGGGGGTGACGGCCCGCCAGTCCTGGTAGAAGTAGATGCCGCCGTAGGAGCCCGTGTGCGAGCCGTCGAACCGCCACATGTCCAGGTCGCTGGGGCCGAGGTGGTTGTAGACGATGTCGATGATGACGGCGATGCCGCGCTGGTGGCACTCGTCGATGAAGTCCTTCATGTCGATCGGGGAGCCGTAGGCGGTCTCCGGGGCGAACGGGTGCGCGGGGTTGTAGCCCCACGAGAAATCGCCCGCGAACTCGGCGATGGGCATGACCTTCACGGCGTTGATCCCCAGGTCGTCCAGGTGATCGAGCTTGAGGATGGCGGACTGCCAGGTGCCCGGCGTGCCGCCGGGCGTGTCGTTGAGCGTGCCGACATGCATCTCGTAGATCACCAGCTCGTGCCAGCCGGGCATGGTGAAGCTGCTCCACGAATAGACCGACGGCGCGGTGATGATCGAGTTGCCGACGGAGTTCGTGACCGCGGTAGCCCGGGGATCGTTCTTCCACAGCGTGCCGTCGATGACATACTTGTAGGTTTCGCCGCGCTGGTCGCCGGGGACATCGACCGACCAGGTGCCGCCGGCCTCCCACGCCAGCGGCGTGGCCGTGCCGCTCCAGCCGTTGAACGAGCCCGCGATCGTCACCGAGGTCGCGTTGGGGGCCCAGACACGGAAGGTGGTGTCGCCGCCGTCCACCCAGGCGCCCATCCCGGCCTTGGCCGAGGGGATCAGCGCGGCCGTGTGGGTGTGATTGCCCCCCCCGTTGTTGTCGTAGATGTGCGCGCCCCAGTTGTCGTAGCCGTGGAAGTAGTACTCCACGGTGCTGCCGGGCGGGATGGGGGAGGCGGGCGTGTAGGTCCAGACCGAGTTTCCGGAGTCGTTCCCGGCATAGTTCATGGGGTATGCCGTCCAGCTCCCCCCGTTGAGGCGGATGCCGATCTCCGCGTGCAATCCCCAGTAGTCCTGGTTCATCAGCACCGTGAAAGTGCCGGGGTTTGCCGCGTTGTGGTACTGGTAGGAGCCGTACACACCGATCCAGCTCGGGGCGGCCTCGGCGGTTCCCGCGGTTGCGACGATACAAACAACAGCACCGGCCCAGAGCGGGCCGTTCCACGAATCTTGAAACACCATGTTCGTTTCCCTCGAAGTTGGGCCGGGCCAACGCCGCGGCCTGGTGAAGCACTGAATGTACTTTCTCAGGCCTCGGGGAGCAAGCGTAAAACCGGGAACCCTTCGGTTGTGGATACTTTGAGCGCAAACTCCGCGCCATGCTGTAAAAAACTTCGCTTACCGCTTGGATTTCAGCCAGTCGTGCAGTTTCTTTCGCGGCCAGGTGTTGATGCACTGTTCGGGTGGCAGCCAGCCGCGTTGGCCGGTCAGCACCCCGTAGCGGAGGTTGTCGTAGTCCGCGGCGGCGTGGACATCGCAGTTGACGGCGATCTTGCAGCCCGCCTCGACCGCGGCCCGGACATGGGTGTCGCGCAGGTCCAGACGCATCCAGTGGGCGTTGATCTCCAGAGCCACATCGTGCTCGACGGCCGCGGCGATGAGCTCGTCCATCGCGGGCTCCAGCCCGGCACGCCGCTCAATCAGCCGTCCGGTCGGATGGCCCAGGATGTGAACGAGCGGGTGGGAGATCGCCTTGAGCAGTCGCTTGGTCGCCTGGGCGGGCTTGGCCTTCAGCCCGGCGTGGGGCGAGGCGACGACGATATCGAGCGCGCCGAGGAGGTCGTCGTCGTAGTCCAGCGCGCCGTCGACCAGGATGTCCACCTCGCTGCCCGCGAGCAGCGTGATGCCGTCGGTCGCGGCATCGACCGCTTTGATCGCGCGGATGTGCTCGCGCAGCCGCTCGGGACTCAGCCCGTTGGCCACCGCCGAGGACTTGGAGTGGTCCGTGATCGCCAGCGTGTGGAAGCCGCGGGCCTTGGCGATGGCGACCGATTGCTCGATGGAAAGCTCGCCGTCGGAGGCGGTGGTGTGGGAGTGCAACTCGGCCTTGATGTCCCCGATCTCGATCAGGCGGGGTGTCTGTTCAAGGTCGAGTTCGCCGCGGTCCTCGCGCATGGTGGGCGGGATGAACGGTTGGCCGAGCGCCTTGTAGATCCGCTCCTCGGTGTCGGCGGCCACGGGCTTGACGCCGCGTTGCTGAGGCGGGGGGGGGTCCGGGTTGTCCTTGTCCTCCAGGAACAGGCCGTACTCGTTCAGTGTCATGCCCTGGGACAACGCCCGCTCGCGCAGGCGGATGTTGTGCTCCTTCGAGCCAGTGAAGTACAAGAGGGCCGCGCCCCAGGACTCCGCGGGCACGAGGCGCAGGTCGGCCTGTACCGCGGCGTTGTTCTCTCCACCCCTGAACCGTCCGCCGAGGCCTTCGAGCGACAAACGCACCGAGCACTTGTGCTCGCCGCGGGCGAGGACTTTGAGGACCGTGGGGTGCTCGCAGAACGCGGCCCGGGCGGCCTCGGGGTCGGTTGTCGCGATCAGGATGTCCAGATCGCCGATCGAATCCCGGCCGCGGCGCAGCGATCCCGCGAAGGTGCAGTCCGAAACGCCCGGAACGGCCCGCATCCGCGTGACGATCGCCTCGGCGATGGGCATGGCGATGCCCAGGTGCAGGCGCTTGCCGGAGGATTCGAGGAAGGCAATGGATTCCTTGATGTTCTCGACCGTCTTCTCGCCCATGCGGGGCAGGGTGAGGATGGCGCCGTCCTCGATGATCTTCTTGAGGTCGGCGATGGATTGGATGCCCTTCTCCTCCCACAGCAGCTTGACGGTCTTGGGGCCGAGGCCCTGGATGTCCAGCAACGCCAGCACGCCAGCCGGCACCCTGGCGGCCAGTTCCTCATACTCGGCGATGCTCCCGGTCTCGGCGAACTCGGTGATCTTCGCCGCCGTGCTCTTGCCGATGCCCTCGATGGCGGTCAGGGCCTTGGCGTCGCGGGCGATGGGTTCGAGGTCCGACGGGTGATCCCCGATCACCCGCGCGGCCTTCGCGTGCGCGTTGACCCGGAACTTGTCCGCGCCGGTCAGCTCCAGCATGGCGCTCATGCGGTCGAAGAGGGAGGCGAGTCTGGCGTTGAAGCTCATGGGGGATGGTAGGATGGAATGGGAAGGCGGCAGGACTGAACGCAGAGTTCGCGGAGGTCACGCAGAGGACGCGGAGATAGATCAAGATTTTTCAACGCGAAGGTCCGAAGGTGGCGAAGAATGGGTCGGATGGATGCTGGATTCAAGACTCGCCAAGACTCTCCATGAAAACAGTTTGTCCTATCCGCTTCTTCGAGTCCTTCGGACCTTCGCGTTCAGAATCTTCTCTCCGCGTCCTCTGCGTGACCTCCGCGAACTCTGCGTTCAGTCTTCTCTCCCCTCACCCCACATCCCCCAGCCCCAACCAAGGTCCGTGGGCCTTGATGAGTCGGCGGCGGACCAGTGCGTCGGCGGGGCCGGCGAGGGTCGGATTCACGCCGATCCACACGGCCGCGTCACGGCGGGCCAGGTCGAGCAGGGCGCTGTCCCGCGTGAGGTCGGCGATCTTGAACGGGGACGCGCCCGATTGTTGCGTGCCGAAGATGTTGCCCTCGCGTCGGAGCGCGAAGTCCCGCTCGGCCAGCTCGAAGCCGCTGTTGGTCTCGCACATGGTGCGGATGCGTTCGACGGCGTCGTCGGTTCTGGGGTCGGCGATCAGGACGCACGCGCCGGGTTTTTCGCCGCGCCCGACGCGCCCGCGCAGCTGGTGGAGCTGGGCCAGCCCGAACCGGTCGGCGTGCTCGATGACGATGACCGTGGCGTTGGGCACATCCACGCCGACCTCGATGACGGTGGTGGCGACCAGCGCGTCGATCGAACCGGCGCGGAACCGGGCCATGATGTGCTCGCGGGTCTCCCGCTTGAGCCGCCCGTGCAGGGCGGCGATGCGCTTGCCGTTGAGTTCCCCGCCCTCGAGTTCGTCCTGCACGGTGCGCAGGTCGCGCAGGCTGTCGTCGCCGCTGGCCGATCCGGTGTCGATGGCGGGGACGACGATGTACGCCTGCTCGCCCGCGTCGAGCTTGGTGCGGACCCACCGGTACACCTCGCCCCGTCGCTCGCTGGTCATGGTGCGCGTGGCCACCGGCGTGCGTCCCGGCGGCAGGGCGTCGATCGTCGAGATGTCCAGGTCGCCGAAGAGCGTCAGGCCGATGGTGCGCGGGATGGGCGTGGCGGTCATCACCAGCACATGGGGGGTATCGAAGTCGCCGGCACCCGAGTCCGCCGCCGACCCCTTCACCCGCAGCTTCGCCCGCTGTTCCACGCCGAAGCGGTGCTGCTCGTCGATCACGACGACGGCCAGCGACTTGAACGCCACCCGCTCGCCGATCAGCGCGTGCGTGCCGATCACCAGGTCCACCGAGCCGTCGGCCAGCCCCGCCAGCGTCCGTGCCCGCTCGTCCGCGGGCAGGTTGCCCGTCAGCAGCGCGACGCGCACGGCCGATCCTTCGAGCATCGTCGATATCGACAGGAGGTGCTGCTCGGCCAGGATCTCCGTCGGGGCCATCAGGGCCGCCTGGTGTCCGTGGGCGATGGCCCGCAGCATGGCGTCCAACGCCACCACCGTCTTGCCGCTGCCCACATCGCCCTGCACCAGCCGGTTCATCGGCACATCCAGGGCCAGGTCGGCGGCGATCTCGCCCACCACGCGCCGCTGGGCCTCGGTCAGTTCGAAGGGCATCCGCTCGCGGATTCGTCGCTCGATGGCCTCCGTGCGGGCCAGGGGCGGGGCCTTCATGGTCTGGCGCAGGTGCGCCCGCTTCATGTGGACGCCGAGCTGGAAGAGCAGGAGTTCGTCGTAGATCAGCCGACGCCGCGCGCTCTTCACCTCCTCTTCGCTCCGCGGCTGGTGCATCATGCGGTAAGCGTCCCGCAGCCCGGGCATCGACCGCTCTCGCCGCAGCTCCTCCGGCAGATGGTCCTCGATCTGCGCCAGGCCCTTGAACAGCACCTTGTCCACGATGGCCCGCACCTGGTCGCTGGTCACGCCCTCCGTGACGGGGTAGACGGGGCGGAAGTCGTCGTCGGCGTGGCGCTCCGGCTCGGGCTGGGTGGCGTCGATGACCTCGTACTTGGCGTTGGCCATCTGGAGGCCGAAGCCGCGTTTGTTCACCTTGCCCTGCACCCGCAGGCGCATGCCGGGGTGGATCTTGTTCTTGAGGTAGGGCTGGTTGAACCAGACCAGGTCCAGGCGCCCGCCCTCGGGATCGAGCATCACCGCCTCGAACCGGGCCTTGTGCCCGAATCCGGCGGTGCGCGTGGCCGTGATCTCGCCCCGCACGGAAGCGACGGAGTCGGGCAGCAGATCCCCCAGCGATGCCTCCGCCCGAATCCACTCGTGCCGGTGGGGGAGGTGGGCGATCAGGTGCCCGACATTCGGCACGCCGAGGCGGGCGAGCCTCTCGGCGTGCTCGCGGCGCACGCCGGGGATGTCCCGCAGCGGGGTGGTCAGGCCGATCACGCCCCCCGTCCCCCCCGTCCCCCCCGCCCCCCCAGTGCTCCCCGTCTCCGCGCTCACCGCTCCGGCCCCAGCCCCAGCGGGTTGCTGTGCGACGGCGCGTCATCCCCCGGCACTGGCCCGTCCTGGATGCGCTCCGGGTCGATCCGGCGCAGGTAGCCCCAGGTGTAGATCCCCGTCCGGTGCCCGTCGGAGAAGGCGATCCTGACCGCGTAGTTGCCCACCAGCTCCGCGTCCGTCGCCACCAGCGGCCCGTTGCTGGATCCTCCGCCCTTGCCCGACGGCAGCACGGTCAGCGGGTTGCTCCGCATCTGCTTGCGGAGTTCCCGTGCGTCCGCCGAGGGCGACAGCCGGCGCAGATG
This sequence comes from uncultured Phycisphaeraceae bacterium, assembly GCA_964577425.1. GTDB lineage: Bacteria > Planctomycetota > Phycisphaerae > Phycisphaerales > UBA1924 > UBA6054. The sequence continues at coordinate 96,336 of CAZNZC010000008.1, forward strand.
GGCGATGGGGTAGTACGATCGCACGCCGTCCGACCAGACGATGGTCAGCCCCTCGTCCTTCTTCAGATCCAGCTCGGCGGGCGTGACGGGTTCCATCCCAGTAGTTTAGTATTTTGGAGGGGTCCGATCCATGCCTACTACCCAAACCGATTCGCACCCCGCCGACCGCCTGGCCCGCGCCCTGGACATCGCCGGTTCGCCCGCCTGCGTCGGGATTGATCCCGTGCTGGCCAGCCTGCCCCCGGAGGTCCGCGAGGGGAGCGGCTCCGAGACGGAGGCCGTCGAGCGGTTCTGCATCGGGGTGCTGGAGGCGGTGGTGGGGGTGGCGGGCGTGGTCAAGCCGCAGTCGGCCTGCTTCGAGCGGTACGGCTCGGCGGGCTACGGGGTGCTGGAGCGGGTCGTCGCCCGGGCCAGACACCTGGGTTTCGTGGTCATCCTCGACGCCAAGCGGGGCGACATCGGTCCCTCGGCCGAGCACTACGCCGCCGGGGCGAGGTCGATGGGGGCCGACTGGATCACGGTCAGCCCGTACATGGGTCCATCGACTATCGAGCCGTTCCTGGATGCCGGGTTGGGCGTCTTCGCGCTCTGCCGCACGAGCAATCCTGATTCGGATCGTCTCCAAACCCTCGATGCGGGCGGCATGACGCTGGCCGAACGCACCGCCGAGATGATCGCCGGGATGGGTGCCCGGCGCTGCGGCAACTCGGGCCTGTCCGACCTGGGGGCGGTGGTGGGGGCCACCAAGTCGGCCGCGGACGGGGCCGGGCTGCGTGCCCTGATGCCGGACCAGATCCTGCTGGTGCCCGGTGTCGGAGCACAAGGGGGCACCACGGCCGAAGTGGTTCCTCTTGCCCGGCCGGGTCATCAGAGCGCCGGGACGGCCGGCGTGGTGGTCAATGCGTCGAGGTCTGTGCTGTATCCCCGGTCCGCCCCCGGACAATCCTGGCAGGGTGCGGTCCGTCGGGCCGTGGACGAGTTCGCCGGTTCACTCCGGTCCATCGCCGGTTGAGCAGTCGGCGCCATGCCCCGCTCAAGCCGGACGGGCGTGCAACCGATTTGGCAGGTTCGAGGCTGGTTTTGCGAGCCGACCCCACGAACGCCGCTCAATTTGGGGCAAAATCCGTAGTTCACCAGTATGTTGCAGCGTCAAAACCCTCCAAATGGAGGGGTCTCCCGTGACAAAAATGTGTGTGGGGCATGAGAAAACCTGGAAATAGGGATTGCAACCCCCGCAAGATCGGGTATTCTGTGGTGGCATGGGGGAACCTTCCTCCTCCTGGGCACATGTTTGTTTCAAGGAGAGTCGAGATGAGAATTCCAGTGATGCTTGCGGTGGCTGCCATGGGCACCAGCCTTGCGAGCGCTCAGTTCATGACTGAGACCGAGTCGAACAACACCTTGGGCACGGCCAACAACATCGGCAGCTTCTCCGTCCCCGGCGGTTCGATGCTCGTCGATGGGTCCATCACGCAGGGCGATGTGGATTGGTTCAGCTTCTCGCTGACCAATACCTCCAGCCTCGCGGTGTTTGCCGCCTTCGCCTCCACCAGCGGCGCTGACGGCGTCATGCAGCTCGTGGGCTCCGACGGCGTCGTCATCGCTTTCGACGATGACGGCGGTATCGGCCTGATGCCCGCTCTGCAGATCGCCAGCCTCGCGGCCGGCACTTACTATATCGGCCTGTCCGGGTGGGGCGACCAGGGAGCCTCCTCCGTCGGCACCACCAACATCTTCACCGGTGGCGGCCACAGCGAGAACTTCGCGTACAAGATGACCTTCGGCTTCACGGTCGTTCCCGCTCCGGGCGCGCTCGCGATGCTCGGCTTCGGCGGCGCCTTCATGGCCCGTCGCCGCCGCTGATCGGTTCGCTCGAAGCCTGCCTCGAATCAGAATCAGACCAGGCCGGACATGTCCGGCCTGGTTTTTTTGTTCCATCCTCATCGCGTCCCGGCGGAGAGCGTCCGCGGCACACCAGAGCGGGCGTGCCCTCACTGACAAGCCGCGACTGCAAGGGAGCGGTCGAGCGACGCGCGTGATCGTCGCGTTCCGCAATCGCAGCCAGACGCAGGCCCGCTCTTGCGGTCACGGCCGGCATTGGCTTGGCGACTGACGGATCACGCCGGGGAATCGAGCGGGATTCGCATCACATCGGCTTCTTGTCGATCGTGATGTCGTACATGTGCAGGAGCTTGTTCTTGTCGAACACCATCTCCTGCCGGCTCAGGCCGACGATGTCGTACTCGGGCGTCAGCTCGATGGCGTCCACCGGGCAGGCCTCCTCGCACATCCCGCAGAAGATGCACCGCAGCTCGTCGATCTCGAACTTGGCGGGGTACTTCTCCCGGTCGTCCCAGGGGCTTTCGGCCGCCTCGATGTGGATGCAGTTGGCCGGGCAGATGGTCGGGCACATCATGCAGGCCACGCACTTGACCCGTCCCGCCTCGTCCCGGTTGAGCCGGTGGAACCCGCGGAAGTTCGAGGGTTCCAGGCCGCCGTCCTCGGGCCTGTAGTGCTCGCGCCGCTGCTCGGGGTACTGGAGCGTGCGGCTGGTCCGCCCCTGGCCCCAGCTGGTGAACATGTGACGCAGCGTGGTCCCGAAGCCCTTGATGATCTCGGGCAGGTAGATCGCCTCGGCCGCGTTCAGGGGGGCCGGACGGATATGCACCACTTCGTCGTCGCGGATCGCCATATGGCCCGGAGTATAGTCCGCGGTGCCGCCGGCGCGGATACCATCCGTTCATGTCCAAGCGTGCGGGACCACCCCTGTTTGAGCTGCTCCGGCAACGATCCGAGGAGCCGGCGGCCGCCGCGCCGCAACGCCGCGATCCGGACCCGGCCGTGCCGTGGACGGGCGCGGGCGTGACGCGGGCGGAGCGTTCCGCCGCCGCCCTGGACGACGAGCCGCGCGCCGCCGGCGAACTCCGCGTTCCGATGACGCGGGTCTACATGGCCGTCGCCGTCGCGATGCTCCTGATCGTGGGGGCGTGGGCCGCGGGATACTCGTTCGGCGTCAAGGACGGCAAGGCCCAGATCGAGCGGGTGGTGGGGGGGGGCGGAGCCGGGGCGGGCGAGCAGCCGATCGTTCTGCCCCCGGGCACAACGAACGAGCCTCCGGTCCGCACGACGCAGCCGACCCGCCCGACCGGCACCCCGCCCGCGGGTGGTCCGGGCCGTCCCCCCGCCGCGGGGTCTATCCCGGCCCCCGCGGGCAGTCCATGGGTGCTTGCCCTGGATGGCATCCGGGCGGTGGATCCCCGCACGCCGGGCAGCAACTACTTGGCTCTGGCGACCCTGCCGCCGGACCAGGCCCTCGACGCGATCACTTTCCTGGACGGCAAGGGGCTTCGGGCGATCGGCGTGCCGGTGGACTCCGCCGGGCGGTCGGCCAACAATCCCACCCGCTATACGCTGATCTCCCTTGGGCTTGAGGTGCCCAGCGGGGAATACAGCTCCAGCGCCGCCAAGAGAACCGCGCACGAGACGCTCGTCCGCACCCTCGGCGGCGAATGGCGGCGGACGCATCGGGGAGGCTCGGATTTCTCCCAGACGCAGTGGATTCGGTACAACCCCTGACCGGGCCATCGCCCGCAGCATTCGGAGCCGGACATGAGCATCGACCCCTCCCTCAAGACCGCGGGCAACCTGACCACCAAGCGCTCCGTGATGAAGCGCGGCGAGCGTCTCGCGGCCCTCAAGGACGAGAAGCGCCACGACGAGAAGAAGGGCGCGCTCGGCCTGCCCAAGACCAAGGTCCGCGAGTAATCCCCTTGGCCGCCGGCCTGTCCGACACGGCCGCCCGCTCCGGACGCACCGCGTCCGCCCGGTCGGATGCGCTGCGCGCCTCCGGAATCCGCTCGATCCTGGCCCGCGCCGCCACCATGCCCGACGCGGTCAACCTGACCATCGGCCAGCCCGATTTCCCGGTGCCGGACGGCGTGCGCGACGCAGCCCTGGAGGCCATCCGGGCCGGACGCAACGGCTACACCGCCAACGCCGGCGATGCCGGGCTGCTGGCCCGCATCAACGGCTTCCTGCGGTACGACACCGGCTGGGACTGCCGCACGGCCGGCACGCCGGGCCACACCGGCCCGATGTCGATGGTCACATCCGGCACCTCGGGCGCGCTCACGCTGGCGTATCTGGCCATGCTCGATCCCGGTGACGAGTGCGTCATCCCCGATCCGTACTTCGTCAGCTACCCCGAACTTGCCGCGATGTGCAACGCCCGCGCCGTCGCCTGCGAGGTTAGTGAGGACGGCCAGCTCACCGCCGACCGCGTTGAGAAGCACCTGACGGACAAGACCCGATTCGTGCTGTTCAGCACGCCGTCCAACCCGGGCGGGGTGGTCGCCTCGAAGCGGACCTGCGCCGACCTGCTCGATCTGTGCCGCGCCCGCGGCGTCGTGCTGGTCTCCGACGAGATCTACGACGCCTTCACCTTCCCCGATGCCCGCACGGACACCCGCGCCGGCGACGCCAACGCCCGCTGCTGCCCAAGCCCGGCCCGCCTGCCGGGTTCGGAAGACACCGTGCTGCTGATCCGCGGCTTCGGCAAGTCCTACGGCTGCACCGGCTGGCGTCTGGGCTACACCGCCGGACCCGCGTGGCTCATGGAGGCGATGGCCCGCTTCCAGCAGTATGTCTTCGTGTGCGCCCCGACCCCGCTGCAGGTCGGCGCGGCCGCCTGCTTTGATGCCGACATGGACCCGGTGGTGCTCGATTACCAGCGCCGGCGCGACATGATCGTCGGGAAGCTCGGCGGCCTGGCCCGCATCGCCCCGCCCGGCGGCGCGTTCTACGCCTGGGTCCAGGTGCCCGAGAAACTCGGCATGACCGGGACCGAGTTCACCGATCTGGCCGCGAAACACGGCGTGCTGGTCGTCCCCGGCGGGGTCTTCTCCACGCGGGACACCCACTTCCGCATCAGCTACGCGACCGACCCCACCCGCCTGGCCAAGGGCCTGGATATCCTGGCCACCCTCCTCCAATGAGCCGCGGGCTTCAGCCCGGGCGGTCTCTGACGCTCTCCCTTGGGCCTGCGTCTGCCTGTACGAATCGCTGTTGAGTTTCTGGCGCGGTTGGTATGCGGTCACTCGCGGTGCGACGGTGTGAATGGGTCCTTGAACTTCCATGACCCCTTCGGGGTCAAGGCATCAAAGTCGGGCTATCCACGGGTTGCGCCGCGCTTCACCCGCGGCGACAAACGCGCGCCCCTCCGGGGCGTTTTGAGAACATGACGCCTGGAGCGTCACGGGTCACGCCCGAAACTCAGCGGTGATCCGTATTAGAACCGGATCTGCAACCGCGCGAACAGCCCTTCGCGTTCCAGCTCCGCGTCCATCGACTGCACCTCGATCGCGCTGCGGATGAACTGGTAGCCCGCGCTGAAGCCGATGTTGGGCGAGAAGCGGATGCTCGTCTCCGCCGAGAGGTCCACCACGCTGCCCGCGCTGTCGAAGGTCTGGGTGCTGGCGCTGCCGAACAGGGTCATGTCCTCGCTGATTTTCCACGCGATGCCGCCGCCGATGATCGGCACGGCCACCACGCCGCGGGCGTCCTCGAAGGTGGCGCTCCCGTCCCGTTCCACTGTCCGCCCGATCCGCGCGTCGATGGCCTTGAGCCCGCCGATGACCGACAGCGTGAACGGTCCGGGCTTGTAGGCGTCCCAGGTCAGCGACAGGTCGTAGATGTCGTACTCGCCCTCGCCGGAGGCGAGCGAGGCGAGGCGCATCAGCCCGTCGTCCCCGCCGACCATGCCGGCTTTGCCCGAGATGCCCCCGTCGCGGAGCAGCGTGCCGCGGTCCACTTCAAAGCGAACCGACTGACCCGTGCCCAGCGTGGTGCCGGCGTTCGGGTCGAGCCACGGGGCCTCGAAGCGCAGCACATCGGGCATGACACGCGCGCCGCGGAACTCGGGCACCTTGAACATGCCCTCGATCCAGCCGATCTCCACGCCGTCGGCCCGCAGCAGCGACAGGCGCGCGCTGCTGGGGCGTGTTTCGGCGGCGGAGACGCCGAACGGACTCTGGGCGACCGCCGCGCCGCGCGCCCCAGAACCGTCCGGGTCGGGCACCTGCGGCGACAGCCAGAGCAGCGTCGCACCCAGCATCAGTTCCGCGGCCAGCATCATCTGATTGTTCATCGGTCAACGCCCCGGGTCCAAGCCAGTCTGAAAGATCACCTGTTTAGGGGGTGCATGATCCCGGTTGGGTGGTCCGGTCGGTGCTCGATGCCGATACTTCAGGTCATGTCCCAGCACGACCCCGATCCCCGCCGCCAGACCCGGAAGGGTTCCACGCCACCCCCGGGGTCCAAGACCTGGGGGAAACGCCCGCCCAAGGGCGATGAGAACCGGCTTCTGGAAGGCCCACGGCTCCGGCGGGAGGAGCTGTTCCGGTCCATGCGGATCTTCGCTGAGTTCATCCGCGGCTTCCGCCAGTTGCACTTCATCGGGCCGTGCGTGACGGTGTTCGGCTCGGCCCGGTTCGGGGAGGACCACCGGTACTACAAACTGGCCCGGTCGTTCGGCAACGCGCTGGCGGAGGCGGGGTACACCACCATGACGGGGGGCGGGCCGGGCATCATGGAGGCGGCCAACCGGGGGGCGAAGGAGCGGGGGGGATTGTCGATCGGCTGCAACATCCAGCTGCCGATGGAGCAGGAGCCGAACCCGTATCTGGACAAGTTCGTCGAGTTCCGGTACTTCTTCGTGCGCAAGGTGATGCTGGTCAAGTACTCCGACGCCTTCGTGGCGATGCCCGGGGGCTTCGGCACGATGGACGAGATCTTCGAGACGGCGGTGCTGATCCAGACCGAGAAGATCGAGCGGTTCCCCATGATCCTGATGGGGTCGGAGTTCTGGGAACGCCCGCTGAACTTCATCCGCACGCGGATGGTGGAGGAGGGCGTGATCTCGGCATCCGACCCGGACCTGTGGCGCATGACCGACGATGTGGACGAGGCGATCGGCTGGATCAGGGCGTCCGGGGTGAAGGACATGCCGATCAAGCCGGCGGCGGTGCTGGGGGAGAAGCCGCCGGAGCCGCAGGAAGCGCCTGCGGAAGAGGTGGAGCGGGCGGCGGGTTAGGGGTCGCCGGACGGAGGGTTGCGCATTCGCAGGGCATCCCGGGCATTGTCCGCGATCTCCTCGTCGGGGTCTTCCGCGAGCGTGGTGATGGCCGCGTGGATCTGCTCGTCGTAGGGGGTGCCCGTGGCGATGGGCAGTGATTCCGAAAGCCAGAGTCGGATCGCACGGTCCGGGTGCGTCGCCAGGTCGGAGAGGTGCTTGAGCCAGTTGGCGGTGCTGAGATCGGTTTCCTTCCTGCGCCAGAAGTCGTAGTGCTTTGAGGTGTCGCCGTTCAGCGCCCATTCCCGCAGGAGGGGCATGGCGATCGATCCGTCCGGGTCGAGATTGATGATGGCGGTTTGTGCGTAGGAACGGATTGATTGATCGTTCACTCGTTCAATCATCGCAAAGGGTATCCGGTCATCATTCAATCCATGCTCAATCGCCGTGTCGAGCATGGCCGCGCGGAACGCCTCGGGCATCTGACCAAGCTCGGGCTGCAACCGAGTCCAGAACGAACTCGTCCAAAGCACCACCGCCGATTGTTGGGGATCGGCCGATCCGACGAGCCGCACCATGTGCTCGCACATCGGGGCACGGGCTTCTTCGGGCGTGGCCGCCAAGGAGTATGCCAGCCAGATCATTGTGCGGGTGACATCGTCCGAACTCTGAAACGGCTGCGACGGCAGGAGGGCGTGCAGGTGATCGGAAACGAATCCTGAATCGAGTGCGGCTTCGAACAACAGGTCACTTCCGTCCGATCTGTCCCGCAGGACGATCTCCGCGTTCAGCCGGGACAGCGTACTCCGTGTTTCCGGCAGGAGCGGGCGTCGTGCCAGGGTGCGGTTGAGGACGGTGCTCCGCTCTTCTGGCACGCCGGCGGTGTGGCTCGCATCGATCAGCAATTGCACCAGCACATAGGGATGTTTCTGCATCATGTACCAGCTGGCAACTAACTCAAGCCTTTCCCGGGATTCTCGCGTTGCGGGACGGGTTGTCGCGGCGATGGCGAGTTCCACGCCGATCCGGTCGTACAGGCTCGCGTGCTTCCGCCCGAGCGTGGCGATCCGTTCAGCGACCTCCGGTTCGAGATCGTCGAGATTGTAGTAGTTCAGGCAGGCTTGGATCAGCGAGGTGAGCCTCCGGTTCCAGCGGTTCGATTCGCTCCGGTGCATCTTGGCGAGCAGGCGGTCCGCGATGCGGATTCTGGCGTCCCAGTCCAGGCCGTCGATGTAATCGAGGCGTTCTTCAAGCGATCCTTCGAACGCGTCGTGGTCCCACTCGTAGATGATCCGCTCGGGCAGCCAGCGCCATCCGGCCATGAGCAGCGGTGTCGGCACAAGCATCAGCGGCCCGTGCTCTTCCACCTTGGCGGTGCGCGAGAACGCGAACCCCGAGACCGCGATCAGGAACAGCGAGACCACGCAGGACCACCGGCCGCGTTTGGCGCGGAACAGGTGTTTCTCGGATCGGAACTCCCGGCCGCACTCTGGGCAGCGCAGAACGGTCAGCCCGCTCATGTCGTAGAGGCAGCGGGTGCAGCGACGGCGGCCCCGGGAGCGGTCCCCGATCGCCCAGACGATGCCGGTCCAGATCCCGAAGACGCCGATGCCCGCGGCGACGGCGTAGAGCCACCCGATCTGAACATCGCTGTCCATCGCGGCCCAGCGCAGCCCGAGCCGGCACGGGTAGACCGAGGCCGCCATCGTGATCAGGCCGACCAGGGGCGACCACCACCGACCGACCTTGCGGGCGGTGCTTTTGGGATACTTGCGGAAGAACCGCCACTCCGAGATCGACCGGACGATCACGGAGAAGCCCCAGCAGGCCATCAGCACGGCAAGGAAGATCAGCATCAGGGCGGCGGTGTGCATCGCCCAAGTGTAATGCGGATGCCGTGGGGGGTGGGGGGCGAGATCCGGGCGGACCGGCGGGTCATGCGGATTCCCCTTGAATCCCGGACGATGCCTGACCGACAAGCCGCGACTGCAAGGGAGCGGCCGAGGCCGCCAAGCGACGGCCTGATGCCGGACGATCGGCAACGACCGATCAATCGGCACGCTCCGCCGCGGACGCAACCGCGGCCGCTCCCTTGCAGTCGCGGCTTGTATAGGCCCTGGCGATTGATACGGATCTCGCCCGGAAATCAAGTGGAATGCGTATCAATCCACCACGGGCACGCCCCGGGCGCGGGTCTCCGCCCGGAACAGTTCCCGGAGTCTCTTCGTCACCGGCCCCATCGCGGGGCGCGTGGGGTCGGGGCCGATCGTCCGCCCGTCGGCGCGGCTCACCCATGCGATCTCGCCCATCGTGCCTGTCGTGAAGCATTCGGCTGCGTTGTAGACATGGGTCAGGCTGATGTCGCGTTCGATGCAGGGGATGCCGTTGGCTTCGCACAGGTCCAGCACGACCTGGCGGGTGATGCCCTCCGGGCAGGCCACGGTGCGGGGGGTCTGCACGACCATCCCCGGGCGGCCGGCGTGGGCGGGGTGCTCGGAGACGATGAAGATGTGGGTGGCGTTGGTCTCGGCCACGAAGCCGCGCTGGTCGAGCATCAGCGCGTCGTCGGCCTGGGCGGCGTTGGCCTCCACCTTGGCCATGATCGACTGGATCAGGTTGTTGTGGTGGATGTTGGGGTCCATGCAGTCCGGCGGGAAGCGCCGGATGCTGCTGGTGATCAAAGTGACGCCCGGCCCGTCGCCGTCGCCGTAGACCGGGGCCTTGTGCTCGGCCAGCACGATGAGGGTGGGGCCGGACTGGTTGAGGCGGGGGTCCATGCCGCTGGTGATCTTCACGCCGCGGGTGAGGGTGAGGCGGATGTGGACCATGTCGCGCATGTTGTTCGCGGCCAGGGTTTTCCGGATCTCCGCGACGATCTCGTCGCGTGTGGGGATCTGGGTGAAGGCCAGGGCGCGCGCCGAGCGACGCAGGCGCTCGATGTGCTCGTCCAGCGTGAAGATCCGGCCGTCGTAGAGACGCAGCCCTTCCCACACCGCGTCCCCGCCCTGCACGGCCGAGTCGAACGGGCTGATCCCGGCCTGATCGCGGTGGATCAGGGCGCCGTTGATGTTGACGAGCAGGTCGCGGTTCATCTCGTTGAACTTCTGGAGCATGGTTTCTCTCTGACAAGCCCGGAGCGTGAGCGACGGGGTCTTTTTTCTGTTCCTGTCAATCCTTCTGGGGCTTGTACCTGTTCGATCATTGTTTCAGGGCGGCGTACAGCGAGTTACATTCGTCCAGCACGCCGCGCAGCCGCTTGGGCAAGGGTTCGTTCTTCGGCACGAACGGCCCGAATCCCGTTGATTCGTAGACGCCGGAGTACCAGTGCGGCCCCCACACCCCGTCCTCGGGACGCGGGCCTGGCTCCCAGGCGAGCATGGTGTCGTCGAAGGGCACGCCAAGGGCCGCGCAGAGGGACGACAGCGTCTTGCGGGGGTCGCGCAGGACATCGGCCGAATCGACCACCGGCGGCGTGCGCCCCGTCGCGGCCCGGATCTGTTCAAACAACGCCACCTGCTGGGGCAGGCCCAGGTCGGCCGGTGTCGGGTTCGGGATGATCTTGATGAAGCTGGCGATCATGGCCGCCGGATCACGGATCAGGAAGCAGTTGGTCAGTCCTTCGACCCAGCCCGGGTCCATGCCGGGGGTCAGGTGATGGGCCATGTGCTTCTGATACCAGATCGGCCTGCTGCCGGGGACGGGGCCGTTCAGGGCGGTGGCGACGGATCGCCAATCGCAGTCCATCGCGGCGATGACCCCGTCGGCCCCCGGGTGCTCGGCCCGGCGGTGGGGGGGCAGCCAGGAGAGGTAGTGCCCGTAGAGCGGCTCGTCGGAGACGGCGCAGTCGGGGCGAGAGCCCCAGGACCGCATCATGGCCGTGGAGATGTTCCGCGGGCCGGACCACATGGCGATGCGGACGGGAGGGACGGGTGGCCGAACGATTTGGTCGGGGGGGTGGGCCAAGGCGGTACAGGGTACAAGGATTCGGGATGCTTGTCGCCCCGTTGACCGCCAAGGTCGCCGCGATCGTTCTCTTTATGCTCCCCCATGCCGGCCAGCCCGAGTTGTCCGATCCATTGCCGCCCCCGGCCGCCCCGCCGGGTGAGGTCCGTGTGATCGACTACCGGATGGAGAAGGACGGTCGGACCTATGCCTGGTCGGTCATGATCCCGCCGGGGGCCGAGGAGGGCGGGCCGGGATTGCTGTTCCTGCACGGCTACGGCGAGTGCGGCGACGACGGAAAGAAGAACCTGGCCGTCGGCCTGCCCCCGGCGGTGCGGAAGAACCCGGAGCGGTGGCCGATGGTCCTCATCGTGCCGCAGAAGCCGGTCCACAACTCCGAGTGGGAGGACCACGAGGCGGCGGTGCTGGCGATTCTGGACGAGGCGGCCGAGAAGGGCCACTTTGATCCCAAGCGGCTGGCCATCACCGGGCTGAGCCAGGGTGGGCACGGGACGATCTGGTTCGCGGCCAACCACCCGGAGCGTTTCAAGGCGGCCGCGCCGGTCTGCGGCTATATCGAGCGGCGGTTCGACCACAACCAGGTGCGGGTGTCCGGGCCTGGGGTCGAGTCGGAGTTCGAGTGGATTCGCGCGGCGGAGCAGTTGCTCACGGGCATGCCGATCTGGCTCTTCCACGGCGGGAAGGACGATGTCATCCCGCCATCGGAGTCCCGCAGGCTGTTCTCCGCGATCGGAGCCTCGGCGGAGGAGCCGGACGCGAAGGTACGCTACACCGAGTTTCACGACGCCGACCACAACTCGTGGGACGCGGCCTACGCCGAGCCGGATCTACCGGTCTGGATCCTTCGCTACGCCCGCTGAGACTTGCTGGGATTCCTGTTCTTCCTCGGTTTGCCGAGGCTCGTCGTCTGGCGTCAGCAGCGGGCGGTCGATACCGCCGAACTGCGGCCGGATGCCCACCGTGCGGAACAGCAGCGGGGTGATGCGCTTGATCGCCGGCTTGTGGACCCGGGCGAGCAGGATGACGGTGCCTAGGCGCGCCACCGCGCTGACGATGAACAGGGTGTGATAGGCCGCGGTGTCCTGGCCCATCGCGTTGAAGAGCAGCGCGCCGCAGGTTGCGCCGACGACGATCATGGCGGCGTTGAGGCAGTTCTGGGTGGTCAGCACGCTGGTGCGTTCGTTGGCGGGGATCGACTCGAGCAGTAGCAGCATGGTGGCCATCTCGTAGCAGGCCCACATCATGCCGGAGAGCAGCTGCACGAAGATCAGGTAGTACGGCGAGGGCGAGATCACCCAGATCGCGCTCAGCGGCAGGATGCCCAGCCCGCCGACCCACAGCAGGTTGCCCGCCCCGAATCGCTTGGCGAACCGGCCGATCACCGGCATCGCCAGCACGCGCCCGATGTACGAGCTGCACAGCAGCATGGCGAAGGTGGTGTACTCGAACTCAAGATTCTTGAGCATGTACGGTCCGAAGAACGGGCCGGAGATCTGCACGCACACCTGCAGGCAGAGCATGTAGAACAGCAGGCGTCCGCCGGAGACCGCCTTCGGCCCGCGCAGGAAGGTGCGGAACGGCACCGTCCGCTGGCCCGGGGGCATGGGGACCGGCTCGCTGATCCTGGTGTGGCACCAGGTCGAGCCGAGACGGGACAGCCCGGCGACGACGAAGAGCGCGCCGTACACCCACGAGTACGAGCCTCCGTGCCGGCCGAAGTGCAGGATCAACCCCGCGCCGACGAGACTGACGAGCAGCACGGACTGGGCCGACCGCGTCCGGGAGGCGAAGTACCTGGCCCGGACGGAAGGCGGCACCACCGTGCCGATCCAGGTGTTCCACGCCGGCGCGCTGCCCAGGTTGAAGGCCCAGTACAGCCCCACGCAGATGAACATCAGCCACGCGGGCATCTGCCCGAGGAACGCGGCGACCGCCAGCGGGATGAAGCTGAGCGCTTGCAGCCCGGCCGTCGTCACCACCCAGCGCTTGTGCGATCCGAGCTTGCGCACCGCCCACGGGCTGGCCAGTTGCAGCAGCGCGCCCGCCAGCAGCGGGATCGAGCTGAGCAGGCCCGCCAGCAGCTCGCCCATGCCCACCGCCAGCGCGAAGGCGACGAAGTACGCCTCGCCGCAGCCGACCATGACGGAGAACAGCATGGCGTCCGTCGTGCTCAGACGCAGGTCGCGCCGGACGGTCCTCTCGGAACGAACAATCTTGGGGCTTCCCTGGGCCACACGCGCTCCGCCACGGTCGCTCACCGACCGGTCTTCTCGGTCAGCCATCCCGCGATCAACGCCACGACCTCCGGGTCGATCGGGCCGATACGCCCGTTGTCTTCCGCGCTCAACTGGTGTCCAAGGCCCGCACGGTACACCACCCTGACGCCTTCAAGCCCTCGCTCGCGTGCAAACCGGTCGAGCCAAGGGCCGTGGACGGACATGGGGTCGAGCCCACCGTAGATGGCCAGCGTGGGGAGCCGGGTTGATTCCAGCACATCGCTGGGCCACGCGATCCCGGGGCGGGCTTCGGGCCGCTCGGAATCGGGAGGTGTTCCCTCCAGCCGGGCGCGCGCGGCACGCTCCCAATCCCGCACCGTCCCATCGCCATCGAAGTCGGGGGCATCCATGTCATCGACGCCACGGATCAGCGTGCTCGGGTTCTGATCCGTCCGGGAGGTATAGGCCCCGGCGAGGAAAACGAGCGCTCCGAATCCGTCGTCGGCGATCGTCGTCGCGCGGATCGCGCCGAGGGAGTGGGCGACGACCGACAAACGCGATCGGGCCTCGGGCGCGTGTGCCCGGAAAGCATCTCGGGCCGCACGGGCCAGGGTCACGCTGTCCTCGAACGGGATCGGCGTGCCGGTCCCCGTGCCCTCGGCTGGATCGTCGCGATGGATCGAACTCCAGCGCATCACCACGAAGCCCGCATCCACCAACGCCCGACCGATGGTCTCCCCGTCACGGGTGGCGCGTCCCGTGGTGGTCAGGATGATCTCCCGGCCGTCCTGCTCGATGGCGCCGGGCACGGTCCAATCCATGTCGGTCACAAGACCGCCGCCGAGCAGGAGCACCGCCCGACCCGTGCCAGAACCCGGTTCGGGGCGGTCGATCCGTGCCGCGTAGGACCGCGTCACGCCGTCCGCGAGGCGGTGCTCAAAGAAGAAGGATTCGGTCCCGCCTGCCGGGGCCGCGCACGGCATCAGCATCACCAGGCAGGCCACGGTGCACGGCATCACGCGCCCGCACCAACCGGAGCGAACCTCTGCCGAACGGTGGCCTTGCCCCGGGTGCGGTACTCCTCCGCCGCGGCGGCCACGAACTCGTCCAGCGGCATCTGGCCCAGGTCCTTCTCCTCCCCGAACGCCCGCACCGACACCGCGCGGCTCTCCGCGTCCTTCGGCCCGACCACCAGCAGGTACGGGATCTTCATCTCCGACCCCGCCTTGATCTTGCCCTGCACGCGGCTGTCGGCCTCGTCCACCGACGCGCGCAGGCCCACGGCGGCCAGGCGGTCGGCGACCTCGCGGGCGTAGTCGTTGCTCTTCTCGCTGATGGGCAGCACGCGGACCTGCTCGGGGCTGAGCCACAGCGGGAAGGCCCCGGCGAAGTGCTCGATCAGCACGCCGCAGAAGCGTTCCATCGAGCCGAAGGGGGCGCGGTGGATCATGACGGGCCGGTGGCGATGGTTGTCCGCGCCGATGTAGCCCAGGTCGAAGCGCTGGGGCAGGTTGTAGTCCACCTGCACGGTGCCGAGCTGCCACTCGCGCCCGATGACATCCTTGACCACGAAGTCGATCTTCGGGCCGTAGAACGCGGCCTCGCCCGGCTCCTCGCTGAAGGGCACGCCGAGGCTCTTGGCCGCCTCGCGGCAGGCCTGCTCCGCCTTGTCCCAGTCGGCCGGATCGCCGGTGTACTTGCCGCTGTCCGGATCGCGCAGGCCCACGCGGACGCGGTAGTCCTTCATCCCCAGCACATCGAAGATGATCTTGACCAGCGACAGGCAGCCGAGGACTTCCGGGCCGACCTGCTCGGGCGTGCAGAACAGGTGGGCGTCGTCCTGGGTGAAGCCGCGGACGCGGGTCATGCCGTTGAGTTCGCCCGACTGCTCCCAGCGGTACACCGTGCCGAACTCGGCCAGACGCACCGGCAGGTCGCGGTAGGAATACTGCCGGGAATCGAAGATCTTGATGTGGTGCGGGCAGTTCATGGGCTTGAGCATGAAGCCCTCGATCTCGCCCACCTTCAGGTTGTTGGACAACTGGGCGCAGGTGCAGCCCTCGTCGGCGAGGTGCTGCATGTGCTCGCGGTCCACCAGCGGCGGGAACTGGCTCTCCGCGTAGTACGGGAAGTGCCCGCTCGTTCTGTACAGGTCCAGCTTGCCGATGTGCGGCGTGAACACCTCGGAATACCCCTGCTTCTCCAGCTCCGCCGCGATGAACCGCTGCAACTCCTTGCGCACGATCGACCCCCGGGGGGTCCAGAGGATCAGCCCCTGGCCCACCGTGTCGTCGATGTGGAACAGGTGCAGCTTCTTGCCCAGCACGCGGTGGTCGCGTTTCTTGGCTTCCTCGATGCGGGTGATGTGGGCGTCCAGATCCTTCTTCGAGAAGAACGCCGTGCCGTACACGCGGGTCAGCCGGTCGCTGTTCTCGTCGCCGTGCCAGTACGACGACGCCAGCGACATGATCTTGAACGCCCCGATCCGCCCCGTGCTGGGCACATGCGGCCCGCGGCACAGGTCCTCCCAGTTCTTGCCCGGCTCGCCCGTGGCGTAGAACGACAGCGACAACGACCCCGCCTCGTGGGCGCGGTGCGCGTTGTCGATCTTGTACTTGCTGCCCTCTTTGTTGAGTTTGGCGATGCCCTCGCCGTATTCGAGTTCGTACCGCGTGAAGGGCCGGTCCTCCTTGACGATCTTGGCCATCTCCGCCTCGATCGCCTCGAAGTCGCCCTCCTTCAGCGGCCGGTCTTCCGGGAACGCGATGTCATAGTAAAAACCCGTGTCCAGCGGCGGGCCATAGACGAGCTGCGCCTCCGGCACCACCCGCTGGATCGCCTCGGCCATCACATGCGCCGTGGAGTGACGGAGCAGCATCAGGGCGTTCGCGTCCGGCCCGCCGTCGCGGGTCTTCTCGGTCACGACGGCCAGGGAGCAGTCCCGGTCCAGGGTCACGCCCAGGTCGGACAACTGCCCGTCCACCAGGCAGCCGACCGCCGCCTGGGCCAGACGGGCGCCGATCGACTCGGCCACCTGCCGCCCCGTCACGGGCGATGGGAACTCTTTGACCGATCCGTCGGGCAGCGTGATGCGGGGCATGGGAATCCTTTTTCTGCGTCTTTCAGCACCGGGGAGCCTGATCTTGGCCCCGATCCATCCATCGTCAATCCGGTCCATAAACAAGAAACGCCCGGTTCGGAAAGAACCGGGCGTGGTCAGATCGCGCTGAACCCGGCCCGGTCACCCGCTGGCGGTGGTGGTCGTCCGAGTGGTGGGGGCCTGGGCCATGCCCAAGAGTAGGCATTGGGGATTGGGGATTGGGCATTAGGAAGAAACCAGGAGACCACCCTTATCCCCATCTTCCCTAGTGCCTAATCCCCAATCCCTAATCCCTTCCCCAATTTTTCAGATATATCGCAACAAGATATATCCGATATCGTATACTCAGGGAACCCCATGCTCACACTCAAGCAAGACCATTCCGAACTCGTCGTCCTCTCGGTGCTTTCCGAGGCTCCGTCCTACGGCTACGCCATCTCCAAAGCGGTCGCGGCCCGCTCGGAGGGCCACTTCAAGCTCGGCCCGTCCAACCTCTATCCCCTGCTGACCCGCCTGGAGAAGCAGGGCCTGGTCGAGACCGACTGGGAGGAGGTCAAGGCGGACACCGCCGACCCGGACGCGGAGGGCCGCAAGCGGAAGTGGTACCGGCTGAGCGCCAAAGGTCGCAAACGCCTGGCCCAGCACATCGAGGCGTACCACCGCGCCCGGTCGATTCTGGATGCCTTCGTCGATCCGT
The DNA here is from genome assembly GCA_964577425.1 of uncultured Phycisphaeraceae bacterium. Taxonomy (GTDB): domain Bacteria; phylum Planctomycetota; class Phycisphaerae; order Phycisphaerales; family UBA1924; genus UBA6054. Next base: position 113,381 of record CAZNZC010000008.1, read on the forward strand.
CCGGCGCGGGCGAGGGGGCCGCCCGATGACCCGTGTCCACAAACCCGCCGACCCCGCCCCCGCCATCCGCCCCAGCGCCCCCGACCCGGTGGACGCCTGGCTGGATGTGCTGGTCGCCATGCTGTCCATCCCCAAGGCCGACCGGCAGACCGTCCGAGACGAGCTGGAGGACCATCTCCGCTCACGCATCGACGACCTGCTCATCCACGGCCTGACCGAACCCCAGGCCCTGCAGAAGGCCGTGGCCGAACTCGGCGAGACCGCCGATCTGGCCCGTCAGCTCTCGCACGCGCACAAACCACACCGCACCAGGAGACTCGCCATGCACGGCCTCATCATCGCTCTTGCCGGAACCGTCGTCGCCCTCGGCGTGAACACGATGCGCCCGAACGCGGGGCTGCCCGCGCCGGGCGTGGCCGTGTCGGAGACGGTCGCCTCGGCTGCCCCAAGCGTCACCGTCCCGGAAGGCAAGGAACTCAGCCCGGAGCTGCTCGCAACCACGGCGGTGGTTCCCGTCGGCCGTGCCGTCGATCTCTATGAGGTGCTTCAACCGTTCGCCGTTCGGCTGAGCCTGCCGCTGGAGATCGACCTGGCAGCGCTCGGTAATCGTGGGCTGACGGCACTCGACAAGGTCATGCTCACGAACAATCCCGAACGAAGCCTCGCCGCGGTGCTGGATGCCATGACGCATTCGGTGCCGGTGAATGACTGGCACAAGCACGGCCGACCGGCTGATCGCATCCTGGCGGCGAAGTTGGGAGGCCGGCTGGTCGTCACGACACAGCACGGGTTTGATCTTCGCACGGCCACGCGCCGCGTGTACCCCCTGGCCCGTTTCGTCGAAAACGCGCCGGGCCCGGTCCCGGGGGGCCATGCGGAGGTCGCGTACGACCGCGTCATGCGGGCGGTGATGCAGCATGTCTCGCCGCAGGACTGGCAGGACCACGGCGGCGATCTGGCCACCGGCACGGTGCTTGGCTCCTCGATGATCGTCACCGCCCCGGCCCGCATCCACGAGCAGATCGGCGCGTTGCTCGACGACCTCCACGCACAGGCCGTCGAGCAGGCCGGGGAGCGACGGGCGATCGAATCCGACCGGCGCGCCATCGCCGCCCGCGAACACACGGAGCTGGTCGCCCGCGTCAAGGACGAGTACGAGCGTGTTCTCAGCGAGCAGATCGCCTTGTCGAGGAAGATCGAGCAACTCAACACCGCCGTCAGCGAGCAGCACATCAAGCGTGGGGCGTTGCCCACGGAGAACCGTGAGGCCGCCATCAAGGCGATCAATCAGGAGTTCGTCCGGATCGGCGCGGAGATCAACACGACCACCATCCGCCTCGGAGAAGCCACCGCCCGCGTCAACTACCTCCGCACCCGCATGATCGAGATCGAGTACGAGCCGCTGGTGTCCGCGCGGAATACGAAGGCCACTTCCAACCCAAGCACCCATTCTCAGACGGTCACGGTGCGCGGCCGGGGCCTGCGGGAGGGCGTCTACAACATGATGCCGGGCACGACGGTTCGCCGGATGCTCACCTCCGCGGGCGCGTTGGAGAGCGAGTCCATTCGGGCTGTCCAACTGATCCGCAATGACGATGTGGTCCACGAGTGGACCTTGCAGGAAGCAAACTCCAGGCCCAAGGGCGACACCCTCCTCCTCCCCGGCGACACGCTGGCCGTCCTCCATTGATCGGGACCGGCCGATCGGCTCCCGGCACGCCCGCCCGATCCCCGGTATCCTCCCGGCGGGAGCCTCCGCCGCATGATCTGCCCTTTCTGCAACGCCAACGACGACAAGGTCATCGACTCCCGCCCGACGGAGGGCGGGGCCGTCATCCGGCGGCGTCGGGTCTGCCAGAAGTGCGACCGCCGGTTTTCCACCTATGAGCGGGTCGAACAGGCCAGCCGCCTGATGGTGGTCAAGAAGGACGGCGCCCGCGTGCCGTTCTCCACCGACAACATCATCCGCGGCGTCTCCAACGCCTCCGGCAAACGGCCTATTCCGGAGGACATCAAACGCCTCCTCGCCGAGCAGGTCGAAGAAGAACTCCACGCCGAGTTCGAGCGCGAAGTCCCCAGCGACACCATCGGCGAGCGGGTGATGGCCCGGCTGCGCCACATCGACAAGATCGCCTACATCCGCTTCGCCACCGAACACCTGCAACTGTCCACCCTGGAAGAGATCCAGCGCGAACTCGACGACCTCTCCGTCCGCCCGACCGAGGGGCCGGGCCAGAAGTCCCTCTTCAACCGCCCCGAGGCCTAGGTAGGTCGGCACTCCGTGCCGACTCCCCTCCCCCGGTGGCACAGGCATCGGGAGGTCGCCTGTGCGTCTGAAGTCGCTCTAGCATCGGGGCGTTATGCTGCCGTCCGTGTCCCGCCGCGTGGTTTGTCCCCGGTGCCTCTGAGGAGTTCTTGATGCCCGCCCTGCCCAAGAAACAGCGCTCCACCCCCGCCGAGTGCCTCGCCGACCTCCGCGAACGCGGCATTCTCAAGGACGGCATGACCTGCATGGTGGGGGGGTTCGGCCTCTGCGGCATCCCCGAGCAGCTCATCCTCGCCCTGCGCGACTCCGGCGTCACCGGCATCACCTGCGTCTCGAACAACGCCGGCGTGGACGACTGGGGCCTGGGCCTGCTGCTGGCCACCAAGCAGATCAGGAAGATGATCTCCAGTTATGTGGGCGAGAACGACGAGTTCGCCCGCCAGTTCCTCTCCGGCGAGCTGGAGGTCGAGTTCAACCCCCAGGGCACGCTGGCCGAGCGGGTCCGCGCCGGCGGGGCGGGCATCCCGGCCTTCTTCACGGCCACCGGCGTGGGCACCGTGGTGGCCGAGGGCAAGGAGGTCCGCTCGTTCGCCACCCCCAACGGCGGCCAGGAACGCGACTTCGTCATGGAGTCCGGCCTCTTCGGCGACCTGGCGCTCGTCAAGGCCTGGAAGGCCGACGAGGCGGGCAACCTGGTCTACCGGCGCACCGCCCGCAACTTCAACCCGGAGATGGCCACGGCCGCCCGGTTCTGCATCGCCGAGGTCGAGGAGGTGGTGCCGTTGGGGGCGCTCGACCCCGACGCCATCCACACGCCGGGGAACTTCGTGGACCGCTTTGTGGTCACCAAGTCGGAGAAGCGGATCGAGCAGCAGACTGTGAGCAAGTGAAGTGATAGCGACTGGTGGGGGCACGGCGGATCGCGCTTGATATTCAACCGCCATCTGCTTCCGGACTGCTCGGGATCGAATCCCGCCAGCCTGTGGCCGTGGTGAATCAGTAGCCGAACTGAGAAAAAATCCGATCGATGTGCCGGTGCTCCGCGGGCATCATTTCCATCATCTCGTTCCGAAGTGATTCAATAAAATCCTTCTCGATTCTCGAAGATGTAGCCAAAAACTGAAGATCATCAACAATTTTTGAGTGGATCTGATCAAGCCTGTATCCGATCATCGGCGGCCGGCTCGCAAGCAGGGCTGGGTCCCGTGGGTTGAATGGGTCGGATCCTATATCTAGCCAATCATCCAGCTGAATGGCCTCTTTGACCATAACCAGTAGGGTAATAGCTGTCACATATTTGTTCAAGACTTGCTGGTTTGGCTCTTGATTGTCCGGAAAATGGATTTTTTCCATCCAGCGGAGATGCATCCCGCTACGCGCTAGGATACTGCTTAGTACGATAGGCAAATCATCGTTCGCGGCGAGCAGCACCCTTTCGGTATCGCTTGCGTACTGCAACATACTTGATGCGATGCCAGAACAAACAGCATTGCTGCTCATCGCAAATTTTAGAATTTGGGAACGAAGAAGAAGCGATTGGGCGTCTGCCGTCGCGATGTCGCGGGAGTAGGTTGCACGCTGGGTATCGCCAGGTGCTGTTCCCGAATACCAGAACTCTTCATCGAGAGTAAGCGTCGATTCTTTCCACGAACTAGGAGCCTGGGGCGAAACAAAGAACATGGAAAGCAGCAGCAAACCCAGAAATTTTGTCACAATTATCTCCAATACTAATCTCCATTCACTCCGCACCCGGCCGTGTTTTCATATGTAGTAATCAGGTCGGTGCTGCATCCAGTTTTCTTCAGCCCGCCCTTCTTGACTGATACGCATGTTGCGTCAACCCAAAATTCTTGCAGAATTTTTTGATTCATAATGTGAGTGACGGTACCCCCTGCGACACCGTACTCAATAGGAATCTCCCACACGAATGTGCCGATGTTTGGATGGTCTGAAGAAACACTTGCTCTAGCCGTGTCTCGGCCTATCACACGGTTGTCGGGCTTCACATATAGCCATCCTTGGCTGGCAACATGGCCGGGTTCATTGCCCGCGTAGCTACCGGTGCCTGCGCTTCCCGGGCCACTCAGTTCACGAACAGCGACATTGTAGAATGAGACATAATCAGGATCAAGATCCATTTTGAGTCGGAACTGAATGTGTCGCTGCCCGCCATTATGAGTCGCCGTCAGCGGGCATGGTGTGTAATTTTTTATCGCGGGCTCGATGACATTGAATATGGCTTTTCTTACGCAACCATTGATTTCAGCCTGTACTGTAAATGTGCCAGCAGAGTCCGAGGCGGTCACCGGAAATTCAGTTACTGAAACCGGTGGACCAGCAATGCGGTTCACCGTCCAAGTCGGTTCTCCGGCTCCAGCTTCCACCACCCAGACATTAATTTCCTCTCCGATACCAACCGTTGTTCGCCGCCGGTTGCTCGGTGTTGTCGCTACGCATTCCCAGTCCAGCGTGAACTCCGCGAACTGAACCTCCTTGATCTTCTCCACCGCGTCCACCCTCGCGCAGGGCGGGTCGGCGGACAGCTCCTGGGTGGTCAGCCGCAGCCGGATCTCCGCGCAAGCGTTCTGCGTCGTGACCGGCTGGGCGTAGGGACTGATCGCCGGGCTGGCGATCACCTCCCACTGCCCCGTCAGCGGGTTCTTCTTCTCGAGCGCCCAGCCCTGGCCCAACTCCCACGGCTGGTTCACGCACACATTGTCTTCCCCGCCCCCGCAGGACCCGCCCTGGCATTTGCGCGAACGACCGACCAGCTCGAAGGGCGTCCACGAGAAGGTCACCGTCTCCCCCGGCTTGGGCTGCTCGGGCGTGACCGTGATCTGCCCGCCGGTGATCCGGCCCGGCTCATGGCACTTGTAGCAGCCCTGCGGGTCAGGCGCGTCACAGCTGGGACACCCCGAGCAGTTGGCCCGTCCATCCCGGCGCAGCAGCCACGGCAGGAGGCTCGGCCCGTCGTTCGCCGGCATGTCCCGCAGGCAGTCGTCGATCGGCCTGCGTCCCGGCGCGATGTCCCCGCCGATCGGGTTTGTTCCGATGCTGCCGAACCCCGCGTTGCCGCCCACCGTGGCCAGCAGGCGGCTGCCGTCCCACAGGCCCTCGTAGATGTCCGTCTCCCCGCCGTAGTCCTGGAGCAGCAGCACCACATCGTGCGTGTCCACGATGTTGTCCTGGTTCAGGTCCGCCAGCGGCATCACGCCGATGGCCTGCGGGTTCGTGCCCAACTGGGCGATGGACACCTGCAAGTCCAAGGCGTCCACCTTGCCGTCGAGGTTCACATCGCCCGCCAGCACCAGCGACGGGCGGACACCCTTGGCGCCCACGGCCTGGCCGTCGGCCTTGCGGATGGCGATGGCCGTCTCGGCCTCGTTGGGGCCGCCGACCCCGTTGGTTGTGAGGGAGATGATCTGGAGCGTGGCCTCGTCCAGCCAGAGGTCGGGGTGCATGGTGTCCACATGGGCGGCGAAGCCGCGGAGCGTGGGGTCGTCGTTGAGGATCGTCCGGTGCGCGTCCGTCGTCGAGAGCGAGCCGGTCTGCGCCCGCCCGGTGAAGATGTACAAGGCTCCGGTCGCGCCGCTGCCGGGAGCCCCCTCCGCCCCGCGATCGACCACCGCGATGTCCGCCAGCCCGTCCCCCGTGATGTCGCCCAGGCCGAACACGCTGTAGCCGAACAGTTCGGTGCCCGTCGGCTCGAAGATCTCGGCCAGCACCGACCCGTCCACGCCGGAGAGGACGAACACGATGCCGATGGGGTCGTCCCCGATGCCGTCGTTGTCGAGGTCGGCGATGTCCCAGCCGGAGGAGACGATGTCTGGCACGCCGTCGCCGTTCCAGTCGCCGATGCCCGCGACATACCGGCCAAGACCGGCCTCCAGGAAGGGGCCGGTGGCGGTGAGCAGGACCGAGCTGTCCTCACCGCTGAACACCCGGACCCGTCCTTGCAGGGTGCCGTTCGGCCCCCAGAGCGGCTCGCCCACGATCAGGTCATCGAACCCGTCGCCGTCGAGGTCGCCCGCCGAGCCGATGCTCCACCCGAACAGGGTGTTGGTGTCGTCGCTGACGATGGTGTCAATGATGGATTTGGTGGCGCCGGACCAGATCCGCGCGGCCCCGTTCACCGGGGCGGCCGGGTCATACCCGGTGACAGAGACGGGGTAGTCGTTCGCCCCGTCGGCATTGAAATCATGGCTGACGGGCGGAGCGGCGACGGCCATCAGGCCAAGCCCCGCAAGGGCAAGCCCAATCGAGCAAACGAGTTGCGCTGGCCACGGCGGTTCCGCACGGGCGCCCTTCCATCCGGACGCTTGTGCGTGGTTCGCCCGGATGAGGGCAGGCTACCGGAATCTCAACCCCGATGAAAGGGGCTTGGGGCGAAATTCTCAAAATTTTTCGGACCTGAGCCAGCGAGGTTGAGGCCATTACCTGTTGCTTGACCCTTCGGTCTCCGGGCGCGTGGGGGGGATGATTGTGCGGAGGGGAGTGGGGAATGGGGCCGGTCGACTGAAAGTCGGCCCCACGGGGAGATGTTGCGACTTGTTCTCAATAAGCCTAGACTCAACGGACTTCCCCCTCCGGAGTTCGATCGGTGACCACCACGCTCCAGCCCGCCGCCCCCAGCACCGAGATCAAGCGGGTGTCCATCCCGTTGACGCAGTTGGCCCGGGGGCGCAAGGCCCGGGTGGCCGAGGCGGATCTGGGGGCGGATGACCTGTCCGTGCTGCGGGCGATGGGGCTGAAGCCCAACGCTTCGGTGGAGGTGTGCCGGCACGGCCAGCCTTGCATCGTGGCGCTCTCGGGCGTGTGCGGCGGGGGCTGCCGCATCGGCCTGTCCCGCGAGATCGCCGACCGCGTGATGGTCCTCCCCGAGGACTGACACGCCATGGCCGAACGCACCATCGCTGTCCTGGGCAACCCGAATGTCGGCAAGACCACGCTGTTCAACCGCCTGTGCGGCGTGCGCCACAAAACCGCCAACTTCCCCGGCACCACGCAGGAGGCCCTCGTCGGACGCCTCGAAGCGGCGCCAGAAACCACGGTCATCGACCTGCCGGGTGTGTATGCGCTGGACCTGAACCTGTCGGAATCGAGCGTGTGCCGGGCCGTGCTGGCCGGGCACTTGGCCCCGGAGGGCATCGCGCCGAAGACGCCCGATGTGCTGATGGTGGTGGTGGACGCGACCAACCTGCTGCGGAACCTCACGCTGGTGGCCGAGGGCGTGCGTCTGCGCCTGCCGACGGTGGTGGTCATCAACATGATCGACGAGGCCCGGCGGCGCGGCATCCATGCCGACACGGGGAGGCTGGAGGAGATCCTGGGCTGTCCGATGCTGGCGGTTTCGGCGCGGACGGGCGAGGGGGTCGATCAACTGCCCGCGTTGCTCGGCCGCGCCCGCGTGCCGGATCGGTCGCCGCCCGTGCCAGAAACCGGGGGCAGGGATGCGCTGGAGGCCTGGGCGGAGCAGACCTACGCCGCCATCGCCGCCCCGCGCGAGGGCGAAAGCCCCGATTCCATCTCCGACCGGCTGGACCGCGCCTTCACCCATCCGGTGCTCGGCGTGCTGACCTTCATCGGCGTGATGACCGGCCTGTTCTGGGTCATCTTCCGGCTGGCGGCCTACCCGATGGACTGGATCGACGCGATCTTCACCCACCTGGGGGGCTTCGTTCGTGCGACGCTGCCGGAGGGCGCGGTGCGTGACCTGCTCGCGGACGGTGTGGTCGCGGGCATCGGCGGCACCGTGATCTTCCTGCCGCAGATCTGCCTGCTGTTTCTGCTCATCTCGCTGCTGGAGAGCACCGGCTACCTCGCCCGGGCGGCGTTCGTGATCGACCGGGTGATGCGGCCCTTCGGGCTGTCCGGGCACTCGTTCGTGCCGCTGCTGAGTTCGCACGCCTGCGCGATCCCCGGCATCATGGCCTGCCGGGCCGTGCCCGACCGGCGCGACCGGCTGGCGACGATCCTGGTCGCCCCGTTCATGAGCTGCTCGGCCCGCATCCCGGTGTATGTGCTGCTCACGGTGATCCTGTTCCCCGACAGCCCGGCGATGCAGGCGGCCGCGTTCACGGGGTGCTATGTGATCGGCGCGCTGGCGGGTCTGCTCAGCGCGTGGATCGCCCGGCGGACATTGCTCAAAGGCAAGTCCCGCCCGATGGCGTTGGAACTGCCGTCGTACCGCGTGCCGGATTTCGGGTACGCCCTGCGCATCACGCTGGACCGCGGGCTGGTGTTCATCCGCAAGGCGGGCACCGTGATCCTGGCGATCTCCATCGTGCTGTGGTGGCTCAACGCCTACCCCGGCTCGGACCCGACGCCCGAGGCGGAAGCCCTGCGGACCCAGGCGGTCCAGGTCCAGCCCGCCGACCCGGACGGCGCGGCGGAACTGGCCGCCGAGGCCGATCAGCTCGACGCCCGCCACGCCGCCGCCAACAGCTTCCTCGGGCGCATCGGCGGCACGATCCAGCCGGTCTTCGCCCCGCTGGGGTACGACCGGCAACTGACCATCGGCGTGCTGGCCAGCTTCGCGGCCCGCGAGGTCTTCGCCGCCACCATGGCCGTGCAGGTCGCGGGCACCGACGACTTCGAGGACGAGGGCATCCAGGCCCGCATCGCCGGGGCGGCCCGCGACGACGGCACGCCCGTGTTCACCCGGGCCACGAGCTGGTCGCTGCTGGTCTACTACATCCTCGCCATGCAGTGCCTGCCCACTCTGGTGGTCACGGCCCGGGAAGCGGGTGCGGTGAAGTGGGCCTTGCTCCAGCTCGGCTGGATGAGCGGCCTGGCGTACATCGCGGCTCTGATCGTCTACCAGTCGGCCCGGGCCGCGGGGCTGGGCTGATGCCGTGGCGTGACTGGCAGTTCTGGCTGGTCAGCATCGCCGCCGTGCTGGCGGTCTCCACCCTGATCCGGGTGTTGCTCCCTCGGCGCAAGACCGGCAAGCGGGCCACGCTGACGATCGAACGCGGCAAGATCCCGCGCTGAGCCGTTTTCCCGCAACATGTGCCCGCTTTCACGCCTGTTTCACGCGGCGCTGTGCCCGCGCGGGTACACATTGAGAGGAACGGAAAGGAGATCACATGCAGACCATCCAGGCCAAGGAACTCAAACGCATTCTCAACGGCCCCGACGAGACGCCCGTGATCAATGTGCTTGATCCGGAGCACTATCGCGACAAGCACATCCCCGCGACGATCAACATCCCGGTTTCGTCGAACGATTTCGTCCGGCAGGTCGAGCAGCATGTCCACTCCAAGACGGCCCCGGTCGTGGTGTACTGCGCCAAGACCGATTGTGACGCCTCGGAGAAGGCCGCGAAGAAGCTGGAGGCCGCCGGCTTCACGGCCGTGATGGACTTCGAGGCCGGCGTGGACGGCTGGTCGTCCGCCGGGTATGAACTCGAGGGTCGGCAGGAACCCCGCCTCTGACCGCTCCGGTCTTGCGCCGGCGCGGGCCGGAACGCCCCGCTGGCGCTTATGCAGAATCTCAAGGCCGAATCGGTGCTCTTCCTGACCCGCGACGGCGCGACCGAGATCGACCGCTCCGCCGCCAAGCTGTTCGCCCGGTGCGATGTGGAGTGCCGCCATGTCCGGGCGGACCGATCCGCCGGGCCGTCGGTGGATGTGATGGTCCACGGGCATCGGGAAACGATCGGACGCATCAAGTCTTCCGAGTGCGCGGGCCGCCTGGAGAACGCCATCCGCCGGGCCTGCGATGTCCCGGTCAGGCATCTCCAGTGGGTCGAGGAAGGCATCACCGCCGGGCCGAAGAGCGGGTCGGGCATCGGCGACGGCCGGGACGCCCACCCCGAGGGCGGCCCGAAGAACCCCGGCGATCCGCCCCGCTTCGACCACAACGGCCCCCGCCCGGTGTGAGTTTTCCCCGCGCACACCCCCGAACTCTTCTCTTTCTCGCTCCCTCCCCCGTACACTCCGGGCGGAGGGAGCCGCACCATGCCATTGACCCGTGACCAGATCGCCGCCCGTGCCGCCCGGGAACTCCGGGACGGCTTCGTCGTCAACCTGGGGATCGGCATGCCCACGCTCGTGGCCAACCACATCCCCGACGGGATCGATGTCTGGCTGCAATCGGAGAACGGCCTGCTGGGAATCGGCCCGTTCCCGACCGAGGACGCCGTGGACGCCGACCTCATCAACGCGGGCAAGCAGACGATCACGGCCCGCCGGGGGGCGGCGTCGTTCTCGTCCTCCACATCCTTCGGCATGATCCGCGGCGGGCACATCGACGCCTGCATCCTCGGCGCGATGCAGGTCAGCCAGGAGGGCGACATCGCCAACTGGATGATCCCCGGCAAGATGATCAAGGGCATGGGCGGCGCGATGGACCTGGTCGCGGGGGTCAAGAAGGTCATCGTGGCGATGGAGCACACCGCCAAGGGCGACGCCCCCAAGATTCTCAGGGAGTGCAACCTCCCCCTGACCGGGCGCCGCTGCGTGGACATGGTCATCACCGACCTCTGTGTGCTGGTGATGGACGAGTCCGAACGCCGCTTCCGTCTGGCCGAACTCGCCCCCGGCGTGACGGTGGACGAGGTGCTGGCCAAGACCGAGGCCGAACTGATCGTCCGCGAAGCGCCGGCGGTGGTGGGGGTGGGGTGAGACGGATCGCCGTTGCGTCTCGGGCATGATCCGTCCGGCCAGCCGCGACACGCCTTGCGTTCACGCGCACGATGAGTCCTCGAATCGTGGGGTTCTTCTCTTCCTCTCGTTCACTCCCGGTCATGCGGCGCGTCCGATAAGAGAACTCGCACCCGCATGAAAAAAACCGACCGAACCGCGTGACCGCCCGTTCCCCTCGTCGCTCCGGTGGGTCAAGCGTTCGTTCGTTTCTGAACCCAGAGGAGAGATTCGTGAAAATCAGCAAGCGCCTCACGGTCGCGGCACTCGCCGCGTTCGCCGGTCCTGTCGTGGCCGGAGAGAACCTCATCATCAACGGCTCGTTCGAGCAAGCCAGCGTCAACCCGGCCGGGACCTGGATTCCCATGAGCGGCGGGAACACATCGATCACCGGCTGGACGGTTTTCGGCAGCGGCATCGACTACCTCGGCACATTCATGGTCGCCTCGGACGGCCAGCGCAGCATCGACCTCAACAATGTCACCCCCGGCGGCGGCATCCAGCAGTCCTTCGCCACCAACGCGGGCTGGATATACACCGTGGAGTTCGACCTCTCGGCCAACATGTTCGGGGGTCCGATCAAGCGGATGTCGGTCGGCGCGGCGGGCGAGTCCGCCGAGTTCGAGTTCGATTACGCCGGCCTGGGCGCGACGGCGGCCAACCCCATGTGGCAGCGGATCACCTGGTCGTTCACCGCCACGGGTTCTTCCAGCACGCTGGTCTTTACCGGCCTGAACGCGGGCGTCTACGGCGCGGCCATCGACCATGTCGTGGTGACCGGGCGGGTGCCCACCCCCGGCACCGCCGCGTTGCTCGGCCTGGGCGGTCTGGTGACGCTCCGCCGGCGTCGCTGACCCCCCACGCCCCCAACACGGTCTGGGAGGAGAGACTCAGACCGCGCCGCGCCCGGGCCAACGCCCGCGTGCGGCGTTTCATCCCAGCAGGCTCTTGAGCCGCTCGCCCAGCGTGAACTCGCTCAGGTCGGCCAGCTCGCCCGCGTCGAAGAACATCCCGCCGCACTTGGTGCAGGTGTCCAGCTCGATGTGGCTCTGCCTGAGATCGCGGTGGACGCTCATCCGCGTCCGGTCGCGCGGGCACAGCAGCGGCTGCGGTCGGTCGTCCGGCTCATCGGTCCCCAGGGCGTCCAACTGGTCCAGCGTGGCCCGGTGCTGCTCGGCCAGCAGGGTTTCCTTGAGTTTGCCCAGTTCCCCGGCGTCCAGCCAGATGCCGCCGCAGGTCGGGCACCGATCAATCGCGACCGACCCCAGCGTGATGCGGCGCATGGGCAGGCCGTCCTTCGGGCACGAGATCAGTCCGTCCGTCATGTCATGCCTTTCTTCGTGCGGCCCTCGGCGTGGCGGGCGCATCCGAGGAATCGTAGGGAATCCCGGCGATCCACGGGACGGTCCCGTTTCTCACGGCTCGGCGGGCACCTCGATCACGCCCGGTTCGATCGACCCGCCCGGCGCCTCGCCCATCGCCGTCCGGATCGCCCGGTCGAGTTCGCCGGACAGATCGAACGCCGGCGGCGTGGGCGGCAGGCCGCGGCTGTCCGCGTGCTCGCGGGCCTGGGCGATGAACGCCCGGAGTTCGTCGTCCGTCACGATGTTCGGGGCCTTGAGGCGGATCTGACGGTCCCCGAGCTGGAACTGGATGACTTCGCGGTCCGTGGCGGCGGCCTGGATGGGCGTGAGGATCGTCCGCAGCTCGTCCTGCGTCACCGTGTTGGCGGCGAGGCCGTGCGCCACGCGGGCGATCTGGGTCTGGCCGTCGGCCCTCTCGGCCTCGTTCAGGCCCGAATGCTTGAAGTAGGCCTGGCTGACACCCATGGCCACGCCCGCGGGCAGCACCGGGCTTTTCGTGATCTCCTGCATCACCAGCATGAGCTGCTGCGTGGAGACATCCCCGGCCTCGAACCGGGTGATAAAGTCGTCCACCACGGCCTGGGTGCGGGCCTTCTCGGCGTCGTCGATGGGCATCTCGGCGATCATGACGGTCAGAGTCTGGCGCATGCCGCCCGCGGCCCAGCCGCGCCACTTCACCGCGACGAAGATGCCCGTGCCGATCAGCAGCAGGAGCACGATCGCCAGGGCGATCCCGCATCCCATCAGCCAGTTCCCACGCCGGCGGACCCGGCCCATGCGTTCGATCCGACCCATCAGCGTGCTCATCGCGTGGCTCCGTATGAGGCCGATCGGCCCGTACCATCATTGGCCGCCCGATCCCCCGGATTGCACCCACCCCCTTCTGCCCCCCATCCCCCTCTCCCAGCCCGGAGCCAGACTTGCCCACCCCCGCCCGATGGTTCGACGCCCACCTGGACCTGGCGTACCTCGCGGAGACCGGGCGGGACATGCACGCCCCGCCCGCCGACGCCCGGGGGCGCCACCAGCCGGTCGCCGTCACCCTGCCCGCGATGGCCGGGGCCGGGGTGACGCACTGCCTGGGCACCATCTTCACCGAACCGGTCGATCCCGACGACCCGAACCGCGAGACCGGCGCGTTCGCCTACGCCGACGGCGACGCCCTGGGCGCGTGGAAGGCCGGGATGCGCCAGCTCAAGCTGTACCAGGCGTGGCGGGACGCGGGCGTGATCCGGTTGATGCCGCCGCGCGGCGCGCGCGCCCCGGACGGGGCGGCGTTGTGCGTGGGCATCCTGATGGAGGGGGCCGACCCGATCGAGACCCCCGAGCAACTCGACGAATGGGCCGACGCGGGCGTGGTGGCCATCGGCCTGACCTGGGCGCGGCGCTCCCGCTACGCGGGCGGCAACGCCACGCCGATGGACGACCCGCGGATCGGCCTGTCCCCGCTCGCGCGGGAACTGATCCCGCGCCTCGACGCGCGCGGCGTCGTGCATGACCTGTCGCACCTGTCGCAGCGCGCCGCGGACGAGCTGCTGGGCCTGACCGATGCTGCCGTGATGGCCTCACACTCCAACGCCCGTGCGCTGATGGGCGAGCGGGACGATCCCAAAGCCCAGCGTCACCTCGCCGACGAGACGATCCGCGAGATCGCCCGGCGCGGCGGCGTGGTGGGGATCAACCTGCTCTCCGACTTCCTGAACCCCGGGGTCAAACGGGGCGAACGCGCCGCGTTGGCCGATGTGACGGCCCACATCGAGCGGGTCTGCTCGCTGGCCGGTTCGCGCCGGCATGTGGGGCTGGGTTCGGACGCCGATGGCGGCTTCGGGGCGGACCGGCTTCCGATCGGGATCGACGGGCTGTCGGACCTGACCAAAGTCCTCGACGCGCTGCGCGGCGCTGGGTGGTCGGACGAGGACCTCGACGGGTTCGCGTGGGGGAACTGGGCGGGCTTCTGGGGCTGGTAGTTTCAGATAGTTTCAGGGCGATCCCAGGCGCACGCCCGGCATCACGAAACGCACGCGGATCTCCCCGCGCGTCAGCCCGTCCGAGGCCCGCACGGTCCACTCGATGCGTTCCATCGCGTCGGCCAGCCCGGAGGCGGCGGCGGGATCGGACCCCGCCAGGAGGCGCGCGAGTTCGCGGGGTCGCGCGTGGCCGGCCGTGACCATGCCGGGGTCGTGCCCGGGCGGGCCCCCCAGCCAGGCTTCGCGCCCCTGGCGGGCGGGGGCGGCGGGATCGATGCCGGCCGGCGCGATCGCCACGGAGAGCGTGCCGGATCGGTTCCCCTCGTCCGGCGCGAGGCACCACGCGACGCGGGCGTCCGGTCCCGGCCAGATACCGGCGGGGGACGCGGATCGGAGTGCGTGCGAGCGCACCGCCGACGGGAAGGCCCCGCGGTGTTCCGGCGGGTGCGTGCCGCCGACCATGGCGCTGACGGCGCGGTCGATCGTCTCGGCGTAGTTGTCGGCGCGGGCGTGGCTGATGAGCTGGGCGACGAGCGTTGGCGGTTCTCCGTCGGCCCGCTGTGATTCGCTGAGAACCAGCACGCCGCCGCGCCCGGCGTGGAGCGGGCCGGACTCGGGGTCGGGATGCGGGGGGTGGGGGGGCGTGTCCATGCCGAAACGCAGCCCGAGGTCGATCGTGGCGCCGTTGAAGCGTGCGCCGTCGCGGAAGGCGGCCGCCAGTAGCGCGTCCGGCCCGAGGCGGTCCAGCACGCCGACGGGCGGGCCGTCCGTCTCCCCCGCCGGAGCATCGCCGGGGGCGGCGAAACGCAGCGCCCACGCGCCGTCGGCCGTGCGGAGTTCCATGGCGCACGGCGTGCCCGAGTTCGGGAGCCGGACCATGCCCAGCGCGGTCCAGCCCGGCTCGGGCGGGCCGAGCATCGCGCGGGCCTGTTCCGCCGTGGTGTTTGAGCCTGGTGCGTGCGATGGGGGGGCGAGGAGGCTGTCCAGCAGGCCCGCCGCCGCGTTGGGCGCGAACACCACGCGGGTCTGCCCCGCGTCGTCGAGGACGGCCATCGCGGTGCGCCCGGCATCGACCGAGTAGACCACCCGCCCGTGCAGCGTGCGCCGCGGCGCCGCGTTGAGACTGGCCCGCAGCGAGCGGGCGGTTTCGGCGTCGATCTGGGCGATGACGATCCAGAGCGTGTCGGCCCGAGCGGCCGCGCCCGACGCTCCGTGCGCCTCCCCGCGCGTCAGACCGTCCCAGGCGATCACCACGCGCCGCGCGAGCAGCGCGGCGGCGGCCTGGTCCCCCGTGTAGCCCAGCGCGCTCGCCAGCCCGCTCCAGGCCCGCTCGGTCTGGGCGAACAGCCCGGTGCCGGAGAGGGCGGCCCGCACGGCCAGCCCCGCGGGATCGGACCACAGGCGTTCGCCGGGTCGGTCCAGCACGGCGGCGGCGTCGATAGCGGGGGGCAGGCCCGCGAGCAGCGACCACGGGTCATCGTCCGCCGTCGGTGCGATGGCGGCGGCAGCGGATGGGTGGGGGGGAGGGGGGGGAGGAGTGGTGCGTGCGTCGCCCGTCGTGATGCACGCGCCCAGGGCGAGGCACGCCAACAGTCCGGGTTTCATGGGGCCTCGGGCGTTCACGGCAGCGGGTCGGACGCGGTCTCTTCGGGGTCGGGCGTCGGCTCGCCGGTGACGAACATGCCCGCGACGAACCCGGCGCGTGCGGTCCCGGCGTTGGCGCGGGCGGAGACCGGCTCCATGATGAAGTAGCGCCCGCCGTCGAGGGTGATGAGGCGGAAGCGGCGCTCCAGTGCGGCCTCGGATTCGTCGATCCGCGCATCGGTCGCCGTGCGGTAGGTCCGGCCGGGCATGTCCAGCACGCCCGCCAGGGAGGGCATCGAGTCCTGCATCGAGCGGACATGGTCGCGGACCTGCCCGGCGGCGTGGGCCGTGTCGGCCTGCACGGCCCGGGCGACATCCGTCAGCGGCGTGG
>CAZNZC010000009.1:0-125595 GCA_964577425.1 uncultured Phycisphaeraceae bacterium
GAAGAGACGGAGAGACGGAGAGACGGAGAGACGGAGGGGGGGAGGGGGGAGGGGGGGAAGCGACGGAGCGACGGAGCGACGGAGAGACGGAGGGGGGGAGGGGGGAGACGGGGGGGGGCGCGCGGAGGGCTTTGATGGCGACGCTGCTGGTGGAGATCAGGGCATCGATGGGGTGCTGGGCGTGGTAGGCGGCCAGGTGGCGGCCCAGTTCCTCGACCGCTCGTGGATAGCACGGCAGCAGCCAGCGGCGCAGCGGCTCGGGCCAGGCGTTGAGGGACGAGACGATGGTGGGGCAGGCGTCGATGCGGGGCGAGATGGGCGTTCCGTTGTGGAACATGGTCAGGAGCGTCACGGGGGGGTGGGGCAGGGCGTCGGCGATGGCGGCCAGGACGCGCTCGCCGCCGCGGGCGGCGACGATCCAGTCGTGGGCGAGGGCGATCCGGGCGGGGAGGCCCGTCCCCTTGTTGGAACAAAGAGTTGGGGGGGCGGGGTCTACCATGCGGGGCAGGGCTTGGCTGGCGGAGGTGCGTGGATGGCGGAGTTTCGTGTGGCGGGGGGTGTGGCGGCGAACGGGACGGCGGCGAACCGGTTTGGGCTGGATTATCGGACGGAGGCGGCTCGGCTGGGTGATCCGGTCTGCCCGATCGTGGATGCGCACGCGCACATCAACGGCGGGCGGGCCGCGGGAGTGTATAAAGAGGTCTGCGACCTGTACGGGATCGAGCGGGTCTACTCCCAGACGCAGCTGGGCGAGGCGGAGGCGGTGAAGGCGGCGCTGGGGGACCGGGTCCGCTTCGTGGCGATCCCCGAGTACATGCACGCGGACCGGCGGTGGGCGCACACGACGGGGTTCCTGGAGAACCTGGACGAGTGGCACGCGCGGGGGGCGCGGATGGTCAAGTTCTGGGGCGCGCCGCGGTTGCGGGATTATCTCGGGCCGCTGGGGATGGACGCGGCGGAGCTGGCGTTCGATTCGGAGTGGCGGCTGCGGATCGCGGAGCGTGCGAAGGCGCTGGGCATGGCGTTGATGGTGCATGTGGCGGACCCGGACACCTGGTTCGCCACGATGTACGCCGACGGGTCGCGGTACGGGACGAAGCGGTCGCAGTACGATTCGCTGTCGCGTCTGCTCGAACAGACCGGGATGCCGTGCCTGGGGGCGCACATGGCGGGGTGGCCGGAAGACCTGGGTTTTTTGCGGGAGTTTCTGCACCGCCACCCCCGGCTGGTGATCGACACGAGCGCGACGAAGTGGATGGTGCGCGAGCTGAGCAAACACCCGCGCGACGGGTTGCTGGCCTTCCTGACCGAGTTCGAGGGGCGCGTGCTGTTCGGCTCGGACATTGTCACCAGCGACGAGCACCTGGCGGTCAGCGACAGCGCGGCCTTCGGGGCGGGGCTGGCGTCGAGCGAGCGCGAGGCCTTCGACCTGTACGCATCGCGGTACTGGGCGCTGCGGGTGATGTTCGAGACCGACTACGAGGGCGAAAGCCCGATCGCCGACCCGGACCTGGCGATGGTCGATCCGGCCCGGCATGACGCGATGAGCGCGCCGGGGCTGGTGGGGCGGTCGCTGGGGGCGGGTATGTTGCGGACGCTGTACCGGGGGGCGGTGGCGGGTTCGCTCGACCGGTGGTATGCGGGGTCTTGGTAGGTCGGCACTCCGTGCCGACTCTTCCTTGGTGCCCGACCCAGGGACCAGGGTCGGCTTCCCCCCTGATTCGGGCGGTTTCGGAGGGTCGGCTGGGGTCCGGTGGGGATGAGCGGGCGGGGGGACGGGGGGCTTTGGTGGGAAACCTGTGGGTTCCTGTAAATAGTGCTTCCCAAAGGCGGGAGGATTGGTACACTTGGCTTCATGCCTGCGGATAGCCGTGGGCGCGGTTGCGCGGATCGGGCCCGAATCTCTCGCAGTCACGAATGTCTCGGGCTCGGAAAGTGAATCGGATTATGAAGCTGTATGTGGGCAACCTGCCCTACTCGATGACGGACTCGGAACTGGAAGCTCTGTTCGCGGATGCCGGCAGCCAGGTGCAGTCGGCCAAGGTGGTCATGGACCGTGAGACCGGGCGGTCGCGCGGGTTCGGGTTCGTGGAGATGGACGACGCCGACGGGCGCGAGGCCATCGAGAAGTTCCACGGCCAGGAGTTCCAGGGCCGCGCCCTCGTCGTGAACGAGGCCCGCCCGCGTGAGGAGCGTCCCCGCTCCGGCGGCGGCTACGGCGGCGGTGGTGGTGGTTACGGCGGCGGCGGCGGTGGTCGCGGCGGCTACGGCGGTGGCGGCGGCGGTGGCCGTGGCGGCTCCGGCGGTGGCTACGGTGGCGGCGGCGGCGGTCGCGGCGGCTACGGTGGTGGCGGCGGCGGTGGTGGTCGCGGCGGTGATCGTGACCGCGGCGGCTACGGCGACCGCTATTGATTGGACTTTGCCCCTTTGGTTCGCACAAGGCCCCTGTCTTCGGACGGGGGCTTTTTTTGTTTCGATGCGGATCTCGCCTGGACGACAGCCGCGACTGGAAGGGAGCGGCCGCGAGCGCGGGGGAGGGGGAGAAGGCAGGTACGCAGAGCACGCAAAGATCACGCAGAGGACGCGGAGGGGGATCTGGGTTGGTCGGGGGATCGGTCAGCCCTGAACGCGAGTGATACGGATTCAATCGGCACGGCCCAATGACGAGCCGCGGTCGTAAGGGAGGGGGCTTGCGGTTCGCCGTGGTTTGCCGGGGGCGAAGGGCATGGGCGTCGCTCGGCCGCTCCCTTGCAGTCGCGGCTTGTACTGGCTTCGTGATTTTCTTGGCGGATCGGCGACGGAACGCAATGCCGAGGGCATCCGGCCCAATGAGGGGTGGTCGGATCGGCAGGGGTGCTCAAACCCGCGCGTCCGAGAACTCTTGTGGGAAGCGGAAGTGACGAAGCGTGAGGACAGGTTGAAGCGGCGTGTCCGCCGGGGTCGAAGAACGGGCTGCATGGTTTTGCAGCACCTCCAGCCCGTTTCCGACATCCCGGCCGAGCCGGTCGCCGATCCCGGGACGACCGAGGAGCCGGCCTTTCCGCCGAGCGAGGGGCTGGGGTCGCTGGCCGAGTTTCTGCGTCGGCACGATGACAGTGCCCGCTCCGGCGGGGTGGTCTGCCCCTGCTGCCGGGGGACGACCCGGCGGGTGGTCCGGGCGCGTCCCGGCAACGCCGCCCGGTGGGTCGCGGTGTGCGCCATGTGCGCGGGGCGGATGCTGGCGGGGCACCCGGGCACGGTGGTCGGCGGGCGGGTGCGGCCGCGGCTGCGCCGGGCGGGGTGAGCGGGCTTGGGAGAGACGATGCCGCTGAATCAGCGGTACCGCTGGACCCATCACGGGCTGAAGGGGCTGGATTATTCGATGATGGCGCCGAGGCCCGCGGTGGAGCGTTGAGAGGGCGCTTTCTTGGGCTTTGGGGGTGAAGAATCCGCCGATTGCATCGGCGGCGTCACGGGGAACCCCACGATTCGAGGACTCATCGTGGGCGTGACCTGATGGGTGTGAGCGGAAGACACGGCTCGGCGAGCCGTGCCACCTTGCCCTACTCAACCGGGTCGGCCGTCACGGCCAGGGTGCGGATGGCGCGGGAGATGCGGTCTGCGGTTTCGTCGTTGGCGCGCGCGCCGAAGCCGACCTCCATGCGGGCCGAGCCGAGGAGGTCGGTGAAGCCGGGGGTGGCGCGGGTGAGGCGGGTGGGGGCGTTGCGCAGCGTGCCGGAGGCGTAGCCCTTGCGCAGGGAGTTGCCGGGCATCAGGAAGCCGGCGGCGTCGTACACGCCTGCCTGGCCGCGGGCGACGATGATGAGGCGGGCGGTGGCGCTGGCGGCGGTGTCGGCGATGGGCGTGCGTCCCGGCTTGGGGTTGAGGAAGATGCGGATGTGCAGCAGCGTGCCGGAGACTTCGGGGACGGGTTCGCCCGCGATGATCCGGTCGAGGGTGGCGGGGGAGAGGTCGGTCAGGTAGACATCGGCGGTGTTGCGGTCGTGGACGACGGCGGCCCGATCGGGCAGGCGCAGCTCCAGGCGGGTCGATTGGGCCTCGGAGACGACCTGGCCCGAGCCGGGTGACCCGGACCCGGACAGGCCGATCGTGGCGCAGCCGGTCAGGGTTGATCCGGTCACGGCGGCGAATACCAGGAGCAGCGCGGGCAATACAATGGATGGGCGTGGCATCGGGGCTGAGGGTAGCCGAATGCGGGGAGGCTTGCCGGGCTCGGTGGGGAACTTGGGGGAACCGCGTCAGGCCGCGTGCGGATCGGACGGTCCAGGGGTATGACCATGCTGCGAATCAAACTGGCGTGCGGGGTTCTGATGCTCGGGCTGGTGGGGGTTGTTTCCGGCCCGGCGATGTCGCAGGACAACGGGGCCAGGCCGATCAACACTGGCCAGCGGGGTGCGCCACAGACCGGATCTCGGGGAACTCCCAATACTGGGGAACGCGGGCAGCCGAATACGGGGCGGCGGGATGCGCCGGCCGGTCGGGACAATCAGCCGTCGAACCCGCCTTCCACCCAGCCCGGGCGGGCACCGGGCGGCGGCGTGCGTGCGCCGGGCGGGGGGGTTCGCGCTCCCGGGGGTGGGGTGCGGGCGCCGGGCGGGGGCGTGCGTGCGCCCGGGTCGCCGGGTTCGGGCGGTGTGGTCGAGTCACCTCCCGCCTCTCCGGGGCAACCGGGGAACCCCGGTGGTGGGGGGGGCGGAGGGGGCAACGATTGCAACCACGGGCATTCGTGCAACTGCGTGTGGCTGCCCAGCTGGGGCTGGGGGTGGGGGACCTGGGGGTTCGGGTGGAACCGGTTCGGGCGTTTCCGGGTGGGGGGGGTGGTGTCGGGGCCGCCTCAGGAGTTTGAAGCGACCCAGGCCCAGCCCGAGGTGGAGCTGACGGCCCATGAGATGGCGGTCGGCTGGATGCGGGCCGGGGATGCGGAGGCCGCGGTCAGCTGGTTCGAGGAGCACCTGCGGCAGTACCCGACGGACATGGTGGCCATGCGGGAGTACGGGCTGGCCCTGATCGATGCCGGGCGGATCGCGGACGGGGTGGCGATGGTCGGGTATGTGTACGACCTGCTGCCCGGGCTGGCGAACCAGGCGGTGGGGTCGGAGTTCTGGGGGGGGTCGGCGACGCGGCTGCGTCGGTCGGTGACGAACACCGTCCGGTTCGCGCAGCGGTCGCCGTCGGGCAACGCCTGGCTGGCGGTGGCGGTGCTGATGCAGGCCGAGGGGCGGGACGATGTGGCCCTGCGGATGATCGAACGGGCGGCGGACGAGGGGCTGAGTGCGGCGGTGGCGGATCGGATGCGGCTGCGGTTGGCGCGGCGGTAGGTCGGCACTCCGTGCCGACTCTCCCCTCCCCGGGTTGCCCGGCTCGCCGTGCCGGGTCTTCCTTTCCAACCCGGAGCGGGGGGCATCCTGCCCCCCGTCCTCCATCGGTCGGGATCGTGGTGTTCGGCTTCGGGCTGCGCCCGAACGGGGGGCAGGATGCCCCCCCGCTCCGGGTTGAGGGTGTGTTCAAATTGGGTTGTGGGCGGGGTTTGCCTTTGGGCGGGGGTGCGTGCTAGTGTTTCGGCCCTGCCCGCGCTGTGCGGGCGACATCTACGAGAACCGTTAGACCACCCGGGATCCGCCCTGTCGGCCGGGGCGGAGAACATCCGCGGGTGGGAGGTGGAGATCGATGGCCAAAAAAGAAGTTACGCATGTTTTCAAGATCATGGCCCCGGGGGGCAAGGCGACGCCCGCGCCCCCGCTGGGTCCTGTTCTGGGCGCCAAGGGCGTCAACCCCGGGCAGTTCATCCAGCAGTTCAACGCGGCCACGGCCAAGCTGAACGGCAAGGTGGTGGGCTGCATCGTGACGGCGTACTCGGACCGCTCGTTCGAGTTCGAGGTCAAGTCGTCGCCGGCTTCGGTGCTGATCAAGGAGGCCGCCGGGGTCGAGAAAGGCTCCGGCACGCCGAACAGCAACAAGGTCGGGAAGATCACGAGCGCACAGGTGCGTCAGATCGCCGAGGAGAAGAAGGCCGATCTGAGCGCCGGTTCGGTCGAGGCCGCGATGCGCATCATCGAGGGCACCGCCCGCTCGATGGGCGTGACGGTGGAGGGCTGACCCATGCCGAAGATGACCAAGCGAACCAGGGACAATGTCAAGCTCGTGCCCGCCTCCCCGGTCGAGCCGGGTCAGGCGTTCTCGACGCTCAAGAAGTTCAAGGGGCCGAAGTTCGATCAGTCCGTGGAGGTGGTCCTGCACCTCGGGGTTGATGTGAAGCAGGCGGACCAGATGATCCGCGGCTCGGTGTCGCTGCCCAAGGGCATCGGCAAGAGCAAGCGCGTCATCGCGTTCTGCGGCGGCGAGAGCGTGCAGGCGTGCAAGGACGCCGGCGCGATCAAGGCCGGCGGCGAGGACCTGATGGCCGAGATCGAGGGCGGCTGGATGGACTTCGATGTCGCCATCGCCACGCCGGACATGATGCGCGTGATCTCCAAGCTGGGCAAGGTGCTCGGCCCCAAGGGCCTCATGCCCTCGCCCAAGAACGGCACCGTCACGCCGAAGGCGGCCGACGCGGTGCGCGAGTTCGCGGCCGGCAAGGTGGAGTACCGCACCGACAAGGGCGGCAACATCCACGCGATCATCGGCAAGATGAGCTTCCCCGAGGGCGACCTGGTGGAGAACTACAACCACTTCGTCGCGACCATCGAGAAGGCGCGCCCCTCCACCGTGAAGGGCGATTATGTCAAGGGCATCACCGTCTCGGGCACCATGACCCCGGGCGTGAAGGTCGCGTTCACGAACGCGGCGGCGGGAGAGTGAACCGATGAGCAAGCCCGTCAAGAATCTGATCATCGACGATTACAAGAAGCGGATCGGCGGGATCGAGGACGCCCTCGTGATCGGCCTGCGCGGGGTGTCGAGCAACGACACCAACGCGATCCGTGCCGGCCTGGCCAAGAAGTCCATCCGCGTGACCGTGGTGCGCAACAAGCTCTTCGGCCAGGCGTTCGGGGAGACCAATCTCTCCCCGCTCAGCGAGCTGCTCAGCGGCGCCAACGCGCTGGCCTACGGCGCGGAGAGCGTCGTGGATGTGGCCCGCGAGATCGTCGAGCTGGTCAAGAAGTTCCCCGGCATCGAGCTCAAGGGCGCGGTGCTGGACGGCCAGCTCTTCGAGGGCGAGGCCGGCGTCGAGGCGCTCAGCAAGTTCCCCACGCGGGACGAGGCGATCGCCAAGGATGTCGCCATCATCCTCGGGCCGGGGCGCAAGCTCATGGCTTCGGTCAAAGGCCCCGGCGCGCAGCTCGCCGGCATCCTCAAGGCCATCGAGGAGAAGCTGGAAAAGGGTGAGGCGATCGCCAAGGTCTGATCCAAAGAGTTTGATTCATCCGGGGCGGGTCTTTTCGGTCCCGCCCGGTTTCAGAGCAACCCGTTTCCGCCCGACTGGCCCGGTCGCCCCGCACGCTCGTGTGCGGGGAGGGTTAAAGAGCCGAATGGTTCGGCCCCTCTCGGGAGGACGAGTCCGCACGCGAAGCGTGCCCGTTTGAAGGAAGCAAGACATGTCCGACACCAAGACTTTCGACGCGAAGATCAGCGACCTGGGCGACAAGCTCGCCGGCCTGACCCTCAAGGAGGCCGTTGACCTCGCGGATTACATGAAGGACACCTACGGCATCGAGGCCGCCGCCGGCGGCGCGGTGATGATGGCCGGTCCCGCGGCCGCCGCCCCCGTCGCCGAAGAGAAGACGGACTTCGATGTCATCCTGAAAAGCCCCGGCGGCAACAAGATCGGCGTCATCAAGGTCGTGCGCGAGCTGACCGGCCTGGGCCTGAAGGAAGCCAAGGACCTGACCGAGACGGCCAACGCCAAGATCAAGGAAGGCCTGGGCAAGGAAGAGGCCGAGCAGATCGCCGCCAAGCTCAAGGAAGCCGGCGCCGAGGTCGAGCTGGCCTGATCGGGGTCCGACCCGGCTCCCACCCGTGGAAGCGGGCAGGGCCGGGTGTCAACCCAGCATGGTCAAGGAATCACCCGCCCGGCGGGCCGAGCAGGCCCGTCGGGCGGTTTCAGGGCCGGTGGCAGGCCGGTTTGATCGGTGGATGTGCGGTTCGGGGTTGTGCCTCCCCGGGCCGGGTCGGTGTGATTGGTGTGGCTTCGGGCGAAGTGGAGGCTGACGCGGTGGATCGCCGCCCGGCATCCGGGAACACGGAAACCGCGTCGGGAACACGGTTTCCGGGCGCGGGTGGCCGTGGTCCGCGCCGGGGCCTAGACTCTTCAATCGGCGGAACTTTGGGCACAACACAAGTTTGATACATCGCGCCCCCTCGTGCGACGAGCGGCGGCGGCGCGGTCGAAACCATCGTGAGGATCCTGATGGCAGGGACGAAAGTGCGCGGTATGCAGCGTGATCGCACCATTCGCAGCTTCGCCAAGCGCGGTGATGCTTCCCGGATCCCGGACCTGTGGGAGGTTCAATCGGGCGGATACGATCGGTTTCTCCAGATTGACAAGACCCCCGAGACGCGCGACCCGCGCTTCGGGCTTGAGAGCCTGCTGCGCGAGATCTTCCCGATCGAGTCGTACGACGGCACGATGCACCTCGAGTATGTGTCGTACGACCTGGACGAGCCGCGCTACACGCCCGACGAGTGCCGCGAGCTGCGCCTGACCTACGGCCTGCCGTTCAAGCTGCGTCTGCGCCTCAAGCGCGAGACGCACGGCGACCTGCCCGAGGAGGACATCTACCTCGGCGAGTTCCCGATCCTGATGGGCGGCGGTGAGTTCATCGTCAACGGCGCGGAGCGCGTCATCGTCAGCCAGCTGCACCGCTCGCCGGGCGTGGACTTCTCGATCGTCTCCAGCGAGGGCGACCGCCCGCTGCACTCGGCCCGCATCATCCCCGAGCGCGGGTCGTGGATCGAGCTGGAGGTGACCAAGAAGGATGTGCTGGCGATGCGGATCGACCAGTCCACCAAGCTGGCCGCCACCACCTTCCTGCGCTGCCTGGACGAGTCCGTCGCCTCGACCGACGCGATCATCGGCCTGTTCTACGAGGTGACGGAGGTCAAGGCCAAGGATGTCCACGCGGACGACTGGGCCGCGGCCTCGATCATCGACACGGATTCCGGCGAGGAGCTGGTGCATGTCGGCCGGCAGATCGGCGAGGAGGCCGCCGAGGCCATCCGCAACAGCGCGCTCAAGTCGGTGCTGGTGGTCCAGAACCCCTCGGACACGCTGATCCTCAACACGATCGCGGAGGAGAAGCTCGAGCAGTTCGACGAGGTTCCCGGCGTCTCGACGGACCACGACCGCGCGATGCTGAAGGTCTACACCCGCCTGCGCCCCGGCAACCCGCCGCAGGTGGAGAAGGCCAAGCAGCTGTTCATGGAGAAGTTCTTCGACGAGAACCGCTATCGCTTGGGCACCGTCGGGCGCTTCCGCATCAACCGCAAGTTCGACATGGACACGCCCGAGGACCAGATGTTCCTGCTGGGCATGGACTTCCTCAAGGTCGTGCAGTACCTGCTCGACCTGCGCTCCAACCGGCTGGACGCCGACACCGGGCGCCCCGTGGCGCAGGTGGACGACATCGACCACCTGGGCAACCGTCGCCTGCGCACGCTGGACGAGCTGGCGGTTGATGAGCTGCGCAAGGGCTTCCTGAAGCTGCGGCGCACCGTGCAGGAGCGTATGAGCGTCAAGGACCCCGAGGAGGTGGCCAAGATCGCCGATCTGGTCAACTCCAAGAGCGTGTCCAGCGCCATCGACTTCTTCTTCGGGCGTTCGGAGCTGAGCCAGGTGGTCGATCAGACCAACCCGCTCTCGACGCTGGTGCACGAGCGGCGCCTCTCGGCCCTGGGGCCGGGCGGCCTCAACCGCAAGCGCGCCGGCTTCGAGGTTCGAGATGTCCACATCTCGCACTACGGGCGCGTCTGCCCCATCGAGACGCCCGAGGGCAGCAACATCGGCCTGATCGTCTCGCTGGGCATCTACTCCAGCGTGGACGAGTACGGCTTCCTCCGCGCTCCCTACCGCAAGGTGGTGGACGGGCGCGTGACCGACGAGATCGTCACCCTGCGCGCCGACGAGGAGATCCGCGCGATCCTGGCCCCGGCCGACGCGCTCAAGCCCGACGGCCAGCTCGGCGACGGGCACATCCTCGCCCGGGTGGACGGCGAGCTGACCGAGGTCAAGGCCGACCAGGTCAACTTCGTGGATGTCTCGCCCAAGCAGATCGTGGGCATCTCCGCCTCGCTGATCCCCTTCCTCGAGCACGACGACGCGAACCGCGCGCTGATGGGCTCGAACATGCAGCGCCAGGCCGTGCCGCTCATCAAGGTCAACCCGCCCTGCGTGGCGACCGGCATGGAGAAGGAGGTCGGCCACTACTCGGGCATGCTCGTCAAGGCGAAGCGGGCCGGCACGGTCACCTCCGTCGATTCGCAGCGCATCATCATCGACAACGCCGACGAGTATGTGCTGCGCAAGTTCGTCGGCCTGAACGAGCGCACCTGCCAGAACCAGAAGCCCATCGTCAAGCCCGGGCAGAAGGTCAGGCAGGGCGAGGTCATCGCCGACGGCGCCTCGACCCTCAACGGCGAGCTGTCCATCGGCCACAACGCCCTGATCGCGTTCAACACCTTCGACGGCTACAACTTCGAGGACGCCATCGTCATCTCGGAGCGTCTGGTCAAGGACGACGCCTTCACCAGCGTCCACATCGACGCCTTCGATGTGGAGGTGCGCGAGACCAAGCTGGGGCGCGAGGAGTTCACCCGCGACATCCCCAATGTCTCGGAGCGCATGCTGCGCAACCTGGACGAGGGCGGCATCGTCCGCGTGGGCGCCCGCGTCGGCCCCGGCGACATCCTGGTCGGCAAGGTCAGCCCCAAGAGCAAGACCGAGCTGACCCCCGAGGAGAAGCTGCTGCACGCCATCTTCGGGCGCGCGGGCGAGGATGTGAAGAACGACTCGCTGGAGGTGCCCGCGGGCACCAGCGGCATCGTGATCGGCACGCGCAAGTTCTCGCGCCGCGTCCACATGAGCGAGTCGCAGAAGAAGGCCCTCAAGGCGGAGATCGAGGCCTACGAGGCCGAGATGGACCAGCAGGCCGTCCGGCTGTTCAAGGAGATGACCCAGGCCATCAACGAGGCCACCGGCACCGAGATGGTCGATCCGATGACCCGCCAGAAGGTGGGCGCGTCGGACATCTCCGAGGTCATCCTCGAGCAGATCAAGACCTTCAACACCAAGTGGATCAAGGGCGGCAAGGAGACCAAGGACGAGTCGGAGAAGATCCACCGCCAGTTCTGGCCCCGCATCGAGGCCGTCGAGGTCGAGAAGCAGCGCAAGGTCGCGCACATGAAGCGCGGCGACGAGCTGCCCAACGGCGTGCTGGAGATGGTCAAGGTCTACATCGCCACCAAGCGGACCCTCTCCGCGGGCGACAAGATGGCCGGACGCCACGGCAACAAGGGCGTCATCGCCCGCGTCGTGCCGGAAGAGGACATGCCGTTCATGGAGGACGGCACGCCCGTGGATGTCATGCTCAACCCGCTGGGCGTGCCCAGCCGCATGAATGTGGGGCAGATCCTGGAGACCCACCTGGGCTGGGCGGCGCAGGTGCTGGGCTTCCAGGCCGTCACCCCGGTCTTCGACGGCGGCACCGAGGACGAGATCCACGCGGCGGTGCGCGAGGCGAACGAGTATGTCCGCGCCCGCCGGGCCGAGCTGGAATCCAAGGGCCAGTGGCCGCACCCCCGCGAGCTGCTCGCGGAGATGCCCGCCGGCGGCAAGATCCAGCTCTACGACGGGCGCACGGGCGAGGCGTTCAACCAGCGGACCACCGTGGGCTTCATGTACATGCTCAAGCTGCACCACCTGGTGGACGACAAGATCCACGCCCGCGCCACCGGCCCGTACAGCCTCATCACCCAGCAGCCGCTGGGAGGCAAGGCCCGCACGGGCGGCCAGCGCTTCGGCGAGATGGAGGTGTGGGCGCTGGAGGCGTACGGCGCGGCCTACATCCTCCAGGAGCTGCTCACCGTCAA
Organism: uncultured Phycisphaeraceae bacterium; assembly: GCA_964577425.1. GTDB lineage: Bacteria > Planctomycetota > Phycisphaerae > Phycisphaerales > UBA1924 > UBA6054. The sequence continues at coordinate 12,025 of CAZNZC010000009.1, forward strand.
GAGCGACGATGTGGAGGGGCGCACCAAGATCTACGAGTCGATGGTCAAGGGCACCAACACGCTCGAGGCGGGCATGCCCGTCGCGTTCGATGTGCTCTGCAACGAGCTCAAGGGCCTGGGCATGAACATCACCCTCGAGAAGAAGGAACTCGAGGGCGGGAGCCTGCTCTGACCGGATCTTCGATCGGGCCATCCCCGGCCCTCGCCCGGCGGGGCGAACCGATCCGCCGCGTTCCGACTGACACACGATCCCCCTTGCCGCGCACGCGGGAGAAGCACATATGACCGAGAATGTCTACGAGCGGGTGAACGACTACAGCGCCGTCAAGGTGACCCTCGCGTCGCCCAACGATATCCGCGCCTGGTCCTACGGCGAGGTCAAGAAGCCCGAGACCATCAACTACCGCACCTACCGCCCCGAGAAGGACGGCCTGTTCTGCGAGCGCATCTTCGGGCCGGAGCGCGACTACGAGTGCGCCTGCGGCAAGTACCGCGGCACCAAGTACAAGGGCTACATCTGCGACCGCTGCGGCGTCAAGGTGACGCACTCGCGCGTGCGGCGCAAGCGCATGGGCCACATCAACCTGGCCGCCCCGGTCGTCCACATCTGGTTCTTCAAGTCCATGCCCAGCCGCCTGGGCACCCTGCTGGCCATGAAGACCAGCGATATCGAGAAGATCGTCTACTACCAGGACTATGTCGTCACCAAGCCCGGCGACACCGAGCTGAAGTTCAAGCAGGTGCTGACCGAGGACGAGCACCGCGCCGCCCTGGAGAAGTACGGCAACGAGTTCACGGCCCACATGGGCGCGGACGCCGTCCGCGTGCTCATCGAGCTGCTGGACCTCAACGCCGAGGCCGACCAGATCCGCGCCGACCTGGCCGCCACGCGCAGCAAGCAGAAGACCAAGGACCTGGCCAAGCGCCTCAAGCTCGTCGAGCAGATCCGCGGCTCGGAGAACGACCCGGCCTGGCTGGTGATGGATGTCATCCCCGTCATCCCGCCGGACCTGCGCCCCCTCGTGCTGCTGGAGAGCGGCAACTTCGCCACCTCCGACTTGAATGATCTGTACCGGCGCATCATCAACCGCAACAACCGCCTCAAGAAGCTGATGGACCTCAACGCCCCCGAGGTCATCATCCGCAACGAGAAGCGGATGCTCCAGCAGGCCGTGGACGCGCTGTTCGACAACGGGCGGTGCCGGCGTCCCGTGCTCGGCTCGTCCAACCGCGCGCTCAAGTCGCTGACGGACATGATCAAGGGCAAGCAGGGCCGCTTCCGCGAGAACCTGCTGGGCAAGCGCGTGGACTATTCGGCCCGCTCGGTCATCGTCATCGGCCCGGAACTCAAGCTCAACCAGTGCGGCCTGCCCAAGAAGATCGCCCTGGAGCTGTACCAGCCCTTCATCATCCGCAAGCTCAAGGAGCACGGGCTGGCCGACACCATCAAGTCCGCCAAGCGCATGCTCGAGCGCCGCGACGCCGAGGTGTGGGACATCCTCGAAGAGGTGATCTACCAGCACCCCGTCCTGCTCAACCGCGCCCCCACGCTGCACCGCATGGGCATCCAGGCCTTCGAGCCGGTGCTGGTCGAGGGCAACGCCATCCAGCTCCACCCGCTGGTGTGCACCGGCTTCAACGCGGACTTCGACGGCGACCAGATGGCCGTCCACCTGCCCCTCTCGGTCGAGGCCCAGGCCGAGGCCCATGTGCTGATGCTGTCCACGCACAATGTGTTCAGCCCGGCCAACGGCCAGCCGATCATCTCGGCCTCGCAGGACATCGTGATGGGCGTGTACTTCATCACGACCACGCAGAACGATCCGAGCAAGGCCTCGGAGAAGGATCTGCCCCGCTTCAAGGACCGCCACGAGGCGATCATGTCCTATGAGTCGGGCAAGATCGGCATCCACGACCTGATCTCGGTCCGCCTGGACCAGTTCAGCCTCGTGGTGAGCAAGGAGCGCGGCCCGGCCGAGCCGATGCCCGAGCACCGGCGCATCGTCACCACCGTGGGGCGCGTGCTGTTCGCCGACATCCTGCCGCCCCGCATGCCGTTCTACAACTGCGCCATCGGCAAGAAGGGCTGCGCCCGCGTCATCGACGACACCTACGAGTACTGCGGCCGCGCCGCCACCATCAACATCCTCGACGACATGAAGTCGATCGGCTTCAAGAACGCCACCCTCGCCGGCCTGTCCTTCGGCATCACCGATGTCCGCATCCCGGTCGAGAAGCAGGCCATCCTGGACGAGAGCCAGAAGAAGGCCGACCGGGTCGAGAAGAACTACGACCGCGGCATCATCACCGCCCGCGAGCGGTACAACCAGCTGCTGGACATCTGGTCGCACTGCCGCGAGGAGGTCACCAAGAAGCTCATCGAGACGCTCAAGAACGACCGGCGCCACGAGGACGGCTCCTACGCCGACATCCCCAGCGGCGCGGGCATCAAGTTCCTCAACCCGGTCTATCTCATGTCCGACTCGGGCGCCCGCGGCAATGTCAGCCAGCTCCAGCAGCTCGCCGGCATGCGCGGCCTGATGGCCAAGCCCTCGGGCGAGATCATCGAGACCCCCATCCGCGCCAACTTCCGCGAGGGCCTGTCCATCCTCGAGTACTTCTCGTCCACCCACGGCGCCCGCAAGGGTCTGGCCGACACCGCCCTCAAGACCGCCGACTCGGGCTACCTCACCCGCAAGCTCTGCGATGTGGCCCAGTCGGTCATCATCACCGAGCACGACTGCGGCTCCAAGCGCGGCATCCTCAAGCGGGCCCTCTACAAGGGCGAGCAGGTCGATGTGCCGCTGCGCGACCAGATCATCGGGCGCGTCAGCGTCAACTCCATCGTCAACCCCGTCACCGACGAGGTGATCGTCCGCTCCAACGAGATGATCTCCGAGGAGGCGGCCGAGAAGATCGAGGACCTGGGCATCGACTCGGTCATGGTCCGCTCCCCGCTGACCAGCGACTCGATCACGGGCTGCTCTGTGCTCGATTACGGCATGGACATGTCCGCGGGCAAGCTGGTGGAGGAGGGCATGGCGGTGGGCATCATCGCCGCGCAGTCCATCGGCGAGCCGGGCACCCAGCTGACCATGCGGACCTTCCACACCGGCGGCATCGGCACGCGGTCTGTGTCCGAGACCGAGTTCCGCGCCCTCAACAACGGCACGGTCGAGCTGCGCGACTGCAACGCCGTCCCCGGCAAGGACGACGAGGGCAACGCCTGCCTCGTCTCCCTCAAGCGCAACGGCGAGCTGGCCATCCTTGATGAGAAGGGGCGCGAGCTCGAGAAGACCAAGATCCCCTACGGCGGGTACATCTACACCGTCCAGGGCGAGGCCGTCAAGCGCGGCCAGACCCTCGTCAAGTGGGACCCCCACCGAGTGCCCATCCTCGCCGAGAAGTCCGGCACCATCCGCTTCGTCGATATCGAGGTCGGCGAGACCGTGCGGGAGGAGGACGCCGGGCGCGGCCAGAAGGCCTATGTGGTCATCGAGCACAAGGGCGACCTGCACCCGCAGATCAACATCGTCGATGAGCAGGGCAACATCCTCGACTTCCACTACCTGCCCGCCAAGGCGCGCCTGGAAGTCGCCGACGGCCAGATGATCGAGGCCGGCTCGATGGTGGCCCGCCAGCCCCGCGGCGCGGCCGGCTCGCAGGACATCGTCGGCGGTCTGCCCCGCGTGACCGAGATCTTCGAGGCCCGCAAGCCCAAGGACCCCGCCGTCATGGCCGAGGTCTCCGGGCGCATCGAGCTTCACGCCGAGAAGCGCAAGGGCAAGATGACCATCCGCGTCATCTCCGACTCGGGCATCGAGAAGGACCACCATGTCCCCTCCGACAAGGGCCTGATGGTCCACACCGGCGACTTCGTGCAGGCGGGCGACCCCCTGACCGAAGGCCCGCTCGTGCCCCACGACATCCTGCGCATCAAGGGCGAGGAGGCCCTCTGGCAGTACATGCTCGACGAGGTGCAGAATGTCTATCGCGCCCAGGGCGTGACCATCAACGACAAGCACATCGAGCTGATGCTCAGCCAGATGCTGCGCAAGGTCCGTGTGGAGAACCCCGGCGACACCGACCTGCTCCCCCACGAGGTCGTGGACAAGGTGGTCTTCCGCAAGACCAACCAGGCCATGTCCCGCATGGCCCGCGTCACCGAGTCCGGCGGCACCACCCTGCGCGTCGGCGAGATGGTCTCCCTGGATGTCATCAAGGAGGCCAACGCCAGGGCCGAGGCCGAGGGCGCGGAGATCGCACGGGCCAAGCGGGCACGCCCCGCCACCGGGCGCACCCTGCTGCTGGGCATCACCAAGGCGGCTCTCTCCAGCGACTCGTTCCTCTCGGGCGCGTCGTTCCAGGAGTCCACCAAGGTGCTGACCGAGGCCGCGCTGCGCGGGGCCGAGGACCACCTCATCGGCCTCAAGGAGAATGTGCTCCTCGGGCACCTCATCCCCGCCGGCACCGGCTTCCGCAAGTACCAGGAGATCAAGGTCCGCCCGCTCGTCGCGCCGCCGGAGGACAGCTACGGCGACCTGGATGATGATTACGAGTACGACATGCCCGCCGTCGAGATCAAGGTCGGCGACGCCGCCGCCCACACCGCGTCGGACAACTGATCTTTATGCCGGTGGCACAGGCGTCCCGCCTGTGCGTCCCCCCGGTGGCCCGGCTCGCCGAGCCGGGCCGCCTGATGAGACTCCCAAATCCCCAAGGCCCGCGTCCGAACGACGCGGGTTTTCTTTGATGGATGCGGATCTCACTTGATTTCCTGGCGTGGTCCGCATCAACCGTCGGAGCCAATACATACAAGCCGCGACTGCAAGGGAGCGGCCGGGACCGCCAACCGACGATCTGATGCCGGACGATCGGCAACGACCGATCAATCGGCACACTCCGCTGCTGACGCAACCGCGGCCGCTCCCTTGCAGTCGCGGCTTGTCGATCGGACCACGCCCGGAAATCAAGCGGAATCCGTGTCACTCGCGTTCGGGGCTCACTGGGACGCCCGTGCCGCCATTGTTCAACGCTCGGCGATGGCCGCTTGCACCAGGGCCTCGCGGTGGTCGAAGCCCACCCGCCCGGTGCGCAGGGTCAGGCGCACATACGGCTCGCACATCCCGCAGCCGGTGGTGCATCGGAGTTCACGGGCCAGCGCGCCGACCAGCTCGTCCTCAGCGGTGACGCCGGCGGCGCGCAGGGCATCGGCCCGGGCCTGGACCCGGCTCAGGAGCACCTGATGGCACACGCAGCGGTCAACCATGCAGGGGGTCGGGAGCGGGGGGGGGGATGGCCGACTGGCAGTCGGCACCACGGGGGGAGTCGGGGCCATCGCGAAGACGCACAGGCGGGACGCCTGTGCCACCGGGGAGGGGGGGTCAGTCGCTGGCGTTCTGCATGGCGATCAGGAAGTCCTGTCCATTGAGGAAGCCGTCGCCGTTGAGGTCGGGCAGGGTCCGGGTCGCCCACATGGAGATGATGGCGGCCTGGCTCCACGACGGGGCGCCGAAGGCGTGCAGCCCGTGCGCGCCCACGGCGTACAGCTCCCGCTCGGACAGCGCGGGGCTGCCCCCGCACCCGGGCGCGAACTCGATCAGGAAGCCCGGCTGCGTGGGGTGCTTGGTCAGATCGACCGCCCGCATGGACGGGCTGGGTCCGAAGAAGCCATCGCCCCCCGGGTTCGGGGCCGAGCCGATGTAGGCGATCGGGCGCCCCGCCTCGTCATAGCGAACGATCGGCTGGCAGGTCCATCCGCCCACGGCCATGTACGGCTCGCCGGGGTCCCACCGCCCGTTGTGGTTCGTGTCCATATGCGTGCTCATGGCCGAATCCCAGAGCCGGACCGCGCCGTTGCCGGTCGGCAGCTCGGCGATCAGTTGCAGGCTCGGCAGCGAGCCGAACACGGGGAACATCGCGGTGTACGACAGCCCCCCGGAGACCAGCACCCATCCGTTGTCGAGCGGCACGGGGGTGGTGTCGGTGCGGTTGGTCGGCACGCACCACCGCTGCGCGCCCGTGACGGCGTTGACGCGGACGGTGGACGCGCTGTACTGGCCCCCGTGGTACGAATAGCTGGATGCGTACACCCCGCCGCCCTTCACCGCCGGGCCGGAGAAGAACCCGGTCGGATCGGTGTGCTCGTACCGCCACAGCGCGTCGGGCGCGGCGGCGGCCGCGGCGGGGAAGGCCTGGATGGTGCCCTGGTCCCACTGCGTGCCGCCGGTCGCGGTGGTGACATAGACCACGCCGTCGTGGTAGGCGGGCGAGTTGCCCGAGGTCTGCCCGCCCAAAGCCCTGGACCAGAGCAGCTGGCCGGGCTGGTAGGGGTTGAGGTGCAGGTCGTAGGGCGAGGTGTTCAGGCAGTAGAGCCGCCCGCTGGTGGTCGCGGCGGACGAATGGTCGGTGATGAACGCCCGGTTGTTGGGGTGCAGGTCGTCGGTGACGACGGGGGAGGCGTTGACGATGGTTCCCGGGATCTGGGTGGACCATCGCACCGAGCCGTCGGCCAGCGAGAGGGCCGTCACCAGGTTGCCCGCCGTGATGATGAGGCTGTTGTGGATCACATCCACCGCCGGGGTGGATCGGGAGTTCAGGAACGCCGAGGGGACCGGGGCGGTCCAGACCACGGAGCCGTCGAGGCGCGAGAAGGCCACCACCGAGTCGTGGTCCAGCGCGCCGACCCACTGCTCGGACCCGTCCGGGCCGAACCCGACCAGGGAGCCGACGGCGATGACGAGGTGCGGGGTGGTGACGACCCCCGCCTGGCCGAAGAACTGGAAGGTCTCCTCGGAGTCTCCGTTCTTCACCCAGCGGGGCGTGGTGATGTTGTCCGGGCCTCTGGCCGCGGGCCATGCGATGCTGACCCGCTTGGCGTTGCCCGCGAACGCGGACCAGAGGCGCGGGTCACTCACGGCGAGGGGTTCGGTCGGGTCGGAGGCATGGAGGGTGCCGGCCAGAATGCCGGTCGCCGCCCCGACCATGAGGCGGGCGTGCAGCGGGTTGCTCGATCGGTTCAACGCAGATCCTTTCCCTGTTCGTCGTCCGCAGGCGTGTTTGGTTGCCCTCTCGAAGCCCTTGGCCGGGCGTTTCCGTCCGGCCGGGGCGGGTCTCTCTCGCACTTCAGCGGGGGGTTGTTCAGAATGCGCACAGGCGGGACGCCTGTGCCACCGTTGTCTGTCATCCGCGGCGGCGTCGGAACGCCCCGATCAGGATGCCCACGCCGAGCACGCCCGGGGCGGAGGGGTGGGGCACCACGGCGACGGCGTCGATGCTGAACGCCGCCGCGCTGTTGTTCTCGATACGGACGAACCGGGCGAAGTCCAGCCCGGTTCCCGAGATGTCGATGCCCACGCCGCCGCCGGAGCCGTCGTAGAGGGCGATCAGGTCCGCGAAGCTCAGGTTGGCGAGCGAGCCGAGGTTCATCGTCGGATCCATCGCGCGGGTGAAGTCGGTCTCGATGCTGCCCGGCGTCAATGGGGTGGTTTCCGTGAAGTCGGCGTAGCCGAGGGTGGGGAAGAGGTTGAGCGAGGCGGCGGCGGCCAGGCGCCAGTCGTGCCCGTCGGCGGAGACATAGATGTCGGCGATGCCGTTGGAGCCGAAGATCGCGGGGTTGGGGCCGAGGATGCCGCTGCCGTCGTTGGTCGGGTCGGCGTCGAAGTAGGACTGGTCCACGAAGAACGCGCTGCTGAAGATGATGAAATCCACCCCGAACCGGTGGGACGCGCTGTTGGTGATGTCACGGTCGAAGCCCAGGGTCAGGTGCCCGCCGGAGCCGACGGAGACCAGCTGGTCCGAGCCGAAGGCAGGGTTGAACGGGGTGACGCCGGAGATGAAATCGGCGGTGCCCGTCATGCGGGACGCCGCGCCCAGGGCGTTGTGGGCGTTGGTGTACGAGGGGCTGGCGTTGGAGCCGGACTCGTACGAGAGGACCGCGGTCGCGTAGGGCGAGGCGGTCGCGCCGGCGGTGGCCAGCGCCAGGATCAGGATGTGCTTCAAGGGGGTTCTTTCCGGGCCGAACAGGCCCCGTGGGTCGTTTCCGCCCCGGATCGCGCGGGACGCTCCCCGGATACTCCAGAGGCCCCGCGGGGTGCGTGTGACGACGGAGAGGACCGCGGGGGAGACGCGAGCATCGCCGCCGAACCCCTGTGCGCGAGGGCCGACAACAACGCTGGTGGCAGGTCTTCCGGCTCCGGGTTCAGCCGCCGAAGGTCTTCCCGGCTTTGGAAAGCCAGTGACCCTTCTCCCCAGTTCAGGGAGAAACTCGGCGGCCTCGTCACCCGTCACGGCGGCGCGTCCGCGGTGGATTCAAACCACACTTCCCTTTTCACCGGGGATCTCGCCCCGGCACCATCAGCAGGGCGAGCGTACCGGGAAACAGGTGTCGCTGTCAACCGGCCGGGTGAAGAGAGTTTCAGATTGGTTGCAAATCCCGAGAGGAGGACGGTTTACCCCGAAACCGGGGTGTGGCTGGACAGCCGGCCCTGCGCTCCGTCGCCCCTCGGTGGCACAGGCTTCCCGCCTGTGCGGAACATCAAGAGGACACGGCTCGGCGAGCGGTGCCACGGGGAGCGTGCCACTGGGACCGATACCGGCCGCATACAAATCCCCGTGACCGCCACGACGGACATCCTCCGGTCCCGCTTCGGCCTGGACGCGCTGCGTCCGTTGCAGGCGGAGATCATCGGCCGTCTGATGAAGGGCGGCGATGCGCTGGTGGTCATGCCCACGGGCTCGGGCAAGTCGCTGTGCTTTCAGCTGCCCGCGCTGGCCATGCGCGAGGAGTGCGGCGGGGAGGGCGTTGGGCTGGTGTTCTCGCCGCTGATCGCGTTGATGGAGGACCAGGTGGCGGCGCTGCGCAAGCGGGCGATCCGGGCGGCGTGCGTCAACTCGACCGTGCCGCGGGAGGAGCGGATGCGCCGGATCGAAAAACTGGCGCGGGGAGAATATGAACTTTTCTACGCCACGCCCGAGCGCATGGAGCGGCCTGAGTTCCGCGACGCGCTCGCGCGCGTGCCCGGCGGCGTGAACCTGCTGGCCGTGGACGAGTGCCACTGCATCACCAAGTGGGGCCACGACCTGCGTCCGGCGTACCAGAAGGTCGGCGCGTTCCGCGAGCTGCTCGGGAATCCGATCACGGTGGCGCTCACCGCCACGGCCACGCGGGCGGTGCGGGAGGATGTGCGGTCGGTGCTGGGCGCGAGCGAGCGGACCATGCCGCTGTTCGCGGCGCCGGTGGATCGGCCGAACCTGCTGCTCACCGCGGCCGAGGTGTGGGACGACGCCGGGAAGATCGGCCACATCGCCGATGTCGTCCGGCGGCACCGCGGCACGGGCATCGTGTACTTCACGCTCATCAAGGATCTGGAGCGGATGGAAGGCCCGATCGCCCGGGAAGTGGGGGATGGGCGGCGTGTCGAGATCTATCACGGCCGGTTGTCGCCGGAGCGCCGGCGCCGGGCATATCAGCGGTTCGCGGAGGCCGCGCCGGACGACGGGCTGCTGCTGCTCGCCACGCCCGCCTTCGGGATGGGCGTGGACAAGCCGGACATCCGCTTCGTGGTCCACGCCCAGATGCCCGCGTCGGTCGAGGCCTATCACCAGGAGGTGGGGCGGGCCGGGCGCGACGGCGAGCCGGGCGAGTGCCGCCTGCTGTTCAGCCAGGACGATCTGGCGGTGCAGCAGGAGTTCGTCCGCTGGCAGAACCCCACGCCGGACCTGCTGGTGCGGGTGATGAGCGACATCGAGGCGAAGTTCCGCCACGACGACTTTGATGCCGACGATGTACGGCTGGCCACCATCGGCAAGGGCCACGCGCACGGGCAGGGAGGCGGCGTGGCCGAGTACGCCCTGGTGCGTCTGGCCGACCTGGGCGCGCTCGAGCGGGCCGGTGTTCAGCTGGGCGGCGAGACCCGCTACCGGTTCGTGCGGGGCGTCGATGACGAGGAGATCGACGCGGCCGAGGTCGGGGCCAAGCACAAGCGGGACCTGGTGCGCCTGCTGGATGTGGTCCGGCTGGCCCGGTCGGACGACATCGCCGGGTTCGTGCGGTCGTACTTTGAGTTGTGAGGGGTTCTAGCATCCGGCATGAACCAGACCAGACCATCGTTCCCGTTCGCCCGGCCTTGCGCGGGCTTCGTCCGGATGACCCTGCTCGGCGGCGTGCTGCTGGGACTCCCATCGTGCCAGCGTGCCGAGCCGGAGCCTGCGGAGGCCCCCAGCGCCGCGCCGAACACCGCCGTGCCGGACAGCGCGACGACCCCTCCCGCAACTTCCGTCCCGCCCGCCCCTGAACCCACTCCTGAACCCACCCCCGCAGCCGAGGAACAGCCCATGCCCGTGACCGACATCATCATCGAGGACATCGTCGTCGGCGACGGGCCGGAGTGCCCCGTGGGCGCGACCGTCGAGGTCCACTACCGCGGCACCCTGATGGACGGCACCCAGTTCGATTCGTCCTATGACCGCAACGAGTCCATCGTCTTCCCGCTGGGCAACCTGATCCAGGGCTGGCAGGAGGGCATCCCGGGCATGAGGGTCGGCGGCAAGCGCCGGCTGACCATCCCGTACAGCAAGGCCTACGGCGAGCGCGGCATCCCCGGGGCCATCCCGGCCAAAGCCGATCTGGTGTTCGAGATCGAGCTGCTCGGCGTGCAGTGATGGGGTAGACCATCTCCTCACTTGCGTTCGGGGCTAATTGGGGGGGGACGCACGGGCGGGACGCCTGTGCCACCGATGTTTTAGCCGGCCCGCACCATGCGAGCCGGTTTCATTTCCACCGCCTGATTCGCGGACTGATCGGCGCGTCCGAGTTCGATCACGGTCGGCTCGTGCTGCGGCAGCGGGTTGCTCAGCCCGTGGTCGCAGACCGTCCGGAAGGGCGTGCCGATGCGTCGGGCGTGCTCGTTGTCCATCCACGCGCCGCGTGAACGGGTGGGGTGGAACTGGTGCAGCACCACGCACTCGCGCAGGCGCAGCGCGGGGCGGCCGCCCAGGGCGTAGACGCGCCGGCCCAGGTCGTCGTCCTCCATGCCCCAGCCGGTGTAGGTCTCGTCCATGCCGTTGACGGCGCGGTAGACCCACGCGCGGACGCCGAAGTTGGCCCCCAGCACCTGCGGCTTGTGCGGCTTGGTGAGGTTCAGCAGGCGCTGGACCTCGCGTCGGCGGTGCGTGCGCGCGGCCCGATCGACCTCCGCGTGCTGGGATTCATTGGTGAGGCCGTCGATCGTGCCGGTCAGTGCGTGCTCGTCGGTCAGGTCGGCGGTCTGGGCCTGGGTCAGCTCGATGCGCCACCCGAGGCTGAGGTGGGCGCTCCGCAGCGCCCGCTCGTGGGTCGCGAGGGCGCCGGGCGGGGCCATGCAGTCGCCGTCGAGGAACACGAGGCGGTCCTTGTCGCGGAGGTCGAACCGGCTCCGGAGCGCGCGGACGGCGTTGTTGCGGGTCTGCGCCGGGCGGGCCTCGCCGGTGTGCGGGCGGGTGACGAGCGTCACCGGGCGGCCGAGGGCCTCGGCGGCGCGGGCGATCTCGGGGCGGATGGCGGGGGAATCACCGTCGCAGGAGACGATGACGGCGTCGGGCCGGGCGGTCTGGGCCGCCATCGACATCACGGAACGGGCGATGCGCTCGTGGGTGTGCGTGATGAAGATGGCGAAGAGCCGTGGCATCGGTGTCTGACGCTCCGAACCGCGCTGGAAGACGGCGGGGACCGCTCTTACTGCTCGGACATCGAGCGGAGCATCGCCTCGAACCTGTCCTCGTGGTTGCGGACGGTGTCCTCCGGCCCCCACATGAGGATGAGGACGCGCGTGTCGCCAAGATCGACGATGCCGGCCCGCACGGCCTGGTAGGGCGTCTCGCCCGTGCCGCCCTTGCCCGAGGGGTCCAGCAGCGAGCCTTCCGAGGACAGCATCTTCACCGGGCGGCCCAGCGCGTCGAAGTCGGTCACGCGGGGCGTGACGCGCCCGCCGGTCATGTCCACCAGCATCGAGGACACGCGGCGTTCGAGTTCGCTTACCGCGCCGGACTCGCGGGTGAAGGCGACGGAGGCCGCGCCGAGTTGGCTGGGGATGTGCATCTGGCCGAAACGCCCGTCGGACGGGACCGCCATGCGCCAGTCGGCGGGCATGTCCCAGCGCACGCCGTGGGTGCCGGCCCACTCCTCGTCGGGCCTGACATCCGCGAGGCCGTCCTCGGCCTCCGCGCCGTCTTGCATGCGGTTGGTCAGGGTTTTCACGCGGTCGCGGGTGCGTCCGTAGTTGGATTGTGATTGGCGTTCACGCTCCCACTCGCGCTCCTGCTCGGTCTGGGCGGCGGCGGGGGCGGACTGGTCGATCACGACCGGTTCCTCCGCGGGCGGCTCGGGGGGAGCGGCCTGTTCCGGGGCCAGGTCGTCGAGCGAATCGGTTGAAAAGTTCTTCTGCGGCACCTTGGCCCCCTGGCTGTCCGAGTCCGAGCAGGCGGGCAGGCAGGCGAGGATCGGGGCCAGGGCCAGCAGGGCGGCCACGCGGGTGGGGGTGAGGGGAAGGTCCATGAGGGGAGTGTATGGCCGGGGGGGTAGGTCGGCACTCCGTGCCGACTCTACCCGGTGGCACGGGCGTCCCGCCCGTGTTCGCCCTGCAAGGGCGAAAAGACATGTTGGAAGAAGACACAGGCGGGACGCCTGTGCCACCGATGTTCATGGTCGGCCCTTTGGGCCGACGGAGGGCTGGAAGCCCTCCGCTCCGGGGAGAGAGCCGGAAGAGTCGGCACGGAGCGCCAACCTGCCAGATACGCTTGCGCATGAACGAGACGATCCGTCAGATCCATGCGCATCGGTCCATCCGGCGGTTCAAGGAGGATGCGGTGCCTGATGCGCACATTCTTGAAGCGGTTCGGGCCGGGCAGATGGCCTCGACCAGTTCGGCGGTGCAGGCGTATTCGGTGATCCGGGTGCGTGATGCTGCGAAGCGGGCGGCGTTGGCGGAGCTGGCCGGGCCGCAGGAGAAGGTGGCGCGGTGCGGGGCGTTCCTGGTGGTGTGCGGGGACTCGCGCCGGCACCGGCTGGTGTGCGATCGGGCGGGAGCGGCGTACGCGGAGACCTTCGAGAACTTTTTGGTGACGGTGATCGACGCATCGCTCTTCGCGCAGAACATGACGCTGGCGTTCGAGTCGATGGGCTACGGGGTGTGCTACATCGGGGGGTTGCGGAACGATCTGTTCAGGGTTGGCGCGCTGCTGGGGCTGCCGGAGGGCGGGGGGGTGTACCCGCTGTTCGGGCTGTGCGTGGGCGTGGCGGACGAGGCGCCCGTGGCGCGGCCGCGGCTGGCGTCCGAGGGTGTGCTGTTCGACGATGCGTACCCGGCGGATGCCGAGTTGCTGGGCGGGCTGGACGCCTACGACGCGGCGTATCGCGCGTACCTCGCGGCGCGGGGCGCGCCGAAGGCCGCGGGGTGGTCGGAGGCGATGGCGGCGCGTCTGCACGAAAAAACCCGCCTGGACGCGGGTGGTTTTTACGCTTCGATGGGGGCGACGCTGGGGTAGATTCGAGTCCCGGAGCACCGTCGCGGATCACATAGTTCCGCACAGGCGGGACGCCTGTGCCACCGTTGGGGGGGGGTTACATCGCGGTGCGCTTGCAGTTGACGAACCAGGTCCACTCCTCGGGGGTGAAGGCGGTCACGCCGCGCTCGACGGCCTCGCGGACGAGTTCGGCGCGGTTCTTGAAGTGCATCTTGCGGTGCAGGCTCTCGAGGTGGCGTTCGACGGTCTTGGGCGAGCGGTGGAGCAGGTCGCCGATCTCGGCGACGGTCATGCCGGCGGCGAGGTGGTAGAACACCTCGAGCTCGCGGGGGGTCAGGGCGTCGAGCTCGCCCAGGTCGCCGACCTTGGCCAGCGGGAGGGAGGACGCGGGGGCGTTGGGGTCGCGGCGCACGGTGCCCTGCTTGAGGGCCATGAACACGCCGGGCTTGCCGAAGGCGTCGGGGTCCAGCGGCCAGACGCGGGTCAGCCAGCGGATGCCGCGGTCGAGCTGCACGAATGCGACGGGCTTGCCCTCTTCGAGCGCGGGGCGCACCAGGGTCTCCCGCTCGCGGGCCATCGGGGCGGGGATCTTGGAGGCCAGGTCGCTGCCGGCGGCCTGGGCGGTGGTGCAGCCATGCACCCGGGCGAACTCTTCGTTGCACCAGAGGATGCGCATCGAGCTGTCCAGGGCGACGGCCGCACACCCGGGGACGCCGTCGAACGGCTCGAACGATTTGGGGGACATCTGTTTGGTCTGGCTGTGCTGCGTCATGCTGAACTCTCCATGCTTCCCCACGGCGGAAAGAAAGGGGTGAGAGACCCGAGGGAAGTTCTGAAATGTTACGCAAACTGAACCACAGAATGCGTCAAAACACCCTATCCAATGGACCCTTTGATCCAAAAACAGGGTTTAGTCCCCATGATTGTCGCCGGGGAATCCCCGCTCCGCCGATCGCCCGTCCCGGCGGGGATCCACCAGGTCGAGCCATTCCTTGCCCGTGAACGCGATCAGGCCCCGCTGGACGGCGTCGCGGACCAGCTCGGCCCGGCTGGAGTAGAGCATCTTGCGGTGGATGTTCTCCACATGGCGGCCGATGGTTTTCTCCGAGCGGTGGATTGCCTGAGCGATATCTCCCACGGTCATGCCCGCGGCGAGGTAGTAATAGATCTCCAGTTCCCGGGGCGAGAGAACGGCGAGGTCGCCCAGGTCGGCGGTGCGCGTGAAGCGGACGCCCCCGGAATCCGAGCCGGCGGGAAGAGGCTCGTTCAGGCGGGTCATGATGACGAAGTAGCCGGGCACGCCGAAGGACGCGGGATTCAGCGGCCAGACGCGGGTCAGCCAGCGCATGCCGAGCCAGACCTGCTGGTACGCGACCATCGTGCCCTGCGCCAGGGCCTGGCGCATGAACGACATGCGCTCCTCGGCCAGGGGTGGGGGCAGGATGTCCTTGAGTGTTTGTCCGAGCATCCGGTCGGGTGATCTGCCGTTGAGGCGGGCGTACTCGGCATTGCACCAGACGATGCGGAACTGCTCATCACGGGCGACGGCGCAGCAGCCGGGCACGCCGTCGAGCGGGTGGAACGCCTCGGGCGACATGGGGGTGAAGAGTTCGAGGTCGGGTTTATCCACGGCGGCTCCCTGGCTCGGGCAGGGCGGGGACAACGAGCGCGTCCCGGAGCTCGTGGGCAGTTTACCCGACAAACAGCCGGTGTGCGTGGGGGGGCAACTCGGTGCGAGGAGAAATGGGGTTTGTGCCGTATTGAAATGCGTGAAGATCAGCCGGTGAAATGCAGGGCGAGCATCGCCGCGGCCATGACCGCCATGCCCAGGTCCTCGATCAGGGTGACGGTGCCCAGCGGTAGGTCGATCACCGTGCCCAGGCACGCGCACTTGATGCGGTCCTTGCGGATCATGCTGCGGACCACGCCGATCGCGCCGAAGCCCATCACCGCCACGGTCACGGCGTGCGTGGCGACGGGCCAGAACGCGGTGAGGTACGCCAGGCCCAGCGCGAGTTCCACGAACGGGTAGATGTATCCCCACGGCTTCCAGCGTTCGGCGAGGAGGTCGTAGCGGGCGAAGCCGGCGGCAAAGCCGCGGATGTCCAGGAACTTGAAGAACGAGAACGCGAGGAAGAACCCGCCCATGAAGTTGGACATGACGGCTTCGATCGTGGGGCGCGGGAGCGCGGCCAAGACGGAGGCGACCAGGATGTAGGCCACGAGGATGCCCAGGGCGGGGTAGCCCTTGGCGCCGGTGCCGCTTGTGGGCGTGTCGGGTGTGCGGTGGATCGTGCCGTGCTCGGTGGGCGGGGCGGCGACAGGTTCGCCGAGTTCGTAATCGCCCGCGCCGGCCACGGCCCGGGCGAGGTCGGCGAGGTTGATCGGCGCGTCGGATTCGATGGTGAGGGTGCCGCTGGGGGCGTGGGGGTCGGCGCGGGTGACGCCGGGGAGGGCGGTGACGGCCGCTCGGATCTTGGACTCGCAGCCGGCGCAGTGCATGCCGGTGACGGTGTGGGTGGTGATGGGCATGTGCTATTCAATGCGTGCCGGGGGCGGAGTGTTCCGGGGGGGAAGGGATCAGGGATCGGCTATCAGGGATCAGGAAGAAGAAGAGAAGAGGCCGACTGGAAGTCGGCCCCACGAGAGGAGGGGTCAGTCTTCGGCGTGCCTGGGGTCGATCAGGCGGAGCCATTCGTCGCTGCTGAAGGAGACGAGGCCGCTCTCGACGGCGTCGCGGACGAGCTGGGCGCGGTTGGTGTAGCCCATCTTCTTGTGGATGTTTTCGATGTGGCGTCCGATGGTCTTCTCGGAGCGGAAGAGGGCCTTGGCGACATCGGCCGCGGACATGCCGGTGGCGAGGTAGTAGAACACCTCGAGTTCGCGGGGCGAGAGGATGTCGAGGTGGCCCAGGTCGGCGGACTTGACGAAATGCACATCGCCGTTGGTCGGGGGCGTGGCGTCGGTCAGGCGGGTGATGAGGATGAAATAGCCGGGCCGGCCGAAGTAGTCGGGGTCGAGCGGCCAGACGCGGGTCAGCCAGCGCTTGCCCACCCAGAACTGCTGGTGGGCGTGCATCCGGCCGGTTTCAAGGACATCGCGCATCGGGCGGATGCGTTCGTCGGCCTGCTCGCGGGTCATGATGTCGTGGAGGGTGGTGCCCGCGAGGCGTTCGGGCGTGGAGCCCATGTTGGTCGCGAAGGCTTTGTTGCACCAGAGCATGCGCAGGTCGGTGTCGCGGGCGACGGCGCAGATGTCCGGGTCGGCGGCCAGCGGGGCGATGGACGCGGGCGACATGGTGGTGAACAGATGCACGGATTGTTCGTCGTCGGGCATGGGGTCCCTCCGATCGTGGTGGGCATCCACCGACCGTCCTTCCCTCGGGCGGTTAGTGAAACCTTCGGGAGATTATCCCATGCGGGGAGCGGGGGGAGGTGGGCGGCGCGAAAATAAAGCCCAGGGATTCAATCCCTGGGTTTTTCACTTGCGGGGCGTTTGTGTTTTGTTACCATAGTGCGATGGATGCTTGGGAACACTGGTACCACATCACCGGGACGACCTACGGGGCATGGGTTCCGGGCGACCCGCGCGGGTTCCGGACGAGACATCACCGTGAGCATGTCGAGGGCGATTACAGGCATCCGCCGCCCGTGGGTTTGTATGAACGGCGGTTCGTGCGTGCGAAATCACTGATGAAGCGGCCGGCGGTGGTTCTGTCCGCGGAGGCGCGGGTACTGGCATCGGAATCCATGGCGGAAGCGTTGATGCACCACGGCGTCAGGGTGGCGGTGCTGGCGGTCGGCGGACAGCATTACCACATTCTGGGCAGGTTTGTTTTGGATGATCCTCGTCGTCTGGTGGGGATTGCAAAGAAGCACTCCGCGCACGCTTTGTCAAAGGTGGGTTTGGTCGGTGAGGGTGGGGTCTGGGCAGTGCGATCACGGGCGCTTCCGATCACCAGCCGGGGGCACGCGGCGTCGGCCCGGGCGTACATCATCCGGCATGTTGCGGAGGGGTGCGCCGTGTGGAAGGGTTGGTGAAAAAAAGCCCACGGTCGCCAAGTGAAAAGCCCACGGATTGAATCCGTGGGCATTGCGCCGTCAAAGTGGGATGCTTGGAGAGATTACTCCCCCGTATCCAGCACCGCCATGAACGCCTTCTGCGGGATGTTGACCGAGCCGATGGACTTCATCTTCTGCTTGCCCTTCTTCTGGGCTTCCAGCAGCTTGCGCTTGCGGCTCACGTCGCCGCCGTAGCACTTGGCGGTCACGTCCTTGCGGTAGGCCTTGATGGTCTCGCGGGCGATGATCTTGCCGCCGATGGCCGCCTGGATCGGGATCTCGAACTGGTGGCGGTCGATCTGCTTGCGCAGGCGGATCAGGAGCTGGCGCCCGCGTTGCTCGGCGCGGTCGCGGTGGCAGATCAGGCTCAGGGCCTCGACCGGCTCGCCGTTGATGAGGATGGACACCTTGCACAGGTCGTCCTTGCTGTAGCGGATCACCTCGTAGTCCATGGTGGCGTAGCCGGAGGTCATGCTCTTGAGCTTGTCGTAGAAGTCGTAGATGATCTCGGCCAGGGGGATTTCGAAGGTCAGCATCTCGCGGCTGGCCGAGACGAACATCTGGTTCTTGAAGATGCCGCGCCGGTCCATGCAGATCTTCATGATCTCGCCGATGTACTCCTTGGGCGTCATCACCTCCACGCGGCAGATCGGCTCGAAGAAGTCGAGGATCTCGCCCGCGTTGGGCAGGTCGGCGGGGTTGTGGATCTCCTTCTCAACGATCTCCCCGCCCTTGGCCCGCATGGTGATCTTGTAGGACACGGTGGGGGCGGTCTGGACGACCTGCACGCCGGCCTCGCGCTCCAGGCGTTCCTGGATGATGTCCATGTGCAGCAGCCCGAGGAAGCCGCAGCGGAAGCCGAAGCCCAGCGCCTCGGAGTGCACGGGCTGGAAGGTGTAGGAGGCGTCGTTGAGGCTCAGCCGCTCCATGCCGTCGCGGAGTTCCTCGAAGCTGCCGCCGGCCTGGTCGGTGGTGGCCGGGTAGAAGTCGCAGAACACCATCTGCTGCGGCGGGGCGTAGCCGGCCAGGGCCTCGGCCGCGGGGTCGTGGTCGATGGTGATGGTGTCGCCGACGCGCACATCGCCCAGGGTCTTGATGTTGGCGACGAGGTAGCAGGTCTCGCCCGGCCCGACCTCTTTGCACTTGACCGGCTTGGGCGTGTACTTGCCCAGCTCGGTCACCTGGAAGGTCCGCTCCAGGCCCATCATGCGGATCTTGTCGCCGTGGCGGAGGAAGCCGTCGAACACCCGGCAGTAGACGATGACGCCGCGGTAGTCGTCGTAGACGGCGTCGAAGATCAGGGCGCGGGTCTTGTCGGTGGTGGGCTTGGGCGGGCCGGGCAGCCGTTCGCAGATGGCGGCCAGCAGCTCGGGCACGCCCTGGCCGGTCTTGGCCGACACCTGGACGCAGGACTCGGCGGCGAAGCCGAGCACCTGCTCGACCTCGTCGGCGATCTCCTCCGGGCGGGCGCCGGGCAGGTCGATCTTGTTCAGGACCGGGATGATCTCCAGGTTCTGCTCCACGGCCAGGTAGGCGTTGACCACCGTCTGGGCTTCGACGCCCTGGCTGGCGTCGACCAGCAGCAGAGCCCCCTCGCACGCCTTGAGGGCGCGGGAGACCTCGTAGCCGAAGTCCACATGCCCCGGCGTGTCGATGAAGTTGATCATGTACGGCTCGCCGTTGTGGGTGTGGTACACCGTGACGGCGGAGGCCTTGATCGTGATGCCCCGCTCGCGCTCCAGGTCCATCGAGTCCAGGAGCTGCTCCTTGGCCTCCCGCGCCGAGACGGCGTTGGTGGCCTGGAGGAGGCGGTCGGCCAGGGTGGACTTGCCGTGGTCGATGTGGGCGATGATGGAGAAGTTTCGGATGTGCACGGCTGGGGTGTTTTCGCGGATCGCGCCGGGGGCTGGAGGCCATGCCGGCGGCAGGAGGCGGGGGTGGAAAGTCAGGGCAGGCAGGATGATAGGTTCGCGGGAATCGGGCCGATTGGGGCTGACCGGTCTCTTGCGGCGGGGGCATCGGGGCACAATGATCCACCGTGCCCCCGATGCCGACCGATGAATCCGCGGCCCCGACCCCGTCGCCGGACGCGCCGTCCCGCGTGCGTCGGGGCGGGTTCATCGCCACCGGCGTGGCGATGGGGGGGAGAGTGGGCGGGGCCGCCCGAGGCGCGGCCCGGTCGTTCACGCCGGGGTCGATGCCGGGGCTGGCGGCCCGGAACTACCGCTTCGAGCTGGTCAGCGCGTTCTACCTGCCGTTCCTGCTGGCGGTGGTGGACTCGACCATCATCGCGGTGGTGGCCAAGATCGCCTTCGAGCGGGCCGTCTCGCCGGGCATGTTGAACATCGTGGTGGCGATCCTGGCGGCGTCCACGGCCTTTGCGAACATCGTCAGTTTCGCCTGGGTCAAGCTCGCCCACGGGAAGGACAAGATCCGCTTCATCAACGGGCTGCAACTGGCCATGATCGTGATGGTGGCGGGCATCGGGCTGGTGCCGCGGACGGGGGGCGGGCTGTGGACGCTGGTGGCGCTGGTGCTGATGGCCCGGTTCTGCTGGGCGGGGTTCGTGACGATCCGCTCGACGATCTGGCGGCAGAACTACACCCGCGCCATGCGGGCCAGGGTCACGGGCAAGCTGGCGACGATCCAGGTGCTGTCGGTGGCGGTGCTGGGCGTGGGCCTGGGCACGGCGATGGACCTGGACGACCGGGCCTTCCGCTTCTTCTTCCCGATCGGGGGGACGCTGGCGTTGATCGGAGTGTGGGCGTGGAGCAGGGTCCGCGTGCGCCAGGGGCCGTCGCTGGTGCGGCAGGAGCGGGCCGTTGGGGTGGGAGGATCGGGAGGCGGGGGGACGGACGCGCCGTCGATCAGCCCGATGTCGGTGGTGCGGCTGCTGCGCGGGGACAAGCGGTACGCGGCGTACATGTCGTGCATGATGGTGCTGGGCCTGGGCAACCTGATGGTGACGCCGGTGCTGGTGATCGCGCTGCGCGACCTGTTCCGGCTGGAGTACCTCGGGGGGATCATGATCGCCAACAGCCTGCCGCTGGTGATGATGCCGCTGAGCATCCCGCTGTGGGCCAGGCTGCTCGACCGGGTGCATGTGATCGAGTTCCGGGCCATTCACTGCTGGTTCTTCGTCACGGCGTCGTGCATCGTGACGGTGGCGGCGGTGACGCGCAACCACCACCTGCTGTACTTCTCGGCCATGATCCAGGGCCTGGCCTTCGGCGGCGGGGTGCTGGCGTGGAACCTGGGGCACCTGGACTTCGCGCCCGCCCACCGGGCCAGCGAGTACATGGGCGTGCATGTCACGCTGACGGGGCTGCGTGGGCTGATCGCGCCGTTCCTGGCCGTGGGGATCTGGAAGGGGCTGGAGTATGTCTCGCCCGGGGCGGGGGCGTGGACCTTCGCGTTCTGCGCGGCGTTGTCGGCGGCGGGGGGCGTGGGGTTCTGGCGTTTGCGCAACAAGCGCAAACGCGAACTGGCCGCCGATCCCGAGAAGCGTGTGCTGGCCAAGGCCGACGGCCCGGCGGTCGAAACACCACGATGAGCCGCGGGCTTCAGCCCGCGCGGTGCCGGGGATGGCCCTGGGCGCGGCGTGCTTGGGTATGCAGTGGGGTTGGCAGTTGTGAAGCCCGCGGCTCATTAGTGGCGGAAGTGGCGCGTGCCGGTCGTGAGGCAGGTCACGCCGTGTGTGTCGCACAACGCCACCGTCTCGTCGTCGCGCTTGGAGCCGCCGGGGTGGATGATGGTCTTGACGCCCGCATCAATGAGGATCCGGGGGCCGTCGGGGAAGGGGAAGAAGGCGTCGGAGATGGCGATGGCGCCCTTCGCCAGCTCGCCGGCCTTGCGCACCGCGCCGAGGCATGAGGCGACGCGGTCCATCTGGCCCGCGCCCGCGCCGAAGAGACGCACCGAGCCGGCGTCCGTGCCGCCGATCAGGACCGCGTTGCTGGACAAGGCCCGGCACACGCACTCCAGCACGGCTCCGGCTCGCAGGGTTTCGTCGCTCGGCTTCGGCCCGGCGGTGTGCGTCCACGCGGCGGGGTCGGGCGTGGTCAGGTCGCGTTCCTGGACGAGCAGGCCGCCGGGGAGGAACTTGTGCTCGGTGCGGATGTGGGGGGCGGCGTCACCGACTTCGAGCAGGCGGACCATCTTCCAGCGGGACATGAGGATCTCGGCGGCGTCGGCGTGGAACGACGGGGCGATGACCACCTCGAAGAAGGTGCCTTCCGCCGCGATCCGCTCGGCCGCAGCCCGATCGACCGGGGTCGTGAGCGCCAGGATGCCGCCGAAAGCGGCCATCGGGTCGCCCGCGATGGCCATGTCCACGGCCGTGCGGGCGTCGCCCGACGCGGCCGCGCCGCACGGGTTGGTGTGCTTGACGACCACGGCGCACACGCGCCCGGAGGCCGTGCGCATCGAGCGGGCCAGCTCCAGCGCCGCGCTCGCGTCGTTCATGTTGTTGAAGCTCAGGGCCTTGCCGTGCAGCTGCCGGGCGTTGACCAGCGTGCCCACCGGGGCGTTGGGGGCGCGGTAGACCGCCGCCTTCTGGTGCGGGTTCTCGCCGTAGCGGAGTTCCTCGATGCGCTCGTAGGCCAGCGTGAGGCGTGCGGGCGTGGGGTCGTCCGGCCCGGCGAGGTGGGTGGAGATGGCCGCGTCGTAGGCGGCGGTGCGGCGGAAGGCCTCGACCGCCAGGCGGCGGCGCAGGGCCAGGGTGGTGCGGCCGTCGTTGGCCTCCAGGTCGGCGATCAGGTCGGCGTACTGCGCCGCGTCGGTGACGACGGCCACCGCCGCGTGGTTCTTGGCGCCCGAGCGGATCATCGACGGCCCGCCGATGTCGATCTGCTCGATGGCCTCCGCTTCCGTCACGCCTGCTTTGGCGACGGTCGCCTCGAAGGGGTAGAGGCTCACGCACACCAGGTCGATCGGCTCGATGCCGTGGGCGGCCATCGCGTCGGTGTGGGCGGTCAGGTCCCGCCGCCCCAGCAGGCCGCCGTGGACCAGCGGGTGCAGCGTTTTGACCCGTCCGTCGAGCATCTCGGGGAAGCCGGTGACTTCCTCGATGCCGGTGACGGGGATGCCCGCGTCGGCGATGGCTCTGGCGGTGCCGCCGGTGGAGATCAGCGCGACGCCGCGGGCGTGCAGGGCGCGGGCCAGGTCGGTCAGCCCGGTCTTGTCCGAGACGGACAGCAGCGCCCGGCGCAGGGGGATGAGGTCGAGCGTGTTGGCGGGGGCGGGGTGGGGTGCGGTCATGGTGGCGGCCATCGGTCTTCCGTTTGGTGGGCTGGCTGGATTGTTGGAATGAAAAAGGCCCGGGGGCAATCCGGGCCGGTTGTCGGTTTCATTGATGCCCGGATGGGCTGGGCGGAGGGATCATCGCGGGGAGAACTTGGCGACCGAGCCGTCGGCGCTGATGGCGTAGATGTTGCCGTTCTCCGGCTTGTCGGCCCGCAGGCCGGACATGCCCGGCAGCGTGGCCCGGCTGATGATGTCACCCCGGTGGGTATCGACGCGGAGCAGTTCGTGGCCGGTCCAGACCATGAGGTCGCCGCGGTTGGTGGTGACGACCCAGCCGCCGAAGTCGCGGTTGTTCCACAGGGTGGTCCCGCTGATGCCGTCGATGGCCACCATGCTCGTGTCGGCGGTGGCGGTGTACAGGACGCCGTCGAGCAGGACCGGCTGCACGGTGACGGGGGCGGAGGAACGCAGGCGCCACAGGCGGGTGCCGTCCTCGGTGTCGTAGCCGTAGACGGACTGGTCGAGGGAGGCGATGAAGAGGGAGTAGCCGTCCGTGACCATCAGGTCGCCGGCGTCGCCGGAGATCCGCATGTTCGCCAGGCCCCGGGCGGTGCTGACCTCGAGGATGCGCAGGTCGCCCCGCGTGCTGATGCCGGCGATGCGGTCGTCGTCCACGAACAGCGGGTCGGTCTCGATCTGCCCGTCGAGCTGGTATTCCCAGGCGCGGATGTCGTAGCGGGTGTCGATGGCCACCAGCCGGCCCTCGGAGGTGCCGAGGACCGCCAGCGGGCCGTAGAAGACCGGTCGCGTGGTGGCGATCCCGTGGATGGGGGTGCGGTCCAGCGTGTTGCCGGTCTTGAGGTCGAGTTCGTACAGCTCGGTCTCGTTGGTGACGGCCACGGCGTTGTCCCGGCGGGTCAGGCCCAGGAAGCGGGTGTTGGTCTCGGCCACCTGCTTGTTCCAGCGGACGCGCCCCGTGGCCGACTCCAGAACGCTGACCATCGCGCCGGTGTCCTGCACCGCGAGCAGGTCTTCGTAGGCCTCGGCGAACTGGATTTGGCCGCGGGCGGTCAGGGGGGGGCTGCTGGTCCACTCCCAGCGGTATCCCACCCCGGCCCAGGCGTCGAAATCGACCTGCTGCGGCTCGGCGAGCCGGACCCCGCCCCGAGGCGCGGGCGAACCCGACGAGCAGGCGGGCAGGCAGGCGGCCGCCCCGAAAAGGGCCAGAACGGACAAGGCTCGCATCGCGGGGGTCGGCATGGGGCGGATCTCCGGGCGGAGGGAGGCGGGAGAGTGGGGGGGTCGGATCGTGGGTGGGCAGTATAGACGATGGCGCGGGCGGCCTGCCCGGGCCGGCCGGTCGGGATCGGGTCCGGCGTGGCCCGGTTCGGGCCTCATCCCACCCCGGTTCCCCGCCGCGCCAACCATCCGGGCATGTTCACCGGCATTGTCCGAGCCATCGGCACCGTGGTGTCGGCCGACCCCTCCCCGGCGGGGCGGCGCATCGTCATCGACCCGGGCGGTTGGGATCTCCGCCCCGCACCGGGTGATTCCATCGCCTGTTCCGGATGCTGCCTGACGCTGGTCGGCCCGGCGGAGCAGTCCCGGGGCTGGTTCCGCTTCGATGCCATCCCGGAGACGCTTTCCAAGACCACGCTGGGGGTGTGGACGCCGGGGCGTCGGGTCAACCTGGAGGCCGCCGCGCGGGTGGGCGACCGGCTCGACGGGCACATGGTTCAGGGCCATGTGGATACGGTGGGCACGGTCGAGCGGGTGGAGACTGTTGATGGGTGGCGGGTGCGGGTGGGCGTGCCGGGCGAGTTCGGGCGGTATCTTGTGCCCAAGGGTTCCGTCACCGTGGATGGTGTGAGCCTCACGCTGGCGGCGGTGGGGGGGGCGGAGCCTTGGTTCGAGGTGGCGTTGATCCCGGAAACGCTTGAGCGGACCACGCTCCGGGATCTGCGGTCCGGCGCAGGGGTGAATGTCGAGTGCGACATCACCGCGAAGACGGTGGTGCATGTGGTGGAGCATTATCTTCGTGGGAGATGATGGCATGTTCGTTCTGGTGCGTGACGCTGCCATCATCCCTCCGGGATGAAGAGGGAGAATGGAGTGCCTTCCACGGGTTGCGCTGCGCTCCACCCGTGGCTACAGACCAACGCCCCTTCGGGGCGTACACAATCCTCTGGCCATTTGCCATTTGCCCCCCGCTTTCCGCTATCCTTTCCCCATGCCCGTCCTCGGCTTCGATCCCGGCCTGCGCGTC
Source organism: uncultured Phycisphaeraceae bacterium (assembly GCA_964577425.1). GTDB lineage: Bacteria > Planctomycetota > Phycisphaerae > Phycisphaerales > UBA1924 > UBA6054. Next base: position 37,096 of record CAZNZC010000009.1, read on the forward strand.
ACCGGCTACGGCTGTGTCAGCGGCGATGAGATCCGCCCGGCCATTGTCGAGGCCGGGGCCATCCGTCTGGTCCCCGGCTCGCCGGTTCCCCCCGTCGCCGATCGGCTGGTCGAACTGGACCGGGATGTCCGCGATCTGATCGACCGGCTCCGGCCGCACACGGTGGCCATCGAGGGGTTGTTCGCCCATTACGCCCACCCGGAGACGGCCATCAAGATGGCCCACGCCCGCGGCGTGATCCTGCTGGCCGCCCGCCAGGCTGGCGTCCAGATCCTCGAACTCAAACCCGCCGAGGTGAAGAAGTCGCTGACCGGGTCCGGGCGGGCGGACAAGGCCCAGGTGCAGGAGTCCGTCCGTCAGTTGTTCAATCTGGAGGCGGCCCCCAGGCCCGCGGATGTGGCCGATGCCCTGGCCATCGCCGTGGCCGCGGCCCGGCGGGCGGCGGTGGGGCTGGGGGCGGGGTCACGCGGATACGCTTGAGTCTCGACATTTTTGCATTATCGGTCTGATTTCACTTGCTGGAGACTAGAAGATCTGGTATTCTCCGCAGGCAGATTGGTGGTTTGGTCCTATGAATCGGATGAGGAGGGTGCGGCATGCTGAGCATACAAAGCTGGCGTGATGTCATCTGCTGCTGGATGATTCCTCTGATTTGTCTGACATGGTTTACTCAAGTGACGAATGCCAGCAATGTCGATGACCCGGAGCCGCCCGTTCACAGCCTCATGATTTTCAGTGATGCGGTGTACCTCACGCCGGAGCAGTATGAAAAGGCGATTCAGATCGCAAAGGGGATCACTGGGGGAGAGATCGACGATATTATTTTAATCGGGGGGTTGACGCCAGCGGAATCGGAAGCGTTTGTTCAGTCAATCGCCTCTGCGGGCGGGGGGGATGGCGTGCCATCGCCCGTCGATGAACACGGGAACGCTCTGCCACCTCCCGTCCTACTGCCCGTTGGGAATGAGTGGGTTCGCGTGCCGGGCACCCCGCAGCGTCCTATCAAGTGGAAGCCTAAGACTCCGGTCCCCACTTCGACCGGTGGCCAGCCGAGCGCAAGCTGGGACAATGAGAATGGACACTGGGATGTTAAGAATGGCCTGGGACAGACTGTGCGTGTGTTGCCCGATGGGACCGTGGTTGATCACGACAATCAGCCTCAGCCGAACCAGACACTCCCTCCCCCCTTCATCGGGATCGATCAGGCTATTGTGCTCGCGTTTGTCGGGATCGGATTGGTTGCCATCATCATCATGGGAATTCTTATTCTTATTTTTAGCATCTTCGGCGGCTGGGGATTGGCATCCGATGATACACCGATTCTCTATCGAATCGCGATGCCCTATGAAGTAATAGATGAGGCACCATCTATTTGTGTGGCTGCGTAGGGGTGAGACCCCTGATCTCGCATGTTAAAATTCATCACCATCGATGAGGCTGTTGCCGTATCACTCTCCTGGCAACGGGTACTGCCCCCGCGGCCGGTGGCTGATACCCCTGCGCAGCGTCGGCGTGAATCGATTGAAACGCTGACCGCCCAGCGGCTGCTCGCCTACTCACAGGCTCTGTGTCGCTGGATCGCTTTCGATGGCGGCGATGAAGTGCTGCTTGTCGTTTCCGAAACCGGCGTCTGGGAAGAGCACCGACCGCTCGAGCAAGTCATCAGGGATCACCTGCCTGGCTCTGACACCGTGGAACGAAGGCCCGCGTTGCTGTTGCACGCCGACGACCTCGATTATCTGGTCAGTTATGTGTATGTCTGCCTGAGCTTTGGATGGGGCCTGAGCCTGATCTGCCGGTCAGGCTCGCGGTGGGCCAAGGTGGATCACGACGGGCGTGTCTGGGTGGGATCGTCGGTGGCCAATGAGGTGCGGGCCGCCCAGGAAGATTGGCTCGACTGGTGACGCGGTTGTGTCCCAGCGCGGGAGGCGAAGCGTTTGGCCAACCGGGGGCGGGGTCGCGCGGATACGCTTGAACCGCCCATGACCAAGCCACCCGACCAAGTGACGGCCCAGGTTCTGATCGTCGAGGACGAGCCCGAGCACGCCGATGTGATGGCCGAGGCCCTCCGCCGGCCCGGTCATGTCTGCACCATCGTCGGCTCGGTGGCCGAGGCGGCCGAGGAACTCCGGGGCGGCTCGTTCGATGTCATCGTCACCGACCTGCGCATGCCCGCCAGCGCGGGCCAGGAGGGGACGGACGCGGAGGGGGCGGACGCGGGCATGAGGGTGCTGCGGATGGCCGCCCGGCTCCAGCCGGACGCGGAGACCATCATGGTCACGGCCCACGGGGATGTGCCGACCGCGCGTGCCGCGTTCAAGCACGGGGCCTTTGACTTTGTGGAAAAGCCCCTCGATCTGGCGGTGTTCCGCTCGGTGGTCAACCGGGCGGCCGAGGCCGCGGTGGTCCGGGCCGAGTCGGGCGAACTCAAGGATCTGGTGCAGCACGACGGGTTCGAGGGGGTGGTGGCCGGGTCGGAGGCCATGCGCCGCATCCTCAATACCGTCAAGACCGTGGCCAACTCGACGATTCCGGTGCTTATCACGGGTGAGTCCGGGACGGGCAAGGAACTGATCGCCCGGGCCGTTCATGTCAACTCGCCCCGGCGTGAGAAGCGGTATGTCACCATGAACTGCGCCGGGCAGGCCGAGAGCCTGCTCGAGGATCAGCTCTTCGGGCATGTGCGCGGGGCGTTCACCGGCGCGGAGAAGGACCGCGAGGGTGTGTTCGAGTACGCCAACGGGGGGACGCTGTTCCTGGACGAGATCGGGGACATGCCGCTGACGATGCAGGCCAAGCTGCTGCGCGTGCTCGAGTCCGGCGAGGTGGTCCGCGTCGGGTCCAACGAGGTCCGGCGCACGGATGTCCGCTTCGTCAGCGCGACCAACCGCGATCTGAAGAGGATGGTGGACGAGGGTTCCTTCCGCCAGGATCTGTACTTCCGCATCAACGGCAGCCATGTCCACCTGCCGCCGCTGCGGGAGCGGCGCGAGGACATCCCCCGCATCGTCCGGCACGCCGCCGCGCGGCTGTCCGAGACGCTCACGCCCGGTCGGGGCGTGCCGGAGTTCTCGGACGCGGCCATGATGCGGCTGACCGCCTACGGCTGGCCGGGCAATGTGCGGCAGCTGCTGAATGTGGTGCAGAACGCGATCATCACCGCGGTGGGGTCGGCGGAGGGGGGGGGGCAAGGCCCGGTGCGGGTGGGCGCAGACCACATCCCGGGCGATGTGGTGAGCGGGGAGAACGACCTTGGAGAAGGTTTGTCCGGCCCGGTCGGGTCGGGCGGAGGGTCGCTGGCGGGGTCGTCGCTGGAGCAGCTGGAGAAGCGGGCCATCCGGGAGACCCTCCAGCTCACCGGGGGGAACCGCGAGAAAGCGGCCCAGCTGCTGGGGATCGGCGAGCGCACGCTGTACCGCAAGCTCAAGGAGTACGGGCTGCGGTGATCCCGGGGGAGTGGGGGGTGTGCGGGGGGTGGGGGGCTGGCCGAATCCCCGCATCCGGGTGGTCTGGGGAGGAGTTTTCCGTTTTATTTTTCGTCTTGCACCCCCGTCCACTGAACCCAACACGCGGCTGTCCCGATGAGTACCACGCCCTATTTCGGGGTCGTGGTTCCAAGCTCTGGGGTGGTCCGCATGGTTCGATCCAAGCTCGAGGATGTGCTTCTGTGCCCGCAGCTTCCTTCGCTGCCCGTGGTGGCGGTGGAGGTGATCGAGCTGACCGGCGACCCGAATGTCACGATGAAGAAGATCGCGCAGTGCGTCCAGAAGGACCAGGCGCTGGCGGGCAAGGTGCTCAAGACGGTCAACTCGAGCTACTACGGCCTGGCCACGCCCTGCGGGTCGATCGAGCGGGCGATGGCCTTTCTGGGCATGAACACGGTCAAGTCGCTGGTGCTCGGGTTCAGCCTGGTGGATGTGACGAAGCAATCCTGCGCGGGCGGGTTCAACCTGATGGCGCACTGGCGGCGGGCGATTGTGGGGGCCGTTTCGTCGCGCCGGGTCGCCACGCTCACGCAGTCGGCGGACCCGGACGAGGCGTTCATGGCGGCCCTGTTCCAGGACATCGGCGCGCTCGCGTGCCATGTCGCCCTGCGGGACGAGTACGACGCGGTGATCAGGGGCCTTGACCACGCGGGCTGGGCCGGGTCGGAATGCGCCGTGCTGGGGTTCAGCCACGCGGAGGTGGGCGCGGAGCTGGCGCACAAGTGGAAGCTGCCGCCCGCCATCCGCGCGGCCATCAAGGGTCACCACGCCCCGGACAGCACCGAGCCGGAACACCGGCACCTGGTCCGCGTGGTGTCGCTGGGTTCGCTGGTCGGCAGCGTGCTCGCCCAGGAAGCGCCCATCCCCACGGCGGAGCAGATCCACAAGCGATCGGTCGCGTGGTTCCCGGAGAACGCGCCCGACGCGGGCGACCTGATCGAGCAGGCCGCGGCGGACGCGCGGGTGCTCGCCAAGCTGTTCTCCCAGGAGATCGGTCCGCTGGGCGACCCGCGCCGGCTCATGGCCATGGCGCGCGAGAAGGGGCTTGAGCACCAGCTCGAGCTGCAACGCGAGGCCGACAGTCTGCGCAAGGAAGCGACGACCGACGCCCTGACCGGCATCGCCAACCGGCGGTCGTTCGAGGTGGCGCTGGAACGGGCTTTCGCGGCGTTCGGCGCCGGTGAAGGGCCGATGGCCGTGATCTTCTGCGACGCGGACCGTTTCAAGAGCATCAACGACACCCACGGGCACGGCGCGGGCGACGCGGTTCTGATCGAGCTGGCGCGGCGCGTCAGCGCGGCCATCGGCGATGCCGGCCTGGTGGCCCGCTACGGGGGCGAGGAGATCGCGATCGTTCTGCCGGGGGTGGGTCTCGATCAGGCCGCGATCCTGGGCGAGCAGGTGCGGGAGGCCGTGGCGCGCGAGCCTTTCGACCTGGCGGGGGTTGATTGCGGCATCGACCTGCTCAGCGTCACCATCTCGGCGGGCGTGGCGGCCACGGACGGGGAGAAGCCGGGGCATTACGACCTTCCTCAGAAACTCCTCCAGGACGCCGATGCGTGCGTGTACGAGGCCAAGGGCGCGGGCCGCAACCGTGTGATGGTCCACACGCCGGGGTCCGGCCGGACGGCCGCCCCGGCGGACGGGCACACGGGAACGCCCGGCGCCATCCGCGTCCTTTTTGTTGAGGATGATCCGCTCGCGGCCACGCTGATCACGACGCTGCTGAAGCGCCAGAAGGATGTCGAGGTCCAGTGGATCGAGTCCGGCACCCGCGCCCGCACCGAGTTCACACGGATGGACGCGGGCGAGATCCCGCCCGCCGATGTCTTCCTGGTGGACCTCAACCTGCCGGGCGTCAGCGGCTACGAACTGCTCCGCATGGTCCGTGCTTCCGGGACGCTCCGGGAGAGGCCCTTCGTCGTTCTCAGCGGGGAGGACGAGGCGACCGCCCGGGCCGAGTGCCTCCGGCTCGGGGCGACGGGCTTCATCCCCAAGCAGGAGTTCGTGGTCGATGTCGGCAGGTGGATCGGCATGATCCTGGGCGGCAGCCGCAGGGCGGCGTGACCGGGACCGGGCGTCACCAGTCCAGCGGGGCGCGCCAGGCTTCCGCCAGGCGCTCCACGGCCTCATCGACACCGCCCCAGGCCAGCCGGCCCGAGTTGGTCAGGCGTCCGAGCGCCACGCACCCCACGGTTGAGAAGCGGTGCAGGGCCGAGGCGTCGTCCACCTCCAGCACATAGCGCGACGGCCCCTCGCAGAAGGCCAGGGCCTCGGTCAGCGTGGCGGACCCCTCGAAGCCGATCTCCCGCCCCGGTGTCGAGCCGGCGATGAGCATCTCGGCGATGGCCACCAGGACGCCGCCGTCGGAGACATCGTGCGCGCTGCGGACGATGCCGGAGCGGATCGCGTCGGCGACCACGCGGGCCGTGCGCGGGCCGTACTCCAGATCGACCGTGGGCGCGGGTCCGGAGCCGGAGCCGAACAGGCGGTCGTGGTGCGAGCCGGACAGGCTCTCGCACGCCGGGCCGACCAGCAGCAGCGTGCTGCCCGGCTTCTTGGCGTCCATCGTCGTCACGCGGTCCAGGTCGTGAACGATGCCGATGCCGGTGATGAGCAGTGTGGGCGGGATCTCGATGGTCCTGCCGTCCTCGGTGGTGAACTGGTTGTTCAGGCTGTCCTTGCCGGACACGAAGGGCGTGCGGTAGGCCTTGGCCCCGTCGTAGCAGCCCTCGGCGGCGCGGACGAGGGAGCCGAGGTTCTCCGGCTTCTTGCAGGACGGCCAGCAGAAGTTGTCCAGGATGGCGATGCGGTCGGGGTCGGCCCCGGCACACACCAGGTTGCGCACGCACTCGTCGATGGCGGCCAGGGTCATCTCGTAGGGGTCGGCCTCCAGCCCGGTCGCCAGCCCGCAGCCGATGGCCAGCCCGCGCCCCGTTCCGGGCACCGGCTCGATCACCGCCGCGTCGGACGGGCCACGCCCGAGCGGGCCGACCAGCGGCTTGACGACCGTGTTGCCCTGCACCTCGTGGTCGTACTGGTTGATGATCCAGTGCTTGCTGGCGATGTTGGGGTGGGCCAGGAGGCCGAGAAGAGACGCAGAGACGGAGAGACGGAGAGACGGAGTGGGGGAGTCGGGAAGGGCAGCGTCCGAAGTCTTTGCTTCGTCTCTTCGTCTCTGGGTCTCTGCGTCTCTCGGCCCGCTCCAGCGGGCCGTCCTCGTCGGCATCGGGATCCCGTCGTGCAGGAAGGCCATCGGCAGGCGCCCGACCTCCGTGCCGTGGTAGGTCAGCACCAGGTCGCGGCCGGGCGTGCCGAAGGTGCCGAGGACGGAGAGTTCGACATGCTCCTCGTCGCAGATCGTCTGCAAAGCCGCCAGATTTTCCTCCGGTACCGCCAGCACCATCCGCTCCTGCGCCTCGGAGATCCAGATTTCGGTGTACGACAGACCGTCATACTTGAGCGGGGCTTTTTCCAGCAGCACCGTCGCGCCCAGCTTTTCTCCCATCTCGCCGACGGCGGAGGAGAAGCCGCCCGCGCCGCAGTCGGTGATGGCGGTGTAGAGAGGAGACGGAGAGACGGAGAGACGGAGAGACGAAGTGGGAGAGCCGGAAGCGTCGGGGTCGGACGGCACGCCGTCTCTCTCTCCGTCTCTTCGTCTCTCCGTCTCTCCGTCTCTCGCCCTCAGGATCGCATCCAGCACCCGCTTCTCCTCGATCGCGTTGCCGATCTGCACCGCGTGGGAGAACTCGTCGGCGTGGGTGTCGGTCAGCTCCGCGCTGGAGAAGGTCGCGCCGTGGACGCCGTCGCGCCCCGTCCGCCCGCCGAGCGCCACGATCAGGTCTCCGGCCCCGGCCGAGCCGCTGATCTTGTCCCGCGGCATCACCCCCACGCACCCGGCGAACACCAGCGGGTTGCCGATGTGCCGGTCGTCGAACCACACCGCGCCGTTGACGGTGGGGATGCCCATGCGGTTGCCGTAATCGCGCACGCCGGCGACGACTTCCCGCAGCACCCGTTCCGGCGGCAGGCAGCCGTTGGGCACGGACGCGATGTCCGGGAAGGCCACGCAGAACACATCCGTGTTGGCGATGGGCTTGGCCGCCAGCCCCGTGCCCATGATGTCGCGGATGCAGCCGCCGATGCCGGTGGCCGCGCCGCCGTACGGCTCGATGGCGGAGGGGTGGTTGTGCGTCTCGACCTTGATGCACACCGCGTGCTCGTCGTCGAAGGCGATGATGCCCGCGTTGTCCACGAAGACGGACAGCGTCCAGTCCACGCCCTCCTCGATCAGCTCGAATGTCGCGGCCGCCACGCTGGACTTGAGCAGGTTGCGGATCGTCACCGACCCGTCCGCGTTCGCCTCGTGCCCGGGCCGACCCGGCCGCTTCACGGGGTCGTTGGGATCGTTCGACTCGTACCGCACCGTCGCCTTGAGCGTCTTGTGGACGCAGTGCTCGGACCAGGTCTGCGCCAGCGTTTCCAGCTCGATGTCCGTCGGCTCGCGCCCGAGCGTGCGGTACTCGTGCCGGATGGCCCGCATCTCGTCCAGGCTCAGGAACAGGTGCGCCTCGCGGCTGAGCCGTTCGAGGGCGGCGTCGTCCAGATCCCGGATTTCGATGTGCCGGATCCTGAGTTCGTAGGCGTGCCCCTTGGGCAGTTCCGCCGGGTGGAAGGGGGCGGTGTGGACGGCGGCGACCACCGGGTTGGCCAGCGCCTTGCGCGCCAGGGCGGCCGCGTGCTCGCTCGGAACGCCGGGCAGGTCGTAGCGCCATCCCGTCGAGACCCGGCATTCCACCCCGGTCAGTTCCTCGATGGCGTCGCGCACGGTCTGGGCGGGCGGGTCCATGACGCCGGGCAGCGGGTGGATTTCCACCAAGGTGCCGTCGGGCGTGGATACGCCGACGAAACTTTCCTCCGTCACCGGGTTGGCCAGCAGGCCGCGCACCACCCGATCCAGATCCCCGGGTCCGAGCGCCCCCTCGATCAGGTAGACCCGGGCCGAGCGCACGCCTTGCGCGTTCAGCCCGGCCGCGGCGGCCTGCCGGGCGACCTCCTCGGCCCGCGGATCGCCCGCGTTGGCCCGCGGACGCACCTCCACGCGGTGGACGCGGGTGCTGACCGGGGCGGCGGCGGGCGTGGTCGGGGCGTGGGCGGTGGGCATGTCCGCATCGTAGGTCGGCGCTGCGTGGATCTCGGACCTGACAGGCTGTAGAGTCGCCCCCGCCTCCCCCCCTCCGCCCCCTTCCGCCCGCCCCCCTCAACCCATGACCGAACCCGAACCCAACGAGGCTCCCCCCCGCCCGCTCGTCGAGCTTTTCACCGACGGCGCGTGCTCCGGCAACCCCGGCCCGGGCGGGTGGGCCTATCTCCTGCGCCATCCCAAGACCGGCAAGTGCGTCGAGCGCAACGGCGGCGAGCCGGCGACCACCAACAACCGCATGGAACTCACGGCCGTCATCGAGGGGCTGGCGAGCCTGACCCGGCCCAGCGCCGTCGAGCTGTACTCCGACTCGCAGTATGTGCTGAAGGGGCTGAAGGAGTGGATGGCGGGCTGGAAGAAGAAGGGCTGGCGCACCGCGTCCAAGGCCCCCGTCAAGAATGTGGACCTCTGGAAACGCCTGGATGAACTCAAGGCGGTCCACGAGATCCGATTCCACTGGGTGCGCGGCCACGCCGGGCACCCCGAGAACGAGCGGGTCGATCGGTTGGCCGTCGAGGCCCGCGACCATGCGGCGGGTCGCTGACCTCCCACCCGGTGGCCCCTCCCTGTGGCCCGGCTCGGGGGGCGGGCGGGGTCTTCTCGTTCCGTCCGAGAACACACCTCGGTTCCGGTTGTGACGCCCGCCCGGCCGCCGCGCCGCCGGTCTGCGCCGCGTGGGCGGTGCGGGACCGGGGCGACTGGGAAACCCGGTCAACACGCAGGATTCTCCGGCCGATGTCCGACCCGAGCGCCCGTGGTCGGGCGTCCCCGGTTGAGGAGTGTGACCCGTGAACATCGAGATGATTCTCCGCCAAGCGCACGAAGCAGACGCCTCCGATGTCCACATCGTGGCCGGCGAGCCGCCCACGGCCCGCATCCACCAGGTCATGACGCCACTGAGTGAAGACCTCCTGACGCCCGAGGTGGTGCAGGCGATGTTCGAGGAGATCTCCAACCGGGGCACGCGCGAGATCTTCGCCCAGAACAAGGACGCGGACTTCTCCTACCACATCCCCGGGCTGGCCCGCTACCGCGTCAACGCCCACATGCAGAAGGGCGTGATCGGCCTGGCGATGCGCGCCATCAAGACCAAGGTGCCCCCGCTGGCCGCGCTGAACCTGCCCGAGGTCATCGCCCGGCTGACCTACCTGCCCCGCGGCCTGGTGCTCGTCACCGGCGATACCGGCTCGGGTAAGTCCACCACCCTGGCCGCCATGATCCAGGCCATGAACCAGCGTTACCGCAAGCACATCATCACGCTGGAAGACCCGGTCGAATACCTGTTCGACAGCGACAAGTGCCTGATCGAGCAGCGAGAACTCGGGCGCGACATGATCAGCTTCGCCTCGGGCCTCAAGCACGCGCTGCGTCAGGACCCTGACATCATCCTGGTGGGCGAGATGCGCGACCTGGAGACGACCTCGCTGGCGATCTCCGCCGCCGAGACGGGGCACCTGGTGCTCTCCACGCTGCACACCGTCAACGCCTCGCAGACGGTGTCCCGAATCATCGACATGTACCCGGCGGGCCAGCAGAACCAGATCAGGTCCATGCTGTCCACCACGCTGCAGGCGGTCGTCTCCCAGACCCTGTTCACCCGCGCCGACAAGCCCGGCATGGTGCCGGCGGTGGAGGTGCTGCTCTGCACGCCGGCCGTGCGCAACCTGATCCGCGAGAACAAGGTCTACGAGATCCCCAATGTGATCGAGACCTCGCGTCAGATCGGCATGACCAGCCTGGACGCCTCCATCGCGGAGCTGTATTTCAACGGCACCATCACCAAGGAGGATGCCATCGCCCAGGCGGTGCATCCCGACAAGCTCGAGCGTCAGCTCGTCGCGTGAGAAAAGCACCCTAGGCAAGGTCGGAGGCGAGGATGCCCAGCTATCGGTTCCAGGTTCGGGCGCAGGACGGGCAGATGCGGTCGGGTGTCATGCAGGCCGACACGGCTGGCGCGGCCGCGGCCATCCTGCGCAACCAAGGCGTGCATGTCATGTCCGTGGACTCGCTCAAGGGGACATCGGCCTCCGGCGGGCTCGCCGAGACGCTCAAGAGGCTCAACTCGAGCAAGCCCAGCCAGAAGCATGTCCTCGATTTCACCACCCAGCTGGCCGTCATGATCCGGGCGGGCATCAACCTGCGATCCGCCCTGGACGGCATCGCGGACCAGACCGTCCACGCGGGATTCAAGAAGATCATCGTGGACATCAAGCAGGATGTGGAGTCGGGCAAGCAGTTCTCGGAGGCCCTGGGCAAGCACCCCAAGCTGTTCGGCGCGCTCTACATCAACATGGTCCGCGCTTCCGAGATGTCCGGCTCCTTCTCCGAGATGCTCGAGCGCATCGCCGGCTACATCCGCCAGGAGATCGAGACCCGCAAGATGGTCATCGGCGCGTCGATCTACCCCGGCATCATCGGCACGCTGGCGGTCACCGTCACCGTCTTCCTGCTGACCTTCGTGCTCCCCAAGTTCTACACGGTGTTCGAGGGCAAGGAGGATGTGCTGCCCTGGGCCACCAACTTCCTGATGGGCCTGTCGAACACGATGGTCAACCAGTGGCCATACCTGGTGGGCGGCGTGGCGATCATCGCGGGCGCGCTGTTCGCGGGCACGCGCACGGAGCTGGGCGCGTTCTGGATCGACAAGCTCAAGCTCACCCTCCCCATCGTCAAGGGGATGTTCCGCTCGCTCTACATCTCCCGGTCCCTCCAGACGATGGGCCAGCTGGTCAACGCGGGCGTGCCGATGCTCGATGTGCTGACCATCACCGGGGACATCTCGGGCAACAAGCTGTTCGAGGGGCTGTGGCGCAAGGTCCACGCCTCGGTCAAGCAGGGCAAGAAGATCGCCGCGCCGCTCCAGAACAACGGGCTTCTGCCCCGCGCGGTGGTCCAGATGATCGGCGCGGGCGAGGAGTCCGGTAAGCTCGGCGAGGTGCTCGACCAGATCTCGGACTACTACGCCCGCCAGCTCCGCGACCAGATCAAGACGGTTACCGGAATGATCGAGCCCATCATGATCATCGTAATGGGTTCAGTCGTCGGTTTCATCGCCATGGCCATCATCCTGCCCATCTTCAAGATGAGCCAGATCGTTTCGTAATCGAGACTTCATCCGGCCCGCCCGTCCCCCACGCCGGCGGAGCGGCCCGAGGAGGACGCCGTGCGCCGCGCCAGCAACACAACCCGGACCCGCCGGGCGACCGCCCCCGGCGGATTCACCCTGATCGAGGCCTCCCTGGCCACGGTCATCATCGGCATCGGCGTGCTGGCGATGGTGGACGCGCAGTCCTCCTTCATCGTCGCCAACCAGTGGTCCAGCCACGCGGCCAGCGCCACCTTCCTGGCCAACGAGATCCGCGAGATGACCCGGTCGCTGCCAAAGCACGACCCCGTCGTCGGGCTGTATCTCGAATCCGACGGCGAGGGGGGCCACACCCTCCGTGGCTGGGGTCCGGAGCAGGGCGAGACCACGCTGGCCGACTTCGACGACATCGACGACTTCGACGGGATGCTCTTCACCTGGATCGGCACCGAGGGCATCGACGACGGCGATCTCCCCGGCCCCGTCAACGCCTTCCGCGAGGTCATCCCCGGCCTGACCATCGAGGGCCAGGAGACCGAGGAGAGCATGATCGGCTGGTCCCAGACCGTCATCGTCCGCAAGGTCCACCCCTTCGATTTTTCTCGGGAACTCGACGCCGGCTTCTCCGAGCCGCCCAGCGGGAGCGGGAGCTTCCCCGGGCGCAGGGTCCACGAGTATCCCCTCCGCGTCACCGTCCAGGTCCATTACCAGTCCATGAGCGCCATCGAGCCGACCCTGGTGACCGAGGTCACCTGGATCGTGCCCTGACCCATCGCCCCCCCCTCCCCCCAGGAGAAGCACGATGCCCAGCAGACAACGCCCCCGCCGAGGCAGGAACCGGACCGCGCGCGGTCTCGGCCGCGTCTCGCGCCGGGGCGTGGCGTCGGTGCTGGCCATGATGTTCCTGATCCTGTTCGGGTCGCTGATCGCGGCGATGGCCGTCAGCTCCACCGGCAACATCCGCACGGCGGGGATGCACCTGCATGTGATGCGCGCCATGAGCGCGGCGGAAACGGGCCTGATGCTCGCCGAGCACCGCCTGGCCGAGGCGGCCTCCCGCTTTGTCGTCGCCGAGTCGGACATCGACGCGGCCATGACGCAGGCCCTCTGGTCCGGCAACTCGGCCATGATCGGCGCCCACCAGGTTCTTCCCCCGCCCTCCGGGCACGCCGAGTCGGGCTTGCCCGGCGGCATCGCCGAAGCGTTGGTCAACATGTATGCCGCGGACGAGAACATCATCACCGGCTACGGCTTCCTCGACGCCCCCCGCGTGGCCGGCGCGCCGGGCGGGATCAGCAGCACGCTCTACTCGCCCAACGGGTGGGTCTACACCCCCGCCGTCATGCTCAGAGGCTGGGAGAACCCCGACGGCAACCCGCCGCCCGCCTTCACGATCCGCTACGCGCCGCTCGCCGGCGGCGAGTATGTCCGCATCATCGCCGAGGGCGTGGTCTTCGATCTCCAGCGCAACCAGCAGCCCATCCGGCGCACGATCACCCGCGACTACCGCCTCGTCAAGCGGGTCGATCAGGCCCTCATCTCCCACGCGCGGATCATGATCGGCAAGAATGTCCTCGTCGAGGGCGATCTGGGCGCGCGCTACGACCAGGTGAGCTTCGAGAACGGCGACCCTCTCATCGTCCGCTCCGATTTCTACGGCCTCGACCCGGTGCTGGACCAGAAGCTCATGCTCTTCTGGGAGGCCGTCGGGCAGTACGATGTGGACGGCGACAACCGCCTCCGCGTCGGCCACCCGGTCGAGGGCCTGGGCGTGCCGGACGACGAGGACTTCGACGGGGACGGAGAGCCGGACGGCGCGTTCTCCGATGTCACCGGCGACGGCTACCTCGACGAGTTCGACATCTTCATCCGCCACTACGACAAGGACAACGACGGGCGCGTCACCCTCTCGGAAGCCCTGATCCTGGGCACCCCCGCCGAGGGGCGGACCCCCGAGTTCGTCGGCCCCGGCGGCGAGCCGATCGACGACGACCTGGCCCTGCTCATCGACGCCATGCGCCCCGACCGCAACCGCAACGGGGTGTACGGCTGGAACGACGAGAACCGCAACGGCCTGATCGACAACGGGGAGCTTCCCTACGACCACGACCCCGCCCAGAACATCTACCGTGACCGCGAGCTGGGCTGGCGCGACGGCTTCATCGACGCGATGGACCAGTACGCCAAGATCACCGGCGGCCTGCGGTTCACCGTCAGCGCCGCCGAGTGGGAGAACGAGCGTGGCCCGCTGGCCGATCGCATCCAGGGTCCGATCCGCCCCCGCGGCGACACCCCTCCCCTGATTTTCAGCGCGGAGGACTCCACGCTGCCCAACATCACGGCGGGTAGCTTCGCCGACACGGAGAACGCCCTGATCGCCGCGGCCGACGGGCAGGCCTTCTGGCAGCAGGTCGCCGACCAGCTCGGCGTGGCCATCGACGATCTGCCGACCTTCGATGTCGCCATGAACCCCGGGGGCGCGGACGCCCCGTTCTTCTCGGCCGTCTGGCCCGACTCCAACCACGACGGCCTGCCGGACAACCACGCCTGGGCCTATTTCGAGAACTCGCCCTTCAACTCCCCGTCCTACTCCGATGTCTACTGGCGTCCCGTGTTCAGGAACTTCGTCTTCCGCAATGTGCAGATCCCCAGGGGCCTCAACGCCCTGTTCGACAACTGCACCTTCGTCGGGTCCACTTATGTGAAGGCCTACACCATCAACACCCACCCCATGTGGACCGAGCTGGGCGCCAACACCATCGACGGCTCGGGCCGCCCCACGCCCAAGCACCCGCGCTATGTCTACGGCGATGATCCCTCCGAGACAACCGCCAACGCCCCCCAGTCCCTGCCCGCGACGGCCCGCCCGCCCCAGGAGTATGTCCTGATGACCGTCCCGGGCATCTCCCCGCTGGACAAGGGGGATGTGCCGATGGATGAGATCGCCTCCTACGGCGCGAGCTACGCCCAGCTGCCCGACGCCCTCATCGTGGACGGCAAGCGCATCACGGACACCAAGGCCCTGTCCAACAACCTGCGGTTCCACGACAGCCTGTTCGTCGGCTCAATCGTTGCGGACACCCCGACCAACTACACCCAGGTCCGCAACAAGGTCCAGTTCACCGGCGGCACCCGCTTCGCCACCGTCCATCCGGACGAGCCGAACAACGCCTTCCTCAACCCCGACGCGGCCGACATGGCCCACATCATGAGCAGCTCGATGATGCTGCCCAACTACTCGGTGGACATCGGCACCTTCAACAGCCCGCCCAGCCAGGATGTCCGCCTGCAGGGCGCGATCATCGCCGGCGTGCTGGATGTCCGCGGCAACACCGAGATCGTCGGCACCCTGCTGCTGACCTTCGCCCCCGTCCACGGGCAGGCCCCGCTGCTGGATGTCTTCGGCAACCCCGTGGGCAACCCGGCCGGTTTCAACGCCTCGCTGGGCTACTTCGGCCCGGACGACGGGGACTTCGAGTCGCTCGACCCGAACCAGCTGCCCATCGTGGACGGGGTCCGGATCGTGGGCTGGGACACGAACGACGACGGCCTGGCCGATGTCCGGTTCGATCAGACTCCCCCGCCCGGGGCGGTGCCGGTGCCGTTCAACGGGTACGGGCGGATCCGCCTGCGTCACGATCCCAACATCCGGCTGCCCAGCGGGCTGATGCTGCCGCTGGACGCGGTGCCGGTCTCGGGCAGCTACCAGGAGGGCTCGGTTTGAAACGCAACAGGGGTTCACGACGCGGGTTCTCGCTGGTGGAGGTGCTGATCGCCCTGACGATCACCGCCACGCTGCTGACCGCCACGATGGCGGCGCTGGACGCGAGTTTCAAGAGCTACAAGGCCAACAGCGAGAGCGCGGCGACCAATGTGGTGGCCCGCATCGTCATGCAGCGCCTGACCGGGATGATCCGCACGGGCGAGTCGTTCGGGCCGTACCCGGCCAACCCGATCCTGACTCCGAACATCCAGAGCAACTGGATCGAGTTCGTGGCGTTCCGCGACCCGGCCACGGGGACAGAGCGGATCATCCGGCTGGAGCGTCGGGACGCGGCGGGCGCGGGCGGGCCGTACGAGCTGTGGTACACGGTGACGACCTTCGTCAACGGGGACTACGACAGCGAGGAAGAGGTGCCGCTGCTGACGGGGCTGAACGAGGTGGTCTTCGACATGGAGTACGATGTCGGGCCGCGTCTGCGCCGCGTGACGATCGACCTCATCATGCAGCCCGAGACGGGCGGGGACATGGCGGTGGGGGTGGGCCGTCTGGAGACGCCGACGATCCGGCTGGTGGCGTCGGCCTCGCCTCGGGCGTACGACGGGGAGTGACGCGGATCGCCTTTGAATCTTGGGCAGGATCCGTATCAAAAGCCCCGGAGGGGCGCGGGAATGTAGCCACGGGTGGAGCGCAGCGCAACCCGTGGAAAGCGAGTACCCTTGAACGGTTTCACCCCGGAGGGGTGATGGAAACTTTCGAACTTCCATGACCCCTCCGGGGTCAAAGCCATCAAACTTCGATTTTCCACGGGTTGCGCTGCGCTCCACCCGTGGCAACAAACGATCACCCCTCCGGGGTGAAAACGATCGTTGCTCTTCCTCCGGGCCACGCCCGAGATTCAAGTGGGATCCGTATAAGAGAGGGAGGCTTCCAGGTCGCCTTCATTTGCAGGCTCTCACGATCGTGTACGCCGCTCGGCCGCTCCCTTGCCGTCGCGGCTTGTCGATCCGGTCGTGCCCGAGATGCGACGGCGAATCATCGTGAGTATGACCGGGGAGGAAGACCACTGACCCCGAAGACGGGGTCAGTGGCACATCATGCTCGGAGCGCTTCCACTTGCGCCGGGATCAGGTCAGCAAGATCCGTCGGGACCATGCCGCCGGTGGCGTGATGCTCCGCGGCCCAGGCCTCCCCCGCGCGTGCGTGGGCCTGGACGCCCGCCTGGGCGCAGGCGAACAGGTCGCGGCCGGGGCGGGCGTGCTGCTGGGCGATGAGGCCCGCGATGAGGCCCGCGATGACGCCGGCGAGGACATCGCCGGTGCCGCCCGTACCCAGGCAGGGGTGCCCGGCGCGGCAGGTCCAGGCGCGGAGACCGTCAGAGACGACGGTGCCCGCGCCCTTGAGGACCACGACGCAGCCCAGGCGGCGGGCGAGCGACACGCAGGCCTCGGTGCGTTGCGCATCGTTTCCGGCGGGGTCGGCGCGGAGGCCCAGGGCGTCGAGCAGGCGACGGGCCTCGCCGGGGTGGGGCGTGAGGACGAGGCGGGCGCGGAGGTCACGCCAGAACTCGGGCATGGCGCACAGGGTGTTCAGCGCGTCGGCATCGAGGACGGCCGGGGCATCCTCCTGAAGCATGGCGCGGAGGGTCAGGGCCTGCGCGCCGGGGGAGCGCCCCAGGCCCGGGCCGACGCAGAGCGCATCAGACCCGGCGGCGAGTTCATCAAAGCGTTGGGCGGAGAGGGCGGGGTCCGGGCCGTCGGGGGTCATGGGCAGGGCCAGGCCGGTGGCGAAGGGGGCGAGGGTGAGGACCGCGTCGAGGATGGGGGCGGGGGCGGCGATCTTGACCAGGCCGCAGCCGGCGCGGGCGGCCCCGAGGGCGGCCAGGGCGGGCGCTCCGATCATGCGCGGGTCGTCGGCCGCGGAGCCGCCGACGACGCCGACGCGCCCGAAGGCGCCCTTGTGCCCGTCGGCGGGTCTGGCGGGCAGCGGCGGGATGGTCTCGACGGTCTCGTGCATCGGTTCATCCTATTCTTCCGTGCGTGATCGACACCCACTGCCATCTGACCTTCCCGGAGTTCGCCGGGCGCATCGACGAGATCATGGAGGAAGCGGCCCGGGTGGGCGTCACCGGGGCGATCTCGATCGCCACGGACACGGAGGACAGCGAGGCCGCGCTGCGGGCGGCGGAGAGCCACCCGGCGGTGTGGTGTACGGCCGGGGTTCACCCGCTGTACGCGGACCGGGAGCCGCACAGCTGGAAGCGCATCCGCCGGGTGGCCGAGCATCCGAAGTGCGTCGGGTTCGGGGAGCTGGGGCTGGACAACCACCACGGGCGTCCGCCCCGGGCCGTGCAGGACCGGGTGCTGGCGGACGAGCTGGCGTTCATCGAATCATGCCTGGCGGACGGGATCGACAAGCCGGTGGTGATCCACTGCCGCCGGGCGGTGGAGGACCTGCTTCCGGTGCTGCGCGCGACGCGGATCAGGCCGGAGCGGTTCGTGTTTCATTGCTTCACGGAGCCGCCGGAGCACGCGCGGATGGTGCTGGACTTCGGGGCGTGGATCTCCTTCACGGGCGTCGTGACCTACCGCAACGCGCGGGAGGTGGCCGAGTCGGCGTTGCTCGTGCCGGACGATCGGATCATGGTGGAGACGGACGCGCCGTACCTGTCGCCCGAGCCGGTGCGGGGCAGGCGGCCGTGCAAGCCGGCCTACGCCCGCCTGACGGCCGAGGCGCTGGCCCGGCTGCGCGGGGTGCCGTTCGAGGAGTTCCACGCCCGGATTGATGCGAACACGCGGGCGTTCTTCGGGATCGATCCGCCCGCTCCCGCGCCGGGCGCGTTGTCGGCGGTGGTGTCGTGAACCCGATGGGAGCGTGGAGCATGGCGGCGTCCTTGCAGGGCACGGGGAGCGCGGAGAAGTTGGGCGGGTGGCTGCATTCGATCGACCCGGTGGCGGTGGACCTGTTCGGCGGGTTCGCGGTGCGGTGGTACGGGCTGAGTTATCTGGCGGGGTTCGTCGTAGCGTACCTGCTGCTGCGCCTGCTGGCCCGCCGGGGCGCGACGGTCGTCCCGGAGGCGCGGGCGCTCGACGCGGTGCTCACGCTGGTGGTCGGCGTGATGGTCGGCGGGCGCCTGGGGTATGTGCTGCTGTACGACCCGAGCCTGCTGGGGTTCATCGACGGGTTCCCGTGGTGGGGGGTGCTGGCGATCAACCGGGGCGGCATGGCGTCGCACGGGGGGATCGCGGGGGTGATCGTGGGGGCGTGGTGGATCAGCCGGGGGTTCCGGACGCCGGAGGGGACGCGGGTGGGAGCGAGTCCGCCCATGCACGCGATGGATGTGTGCGCGCTGATCGCGCCGGTGGGGCTGATGTTCGGGCGGCTGGCGAACTTCGTGAACGGTGAGCTGCTCGGCAGGATCGTGGCCCGCCCCGGCGAGCCTGCGCCGTGGTGGGCGGTGCGCTACCCGCAGGAGATTCTCAGTGAGCCGGACGAGCGCCTGGCGCACACGCCAGAGCAGTTCGAGGCGGTGCGTCGGCTGGGGCTGGAGCACGCGCTGCCGGGGGAGACCTGGGTGCGCGGGTTCGAGCGGGCGCTCGGGGCCTTGCAGCGGGGCGACGCGGCGGCGCGCGAGGCGTTGATGCCCCTGGTCAGCGCCCGCCACCCCACCCAGTTGTACCAGGCGGCGGTCGAGGGCGTGCTGGTGGGGCTGGTGGTCTGGCTTGTGGCCGCGAAGAAACGCAAGCCGGGCGTGGTGGGGTCGTGGTTCCTGATCGTGTACGCGGCGGGGCGGATCGCCATGGACTTCGTGCGTCTGCCCGACGCGGGCGTTTCCCAGTTCGGGGGGATGACGCGGGGGCAGGGGTACTCGGCGCTGATGCTGCTGGCGGGGGTGGTGGTGCTGGTCTGGGCGTCGCGCCGACCGGTGGAGCGGGTGACAGGGGGGTGGTGGCGGAAGGGGTGAGGGGGGAGAAAGGCCGACTGCAAGTCGGTCCCACGAGAGGGGGCGTCCGTATCATTGATCCGATGAAACGAGGCATGATCCATCCGGGCGTGATTCTGGCGGCGGCCTGCCTAGCGGCGGGCGGCTGCATGGCGGTCTCGCCCGCGATGGGCGAGCGGGGCCAGTCCGGTGCGTCCTCCGCGGCGTTGACGGCCCGGCCTGAAACCCTGAACGCACCAACCGACGCGACCGGGGCGGAGCGCTGGCCGGCACGGTGGGGCAAGGAGGGGGCAGCGCGGGGCGTGATCGTGCCGGTCGAGCACCGGCTGGTGGACCTGCGCCCGGCGCACCTCGGGCGGTTCCACCAGCTGCGGTCGAGCGAGCTGGAGTACCGGCACGCGGAGATCCTGGCGCGGGCGATGGGGGTGGAGGACGGGTTCCGCTTCGTGGCGGAGGGTCCGGGGTCGCTGGTGTTCATGCCGCCGGTGGAGGGGCAGGACCGGCAGGAGGCGGAGCAGCCGGGCGAGGAGTCGGAGGTCTTCGTCTTCATCAGCGCGCAGGAGACGGCGGACAGCGAGCCGGACGATGTGCGCGTGGCGTTGGAGCGGACCTGGATGGCGTTGTACGACGCGACGACGCCGGAGGTGAAGGGCACGATCGTGCTGATCCCGGGGATGCTGGGCACGCCGCAGCCCATCATCGAGGGGCAGGTGCGCCACTGGCGCAACAGCGGGTACGCGGTGCTGCGGTTCCTGGCCCATCCGGCGCGGTTCACGGAGCGGGTGGAGGTCGCCATCGCGCCGGGTCAGGAAGATGAGGCCGGGCGGATCCTGGCGGGGGTGTTCGACACGCGCACGGCCGAGTGCGCCTACGCGGCGGACGCGGCGGTCGAGCATGTGCTCAACCAGCGTCGGGTGCTGCGCGACAAGCCGGTGGTGCTGGCGGGGATGTCCGGCGGGGCGATGGTGATGCCGACGGTGTACGCCTACGCGCCGGATCGGTACGCCGCGGCTGTGCTGATCGCGGGGGGGGCGAACTCGGTGAAGATCAGCGCGTTGTCGAACTACGCGGACTGGATCGACGCCGTGGTGCTGGACTGGGACCCCGAGAACCCGGCATCGACCGGCACGCCCGGGGCGGAACGCCTGGAACGGGTGTCGATCGCTTATCTGGGCGCGTCCCGGCTGGACGCGACCCACACCGCCCCGGAGATGACGGACATCCCGGTCCTGATGCTGCACGCATCCCGCGACCGGGCCGTGCCCGCGGCCACCGGCGAGGCGCTCTGGCGGCTGCTCGATCGCCCGGAGCGGTGGTCCTACGCGGTCGGGCACGAGATGATCTTCGTCATGCTGCCGACGCAGGCGGGCCGGTTGCAGCGTTGGATCGACCGGGTCGTGGCGGGGGCGGACGAAGCGGCGGAGGCGGGCGGCGCGGGCGAGGGGTCGTGACGGCGTGCATCTGCTCATCAGCCCTTACTCGTTGTGCTCTCGGGACGCGGCGGCGATGGCGGGCGTGCTGCTGGCGGACCCCGCGCTGACTTTTCTGCCCCGGTCGCTGGAGCCGGCGGCGGTGTCGCGTGACCGGGCGATCGGGTCGGCGGGGTTCCGCCGGGTGATGGAGGCGGTGGCCTGGGCGACGCCGCTGGTGGAGGCGGGGGTGCTGGCGACGGGCGTGGAGGGGGCGGACGCATCGGAGGATTTCGCGGCGGCGCGTCGGCTTGTGGCGGAGGACGCTGCGTTCGCGCCGCTGCGTCGGTTCGTCGAGCCGGGGCCGGAGCCGGACCCCGACCTGGCGTTGGAGCGATTGGCGCGGGATCTGACGCGGGACGGGCCGGACCCGTCGATCTCGGTGCCGCTGGCCGGGGCGTTGGACGCCTTCGCGGCCCGGCACGGGTACGCGGTGCTGCGGGCGGACGGGCCGTCGCTGGCGCAGCGGGCGGAACGGTCGCGCGAGCGGCGGCTGTTCGCGTGCGTCGTGCCCGTGCTGGTGCAGGCCACGCCGGAGCGGGTGCTGGAAACACGGCGGCGGTTGGAAAGGGAACTGGCGGAACTGCGGGCGGCGTGCGAGGCGTGCCTGGACGGGCTGGCGGGCGAGGGAGCCGTGCGCGAGGCGGCGGCGGCGTACGCCCAGGCGTACGACGACCAGCGCGGGCACATCGAGCGGGGAGAGGGCGATCCCGACGACCCCGTCGTGCGGTCGGCCGAGATCGTGCTGACCGGCGTGGCCCACGAGCGGGATCATGCGCTGGCGTGCTCGCTGGCGGCGGCCAGCCGGGTGACGAGGCGGGGGGCGCGCCCGGCTGGACCGAGTGCGCTGTCGTCGCGCTCGGTGATCGTGCGGGTGGTGGGGCGGTGAGGGGGAGGAACGCAGAGGTCGCGAAGGTCACGCAAAGGACGCGGAGGCAGGAGAGGATGTTTCAACGCGAAGATCCGAAGAACGCGAAGAAATGCATCTGGATCATGAGTTCTGGACAGGTGTTGATTCTCTCATTCAATGAATCAATGTGCATCCGTTTCCACCGCCGCCCCTTCGCGCCCTTCGGATCTTCGTGTTCAAAAATCCTCTCCGCGCTCTCTGCGTGCCCTTCGCGATCTCTGCGTTCCTCTTCACCCGGAAAACCAGCGATGGACAAGCACACCAACCGCCTCGCCGCGTCATCCTCCCCGTATCTTCTGCAGCACGCCCACAACCCGGTGGACTGGTTCGCGTGGGGGGAGGAGGCGTTCGCCGAGGCGCGGCGGCGCGGGGTGCCGATCTTTTTGTCCGTGGGGTACTCGACCTGCTACTGGTGCCATGTGATGGAGCGCGAGTCGTTCGAGGACGAGGCGACGGCCCGGCTGATGAACGAGCGGTTCGTGTGCGTCAAGGTCGATCGGGAGGAACGCCCGGAGGTGGACGAGCTGTCGATGGCGGCCGCTGTCACCTTCACCGGGCGCGGGGGGTGGCCGACCTCGGTGTTCCTGGAGCCGGTGGGCCTGCGCCCGTTCTTCGCGGGGACTTACTTCCCTCCGGCGGAGCGGCACGGGATGCCGTCGTTCCGCCAGGTGCTGGAGGGCATGTCCGAGGCGTGGGCGGAGCAGCGGGCCGAGGTGCTCGAGCAGGCGGAGATCCTGGCGCAGGCGGCCGCCAAGCAGTTGGGGGGAGAGGGGGGTGGGCCGGTGGCCATCGGCCCGGCGCATGTGCGCAAGGCCGTGACGACGCTTCTGCAAATCTTTGACCGGGCCGAGGGGGGGTTCGGGGGGGCGGGAGGGCCTAAGTTCCCGCAGCCGATCTTCGCGGAGTTCCTGCTGGATGTGCGCGAGCGGACGGACGAGCAGACGCGCGAGGCGATCGACGCGGCCGTGCGTCTGACGCTCGACCGCATGGCGGTCGGAGGGATGCACGATCAGATCGGCGGCGGGTTCCACCGCTACAGCGTGGACCGGTTCTGGACGGTGCCGCACTTCGAGAAGATGCTGTACGACAACGGGCAGTTGGCGCACCTGTATGCGCGGGCGGCGGGAGTGTACGACGATGCGTACTACGCGGAGGTTGCACGGCGGGCGTGCGACTATGCGCTGCGGGAGATGGTTGACGCCGATGGGGGGTTCTGGTCGGCGCAGGACGCGGAGGTGGACCACCGCGAGGGGTTGAACTACCTGTGGATGCCGGAGGAGTTCGGGGCGGTGCTGGGGGGGGGAGAGGATGCGGACTTCGCCAGGGCGGTCTATGGCCTGGGCGGTTCTGCTAACTTTCAGGACCCGCACCATCCGGACGAAGAGGCGCGGTGGGTGCCGCGGCTGGAGGCACGCCCGGAGCGGGTGGCGGAGCGGATGGGGATGGAGGGGAGCGTGTTTGCGGAGCGGCTGGAGCGTGTCAACGCCGCGCTGCTCGCGCACCGGAACACCCGCAAGCAGCCCGCGACGGACGACAAGGTGCTGGCGGGATGGAACGGGCTGATGATCGCCGGGCTGATGCGGACGGCGGCGGCGCTCGGCGCGGCGGACGGACGGGGTTTCGCGGAGGCCGCAGCGCGGGCGGCGCGGTTTGTGCTTGGCTCCATGCGTGGGTCGGACGGGAGGTTGCTGCGTGTGTACCGGGCGGGGAAGGCCTCGGTCCCCGCGCCGCTGGAGGATCATGCGTTCGTGGTTCACGGCCTGCTGGCGTTGGCGGCCTGCCCGTTGACACAGGATCCGGGATGGCTCACGGCGGCGGTGGAGCTGATGGACCGTGCGGAGCGTCTTTTCGGCGACGGCCGGGGCGGGTGCTTTGATACCGCGGACGGACGCGACGATCTGTTCGTGCGAGCGCGGACGACGCACGACGGGGCCACGCCCTCGGCGTCGGGCGTGATGCTGCGGAACATGCTGGAACTGCACGCTCTGACCGGGGACGGCGCGTGGCTGGACCGTGCGGCGGCGTCGCTCGCGGCGGTGTCGGGCGCGGTGGACGCCGCGCCCGTCGGCACGCTGAACCCGCTGCGGGCCGCGCTGAGCATGATGGCCCTGGGCGATGCGCTGGGCGGACGGTATGTCTTCGGCACGGAGGAGGCTCAGATCGACGGGCCGCCGGCGAAGTCGCCGGTGACGGTGCTGGCCGACGCCGAGTCGGTGGAGGTTGCGCCGGACAGGCCGGGGGTGTTCAGGGTGGCGTTGCAGATCGAGCCGGGCTGGCATGTGGTCGCGGCGGACCCGGGGGAGGGGGACATGCCGGGGATGCTCTCCGGGCTGCGGGTGGGCCTGACGCGCGGGTCTGGGGTGGCGGTCTACGCGGATTATCCGGCGGGCGAGGGGTATGGCGTCGAGGGTGTGGGCACGATCCTGGTGCATCACGGGCGGGTGGAGTTCGATGTGGCGCTCGAGCACGCGCCGGGCGTGGGGCCGTCGCCTGGCACGCCCGTGCTGGGGGTGCGGTTCCAGGCGTGCACGGACACGGAGTGCGCGCCGGCGCGGGCTGTGGAGCTGGAGATCGGCGTGGTCATCAAGGCGTGAGCAATGAGCCGCGGGCTTCAGCCCGCGCGGTCTCAACACACTCCCAGTCATCGGCATTCCAAACCCTTGCCCCCGTGAGCCCGTGGAGGTCGCAACCACGGCGCGGGCTGAAGCCCCCGGCTCATTTTTACTGCGCGTTTTCCGCCCCGGTCAACGCGGGCGCGGAATCTGCCGGAGCATCCGGTAGCCCGGGCTGTGCTCGCCGTAGTACATCGGCAGGTGCTGGACGACGCGGAAGCCCATCGACTCGTAGAGGGCGATGGCGCGGCGGTTTTCCTGGCGGACTTCCAGATAGATGCGGCGGACGCCCTCGGATTCGAGGGCTTCGACGGCGTGGGTGGCCAGACGCCGGCCCAGGCCGCGTCCGGCCTCGGAGGGTGAGACGGCCACGGTGTAGAGCCGGCCGGTGACGCCCGAACGCCCGCGACGGGTGAGCATGGCGATCCAGGCGACGATGTCGCCCTCGGCCTCCGCGACGAAGACGCGGGCGCGGGGGTTGGTGATGAGGCCGGCGGTCTGGCGGAGGCTGAAGCGGTCCGACTCTGCGAACGCGGCCTGCTCGACGGCCCAGGCGGCGGCGGTGTCCCTCGGTTCGGCACGGCGGATGCGGGCGGGTGGGGCGTGTGGTCGGCCGGACGCGGGCGCGGCATCGGTGAGGGCGGCGTCGATGCGGGCGTGGGCGTCGGGGGTCAGGATGGGAGTTGGTTCTTGGTGGGTCATGACGCCCGTTCCCGACGGGCGAGGGGTCTTCGGGGGGGGGGGTGGGGGGGTCAGAGCACGCCGTGCTTTTTGAGGTGCTTGCGCATCTGCTTGACGGGGTCTTTCTCGGGGTCGATCAGCTCGGCGTTCCATCCGGAGGCGCGCGCGCCCCTGATGTTCTCCTCCAGGTCGTCGAAGAAGAGGATCTGGCCCGCGCTGGCGCTGACGCGGCGCTCGAAGGCGGAGTAGACCTTCTCGTCGGGCTTGGCCATGCCGAAGAGGTGGCTGGCCCACTGGTGCTCGATGAGGCTGGCGGTCTTGAAGTCGGTCTCGCGTCTGGCCCAGTGCAGGCCGTTGGTGTTGGAGAGCAGGGCGGTGCGGACCTTGGGGATGGCGTTGATCTCGGCGATGAGGTCCTCGGCGCCCTTGAAGTCCTCGATGAGCCAGGCGTGGTGGATCTTCTCGACCTCGTCGGGCTGATACCGGGCGTCGCTGGCCTCGGCGACGGCCTTGAAGTAGGCGGCGTCGGACATCTGGCCGGTCTGGTAGCGCTGGCTGAGGCGTCGGCGGGCGTCGGCGAACTTCTTCTGGCCGGACTTGCCGCGCACGGGCAGGCCGGCCATCTCGCACCCCTGCTCCCACGAGCGGCAGATGCGGAGGATGACCCCGCCCCAGTCGAAGCACACCACGCGCACGCCGTCACTCATCGTTCGGTTCCTCCTCCAGAGGGACCTTCATGATCTCGTCCATCACGGTGGTGGCGAACGAGCCTCTGGGCAGCTCGAACGCGCAGCGGACATAGGCCCCGTGGTCGTCCACGCCGCCCTCGACCTCGGGGTCGATGACGGGGATGCGCAGGGGGCGCCGGTCGCCGCCGATCATCAGGTAGCCGTCGCGTTCCTCGCAGGCCGTCAGGTGCTCGGGCGTGACCCCGACGGAGGCCAGGGCCTCGGTCTCGATCCGGTCGATCTCGCCCGCGGCCCGGCGCATGGTGGTGCCCCACATCGGCCCGGAGGGGGCGATCTCGAAGCGGGCCAGGCGTTCGGCCAGGTCCGGCTCGGCGAGGGTCTCGGCGGCGACGGGGAAGGTCGCCCGGCTCTTGATGACGAAGGCGAGGTCGCCGATGGTGAGGCGGTCGATGGAACCTTCGAGGACGCGCCGGTTGAGCAGGGCGTTGAACACCGCGCTCTGGAAGCTGGAGATGAAGAACCCGGCGGCGGTGGCGTCGATGGCTTTGAGGGCCTGGGCGTGGTCGCCGGAGGCCGCCATGACCCGCAGGGCCTGGCGCTCGCCCTTGAAGAGCCGCGGCATGGCCTCGAAGGCGGTCCGGTAGTCTCCGGCGGCGTAGGCCAGGCGGCTCTCGCGCTGCATGGCGGGCATGTCGCCCCCCGCGCCCAGCAGCAGGTCGATCGCGCCGCGGGCGTCGCCGAGGATCATGGCGCGCCCGATGAGGTGGTTGTTGCGCATGTAGCCGAAGCGCTGCACGCCGAAGCGGTTGGGCACGCCCGTGCGGGCGAGCATGTCCAGGGCCTTGCGGGCGTGGAGGACGGCGGTCGGCTCGACCCCGCGGATCTTGATCGAGAAGCGGTTGCCTGCGAGGTGGCCGCGCTGGACTTTGTTCTCGTGCAGGTCGGCCCACAGGATGTCGATGCGGGGGTGATTGAAGCTGGGGAAGCTCTCCGGGGCGCGCCCCGGGGTATGGACGGAGACGACCTGGCGGGTGATGGCGCGCTTGTCCTTCAGCCCTGCGTGGCCGACGGAGTGCGGCGGCACCCGGAAGTGGCGGGCGACCTCGTCGCGCATCTGGATGGTGCTCAGGCCGCGCTTCTCGACATAGAGGTGGATGTGCTCGCCGGAGCCGGAGGGTTCGGAGAGGGGGATCTCATCGACGAGGAAGTCCTCGTCGCGCTGCTTGATGACGCCGCCCACGCCGGGCACATCGCGGGTGAGGTACACCGGGGCGGCGATGTGCGCGTCGAAGCGTTGAAGATCGGGATGCTCGTCGGCGGCGACCATCACAGCTCCGTCTCGCCGGGGTTGGGCGTGGCGGCCTCCTCGATGACGGACTCGTCCACGAACACGGGCACGCCCGAGGCGATGCCAAGAGCGATGGCGTCGCTGGGGCGGGCGTCCACGCGGACGGCCGAGCCGTCCGGCCCGGTGAGGTTGAGGCGGGCGTAGAAGGTGCCCTCGGACAGGTCGGTGATCTCGACGGACTCGAGGGTGGCGCCCAGGGTGGCCACGACGGAGGCGAGCAGGTCGTGCGTCTGGGGGCGCTTGGGGACCATGCCGGAGAGGCGGCGCTCGATGGCCTGGGCCTCGGGCAGGCCGATGACGATGGGGAACGAGCGCGGGGCATCCCCGTTGACCGGTTCAACCTCGGTCAGTTCGATGAGCTGCACATCGGTCAGCTCACGGATCAGGATGCGGCTCAACTCCATCCGGACGGGCATCGGGGTTCCTTGGCGGGGTGGGGGCGGCGGGACAGGCGGCGAGGCGGAGGGCGACATATGGGGGATGGCCCGCGACCTGTATTGAAGGGGGCCGGTGCGCTCCGGGCCACCCGCCGGGCGTCCCGGGACGCTTCACGCCCCGGATTGGCCAAGTTTTTCGCCCGGGAAGCCCCTGAGGAGGGTTCCCAGCTCGGCCAGCAGCGAGACGGGCGCCCCGATGTCGGCCACAACGAGGTCGCCGACGAAGGGCTGGGCTTCGAGGCGGGTCAAGCCGGGTTTGACCGCCGCGAGCGTGACGGTGCGGTCGGCCCGGATGCAGGCGTCGCCCAGCGGGATGCCGGTGTCGGCGTTCAGGCCCGAAGGGACATCCACGGCGAGCACTCGGCTGCCGAGGTCGTGTTGGGTGTTGACCCAGGCCACCAGATCAGCGGTCTCCCCCCTGATCGGGCGGGTCAGGCCGGTACCGAACAGGGCATCGACGATCAGGCCGGGGGGGGTATCGGGAAGTTGGGATGGGTCTTCCGGGTTCAGGAAGGGGAGGCCTATGTGCTTGGCGATGGTGAGGTTGATCCCGGTGTCGGATTCGGGGGACGGGGACACCGACCCTGGGGACAGGGTCGGTGGCACGATCGAGACGGGCACGCCGAGGAGGGCGAGGTGGCGGGCCAGGGCGAGGCCGTCGCCGCCGTTGTTGCCGGGGCCGCAGAAGATGAGGGCGTCCGGGCGGCGGGCACGGGCGAGCAGGTCGAGGGCGTGGTCGCGCAGGTTGCGGGCGGCGTTCTCCATGAGCAGGATGGAGGGGATGCCGTAGTCGGCGGTCGCCCGCCGGTCGAGTTCACGAACGGCGGCGACGGTGAGTTCGTAGATGGGATAGGCCGGGCGTGGCGGGGGGGTGATCTCCCGCGTGGGGTTGTGGTCGCCCAGGCGCGGCCTGGGATCCCCGGGCGAGGGCGGCGGACCCGGGGGCTGTTTGGACGGGTCCGTCATGCCGGGCAGTGTACCGGCGGTGCGGGGGGCGGGGGGAGTACGCTTGAAGGCGCGGATATGGCAAACACGGCCCTGGACATCCTGCTCGGCGTCTGCTTGATGGGGGCGGTGGGGCTGCTGGTCTACTGGTCCGCGGCGACCTATCAGATTGTGCGGACGACCCGGGCGTTGCCGACGGCCCGGGCCGGGGTGGGGGCGGCGGACGCGAAGCCGCCGACGGAGAAGGTGTGCGTGATCGTGCCGGCGCACAACGAGGCGGGGACGATCGCGGGGCTGATCGGGACGCTGAAGACCCAGGACTACGACCGCCTGCGGGTGGTGCTGGCGCTGGACCGTTGCACGGACGACACGCGGGGCGTGGCGGAGCGGGCGATCGACCGGGACCCGCGGTTCGAGATCGTGGAGATCACGGAGTGCCCGGCGGACTGGGCGGGCAAGGTCCACGCGGCGTGGACGGGCTTCCAGAGGTCCGGTCACGCGCAGAACGCCGAGGTTCTGATCTTCACGGACGCGGACACGGAGTTCGACCCGAGCTGCGTGCGGGCGTGCCTGGCGCTGGCGCGGCAGCGCCGGCTGGACATGCTCAGCCTGTTCTGCACGCTGACGACGGAGACCTGGTTCGAGCGAGTGGTGCAGACGGCGGCCGGGTTCGAGCTGGCGCGGCAGTACCCGCTGATCCGGGCGAACCTGGAGGACCACCGCAGGCGCCGGCCGTTCGCCAACGGGCAGTTCATGCTGTTCGACGCGGGCGCGTACCGGGCCATCGGCGGGCACGAGGGGGTGAAGGAGGCGTTGCTGGAGGACATCGCGTTCGCGCGCCGGATCGCGCGGAGTCAGATGCGGGGGGGCTTGCTGCTGGCGGACGGGATGGTGCGGTGCCGCATGTATGACGACTGGGCGCAGTTCCGCAAGGGCTGGAAGCGGATCTACACGGAATCGGCCAACCGGGAGCCGAAGCGCCTGAAAAGGTATGCGTGGCGATCCGGGCTGCTGGGTATGGGGTTGCCCGCGATGGCGCTGGCCGGGCTGGTGCTGGCGGTGGCTGGGGGCGACGGCCCGACCCGGTGGCTGGCCGGGGGTGTGTGCGCGGCCGCGATGGCGGTGTGGCTGACGGGTCTGGTGGCGGTGTACCGCGGCTCCGGGGCGCGGACGGAGGATGTGCTGTACTTCCCGCTGGGGGCGTGGCTGGTGGGGTCGATCTACCGCGAGGCGTGGCGCGACCTGGTGACGGGCAAGCCGACTTCCTGGGGCGGGCGGGAGTATGTCCGCCCCTTGGGCGGCGGTACGGAGGGGGTGTGAGACCATGCGTCGCCTGCGCCGCCTGAACACGACGACGAGCATCGAGCTGACGCCAATGATCGATGTGCTGTTCCTGCTGCTGACCTTCTTTATCTTCTCGGTCGCGCTGATGGTCCAGGCGGATGTGCTGGGGGTGTCGCTGCCCGATCTGCGCAGCGGGGCCAGGGCGGAGCGGGACGAGCCGATCGTCGTGACGCTGCGGGCGGACGGCTCGACGAGCCTGATGGGCGAGCCGGTGGAGAACGCCGGGCTGGTCGGCGCGATCCGCGCGCTGCGGGAGGCGCGTCCGGACGCGCCGGTGCAGCTGGCGGCCGATGTGGAGGCCGGGGCGGGGCAGTTGATCGAGCTGGCCGACGCGCTGGTGGGGGCGGGGATCACGCAGTTTTCCGTGGTCGGACGCCGGGCCTCGCCGGAGGCGGAAAGGGCCGTGCCGTGAGCGCGGGGGCGACCATCCGGGCGGCGAACGATCAGGCCCCGGTCACGCTGGGCGTCGGGCTGGCGGTCAGCCTGCTGCTGCACGCGGGGGCGGCGTTGTGGCTGGGCTTCGCGCCCGCGCGGGCGGCGGCGTTCCCGGCCTCGAAGATCGAGGCGGATGTGGAACGCCTGCCCGATCCGTTGCGGCTGGGCATGGACATCCCGCGGAATGCGTCGATCGCGTGGCTGGGCGTGCTGGAGAACCCGGTCGAGGCGGCCGCGCCCGAGTCGGAGGTGGATCAGGCGGAGTTGTCGCCGGTGCCGGGGGCGGTGCCCGTGCCGGAGGTTTCGCCGCCGGAGGTGGTCGAGGCGGTGGAGGAGCCGGTCGAAGAGCCGCTTGAAATCATGCCGCCGGTTGCGCCGGTGGTCGTGCCGCCCGCGGCGGAAGAGCCGGTGGGTGGGCCGGTGATTGAACCAGAACCGGAACCGGAGCCGCCGGTCGAGCCGGCGGCGGAGCCTGATCCCGCGCCCCCGGAGCTGGTGACGGAACAACCCATCGCGCCCACAGTGCCGCCGGAGATGAACGAGCCGAATCCGGCGGAGCCGGTCGAAGCGACGGAGGCCGGGGTGATGGGGCCGCCGGAGCCGACGCCGGAGGAACGGGTGTCGGAAGCGCGGGCGGAGGCTCGGCCGGTGCAACCGACCCCGCGGCCGCCCACGCCCGAGGGCGCGCCGGGCGAGCTGGACGAACGGGCGTCGGACGCGGCCATGCGTCGCACGGCGCGGGAGCTGCCCGTCGAGCGGCTGGGGCGGCCGTTGCAGGCGTCGGGGGAGTTGCAGTTGACGACGGTGCGTCCGGTGTGGTCGTTGCAGGTGCGCAACGCCTACAGCCCGCGGCGCAACCCGTTCATCGAGATCCGGTTCGGGGGGGATGGGCGGGTGCGGTGGGCGCGGTTCGTGCCGCTGGCGGACGGGACGGAGGGATCGGGGTACGAAGAGGTGGATCAGCCGCTGCTGAACGCGGTGTTCCGGTGGAGGGCGAGCGGACCGGCGATCGAGGCGCTGCGCGGGCGGGAACCGGGGGCGACGCACGACATCGTGATGCGGTTCCTGCTGGTGTCGCCGGTGCCGGGGGAGCGGGACGAGGAATGATGCGGATCACCGTTGAATCTCGGGCGTACCGGATCGACAAGCCGCGACTGCAAGGGAGCGGCCGAGCGACGCACGCGATCGTCGCGGCCGGCGCGAACCACAGCGAACCGGAAGCCAGTTCTCTTGCGGTCGCGGCCGGTGCTCGCATACGGCCAGTCGCACTGCGAAGTGTTGACGAGATCCTCAAACTTCCATGACCCCTCCGGGGTCAAGTCTTCAACAATCGACTTCTCCACGGGTTGCGCTGCGCTCCACCCGTGGCAACAAACGCGCGCCCCTTCGGGGCGTTTTGAGAACATGACTCTCGACTCGTTCCCGGTCGTGCCCGAGATTCAACAGTGATCCGTATGAGGCGGGGGAATGGGGAAGGCCGACTGAAAGTCGGCCCCACGGGGAGAATCAGGGATTGTTGCGGGGGGCCTGGGTGGTGCCGGTGCCGGTGGGGCCGGCGATGGAGGAGCGCATCGAGGTGTCGGCCTGGATGTTCTTCATGCGGTAGTAGTCCATCACGCCCATGTTGCCCTGGCGGAAGGCGTCGGCCATGGCCTTGGGGACATCGGCCTCTGCGAGGACGACGATGGCCCGGTTCTCCTCGATCTTGGCCTTGTTTTCCTGCTCGAGGGCGACGGCCATGGCGCGGCGCTTCTCGGCCTCGGCCTGGAAGCGGCGCTTGTCGGCCTCGGCCTGGTCGGCCTGGAGCTTGGCGCCGATGTTCTCGCCGACATCGACATCGGCGATGTCGATGGAGAGGATCTCGAAGGCGGTGCCGGCGTCGAGGCCGCGGGCCATGACGGCCTTGGAGATGCGGTCGGGGTTCTCGAGCACCTGCTTGTGGCTCTCGGCCGAGCCGATGGCGGAGACGATGCCCTCGCCGACGCGGGCGATGATGGTCTCCTCGGTGGCGCCGCCGATGAGGCGGGAGAGGTTGGTGCGGACGGTGACGCGGGCGCGGGCCTTGAGCTGGATGCCGTCCTTGGCCACGGCGTCGATGGTGCTGCGTCCCTGGGCGGGGTTGGGGCAGTCGATGACCTTGGGGTTCACGGATGTGTTGACGGCGTCGAAGATGTCGCGTCCGGCCAGGTCGATCGAGCAGGCGGTGTCCCAGTCCAGGTCGATGCGGGCGCGCATGGCGGCGATCAGGGCGGTGACGACATTGACGATGCGCCCGCCGGCGAGGTAGTGGGTCTCGAGCTGGTCGGTGGAGATGGGCAGGCCGGCCTTGACGGCGCGGATGCGGCTCTGGACCACGACCTGCGCGTTGACCTTGCGGAAACGCATGCCGATCAGGTCCGCCAGACGCACGCGGGCGTTGGACAGCAGCGCCTGGAACCAGAGATTGAAGAAGTTGAAGAGGATGATCACAAGGGCCAGCACGACGATGGCGGCGATCACGATCATGATGACGACGAGTGGTCCTGGCATGGGTCGGAGGCTCCTGGCGCCGGGGGGCGGGGGGGGGGCGGGCTTGGCCCAAGCATAGGGGTGCAGGGCGGGTAGGGGGCTGGGGGGTGGGGGTTCTTACCGTCGGGGAGCGTCAGGTGACGGCGCGGACGCGCAGTTGCATGCCGTCGGCCCCGGTGACGCGGACGGGGACGCCGCGGTCGATCAGGCCGACCTCGGCGGTGGCGTCGAAGCGTCGGCCTTCGATCTCGACCACGCCGATGGGGCGCAGGTCGGTGACGGCCCTGCCGGTCTGGCCGATCATGGCCAGGTAGGGGGCGCGCTCGGCGTGGAGCTTGTCGCCGACCCCGCGGGCGATCTCGGCGGCGTCGGGGCCGATCAGCGTGCGTCCGAACGCGCTGTGCGGCAGCATCCGGATGGCCCAGAAGAAGACCATCGGCCCCAGCACGACCACGGTCAACATGCCGGACGCGCCCCACATCGTCGAGTGGCGGAACAGGGCGACGACGCCGGCGACGGCGCAGCAGCCGGCGAGCAGGCCGATGATCCCGCCCGAGGGCACGAACGCCTCGATGATGAGGAGGATGAAGGAGAGGGCCAGCAGGCCCAGGCCGACGATGAGCACGGTTTCCATCAGGCGGTTCCCTCCCGCTCCGGCGCGCCGGGGTCTTCCTCGACGACCACGCGGAAGCGTTCGACCGCGACCACGCGGATCGGCGTGCCGGGGTCGATCACGCCCAGGCCGGACACGACATCGAACACCCGCCCGCCGATCTCCACCGCGCCGGCGGGGCGCAGGGCGGTGACGGCCGTGCCGGTCATGCCCACCGCGAGGGGCAGGTCGGACGCGCGTGAGGCGGCGCGGAGCAGTTCGGCGTCGGCGCGGGCGCCTTCCTCATCCTCATCGCCGGGGGTCGCGCCGAGCACCAGGCGGTCCAGGAAGGGCAGGCGGTTGAAGTGGCGGGCGATCAGGTACATGCCCACGCCGGCGGTGACGATGGAGAGCAGGATGATGGTCGCGCCGCGGACGAGTTCCTGCTGGGTGGCCGGGTTGCTCAGCGCGCCGCCCGCGGGGATGAAGGTGCCCAGCAGGCCGGTGAACAGCGCGACCACGCCGAGGATGCCGAACAGCCCGAAGCCGGGCAGCACGAAGATCTCGATGCCGAGCAGCACCACGCCGATGCCGATGGCGACGAACTCCCACCAGCCCGCGGCGCCGATCAGGGCGGGGGGGGCGAGCAGCAGGACCAGGGCGGCGGCGGCGATGACGCCGGGCACGGTCAGGCCGGGGCTCATCATCTCGATGAACAGGGCCACCAGCATGACGACGATCAGCAGGCCGCGGACGACGCCGCCGGTCATGAAGCGGACGAGGCGCTCGGACCAGTTCTCGTTGGCGCGGACCATCTCGGTGGCGCCGAAGTGGGCGCGGAGTTCGTCGTCATTGCGGATGGTGGCGGCGGAGAAGCCGAAGGCGAGCATCTGATCGTCGCGCATGACGATGGGGGCGGTGCCGTCGGTCAGGTAGCCCAGGTCCGTGAAGCGGCCCGCGTCGGCGGGTGTGAGGGCACGGCGCTGGGAGGGCCGGTCGAGGCGCAGTTCGGAACGCTCGGGCAGGGCGAACTCGCGGGCGACATCGTCCAGCGTGTCGCTGGCGGGGAGGAAGGGCTGGGAGCCGTCGTCGGAGATGGGGCGGACGGGGGGCGGGGCGGGGCGGGTAATCGGGGCTTCGGGCGCGTCCGCGGCGGGGTCCGTTGCTTCGGGAGAGTCGGTGGCGGGTTCGGAGGTTCTGGCCTCGCGCACGCCGCCGGTGACGCCGGCGAGCAGGGGGCGGCCGCGGACGGGCGGGCGGCCGAAGAGCATCCGGAACTCTTCCTCGTTGACGGCCAGGCGCGTGCCGTCGGCGGTGTCCTCGACCCACCAGAGTTCGATGCCGTCGATGACAATGGCCTGGACCATGTACTCGTCCCAGCCGTTGCGCCGGGCCGAGTCGGTGACATCGGCGAGCAGGACGGGGAGGATCTTGGTGCGCTCGTCGCGGGTCAGCCCGCGCAGGCCGATGCGGTTCTGGCCGGGGACGGGGGTCATGGTGACGGGGAAGGCGTCGCCCATCGAGGCCGGCGAGTTGACGACGATCTCGCGGCAGGCCAGGGCGACGATCGCGCCGCCGGAGTAGGCGTCGGGGTTGATCCAGGCCACGGTGTTGTCGATGGAGGAGGCCTTGATGGCGTTGGTGATCTCGAGCACCGCGCCGACCTCGCCGCCGGGGGAGTTGATGTCGATGACGATGGCGTTGGCCCCGCCGGTCTCGGCCGCGGCGATGCGCCGGCGGATGGACATGGCCGTGATGGCGTCGATGGGGCCTTCCATCGTGATGACCGCGACCCGGTCGGCCTGGCGGTAGGCGGGGACGGCGGAGGGTGTCTGGGAGAGGGTCTGGAAGGCGGTGGGGAGAAGGGTGGCGTGGGAGGGACCGGCCGATTGCAAGTCGGCCCCACGAGGGAGGGCACGGGGGGCGAGGGCGGAGGTCCAGGCCAGCAACGCCGCGGCCATGAGGAAGACCATCCGGGCGATCGGGGGATAACGCCCCGGCGCGGTTCGTCCGCCCGGCATGGCAGGGGTGTTCAGCATCGGTTCAGTATACGGAAGCAAGGGGGGCCGGATTCCGCGCGGGGTCCGCAGGGGGCCTCAGGGGATCGGCGTTTCCTGCTCGACGGTCCAGGTGAGGCGGTCTCCGCGGCAGTCGATGTGGATGGCGAAGAAGCCGGGCGTGCCGCCGGGGCCGGAGCGTTCGTGCCTGCGGATCATGGGCCAGATGATGGCGCGGTCGGTCTCGGGGAGGGGCAGGCGGTCGATCTCGTGGGGGTGGTGCCAGCGGAGTTCGCCCTCGTTCATGACGCCGTCCTTGACCTCGACCGGCCCGAGGACGCGGAAGTAGAAGAGCAGCCAGTGGCCCTTGCCCTCGAAGGCGGTCTCGGCGATGAGGCCGCCGAGGTGGACGCGGTCGATGGGGATCTCGATGCCGGCTTCTTCCGCGATCTCGCGGACGGCGCATTGCATGGGGCTTTCGCCCTTGTGCATCTCGAGCTTGCCGCCGATGGGCGAGCAAAGCCCCTGATTCGGGGGTTTGATGCGGTGCAGGAGCAGGATGCGGCCTTCGGTGTCGCGGAGGTCGCACAGGCAGGCGATCTTGTAGGGGAGGGGATCGGCGTCGGGCATGTTGGGCAGGATGTTGGCGGCGTCGGGCATGGGGATGCAAGGGTAGGGGGAGAATCGCGGGTTTGCGGGCGGATCTTCGGTCGGACGGGAGGATTCACGCGGGGTCGGCGGGCGTGTCGATACCCTTGCCCGTGGACCGACCCGACCCCATGACCGCGCCCGAACCAACTTTCCGCCTCCGACCGGGCGAATCGCCCGTGGGGGGCGTGCGTCCGTACATGCTGGGGGTGGGGGGCTGCGGCATGTCTGGCCTGGCCCGGGTGCTGACGGCCCGGGGGCTGAGCGTGCGGGGGTCGGACTCGACGCCCTCGGCGACCACCGCCGCGCTGGGCGAGGCGGGCA
This sequence comes from uncultured Phycisphaeraceae bacterium, assembly GCA_964577425.1. Classification (GTDB taxonomy): domain Bacteria; phylum Planctomycetota; class Phycisphaerae; order Phycisphaerales; family UBA1924; genus UBA6054. The sequence continues at coordinate 73,472 of CAZNZC010000009.1, forward strand.
TCCCGGTGGGGTTCGAGGAGTCGGCGGCGGCGATCCCGGAGGACGCGGATGTCGTGATCGCGTCGGCGGCCATCAAGCCGGACCATCCGCAGGCGCTGGAGGCCACCCGCCGGGGCCTGACCTTGCACACCTACGCGGAGGCGCTGGGCCTGTGCATGGGGGCCCACACGGGCGTGGCTATCGCGGGCACGCACGGCAAATCGACCACCACGGCCATGCTCGGGTGCGCCATGACCGACGCCGGGCTGGACCCGACCGTGATCGTCGGCGCGACCTGCTCGCAGCTCTCCCGGGGGACCGCCGAGCCGGGGCGCCCGGTGGGGTTCCGGGTGGGGGCGGAACGGGTGCCGGTGGGGCCACTGGCGGAGAAGCCGGGTCTGCTGCTGGCCGAGGCGTGCGAGTTCAACCGCTCGTTCCACAACCTGCGCCCGGTGGTGGCGTCGATCTCCTCGGTCGAGGCGGACCACCTGGACATCTACGGCTCGCTGGACGCGGTGGTGGAGGCGTTCGCGGAGTTCGCGCGCCTGGTGCCGCCGGAGGCCCAGGGCGGGCGGCTCATCATCGCGCACGAGGGGGCGCACCGGCGCGAGATCACGGCCGGCCTGACCTGCCGGGTGGACACGATCGGGTTCAACCCTTCGGCGGACTGGGTGGTGGCCTACGACACCGCCACGCGGCGCGTGAGCGTGCGCGGGCCGGAGGTGGGCGAGCGGTCCTGGACGCTGCGGATGCCCGGCGAGCACAACGCCTTCAACTCGGGCGTGGCGTTCGCGCTGGCGTGCTCGTGCGGGGCGGACCCGGACAGGGCGGCGGCGTCGCTGGGCGCGTTCCGCGGGCTGGAGCGGCGCATGCAGTTCCTCGGGCAGCGCGACGGGGTGCGGGTGTACGACGACTACGGGCACCATCCCACGGAGATCGAGGCCACGCTGCGGGCGCTGCGTCAGGCGGAGGACCCGGCCCCGGCGGGCGGGCGGCTGATCTGCGTGTTCCAGCCGCACCAGCACTCGCGGACGCGGTTTTTGCTGGAGGAGTTCGCCACGAGCTTCGAGCACGCGGACATCGTGATCGTGCCGCAGATTTATTTCGTGCGCGATTCGCAGGTGGAGAAGCACAAGGTGTCGTCGGCGGACCTGGTGGACCGGCTGCGGGCGCGGGGCGTGCGGGCGATGCACCTGTACCCGTTCGAGGCGATCATCGAGCAGCTGGAGAACCTGTGCCGCGCGGGGGACCTGCTGGTGGTGATGGGGGCCGGCCCGGTGTGGCAGGTGGGCAAGGGCTATCTCGGGCGCGGGGGGGCGGGCGAGTGAGACTGACCTCCGAGACGCTCATCATCGAGGAGAACGCGCCGATCTCCACCTGGTTCCACATCGGCGGGCGCGCGGACCGGCTGGCCCGGCCCGGCACGCCGGAGGATCTGCTGCGCTGCGTGGAGACGGACCCGGACCTGGTGGTGCTCGGGGAGGGCGCGAACCTGCTGGTGGACGACGCCGGGATGGACCGGCTGGTGGTCTCGCTGCAGACGCCGGGGTTCAAGGGGACGGAGTTCGATCCTTCGGGGCTGGTGCGGGCCGGCGCGGGCGTGGCGCTGCCGCGGCTGATCAGCGAGTGCGTCAAGCGGGGGCTGTCGGGCATCGAGACGCTGGCGGGCATCCCGGCGACCGTGGGCGGCGCGACGGTGATGAACGCGGGCGGGGCGTTCGGGGAGTGGGCCAGCGCCGTGCGGACGGTGTTCGCGCTGGACCGGGCGGGGCGGGAGCACTCGTTCCGGCGGGACCTGATCGACTTCGGGTACCGGCAGTCGCACCTGAATCACTTGATCGTGACCGGGGTGGAGCTGGCGCTGACGCCGCGCGACGCGGCGGAGTGCAAGGCCGAGCTGAACCGGTGCATGGAGTACAAGGGCAGAACGCAGCCCCTGAAGGACAAGTCGGCCGGGTGCGTGTTCAAGAACCCCGTGCTGCACGAGGACCTGACGGACATCGGGGCGGAGGGTCAGCGCGTCAGCGCGGGGATGCTGATCGACCGGGCGGGGTGCAAGGGGATGCGCGTGGGCGGGGCGAGCGTGTCGATGGTCCACGCCAACTTCTTCGTTGTGGACGCGGACGCGCGGGCGCGGGATGTGATCGACCTGATCGGGCGAGTTCGTCAGCGGGTGATCGATGTGTTCGGCGTCGCGCTGGATCGTGAAGTGGTCATCTGGGAGCGCACCGCGTGAGCCAGTCAAACTCTGATCTTCCTCCGGTCATCGTGCTGGGGGGCGGGCCTGACGCCGAGCGGGAGATCAGCCTCAAGAGCAGCGCGGCGGTCCACAAGGCGGCGCAGGAGGCCGGGCTGGACGCGGACCTGGTCGTCATCGACCGGCCCACGCCGGACGAGGTCGCCTCGTGGCGGCACCGGGTGGTGCTGCCGATCCTGCACGGGCGGTTCGGCGAGGGGGGCGCGCTGCAGCGGATGATGGAGGCCGCCGGGCTGCGGTTCGCGGGCTGCCGGTCCGAGGCGGCGCGCCTGGCGATGGACAAGATGGCGACCAAACTGGCGGCGGCCCGCTCGGGCGTCCCGACGACGCCCGGCGCGATCCTGGACGCGGACGATGAAATCTCGCCGGTGGGTCTGCCGGCGGTCATCAAGCCCGTGTCCGAGGGATCGTCGGTAGGTCTGCACATCTGCCGGGACCAGCCGGCGTGGCTCAGGGCGTTGGGCGAGGCGCGGGCCGACGAGGCGGCCAACCCGCACCGCGCGTACATGGTCGAGCCGTTCGTGGTGGGGCGGGAGCTGACCGCGCCGGTGCTGGCGGACGAGTCGGGCGAGCTGCGGGCGCTGCCGCTGGTGGAGATTGTCGCGGCCGACGGCGTGTACGACTACAAGGCCAAGTACACCCGCAACGACACACGCTACACGGTGCTGCCCGAACTTCCCGAGGAGGTCACCCACCAGATCCAGCATCACGCGGTGAGCCTGGCGCGGGCGATCGGCGTGCGCCACCTGGCGCGGGTGGACTTTCTGTGGCCCCAGGGGCGCGAGCCGGTGGTGCTGGAGATCAACACCATGCCCGGCTTCACGGCCACCAGCCTGCTGCCGATGTCCGCCAAAGCGCACGGCGTGGCCATGCCCGACCTGGTGGCGCACCTCGTCCGCCTGGCCGCCGACGACTGATCCGATCCCGCCCGCCGAACCGAAAGTGTACCGATGGCCCGCAAGACCAAAGCCAAGCCGAAGAAAGCCGCGAAGCCTGCCAGGGATCCGGAACGGAGCGCCCGCAACAGGCGGTTCGCGGTGGCGTTCCTGCTGGGCGTGGGCGGGATCGCCTCGTTCGTGGGCGCGTCGGCGGGGCTGGATGCGGTCAACCGGCGCGCGATCGCGGAGCTGACGCCGGGCGATCCGCGGGTGGAGATCGTGTGGCACCGCGGCGCGGACGGCCGGGTGTGGCTGCCGCTGGCCGAGCAGGAGCGGATCACGACCATGACGGCGCAGGCGGCCTCCGGCGGGAGGGCGTTGTCGGTCGAGCCGCTGGCGGAGGTCGGGCGCGCGATGGCCGGGTCCGGGTGGTTCAACGGCACGCCGAGCGTGCGGTGGACGCCGGACGGGCGGATCCACGCCGAGGGGGCGTGGCGGGTTCCCGCCGCGGCGGTGCGGATCGGGACCAAGGAGCACCTGATCGACTTCGACGCCCGGGTGCTGCCTCTGGAATACCCCAGCGGAGAATCCAACCAGATCTTCCTGATTAATCAGAGCCAGCCCATCGCCGCACGCGGCGAGAAGTGGGAGGGCGAGGACCTGCGGGCCGCTCTGGACCTGATCGTGCTGCTCCAGGGCGAACGGCTGCTCGAGCAGGTGGCCGGGATCGACCTGGGGCGTGGGCGCGACTCGGGCGTGCTCTCGATCATCACCGACCGGGGCGCCCGCGTGGTCTGGGGCGGGGGGCCGCGGCACCTGCGCCCGGCCGAACAGCCGACCTCGATCAAGCTGGACCGGGTGCGTACGCTGCTGCAGCGGACCGGCCGGCTCGACGCGGGCGTGGACCTGGTGGATCTGCGGTTCCAGCAGCCGCTGATCCAGCGCGGTTCGACCTGAGTTTTCCGCGAAACCGCCTTTGACGCTGCCTCCCTATCGTCCCGCGTGAACGATGATCCCGTGCCCGACATCCGGAGTGCCGGCTCGGCGTCCGCTTTGGCCGCCGACGACGGCAGGGAGCGCGACATTTTCGGTCGCGTCCCGCGGGATCGTCCGGACTGGTCGCACCGGCGGGGCGAGCCGCGGGTGTTCGCGCTGGTCTGGATGCTGTACCTGATGGGCGTGACGGCGTTGATGTTCGCGTCGTTGTCCGAGGCGTTCTTCGTGTCGCCGTCCGTCACCCGTCCGGCGGCGCGGGGCATGCTGCTGGCGACGATCGCGGGGATCGTCCTGCTGTGGCCTGCGATCCGGCTGAGCCAGCGCCCGTCGGAGCGGCCCGTGCGGCATGTGCTGCGCGACCTGTTCGTGGTGCTGATCCCGGCGCAGGCGGTCATCTGGCCGCACGCGCTGCGGGAGCTGGGCGACTGGTCGCTGAGCGTGCTGGCCGCGCTGGCGGGGGTGTTCGCGGCGTGGGCGTTGGTGGTGGGAGGCGTTCTGGCGATGGCGGATTCCGGGCGGGGCGCGGGCCGGGTCCGCTGGGCGTGGATGCTGGTGATCCTGTGCGTGTGCCTGGGCGCGCCGGTGTACGCCGTGGCGCGGGGGCAGTTCCCGGCGGTCCCGGGCGGGGGGGTGGAGGGGGCGCGCCCGGGCTGGATGTTCTCGCCCTTCACGGCCGTGCTGGAGGTGACCCGGGACCGCGACGCGACCGACGGCGTGACCCGGCTGGGGTGGACGCACTGGCGTCTGATCGCGGCCTCGGCCTGCGTGGGGGGAGCGCTGCTGTGCCTGGCCGGGGCCGGCGGGGTGGCAGCGCGCCGCGGTCGGGCATAAAATCCCCATTCGACAGGACCGAAACGGGAGACCGAGCATGGATGTCATCACCGCGGACGAGAAGGCCCGGATCAAGGCCCGGCTGGACGAGCTGCTCGCCCACCGTTCGGTGATCACGCAGCGCATCGCGGACGCCCGCGCGCTCGGCGACCTGAAGGAGAACGCCGAGTACCACTCCGCCCGCGAGCAGCAGGGCCTGGAGGAGGCGGAGATCCGGCGGCTGGAGGAACGCCTGGCCAAGGCCCAGGTGATCGACGAGACCCGCACGGCCGACGGGGTGGCCTTCATCGGCTCGACCGTCAAGATCCGCGAGGTCGGCGACGAGGAGATCGAGGTCTACCGCCTGGTCGGCGAGATGTCCGGCGAGGTCAACTACGACATCATCGAGGTGACGGCCACCAGCCCGATGGGCGAGGCCCTGATGAAGGCCCGCGTGGGCGAGATCGTCCGGGTCAACGCCCCGCGCGGGGTCAAAAGGTTCGAGATCGTCGAGATCAGTTGACCGCCGATGGACAGGCCGCGACCGCGAGGGAGCGGATGCTGATCGACCAGCCGCGACTGCAAGGGAGCGGCCGCGGTTGCGTCGGCGGCGGAGTGTGCCGATTGATATGGATCTCACTTGATTTCCGGGCGTGATCCGTTGGCACCGAGCCAATGCCAGCCGCGACTGCAAGGGAGCGGGCTTCCGACCCGCCGTGGTTTGTCGGCCGCGAAGGGCATGTGCGTCGCTCGGCCGCTCCCTTGCAGTCGCGGCTGGTCGATCGGGCCACGCCCGGTTTTCAAGTGGAATCCGCATGAAACATCAAACGGCCCGATCCGCGCGGGATCGGGCCGTCGTTGATGCGGTCGGGTGTTCTCGAAGGCTCGCGGGGTTCAGCCCTCGTTCTTCGCCTGGATGAGGGCCTCGATGGCGGGCGGGCGCTTGAACACGGCGGGGTCCACCTTGTTGAGCGTGACCGAGTCGATGGTGGTGACCATCTGGTTGGGGCCGATGCTCTGCTGGAGGCGGGTGGGCATCTTCATCCCGTCGAACTCCTTGTAGTCCGACATGACCGAGAGGATCTTCATCTCGCCCATGGGGCTGGGCTGGATCGACTCCTGCCCCAGCAGCAGGCCGGTGTCGGTGGAGTAGAACTCGGTGGCCTCCATGCCGCCCTTGGCGCGGACGAGGCGGAGCTTGTGGGCCTTCTGGCCCTGGAAGTCGGTCTCGCCCTGGTACTCGATGACGCTGTAAAGCTCGCGGTGCTTGGCGGCGGCGTTGGGGTCGCTCTGCTCGGCGAGGGCGTGGATCTGCTCCTCGTCCATGAGGCTGGGGCCGGACATCGGGTCGCTGTTCCAGCCGTACTCCCCGTCGTAGCCGGTCTCGATCCGGCCCAGGCCGGGCAGGTCCATGACGGTGGCCATGCGTCCGGGCTGCGCGGCGTACACATCCACCTTGCCGTTGATGCCCATCATGGGGATGGAGATGGTCCCGCTGGTGTGCATGGACTTGATCGACATGATCAGGTCCTTGCCGCCGATCTTCTCGACATAAGTGTCGATGACCTTGAGGGCCTTCTCGTCGTGCTTCTTGGCGGCCTCCGGCTCGGCGGCGAAGGACAGGGCGAGGGTGAGGCCCGAGTTGGTCAGGCTCATGGTGACGGTCTGGGCGTTGACGCCGGCGACGACGCCGGTGGTCGCCATCAGGGCGGCGATCAGGCCCGTGCGGCTGCGTTTCATGCTCTTGCTCCTGTGTTCAGTTGTTCGCGGCCGCGGCGGTGTCGGCGCCGGCCGTTTTGTTCACGATCCATCGCGCCGCCTCACGCAGCGGCGCGTCCACGCCGGCCAGCAGGTCTTCCCGCCGGACCGGCACCGATTCGTCCGTCGGCACGCCGTCGCCTTCGAGGCGGGTGCCGTCGGAGTTGAGATAGTCCGCGATGGCGTGCAGCAGCACATCGCCGGAGGGGAGGCGGCTCATGGCCGCGGGCAGGGCCATGCCCGCGCTGGGGGTGCCGAAGGTTCTGGCCCGGCCGATGGCCCGGAGGCCGCCGGCGAAGACCTCGCTGGTGCTGGCGCTGGTCTCGTCGATCACGATGGCCAGGGGGCCTTTGAACGGGCGGAGGCGTTCGCCGCGGGAGGTGACGACCACCGGCTCGGTGTTGAACTGGAGTTCCTGGCCGCGCATGGACATGGTGCCCAGGCGGGACTTCTCGGAGACGAGGAAGCGCGAGAGCGATCCGGCCATGCCTCCGATGCCGCCGGGGTTGCCGCGCAGGTCGATGATGAGGCCGTCGGCGTCCTGCAACTCCACCATCGCCCGCTCGAACTGGGCGGCGATGGGGACCATGAAGATGTTGAAGGCGATATAGCCGACGCGGGTCTCGGGGTCTCCGGTCTCGTCGGCGGTCAGCCAGCGGTGGCTGAGGTGGGTGCTCAGCGGCGGCAGGTTGCCGAACTTGACCATCTCGCCCGGCGGATCAACGCGGGCGATGTCCAGGCGGACCTCGTTGTCCTTCCCGTCCAGGAAAGTCAGGGCGACGGTCGAGCCGTCGGCCCCCTGCAAGCGCTGGGCCACGGCCTGCCAGGTATACAGCGAGGCCTCGTGCCCGCCGAGGGACTCGGTCATGCGGCCGATGACCTGACCGATATCGGTGCGCCGGACATGGGTGAGCACCCAGCCCATCCGCACGCCGGCCTCCTCGGCCGGGCTGCCGGGGCGGACGCTCGTCACCAGCGCCCGCCCGCTGACGATGCGGAAGTCGATGCCGGGGGTCGCTTCGCCGTCGCCGTCGCCGCGGGAAGGGACTTCGGCCGGGCCGGCGTCGGAACCGTTGTCCCCGCTCGGGGTGTCAGAAGCCGTAGGGGGGTCGCGGTCGATGCCCTCGGGGATCACGCCGAAGTGGCTCTGGTTCAGGCGGGACACCATCTCCTGGATCAGGGCGCGGTTCTCCGTGCGGGTGCGGGCCTGCTCGGCCCGCGGGCGGAGTTCGGCGCGGACGCCGTCCCAGTCCACGCCGTTGTAGGCGGTGTCGTAGTGGGTATCGCGGACGAGTTCCCAGGCGGTGTCGAAGTCGGCCAGGTACTGGCCGGGCTGGCCGGGCGGCTCGGAGGCGGTCTGGGGTTGGGCCGCGTTCTTGGGCCCGCTATGGCAGGCGGGCAGGGAGGCGGCCGTGCCGCACGCCAGAATCATCGCGACCCATGTTCTTCGACGCATCCGATCACTCCCTCTTGGCATCCGGCAAGTCTAGTGCCCGCCGGGTTGGACCGGCCCGGGGGGGTGTCGGTTGCACCGCCGCCCGCCAAGTGAAGGGGCAGGGTAGGGTAGGAAAGACGGAGGGTGGCTTTCAGGCCGCGGCCTGGTGGATGGGGGTTGGGGCGGACCCGGTGATGCTCGGCTCATGGCCGACCGTTCCGGCCCAGGCGGCCCGGTGGATGCGCATGACCCACATGGGGTGGCGGGCGTAGGTCCGTCGCAGGGCAGCTCCGACCCGCGCGTAGTACAGGGATTGCGAGCCTTGGATGAAGACCGCTCCGAGGATCAGGCCGGCGTAGATGGCGGAGTGCGCCAGACGGACCACGCCTTCCGCCGTGGAGGCCAGTTCGGGGATCTGGGCCAGCTCCCGGGATTGCAGGCCGGGCACGGAACCGGGGCCGCGGATGAGCTGGACGATCGCGTAGCCGGAAAGGACCGCGCCCAGCGCGATCTGGTTGCGGGCCAGGCGCACGCCGCCCAGGGGGTCCAGCTCGCGGAGGTCCTTGCGCAGCGTGATCTCCCGCCAGCCCAGCACGCAGAGGGCGACGCACAGGGCCATGCCCACGCCGGACCCCAGGGTGAAGGGCAGGCCGAGCAGGCCCGCCGCCAGGGTCAGGATGCCGGAAGTCCCGGCCAGACGCTCGCACCGGCGGACACGGCGCAGATCCCGGGCGGCGGCGGCGATGGGCAGGAGGTGCTCATGACCGGGCAGGGCGGGCGCGGGGGGGCCGGTGGGCTGGGCGGGAGCGAGCATGGGGCTGGCATCGGATCATCGGACGGGCGGCTGCACGGGGAGGATCGAGCGATTGGTTCTCGGACCTCAAAATGAGAATCTGGGCGGTCCCGCCTCGGGCACGGTGCAGGCCCTAGACTGGGCGAGGGCACGCGTAGGGGTGTGAGTTGCCGACGGATGTTTCGATCCTCATTCCGGTGTTCAACCGCGTGGCCCTGACCCGCGCGTGCCTGGACTCGCTGTTCCAAACCCTGCCCGAGGGCTTGGCCGCCGAGGTGTTCGTCTATGACGACCGCTCGACGGACGCGACCCCGGCATACCTCGAATCCCAGCGCCACCGGGTGACGGTGATTCGGGGAGAAACCCGGGGTTCGTTCGCCAAGAACAACAACGCGATGGCCAAGCGGGCCGCCGGGCGGTTCCTGGTACTGCTCAACAACGACACCGTGCTGGCCCCCGGCTGGCTGGAACCCATGCTCGAACTGGCGGCCGAGCCGAGCGTGGGCGTGGTGGCCAACTGGCACACGGTGCCCGGCTCGACCACGGTGAACCACGCGGGCGTGGTCTTCGACGAGCAGCACCGCGACCGACGCTTGTACGAGGGCATGGACCTGGAGGGTCTGGCGCACGCCCGGCGTCCGCGGGAGATGCAGGCGGTGATCGCGGCCTGCTGCGTGACGCCGGCCGACCTGTTCCGCAGGCTGGGCGGGCTGGACGAGGCGTACCGAACGGGGTATGAGGACCTGGAATACTGCTTCCGCTCCCGCGAGCTGGGCCGGGCGGTGGTCTGCACCGGGGCGTCGGTCATCGGCCACCACGGCGGGTCGTCCCCGGGCCGGTTCGAGACCGACACCGCCAACCGGCGGCTGTTCCACGAGCGGTGGGACGGCGTGGTCCGGCCCGATCTCGCAGAACAGACCCGCGCCGATGCGGTGGCCTGGCCGAGCGAGACGATGGCGTACAAGGTGTGCCGCAGCGTGTGGCGGACGCCGATCGCGCAGGTGGTGATGGGGCCGGTGCTGCGGACGGAGTTGGGGGTGAAGGCGCGGCAGCGGGTGCAGCGAATGATCTCATATCAGGAAGGGAATGCTGATGGCCGGCCTGCGCGTTAGCGACGCGCAGTATTTGCGCAGTCCGCCAGTTTTTGCATTCTCTAAGACTATTTGATTGACAGCAAATCTCAGAGAATGTACTTTGATTGTACCACAAACACAGGAGAATGAAATGCGACAGATCCGTGCGGCACTTTGGGGTGTTCTCGCAGCAGGGCTTTGCGGAGGTGTCGTTTCCGCACAGGAAGTTGCTCATGCTCAGCCGGTGCGTGATGCGTATCGGAGCGCGCTGTGGGTGGAGAATGTCGGCACAAATACGCTCTACCATGATGAGGGTGGAGGATCTCGGAGGTTTGCTTTTGGCGCCTCGGCCACTGGCGGAAACTACTTTCTTTTTCAGGCGAATCACGCCGGGTTCTTTGGCATGGCCGTCCAGAGTCCTCAAGCTACCGCGCAGCCGTACTATGCCTATAGGGCTGGTTCCTCTGGTATCGCGAATCACTGGTACACCCCTGGCAACTCTTCTTGGAATGTTGGGGTTGACAACGATCATGCGTTGCAGATCGATGCCAATCGCGATCTGCGTGTGATTCAGGGTGAGGTGCATGCGGACGGATACCAGCTCAACGCCGATCGGTATCTGTTTGTGCGGTATGTGTCGTGGGACTTTGTTCAGAATCCGTATCTGGGCGGTTTCGTCGCCAGGCTCGATCTTCCTCAGGGAGCCGAGATCGTTCAGTTTCAAGCGTCGGTGGTGACCACCGGCGACACTGCTGCCGCTCAGATCATCCGTTCGCCCGATGGGTGGACCGTGCCGGGTGCAATTCAGGTTCTTTGCGGAGTCTCCGCGAACACCAACTCGACGCCTTCCACTACCGCGGTGAGCAATGGGGTGGTGGATAACTTTGGCTATGCTTACCATATCGTGGTGAGCCAGCCTTCCGGCACGCTGGTCCGATCCGTGCGTGTGCAGTACAAAGTCGGTGAACTGTAGATTTGCATTACCAAAGCACGCTGATCGCGGGACTCCCAAAGACCGGTACTACGGCCCTTGGTGCCGCCGTTCATGCCGCCGTTGGCGGCAGCATGGCTACCGAGCCGACCATGATGGCTCAGGTCGAGGCGATGCCGGATTGTCGTGTCGTCAAGGTGGTGTATCCGGAGCACGAGCGGCGCACTCTGGCCGAGTTCATGCACGAGTTTCAGGGTTGTGACCGGCGTGTGTGGATCCATCGTGACCCGCGCGATCAGTTGCTTTCCGCTTTTCTCTATACATGGTTTCGCGCCCACCGCATGCCGGAGGCTCGTTTCCATACAGCGCTCTCCTTGGTGCGAGCCCGAGAGCAGGGCGAACGCATTTCCTTTTCAGATGTGCTTGAGACAACCTTCGGGCATAACACTTACTATCACGGTTCGTCGTATCATCTCGATCGTGTTCTCCCGTTTTTTCTTGATGACGCATCCAAAGATCTGTATCGGTACGCGTATGACGACCTCATCGCGGAGCGATTCGACGGGCTTTCGGAGTATCTTGGGATACCGTTGACGCAAGTCGAGGTCTCATCGGATCATGCGCGTGTTGCTCGGAGTCGCGGAAGCGGAGGCTGGCGTCGTTGGTTCGAGCCGGGAGACGCCGATCGTTTCCGGCCGCTCCTCGGACCCTACATGGACCTGATGGGCTACGCGGATGACTGGGAGGTTTCAGACCAAGCGCCCGAGGCAATCAGCGGCTCGTGCTACATGATCTGGCTGTGGGCCGGTGGAGCCGGTGACCGACCTCGTACTCCTGAGGAGGCGGATGAGTTGCTCGCAAAGGTCACTCGCGATGAGGATGCAACTGTCCAGCGTCAGGCGAAATGAGGGAGTGGCAGAATCTCTCGCTGGACCAGAATGGCCTACGACTCTGGAGAAAGCGCGGCCAGAATGAAGGCCAGTTCCGGGGGGTTGGAGCGGTACTGTTGGCTTCCGGATACGCTGGGGCAAGCTCAAGGAAGCGGGTGAGTGCCGAGCCGCACTCGGTTTCCAAGAGGCCGCGCACGGACTCGGTGGTGTTGGTCCCGTGGATGCGGTATCGCATCAGCCGGTCGGGGATGAACACGGGTTCGGTCAGGGCGACGGAGCGGATGAGGAAGTCCCAGTCGTGGGCGAACTTCTGGGTTCCGAAGCCGCCGAGGCGGTCATAGAGGGGGCGGGTGAAGACGAAGTTGCCGCTGGTGACGGAGAAGTTATGGACGAGCAGGGCGAAGCCGATGGTGGGTTCGGTGTCGGCCGCGGTCAGGGCGGTGGCGTACCACTTGGGCCAGGGGTGGGTGGGAGGCAGGTTCCGGCCGTGCTCGTCGATGATGCGCAGGCCGGTGAATGCGATGGCCGCGCCGGCGTGGGCGTCGGCGGCGTCGGTCAGGCGGGGCAGCACGCGCTCGAACCGCTCGGGTTCGTAGGCGTCGTCCGAGTTGAGGACGGCGATGAACTCGGTGTCGAGGTTTTCCACGCCGCGCATGATGGCGGCGTGCGCGCCGCGGTTCTCCTGCTCGATCAGGGTGGTCCGCCTGCCGGGGTATTCGGCGAAGGCGTCGCGGACGATGGCGGGCGAGTCGTCCTTCGACCCGTCGTCGATCACCACCAGCTCGACATCGGCGTGGGTCTGGCCCAGCACGGAACGGACGGCCTCGCCCACGAAGCGGGCGTGGTTGTAGGACGGGATGACGACGCCGACGCGCACGGCTCATGCCTCCGCGGGAACTTTGCGTACGGCGACCGATGGATGGGGCAGCACGGCGGCCATCAACGATGTGATGTACCGGTCCCAGGCGAGCCTGTCCCGGGCGATGCGGACGGCGTGACGCCCGGCCTGCACACGCAGGTCGGGGTCGGCCAGGAACGCCCAGACGGCTTCGCCCATCGCTTCGGCATCGGCGTAGCGGACGACTGCGCCGGCGTGGCCGTCGGGGTCGAGGATGGCCTCCGGCGCGCCGCCCGCGCCCTCGAAGGCGACCACCGGCGTGCCGCAGACGAGGGCCTCGATGTTGACGAGGGGGAAGGGATCCTCGCGGGACGAGAGGGCCAGCACATCCGCGGCGGCGAAGTAGGGCTGGGTGTCCTCACGGGTTCCCAGGAAGCGGACATGCTCGGCGATGCCCGCGGCGTGGGCGTCGTGCTCGCACCAGGCGCGGGTTTCCGGCCCGGCCTGATCGCCGCCGACCCAGATGAACATGGGGACGGGCGCACCGGACGCGCGGGCGACACGCACGACGCGGGCGGCGGCGCGGACCCAGAGGTCGGTCCCCTTGCGGGGATGGACCGTGCCGCAGCCGAGGACGATGGGCGTGGCGGGATCGATGCCCAGTTCCGCCGCCACGGCCCGGCGGGATTCGCGCCGGTCGGGCGGCGACGCCTTGGATGGAAACACGCCCATGTGGACGACCTCGGCGCGGTCGATGCCGATGCCATAGTGCTGGCACAGGCGTTGGCGCACGAAGTCGGACACGACGATGATGCGGTCGGCGCAGCGGTCGATGGTGCGGATCGTCCGCTCCCCCCCGAGCATGGCGTCGATGCTGGTGGGCAGTTCGTGGATGTAGGAGATGGTCCGGATGCCGCGTTCGGAGCAGGCCGTGACGGCGTCGGGGACGGCGGCGGTATTGCAGAGCGCGGCCGCGACCGGGGGGAGGGCATCCAGGGCCGTGGCGATGGCTTTGCGGCGGCCCATGCCGTGGCGTGTGAGGTCGTCGATGCACAATGTGGTCGCGAGGGTGCGGAACTCCGCTTCAAGCTGGCCGGACCCGCAAAGGAGGTGATAGACCCGGACGGAGGGGTCCTTGGCGAAGTGGCGGAGCAGTTCGAGCACGACGATCTGTGCGCCGGCGAGGCAGGCATCGTGGGAGACGATCAGCAAGGGAGTGGCGTTGGAGTCGGCTTGCTCCTGATGACCTGGACGCCAGAGGTTGGCGGCGTGCGGGCGGTTCGCGGCCGGGAGTGTGAGGGGTGGGGTCGCAGTGTCCGCATGGGTCGTGGCCCGAACCTTGCGGACCACGCCCGCGGCCTTGTTCTTGAGTTCGGGATGGCGGTTCAGGAACGCATTGAGCGTCGGGCTGGTCCGCACGACCCGCTTCAGGCGGTCTTCGATGGTGAGTGGGGGGGGCGAGGGGTCGGCGGCGAATGCTTCGGGTCGCTCGGCATCGCTCGGAGCCGTCTTTGACGCAACGGTTGGATCAGGACCGAGAGAGCGCGTTGCATCGGGGCGGAGCACGCGGGCGGTGGCGCGGAGGTAGGCGTCGCCGAGGTCGCGCCGGGGTTCGAGGACGGTGCCCTCGGCCCACTCGTTCCAGGCGTTGATGAAAACGAGGTTGTCGCGGAGGCCGTCGTTCGGCTGAGGCTGGTTGACGGCCGCGCGGAGCCACGCCTCGTAAAGATCCGGAGTCGCGCCATGGTGGATGATGGCGTCGTGCGTGCGCCGGGCGGTGTTGTCCCAGGACGGCATCACGCCGCGGTAGAGCCGGTAGTCGGCCGGTCGGGGCGCGGCGATGCTGCGCCGGACGCCCTCGGCGTAGTCGTGGATGACGCCGCGGAAATCGGGGTCGCGTCCCTGGACCTTTTTGGTGATCTCCGGCGCCGGGAAGTGGTGGGGGGGGAACTCGACGGCGGCGTCGAAGCCGAGCGGTCCGGGGTCCGTGGTGCGGAACTGCACGGCGCAGAGGTGGATCTCGCCCACCCCGGCCCGCAGGCACTCGTCCCGCCAGACGGCGGCGGTGTCGGCGGCGTTGACCATGAGGTCGGCGCGGTAAACGAGAACCACCGGGCGGCCATCGACGCGGACATAACGCGGGTCTTCGAGGTACGGGATCAGGTCGAGGATGAAGCGGTGGTCGGAGGCGAGGGTGTGCCGCTGGTGGAGCAGGATCTCCTGCTCCAGCCCGTCCCATCTACGCGTCCAGTTCTCGTTGGCCCAGCAGACGCAGAAGGGGAAGTCCGGCGAGCCGGAGGCGAGGACTTCGTTGAGCGGGCGCTCGAGGACGCGCCGGCCGTTGAACCAGTAGTGATGGTAACAGAAGCCGTGGATGCCGGCGGCGCGGGCGAGTTCGGCCTGGCGTTCGCGGATCTCCGGCACACGCAGGTCGTAGAAGCCGAGTTCGCCGGGCAGCACGGGTTGGGCGTGGCCGGCGAACATCGGGCGGGCGCGGGTGACATTGGCCCACTCGGTGAAGCCCTTGCCCCACCAGGCGTCGTTCTCTGGGATGGGGTGGAACTGGGGCAGGTAGAAGGCGAGCACCTTGGTGCGCGCGAGTCGGGCGGGGTCGAGCGCGACGGCCGGGATGGGCTGGACGGGGCGCACTTCGATTTCAGTGGAGAGGGCGAGCGGAGCGGTCGGATTTTCGGACGGCCTCGACGGCGCGGCCGGATCGGGCCGGGGCCTGCGCCCTTCGTGAATCCCCTGGGTGATGTAATGCTCGAAAGGGTGGATGCCCGCGGCGGCGACATCCGGGTTGGCGTTCAGATACCAGGCGGTGTCGAAGGTGTCGGAGCAGGGGCGCGACTCCTGCTTGCCCCGCGCGGCGTAGTGCCAGGCCGGATCAAGACCGGCGGCGGCGACATCCGGGTTGCGGCGGAGGTATTCGCCCGCGTTGAAGAGCGGCGAGCGACGGACGAGCGCGGCCGTGCGGACGGTCGCCAGCCGTTGCGCGCCGGGCAGACGCAGGCGCGCCAGTGCGCGCGAGGCGAACCCGAGGAACCTCAGCCCGAAGGCCGATCCGGAGGCGGCCGTCAGGCGGAATGGCGCGGTCCACCGCCAGGAGCGGGTGGAACGGATCCAGGCGAGTTCGTGCGTCGCGGCGACGGCGCGGGCGTCGGCGGCGTCGGCCGATGCGCGCGCCTCGCCGGCCTGCTGCCGCGCGGCGGCCGCGCGTTCCTCGGAGCGGGCCGCCCGGATCTCGGCGTCCTTCTGAGCGGCCCGGGCGGCGTCGCGGGCGTGGACCGAGTCCTTGGCGGCGCGGCGGAGGGTTTCGGACTCGGCCTTCGTGGCGGCCAGGCTCGCTTGGGCGGCGGCTGCCTTCTCGCGGGCCTCGATGAGCGACTCCCGGACACGGTCGAGTTCGGCGGCGGTGCGCTGGTAATCCACCTGGGCGGCGGCGAGATCGCGGATGGCGGCGTTGCGCTCCGCCTGGGCCGCCTCGCGCTCGGCCACGAGACGGCCGCGGTCCTCGGAGAGGCGGGCGAGTTCGCGCTCGGTCCGTTCGAGCTCGGCCGATCGGCGATTCACGGCATCGGCTCGGGAGGTCAGTTCGGAGAGTTGCCGGGTGCGTTCGGCCAGGTCGCCCTCCAGACGCTTGCGGGCTTCCGTCAGCGTATGGACCATCCCGATCGAGTAGCGGGCGTCGCTGAGGATCTGATCGGCGATGCGCGGCAGGCGGGCGTCGGAGCAGACGGCCAGGCGGTAGGTCGATCCGGCGCGGGCTGGTGATCGCTCGTATGCGCGCCCGTCGGCGGTGCGGACGATCTCGGTGCGGCTGCTCTCGTTGCGGACGATGGCCGAACCGGAGACGAGGCGCTGGCCGAAGTGGGCGATGTGCTCGAACCTCTTCGAGAGCAGGGCCTCGAACTCCTCCGCCGACAGCTCCTTGAGGTGGTACGGGTTGCGGGGCTTGCCCGCCAGGTAGACGGCCGGGTCGGGCGTGGAGCAGATGAACAGGCCGCCCGGCCGGAGCACGCGGCGGACCTCACGCAGGAAGCGTGCATGGTCCTCGATGTGCTCGATGGTCTCGAAGGAGACGACGACATCGAAGGCGTGGCGCTTCGCGGGGATCTCCTCGCAGGAGCCGACGGCGAACGAGAGGCCGGAACGGGCGTAGACGCGGTTGGCGTGGTCAACGGTGGCCGGATCGATGTCCACGCCCACGGTCTCGGCGGCGGCCTGGGCGAGCATGGCGGAGCCGTATCCCTCGCCGCAGGCGATGTCGAGGACGCGCTTGCCCGCGCACAGCCCGGCGGCGAAGACATAGCGGGCGACATGCTCGGCCTCGATCTCGCCACGGACGCTGGGCACGAAGCGTTCGCCGGTGAACTCCATGCTCTCCGCCGGCGCGACCCGGCGCAGGGACGCGGCGCGGAGCGTCGCGGCCTCGGGGGCGAGTTCCGCCCGGGCACGGTCGAGGGCAGCGGCATCGGCGGCCTGGTCCTCGGCCATGCTGGTCATCTGGCGGAGAACGATCGTGGTGCTGCGGTCGAGATCGGCATCGCTCTTGGCGCGGTGGTGGCGCAGGCGGTGGTCGAGAAACGCATCGACGCCCGACGAATCGGCTTCCGGATTGAGATCGGTGCCGAGGGCGGCGTTGACGCGGCGGATTTGCCGCCGCCAGTCCGCCAGCAGGCTTTCGTAGGGCACGACGACCCTGGGCAGGCCGCGGGTGGCGTGCTCAGCGCAGAGCGTGTACTCGCGCCAGAGCCGGATCGACTTGTCCCTTGGGTATCCCTCCCGCCGGGCGAGGGACATGGCGACTTCTTCCGGATGGCGGAGGGCGATGACCCAGGCCGGTCGAACGCCCAGCGTCTCGCACACCCGCCGCCAGATCGGCACGAGCCGGGAAATGCGGGGATCCTTCAGGGCGGCGAGCGGGGCGTCGGCGAACTGGTCCCGGACCAGGGCGGCCAGCTCGGCCACCCACGCCTCGCGCACCGGGACATCGGCGGGCATCGGGCCGTCCCAGGTGGTGCCGAGCTGGTCGAGGATGCGGTCGTGGGCGCGGACGATGGGGGCCGGCTCCCAGAACCCGCGGTCGTTGTTTTCTTTGACAGGGGGCAGGGGCGAGCGCGGCATGGACGCGCCACACAGGCCAAGCACGCGCGTCAGGGACGAGGTGCCGCTGCGCCCCATGCCCAGCACGATCAGCAGCGTGCGCGGGGCGGTCTCGGGCGTGCTGGCGGGTGCGTGCTCGCCGCTCACGGGGCGATCTCCTTCAGCCCGGCCAAGGCGGGCGGCTGGAGGGGGGCGGGGGGGACGATCTCGATGCGGGCCGGATCGGCGGACTCATCGGCGCGCAGATCCACATACCCCGCCGTCAGCGGCGTGCGTGGGGTATCAACCCGGAACATGGCCGCGTCCATGATACGGGCCAGGTAGGTGTCGTCCCCCTCGGGGGTGTCGGAGCCGGGCGGGCGGCCCATGACGCCGCAGTTGAGGAAGTAGGTGCCCCGCGTCAGGGCCACCCGGAAGGGGAAGCGGACGCGGACGCGCGCGCCGGCCTCGATCCGCGGGATCACGCCCATCCGTTCGTCGGAGGCCGTGCCGAAGAGTTCGACGCCGTTGACGGTCTTGAGCAACATGCCGAACCGCACGGACTCGCACGCCCGATCAAACACCGCGTCGTAGCACCAGTGATAGACGCGCCCGCGTTCGAGCACATTCACGGGCGTGCCGGACTCGGTCTCGACGCGAGGATGGTGGATGGACGCGCCGCCGGAGGCGTAGGCGACCGTGCTCTTCGGCTTCATCGAGGGGATGAACGCCTCGCACGAGGGCGGGGCGACCGATCGCGCCGGGGCGACAGCGGCGGGGGCGGAGGGCTGCACGCCGGGCGCGATCACGACAGGCGCGGACCCCTCCCGGTCGGCCCGGCGGATCTCCTCGCGGACGCGGAGGGTCTCGGCCGGGCCGGCGTGGATGAGCTTCTGGTACCACTGGGCGACGGGCTTGGCGTCCCCGGTGATGAGGCGTTCGCCGGCCTCGATCAGCACCGCCCGGTCGCACAGCTCGACCACGGCGTTGGGCGCGTGGGAGACGAACAGGATCGTCACGCCCCGAGATTTCATCTCGCGCAGGCGGGCGTAGCAGCGTCTCTGGAAGGCCGCGTCGCCCACGCTGAGGATCTCGTCGAGGATCAGGATCGCCGGGTCCACATGCACGGCCACCGAGAACGCCAGCCTGGCCCGCATCCCGCTGGAATAGAACTTCACCGGCTGTTCCAGAAAATCACCGATGTCCGCGAAGGCCACGATGTCGTCGAAGCGGTCGCGGACCTCCTCTCGGCGCAGGCCGAGGATGGTGGCGCACAAGTCCACATTCTCGCGCCCGGTGAACTCGGGGTTGAAGCCCGAGCCGAGTTCCAGCAGCGGCGAGATGCGCCCGGATCGTTCAACGGTGCCCTCCGTGGCCCGCAGGGTGCCGCAGATCAGTTGCAGCAGCGTGCTTTTGCCGGCCCCGTTGCGACCGAGGACGCCCATCGACTCGCCCCGGCGCACCTCCAGGTCCACGCCGCGGACGGCCCAGTGGTCCTTGTGACGCACCCCCATGCCCAGGATCTCGAGCAGGCGGTCGTGGGGGCGTCGGTACATGCGGTAGGCCTTGCCCAGGCCCCGGCAGGTCACGGGCGCCCGGGGCGCACCGCCCGCGATGGATGTTCCGGCGTCCTCAGATGACATCCGCGAACCCCTCACGAACGCGCCGGAACACCGCCAGGCCCGCCCAGGCGCACGCCCAGCCGAAGACCAGCAGCAGGGCGTACCGCCCGGCATCAAAGGCAGCGGGCCGGAAGGCCAGGTGGCGGGCGGTGTCGATGGACGCGGCCATCGGGTTCCACTCGATCAGCCAACGCCACGCCTCCGGCACGATCCCGATGGGATAGAACACCGCGCTCAGGAAAAGGATGATGGTGGCCAGCGTGGCCGCGATCGGCCCGAGGTCCGGCAGGTACGCGCCCAGGGCGCTGAAGAACCACCCGGCCCCCAGACCCATCAACGCGACGGGCAGCACGGCGATCGGCGCCAGCGCCACCGTCCAGGCGGGCGGCCCCGCCATCGCCCAGCCGAGCACGAGGAACACGCCGAATGCCGCGGTCGCGTCGAAGAGGGCCGAGCACAGCCGGACCACGGGCAGCACCTCGACCGGAAACACCATGCGCGTCACGAATGACTTGTGCTGTCGCAGAAGACCGGGAGATTCCGCCAGCATTCGGGCGAGGATCTGGAAGAGGATGAGTCCAAGGAACAACCGGGCCGCGAAGTCGCCCGTGCCGCCGTTCTCTCCCCAGCGGGCCTTGAGCAGACCCGCGAAAACCAGGGTGTAAACCCCAAGCATCACGAGCGGGGTCAGCACGGCCCAGCCCATGCCCAGCATCGAGCCGCGGTAGCGGGATTCGATCTCCCGCCGGGCCATGCGGGCGATCAGCACGCGGTGGGCGCGCAGGACGAGCCAGGGTCCGAGAACTCCGGACTCGGGCCGCGTGCGCGGGTTGGCCAGGGCGTCGGGTTGGGCGGGGATCGCGGACATGGTGCGCGGGCGAAGTCTAGCGACCCCGGTGCCCGATCACCCCGTATCATCCGGCCCGCGGGTTGTTCCGGGGGGGAGGCGGGGGCGGTTCGCACGCTGGGAGCATTCGATGAAGGGCATCATCCTCGCCGGGGGTCTGGGAACCCGACTGCGTCCCATGACGCTGGTGACCAACAAGCACCTGCTGCCCGTCTACGACCGGCCGATGGTGTACTACCCGATCGGCACGCTGGTCAGCGCGGGCATCACCGAGGTGCTGGTGGTCACCGGGGGCGAGCACGCGGGCGACTTCTTCAAGCTGCTCCGCAATGGCAAGGATGTGGGCCTGCGCCACCTCGAGTACGCCTGCCAGGAGGGGGAGGGCGGCATCGCCGACGCCCTGAAACTGGCCGAGGACTTCGCCGACGGCGGCAAGATCTGCGTGATCCTGGGCGACAACATCATCGAGAAGAACATCAACCAGGCCGTGGACGACTTCCGCCGGCAGGAGCGCGGGGCCAAGGTGATGCTCAAGAAGGTGGAGGACCCGCACCGCTTCGGCGTGGCCGAGTTCGGCCCGGACGGGCGGAGCATCGCCAACATTCTTGAGAAGCCCAAGAACCCGCCGTCCGACATGGCCGTGACCGGCTACTACATGTACGACGGCCGGGTCTTCGACATCTGCAAGACGCTCAAGCCGTCCGGTCGCGGGGAGCTGGAGATCACCGATGTCAACAACGACTACCTCCGGCGCGGCGAACTGACCTGGGCCGAGCTGGACGGCTGGTGGACCGACGCGGGCACCGTGCCGTCGCTGCTGCGTGCCACGAACCTCGTCGCCGAGACCGGCGCCAACAACCCCTGACCGCCCGGAATCCCGCCATGCCCAACACCATCCTCGTCACAGGCGGCGCCGGGTTCATCGGCTCCAACCTCGTCCGCTTCATCCTGGAGAACCGCGGCGAGCGCGTCATCAATCTCGATGCGCTGACCTACGCCGGCAATCTCGAATCGCTCGCCGACCTCAAGGACGATCCGCGCTACGAGTTCGTCCACGCGGACATCCGCGAGCCGGAGAAGTACCATGACGTGCTGGACCGGGCCGACTGCGTGCTGCACCTGGCCGCGGAGAGCCATGTGGACCGGTCGATCCACGACCCCTCCGCCTTCCTGAAGACCAACATCATCGGCACCCAGGTGCTGCTGGATGCGTGGCGGAAGAAGGACAACCCGGGTCGGTTCGTTTATGTCTCCACGGACGAGGTCTACGGCACCCTGCCGCTGGAGCCGGCGAGCCTGAAGTTCACCGAGGAGACCCCGCTGGCCCCCAACTCGCCCTACGCCGTCTCCAAGACAGGCGGGGACATGCTGGCGCGGGCGTACCACCACACCTACGGGCTGGACACCGTCATCACGCGCTGCTCCAACAACTTCGGGCCGTACCAGTTCCCCGAGAAGGTCATCCCGCTGTTCGTCAACAACCTGATCGAGGGCAAGCCCGTGCCGCTCTACGGCGAGGGGCACAATGTCCGCGACTGGCTGCATGTGCTCGACCACTGCGAGGCCATCTGCGCCGTGCTGGACCGCGGGCGCACGGGCGAGGCCTACAACATCGGCGGCGACAACGAGCGCAGCAACCTCGAACTGACCCGGATGCTGCTCGAACTCTGCGGCCGCGACGACTCGTTCATCAAGCGCGTGCCCGACCGCCTCGGGCACGACCTCCGGTACGCGATCGACGCCGGAAAGATCAAGAAGGAGCTGGGATGGCGGCCCACCCGCTCCGCATGGCCCGACGCCCTCGAGGCGACCGTCCGCTGGTACCACGACAACCGGCGCTGGTGCGACCATGTCCGATCCGGCGAGTACCGGCGCTTCCACGAGCAGAACTACGGCCCGAACGCCTGACGCGGACTGCCGCTGAATCCCGCGCGTGGCCCTGACGACAAGCCGCGACTGCAAGGGAGCGGCCGAGCGACGCACATCCCCCTCGCGGCTTGCAAACAACGGTGAGCCGGAAGTCCTCGCTCTTGCGATTGCGGCTGGCCTCTGCTCGACGCGGAAATCGAGCGGGAGCCGTCTCCATCAGGATGCTCCGCTGTTGACGCAACCGCGGCCGCTCCCTTGCAGTCGCGGCTTGTCCGGAAAAACAGGCGGGCGGCCCCTGGACCGCCCGCCCGTGAAATCATCAGTCTGAATGGTTCAGCGACGCCGACGGACGCCCATCAGGCCGCCGAGGGCGAGCAGTGCCGCAGCGCCCGGCGCGGGCACGACCGTCACGCTGAAGTCGCGCAGCGTGACCCCGCCGCCGCCGCCCGCGTAGATCCGGGCCTCTTCCCCGTTGGTGAACAGGAAGGACACATCCACGGGAGCGAGCGTCGCGTCGGCCACGAACCCGCCGCCGGCGTAGTCCGCGTCGATCGAGAAGGTCACCGTCTGGGCGGCGGCGTCGTAGGCCATCCGCACCCGGGCCACCGTGCCCGCCGCGGAGAAGCCGGCTCCGCCCATGAGGTTCGGCCCGGCCCCGCCCAGGTCGTAGGTGAACAGCGACCCGCCGCCCGGGGCCTGCTCCAGCCAGAGCGTGTCGGCCGCGTCCCAGTCGGGCGTGCCGAAGGTGGCGACATTCCCGCCGCCGAAGCCGAAGAAGCCGGGGATGCCCGACGAGAAGTCCATCGTCACCTCGGCCACGAAATCGACGGCGTTGTAGTCCGTCGCGCTCGTGCGGATGTAGTTGCGTCCCTCGTTCCCACCCAGCGCCGTGCCGAACTGAGCGCCGAAGGCGCTGTACGAGACCACCCGGTTCGGGTCGCTCGTGTCGGACTCGAGCAGGTTCGGCCCCAGCCCCGCCTGGCTGGTCAGGCTGTTGGAGAAGCTGGGACCGGCGAACGCCGAGCCGGCAAGGATGCCGAGTGCGGCTGTCGCCGCCCGCATCTGGTGTCGCATCTGTGATCTCCCTCACTGGATGAATGGCCCGCCCCGACCGTGCGGGGTTTCCCGACGGGCCACCCTCAATGTAAACAGTTGCGGGATCGATGACAAGCAAAATCCGCTGAAAACACGGAAAAACGGGATCAAAATGTAACTGTTTCTACAAACGGCCCGGCAGAAGTCCAGCCTGGGTGGAATCCTGTCGCCGCAGCCGGACCCGGGGCCGAAGCCGGTCAGGGCAGGCCGGGACCGGGCGGAGGCGGATCCCTCAGAAGGGCGGGATCCTGAGTTCCCCGGGTTGCGGAAGAGGGCGTTTCCCAGAAGTGCCCGATCTGATCGACCGTGGTCGAACGCAGAAAGCAGGTCAGCCGGTCGCGGCGCTCCACATTGAACCGGTGGGCGGGGCAGGCGCGGGTGTCCGAGCAGTTCTCGATCCCCAACATGCACCGGGCTTCGATGGCGGGGTCGTTGAGGGCGATGCAGAGGTCGTAGAGGGTGATCTCCTCGGCGGGCTTGGCCAGACGCACGCCGCCCCCGACGCCGCGTTGCGTGCGGACCAGCCCGGCCCGGGCCAGCTGGTGGATGATCTTCGCCAGATAAGGTGCGGGAATCCCCCGATGCTCCGCGATGGTCCGGACCAACGCCACCCCGTCCGGGCAGGAGGCCAGATAGCCCAGCGCGACCGCTGCGTACCCGACGGCCTGGGTCAGCATCCGGGTCCCCGCATGGCGGAAGCGGGCTGAGAACGAGATGCGAGGATCAAAGTACCCATTCTCTGATTCCTGTATCACAGTATTTGTGCGGTATGACAAAAATCTGCGGATCGGGACAACCAGATACTAGACATTATCATCCGTTTGTCGATATATTTCAGGCCACTTTGGTCCGTTTTCAATCCGCCCCCCCTTTGGCCCCCCTGCCCGGGGGGGGCGGGGGCCATCGGGAAATCCAACCATGACGACCGCCGACCATCATCGCAAGCCTGTCCGGCCGGAATCGCGCCCCGGTCTCGATGCGTTCACCTACGACGACGCCATCGTGCGTCTGTTCGCCTGGGCGACGGTGATCTGGGGGATCGTGGCGTTCCTGGTCGGGGTGGTGATCGCCCTGCAACTCGCGTTCCCCGCGGCCAACCTGGGGCTGTCGTTCACCTCGTTCGGGCGTCTGCGTCCGCTGCACACCAACGCGGCGATCTTCGCCTTCGCGGGCAACGCGATCTTCGCGGCGGTCTACTACTCCACGCAGCGGCTGTGCAAGGCCCGCATGTGGTCGGACAGGCTCGGCCGCCTGCACTTCTGGGGGTGGCAGGCGATCATCGTCTCGGCGGCGTTGACGCTGCCGCTGGGCGTGACCCAGGGCAAGGAGTACGCCGAGCTGGAGTGGCCGATCGACCTGGCCATCGCGGTGGTGTGGGTGGGCTTCTTCGGCGTGAACTTCATGATGACGCTGGTCAACCGGCGTGAGCGGCACATGTATGTCGCGCTGTGGTTCTACATCGCCACCATCGTGACGGTGGCCATGCTGCATGTGTTCAACAACATCTGGATTCCCGCGGGCCTGGTGCATCTGGCCAGGACCGGCGAGATGCCCAGCGCGGACCTGCTGCTCAAGTCCTACCCGGTGTACGCCGGCGTGCAGGACGCGCTGATGCAGTGGTGGTACGGGCACAACGCGGTGGCGTTCTTCCTGACCACGCCTTTCCTCGGGCTGATGTACTACTTCCTGCCCAAGGCGGCCGAGCGCCCGGTGTTCTCCTACAAGCTCTCGATCATCCACTTCTGGTCGCTGGTGTTCATCTACATCTGGGCCGGCCCGCACCACCTGCACTACACGGCCCTTCCCGAGTGGGCCTCGACGCTGGGCATGGTGTTCTCGGTGATGCTGTGGATGCCGAGCTGGGGCGGCATGATCAACGGCCTGCTGACCCTGCGGGGGGCGTGGCACCGCGTGGCGACCGATCCGGTGCTCAAGTTCTTCGTCGTCGGCATCACCTTTTACGGCATGTCCACCTTCGAGGGGCCGATGCTCTCCGTCAAGCTGGTCAACCAGCTCAGCCACTACACGGACTGGACGATCGCCCATGTCCACGCGGGCGCGCTGGGGTGGAACGGGCTGCTGACCTTCGGCATGCTGTACTGGCTGATGCCCAGGCTGTTCCAGACCGAGCTGTACTCCAGGCGTCTGGCGACGACGCACTTCTGGATGGCGACCGTCGGCATCGCCATGTACATCCTGGCGATCTACGCCGCGGGGATCACGCAGGGGCTGATGTGGCGGGCCTTCGACGCGACGGGACGCTTGCAGTACCCCTCGTTCATCGAGACGGTGGTGGTGCTGCTGCCGATGTACTGGATCCGCGTGCTCGGCGGCCTGCTCTACCTGACGGGTGCCATTCTCGGGCTGTACAACTTCATCCAGACCTGGCGGAATCGTCCTGAGAAGTACGAGGAGGTCGTCCACTACGCCGCCCCGCTCCGGCGCGGGCCTGCCACCGTCGCGGCGCTGCCGGGCGGGGCGAAGCCGAAGGGGTACTTCCTCACGGGCGACTGGCACCGGCGGTGGGAGCGTCTGCCGCTGTTCTTCACGGTCGCCACGCTGGCGGCGGTGGGGGCGGGGTCGGTGATCTCCAACCTGCCCATGTTCCTGATCCGCTCGAACATCCCCACGATCGCCACGGTGACGCCCTACACCCCGCTGGAACTGGCCGGGCGCGACATCTACATCGCCGAGGGCTGCTACAACTGCCATTCGCAGATGATCCGCCCGCTCTACTCCGAGACGGTGCGGTACGGCGAGTACTCCAAGCCGGGCGAGTTCGTGTACGACCGCCCGTTCCAGTGGGGCAGCCGGCGCATCGGCCCGGACCTGGCGCGCGAGGGCGTGACCAACCCCAACGCCTTCTGGCACTGGCAGCACTTCGAGAACCCGACGCTGATCACGCCCGGTTCGATCATGCCGACTTACCAGCATCTTCTGACGGGCAGGCTGCGGTTCGATGAGATCGGATCCCGCGTGGATTCGATGGCGATGCTGGGCGTGCCCTACGGGGAGCTGGTCAAGGGCGACAACGCCGAGCGACACGCCCGGATTCAGGCGGCGGAGATCGCCGCGGAGATCGAGGGCCAGGGCGGCCCGCCCGCATCCGAAACCCGGGACGCCAAGGCGATCGCGCTGATCGCGTACCTCAAGCGGCTGGGCGTGGACATCTTCCGTGACGAGGCGGCGGTGTTCACGCTGCCCGCCGCCGGAGGGGAGGAGGCCGCCCGTGCGCATGACTGATCTGGTCTCGGGGATGAACCTGACGACCTTCCCCATCATCGGCCTGGCGATCTTCGGCATGGTCTTCGTGATGATCGCGCTGCGGGTGTGGAGGCTGCCGTCGCACCGGGCGCGGCACGCCGCGGCCCTGCCGCTCGACGACAGCCCGACCGCTCCCGACACCGACGCCAGGCCCCATCACACGGAGCGCACCCATGTCTGACCAGTCCAGCGAGCACGACCGGAACGGCCCGACCGATCTCATCGGCCACGAGTACGACGGCATCCGCGAGTACGACAACCCCACCCCGGGCTGGTGGCACGCCATCTTCCTCGGCTCGGTCGTCTTCGGGATCTTCTATGCGTTCATGGTGCATCTCTCGCCGCTGACGAGAACTCGGTACGACCGTCTGGCGTCGGTCCAGACCCGCGCGCTCGACCGCCAGTTCGGCGAGCTGCGGACCATCGAACTCGGCGAGGGCAAGGTCGCCCGGATTCTGGAGCGGGAGGAGTGGGTCTCGATGGGCGCCTCCATCTTCGAGGAGCGCTGCGTGCTCTGCCACGACTCCGGCGGCCGGGGCAAGGCCGGGCTGGGCGTCAACCTGACCGACGGTGTGTACAAGAATGTCGATTCGGTCGCCGGCATCATCGGCGTGCTCCAGAACGGCATCGGCGTCGCCATGCCCAGCCAGCGGGCGAACCTCAACGATACCGAGATGGCCCTGGTCACGGCCTATGTGGTCTCGCTGCGCGGCACCAACCACCCAGAGGGCATCCCCCCGGACGGCGTGGAGATCCCGCCGTTCTTCAGCACCCCCGCCGACTGACCGGGCCGCCAGCCGCGCCGGGAACGGCGCGCCCGGCCTTCGCAGGAACAACCGTCCGCCGGGAGGGGACGCACCCGATGTCCGATTCACTCCTCCAGCCCGAGCAGCGTGTGCTCAGCACGCTGAACAACGACGGCACGCGCCGTTGGATTCACCCCAGGCTTTCGCACGGGCGGTTCCTGGCCGGCCGGCGCATCGCGGCCTACGCGCTGATCCTGATCTTCACGGCCATCCCGCATCTCCGCCTCAACGGCAAGCCGCTGGTCCTGCTCGACATCCTCCGGCGTGAGTTCACGCTGTTCGGCAAGACCTTCCTGCCCACCGACACGCTGCTCCTGGCCCTTCTCCTGCTGATGGTGTTCTTGCTGATCTTCTTCATCACCGCCCTGTTCGGGCGCGTCTGGTGCGGCTGGGCGTGCCCGCAGACGGTGTACATGGAGTTCGTCTACCGCCCGCTGGAGCGTCTGTTCGAGGGCGCGCCCGGCAGGTCGTCCCGACTCCGGGCCGGCGGCCTCCGCAAGGCCGCCAAGTTTCTTTGCTACCTGCTGGTCTCGGCGTTCCTCGCGCACACATTCCTCGCGTACTTCGTCGGCACGGACAACCTGCGCCGGTGGATCTTCACCTCGCCGCACCAGCACCCCGTCGCGTTCCTGGTGATGCTGACGACCACGGGGCTGATGCTCTTCGATTTCGGGTACTTCCGCGAGCAGGTGTGCATCGTGGTCTGCCCCTACGCCCGGCTCCAGTCCGCCCTGCTCGACCGCGACTCGATGATCGTGACCTATGACTACAAACGCGGCGAGCCGCGCGGCAAGGTCAAAAAAGCGAAGCGGGGAGCGGGGCTTGATCCGGGCCGGGCTATCGCGCTGCCGGTCCTCGGCGATTGCGTTGATTGCACCATGTGCGTCCAGACCTGCCCGACGGGCATCGACATCCGCCAGGGCTTGCAGCTCGAGTGCATCGGCTGCGCCCAGTGCATCGACGCCTGCGACGCGGTCATGACAAAGCTCGGGAGAGCGACCGGCCTCATCCGCTACTCGTCCCAGCGGGCCGTCGAGGAGGGCGAGTCCAGGCTGCTCCGCCCGCGCATCGTCATCTACCCGCTGATCCTGCTCGGCCTGCTCACGGCGTTCCTCGTCGTGCTGTCCGGCAAGGGCGATGCCGAGTTCATCCTGCTCCGCGAGAGCGGCCTGCCCTTCCAGACCCTGGCCTCCGGCGAGATCGCCAACCAGATGCGCGTGCGTCTGACCAACCGATCCGGCTCGCCCGCCGACTACACGCTGGAGCTGGTGGACGCGCCCGGCCTGACGCTCCGCGCCGATGCCAACCCGTTCACCGCGCAACCGGGTGAGCAGGTCTCCCACCGGCTGCTGATCGTCGCCGATCCGGGCTGGTTTGATGTCTCCCCCAAGACCGTCACCGTCCGCGTCTCGGATGGGCACGGATTTTCCAAGGACAAGCCGTTCATCATCCACGGCCCGCGCCGCCGCCCGGTGTCGCCGGTCCATGAAGGGAATGCTCCATGAAAGCGGACCAGCAACCCGATCCGGCGGTTTCCGCCAAGCAGGCCCGGCGCAAGCGGTCCCCCTGGCCCCTGGCCATCGTCGTGGTCTTCGGGGTGCAGGCGTGCGTGCTGACCACCACGATGGTGCTGGCATCGCGGATACCCGCGAACGCCGAGCCGGGCTACTACAACAAGGCCCTCGCGTGGAACGATCGGGCATCCGCCCTGGCCGTTCCGCGTCAGGCGGGCTGGGAGTCGGTCGCCACGGCCCACCGGAGCATGGTGACGCTCAATCTGACGGACGCGGAATCCGGGCCGATCACCAACGCGGAGGTGTCCGCCGTCGCGTTCCACCGGGCCAGCGCGCTGGACCGGCACCGCCTGGCCTTCGTCGAGACCGCGCCGGGAACCTACCGGGCTGCGATCCCGTCGGAAGCCGCGGGCTTGTGGGAACTGCGTTTCGACATCCTCGCCGCGGGCCACGAACCCGCCGCCCTGACGAAGACCGTGGAAATCCGCTGAGCGAAATCCGCCGGAACCAACGCCCCCATGCCCTCCCTCTTCGCCGCCATCCTGGTCGCCTCGCTCGCAGGCTCCCCGCACTGCGCCGGCATGTGCGGCGGGCTGATGCTCTACGCGCTCGGGGCCGACCGCGGGCAGCCGAAGGGACGGAGGGTCCGCCTCCAGCTCGCGTACCACGCGGGGCGGCTCGTGTCGTACCTGGCGCTGGGGGCCGGCGCGGGCGCGGTGGGGGCCGCCGTGGACTTCGGCGGCCGGTTCGCCGGCGTGCAGCGGGCCGCGGCCGTGACGGCGGGGACGCTGATGATCGGGTTCGGCCTGATCATGCTCGCCCGGGCGGCGGGCTGGCGCACCGGCCATTTCCGTCTGCCCGCCCCGATCCGCGCGGCCTTCGAGCGGGCGCACCGGTTCGCCTTCACCCTCCGGCCCACGGCGCGCGCGCTGACCATCGGCCTGCTGACCGCCCTCCTTCCCTGCGGCTGGCTGTACGCCTTCGCCTTCACCGCCGCGGGCACGGCCAGCCCGCTGTGGGGGGCGGCGGTCATGGGCGTGTTCTGGGTGGGCACCGTCCCGCTGATGGCGGTGCTGGGCACGGGAATTCAGATGGTGACCGGGCGTTTGCAGGCGAGATTGCCGATCGTCACCGCGCTGGCGGTGACGGGCGTCGGCGCTTACACCGCATTGGGCCGTCTGCACGCCCCGGTCATGTCGCGTGAGGTTCTCCACATCACCGATCCGGGCGCGGTCCCCACCGACCCGGACTGCCCCTTGTGCCACCCGATTGAGCCATGACCACCATCCATGCGAACCCGTCATCCGTTTCATCAGACGCCCGGCTGTGCTGCGCCCACTGTGCCCTGCCCGTCCCGGCGGGCCTCATCGAGCCGGATGCCGAGAGCCAGTTCTGCTGCAACGGCTGCCGCACGGTGTACGCCATTCTCCACGATCAGGGCCTGGATCAGTACTACCGGGTCCGCGACGCGGTGGACGCGGATGCGCGCCCGGCCAAGCCGACCCACGCACGCTACGAGGAGCTGGACGACCCCGCCTTCCAGGCCGCCACCGTCCGGACCAACGAGCACGGGGCGTGCGAGACCGAACTGCTGCTCGAGGGCGTCCACTGCGCCGCCTGCGTCTGGCTGATCGAGCGTCTGCCCCGCGTCCTGCCCGGCGTGACGGAATCCCGCGTCCAGATCCGCACCCGGATCGCCCGGGTGACATACGACCCCGCGTCCACCACGCTCTCCGCCGTCGCCCGCTCGCTGGATTCGCTGGGATACCCGGTGCATCCCGCCCGCGGCCAGGCGGCTCGTGATGCCCGCGCCCGCGAGGACCGGACCTTTCTGATCCGCGTGGCCGTGGCTGGGGCGTTGGCGGGGAACATCATGCTGCTGGCCGTGGCGTTGTACGGCGGCGAGTTCTTCGGCATCGACCCGCTGTGGGACACGGTGTTCCGCTGGGTGTCCATGCTGCTGGGCGTGACCAGCTTGGTCTGGCCCGGTCGGACATTCTTCCGCGGCGCGTGGGCCGCGTTGCGCACGCGCACCGCCCACCTGGACCTGCCCATCGCCATCGCCCTGGCGGCGGGGGGCGTCTGGGGCGTTGTCAACACGGTGCGCGGGTCCGGCGAGATCTACTTCGATTCGCTGGCGGTGCTGACCTTCCTTCTGCTCGTAGGTCGCTGGGTGCAGCACCGCCAGCAGCGGACGGCTGCGGATGAGGTGGGCCTGATGCTCACGCTCACGCCCACGAGCGCGACGCTGGTGGATGAGGACGGGACCACGCGCCGCGTGCCCATCGAGTGTGTTGTCGCCGGCTGCACCGTCGAGATCGCGCCGGGTGATGCCGTGCCCGCCGACGGCGTGGTCACGCTGGGATCGTCCTCCATCGACGCCTCGCTGCTCACCGGAGAATCCCGCCCCGTCACCGTCGGCCCCGGCGATCCGGTGGCCGCCGGATCGGTCAACACCAGCTCGCTCATCCGCGTGCGGGTGCGGGCGGCGGGGGAGCACACCCGGATCGCGCGCCTCATGCGGCTGGTGTCCGATGCGTCGGAACGCAAGGCCCCCATCGTCCAGCTGACGGACCGCATCGCCGGGCGGTTCGTCGTCATCGTGCTGACGCTGGCGGCGATCACCACGGTGGTCTGGGGCGTCCGCGCGGACGCCCACACGGCCCTGGAGCACGCGACCGCCCTGCTCATCGTCACCTGCCCCTGCGCCCTGGGGCTGGCCACGCCGATGGCCATGTCGGTGGCCTTGGGGCGGGCCGCGCGGGGGCGTGCGCTGGTCAAGTCCGCCGCCGCGATCGAGGCCCTGGCCCGGCCCGGAACGATCATCCTCGACAAGACCGGCACGATCACGCACGCCCGGACGGTGGTCGCCGATTATGCAGGCCCCAACGCCCTGCTGCTCTACGCGGCCGAGTTGGAGCGGCACGCGAGCCACCCGCTCGCCCGAGCGATCCGCGCGTTCGTCAGAGCCGACGACACCCGTGGCCCGTCCGATGTCTTCGATGTCACCCACCTGCCCGGCAAGGGCGTCCGCGGCATGGTCCGCGGAACGCCCTGCGCCATCGGCGCTCCCGAGTTCATCGCCACCGTCACGCCGGACCGGGTGGACGACGGTGCCGTCGCCCATGCCCGCGCCAAGGGGCTGACGCCGGTGGTGGTGTGGGCGGGCGGCCTCGGAACGGGCGTGTTCTCCATCGGGGATACGGTACGCGAGGATTCGGCCCCCGCCATCGACAACCTGCGCGCTCACGGCTGGACCGTCCGCATCGCCTCCGGAGACGACCCCGCCATCGTCGCCC
The DNA here is from genome assembly GCA_964577425.1 of uncultured Phycisphaeraceae bacterium. Taxonomy (GTDB): domain Bacteria; phylum Planctomycetota; class Phycisphaerae; order Phycisphaerales; family UBA1924; genus UBA6054. The sequence continues at coordinate 105,511 of CAZNZC010000009.1, forward strand.
GCGTCGCCGAGGAGGTCGGCGTATCGGATGCCCGCGGCCGGATGTCGCCGGAGGACAAGGCGAAACTTGTCACCGATCTCACGGTGGCGGACGACCGCCCGGTGGTCATGGTCGGCGACGGCGTGAACGACGCGGCCGCCCTCGCCGCCGCCACCGTCGGGGTCGCCGTCCACGGCGGGGCGGAGGCCTCACTGGAGGCCGCCGATGTGTACCTGGCCGACCCGGGCGTCGCCCCGCTGGTGGACCTGACACGACTGGCCCGCCACACCAGCCGGACCATCCGCGTGTGCCTGGGCGTCTCGATCGCCTACAACATCACGGGCGCGTCGCTGGCGATGGCAGGCGTGCTCAACGCCCTGATCGCGGCGGTCATCATGCCCATCAGCTCCATCGTGGTGGTGTCGATCGCCATGCGTCCGATCCGCAAGCGGCAAACCATTCAGTAAGGATCTTCACCGGGTATGTCCATCCTCCTCATCATGCTGCCCGCCGCACTTCTGCTCGCCGGACTCGGCGTCTGGGCCTTCATCCGGGCGGCCCGATCCGGCCAGTTCGATGACCTGGACACGCCCCCGCTCAGGGCCGTCTTCGATGACGATCCGACCGATGTCCCACCCCCGAACCCCCCGGTGGAACGGGGCACGCCCTGATACCGATAAAACCGCTTCTACGCGGAAAACCGATAGGGATTCGCCGGATTTCAAGCCCCGTCCAACCAACCGAGGCCATCCCGGGCCATCTTTGGGTACCATGGACATGGCGTTCAGATCGCACGCGAATCCTTGAAAAGGCGCTTCATATGAATCAGCCGGACCAGCTCGCCGCGGCATTCCGCGCGTTCATCCGCGAGCAGATGGCTCAGACACCAGCCACCGCCGCGTTTTTGGTCGAGCTCGCCCGCACTGTTCTGGATGAAGCCGCCAAGGCCGATTCGTCCGCGAGCGGTGCATTAAATACGGATAAATCCCCAGAATTGGCCGGTGTTCCGTCCGTCGAACCAGCACCGAAGCCCGTCGTTGAGGTCAAGTCGAGCGAGGAGTCCGTCCGCCGGTCCGTCCCGTTGCGGATCGGCGACATCTCGATCCCGATCGAAGTCCACGGGACCGAGGCCGACCTCCGTGCCGCGGAGGCCGCCCACACGCCCGTCCGCGCCGAGCCGGAGCCGGTCGTGGAAACACCGGAGATCGACCTGACGATGGTGGTGCGTCGGGCCAAGCTCAAAGCGGCCTCCTGCCTCCTTTACATCGACCGCCGCGACGCGGAGGGGGATTCCGAGCGGGAACGCCCCATCCTGGAATCCATGCGGTCGATGATCGACCGCGCCCAGAACGAGCTGCGCGAGTGCTTCCTCTGGGCCTTCTTCCGGGAGCGGACCCAGCCGGCCGACGAAGTCCTGCGCGAGATCGCCGCGTGCTACGAGGCGCTGGCCGAGGCCGCCGACGCCTGCGTCAAGGCGACCGCGGACGAATGGCTCTCGGACGAGAACACGCTGCACCACGCCATGCAACTGCTGGCCGAGGCGTCCTCCGCCCTGCGCGTCGCCCTGCGCCAGACCTGGCTCGTCCAGCCCGACCGCGACCAGGACGAGACCCATCTCTGGCTCCGCACCGAGGCCTGGCGCCGCTCGATCTATGTCGAGCGCTACATGAGCCTGGACGATCCCGCCGATCCCGCCCGCGCCGTCGAACTGACCGCCGAGGCCCGCGCCCTGACCGCCCAGCTCGACGCCCGCCAGCGCGACGCCCGACGCATCGAGGAACTGGCCAACAAGGTGCGTTACCACGCCCGCCAGCTCACCGCCGATCCCGGCAACGAGCACCACGCCCGCACCATCAACACCTGCTGCGACGAACTGATCGCCAAGGGTCTGCGCCCCGGTGACACCCGTTTGCTATCGCTTTCCGCCGTCATCAAGCCCGAGCATTTCCCCGAATCCGTGCCCTTGGGCGAGTCCGCCGCCTCCATCCTCCGTCCCCGGTCCGCGCCCGCGGCCCGCGTGGTCGAGCCGAAGGCCGCCCCCGCCCCGCGCCAGTGGAGCGACCGTGTCCTCGAGGCCCGCGAGCTGCTCCGCGGCGGCAATCTCGTCCTCATCGGCGGCGAGGTCCGGCGCGACGCCATCGCCCGCATCACCGACGCCTTCGCTCTCAACTCCGTCGATTGGATCAGCTTGCCCGAGCACAGCACCGGCGCGCCCATGCAGGCCCCCATCGCCCGCCCGGAGACCAGGGCCGTCATCGTCCTCATCAAGCTCGCCGGGCACCTCCACGCCGAGGAGGCCCGCGCCTACGCCCGCCAGTCCAACAAGCCCTGCGTCCACATCCCCGCCGGCTACAACCCCGAGCAGATCGCCGAACACCTGCTCAACCAGGCCGCCGAACGCCTCGTCTGATCCTGTCCCCGTGGGGCCGACTTTCAGTCGGCCATTTCTTCGCGGTGGCACAGGCGTCCCGCCTGTGCGGGCACTCCAAAGAAGCACGGGCGGGACGCCTGTGCCACCAGGGGGAAGAGGGGAACCGTCACGCCTCCACGGCTTTGGTGGTCATCTTCAGCCCGATGATGGCCACCACGAGCAGCGCCAGGAAGAACACGCGCCCCGCGCTGACCTGCTCGCCGAACAGCGCGATGCCCAGCGCCGCCGTGCCCGCCGCCCCGATCCCCACCCACACGGCGTACGCCGTGCCGATGGGCAGCGTCCGCGCCGCGACGGACAGCAGGTACATGCTCGCCACGATCGCGCCGATCGTCAGCACGCTCGGCCACAGCCGCGTGAACCCGTGCGTGTGCTTGAGCCCCACGGCCCACCCGATCTCAAAGACCCCCGCAATGACAAGCAGAATCCACGCCATGACGACACTCCCTGGTGCGTCGTCTTGTCTTGACCGGGTACGGCGCGTCTCGTCCGGGGGTTGTGGTGGCGAATGCTAGGTCAGGCCCGAGGCCGGGTGGCTGCACTCCTGGCTACGGGCACGGGCGCTTCGGCGGCGGCCGCGGATCGGCCCGGCTCGATCCCCGCCCAGCACGGAACAGCCAGCATCGCCCCGAGCGTGGGAGCGATGAGGTACACCCAGAGCGTGCCGACATGCCCGGACACCACGGCGGGCGCGAGCGAGCGCGCGGGGTTCATCGACGCCCCGGAGATCGGCCCGGCGAACATGGCTCCAAGCCCGACCACCCCGCCGACCGCGACGCCGGCCATGATCCCGCGTTCCTTCGGACCCGAAGAAACGGACAGGACCACGAGCATGAGAATGAATGTGATCGCCGCTTCCAGCACGAACGACTGCCACGCGCCCCCGGCGGGGAGCGTCGCCCCGAGCGTTTCGTTCGCGGGAAACAGCACGCGGAGCAGGCCCGACGCCGCGAACGCCCCGACCGCCTGGGCGAGAATGTACCCCGGCACGGCCCGCGCCGGGAAACGCCGGGAGAGCGCCAGCCCCACGGTGACGGCGGGGTTGAGGTGAGCGCCCGACACATCGCCGAGCGCATGGACCATCGCCATGACGACAAGCCCGAATGTGAGGGCGATCCCGACATGGGTGACCGCACCGCCCGTCGTCTGGTCCACGACGATCGCGCCCGTGCCCGCGAACACAAGGCAGAATGTCCCCAGCGACTCCGCGAGCCACCTGCTCATGCGCCCGACCACGCGCGGATGCGGGCATCCAGCCCGTCTCGGACCCGGCGGAACTCCGCGATCCGTTCGGCTTCGCCCCCGGTCGCGGCGGCGGGATCATCGAACGGCCAGTGGTGCGTCCGGCCGGCGAACGGCTGAATCCGCGGGCACGACTTCCGCGCGCTGTCGCACACGATGATCGCGTGGTGAACGCGCATCCGCCCGAGGAAGTCCGTCGTGCTCTTGCTGGTAAGCCCCGCCGTGGACACGCCCATCTCCTCCAGCACGCGGAGCGTCAGCGGGTTCACGCCCTTCGGCTCCATCCCGGCGGAGAACGCCTCGAACCGATCCCCGGCATGGTGGCGCAGCAACGCCTCGCCCATGATGCTCCGGGCGGAGTTGCCCGTGCAGACGAACAGCACGCGCGTCCGGTCAGCACCCGCCATCGCAGCATCCTTCCGCTCCGTCCGGGCGGCACGATTCCAGGGCGTCGGCCAGCGACCGCAGCGACCGGCACAGCCCGTCGTAGCGGACGCGGTAGAAGACCGTCCGCCCCTCCTTCGCGGCCTCCAGCACGCCGGCGCGGGCCAGCAACGCGAGGTGCCGCGACACCACGGAGAAGTCCACCGAGCAGCACTCGGCGATCTCGCCGACCGAACACCCACGCCCGCACTTGGCGATGCACGCGATGAGCGAAGCCCGAGTGGGGTCGGAGAACGCTTTGAACAGCACGGGGTCCAGCAGCGTGTCCAGAGGCCCACAGCGCTTCGCGGCCTGCTTGGGCGTGGCCGGGGGCCTTCGCTTGCGTACTTGCGTCATGGTGCAATTATTGGCCGGGCCGGACTCGTCGTCAACAGCGCTCCGCTGCGGCCGGCACGGGAAGCCTCATTTTCCCGAGTGCCGAAAATCGGCTCGTTCTCGTCTACGCCCAGGAACGCGAAAAGGGCCTGAGAGCAGGCCCTTCTCCGAGTGGAGCGGAAGAGATTCGAACTCTCGACCTCATCATTGCGAACGATGCGCTCTACCAACTGAGCTACCGCCCCGACAGGTCACAACTCTATGCCGCCGACGCTCGCCCGGAAAGCCGTTCGCGGGCAGCCGGCCGCCATGACCGTCCCCCTCTCCCCCGGCTGGTCTAGGGGTGGGGGATGGGCACAGGAAGCACAACCCTTCCCCGCCCGGCTTATTGCGAATACACTCTCAGGATGATCCGGCCCTCCCGCCCCGTCACCATTCTGGCGGCCCTGCTCCTCGCGGCGCTCCCTGCCTGTCGCCGGGCGGATGCCCCCCCCCCCCAGCCGCTGGTGCTGGTGGAGGTCGCCCCGTTGATCTCGCTGGTCCGCCCGCTGGTCGGCGAGGGGGTCGAGGTCCGGGCCATCGTGCCGGTCGGCAGTTCCCCGCATGGGTATCAGCTCTCCCCGGGCGATGCCCGTGATCTGGCCTCGGCGGGCATGGTCATCACCATCGGCCCCCTGCTCGACCCCGGCATCGCGCGGGCCGTCGCGCGACAGACCCCGTCCGATCGGGTGTTCGATCTCGCGTCGGCCCTTGGCATTGATGCGGGCGATCACGCCGGGCATGATCACCATCATCATCATCATGAGCACTGCGACCATGCCGTTGATCCGCACCTCTGGCTCGATCCTGAGTTGATGCTGCGGATGGTCGGTCTGCTGCCAGAGGCCCTGCGCGCCCGCGGCCTGGCCGCCGAGGATGCCGACGAGCGGGCGGTGGAGGTGACGGCGGAGATCGCCGCCGTTCGTGATGCCTACGCCGAACGCCTCGCACCGTTCGCGGGCCGGGCCATCATCACGCACCACAATGCCTTCCAGCGGATCGCGGATCGGTACGGGCTGACGGTGGCGCAGGTGGTCCGGCCCGTGGCGGCCGTGGAGCCGACGCCGGGCGATCTGAACCGTGTGCTCGACGCGGCCAGAACCCACCGGGTCGGGGCCATCTTCATCGAGCCGCAGTACCCCGACGCGCTGCCGCGCCGCATCGCCGCCCGGTTGGGCCTGGAGATCCACACGCTCAATCCGGAGGGTTCGCCCGACTGGGCCGCGATGATGCGGGAGAACCTGGACGCTCTCGTCGCGGGCCTCTCCGCGCCCGCGCCGAGCGCGGCCGAGCCTCAGAACACCAACAGCCAAGGCGGATGAACGACCACCACGCCCAACCCGATCCGTCCGCCCCCCCCGCCCCCGCCGTCGAGATCCGCGGCCTCTCGTTCACCTATCCCGCCCGCGCCCTGCGGGATGAGCCTGTCCACGCCCTGACCGACATCACGCTGACGGTCCCCGCGCGGACCCGCCTGGGCATCCTCGGCCCCAACGGCGGCGGCAAGTCCACCCTGGTCAAACTCATCCTCGGCCTGCTCGAGCCGGACCGCGGCACGATCCGGGTGCTCGGCATGGAACCCGCCGAGGCCCGCCGGCGCGCCCTGGTGGGCTACCTCCCCCAGCGGATCGGCGCGGAGACCGACTGGCCGATCTCCGTTCGACAGGCGGTCGCCATGCCGCTGGCCGCCCGCACAAGCCCCTTGAAGGTTCGTGATCGCGCCGCCGAGTCCGCCGCCGACCGCGCGTTGTCTCTGGTGGGCATGACCGCGCTGGCGGATCGTCCGATCGGCGCGCTCTCCGGCGGGCAGCTCCAGCGGGCCATGATCGCCCGCGCCATCGCGCCCAACCCCAAGCTCCTCGTGCTGGACGAGCCGACCGTGGGCGTGGATGCCGCCGGTCAGCAGCGATTCGCCGACCTCATCAACACCCTGCACGCCGGGCTGGGCGTCACCATCATCACCGTCTCGCACGACCTGCGGGCCATCGCCGCCGGCTCGGACCGGGTGGCGTGCCTCCACCGCGGCCTGCACTTCCATGATGCGCCGTCCGGCCTGACCCCCGCCATCCTCGCCGAGGTGTTCGCCCACGATGTCGAGGCCATCTTCGGCCATGTGCATGTGGATGCGCACGCCGCCCACGACTGCCACGATCCCTCGCACCACGACCACAGCCCACCCCCGCCAATGCCATGAGCATGTCCGACCTCCAACTCTTCGCCCCGGGCATCATCGTCGCCCTGCTCGTCGCGTTCCTCGGCGGGCTGATCTCGGTGATCGTGGTGCTCAAGCGCCTGGCCTTCGTCGGGCAGGGCGTTTCGCACGCGGCCTTCGGCGGCGTGGGCCTGGCCGCCGTCCTGGGGTTCAACTCGTTCTCCGGGGCCGATCCGGTCCTCCGCACCGCGACGGTGGCCCTGTTCTCGATCGGCGCGGGACTGCTGGTTTCCCACCTGGCCCAGCGGGTCCACCGCCGGACGGACGCCGCCATCGGCATCGTGATGACGGCCAGCATGGCCCTGGGGTTCGTGCTCTACCGCGTCGCCGCGCAGCGTGCCCTGGCCAACAACGAGGGGCCGCTGCCCTCGATCGAGGGCGTACTCTTCGGGGAGTTGCTCTCGATCTCGCCGGCCGCCGCGTGGACCACGCTCGGCGCGACCGGCGTGATCGCGGGCGTCCTGTTCTGGTTCCGCCGTCCGATCCTGCTCTGGTCGTTCGACGAGCCTGCCTGCGAACCCGCCGGCGTCAGCGCGGGGCGCACGGGGATCATCGTGCTGGTGGTGCTGGCCGCCACGGTGGTGCTGGCCGTGCAGGTCGCGGGCGTGGTGCTCGCCACCGCCGCCCTGGTGCTGCCCGGCGCGACCGCCCTGCGCCTGACCCGTTCGCTGGTCCCCGCGTTCGTGCTGAGTGCCGTGATCGCCCTGCTGACCGTCGCGGCGGGCATCTGGCTGAGCGTGCGGCTCGACTGGCCCCCCGGCTCGACCATCGCGATTGCGCAGTGCGTCGCCTGGCTCGCCGCGACGGTCGCCACCGGCTGGAAACGCTGACTGTCTTCAGCCGGCCCGCGCCACATCCCCGCACGCCGGCGTGCGCAGTCCCGTCGCCTCCCGCATCAAGCCCACCACCCGCGCCGCCCACGCCGACCAGTTCAGCTCGTCGCGTGCCCGGGCCAGCGCCGCGGTGGAATACCGCCGGTACCGCTCCGGGTCATGCACCAGCCCGCCCACGGCGTCCGCCCATCGGCGGTGGTCGGCCTCCACGGGCAGCACCACCCCCGTCCGATCGTCCAGCACCACGAACGGCAGCCCGCCCGCATCCGACACGATCGACGGCCGTGCGAAGTGGGCCGATTCCGCCGGGGCGATCCCGAACGCCTCGCCCACGGACGGCAGTAGTTGGATGTGGCACGCCCGCAGCAGATCCCGGTGGCGTTGCGTGTCGTCTGGATCCTCCAGACGCAGCGGGCCGACGGACTCGACGGCCGCCGAGCGGCGCGAGAGCCGCGTGCCCGGCCCGACGACCGACAGGGTCGCCCGGACCCCGCGCGACCGCAGCGTCTCCACCGCCCGCACCGCCAGGTCCACCCGCTTGCGCACGGGGTCCGCGGCCACGATCAGCAGGCGGCAATCGCGGGAAGTGGGGGGGTCCGCGGGCGAACGCACCGAGCCGGGATCACTCGGCGTGATGTGCGCCCCCATCGGGATCAACGCCGTCCGCTCGGCGGGCACGCGGAGGTCCTCGAGCGCGGATTGCAAGGTCGCGGCGGACGCGAACCCGGCCCGCGTCGCCCGCGCCAGCGAGACCCGTTCGACCTCCAGCAGCGCTTCCTTCACCGCCCGCCCGCGCGACGCGGGCTTGGGATAGGTTTCGTTGATGATGGGGCTGGTCGCGTCGGAGAAGTACACGATCGGCAGGTCCGTCTCCAGCCCGTACAACGCGGTGGAGATGCAGACCCCGAACAGCAGGTCGAGATCCTCGCCGCCCATCTGCACGCTGATCCGATCCGACAACGCGCTCGCACGGCCCAGAACGGCCCGGCGGGTCCGTCCGGCGAACAGGTCGTCCCAGGCCGCCCGCGCGCCCCGCGGCACAAGCCCGAGCATCTCCGACCGCAGCCGTCGCCGGATGCGAGAACCCAGGTCCATCCGCACCGATGCCGGGTCCACCCCCGCCAGGGGCACGATCTCGACCCCCTGCTCCTGCAGCGCGGCCGCCATCCGGTAGGGCATGCCCGAGAGCTGGGTGGGGCTGGCGGGGTCGGTCAGGAAGACCATGCCCACCCGCAGGGCCGCCCGACCAGCGCAGGGGGGGCGACAGGGGTGTTCCAGGCAGCCGGCGATGGTCTTGGCGGTGGGCACGCCCATGTGTCATAGGTTCGGTTCTTCCCCCGCGCCGGGCCAACCCGTCCGCCGAGATAACCACGACACCCTTGGGGAGCACCCCCTTTTCCCCATCCCATCCCATCCCTCCCACGCCCCGGCCCGGCCCCGGTTCAGCGAGCGCAAACCCATTTCCGGCACCATCATCTCCCCCGCGGGTAGCCCCCCCGGCGGGGCGGGCATACCCTTCGCTCCCGCTCCGGCGGGGGTTTCCCGGCCGACACAGACCCATCAATCGAGGTACCGCTGGTATGGCGCAAGGCACCAAGGGCACAGTCTCCCAGGTCATCGGATCGACCTTCGACGCGAAGTTTCCGGAGGGCCAGCTGCCCGACATCTACAACGCGGTCGTCATCGAGTGGACCCACGACGGCCAGGCCAGGAAGCTCGTGGGCGAGGTCCAGCAGCACCTCGGCGGCGGCCAGGTCCGCGCCGTCGCCCTCGGCTCGACCGACGGCATGACCCGCGGCATGATCGCCGTTGACCAGGGCGGTCCCGTCACCGTCCCCGTCGGCGAGAAGGTCCTCGGCCGCGTCTTCAACCTGCTCGGCGACCCCATCGACAACAAGCCCCCGGTCCAGGGCGCGGAGCGCCGCCCCATCCACCGCGAGCCTCCCGAGTTCAGCGAGCTGAACCCCAAGACCGAGATCCTCGCCACCGGCATCAAGGTCATCGACCTGCTCTGCCCCTTCGTCCGCGGTGGCAAGATCGGTCTGTTCGGCGGCGCCGGCGTCGGCAAGACCGTCATCATCCAGGAGATGATCGCCCGCGTCGCTCGCGAGTTCGGCGGCTACTCCGTCTTCTGCGGCGTCGGCGAGCGCACCCGCGAGGGCAACGACCTCTGGCGCGAGATGGCCGAGGCCGAGTACACCGACGCCGACGGCAACACCGCCCATGTGCTCGACAAGGTGGCGATGGTGTTCGGCCAGATGAACGAGCCGCCCGGCGCCCGTATGCGCGTCGCCCTCTCGGGCCTGACCATGGCCGAGGAGTTCCGCGACGCTTCCGGCAAAGAGACCATGATGTTCGTGGACAACATCTTCCGCTTCACCCAGGCCGGTTCCGAGGTGTCCGCGCTGCTCGGGCGCATGCCCTCCGCCGTGGGCTACCAGCCGACTCTCTCCACCGAGATGGGTGAGCTGCAGGAGCGCATCACCTCGACCGCCAAGGGCGCCATCACCTCCGTGCAGGCCATCTATGTGCCCGCCGACGACCTGACCGACCCCGCCCCGGCCACCGCCTTCGCCCACCTCGACGCCTTCGTCACCCTCGCCCGCGGCATCGCCGAGAAGGGCATCTACCCCGCCGTCGATCCCCTGGCCTCCACCTCCCGCATCCTCGATCCGAGCATCATCGGCGAGCGTCACTACGCCGTGGCTCAGCGCGTCCAGAAGATCCTGCAGCGCTACAAGGACCTCCAGGACATCATCGCCATCCTCGGCGTCGACGAGCTGTCCGAAGAGGACAAGCGGATCGTCAACCGCGCCCGACGCATCGAGCGCTTCCTCTCCCAGCCCTTCTATGTGGCCGAGGTCTTCACCGGCTTCCCCGGCGTCAACTCCAGCCTGGAGGAGACGATCGATTCCTTCGAGCGCCTCTGCAACGGCGAGGGCGACGACCTGCCCGAGTCCGCCTTCATGTATGTCGGCACCCTCGACGATGCCCGCAAGAAGGCCGCCGCGGCCGCCGCCAAGGCCTGAGCCGCGCATTTCACACAACCAGCCCATCCCGCCCGCTTCGGCGGGTTTTTTTGTTGATCGGGCATCCGGGCCGATCGGCACGCCGGGTTTTCCCCTTGACAGCGGGGAGTCGGCGTGGGTAGACTGCCGCATATGGAGGTGCGAACGCTCCACCGCCAGCACAGGCGGCTCTTCCCATGAAGCCCGCGTCGTCAACACGGAGCGCCAATGACCAAGAAAGCAGCGGTTGCCGTCGCGGTTGTGCTTGTCGGCATGGCGATCGGTGCCCTCCGCCTGGGAATGGGATCAAAGCCTTCGGCCCCGGCATGGGACCCGGACCTCAACCTGCCGGTTGAGTTCACGCACACCCGCGAAGCGGGGGGCATCCGCTACGCAAGGTTGCAAGACACCCTCCCGGAGACCATCGCCCGCAAGTTCGCCGAGGCCTCGGTCTCCGATCCGGCACTGGCCGACCTGGCCACCCTGCGGGCCGACCTGCTCTTCGCCCCGAACTTTGACCGCTGGGCCGGGCATACCAGCACCAGCCCGCGCGCCGAGGGCTGGACCCCGCCGGAGGGAGATCTGCGTGCACGGTGGGAGAGGCAGGCCGCCGCCTTCGCCAACCCCATCGTTCACGCCGATGGGGTGCATGTCCGGCGTGTCGATCCGACCCGTGATTTCCCCGAACTTTTCCCCGGCACGCTCTGCGTCGGCCCGGACTTCGCCGTGTCCGCCCCCCTGCCCGAGCCGTCAGAGTTCGTAGGCAATCCCAGGGCGGAAGCGATCGAGGTCTTTTTCCCGGTGACGATCAAGGACGCGGGCGGCCAGAGCGTGCCCGCCACCGTCTCCTTCGTGTTCGTCCGGGCCGGCCCGAGATCGGACTGGGAGGAACTCACGGCCTATGTCTACATGGGAGCGGAGGGATTCGGGCGTGCCCTCGCGATGCCGCCGATCTAGACCATCCGCCGCCCGCGGCGTGACCATTGTTGAACTGCTGGCGGCGGTCGCGGTCATCGCCGTGCTGCTGGCCATCGTCCTGCCAGGCCTGTCCGCCGTCCGCACACGGGGGGCCGAGACCCGGTCCCTCTCCAACCTCCGCCAGATCGGCGTCACCACGGAGATGTACGCCAACGGGAGTGGGGCGTACATGTTCGGCCGTGGAGGCTTTATTCGGCCAATGAGTGATCCCTTTCCCGTTGGGATGACATTTCTTATCTGGCACATCGAGTTGAACTGGCCATCTCTGATGCACCAGTATGCGCCCTGGCCAGAAAACTACCGGGTGTGGATCACGCCCGGGGCCGATCCCGAGCCGTGGCAGCGGATGATCAACGACATCGTGGCGATGAGCCTGCTCCCGGTTTCCTACCGGTACTCGAACTCGTTCGTGGCCCAGCCCGCCGCCTGGTCCGACACGCCCAGCCCGAACCCCGAGTCGCTCATCCGCGCGGTGCGCCCCCACCAGGTGCGGTTCCCGTCCGCCAAGGTCATGTTCTATGACAGCGAACGCGCCTACCTGCGCCGTGACCCAACGCCGTCCACGCCCAGGCCGGCGCTGTTCGCCGATGGATCCGCCAGAACAGTGCTGGACCCGGAGGCGACCATACCCGTCCCGAACGCGGCCAGAGCGGATCCGCACCACCGGCCCAGGTACTACCACGACACCCCGCACGGCGTGAACGGCCGGGACTTCTGAACCCCGTGCCGATCAATCGGCCGTGTACCCGGCCATGATCGTGACCGACCCGACGGAGCGTTCAAAGTGCTCCGCCCGAACCACGCGATAGGCCGGGTCCGCGAAGAACCGATCCTTCGTCGCCCCGTCCGGGAACGAGAGGATGAACACCCGGTTGAAGGGTTCGTCGGCCGGGCCGCGCAGCAGATCGCTCACCCGCATGTCGTAGCGGAAGAACCCGCCCATCGCTTCCAGGATCGGCGTCATCCCGGCCCGGTACCGGGCGTAGCCGTCCTCGTCGATCACCCGCAGGCCCACGAGGATCTCGGATCGGCCGCTGGCGTCGGGGTGGGGCTTGTCGGTCATCCGTCGGTTTCCTTCCTTGATGGAGGCGTTCCCGCCCGCGGGGTACGCCGCGCCGGGTCGCTCGGTTCGGGGGTGGGATCGTGGGCGGCCCTTCTGATTCTCCGTCCCGGTGAGATATACGGATCATACGGATTCCACTTGATTTCCGGGCGTGATCCCTATCAACCGTCGGAGCCAATACATACAAGCCGCGACAGCAAGGGAGCGGCCGGGACCGCCAGCCGACGATCCGATGCCGGACGATCGGCAATGACGGATCAATCGGCGCACTCCGCGGCGGACGCAACCGCGGCCGCTCCCTTGCAGTCGCGGCTTGTCAATCAGGCCACGCCCGCGATTCAAGTGGGATCCGTGTAAGATGACCGGTACGACCATCGCCGCGGCATCGAGCGCATGCCGTGATCTGGAGCGACCCATGCCATCCACGAAATCCGGTTCCTGGACGCCCGCCGCATTCCGCACGCTCGACGAACTCCGGGCCGAGCTGGACGCGGTCGAGGCCGCCCATCGCGCCGGCACGCTGCGGGCCGCGGGCGGGTGGTCGGCCGGACAGATCCTTGAGCACTGCGGCAAGCTGATGGGGTTCAGTTTCGACGGCTTCGGCGGCGCCCGCGCTCCGTGGATCATCCGCGTGCTGGGATCGACCTTCTTCAAGCCCCGGCTCGGCAGGAGCCAGATGAAGCCGGGCATCAAACTGCCAAAGTCCGCCTCCATGCTCCTGCCCCGGGACGAGGTCCCGTTCGAGGAGGGCATGGGCCTGATCCGTTCCCAGCTCGCACGGATCGACGCCGGCGAGAAGATGACCCACGACTCACCGGTACTCGGGCGGATGACGCACGACCAGTGGGTGCTGCTGCACCTGGACCACTGCCGGATGCACATGGGTTTCCTGAAAACGGGACTGACGGCCTGAACGCACGGAGGCAACGGATGGGCAAGCACTGCTGGGGACCGATCGACGGTGACGCGGAGCGGGCGTTCGTGGGGCGGTCATTGCGCACGAGCTTCGGCATGGCGTCCGACTCGGTCGATCCCGCGATCGACGAGGCCGGGCCGGAGCGGCAGCGGATCTTCCGCGACGATCGGGGCGAACCTGCCGGCTCGGCCCTGGTGGTCTGGGCGGGCCAGTGGTTCGGGGGCAGGCCGGTGCCGATGGCCGGCGTGCGCGCGGTCGCCGTGCCGCCGGAACGCCGGGGCACGGGCGTGGCCAGCGCGATGATGGAGGCATTGCTGCGCGAGGCGCACGACAAAGGCTCCTGCTCGTCCACGCTGTACGCGGCCACGCAGGCCCTGTACCGTCGCTCCGGCTACGAGCAGGCCGGGCACCGCAGCCGCATCATGATCGACCCCGCGCGTCTCCGGGCCAGGTCCGTGCCGGGCACGCGCATCCGCCCGGCGGATTTTGACAGGGACCACGGGGCGATCGTGGCGTGCCAGCGGGCAATAGCCCGGGAGATGCCCGGCAGTCTGGACCGGGATTCCTACCTCTGGTCGCTCATCCGCTCGCCGCGGAAGCTGGAGACCGACACGCTGGTGGTCGAAGACGCCTCCGGCGTGTGCGGCGTGCTGACGACGCGCCTGGAGCGGGCCGCGTACCCCCAGCGCGGGTTCGTGCTCTGGGTCAGTGACTGGGCGGCCTCCAGCGAGGCGGGCGCCCGCGGCGTGCTGGCGGCCCTGGCCGGGTACGGGTCCGTCGTGACAGAGATCCGCCTGTGGGGCGGGCCTTCGCACCCCGTCCTGATGCTGCTGGACGAGCAGAAATACCGCATCGAGCACGAGGACCACTGGATGACCCGCATCGTCCGCCTGCCCGAGGCGATCGCGGCCCGGGGCTATGCGCCGGGGCTTCGCGCACGGGCGGAAATCTCGGTGCGCGATCCTCTGTTCGAGACCAACGCCGGGAACTGGGTGATCGAGGTCGAGGACGGCTTCGGTCGCTGCGAGCGGGGCGGTTCGGGAGCGATCGAGCTGGACATCGGCGCGATGGCCGCCGTCTACACCGGCTACGCCTCGCCCGGACAGTTGCGGCTGATCGGGCGCGTCCGCGGGGACGACGCCCCGATCCGCTCCCTCGGAACGATCTTCGCGGGCCCGACGCCCTCGATGGTGGACTTTTTCTGAGCACGCCCCCCCCCGGCCCGGCCCGGATTCTGCTACGCTGGGTCCATGCTGTCGCGCGTCTCGGTTCGGATCCTGGTGCCTGTCCTCGTCGTCGTGCCCGTGGCGGGTCTGGCCGCCGTCCTGGGGTGGATCGGCGTGCGGTCCTCCCGGAGTTCGGTGGACGACCTCGCGGGCCAGATCGTCGCCCAGATCGGCTCGCGGGTCGGTCAGCGGGTTGAGGACCACCTCCGCGTGGCCGGCACCGCCAGCGACGCCACGATGGTGCTGCTCGACGCGGGCGTGCTGGACCCGGCCGATCTCGCGGGCTGGTGGGAGGCGCTATGGCGGCAATGGAGCGCGTTCGACGGCCTGAGCAGCATCGTCTTCGGGCGGGCCGACGGCGCGGTCACCTGGATCGCCCAGTACCCGGGCGATCCGCTGCCCGAGTACGCCCTCAAGTCGGACGCTTCGGACGAGTTCATCAATCAGTTCGAGACGGACGGCGAGGGCGGCTTCGGGCCGACCCCCAGCCGGCGTCTCCCGTACGACCTCTTCGCACGCCCGTGGTATGTCACGGGGCTGGAAACGGCCGCCGATCCGGAGCGCAAACCCGCCTGGAGCCCGGTCTATAGCTGGGGCCGCTCCGACGGCACCGGGGAGACATTCGGGGTCAGCTATGTCCGCCCGATCCATGACGCGGCGGACGCCCTTGTCGGCGTGCTCAGCACGGAGATTGAACTTGTCGAACTTTCGAAGTTTCTCGCCGGCCTGCGGATCGGCGAGACGGGCCTGGCGGTCATCGCGGAGCGGGACGGGCGCATGGTCGCGGCCAGCCGCGTGCAGGGCCTGCTCGACTCGGCGGGGGAGCGTCGCGCGGCCTGGGCCGCCGAGGACGAGGCGACCCGCATCCTCGGCGCGGCGGCCAAGGCCCGCGTGGAGTCCGGCAGGGGCATCGGCATGGAACGCATCGAGGCCCGCGACGGCGCATGGTTCATCGAGGTGACGCCCCTCCGCGTGCCGCTGGGCGCGGGCCTGGAGTGGTACCTGCTGATCGGCGTGCCCGAGGCCGACCTGACCGGCGGGGTCCGGGAGACCCAGGCGCGGGCCTTGCAGACCGGGCTGGTGGCGGCCGGCGCGGCCGTTCTGATCGGCATGTTCGGGGCCGTCTGGCTCGCCCGGCCGGTCCTGCGCCTCCGCGAGCACCTGCACCTGATCGAGGCGGGGGACCTGGACACCCAGCTCACGCTGGACGGGGCGAGCGAGTTCGCCGAGCTGGGCCGCGAGATCAACAAGATGCAGGCGGGGCTGAAGGACCGCATCCGCCTCCAGAAGAGCCTGGAGCTGGCGATGGATGTGCAGCAGGCCCTGCTGCCCAAAGGCCCGCCGACGCTGCCGCACCTGGATGTCTGCGGCTACAGCGCATACTGCGACGAGACCGGCGGCGACTACTACGACTATCTCGAGGTCGATTCCATCACGCCCAGCGGGCTGGCCGTGGTGCTGGGCGATGTCATGGGCCACGGCATCGCGTCGGCCCTGCTCATGGCCACGGCCCGCGGCGTGATCCGCTCCCGCGCGGGCGAGGTCGGGTCGCTGGCCGAGCTGCTCAACTACACCAACGCCTCGCTGGTGAACGACTCCGGCGGGTTCCGGTTCATGACCATGCTCCTGGTCATGATCGACCCCGGCGGGCACGAGCTGCGCTGGGCCTCCGCCGGGCAGGGGCCGCCGATGGTGTACGACTCCGCGAGCGGGGCGTGGCTGGACTTCGACGCGGGCGGCCTGCCGCTGGGCATCGAGCGCGACGAGCGGTACACCGAGCACCGCGGCACGCATGTCCACCGGGGCATGATCGTGCTGCTCAGCACCGACGGGCTGTGGGAGGCCATGAACGACCGGAAGGAGCAGTTCGGCGAGGCGCGGGTCCGCTCCGTGGTGGAGGCCCACTCGTCCGCGAGCGCGGAGGATATCTGCCGTGCGTTGCGCGAGGCGCTGGACAAGCACTGCGGGGAACTGCGCCCGGCCGACGATGTGACCTTCGTGGTCGTCAAGGTGACGGGCTGACCCCCGGAGCAACGGTGGCACAGGCGTCCCGCCTGTGCAAAGCCGGTCCGCACAGGCGGGACGCCTGTGCCACCTAAGTCATCCGGAATCCGTCCTACTCGCCCGTGCGTCGCGCCGATCGGTCGTCCGCGGCGAGCGCCGCCATGTCGCTGCCGCTCGGCTCCTGGAAGATCCGCAGGCCGAACTCCCCCGCGATGGACAGGATGTGGTCGAAGATGTCCGACTGGGCGTTCTCATAGGCCACCCAGCGGGTGTCCTTGACATAGACATACAGCTCGATGGGCAGCCCGTCGGACTGCGGCTCAAGCTGGCGCACGAGCTGGGTCATGCCCTGGTGGATCAGGGGGTGCTGCTTGAGGTACTCGGCGATGTAGACGCGGAAGGTTCCGACATTGGTCAGCCGGCGGGCGTTGGCCACGGCGCCCGCGTACTCGCCGGTGCAGTGCTCGCGGTTGTATGTCTCGACATCGGCCGCCTTGGACCGGATGTAGTCGCGGAGCAGGCGGAAGTGGGAGAACTTCTCGATCTCCTCGGGCGTGAGGAAGCGGATGGTGGACATGTCGATGCGCACCGCCCGCTTGATCCGGCGTCCGCCGGAATCGAACATGCCGCGCCAGTTCTTGAAGGAGTGCTCGAGAAACTTGTGGGTGGGGATGGCGGTGACGGTCTTGTCCCAGTTGCGGACCTGCACCACATTCAGGGAGATGTCGATCACATCCCCGTCCGCGTTGAACTGGGGCATCTCGATCCAGTCGCCCACGCGGAGCAGGTCGTTGTTGACCAGCTGGATGCCCGCCACCAGGGAGAGCAGCGTGTCGCGGAAGATCAGCAGCAGGACCGCCGTGAGCGCCCCGAGGCCGGACAGGAAGATCCACGGCGATTCTCCGACCAGCGCCGCGAGGATGAAGATGCCCGCGCCGCCGTAGACCAGGATCTTAACGACCTGGAGATAGCCCTTGATCGGGCGTCCATGGGCGATGGGGTAGCGGTTGTAGATCGCGTTGGCCGCGTTGAGCAACGCGCCGAACGCCAACGCCACGAACAGCACCGCCACCGCCTGGGCCGACCGCAGCACCGCCAGTTCCAGCGTGTGCGGCAGGTGCGGCACGAACCCGATGCCGCGGGCGATGATGATCGCGGGCACCAGCGGGACGAGCCGCCGCAGCACCTTGTGGTCGATCACCAGGCTCCGCCACCAGTCCGGCAGGCGGATCATGGCCAGGCCGATCACGCGGGTCATCAGGCGGTTCGTCACCGCGTAGGCCAGCCAGGCCACCAGCGCCAGCAGGCACAGCACGGCCAGCGACTGGACCGCGGGATAGTCCGACAGCCAGCCGAACCAGGAACCGACCAGGGTCTCGACCTGAGCGTGCGCGGCATCGACGGAAGCGGGGGCCGCGTTTTCAGCGGCGATATCGGCCGGGATGGCATCCGGCGCGGTTGGCGGAACGGCCGGCTCGTTGGGCGTTTGTCCTTGCATCATGCCTCCGGCCGCTGCCGGTCCTGCGGCAATGGTTCCAGAGACAAGGTATGCGCGCGGAACCGGCGTGCCCACCCGGGGATGCGGGATTTCATGCTTCCCGCGTCAGCATATGGCCGTGCCGCCGTTGACGGCGATGGCCCGCTCGGTGATGAACCGGGTTTCATCCTTTGGGGCGGACCCGCGTCACGGCGCTTTCGGGCGTTTGAAGTCAAACGGGTTGCTGGTGGTGGCCTTTCGCAGGTTGACACCCGCCTCCGTGTAGAAATCCGCACGCAGCGCGATGATTTCCTGCCGGAACGCATCGCGTTTCTGGGCGAGCGCGCGGTAGGCCTGCCAGAACTCGGGAGCGCTGGGGCCGGTGTATCGAGCGGGATCCCGGTTCCACTCCAAAACATCGAGCGCGATCCGAGCGGTCGTTTCGGCAAACTCGTCCTGAACCCGGTTCTTGAGCACCGACACCCGAGAAAGCTGATCGGCATTGCCCTGCTGAGCGGCCCACTCCCAGAGCGCGCTGCATTCGACCCACTGCGCGTCGGCTTCCGCCGCCAGCGCGTCGAAGGCCTCCGCCAGACCCAGCGGCGAATCTGAATGGCCGCGGAGCTGTTCGAGCGTCAGCGAGCGCGTGATTGCGTTCGGAGCTTCATCCCTTGGGTTCTGGCCGGTTGCGGCCACGATCACGATGCCAAGGACGCCAACCCCCGAAGCCAGGATTGCCAAGGTGATGCGGTTCATTGAGCGACTCCTTCGGATGAAAAATGAGTTTGTTTTTTGTTGAGGATGGTTTGGCTCAGCACATCGTCATCCCGCCGTCCACGGCGATGGTCTGCCCGGTGAGATACCCCGCCTCGTCGCTGGTGGCGTAGGCCACGGCGGCGGCGATGTCGTCGGGCGTGCCCAGCGTTTTGACGGCCATCGCGCCTTTGACCTTGTCGATGACATCCGCCGGCAGGTTGGCGGTCATGTCGGTCTGGATGAAGCCGGGGGCGATGACATTGGCGGTGATGCCCTTGCCGCCGAGTTCGCGGGCGATGGTCTTGGTCAGGCCGGTCAGGCCGCTCTTGGCGGCGGCGTAGTTGGCCTGCCCGGGGTTGCCGACGAGGCCGCTGGTGGAGGCGATGTTGACGATGCGCCCGAACCTGCCCTTCATCATCGGCCGGGCCGCGGCGCGGCAGGCGACGAACACGGCCTTGAGGTTGGTGTTGACCACATCATCCCACTCGTCGTCGGACATGCGGAGGATGAGGTTGTCGCGGGTGATGCCGGCGTTGTTGACCAGGATGTCGATCCGCCCGAGTTCGGAGGCGACTGACTCGATCATGGCGGCGACGGCGGCGGAGTCGGCGAGGTCGCAGGCCTTGGCCGTGGCCTGGCCGCCCGCCGCGGTGATCTCCGCGACGAGTTCATCCAGCGGCCCTTGCGAGCGGGCGACGGCGACGACATGGCGGCCGTCCTTGGCCAGGCGCAGGGCGATGGCGCGGCCGATGCCGCGGGAGGCTCCGGTGACGATGGCGACGCGGGTGTCGGGCATGGGGGTCTCGTGGGGAGAGGGGGGGAAAGAAGAAGAGGTTCGGCCTTTGGCCGAACGGGGGGCTGGAAGCCCCCCGCTCCGTGGGGGAGAGTCAGGCGTTGGAGGTCTCGGGCGTGTCGTGGGTGATGACCTTCACGCCCTTGTCGATGCGGCGCATCATGCCCGCCAGCGACTTGCCGGGGGCCAGCTCGTGCCACTCCGCGCCGGCGTGGTGCTTGGCGAGGTACTCGCAGTTCGCGGCCCAGCGGACGGGGCTGGTGAGCTGCTCGACCAGACGGCGGCGGATCGAGGCCGCGTCGGCGTCGTGGGGCAGGCTGGTGACATTGGACATCACCGGGCAGCGGGGGGGGGGGGGGGGGGGGGGGG